>NZ_CP116009.1:2977474-4466211 GCF_027941915.1 Ramlibacter tataouinensis | reverse complement strand
GCTGGAATCGGCAGCCGCGGCCGCGACCGCGAGTGCGGTCGCCGAAACCGCCTCCGCCCCAGCTGCTGCGCCCACCGCGAGCCCCGCCGCTGCCTCGGCCCGGCCCCAGGAGCAACGCCGCCTGGATGCCGCCGCCCGGCAGCAAATGGCCGCGCGCACCCGGCCGCTGAAGAAGGAACTGGCCCAGGCCGAGCAGCAGATTGCGCAGCTGCAGGCCGAGATCCAGTCGCTGGAAGCGAAGCTGGCCACGGCGCTGCCGCCGGCCGACATTGCCGAGGCCGGCAAGCGCCTCAAGCAGGCCGGTGCCGCGCTGGAAGCCGCGGAAGAGCGCTGGCTGACGCTGTCGGGCGAGATCGAGGCGATCGAAGCGGCGGCCTGAAGCGCCGGCCATCCGACCCGGCCCTGCGCCCGGGCGGCTCAATCGCCCGCCGCCCGGCTCGGCGGCACCAGCGGCACCGCAGCCGCAGGCCGCAGGCGCGCGCCGGCCTCGCCGGCCGCAGGCACGGGGCGGGCCAGCACGGCATCGATCAGGGCCGCGGCCCGCCCGGCTTGCGTCCCGGTCACGTCCAGGTGGCCGCCGGGCAGCCGCAGCACCTCCAGGCCGGCGCGCGCCACGCGCTTCCATACCGGCAGCGGATCCGGGTAGCCGCCCAGTGGAATGCGGGCGCGCAGGTAGTGCACCGGCCCGCCCTCGAACGGAGCCGGTCGGTAGCGCTCCAGGGCCGCCGACAGCACGTCGAACACCAGGCGCTGTGCCGGCGAGAGCTCGCGGCCCTGGCTGGGCCGCATCGCTGCGCCCGCCGCCGCGCCGGTGCGCAGTTCGCGGCCGAGCCGGTGCGCGCCCTCGCGCAGGTAGGGCAGCACCTGGCCGCGCCGCAGGGCCGTGAGGGTCCGTACGCCGCGCCGGATTCGCTCCAGTGCGCGCCGGGGGCGCGAAAGGTCCTGCTGCACGTAGGTGTCGATCAGGCACACCGTCTCGATGCGCTGGCCGTCGCGGGCCAGCTCGCGTGCGATCTCCAGCGCCACCTGGCCGCCGAAGGAGAACCCGGCCAGGGCATAGGGGCCCTGCGGCTGCGCCGCGCGGATCGCGCGGGCGTAGGCCGCCGCCAGCGCCTCGACCGTCTCCAGCGGCGGCTGCTCGCCGTCCACCCCCGGCGCCTGGAAGCCATAGATCGGCCGCGGCGTCTGCAGGCGCCCCACCAGCTCCCAGCATTCGAGCACGGTGCCGCTCAGGCCATGCACCAGGTAGAGCGGGCGGCCGACGCCCGCGCGCATCGGCACCAGCAGGCCCGGGTCGCCGGCGTCCGGCGCGCGCTCCAGCAGGTCGGCGAGCGCGGCGATGGTCGGCGCGCGCAGCAGGGTCGAGAGCGGCAGTTCGCGCCCGGTCAGCGCCTTGACCCGCGCCATCAGCCGGGCCGCCATCAGCGAGTTGCCGCCGAGGTCGAAGAAGTTGGCGTCCAGGCCGACGCGGTCGATGCCGAACAGGCTGGCCCAGGCGCGGCGCAACGGCTCGGCCAGGCCGGCGGGCCCGCCCGCGTCCGCCTGCGCGGGCGCGGCGGCCAGCTGCGGATGGGCGCGGATCGCCGCAAGGCACTCGGGGTTGCGCAGCGCGCCGGCATTGATCGAAGGCTTGCCGTTGACGGCATCGCGCGCCGCCGCTTCGGACGGCTTGCCGCTGATGGTGACCGGCAGCGCCGGCACGTTTAGCAGCAGGTCGGGCACGTGCGCGGACGACAGCCGGGCGGCGATCTCGCGCCGCACCGCCCCGGCCAGCGCGGCATCCAGCGGGGTGCCCTCGGTCAGCACCAGCAGCGCCACCACCTGCTGCTCGCCGGCCGGATCGCGCCGCTCGACCACCATCGCGTCGCGGATGCCGGCCATGCCGTGCAGCACGCGGTAGATCTCGCCCGGCGCGAACTTGATGCCGCGCACGTTCAGCACGCCGTCCGTGCGCCCGTGCAGGCGCGCGCCGCGCGGCGACAGCGAGATCAGGTCGCCGTGGCTCCAGACGCCGGGCGCCTGCGCGAAGTAGGCGCGGTGGAAGGCGGTGCCGTCCGGGTCGCCCCAGAAGCCGAGCGGCCGCGAGGGGAAGGCATTGGCGCACACCAGGTGCCCGATGCCCTCGGCCACGCCGCCGGTGTCCATGTTGCGGGCCTGCACGTCCAGCCCGAGGCTGGTGCACTGCGCCTCGCCGGCGAACACGGGCAGGTTGGGGTTGCCGAGCACGAAGCAGCCGAGGATGTCGGTGCCGCCGGAGATCGACTGCAGCGGCAGGTCCTTGACCTGCGCGGCGACCCACTCGTACTGCGCGTCGTGCAGCACGGTGCCGGTGGACAGGATGGCGCGCAAAGCGCCCAGGTCGAACTGGCGCCCGGGCGCCAGCCCCGCGTCCTGGCACATGCGCAGGTAGGGCGGGCTGGTGCCGAACACCTGGACGCGCTCGCCCGCCACCAGCCGCCACAGCGTGTCCACCGCCGCGATCGGCCCGTCGTAGGTGAGGATGTGCACGCCCGAGGCCAGCGCCGAGAGCTGCCAGTTCCACATCATCCAGCTGCAGCTGGTATGGAAGTACAGGCGCTCGCCCGGCCGCAGGTCGCAGTGCAGGCGGTGCTCCTTCAGGTGCTCCAGCAGGCTGCCGCCGGCGCCGTGCACGATGCACTTGGGCCGGCCGGTGGTGCCGGAGGAGAACATGATGAACAGCGGGTGGTTGAAGCCGAACCGCGGCCACTCGAACCGGGTGGCTGCTCCCGCGGCCAGCAGTTCGTCCAGCGCCATGGCTTGCGCGGCCACCGGTTGCCCCAGCGCCCCGCCGTCCAGCGGCACCACGGTGCGCACCGAGCGCAGCCCTTCGCACAGCGCGGCCGCCTTGTGCGCCAGCGGCAAGCCGGTGTCCCAGGGCTGCGCCGCCACGTGCGCGAACAGCAGCCGCGGCTCGATCGGCCCGAAGCGCTCCAGCATGGCGGCCACGCCCATGTCGGGCGACGAGGTGGACAGCGTCGCGCCCACGGCCGCGGTGGCCAGGGCGGCGATCACCGCCAGGTCGTCGTTGCGCAGCATGGCGGCGACGCGGTCGCCGGGGCCGATGCCGCGCTCGCGCAGCGATTGCGCCAGTGCCTCCACCGCCGCTCGCAGGCCGGCGCGCGTCCAGTGCCGCCGCGAGCCGTCGGCATGGCAGGCCGTCAGCGCCGGTGCCTCGCCGCCGGCCACTTCCAGGTTCAGCAGGCTGGCGGCGTAGTTCAGGGAGAGCCCGGGAAAGAACCGCGCGTGCTCCAGGCCGTCGCCCACGCACACCGGATCGGGCGACCCGGCGGCGCCCAGGCCGGGCCCGCACCACGAGGCCAGGAAGCGCCAGAACGCCTGCGGGTGCTGCACGCAATGCGCCTGCAGGTGCCCGTAGCTGGGGAAACCGGCGCCGGTGTGGGCCGCGAACGCGCGCGTGAACGCCGTCATCTGCGAAGCCTCGACCACGTGCGGCGGCGGCGTGTGGATCGGCACCGGTTGCGCTGCGCAAGCGGCGGCCGCTGCGGCGGCCCCGGTGCCCATGGCCCGGGGGCTCGAAGACCTTGGTTCGATCATGCGGGAACGTCCTGCTGTACTCGCGCCCGGTACATGCCGGTCCGCTTTCCGTCGATTATTCGAACGCGCCGCGAGTGCGCACGTCCGCGACGGGCGCATGCGGGTAGTCCGAAAGGGCCATGGAAACGGCCCGGCTCGTGCCGGGCCGCTCGGCGGACCACGGCAGCAGGGGTTCAGCGGTGGATGGGCGCCGCAGCCGGGCAGCCGGGCAGCCCGGCAGCCGGGCCGCAGGCTGGGTATCAGCCGCCTGCCGCCGGGCTGCGCCCGCTGGCGATGCGCTCCATCACCCAGCCGGCGGCGCACTGCCCGAAGGTGGCGGTGACCGCCACCACCGAGCCGTAGCCGTGGCAGTTGAGCGAGCCGTCGCCGGCGATGTCGCAGGACGGATCGGGCGGTGCCACCGCCTCGCGGCTGAACACGCAGGCCACGCCGATGCGCCGGCCTTCGCGCGGCGCGCCATGGAACTTGCGCAGCCGGTAGCGCACCTGCGCCAGCAGGGGGTCGTGGGTGGTGTTCGCGAGGTCGTCGATGTCGACCTTGTGCGCCAGCCGCTTGCCGCCCGCGGCGCCGCAGCTGACGAACGGGGTGCGGGTCTGCAGCGCCCAGGCCGCCAGCGCCACCTTGGCCTTGACTTCGTCGCAGGCGTCGATCACGGCATCGACCGGGCGCGGCAGCAGCGCCGGCCAGTTGCCCGGCTCGGCGAAGTCCTCGATGCCGTGCACCTGGCAGCCGGGGTGGATCTGCGCGATGCGGTCGCGCATGGCCGCCACCTTGGCCTGGCCGATGGTGGCGTCCAGCGCATGGACCTGCCGGTTGATGTTCGATTCGGCGACGTGGTCCAGGTCGACCAGCACCAGCGCGCCGATGCCGCTGCGCGCCAGCGCCTCCGCGGCCCAGGAGCCGACGCCGCCGATGCCGACCACCGCCACGCAGGCCCGGCGCAGGGCGGTCGCCCCCGGCACGCCGTAGAGGCGCTCCAGCCCCGAGAACCGGCGGCCGAGGTCGGCCGTCCCGGGGTCGAGCGCGTGCTGCATCAGCGCAGGCGGGCGAGCCGCTCGCGCGCGGCCACGGCCGCTTCCGATTGCGGGTAGGCCTTGACCAGGTCGTCCAGCGTGCGGCGCGCGCCGGCGTTGTCCTTCAGCTCGATCTGGCAGTTGGCGATGGACAGCACCGCCTCGGGCGCGCGCGCGTGGTCCGGTGCCTGCTGCAGCAGCGCGCGGAAGTTGCCCATGGCGCCGCGGTAGTCGCGGTTGGCGTACTGCGCGTTGCCCAGCCAGAACAGCGCCGACGGCCGGTAGCTGCTTTGCGGGTAGCGCTTGAGGAAGTCGGCGAAGGTCACCTGCGCCGCCGGGAAGTCGGCCTTGCGGAAGACGGCCAGCGCGGCGTCGAAGTCGCGCTGCTCGGCCGGGTCGGCCATGAACTCGCGGCCGTCCACGTTCACCTTGGCCGGCTCGATCTTGCGCAGCCGCTCCTCGACCGAGGCGGCCACGTCCTTCTGGCCGCGCTGCAGGTCGGCCAGCTCGCGCGCCATCTGCTCGTCCTGGCCGCGCAGGCGCGCCATCTCGTTCTTCAGGGCATCGATCTGGCCCTGCAGCTCCAGCAGGCTGCGGCGCAGTTGCCCGTTCTCCTCGGTGGCGCGCTGCAGGTCCTGCGCCTGGCGCTCGCCGGCGACCCGCTGCGCTTCGACGCGCTGGCGCAGCTCGAGGATGGCGCGGCGGGCCTCGTCGTCCTCGAACAGGGCGGCCTGGCCGGCCAGCGGCGCCAGCAGCAGGCCGGCCGCGAAGACGTGGGCGATCAGTCGGCCGCGCATCATCGGTAGCTGATCTCGACGCGGCGGTTCTGCGACCAGGCCGATTCGTCGCCGCCGGTGGCGGCGGGCTTCTCCTTGCCGAAGCTGACCGCCTCCATCTGGTTGTCGGCCACGCCCAGCAGGCCCAGCGCGCGGCGCACCGCCTCGGCCCGGCGCTGGCCGAGCGCCAGGTTGTACTCGCGGCCGCCGCGCTCGTCGGTATGGCCTTCCAGCGACACGCGCCGCTGCGGGTTGGCGCGCAGGAAGCGGGCGTGCGCCTCGACCAGCGGCTGCGCGTCGGCCTTGATCGCGTAGCTGTCGTAGTCGAAATACAGGATGCGCTGCACGTTGGCCGGACCGGCCTGGTTGGCGCTGGCGGCGTCCGCATCGACCGGAGCGACCCGGCTTTGCGTGGCCGGGCCGGTGCTGCCGCCGGTGCCGCCGCCGGGGGCGACGACGGCGGGCTGGCGGTCTTCCACCGGCACGTCGTCGAGCTTGACGCCGGAGCTGCAGGCAGCCAGCGTGGCGGACAGCAGCAGGCCGATCAGGATGCGGGGGGTCATCAGGTAATCCTCCAATTCAGAAGTGTGGGTGCTTGTTCAGCGCTGGAACGGGCCCCAGTCGGGCTCGCGGATATCACCGCCCTGCCCCGCCAGCCGAGCCTTGATCTTGCCATCCAGCGTGGTGGTCATGAGGGCTTCGCGGCCATTCTGGCGCGTGGCGTAGACGATCAGGCGGCCGTTGGGGGCGAAACTGGGGTTCTCGTCGGCGCCCGTGTCGGTGATCGCCACCGCCGCTCCCGAGGGCAGTTCCATCACGTGCAGCTTGAATTGCCCCTGCACGCGCGAGACGTAGGCGAGCCAGCGGCCGTCGGGACTGACCGCGGGAGAAATGTTGTAACTGCCGGTAAACGTGACCCGTTCGGGCGAGCCGCCGGCCACCGGCATGCGATAGACCTGCGGCGCGCCGCCGCGGTCGCTGACGAAATAGATGCTGCGGCCATCGGGCGCATAGACCGGCTCGGTGTCGATGCTCGCCGATTGCGTCAGGCGCCGCGGCTCGCCGCCGTTGGCGTCGATGGTGTAGAGCTGGGAGCCGCCCTCGCGGCTCAGGGTGACGGCCAGCGTGCGGCCATCGGGCGCCCAGGCCGGCGCGCTGTTGGAACCACGGAAGTTGGCCAGCAGCCGGCGCCGCCCGGTGGCCACCTCGTGCACGTAGACCACCGGCTTGCGCGATTCGAAGGACACGTACGCGAGCTGCGTGCCGTTGGCCGACCAGGCCGGCGAGATGATCGGCTCGGGGCTGGCCAGGGCCGACTGCGGGTTCTCGCCGTCGGCGTCGGCCACCCACAGGTTGAAGCGGGTGCCGGCCTTGGTGACGTAGGCGATGCGCGTGGAGAAGATGCCGCGCTCGCCGGTGAGCTTCTCGTAGATGTAGTCGGCGAAGCGGTGCGCCGCCAGCCGCAGGTCGCCCTGCGCGGCCACGAAGCTCTGGCCGCCCAGGTCGACGCCGCGCACCACGTCCCACAGGCGGAAGCGCACGTCGAAGCGGCCGTCGGCCAGCCGGGTGACGCTGCCGGCCACCAGCGAGTCGGAGCCGGCCTGCCGCCACGGCGTCAGGTCGGGGCGGCTGGTCTCGTCCATCACCAGCCCGCCGGGCGGCTCGATGGCGCGGAACTGGCCGCTGCGCTCGAGGTCGGCGCGGATGATGGCCGAGATCTTCTCGGGGCTGCCCGCCTCGCCGCGGAACGGCACGATGGCAAACGGCAACTGGCGCAGGCCCACGCCGGTCACCTCGACACGGAATTGCGCCCAGGACGGCAGGACGGCGGTGGCGCCGAGCCAACCCATCAGGTGTCGGCGGCGCCAGAGTGCATCGGAAGTCATGGCGGTTGGTGTCTCCATCAGCGATTCAGTTCAGTCACGAGCGGCGGCTCGCCGGCAGCGGCCTGCTCCAGCCCGATCTCGGCGCGCACCAGGCCGGCGGCCTGGCGCTGCCCGACGCGGCGGCGGTTCTCGCCCTCGCGCGAGCGGCTGTTCTCGGCATGCCAGAGGTGGAAGACCTCGGTGGCCAGGAATCCGTTCCTGCGCGCCAGCCCCGCATGGTGCAGCCGCAGCACGAGGTCGGCGTCCTCATGGCCCCAGCCGGAATATATTTCATCGAATCCGTTGACGGCCTGCAGGTCGCGCATCCACACGCCGAAATTGGCGCTGCGGATGCCCTTCCAGCGGAAGCGCCGCTCCATGCGGCCGGGCGCACCGGGCCACTGCAGCAGGTGCGCCAGCTTGTTGACGTGGCCCTGGGCGCGCAGGCGCAGCCAGTCCAGCGCGCCCAGCGCGAGCGGATCGATCTCGCCGGACAGCACGCGGCGCGACAGGTCCTCGTCCAGCAGCACCCGGCTGCCATTGACGAAGCAGCCGGGGCGGGCCAGGCGCCGGTGCATCTCGACGAAGCGCGCGTGCGGGATGCAGTCGCCGTCGAGGAACACGATGTAGTCGCTGCGCGCGGCCAGCGCGCCCAGGTTGCGCGCACGAGCGGCGGTGAAGCCGGTGTCGGGGTGCCACACGTGGCGCACCGGGCAGCCGAAGGCGGGCAGGCCCGCCCGCAGCGCCTGCACGTGCTCGGGACGCGAACCGTCGTCGGCGACCACCACCGCATCGTCCGGCCCGCATTGCGGCGCGAGTGCCCGCAGCACGGCCAGCAACGCATCGGATCGGTTGTAGGTGAGGACGACGAATCCCGTCGTCACCAGGAAACCTCCGTGCTACGCACTGCGGTGCGAGCGCCTTCGGGCGGCCGGGCGGCGCTCATGCTTGCGGCGGCTCCATGGCCTCGCCCTGCTGCTGCAGCAGCCACAGCTTGACGTAGCGGTAGTAGGTGCCCTCGGCGTTGGACACGGCGAGCATGAAGCCCCAGCGGCCGTCGAGGAAGCCCAGGCGCAGCACGTAGGTGCGGAAGAACGCCCACAGGCCGTGCGCCACGGCGCGCGACAGCGAGCCCTTGCGGCCGGCCGCGGTCATGTCCTTGGCGCTGGCGCTGGAGTAGCGGTTGAGCTTTTCCAGCACGGCGTCCATGGTGCGGAAGCTGTAATGCACGATCGGCTCGTGCAGCGTGCCGAGCGCGCCCTGCACCTGCAGGTTGGCATGCAGGAAGTGCTCGGTGAAGCGACCCTTGTCCTTGCGCGCCAGCCGGCGCGTGTAGTCGGGCCGCCAGCCGCCATGCTGCATGAAGCGGCCGCAGTACATCGAGATGCGCGGCACTCGGAAGCCGTCGACGTCGCTGCGTTCGATGGCGGCGCGGATCTCGGCGGCCAGTGCCGGCGTGATGCGCTCGTCGGCATCGAGCGAGAAGAACCAGTCGCCGCGAGCCAGGTCGATGCCGCGGTTGTTCTGCGGGCCGTAGCCGGGCCAGTCGGTGCACACGACCGTGGCACCGGCCGCGCGGGCCAGCTCGGGCGTGCCGTCGGTGCTGCCCGAATCCAGCACGATCACTTCGTCGGCAAAGCTCGCCGAACGCACGCAGTCTGCGATGTTCTGGGCCTCGTTCTTGGCGACGATGACGATGGACAGGCTGGGCATGGCGCGCGAGGAAGGACGGGGGCCGCAGGCATAATCGCCACCTTCGTCGGATCGGTCGATTATTGCACCCTCATCCATGAGCCCCACGCCCAACGTCGTCGTCGCGGGTGGCGCCGGTTACATCGGTTCGCACATGGTGCGGATGCTGCGCGAGAACGGCCTCGCGCCGGTGGTGGTGGACAACCTGGCCACCGGCCACCGCGAGGCGGTCGCCGGCGAGGTGCTCGAAGTGGGCGACATCGGCGACCACGCGTTCATGGCCGCCGTGCTGCGCGAGTACCGGCCGTCCTGCGTGATGCACTTCGCCGCCTCCAGCCTGGTGGGCGAATCGATGTCGCAGCCGGGCAAGTACTGGCGCAACAACCTGGTGCAGACGCTGAACCTGCTGGATGCCATGCTCGAACACGGCGTGCGCCAGTTCATCTTCTCGTCCACCGCCGCCACCTACGGCAACCCGGTGGAAGTGCCCATTCCCGAGAACCACCCCACCCGGCCGATCAACCCCTACGGCCACAGCAAGCTGGCGGTGGAGTACGCGCTGCAGGACTACGACCAGGCGCACGGACTGCGCTCGATCTCGCTGCGCTACTTCAACGCCGCCGGAGCGCACCCGGACGCCAGCATCGGCGAGCAGCACGAGCCCGAGACGCACCTGATCCCGCTGGTGCTGCAGGTCGCTTCGGGCCGGCGCGAATTCATCTCCCGCTTCGGCTCGAACCACCCCACGCCCGATGGCTCGTGCCTGCGCGACTACATCCACGTGCAGGACCTGTGCGCCGCGCACCTGGCGGCGCTGCGGCGGCTGCAGGCGGGCGCGCCCACCGGCGTCTACAACCTCGGCAATGGCCGCGGCCATTCGGTGAACGAGGTGATCGAGGCGGCGCGCCGCGTCACCGGCCACCCGATCCCGGTGCGCGACGACCCGCCGCGCGCCGGCGACCCGCCGGTGCTGGTGGCGGACGCCGCCCGGGCCAGGGCCGAGCTGGGCTGGACCCCGCAGTACGAGGACCTGGACACCCTCATCGCCCACGCCTGGCAATGGGAGCGCAAGCTCCAGGCGTTGCAGGCAGCGTGACCGGCATCGATTTCGCCGCCGTCCGCTGGCTGGCGCCGTACTTCGGCGGTGTCAGCAAGCGTTTCTGGGCCATCGCGGCGCTGGCCACCGTGGTGTCCTCCGCGCTCGAGCCGCTGGTGCCGGCGCTGATCAAGCCGCTGCTGGACCGCGGCTTCACGCCCGGCGGCATCGACCTGTGGATGGTGCCCGCCACCCTGCTGCTGCTGTTCGCGGTGCGCGGCGCCGCCGGCTTCATCGCCGACCTGGCGCTGGCGCGCATCGCCCAGGACGGCCTGCTGGCGCTGCGCCAGGCGATGTTCGCGCGGCTGCTCGATGCGCGCCTGTCGCTGTTCTCGCAGCAGAACGCCACCACGCTGTCGAACACCGTGGTGTTCGAGGTGCAGAACGGCGCCATGCTGCTGGTCAACTCGGTGATGGGGCTGGTCAAGGACAGCCTGGCGCTGCTGGCGCTGCTGGCCTACCTGCTGTACCTGAACTGGCAGCTGACGCTGATCGTGTTCCTGATCGTCCCCGGCGTGGCGCTGATCATGCGCACGCTGTCGCGCCGGCTGTACCGCATCGCCCGCAGCGCCCAGACGGCCACCAACGACCTGGCCTACGTGGTCGAGGAAAACGTGCTGGCGGTGCGCGTGGTGCGCCTGCATGGCGCGCAGCAGGCCCAGGGCAGCCGCTTCGCCGCCCTGAGCGCCGCCCTGCGCCGGCTGGCGATGAAGTCGGCCGTGGCCTCGGCCGCCATCACGCCGCTGACCCACATGCTGGCCGCGGCGGCGCTGTCGGCGGTGATCTCGATCGCCCTGTGGCAGTCGCGCGAGGGCCTGACCATCGGCACCTTCGCCTCCTTCATCACCGCCATGCTGATGCTGATCGCGCCGATCAAGCGGCTGTCGGAGGCGGCCAACCCGATCTCGCGCGGGCTGGCCGGCGTGCAGCGCGCCATCGACCTGATCGAGCACACCCCGGCCGAGAGCGGCGGCACGCACGACCCCGGGCGCGCGGTCGGCCGCATCGAACTGCGCGGCGTCACCGTGCGTTACCGCGGCGATGCCGCCCCCGCGCTGGAGGGCGTGGACCTGGTGCTGGAGCCCGGCCATACCGTGGCGCTGGTAGGGCCTTCCGGCTCGGGCAAGACCACGCTGGCCAACCTGCTGCCACGCTTCGTGGTGCCCGACGGCGGCCAGGTGCTGCTCGACGGCGAGGACGTGGCCAACTGGCAGCTGCAGGCGCTGCGCGACCAGTTCGCCCTGGTCAGCCAGGACGTGGTCATGTTCAACGGCAGCCTGGCCAGCAACATCACCATGGACGCACCGATCGACCCGCAACGGCTGCAGCGCTGCGTGGCCGCCGCCAACCTCGACGAGCTGGTCGAATCGCTGCCGCAGGGGCTGGACACCGTCACCGGCCACAACGCCACCGAGCTGTCGGGCGGCCAGCGCCAGCGCCTGGCGATCGCCCGTGCGCTGTACAAGGACGCGCCCATCCTGATCCTGGACGAGGCCACCTCGGCGCTGGACGCCGCCTCCGAGCGGCTGGTGCAGGAGGCGCTGCAGCGGCTGATGGCCGGACGCACCACGGTCGTGATCGCGCACCGGCTGTCCACCATCGAGCACGCCGACCAGGTGGTGGTGCTGGAACAGGGGCGCGTGGCCGAGACCGGCACGCACGAGGCGCTACTGGCGCGCGGCGGCCTGTACGCCCACCTGCACGCGCTGCAGCAAAGCGGGTCATGACGACGACGGTGGAGGCAGCGTCCGGCCGCAGGACCGGCTGGGACATCGCAGCGCTGGTCGCGCTGGCCTGCTATGGCTTCTTCGCCCCCTTCTCGACCGCGGGCGTCTCGATCAGCGGCGTCGCCCTGATCGGGATCGTGCTGCTGCGGCCGCGCTGGGTCGCGCAGGCCACGCCCTGGCGCGAGCCGGTCTTCGTGGTCGGCCTCCTGCTGTTCGCCTGGATCGGCCTGCACACGCTGGCCAGCACCGGTGCCAACGCCACCACCGTAGCCACGCTGAACCGCTACCACGAGCTGGTGCTCGCGCCCATCCTGTACGTGGCGATGGCCGAGGGGCGCCGGCGGCGGGCGTTCTTCATCGCCATCACGGCCGGGCTGGCGTTCGTGGCAGCCGCCTACTGGATCGTCAAGCTCTGGCCCGCCGCGTTTCCCAAGCTGCTGCAGATGTCGCAGTCGCGCCGCATCTCGGCCGGCTTCGCCCTGGCCCTGGCGGCCTACCTGCTGCTGGTGCACTCGCGCGAAGCGGCCCGTCCGTGGCCGCTCCGCGCGCTGGCCGCCGCCTTCGCCGCCACGGTCCTGTTCGCCAACGACGGCCGCACCGGCCACGTCGTGCTGGTGGTGCTGGCGGCCCAGGCGGCCTGGGTGCTGGCCCCGCGGCGCCTGCGCCTGCTGCTGGCGCTGGGGCTGCCGGTGCTGATCGTCGGCGTGGGCGTGCTGATGTCGAGCGCGGTGCAGACCCGGCTGCAGGAAGCGAGCGCCACGTCGAACCTGGCGACGCGCGGCGCGGACCTCAGCTCCACCGGCGTGCGGCTGGAGATGGCGCGCCTGGCGCTGGACCTGACGCCGCACTACGCGCTCGGCGGGGCCGGGTTCGCCAACTACGCCCGGGTCCAGGAGCAGGCCGCCCGGGAGCGCTATGCGAACGACCCCGAGCGGGCCAACTACCTGGACGCGTACTGGGTGCACAGCGAGAACCCCCACAACGAATATTTCATGCAGCTGCTGGGGGGCGGCGCGGTGTCGCTGCTGCTGTTCCTGGGCTGGCTGGCCGCCATGTGGCGCCGGGGCGTTGCCACCGGTGCCGCCGGTGGCGCCTTGATCGGCGGGGCCGCGACGGCGTTCGCGGCCGGCTCGCTGTTCAACTCGCTGCTGCTCGACTTCGTCGAGGCGCACCTGTTCACGGCCGTGCTGGCCGGCCTGATGGCGGCCACCCGCCGCCCGCTGGGCGCCACCGTGCCGCGCCGGGTGCTGGTGCTGGCCACCCGCCAGATCGGCGACGTGCTACTGACCACGCCGCTGATCGCGGCGGCGCGCCGGCGCTGGCCGCAGGCCCGCATCGACGTGGCCGGCTTCGCCGGCACGCTCGGCATGCTGCGCGGCAACCCCGACGTGCACGGGCTGATCGAGTCGCCGGCGCGCCGGGGCTGGCGCGAGACCCAGGCGCTGGTGCGCCGTCTCTGGCGTCGCTACGACCTCGCGCTGGTGGCCCAGCCGAGCGACCGGGCCCACCTGATGGGCTGGCTGGCGGCACCGCGGCGCAGCGGGCTGCTGCCAGCGCGCAGCGGCAGCAACTGGTGGAAGCGCCTGCTGCTCGACCATGCCGTGGTGAGCGAAGGCGACGACAGCACGCAGCATGCGGTGCAGGAGAAGCTGGCGCTGCTGGCGCCCTGGCCGATCGCGGACGAGCCGCCGCCGGCGGTGGTGCCGCCGCCGGCGGCCGCGTTGCCCGCCGACGTGCTGCAGCAATTGCAGCCGGGCGCGGTGGTCGTGCACGTGCCCTCGATGTGGCCGTACAAGCAATGGGCGCCGCAGCATTACGCGCAGGTGGTGCAGGCGCTGCTCGGGTCCGGGCGGCAGGTGCTGCTGACCGGCAGCGCCGGCGACCGCGACCAGGCCTGCATCGAGCCGCTGCGCGGGCTCGCCCCGGCGCCCGCCCTGCTCGACCTGTCGGGCCGGCTCGACTTCAACCAGCTGGTGGCGCTGCTGCGGTCGGCCGCGCTCTATATCGGGCCCGACACCTCGGTGTCGCACCTGGCGGCGGCCACCGGCGTGCCGACGATCGCCATCTTCGGCCCGACCAACCCGCAACGCTGGGGGCCGTGGCCCACTGCCGGCGAGCAGCCGGTGGTCTTCCACCGGCGCGGCTTCACGCAGTCCAGCGGCAACGTCACCATCCTGCAGTCCGACCTGCCCTGCGTGCCGTGCAGCCGGGCCGGCTGCGAAGACCACCTGCAAAGCCGCAGCGACTGCCTGGCCGCGATCACGCCGGAGCGGGTGATCGAGGCGGCACTCGAACGCCTCAGGTAGGGCTGTCCTCCGATCGAGGCAGGCAGCGCGAGCCGCGCAGCGACTTCCCTGCGAATGGGGCTTAGAGGAGCACGATGTCGTACTGCTCCTGCCCCATCCCGCTTTCGCTTTGCAGCGAGATCGGCTTGCCGATGAAGTCCGACAGGCCGGCCAGGTGCTGGCTTTCCTCGTCCAGGAACAGTTCCACCACCTTGGGCGAGGCGACGATGCGGTACTCGCGCGGGTTGAACTGGCGCGCCTCGCGCAGGATCTCGCGCAGGATGTCGTAGGCCACGGTGCGCGCGGTGCGCACCTGGCCGGCGCCCTGGCAGGACGCGCAGGGCTCGCACAGCATGTGGGCCAGCGACTCGCGGGTGCGCTTGCGCGTCATCTCCACCAGCCCGAGCTGCGAGAAGCCGCCGGCCATGGTCTTGACCCGGTCGCGCCCGAGCTGCTTGCGGAACTCGGCCAGCACCGCATCGCGGTGGTCCTCGCGCTGCATGTCGATGAAGTCGACGATGATGATCCCGCCCAGGTTGCGCAGCCGCAGCTGGCGCGCTATGGCGTGCGCCGCCTCCAGGTTGGTCTTGAAGATGGTGTCGTCGAAGTTGCGCGCCCCGACGAAGCCGCCGGTGTTGACGTCCACCGTGGTCAGCGCCTCGGTCTGGTCGACGATCAGGTAGCCGCCCGACTTCAGGTCGACCCGGCGGCCCAGCGCGCGGGTGATCTCCTCGTCGACGTTGAACAGGTCGAAGATCGGGCGCTCGCCCTTGTACAGCTGCAGCCGCTCGGCCGCCTGCGGCATGAACTCGCGCCCGAACGCCTGCAGCAGCGCGAACTGCTCGCGCGAGTCGATGCGGATGGTCTGGGTCTCCTCGGTCACCAGGTCGCGCAGCACGCGCTGCAGCAGGCTCAGGTCCTGGTGCAGCAGCGAGCCGGCCGGCAGCCGGGTGGCGGCCTCGCGGATGCGCGACCAGGTCTTGCGCAGGTAGGCGATGTCGTCGGCCAGCTCGGCGTCGCTGGCGTCCTCGCCGTTGGTGCGCAGGATGAAGCCGCCGCCGCCCCCGGTGGCCGGCGTGCCCACCAGCGCCTGCAGCCGGGCGCGCAGCGCGTCGCGCTGCTCGTGCGGGATCTTCTGCGACACGCCGACGTGGTCGTCCTGCGGCAGGAACACCAGCAGGCGGCCGGCGATGCTGATCTGGGTGGACAGGCGCGCGCCCTTGGTGCCGATCGGGTCCTTGATCACCTGCACCATCAGCGGCTGGCCCTCGAACACGCGTTTCTCGATCGGGACCGGCGGCTGCGCCTGGCGGCCGTTGCCGGGCTCCTCGTGCGGGCGCGAGCCGTGCAGGTCGGCCACGTGCAGGAAGGCGGCGCGCTCCATGCCGACGTCGATGAAGGCCGACTGCATGCCCGGCAGCACGCGCGCCACCTTGCCCAGGTAGACGTTGCCGACCAGCCCGCGCTCGAGCGTGCGCTCGACGTGCAGCTCCTGCATGGCGCCGCCCTCGATGATGGCGACCCGCGTCTCCTGCGGGGACCAGTTGATCAGTATGTCCTGCTGCATGGAGGGGTCGGGTCTGGAGGCTGGGGCTAGAGGTCGAAGCCGAAGGATTGCAGCAGCATCGCGGTTTCGTGCATCGGCAGGCCCATGATGCCGGAGTAGCTGCCGCTGATGCGGGGAATATACGCGGACGCCTGGCCCTGGATCGCATAGGCCCCGGCCTTGCCCAGGGGTTCGCCGCTGGCCACGTAGCGGCGGATCTGCGCCGGCGTCAGCCGCGAGAACGTCACGTGCGAATCGCTCAGGGCCTCGCGCCGCGTGCGCCCGCGCTGGATCGCCACCGCGGTCAGCACCCGGTGGCTGCGGCCCGAGAGCTCGTGCAGCATGGCGGCCGCCTCGGCCTCGTCGGCCGGCTTGCCGAAGATCGTGCGCCCCAGCGCCACCGTGGTGTCCGAGCACAGCACCGGCGCCGGCGGCAGGCCGCGGCGCTGCAGCCGCTGCATCGCCGCATCGAGCTTGAGCCCGGTGACGCGGCGCACGTAATGCGCCGGCGCTTCGTTCGGCAACGCGGCTTCGATGGACTCGGTGTCCTCATCGGGATCGGGCAGCAGCAACTCGTGGGCCACGCCGAGCTGCTCCAGCAACTGCCGGCGGCGCGGGCTCTGGGAGGCGAGGTAGATGAAGGTCATGCCGGACAGGTGGTCCTCAAACGCGTTGCGCTGGATCCTCCGCCTGCGCGGAGGATGCGGAAAAGGGGCGCCCGTCATTCCCGCGAAGGCGGGTGCGGGGGGCGGCCCCTGGGCTATTCACGGTGGTACGGGTGCCCCGCGTTGATCGACCAGGCCCGGTACAACTGCTCCACCAGCAGCACCCGCACCATGGCGTGCGGCAGGGTCAGGTCGGACAGGCGGATGCGCTCGTGGGCGGCGGCGCGAAATGCCGGATCGAGGCCGTCGGGCCCCCCGATCACCAGGGCCACGTCGGCGGCCTCGAGCTGCCAGTCCTTCAGCCTGGAAGCGAGCGCCGCGGTCGTCAGTGCCGTGCCACGCTCGTCCAGAGCCACCACCCGGGCGCCGCGCGGGATCGCCGCCTCGATGCGCTCGCGCTCGGCGGCCTGCAGTTGCTCCACGGTGCGCGAGCCGCGCGGCTCGGTCTTGACCGCCTTCAACTCGACCCGCAGCTCGGACGGGAAGCGCTTGGCGTAGTCGTCCCAGGCCGCGGACGCCCAGTCGGGCACCCGCTGGCCGACGGCGACGACGCGCAGCCTCATGCCTTGCGCGTCGGCGCCTTGGCTGCGGAGGTCTTGCGTGCAGGAGCCTTGGCGGCGGCCTTGCGCGGCGCGGCACCCGCGGAGGTGGACTTGCCCGCGGCCTTGGCCGGTGCCTTGGCCGGTGCCTTGGCCGGTGCCTTGGCCGGTGCCTTGGCCGGCGTGGTCCGCGCCTTCTTCACGGCTGCAGACGGGGCTGCAGCCGACCGGGATGCCGCCTTTTTCGCGGCAGGCGCTGCGGCCGCCTTCTTCGCCGGCCGGGCCTTGCCGTCCAGCTTGTCGGCCTGGGCCGCGGCCACCTTCACCGCGCTGCTGCGCCTGAGGCTGGTCGGTGCAGCCGCCTTGCGGGGAGCGGCCGGCGCGCTCGCCATGGGCTTGGCCGCGCCCAGCTTCAGCCGCACCGGCTTGTCGCCCCAGATCTCCTCGAGGTGGTAGTAGTTGCGGATCGCCGGCTGCATGATGTGGGCCACGGCGGGACCGCAGTCCACGATGATCCATTCGCCGTTTTCCTCGCCTTCCACCCGCGGCTTGGGAAAGCCCGCTTCGCGCACCGAATCGCGCACGCTGGCGGCCAGTGCCTTGGTCTGGCGGTTGGAGGTCCCGGAGGCGACGATCACCCGCTCGAACAACGGCGAGAGGTGCTCGGTGTCGAAGACCCGGATGTCCTGCGCCTTCACGTCCTCCAGGCCATCGACGATGGCACGCTGGAGGCGTTGGGTGTCTTTCTTGGCGCTGCTGGTCTGGGTCATCAAGTATTGGAGTAAAGGTGGTGCCGGGCAATATAACTTGCGACGCCGTCCGGAACCAGCGCCGTGATGTCCTGCCCGGCTTGCACACGGGCCCGGATCTGGGTGGCGCTGACGGGCATGGGCGGGAGCTCGACCGACAGGTAGCGGCCGCCCGGCAGGGTCGCGGCGTCGAACGGCGGCGCATCGGGGTCGGGCCGCGCGCGCGCGGCCACCGCCGGCAACGCCAGCTTGACGATCTCGCCGCTCTGGTGCCAGCCGTGCAGCGCTTCGGCCTGGTCGGCGCCGATCACCAGCAGCAGCTCGGCCTGCGGGTGCTCGGCGCGCAATTGCCTGAGCGTGTCGATGGTGTAGGTCGGCCCTGCGCGGCGCAGCTCGCGGTCGTCGATCACCGCCTGCGGCAGGCCGCCGAAGGCCTCGCGGGCCATCGCCAGCCGGTGCTCGCCGGCGGTCAGCGCACGCGACTTGTGCCAGGCCTGGCCGGTCGGGAACACGCGCAGCTCGTCCAGCCGCAGCTGGCGGATGGCGGCGCCGGCCAGCGCGACGTGGGCCAGGTGCGGCGGATCGAAGGCGCCACCGAAGACGCCCAGGCGGTAGGCAGCGCTGGTCAAACCCACTCCCGCGGCGGCAGGAACCGGGCGTAGAGCTCGGCCTCGGGGCTGCCGGGCTCGGGCTCCTGCCGGTAGGCCCAGCTGCACTGGGGCGGCATCGACAGCAGGATGGACTCGGTGCGTCCGCCCGATTGCAGGCCGAAGTGGGTGCCGCGGTCCCAGACCAGGTTGAACTCCACGTAGCGGCCGCGCCGGTACAGCTGGAAGGCGCGCTGGCGCTCGCCGTAGGGCGTGTCCTTGCGCCGCTCCAGGATGGGCAGGTAGGCGCTCAGGAAGGCATCGCCCACCGAGCGGATCATGGCGAAGCCGCCGTCGAAGCCGAGATCCGAGACGTCATCGAAGAAGATGCCGCCGATACCGCGCGCCTCGTTGCGGTGCTTCAGGAAGAAGTACTCGTCGCACCACTTCTTGTAGCGCGGGTAGCGGTCCGGGCCGAACGGCTCCAGCGACTGCTGGCAGACCCAGTGGAAGTGCTCGGCGTCGTCCTCGAAGCCGTAGCAGGGCGTGAGGTCCATGCCGCCGCCGAACCAGAACGCGGGCGCACCGTTGGCCGGCGCTGCCGAGATCATGCGCACGTTCATGTGCACCGTCGGCGCATACGGGTTGCGCGGATGGAACACCAGCGACACCCCCAGCGCCTCGAACGGCGCGCCGGCCAGCTCGGGCCGGTGCTGGGTGGCCGAGGGCGGCAGGCTGGGGCCGCGCACGTGCGAGAAGCCGCAGCCGGCGCGCTCCAGCACCGGCCCCTGCTCCAGGATCATGGTCAGGCCATTGCCTTGCAGCGGCTCGCCCGGCGCCTTCTCCCAGGCATCGGCCAGGAAGGGGGTGCCATCGATGGCCGTGCAGGCCGCGGTGATGCGCTGCTGCAGGCCCAGCAGGTAGCTGCGGACGTCGTCGACGGCGTGCATCAGGCCTGGGCGGCGCGGTGGCCGATGTCGCGACGGTACTGCGCGCCGTCGAAGTGGATGGCCTGCACCGCCTGGTAGGCGCGCTGCTGGGCCGCCTTGACGCTGTCGGCCAGGGCGGTGACGCACAGCACGCGGCCGCCGCTGGTGACGAGTCGCCCGTCCTCGATCGCCGTGCCGGCGTGGAACACCATGGTGTCGGCGGTCTCCTTCGGCAGGCCGCGGATCGCGTCCCCCTTGCGCGGGTCGAGCGGATAGCCGGCGGCCGCCATCACCACGCCCAGCGCCGTGCGGCGGTCCCAGTCCAGCTCGACCTGGTCGAGCGTGCCCGCAGTGGCGGCCATCAGCACCTCGTACAGGTCGGACTTCAGGCGCATCAGGATCGGCTGGGTCTCGGGATCGCCCATGCGGCAGTTGAACTCCAGCGTCTTGACGCGTCCTTCGCGGTCCACCATCAGGCCGGCATAGAGGAAGCCGGTGTAGGGTACGCCGTCCCTGGCCATGCCCTGCACGGTCGGCAGGATCACCTCGCGCATGGCGCGCGCATGCACTTCCGGCGTGACCACCGGCGCCGGCGAGTAGGCCCCCATGCCGCCGGTATTGGGGCCGGCATCGCCGTCGAGCAGGCGCTTGTGGTCCTGGCTGCTGGCCAGGGCCGTGACGTTGCGGCCGTCGCACAGCACGATGAAGCTGGCTTCCTCGCCGGTCAGGAACTCCTCGATCACGACCCGGGCGCCGCCCGCGTTGTGGGCCACGCCCAGGCGGTTGTCCAGCAGCATGAAGTCGATCGCCTCGTGCGCCTCGGCGGCGGTCATCGCCACCACCACGCCCTTGCCGGCCGCCAGGCCGTCGGCCTTGACCACGATCGGCGCACCCTTGCGGTCCACGTAGGCATGGGCCTCGCCCGCGTCGGTGAAGGCCTGGTACTCGGCGGTGGGGATGCCGTGGCGCTGCATGAAGGCCTTGGAGAAGGCCTTGGAGCTTTCCAGTTGCGCCGCCGCCTTCGTGGGGCCGAACACCCGCAGCCCGTGGGCGCGGAAGTCGTCGACCACCCCGGCCGCCAGCGGCGCCTCGGGCCCGACCACGGTCAGCGCGATCTTCTGCGCCAGCGCCCAGTCGCGCAGCGCGGCCAGGTCGGTGATGGGGACGTTCTCCAGCCGCGGATCGACCGCCGTGCCGCCGTTGCCGGGCGCCACGTAGACCGCCTGCACCCTGGGGGACTGCGCCAGCTTCCAGGCCAGCGCGTGCTCGCGGCCGCCGCCGCCGATGACGAGGACTTTCATTCGGAGGGCAGGGACGCGTTGTGGAACACATCCTGCACGTCGTCCAGGTCCTCCAGCATGTCGAGCAGCTTCTGCATGCGGGCCGCATCGTCGCCCGCGAGCTCGATGGTGTTTTCGGGCCGCATGGTGACCTCGGCCACCTCGGGCTTGAGGCCCGCGGCCTCCAGCGCATTCTTGACCGCCTCGAAGTCGGCCGGCGCGGTGAGCACCTCGATGGCGCCGTCCTCGTCGCTGACCACGTCCTCGGCGCCGGCCTCCAGCGCCACTTCCATCACCCGGTCCTCGCTGGTGCCGGGGGCCAGGATGAGCTGGCCGACGTTGCGGAACTGGAACGCGACCGAGCCTTCCGTGCCCAGGTTGCCGCCGTACTTGCTGAACGCGTGCCGCACCTCGGCCACGGTGCGGACCTTGTTGTCGGTCATGGTGTCCACGATCACCGCGGCGCCGCCGATGCCGTAGCCCTCGTAGCGGATCTCCTCGTAGTTCACGCCCTCGAGGTTGCCGGTGGCCTTGTCGATGTTGCGCTTGACGGTGTCGGCCGGCATGTTGGCGGCCTTGGCCTTGTCCACCGCCAGCCTCAGCCGGGGGTTGGCGTTGAGGTCGCCGCCGCCCTGGCGGGCCGCCACCATGATCTCGCGGATCACCCGCGTCCAGATGCGGCCGCGCTTCTCATCCTGCCGCCCCTTGCGGTGCTGGATGTTGGCCCATTTGCTGTGTCCGGCCACTTCTCTGCCTTTCGGTGCCCTGCACTGCCCGTGCATTGCTATATTGCTGTGGACCCGGATTCTACTTTTCGACCCATGGCCGACCCGCTGCTGATCGCCAAGAACGGTGACACCGAATGCTTCCTGCTGCCGGGCCTGGCCAATCGCCACGGCCTGGTCACCGGGGCCACCGGCACCGGCAAGACCGTGACCCTGCAAACCCTGGCCGAAAACTTCTCGCGCATCGGCGTGCCGGTGTTTATGGCCGACGTCAAGGGCGACCTGACCGGCATCAGCCAGGCCGGCCAGATGCCGGAGAAGATGGCCAAGGTCGTGCAGGAGCGCGGCCTGCCCTTGCCGGAGGCCGCCGCCTGCCCGGTGACGCTGTGGGACGTGTTCGGCGAACAGGGCCACCCGGTGCGCGCCACCGTCTCCGACATGGGGCCGCTGCTGCTGGCGCGCATGCTGGACCTGAACGACACGCAGGCCGGCGTGCTGAACCTGGTCTTCAGGATCGCCGACGACAACGGCCTGCTGCTGCTGGACCTGAAGGACCTGCGATCCATGCTCCAGCACGTGGCCGACAACGCGGCGCAGTTCCGCACCCAGTACGGCAACGTCAGCGCCGCCAGCGTCGGCGCCATCCAGCGCGGGCTGCTGCAGATCGAGTCGCAGGGCGGCGACCGCTTCTTCGGCGAGCCGATGCTGGACATCGGCGACTTCATGCAGACCGTGAGCGGCAAGGGCGTGGTCAACATCCTGGCCGCCGACAAGCTGCTCAGCTCGCCGCGCCTCTACGCCACCTTCCTGCTGTGGATGCTGTCCGAGCTGTTCGAGACGCTGCCCGAGGTCGGCGACCCGGACAAGCCCAAGCTGGTGTTCTTCTTCGACGAGGCCCACCTGCTGTTCAAGGACGCGCCCACCGTGCTGGTCGAGCGCATCGAGCTGGTCGTGCGGCTGGTGCGGTCCAAGGGCGTGGGCGTGTATTTCGTGACGCAGAACCCGATCGACATCCCCGACACGGTGCTGGCGCAACTGGGCAACCGGGTGCAGCACGCGCTGCGCGCCTTCACCCCGCGCGACCAGAAGGCCGTGAAGGCGACCGCCGAAACCATGCGGCCCAAGCCCGGGCTGGACATCCAGGCCGCCATCACCGAGCTGGCGGTGGGCGAGGCGCTGGTCAGCCTGCTGGACGCCAAGGGCCGTCCCAGCATCACCGAGCGCGCCTACGTGCTGCCGCCGGGCAGCCAGATCGGGCCGATCACGCCCCAGCAGCGGCAGGCGCTGATGGCCGGCTCGCTGGTGGCCGGCACCTACGACCAGGCGCAGGACCGCGAGTCGGCCTACGAGAAGCTCAAGCAGCGCGCCGAGCAGGCGCCGGCCGCCGCCTCCTCCGCCGGCGGCGGCGCCACCGACCAGGCGACCGGCAGCGCCATGGGCGGGCTGGGCGACATCCTGTTCGGCTCCACCGGCCCGCGCGGCGGCAAGCGCGAGGGCATGGTGGAAGCCATGGCCAAGTCGGCCGTGCGCACCATGGGCAGCACCGTCGGCCGCGAGATCATCCGCGGCGTGCTGGGCGGGCTGCTGGGCGGCAAGCGCCGCTGAGCTCCACCACGGTCGAAGCCCGACAGCCTGGGGGCCGGCCCGGCCCGGGAGCGCCACGGCACCATCCGCAACCCACCCGCAACCGCCGGCCGGGCGATGGCTCTTTCGGGCCCGAGCTCTTTCGGGTGGCGATCGCCGCCGCCGATGGACCCGCTCCCTAGCATCCTGCTTCAGTGCAGCGGACACAGGCAAGGGAGCGCACATGAGCGGCAGCACAAGCCAACGCATCGAGAAATGGGGCGTGGTGGGCGGCACCCGGATCGCGGGAACCGTCTATGACCGACCGGGCCACATGGATGGAGGGTCAATCGTGACCTCGCCAGTAGTGGAGGTCCGGATGATGGGCGCCGGCGCGTGGCCGGGCCGGTACCCGGTGGCCTTCACCGAGTCGGGCAGCGCCTACCGGCTGGGCGAGCCCTCGCCCTCGTTCGGGACGGACCAGGCGGAGGCCTTCATCCAGTCGCGGCTGCCCGGCCGCACGGGGATCGTCCTCGCGCAGCGCGGCCAGGGCGTCGGCAGGCAGGAAAGCACCACCGTGCGAGCAGCGATCGACAGCGCGTTCCAGCGCTTCGAGCGCATCGAACTGGTCGAGACGAGCTTCAAGCCCATGTAGCGCAGTGCGTTGGGGCAGCCCGGCACGGGCCGGGCTCGCTTCGGCTGCGGACCGGGGGCGTGCCGACCGGAGCGCCGGCCTTCAGTTCTTGCAGTCGTTGCCGGTGGCGCCGGCCTTGAGTGCGACGGGGCCGCTGATGCATTCGCCCAGCTTGATGGCCGCGTTGTTCCACTTGTTGGCCTCGACCGGGTCGCGGCCCATGCCGAGCTGGCCCTTGCCGTAGATGTCGCCCAGGCGCTTGGCGGCGACCCCGCTGCCGGCGGCGGCAGCCCGCTTGTAGGCGCTGACGGCTTCGCTGCCGCGGCCCGCGCTCTCGGCCTGCTGGGCCTGGGCCAGCAGCTGGGCGGCGCTGGCGGCGGGCGCCTTGGCCTGGGCGTCGGCCTTGGCTTTCGCTTCGGCTTCGGCCCGGGTCCGGGCTTCGGCTTCGGCCCTGGCTTTCACGTCGGCTTCGGCCTTGGCCCGGGCTTCCGCTTCGGCCCGGGTCCGGGCTTCGGCCTCGGCCCTGGCCTTGGCATCGGCCTCGGCCCGGGCCTTGGCCTGGGCGTCGGCGTGCCGCCGGGCTTCCGCTTCGGCCTTGGCCTTCGCCTCGGCGTCCGCCCGGGACTTCGACTCCGCTTCGGCCCTGGACCTGGCTTCGGCGTCCGCCTTGGACTTGGCCTCGGCCTGGCGCCGGGCGTCGTCGGCCTTGCGCGCCTCGTCCTGCTTGCGGGCGTCCTCTTCCTTCTTCTTCGCTTCGTCGGCCTTCCTGCGGGCCTCTTCTTCCTTCCTGCGGGCCTCTTCGGCCTTGGCCGGATCTTCCTGCCGGGCCGCGGGCGCGGCCGGCGCGGCGGCAGGCGGTGGCGGCGCGGCCTTGGCCGGCTCGTCCAGCCGCGGCGCCTCGGGCGGCTTGACCGTGGCCTTGGCCACCGTGTCGTCCTGAGGCTTGCCGCCACCCGACAGCATCATCACGCCGCCGCCGATCAGGCCCAGCACCACCACGCCGGCGATGGCCATGGGCATGGCCTTGGACTTCGGCTGCGCCGGTGCGGTCGCGGTGGACCTAGCCGGCTCCTGGCTCGCCGGTGCGGCGGCCGGCTGGACCCGGGCCTGTTCGGCCGCCTTGCGCGCCGCCTGCTCGGCAGCCTGGCGGGCGGCTTCGGCGGCCTTGGCCTCGGCGGCCTTGAGGCGCGCCTCCTCTTCGGACTTCGCCCTCGCGTCTGCCTCGGCCTTGCGCCGGGCTTCGGCGTCGGCCTTGGCTTTCGCCTCCGCCTCGGCCCTGGTCTTCGCCTCCGCCTTGGCCTTGGCGTCCGCGTCGGCTTTGGCCTTCGCCTGGGCCTCGGCCCGGGCCTTCGCTTCCGCTTCCGCCTGGCGCTGGGCTTCGGCTTTGGCCCTGGCCTCGGCTTCTGCCTTGGCCTTGGCCTTGGCCTTGGCTTCCGCTTCGGCCTCGGCCCGCGCCTTCGCCCTGGCTTCGGCTTCGGCCGCCTCGGCCCGGGCCTGCGCTTCCGCCCTGGCGCGAGCCTCTGCTTCGGCCTTGGCTTTGGCCTCTGCTTCGGCCTGGGCCTTGGCCTCGGCCGCCGCCCTCGCCTTGGCTTCCGCTTCCGCTTCCGCCTTGGCGCTGGCTTCCGCTTCCGCCTTCGCCCGGGCTTCCTGCTCGGCCTTCAGCCGGGCCTGGGTTTCGGCCTGGCGACGGGCTTCTTCAGCGGCACGGGCTTCGGCCTCCTTGCGCTCGGCTTCGGCGCGCTCGACTTCGCGGGCCGCGGCGGCGGCGCGGGCCTCGGCGGCACGCGCCTCTTCCGCGGCCTTGGCGGCCATGGCGTCGGGCACGGCCGCGGGCGTCTTGCCCGGCTGGCTGGCGCCGGCGCCGGTGCCCGTGCGAAATGCCATCACGGTGGCGTCGTCGGGCGACACCACCACCTGCTTGTCGGCCAGCTTCAGGCTGCCGGACATGCCGGCCGTGCCGCCGCTCCCGTACGTCCCCGAGCCGCCCGCGGTGCCGCCACCCGGCGGGCGGGTCAGGTGGCCGGGCAGCCGGGTGGCTTCATCGTCGTCGTCGCCCCCGCCGGTGCGCGCCGCCGGCTCGGCGCTGCTGGTGTCATGGCCCAGCTTCTTGAGCCGGCGCTGCGCCAGCGCCGCGAACTTGCCGGCGGGGAACTGTTCGAGGAAATCGACGAAGTCGTGCGCATCCTCGGAATCCTTGATGTCCTTCCAGTACTCGAGCTCCAGCTCCAGGTTGATGGTGGAAGGGGCGGTGGCGGCGCTTGGGTCACCGGCCGCGGCGACGGGCGCGGGAGTGGCCGGCACGGCCCCACCGCTGGCGCCGCCCGCGTGGGTGCTGGCGCCGCCGCCGCGCTGGCCGGCGGCCTTGAGCGAAACCGCGAACTCGCGCGCGGTGGAAAAGCGCTCGTCGCGGTTCTTGGCCAGCGCCTTGGCGACCACCGCGTCCAGCGCCTTGGGCAGGCGCGGGTTGTGGTAGGTCGGCGGCGGCGGCACCGCGCTGACGATCTGGTGGATGATGGCGAACGGGTTGTCGCCGTCGAACGGCCGCACGCCGGTCAGCAGCTCGTACAGCACGATGCCGGTGCTGAACAGGTCGGAGCGCGAATCGACCCGCTGGCCCTGCGCCTGCTCGGGCGACATGTAGCGCGGCGTGCCGATGCCGCCGGCGCCCAGCTGGGTCTTGTTGGCGGCGTCCGGGTCCTGGATGCGGGCCACGCCGAAGTCGGTGAGCTTGACCCGGCCCTTCTCGATCAGCATGTTGGCCGGTTTGATGTCGCGGTGCACGATGTTGTTCTCGTGCGCGTGGTCCAGCGCGGACAGCAGGTCCAGGATCATCGCCATCGACGCCTGCGGGCTGTAGCGCTCGCCGCGGTCGAGGTGGTCCTTGAGGTCGTCGCCCTCGATGTACTGCATCACCAGGAAGGCGACGCCCTCGTGCCGGCCGAAGTCGAACACCGGCACGATGTTCGGGTGCAGCAGCCGCGCGGCCGCCAGCGCCTCGGTGCGGAAGCGCGACTCGTACTCCTCGGCCGCCTTGGAGTCGAGGTTCTCGACGATGATGGTCTTGATCGCCACCCGGCGCTGCAGCACCGAGTCCCTGCCCTCATAGACCAGGCCCATCGCGCCCTTGCCGAGGGTGCGGATGATGTCGTAGCGGCCGAGTTTCTTGACGGTCACGGGCAAGCGGGCGGGTTGAGCCGAGTTTAAGCTCTGCCGTTCCCAGCAGCCAGCCAGCGGCGGCGCAGGAATTCACGGGATGGCGCGCCCTGCGAACCGTGTGTGGTGCCCGCGCCAATCACGTCGCCGATGACCATGCAAAGGGGCGCCGAAGCGCCCCCTTTGCATGAGCCGGACGAACGTCCGTCAGTTGCACTGCTGCGAGTTGGCCTGCTCGCCCGCGCACTTGGGCAGCCGCACCGCCAGGTTGCTGAAGTTCAGCGGCGCGGTGATGCCTTCCATGTCGATGCCGCCGAACAGCACCAGGTCCTCCACCGCACCAACGCCGACGTTGCGCTTCAGCTCGTGCAGGAACTCGCGCACCATCTCGGCCCGGCTCGCGCCCACGCCGTCCTGCGCATCCGACAGGATCCGGCGCGTGACCGCGTCGGAGCTGACGTTGCCGGCCAGCCAGGCCTTGAAGGCGCCCGTGATGGTGACGCTCAGGTTGGGCGTGGCCGGGTTGACCCACATCGGATCGGCCTGCGTGTTCACGTTGCCCTCGTCCACCTGCATCGTGATGCCGCCGGTGGCCAGCACGCCGGATTGCCCGCCGCGCGTGGTCGAGGAGTTCAGGAACGTCGCGTCACCCTTGCTCACCTTGACGTCCAGCTTGGCCACCTGCGAGAAGTTGGCCGCGTCGACCGTCAGCGCGCCGGCGGAGTTCAGCGTCACGTTGGCGCTCGGGGCCACCGTCATCTGGTTGATGACGAACGGCGTGGCGGCGCTGGTGTCCGCCAGCGTCACGCTGGTGGCGCCGCCATCGACCTTCACCGCGCCGGCGTAGTTGCCCGCCACGTCGATCGTGCCGGCGCCGTTCAGGCGCAGGGTGGTGCCGTCGCCGATGGTCGCGTTGCCAGCCGTCAGGCTGCCGCCGGCCTCGAGCGTGGAATTCGCCGCCGTGGCCAGCGCGCCGGTGTAGCTCTGGGCGCCGGTGGTCTTGACGTTGCCGCCGAACGTTGCCGTGCCGGCGCTGGTGATGCTGGCCGCTTCGAGCGCGCCACCGGTCGTCAGCGTGCCGTTGTTGGTGATCGCCGCGGCGGCGAACTTCTGGGCTGCCGCGCCGGTGTTCAGCGTGGCGCCGCCGCCGATCGCCACCGTGGTGGCGCTGGCCAGCCGGTTGGCCGCGTTGCCCAGTTGCAGCGTACCGCCGTTGACGTTGACCGTGGTCGCGTCCGACGTGCCGTTCAGCGTGCTGGTGCCGCCCACCTGGTTCAGGGTCCCCGCGCCCAGGTTGGCGTTGACGGTGCCGCCGTTCAGGTTGTACGTGGCGGCCGTCAGCTTGCCGGCGCCGGCCAGCGTGCCGGCCAGGTTGGCGGTGGCGACGGTGTCGGTGTAGCCGTCGAGATCCAGCGTCCCAACGACGCCCACCGTGACGGTAGCGCTGTCGGCCAGGCGGTTGGTCGAGCCCAGCTTGAGGGTGCCGCCGCTCACGTTGACGGCGCCCGCGCTCGTGGCACCGTTCAGCAGCGTCGTGCCGCTGACCTGGTTCAGCGTACCGGCGCCGAACGTCGCATCGACCGTGCCGCCGTTCAGGTTGTAGACCGCCGCGGTGATGGCGCCGCTGGTGGTGCCGTTGGTGCCGGCGGTGAAGGTGCCGATGCCGGTGGCGTTGGCGATGGACGCGGTGCCGGACGAGGCGATCGTCAGGTTGTTGCCGTTGCCGGTGAGCCCCGTCAGTACCGTGATGTTTCCGTTGCCGGTGCTGGAAAGCGTGGAGGCCGCCGTCAGCGTCAGCCCGCCGTTGTAGTTCTGGGTGGTGGCGGTGGTCACATTGCCTCCCAGGCTCGCCGCCCCGGTTGCCGCCAGGCTACCCGCGGAGATGTCGGCGCCGCCCGCCGTGGTCAGCGTCGTGCCCGTCTTCAGCGCACCGGTGACCGTGACAGCGCCACCGAAGCTCGCACTGCTGCCGGCGTCGATCGAGTCGGCGGCCAGGGTGCCACCGGTGGACAGCGACCCGGTGGTCCTGACCGCACCCGTGGCGTTGGCGTTGCCCGTCAGGTTGGCGCTATTGGCGCTGAGATTCACGGTGGAGAGGATCCCGCCGACACCCAGTGCACCCGCGACGTCGATGTCACCCAGCGTGCCGACAAAGCCGGTGACCTCGAGTCCGCCGTTGGTCTGCTCCAGGTTGTTGACGTTGTCGATCGAAGCTGCCACGACGCCGCCCTTGGTGGTCAAGGTCAGGTCCTTGCCGCCGCCGGCGAGATCGCCGAGGCTGATCGCCGTGTCGGCCGTGTCCATGAGCGTCACGCTGGCCGTCAGTGTCGTCGTCGCCTTGTAGGTCTGGCCCGCCGTCGTCGTCACGTCGCCGCCCAGCGAGGCCGTGCCAGTGGTCGTCACGCTCTTGGCCGAGAGCTTCGTGCCGACGCTGGTGGTCAGCCCGGCCACATCAACCGTGCCGGCCGTCACCCCGCCCTTGCTGGTGAGCGTCAGGCTGTTGGCACCCCCGGTCACGTTGCCCAGGCTGAGTGCCGTGTCGGCCGTGTCGCTCAGGGTGACTCCGGCTTCCAGCGTGGTGAATCCATAGGTCTGTCCTGCGCTGGTCGTCACGTCGCCGCCCAGCGTCGTCGCACCCGCCGTCACGCTGGTTGCGCCGATGTTGCCGCCCGTCTTCAGCCCATGGGTCACCGACAGCACGCCCAGATCGCTAAACGTGCTGGCGATGGTCGTGTCGCCGCTGGTCACCGTCAGGTTCTTGCCGGCACCGGTGACTGCACCGAGCTTGATTTCGTTGACTCCCGCGCCCGAGGCCAGCGTCACGTTCGCGCCCAGGGTCGTGCCGCCGGTGTAGGTCTGACCTGCAGTGCCCGTGGTCGTCACATCGCCGCCCAGCGTCGTCGCACCCGCCACCGCCACGCTCACCGCGCCCAGGTCACCCGTGGTGTCCAGCGTCTGGTTGGCCACCAGCGCACCGATGCCCGAGCTCGTGCCCAGCGTGGCCTTGCCCGTCAGCGTCAGGTTGTTGCCACCGCCGGTGATCGCACCCGTGCTGATCCTCTTGGCCGCACCCGCATCCAGCGCAACTGCCGGAGCGTTCAGCGTCAGGCTGCCGTAGGTCTGGTCGCCCGAGGTGGTGACATTGCCGCCCAGGCTCGCCGCGCCGCCCACGTTCACGCTGTTGGCCGTGACTGCGCCCGTGGTGGTCAGCGACTGGTTCGCCGTGAGCACGTCGACACCGGTGATGCCGCTGGTGGTGGCTGCACCCGTGAGCGTCAGGTCCTTGCTGTTGCCCGTCACCGCGCCCAGCTTGATCGGGTTGGCCGCCCCGGCGTCCAGCGTGAGGTCGGCGTTCAGCACCGTGCCGCCGCTGTAGACCTGGCCGGCCGCGTCCGTGGTCGTGACGTTGCCGCCTAGCGTGGCCACGCCCGCGACCGCCACGCTGGTGGCCGTCACCGCGCCCGTGGTGGTCAGCGACCGGTTGGCCGTGAGCACGCCGGCGCCGGTGATCGCGCCCGTGGTTGCAACGCCGGTCAGCGTCAGGTTCCTCGCATTGCCAGTGACCGCACCGGTGCCAATCGCGCCCAGCCCGCCATTGGCGCTGAGCGTCAGGTCCGCGTTGAGCACTGTCGAGCCGAAGCTCAGGTTGCCCGTGCTGGCCGTGACGTTGCCGCCCAGTGTGGCCGCGCCAGTGACATTCACGCTGCCGGCGGACAGGGCCCCGGTGGTGGTCAGTTGGCTGGCGGAGAGAACGTCGACGTTCGTGACCGTGGACAGGGTCGTCACGCCGGTCAGCGTCAGGTCCTTCAAATTGCCGGTCACCACACCGGTGCCGATCGCGCCCAGCCCGCCATTGGCGCTGAGCGTCAGGTCCGCATTGAGCACCGTCGAGCCGAAGCTCAGGTTGCCCGTGCTCGCCGTGACATTGCCGCCCAGCGTGGCCGCGCCAGTGACCGCCACGCTGTTGGCCGTGACTGCGCCCGTGGTCGTCAGCGACTGGTTCGCCGTGAGCACGTCGACACCGGTAATCCCGCTGGTGGTGGCCGCGCCCGTGAGCGTCAGGTCCTTGCTATTGCCCGTCACCGCGCCCAGCTTGATCGGGTTGGCCGCCCCGGCGTCCAGCGTGAGGTCGGCGTTCACCACCGTGCCGCCGCTGTAGACTTGGCCGGCCGCGTCCGTGGTCGTGACGTTGCCGCCCAGCGTGGCCACGCCCGCGACCGCCACGCTGGTGGCCGTCACCGCGCCCGTGGTGGTCAGCGACCGGTTCCCCGTGAGCACGTTGACACCGGTGATGCCGCTGGTGGTGGCCGCACCCGTGAGCATCAGGTCCTTGCTGTTGCCTGTCACCGCACCCAGCCCGATCGTGCCGGCGCCAGCGTTGGCAGAAACCGTGGCATTGCTGTCCAGCGTGGTCGAATCAAAACTTACGTTGCCTATCGTCGCAGTCACGTTGCCGCCCAGCATTGCCGCGCCCGTGACGCTCACGCTGGTACCCGTCACCGCGCCCGTCGTCGTCAGCTGGTTGGCCAGGATGGCACCGCCGCCGATGATGCCGCTAGTGCTGGCCAGGCCAGTCAGCGTCAGGTCCTTGGCGTTGCCCGTCACCGTCCCCAGCCCGATCGTGCCGGCGCCAGCGTTGGCAGAAACCGTGGCGTTGCTGTTCAGCGTCGTGGAGCCGAAGCTCACGTTGCCCGTCGTGGCCGTCACGTTGCCGCCCAGCGCCGCCGCGCCAGTGACGGTCACGCTGGTGGCATTCAGGTTCGTGCCCGCGCTGGTCGTCAGTGCCGCCACGCCAGCCACCACACCGGCGTCCACACCCCCAGTCGTCGTCAGCGTCAGGTCGTTGCCACCGCCTGCCACCGCGCCCAGCACCAACGCGTTGTTGGCCGTGTCCTGCAGTGTCGCATTCCCCGTCAGCGTCGTGCCGCCGCCGTAGCTCTGGCCTGTCAAACCGGTGCCCGCCGTGGTCACGTTGCCGCCCAGCGTCGCCAGGCCGGTGGTCGTGACGCTCTGCGCCGTCAGGTTCGTGCCCTTGCCGGTGGTCAGCGCAGCCACGCCCGCAATGTCGCCCGTGCTGCTCACGCCGCCGGTGGTCGCCAGCGTCAGGTTGTTGCCGCCGCCTGCCACCGAAGTGCCCAGCGCGATCGCCGTGCTGCCCGTGTCGCTCAGCGCGGATGCCGCCGTGAGGGTGGTGGAGCCATACTGCTGGCCACCCTTGGTCGTGGTGATGTTGCCGCCCACGCTCAACGATGCAGCCTTCACGGATTCCGCAACGATGTTGCCCGTCGCCGTGAGGCCATCGCCGAAAGTCATCTGGCCCGCATTGCTGGTCGTGCCCTTGATGCTGGTGTTGCCCTTGGTGACCGTCAGGTTGCCGGCCGACCCGATTCCCGCGAACGTTCCCAGGTCGATCGTGTCGGTGGATTCGCCGGTGTCCAGCGTCACATGCCCGCCCAGCGTCGTGCCATTGCTGTAGTTCTGCGCGCCGCCACTGGTCAGGGTTCCCTTCAGCGTGCTGACGCCGGAGCCACCGGTGATGGTGCCAGCGACGCTGCCGCCGTTGCCGTAGAAGGTCGTCGCGGTTGTGCCTTGCAGATTCTGGATGTTGACGTAAGACAGCGTGCCATCCGCCGTGCCGCCGCCCGCCGAAGTCAGTTCGAAGCTGCTGGCCCCCTTGAGGGTGTTCGTGCCTGCGCCGCCGTCGACCGCGGCGGTGATCGCGGGCGCGCCGCTGAAATCGAAGGTGTCGTCGCCGTTGCGGCCCGAGACGGAGGTGCCCGAACCCGAGGTGATGCCAGCCGTGGTGGAGAACGTGCCGCCCGCGCTCCCCACCAGGGCGTCCTTGCCGACGACGATGGTGGTTCCCCCGGCGGCGTTGACAGCAGCGCCCAACCTCACATCGCGGGTGGCGGTGAGATCGACGCTGCCGGCGGTCGCTGTGATCGTCCCTTTAGCCGTGGTGGTGATGTCACCCGTCGCTCCGGATGCATTGATTACGACGCCCGCGCCCGCGCCCTGGACGGCCGCATCGATCGCGATGGCGCCTTGCGCGTAGATGTTGACCGTTCCGCCGCTAGTCAACGGACCGGAGACTGCAAGGGTTCCCGAGGTGTCCCTGATGAGAACAGCGCCACCCGCCGAGATCGCACCGACGGTGTCGATCGAGTTGCCTACTGCGCTCAGGTCGAAGAAGCCGGTCATGTTGGCCTGGACGGTCCCTGCCGTCAGCACGCCCGTCTGACTGAGCGAACTGGCCGTGACGTCCAGCGTGCCGGTGAGCGTCGTCGTGTTCAGCGTGATCGCCTTGCCAGCCGCATCGATCGTGAGGTTGGCCAGCGCCGTGGTGCTGCCGACGGCGCCGCCGAAGTTGACCGCCCCGCCGCTCGTCTTCACCGTGAGCGACTGCGCGCCCGCGGTAGAACCGTCGATGGTGTCAAAGCCGATGGCGCCGGTGGTACTGCTGATGGTTGAATTGCCGCCGATCGTCACGGCGCCCGTGTAGGTCTGCGCGCTGGTGGTGGTGGTGACGTTGCCGCCGAGGCTGGCGGTCCCCGCGGCGACACTCCCTGCATTGAGGTTGGTGCCAGCGCCGGTCGTGAGGTGCCCCAGGTTGATGAGCGAGTTCGTGGTGGAGGTCCCCACAGAGGTCAGGGAAAGGTCGTTCCCACTGCCATTGATAGCCTGGGCTGTGATGGTGCCAACGGTGGCGTTCAGCGCCGATGCAGCGGTCAGATCCAAGGTCCCCGTGATCCCGATGCTGGCCGCCGTAATGCTTGACCCGAGTTGGTTCGCGCCGCCACCGTTGTTGTTGGTGATCGTCACCGAGCCGGAGCCGGCGTTGATGGCGGCATTGACCGCCACGCGCCCGTTGCCACTTTTCAGGCCGGCCCCCGAATCGTTGGCGGACAGCGTGACGTCACCGTTCGTGGTGGTGATGGAGGCGTTGACATCGATGTTTTCGCCTGCCTGCGCGGTCAGGCCCACGCCGTCCCCGGTCATCGCGACCGCATCGCTGAATGTGATGTCCTTGGTGGCTTGCAGGTAGACCGTCGCGCCGGCGCCATTGATCGTAGCGGGAGCAATGGTGATTGTCGCTCCGGCATCTGCGAACTGGTCCACATCCCCCACCGCGGCCGCCCCGCCCGTGGCCACGATGATGTCGGTGGGATCGAGCAGCCAAGTACCCATCTGGCCATTTGCAGCCGTCGCGTCGACCTTCGCCGAGTCGGCGATCGTCAGGTGGTCCTTGCCGGACGTCTCCACCTTGCCGCCATTGCCGGACTGGGAGCCGGCACGCGCGCTGATCTCGCCACCGACGGCCGTCTGGCCGTCAGACCAGACGACGATCGTGCCGCCGTTGCCGCTCGTGCCCGCGTCTGCATGGATGCGCGCGCCGGTGGCCATGGCCGTGGCCGAAGCGTTCTGCTCGGTGCCCTTGCCCTGCCAGCCCCCGCCCACCAGCACGGTGCCGCCGCCGGCATCCCCGCTGGCGTCGATCACCGATCCGCTGCCCAGGCCAACCTTGTCGCCCAGCACCTCCACCGTGCCGCCGGTCTCCCCCGCATCGTCGCCCTTGGCCTCGATCGTGCCGGTCACCTTGACAATGCCTGTGGCGCCGCCGCTCAGCGTGATCAGCCCGTTGTTCTCGACCACGCTGTTGGCCCGGATCACGCCCGACTGGTTGACGACCGTCGCCAGCGTGTCGCCCACCGCCTGCGCCGCCATCAGCACCTGGCCGCCCTCGGCCACGATCGTGCCGCTGTTGGCCGCGGCCGCATTCACCGCCGCCGAGTCCACGCTGAACTTCACCAGCCCCGCCCCGACCGGATCGACGCTCACGCGCGAGCCCGCCAGCAGCCCCACCGAGCCGCCCTGCGCCGCCTCTATCGTGCCGGCGTTGGCCACCTGCGCCCCGGCCAGGGCCACGTAGCCGGCGCGGATCATCCCGTTGTTGACCACGCTGGCGCCGCTGTCGCCGCTGAACGTGTACTTGCCGGCCATGAAGTCGGCGTTGCTCAGGTTCAGCGTGGAGGCCACCAGACCGCCCACGTTGACCTGCGCGCCCGGCGCGAACAGCACCCCGGCCGGGTTGACCAGGAACACCTGGCCGTTGGCGCTGAGCGTGCCGAAGATCGAGGACACGTCACCGCCCACCACCCGGTTCAGCGCCACCGACGAGGCGCCCGGCTGCAGGAACTGCACCGACTGGCCCGCCCCGATCGAAAAGCTCTGCCAGTTGATCACCGCCTTGTTCGTGCCCTGGTTGAGCACCATCGAGTTGGCGTTGGGCGTGCTGATCGTCACCGCGCCTTGCTGCACAACGCCGCCCTGCGGCAGCGCCAACACCTGGGCCGAGTACACACCCAGCAGCGCGGCCAGCAGTTGCGAGAACAGCCGCCCGGTGCGCACCCGGTACGTCGCGCGCAGCTTGCGCGAGATCTGGACGATGACGGTGCGGATGCCGGTGCGGCCAGCGCGGGCGGTGGGACGGTGGTTCATGGGCGTTCTTTCGTACGGCGCGGGTGGTTCGTTCGGTTCAGGGCTGGGCGGCGCTTACAGCCACTTCTGCAGGGACACCCACACGCGCGGGCGCTTGTCGGGGTCGGTGGCCGGCGCGCGGTCCAGGCGCCAGGCCAGTTGCGTGGTCAGCAGCCAGTTGCCGAAGGTGCCGGCGGTCAGGCCCACGCCGAGCGACTTGAGCGTCTCGCTCGCCTGCGCGGCGAACGGCGCGCCGTCCTGGTTGAACTTCACGTAGCCCCAGTCGTAGAACACGCTGGCGCGCAGCGGGACGGCGGCGGTCCAGCCCCATTGCGGCAGCTGGTGGCTGTATTCCAGCTGCACGATGGCGCCGCTGTCGCCCACCGCTTCGCCCGTGGGGTAGCCGCGCACGCCCGAGGGGCCGCCCAGGCCGATCTTCTCGGCCGAGGTCAGGTTCTTGGAGGCCAGCTGCCCCTGGAACGAGCCGCTCAGGCGGCCGGCCGCCGAGGTGAAGGTGGTGCGCAGGTATTCGACGTTCAGCTTGTTGAACGAGCCGGCGGTGCGCAGCCCGGTGGCGCCCTGGTCCAGCGCGCGGGTGGCCGGGTCGAGCTCGAGGTCGCCCACGGTCAGGTGCGCCGCGTAGCTGTTGAAGGAAGCGCCCAGCGCTTCGTCGACCCAGTTGCCCAGCAGGCTGAAGCGCAACGAGTCGACCTGGCGATCGGCGTTGCTGGGCGGCGTGGTGGTGCGGTCGCTCAGGTCCTTGCGCTCGTACGTGACGGCCGCCAGCAGGTTCCTGCTGCGCGTGCGGATGATCGGCTGGGTCAGCGAGATGCCGTAGATGGTGGCCTCGCCGGTGGCGCCCAGTGCGGCGAACTGCTTGCCCAGCGCGTATTCGGTCTTGGTGAGGTTCAGCCCGAGCTTGGTGGCGTAGCCGCCCAGCGCGGTGCTGTAGCCGATGCGGTACAGCTCGGAGCCCGAGCGCTCGCTGATCTGCACCCGCGCGCTGAGCACGTCGCCGCGGCCGGTCGGGTTGTTCAGGTTGGCGCTGGCGAACACCCGGCTCTGGCCGGCGCTGCGCACCCCGAAGTTGTCGGCGCCGACGGAGCCGTCCATCTTCGGGCCGGCGGACTTGACCATCACCGTGACATCGGCCTCGCCGGTGCTGGCGCCCGGCTCCACCGAAGCCGTGGCGTCGAAGCCGATCAGGTCACGCAGCAGCAGCACCGGCTTGTCGAGGGAAGCCTCGCTGATGGCATCGCCCGCCTTCAGGTGGGTGTGGACGATGGCGCTGGCCAGCGACTGTGAAATGCCGGGGTCCTCGACGCGCACGTTGACCTTGCCGACGCGCGCTTCGAGCACCTGGATGGTCACCGTGCCGCCGGTGGCCTGGAACTGCTGCTCCGGCAGGTAGGCCTCGGTCAGCAGGTAACCCCGCTCGCGGTAGTAGCGACGCACCGCCTGCGCCGCCTTGAGCAGGCCTTCCATGTCGGTGGTCTTGCCGACGAACTCGGCCACCAGCGGCTGCAACTCGCTTTCCGGGTACAGGGTGTTGCCCTGGATGCGGAAGGCCGCGGGCGTCATCCTCACCGTGGTGTTGAACGGCGCCGCGGCCGGGGCCGGCGGCAGCGCCGTGGTGGGGGCTCCGCCGGGCGCCGGGACGGCCGGCAACTGCCTGGGCTCCAGCAAAGTGCCCGCGTCGGGCCGGACCTGTTGGGCCAGCACGGGCAGCGTGCACAGGGTGGCCGCAGCCGCAGCCAGCCAGTTCTTCTTGATCAATTCCTACTCCTCTTGGGCGCCTTGTCCGGATCGCTAGAACTCTTACATCCGTTTACTCTTGTGTCAATTAGTTGAACTTGTGACAGTCGTATACATCGCACAAGCTATCCCGTTCGGGGGCTTGACAACAGATCCGGGCGTGCAGCACTGCACAGCTATGATGCGAACGAGGTCCGACCGCCGGACGCAACGGGGTCCCCGATGAACACTTTCGTAGCCCTGGACAGCGGCGCTACCCCACGCTGAGCTGCCCGTCCATTACCCGATCGCGTGTCGTTCCTCCTGCACTTCTCCGGCCCCGCGGCCTTCGAGCAGACGGTCGCCCTCAAGCCCGCCACCCCGGCCGTCGTGGTCGGGCGGGACAAGGAAGCCGCCGTCTACCTGCCCGACACCGAGCGCCTGGTCTCGCGCCGCCACCTCTCCATCGCCTGGAGCGAGGCCGGCGCCCGGCTGCAGGTGCTGTCGGGCAACGGCATCAACACCGACCACGGCGACTACTTCTCCGGCGACGAGGTCGTACTGGCCGATGGCGAGTCGGCCCGGATCGGGTCGTACTCGCTGATCGTTTCGGCCGAGCCGGCGGCGGTCGACCTCGACGCCACCAGTTTTTCCGGCATGGGCACGCGCCCGGTGCCGGCCGGCCCGGTGACGCTCTCGGCGCCGGAAAAGGACACGGCGGCCGCGGCCACGGACCCGTGGGCCGAGCTGCTGTCGCAGCACGCGCCCAAGCCGGCGCCCCAAGCGGCCCCCACCCCGCCGGCAGCGGCCGCCCCGGTAGCGGATTCCGCCCCGCCTTCCAGCGGCCTGGTGCCGGACGACCCGTTTTCCTCCTCCACCTCCTGGCGGCTGGCCGACGACATGGCCGGCCCCGATCCGTTCTCGATCTCCTTCGTCGGCCGCTCGGGCGTGGACATCCCGATGGACGCCCCGCCGGCGCCGGCGCCCTCGGCGGGCGCCGCGCCCAGCTTCGATCGCACCCAGGTCGGCGACACCACGCTGCAGGCCCTGTGCCGCGGCCTGGGCGTGCCGCCCCCGGCCGGCGACGCCGACTTCGACTGGGAAACCTTCGGCGCCTCGGTGCGCCACGTCGTCCAGTGCCTGGGCGACCACCTGGGCTCGCGCCTGGGCGCGCGCCGCGACATGCGGGCCGAGGACAGGACCCTGCTGGGCGCCCGGGAGAACAACCCGCTCAAGGGCGGCCTGCCGCTGCAGGAGATGCTGCAGTACCTGCTGTTCACGCCCGACGGCGTGGGCAGCTACGCGCCGGCCCGCAAGGCGCTGCAGGAGGTCGCCGACGATGCCCGCTCGCACGAGGCTTCGCTGCGCACCGCCGCGCGCGGCCTGGCGGAGGGAGCGATCCGGGAGTTCGACCCCGCCAAGCTGCGCGGCACGCTGCTCAAGGGCAGGATCAGCATGACGGCGCTGGTGGACAACGCCCGCCTGTGGGACCTGTACACCGCCCACTACGAGAAGAAGTCGCAGCAGCTGCCGGAGTGGACCGAGCAGCTGTTCAACCGCTACTACATGGCCGCCTACCTGCGCGAGGTGGAAAAGCTGCGCCGTGCGCGCCTGCCGCCGGCGGCGCAGCGCACCGAATAGCCCCATCGGCGGCCCACGGGGCCGGCGGCGAGGGCTAAAGTCTCTTCTTTGAGGAGCCCGCCATGTCGCCCCAAAGCCCAGCGCCGCGGCACATCCGCCTGACCTCGCATGCCGGCGGCACCGGCGCCCCGGCCATCCGCTGGGCCGCCGCCAACCCGGCCGAGCGCGGTCCGGTGGTGGGCACCACCAGCTCGCGCGCGCACCGCAACGTGATCGGTACGCACAGCGGTTCGTACAGCGTGTACCGCGCGCTGGCGGTGGCCGCCGGCGCGCTCTCGCCCGGCCACCGCGCCGACCTGACCAACACGGCGCCGACCCACGCCATCGGGCCCCATCCGCAATGGAGCGAGCCGGGCCGTATCGTCAGCCTGGATCCCTGGGGCGCGCAGGTGGCCGAGGTGTTCGCCGAGGAGATCGGGCTCGGGCTGGACGTGCGCCCGACCATCGCCATCACCCAGGCCCACGTGGTCCTGCCGGAGATCATCGAGGCCGTGCACAAGGGCCGCCTGCAACCCGACGGCGAACTGCTGCTGCCCAGCGGCGCGGCCATGGTCACCAAGGCCGCGATCGAGCCGGTGTGGCACCTGCCCGGCGTGGCCCGGCGCTTCGGCTGCACCGAGGCCGACCTGCGCCGCGTGCTGTTCGAGGAGACCGGCGGCATGTACCCCGAGCTGGTCACGCGCGGCGACCTCGACGTCTTCCTGCCGCCGATCGGCGGCCAGACGGTCTACATCTTCGGCAACCCGCGTGACCTGGCCAACGCCGGCGTGAAGCTCACCGCGCGGGTGCACGACGAATGCAACGGTTCGGACGTGTTCGGCTCCGACATCTGCACCTGCCGGCCCTACCTGACGCACGCCATCGAGGAATGCGTGCGCGGCGCGCAGCCGCGCGAAGCGGGCGGGCGCGGCGGCGTCGGCCTGATCGCCTACTCGCGCAAGGAGGGCCGCGCCCTGGGCGAAGTGACCAAGTTCCTGGTCTACAACGCACGCAAGCGCCAGCTCGGCGGCGACACCGCCGACCAGTACTTCGCCCGCACCGAGTGCGTGGCCGGCGTGCAGGACATGCGCTTCCAGGAGCTGATGCCCGACGTGCTGCACTGGCTGGGGGTGCGCCGCATCCACCGGCTGGTCTCCATGAGCCACATGAAGTACGACGCCATCACCGGCTCGGGCATCGAAGTGGGAGAGCGCGTGAACATCCCGGACGAACTGATCCCGGCCGACGCGCGGGTCGAGATGGACGCCAAGATGGCGGCCGGCTACTTCACGCCCGGCGCGGTGCCCGATGCACAGCGCCTGAAGGCCACGCGCGGCCGGGGTTGGGCATGAACCGGCAGCGGCGCACCGGAATGCTCGAGCCGCCGCGCGCCGGACGGAGGGTCGTCCCGTGAGCGGGCAGAACGAATTCGTGCACGAGGTCTCGCAGGCCGAGGTCGCCGCCACCATCCTGCGTTCCACCACCACCGTGCGCGAGCGCTGCGGCCAGCTGCTGGACCGGGCCCGCGTCGGCCATTCCGCCTGGTTCACGGTGGACGATGGCCGCATGCGCGCCGCCGCCGCCGAAGTCGCCGCCGCGACGCGCCGGCGCTATCCGGGGCTGCAGGTGCCGCTGCACAGCCGCTGGCGCCACTTCGAGGCCGGCGGCGTCGACCGCCGCGGCCAGCTGGAAGCGCTGCTGGGCGACGTGCCGCCGGCGACCCGGGCGCGGGCGATGATCGACCTGACGGTGGTCAGCGTGCTGCTCGATGCCGGCGCCGGCAGCGACTGGAAGTACGTCGATGCGGCCAGCGGCCAGACCTACACCCGCTCCGAAGGGCTGGCCGTGGCCAGCTTCCATGCCTTCACCGGCGGCATGTTCTCCAGCGACAGGCTGCGCCCGCTGCAGGCCGACGCCGAAGGCCTGCGCTCGCTGGTGACCGACCGGCTGGCCCAGGTGCTGCAGGTCGGCGAGGCCAACCCGCTGGTCGGGCTGCAGGGCCGCGCCGTGCTGCTGCGCCGCCTGGGCGAGGCGCTCCAGGAGCAGCCCGAAGTGTTCGGCGATCCCGGCCGGCCGGCCGGGATCTTCGATCTGCTGATCGGCGCCGAGGGCGGCATCCCGCCCTCGGCCGACGTCGACGCCCACGACATCCTGTCGCAGCTGCTGGTGTCGCTGTCCGGCATCTGGCCGCTGGGCACCCGCATCGGCGGCGTGCCGCTGGGCGACGTGTGGCGCCATGGCGCCGTGCGCGGCGATGCGGAATCCGACGGGTGGGTGCCGTTCCACAAGCTCACGCAGTGGATCACCTACTCGCTGCTGGAGCCGTTCACCTGGGTTGGCGTGCAGGTGCGCGGCCTGGAGCGTCTCACGGCCCTGCCCGAATACCGCAACGGCGGCCTGCTGATCGACAGCGGCGTGCTGCAGTTGCGCGAACCGGAAGCGGCGCGCACCGTCTGGCATCCGGGCGACGAGATCATCGTCGAGTGGCGCGCGCTCACCGTGGCGCTGATTGACGAGCTGGCCGGGCTGGTGCGCTCCGAACTGTCGCTGTCGCCGGACCAGCTGCCGCTGGCCGGGGTGCTGGAAGGCGGCACCTGGGCCGCCGGGCGCGAACTCGCCGGGCGCGCCCGCAACGGCCTGCCGCCGTTGCAGGTGCACAGCGACGGCACGGTGTTCTGAGTCGCCTCGCTATATTCGGTGCACTCTTTTCAGAACAAGCATCTCCCATGTCCCAAGTCCACCTGATCGATCATCCGCTCGTCCAGCACAAGCTGACCCTGATGCGCAAGAAGGAGGCCAGCACCAACAGCTTCCGCCGGCTGCTGGGCGAACTGGCTTCGCTGATGGCCTACGAGGTCACGCGCGACATGCCGATGCAGGACGTCGAGATAGAAACGCCGCTGGAGAAGATGACCGCCAAGGTGATCGACGGCAAGAAGCTGGTGTTCGTCTCCATCCTGCGCGCCGGCAGCGGCATCCTGGACGGCATGCTGACCGTGGTGCCCGGCGCGCGCGTCGGCCACATCGGCCTGTACCGCGATCCCAAGACGCTGACCGCCGTCGAGTACTACTTCAAGATGCCGCAGGACATGCACGAGCGCGACGTGGTCGTGGTCGACCCGATGCTGGCCACCGGCAACTCCGCCATCGCCGCGGTCGAGCGGCTCAAGGAGCTCCAGCCCAAGTCGATCAAGTTCGTCTGCCTGCTCACCTGCCCCGAGGGCGTGCAGGCCATGCAGCGCGCCCACCCCGACGTGCCCATCTACACGGCCGCCATCGACCGCCAGCTCAACGAGCACGGCTACATCCTGCCGGGCCTGGGCGACGCGGGCGACCGGATCTTCGGGACGAAGTGACGGGCCCGGCCCCGGTCAACGCACCGGGTCCAGGAATGGCGTGGCGGGATCGCTCACGTAGAAGATCACCACCTTCAGGGGGGCGGTGGCGCTGCGGTTGAAGCCGGTCATCGCGATCCGGGGCGGCTCCACGTAGGCTTGGCCCGCCCGCACCACCATCGGTGCGCGGCCCTCCAGCTCGAGCGTGAACTCGCCTTCCAGCACATAGACGGTCACCGGCGAACGATGCGTGTGGAACACCGTGCGGTCGCCGGGCTGGAAGGTGGCCGTGAACACGCGCACCTGCTGGCGCTCGCCGCGCGGCATCTGCTCGACGGTTTCCGACAGCACCTGCTGGGGTTTTGCCAGCCCCGCCTCATTGGGCGGCGCGGCGGCATCGGCCACCGGGCAGCCGAGCAGGACGAGCGCGGCAAGGGCACTTGGGAAGCGAGCGTGCGAACTCATGGCGGCTCCTGGAGCGTGTCGTGGAAATCCAGTCTAGGCGGTGCTCGCCGCCGCGGAAAGTTGCGCCACTCAAGCGGCATGCTGACCATGGCGTGCGGCGGACGCGCTGCGCCAGCGCGCGCACGCGCTGCGGGCCGAAGCGGACCGCCTGCTGCCTGCGGTGCTGGTGATTCAGCCCTTGCCTTGGGCCGACACCAGGACCGGCTTGTCGCGATAGAACTGCGGCAGCGTGGTCTGCAGGTTGGCGACCTTGGGCAGGTCGAAGGTGGCGATGTACGGCGAATCGGGATGCCGCGTCGCGTAGTCCTGGTGGTAGGCCTCGGCCGGGTAGAAGCCCTTGAGCGGTACCACCTGCGTGACGATCTTCGACGGAAACACCTTGGCCGCATCGAGCTGCGCGATGTAGCTTTCGGCCACGCGCTTCTGGTCGGCATCGCGGTAGAACAGCGCCGAGCGGTACTGCGGCCCGGCATCCGGCCCCTGCCGGTTCACCGTGGTCGGGTCGTGCGCCACCGAGAAGTAGACCTGCAGCAGTTGCCCGTACGTGACCTGCCTGGGATCGAAGGTGACCTGCACCGATTCGGCATGGCCGCTGGTTCCCATGCTCACCGCGTTGTAGTTCGCGCTGGCCTGGTCACCGCCCGCGTAGCCCGACACCGCGTTGAGCACGCCGCGGGTGTGCTGGAACACGGCCTGCACGCCCCAGAAGCAGCCGCCGGCGAAAACCGCCGTGTCGGTCGGCGCCGTGACCCGCAGGTCCTGTGCCGGTGGCGGCAGCGGCACCGCCTTCTCGGCCGCGACGCCGCTGCCGAGAATACCCCAGGCCGCCAGCGCCACCGCGGTGGCGCCCAGCATCAACGAACTTGTCTTCATGGCCACTCCTTTCAGGCGGCGCCCGGCGTGAACGCCAGCGCCAGGCCGTTCATGCAATAGCGCAGGCCGGTGGGCTTGGGCCCGTCATCGAACACATGGCCCAGGTGGCCGCCGCAGCGGTGGCACAGCACCTCGGTGCGCACCATGCCGAAGGTGCTGTCGCTCTGCTCGTCGACCACCGCCTTCGACAGCGGCTCGTAGAAGCTGGGCCAGCCGGTGCCGCTCTCGAACTTGGTCCTGGACGAGAACAGTTGCTGCTGGCAGCCGGCACAGCTGTAGATGCCAGCGCGCTTTTCCTTGTCCAGCGGACTGCTGAAGGGCCGCTCGGTGCCGGCCTTGCGCAGCACGTCGAACTGGGCAGGCGTGAGCAGCTTGCGCCACTCGGCCTCGGTGTGCACGACGTCGCGTGCAGGTGCCGCATGCGCGGCGTGGGTGGCACTGCTGCCCCACAGCGAACGCAGCCCGACGGCTGCGCCCGCCAGGGCCATCCATGCGCTTCGACGCGTCATCATGGTGCTCGTCCCTGTCCTGGGTTGACATGGTTTGGTCCGGGAAGCGTGGCCATTGGTTCCGCGCCCCGGCAGCCCGGCAACGGACTATTCTGGTGCCACCATGCTCGACCTGCTCATCACCAACGCCACCCTGCCCGACGGCCGCACCGGCATGTCGGTGGCTGTGCAGGGCGACACCATCGTCGAGGTCACGCCCGGGCTGCAGACACTCGCGCACGAGACGGTGGACGCCAACGGCCAGCTGCTCAGCCCGCACTTCTGCGATCCGCACTCAAGCCGCAGCTCACGGCCGAGGACCTCATCGAGCGCACCCTCGCCTACCGCGACTGGGCCGTGGCGCGCGGCTGCTGGCCATCCGCAGCCACGTGGACACCAGCGACCCGAGCCTGCTGACGGTGCAGGCCATGCTGGAGGTCAAGAAGCGCGTGGCGCCCTACCTCGACCTGCAACTGGTGGCCTTTCCGCAGGATGGCCTGCTACGCACAAAAGGCGGCGTCGACAGCCTGAAGAAGGCGCTGGACCTGGGCGTGGACGTGGTGGGCGGCATCCCGCACTACGAGCGCACCACGGCCGAGGGCGCGGCCAGCGTGAAGCTGCTGTGCGATATCGCCACCGAGCGCGGCCTGCCGGTGGACATGCACTGCGACGAAACCGACGACCCGCTGTCACGCAACATCGAAACGCTGGCCTTCGAAGCGCAGCGCCTGGGCCTGCAGGGCCGCGTGAACGGCAGCCACTGCACCTCCATGCACAGCATGGACAACGGCTACTTGAGCAAGCTGCTAACGCTGATCGCAGAGAGCGGCGTGAGCGTTGTGGCCAACCCGCTAATCAACATCACGCTGCAGGGGCGGCATGACACGTATCCCAAGCGGCGCGGGATGACGCGCGTGCCGGAGCTGATGGCCGCCGGCGTCACCATGGCCTTCGGCCACGACTGCGTGATGGACCCCTTCATCGATGGCCCACCTTCCAGAGAAGCGGCACCGGTGGACGGCCCGAGTGCTGCACTTGGACGGGTACCGGCCCGCACGATCGCAGCATTCCGCAGCCTAGGACCGCGCCGCCTTGAAGACATTGGCGCATGCCGCGCCAGAGGTCCAGTTGGCCCGGGAACGTCAGCATGCAGCACTCCCAGTCCCCGCGCTACATGTTGCCCGGACTCAGGAGAAGACGACCGTGAGGCCCGCCGCTGGAGAGCGGTACTTGCCTAAACCTTCGAGCAAGCGAAAGCCGGCTTAATGTATGCGTTGATGTACTTGCCTTTCGACTCTGCCTGCATCAGCTCTTGGTACATCGACTGCGGCACGTTGTAGTACTGATATATGCCGCTCTTGAACTCGACTTCCAAGGTGCTACTCGGGTCGTCATATCCAATGGAGATGACAGACGATGATTCAACCATTTCACGTTCCATTTGCTCAATCTCCTCCTGGGACAAATTATTGCGGACAGGGCGAACTGAAGCCCATAGCGGATTTTGGGATCGCCAAGACGCTGCCATGCGCCCATAAGCTTCTGGCAATCGTTCGATTTGCCACCTGTCAGCTACTGCCGGATCTTCGCTATTGGGGCGATTATTCTCATCCGGCAATGTAATTCGACATCGGATCGGCAACTTTGCGGCTTCACCCGTGATGATGGCCTCGCCTACGCGTAGCACCGGAAGACTGTCGACTACTCCAGAAAGGTTGTCGGGCAGCGACGCTAGAACCTTCTGCCGGTCAGAGGCATTGGATAGCCGTAACGCGATGAATGTCCCACATTGCGAAAGGATAGTTTCGTCAACTTCAGAGGGTCGCTGACTGACCACCATCGCGCCTATGCCGAATTTCCGCCCTTCCTTTACGATCCTCTGCACCATAACGCGGGCCGGCCCGTCGGAATCTTTTGAGAGGTAACGATGCGCCTCCTCCAAAACCACCAGAAGTGGTCGAGCTATCCCGCCCTCGCTCTTCTCCCTTCCCCAGAAGAGTCCTTCATAGATGATTTTAAGGATTGCGCCAATCAGACGACCCAGAACGCTGCTTGGAACACCAGACAGGTCCAAAATCGTCACAGGTTTCGAGTGCCCGAGCCAAGCGCCAAGAAGACCAGGCAAGTCCTTGACGGAATTGCCGGACAGGTCCGGCTCCCAATCCCCGGGATGAAGTAGAAAATCAAACTGCTTATCGAGTAGCCGAGAGCGCATCTGATCCAACTGGCGCCTGATGCTAAGTACGCCTGCATGATTTATGTATGGCGCTGTATTACCGGCCGAGTGCGGCTGATACTTTGGTGGCCTCAAGGTCTCGGCATCTCCAGCTTCCACGAGTGCGGGCGTCGTAGTTTTTGTGGAATCGAGCCAAGTCTTAACCTCGGGATCAAGGAGCTCGAGCCATAGCTTCTTAAGGCTAAATGGCACAGGGCTATCGCTCGTCAGCGAATTGGGGTCAAGTCCCGCCACCGGGGCTGCGGCAATCAGCTTCGACTTGTAGTCGAAGACTTTATCCAAAATCGGGGTAATCTGCTTGTCTTCCAGTTTCCCCATAAGAAACGATAGAAGCTCCACTGGCTCCAAAGCCCAAAATGGAATATGCAATGGCTCCTCTCCGGCAGACGGATTTACTTTGAAGACCGTCGACACACCCTTCAAGGCCCGGCTGTACTCTCCATGCATGTCGAGCAGCAGGATCCTCGCATTTGGGAATCCAGACGCTCCCTCTTCACCGCCTCCGAGTGCTACTGATCGCAGCAGGCTGGAGACAGTGGTTGACTTACCAGCGCCAGTCGACCCGAGTACAGCGCTATGTCGTGTTACGAGCTTGTCGAGATCGATGCGAACTGGAATTCCCTCAGCGCTCGCTAAGCGACCAATCAGCACTTGCCCGCTATCTTGAGTCCCGTAAATAACCGCGAGATCCTCTTCTGTTACGAGATGAACTTCGTCCTTCACATTGGGATACTGGCTAATACCTCGTTCGAATGCCGCACCGACGATTTCGCCAACAAGCTGAATTGTCATCCAGCGCTCGCTCTGACTATCAAGATCATGCGCTGTCATTGGGGCAGCATTCGCGCCAACTTCGGCAACGATCCCATATAGGTCTTGGTAGCCCTGCGGAATCCGTACGAAACTCCCAACTTGGCCGACCCGATAGCTCTTACCTCCAATAATTGCAATTCCAGACGACACACTAGGCGATTGCCGAACACTCACCGTGGCGCCCGTTACAGCACCAACATGCCCCAAGAGAGTGGGTGAAGACGTCATGACGAAATCACCTCTTGACTAGCTGCTTGAGTACCATCTTCATCGGCCTGACCATCTGGCGCCGACGGCGATGCAGGCGGCGCTGCAGAAGGTAAATACTGCGCCGCCCGTGAAGAAGCAAAGAATCGAGCCAATTTGTCGAACTGTCCCAGCTTAAATTTGGCGCCCCCGCCATCTTGGTCAACTCCCCAATAGGAAGCTCTAATCGGCCCCCAGTCTCGTGACGGCAAGTCGCCCGGCATCCAAGGGGCAGCAATCCCGTTAATAACGGCTTTGTCGGGGGAGTAGATGCTCATGTTCGCGCGACGTCCAGCAATATCTCTGGCGTGCACTTCTTCTTCGAGAAATTTGAACTGAAAAGCAAAGACGCTTGCTGACGGATTAGCCGCAAGACACTCGTCAATAAGTGCGGAAATATGTGCATCAGCGAACGAGAACCCACTTGCGATCAAGAGCGTATCCGGCGTCATCAGGAATGCGCGCAACCGATCAAAGAGCGCAGCATACGGAGCCTTTTGTGTCTGGTCGTACTTTAGATGCTCCGGAAACACTAAGTGAGTGGCACTTGAGTTGCCCGATCGAATCACTTCGCCGCGGTCATTTCCTGCCCAGCCCAGAGAACCGTGAAGCTTCCACAGTCGCGTCCACCGAGCAGGAAGATCATTGTTCGCAACTGATGAAGGATCGAAAAATGGATGATACGCACCTGCGAACCCGTCGAAGAATGGAACTCGTGCACGTTCAAATGCTTGCTCAAAGAGCAAATCATAGTTAGTCGTGAAGATTTCGATTGGGAAGGCGCGCCCGGTGCCGCTGATCCAAGTAACAATCTCAATGTAAGGCGATGCCCCCTCGAAGAGCGGTTTGTTTACTATGCGTCCAATTTCACTACAAATCTGAGCACTCAACTCTCGGTAACCATCTCCATCTAGACCATGTACCTTGGTCTTTCCGATGACCCCGGCGAGACTGCGGATTCGAGAGAGGATCGTTTCGATATTCGGAGAACTTAACTCACCTTTTATTGCATCGAGGGTAGCGCCGTGCTTCTCTTGGAGCGCCTGCATCACCGCGGTTGTTAGCCCTGCCACAGCAGGGATCAGAGGAGCCGTACTTCCAGGCGGACAAACACCAGCAGGAGCACCAGCACCGATCAATAAGCCAATCCGCTTTCGCCCCTGCGCAATGATTTGTCGAAGGCTAGCCATGTATTGGTCCGGATTGTGAACCGTGATCGTCATATACCTCCTAAATGCAGCTGTTCACCACTTAACTGCGAAGTTCAAGAGCTTCCGCGCTGCCCGTCTAGGTCTTATGCAGGCCGCTCAGGCGGCCGGTGTGTTGCCAAGCAAATTTCTGACGAAATCGCCTTCGGAGGCGATCGGTATTACGAGTTTGCTTGTTGCTCTGGTTGACGCGACATAGAACACGCGGGCTTCTTCCCTTTCGTCCTCTTCGCCACTCGGGAACTGCCCCACCCCCACCAACGCCACCACCGGCCACTCCAACCCCTTGCTCGCATGCATCGTCATCACCTTGATCGCATCGGCCAGCGGGTCGTAGTCGCCTGACGACTTGCGCACCTTGTGCGGCAGCCGGCGCGCCTTCAGCGCGCGCGCCACGTCGTCCAGCTGCGCCTGCCTGCGGCACAGCACCGCCATATCGCCCCACGCATGCCCCTCCTGGTGCGCGCTGGCCAGCAGTTCAGCGATCTTGGCCGGCTCCTCGCTCGGGTTCGGCAGCCGAATGATCAGCGGCTCCGGTCCGTCGCGCCCGCAGCTCATGGGCTGCACCATGGGCACGCCGTCGTCGTCCTGCTCCTCGGGGGTGAGGAACTTGGCCGCGACGAGGTTGGCGGTCTGCAGGATCTGGCGGGTGTTGCGGTAGTTGATGCGCAGGATGGTCGTGCGGCCCGACGCCTGGATGCCCACGCTCTTGAAGCTGAAGCCGCGCGCCTTGCTCTTGCCGTAGATGTCCTGCGCGCTGTCGTACAGCACCAGCAGGCTGTTGGTCTCGGGGTCGACCATCTGCGTCACGAGCTTGAGCCACTCGGGCTGGAAGTCGTGGCCCTCGTCGATCAACACGGCCTGGTACTGGCCCGAGGGGATCTGCTTGCGCTCGACGCCGCGGATCACGTTGTCGACCATCTCGGCGAACACCTTGTCGCCGTAGCCCTCGGGGACCGGCTGGCCGAACGCCACCAGCTGGTCGCGGCACCATTTGTGGAAGTTGCGCGCGTGCACCCGATCGGCCAGGCCCTTGGCCGCGAACTGCGCTTCGAGCTTCTGTGCCAGCGGCTTGTTGTAGCAAAGCACGAGGATCGGCTTGGCTGACGGAATCTTGGCCAGGTGCTCGGCGCGGTAGCCCAGGATCATGGTCTTGCCGGAGCCGGCCACGCCGTGGATCACCCGATGGCCGTCGCCGAGGCTGCGCGCGAGCTGCTCCTGCTGCAGGTCCATGACGCGCACGATGTCCGGCACTTCGTCGGCCTCGTCCGCGAACAAGCTGCCCTGCTGCGGAATACGCACCTGCGGAAACATGATCCAGCGCACCCGCTCCAGTTGCGGCAGCGAGAGCACCGCGCCGAAGGCGTGCGGGAACATGTTCCAGAGGCGTTGCTGGAACGCCTCCGGATCGGCCGACTCCAGCATCTCGTCCTTGCAGATCGCGTGATGCGGCTCGATGGCCTGGTCCAGCCCGGCGTCCGTGAACTGCTTTCGGGTGATGTTGGTGAACACCACGCCGTGGCCCCAGGGGAAGGCGAGCTTGCCTCGATGGGGGCCATCCTGCTGCACGAGCTGGGAGTCGCGCTCCAAGGCGTTCACGACCTGGATCGCACAGTGCCGGGCCTGTTGCAGCGGATTGATCATCACCTTGAGATCGCCGTCCGGCGTGATCTCGAAGCGCTCACGGGTGGCGCTCTTGATCGTCTCCAGCCGCCAATCCTTGGCTTCGAGGATCAGTACGCCGCGTCGGGGATGAATGACGACGAAATCGGGATAGGTCTGCTTGGGCCCCACCGGGACGTCGTACCAGAGCAGGTAGTCGTCATCGAGCTTCTGCTCCAGCCGCTCGGCCAGCCTTCTTTCCCCTGCGGTCATGCGGCCCACGCACGACCCGAGGGCGGGTATCAGTACTGCCACTGCCTTGTCTCCCTTCAGGGACCATCATCCAGGATGTATCCGTGTGTGACAAGCAAGGACCGGACAAGGGCGGCGTTGCGCAACAACGCAGAAGAAAAAAGTAGCAAGCAGTCGGTGCCCAGCGTCGCCGGACCTCCGCCTCAGCGCCGCTTCAGCACCCTGCCATACAGCAGCAGTTGCGCCGTCAGGCCCAGCAGCGCCCAGCCGAGCATCACCAGCCCGAGGTGGGTCTGGCCGTCGTGGGAAACCAGGCTGACCACGAAGCCACCGGAGGCGCCGAGCAACTGCTGGGTCACGCCGGCCAGGGCGGCGGCGGCGCCGGCCAGCGCCGGGACCAGGCCGACTGTGCCGATCAGCGTGGGTGGCACCAGCAGCCCGTGGCCGATGCCCAGCAGCAGCAGCGGCAAGGCCAGCGCCAGTGGATGGCGAACGCCGGCCAGGCCCAGCGCCACCACGATCAGCAGCCCGGCCAGGGTCAGCGCCTGGCCGCGGTTGACGATGAAGGCGTCGCTGCGCCGCTGCGCGAGCCGCATGGTCACGAAGTTGCCGAAGATGTAGGCGACCGGGATCACGCCGATGTACCAGCCCAGGTGCTCGGGTGGCACGCCATAGCCCTTGAGCACCAGCGGCGTGCCGCCGAGGAAGCTGTAGAAGGTCGCCGTGGTGGACGCGAGCAGCAGCACGTACAGCACGAAGGCCGGCTGCCGCAGCAGTTGCACGTAGCCGGCGAGCAGCTGCCGCAGGCCGCCGGTGGGCTTGCCGGCCTGCGGTGGGCGGCCGGGCAGCCCGCGCCAGGCCGCCACCATCAGGACCAGCGCCACCCCCGCCATCAGCACGAAGTTGGCCTGCCAGCCGAGCTGCACGTGCAGCTGCCCGCCCAGCAGCGTGGACAGCGGCGGCACCACCCCCATGGCCATGCCGATGAAGGCCATCACGCGCGTGCGCTCGTTGCCGTGGAACAGGTCCTGCACCAGCGCGCGCCCGGTCACCATGCCGGCCGCACTGCCCGCACCCTGCAGCACGCGGCCGAGGGTGAGCACGGTCAGGTTCGGAGCGGCCGCCGCCACCAGCAGGCCCACCAGCGAGACCGACAGCCCGATCAGCAGGACCCGCTTGCGGCCGATGCGATCGGACAGCGGCCCGTAGACCAGCTGCATGCAGCCGTAGGCTGCCACGAAGCCGGCGAACGTGAGCTGCACCGCCGCCTCGCTGGCCTGGAACTCGCCGGTCCAGTCCTGCATCGAGGGCAGGCAGATCGTCATGGCCAGCAGGCCGAAGGCGAGCTGGGCCACGAGGTTGGCCGTCAGGAGAACGGGGTTGGGCCCGGGAGCGTGCATCAGCTGTTCACCTGCGCCCAGACCTTCTCGAGCCGTTTCACGCTCACCGGCTGCGGCGTGCGCAGCTCCTGGGCGAACAGGCTCACCCGCAACTCCTCCAGCAGCCAGCGGAAGTCCTGCATGCGGTCGTCGACCTGGCCCTTGCGCTCGGCGACCAGCCGCCAGTAGCGCTGCTCCTGCGGCTTGACATCGGCCATCCGGGCGGTGTCGCGGGCGGGGTCGGCGCGCAGCTTGTCCAGGCGCAGCACGATCGCCTTGAGGTAGCGCGCGAAGTGCTGCAGCGCCGGCCAGGGCGTGTCGAGCAGGAAACGCTTGGGCACCAGCCGCTGCAGCTGCTGGGTGGCGTCGGCGCTGGCGTCGGGATGGCCCTTGGTGTCCTTGATCTTGCGGGCGGCGGCGCCGTACTCGGCCAGGATGGTGGCGGCCAGCCGCGCCACTTCGTTGGCGATCAGCGTCAGCCGGCCGCGGCCCTCCTCGAGCCGGCGCTTGAACGCGGCTTCGTCGGCCGGCAAGGGGTCGAGCAGGAAGGCGCGATCCAGCGCGACGTCGATGATCTGCTGGCGCAACTCCTCCTGCGTCCCGAGCGGCATGTAGGCCACCGCCATCTTCTGCAGCTCGGGGATGTTCTTCTCCAGGTACTTGAGCGCGTCCCGGATCTGCAGGGCGAACAGGCGACGCAGGCCGATACGGTGCTTCGCCGCGGCGACCTCGGGCTCGTCGAAGACCTCGATCGCGACCGCGTCGCCCTGGTCGATCAGCGCCGGAAAGCCGATCAGGGCGACCCCACCCTTGCGCACCTCCATCAGCTCGGGCAGTTCGCCGAAGGACCAGCCGGTGTGGCGCTGGGCCGCATCCAGGCGCGGGCCGGCGACCGCTCCCGCTGGCGCGGCGGCCTGCGCGCGAGGCTCCCTGGCTGCTGGCGCCGCCCCGCCCTCGCCCGCATCGGCGGCTGGCGGATGGCTTGCCGGATCCGGCCGCGCCTTCAACCCGGCCAGCGCCTGGAACGCCCCGCGCGCCTGCGCCCCCCACTCGGCCTTGAGCGCCCCCAGGTTGCGGCCCATGCCGAGCTGGCGGCCGTGTTCGTCGACCACGCGCAGGTTCATGAACAGGTGCGCCGGCACCATGTCCAGCTTGAAGTCGGTGCGCTTCACGTCGAGCGAGGTGCGCTCGCGCACCAGCTTCAGCAGCGCATCCTGCAGCGAGCCCACGGCCCAGCGTTCGGGTGCGGTCAATTCGGCCGCCAGCTTCGCCGCCGACTCGGGCAGCGGCACGAAGCGCGAGCGCGGCTTCTGCGGCAGGCTCTTCAGCAGCGCCTGCAGCTTGTCCTTGAGCATGCCGGGCACCAGCCACTCGGCCCGCTCCTCGCTCACCTGGTTCAGCACGAACAGCGGCACGGTCACCGTCAGCCCGTCGCGCGCGTCGCCCGGCTCGTGCAGGTAGGCGGCGGCGCAGTCCACGCCGCCGAGGCGGATCACCTTGGGAAAGGCGTCGGTGGTGATGCCGGCCGCCTCGTGCCGCATCAGCTCCTCGCGCGACAGGTGCAGCAGCTTCGGGTTGGCGCGGCTTTCCACGCGGTACCAGGCCTCGAAGCTGGCGCCGTTGTAGACGTCGGCCGGCAACTGCTGGTCGTAGAAGGCGTAGATCAGCTCCTCGTCCACCAGCACGTCCTGCCGCCGCGACTTGTGCTCCAGCTCCTGCACCTGGCGCACCAGCTTCTGGTTGGCGGCCAGGAACGGCAGGCGGGTCTCCCACTGGCCGCCGACCAGCGCCTCGCGGATGAAGATCTCGCGCGCACCCTGCTGGTCGACCCGCGCGAACGACGCCCGGCGGCCGCTGTAGACCACCAGGCCGTACAGCGTGGCGCGCTCGAAGGCGATGACGTCGGCCGCCTTGCGCTCCCAGTGCGGATCGAGCAGCTGCTTCTTCAGCAGGTGGCCGGCGACGTCCTCGATCCACTGCGGCTCGATGTTGGCGATGCCGCGGCCGAACAGGCGCGTGGTCTCAACCAGCTCGGCGCAGACGATCCAGCGGCCGGGGCGCTTCTTCAGGTGGGCGCCGGGATGGCGGTGGAACTTGATGCCGCGCGCCCCCAGGTACTCGGACGAACCGCCGCCGCCGGGCCGCGCGCCGGTGGACGGGTTGGGGCCGCCCTCCTCCATCTTCCAGCCGATGTTGCCCAGCAGGCCGGCCAGCATGGACTTGTGCAGCGCCTCGTAGCCGGCCGGCTGGGTGTTCAGGCGCCACTTGTGCTCGGCCACCACCGTGTGCAGCTGCGTGTGGATGTCCTTCCACTCGCGCACCCGGCGCACGTTGATGAAGTTCTGGCGCAGCAGCGATTCGTACTGGCGGTTGGACAGCTTGTGGGCCGCGTCGGGCCCGCCGCCGCGCGCCGCATGGATCCACTCCCACAGCCGCAGGTAGCCCGAGAACTCGCTCTTCTCGTCGTCGAACTTGGCGTGCTGCTGGTCGGCCTGGGCCTGCAGCTCCAGCGGGCGGTCGCGCACGTCCTGCACCGACAGCGCCGAGGCGATCACCAGCACCTCGGCCAGCGCGCCGCGCCCGCGCGCCTCGATGATCATGCGGCCCACGCGCGGGTCCAGCGGCAGGCGCGCCAGCTCGCCGCCGACCGGCGTCAGCTCGTTGGCATCGTCGACCGCGCCGAGCTCATTGAGCAGCTGATAGCCGTCGGTGATGGCGCGCCGCGGCGGCGGCTCGATGAACGGGAACTCCTCGACGTTGCCCAGGTGCAGCGACTTCATGCGCAGGATCACGCCGGCCAGCGACGAGCGCAGGATCTCCGGGTCGGTGAAGCGCGGCCGCGACTGGAAACCGGGCTCGTCGTACAGCCGGATGCAGATGCCGTTGGCCACCCGGCCGCAGCGGCCGGCGCGCTGGTTGGCGGCCGCCTGGCTAATGGGTTCCACCAGCAACTGCTCCACCTTGCTGCGGTAGCTGTAGCGCTTGACGCGCGCGGTGCCGGCGTCGACCACGTAGCGGATGCCCGGCACGGTGAGCGAGGTCTCGGCCACGTTGGTCGCCAGCACGATGCGCCGCCCGGCGTGCGGCTCGAAGATGCGGTCCTGCTCGGCCTGCGACAGGCGCGAGAACAGCGGCAGCACTTCGGCCGTGCGCGTCAGCGGGCTGTGCGACAGGTGCTTGCGCAGGTGGTCGGCGGCCTCGCGGATCTCGCGCTCGCCGGGCAGGAAGACGAGGATGTCGCCCGCGGCGTTCCCCTGCCAAAGCTCGTCGACGGCATCGGCGATCGCCTCGTCCAGCCCGTACTCGCGGGTCTCCTCGAACGGCCGGTAGCGCTGCTCCACCGGGTACATGCGGCCGGAGACGTAGATCACCGGCGCCTTGCCCTGGGCGGAGGCGAAGTGCTCGGCGAAGCGCTCGGCGTCGATGGTGGCCGAGGTCACCACCACCTTCAGGTCGGGCCGGCGCGGCAGCAGCTGCTTGAGGTAGCCGAGCAGGAAGTCGATGTTGAGGCTGCGCTCGTGGGCCTCGTCGATGATCAGCGTGTCGTAGGCCGACAGCAGCGGGTCGGTCTGGGTCTCCGCCAGCAGGATGCCGTCGGTCATCAGCTTGACCGAGGCGTCGCGCGACAGCCGGTCGTGAAACCGGACCTTGAAGCCGACCACCTCGCCCAGCGGCGTCTCCAGTTCCTCGGCGATGCGCTTGGCGACGCTGGAAGCGGCGATCCGGCGCGGCTGGGTGTGGCCGATCAGCCGGCCCCGCTCGCCCGGCCTGGCGTTGAGCCGGCCGCGGCCCATCGCCAGCGCGATCTTGGGCAGCTGGGTGGTCTTGCCCGAGCCGGTCTCGCCGCAGACGATCACCACCTGGTGCTGCGCCATGGCCTGCGCGATCTCGTCGCGCTTGCCGGAGACCGGCAGCGATTCGGGGAAGGTGATGCGGGGAGCGGGCAAGACAGGGGCGGCGCGCGGCGGCGCAAAGCCCGTGATTATCAGGCGGCGCGCGTACCGTACACTTTCCCGCCCTGCGTCCATCCGCCCGCCAGCCGATGTCCACCGTCTTCAATTTCACCTTCGTGCCCTGGTTCCGCTCGGTGGCGCCCTACATCCACATGCACCGCGGCAAGACCTTCGTGGTCGGCATCGCGGGCGAGGCGATCGCCTCGGGCAAGCTGCAGGCGATCGCCCAGGACCTGGCGCTGATCCAGAGCATGGGCGTGCGGCTGGTGCTGGTGCACGGCTTCCGGCCCCAGGTCAACGAGCAGCTCAAGGCCAAGGGCCACGCGGCGCGCTATTCGCACGGCATGCGCATCACCGACGGCGTGGCGCTCGACTGCGCCCAGGAGGCCGCCGGCCAGCTGCGCTACGAGATCGAGGCGGCCTTCAGCATGGGCCTGCCCAACACGCCGATGGCGGGCGCCACCGTGCGGGTGATCTCGGGCAACTTCATCACGGCGCGGCCGGTGGGCATCGTCGACGGGGTCGACTTCCAGCACACCGGGCTGGTGCGCAAGGTCGACGTCGCCGGCATCCACCGCTCGCTCGACCACGGCGCGCTGGTGCTGATCTCGCCGTTCGGCTTTTCGCTGACCGGCGAGGCCTTCAACCTGAACATGGAGGAAGTCGCCACCAGCGTGGCGATCGCGCTGCAGGCCGACAAGCTGCTGTTCCTGACCGAGATCCCGGGCATCCGCATCCGCCCGGACGAGCCGCAGGCCGAGGACAACCCGATCGACACCGAGCTGCCGCTGGCCGCCGCCGAGCAGCTGCTGGCCGCGCTGCCGAACCCGCAGCAGCCGACCGACACCGCGTTCTACCTGCAGCACTGCGTCAAGGCCTGCAAGGCCGGCGTGGAGCGCAGCCACATCATCCCGTTCGCGCTGGACGGCTCGCTGCTGCTGGAGATCTACGTGCACGACGGCATCGGCACCATGGTGATCGACGAGAAGCTGGAGAGCCTGCGCGAGGCCACGGCCGACGACGTCGGCGGCATCCTGCAGCTGATCGAACCGTTCGAGCGCGACGGCACCCTGGTGCGCCGCGAGCGCAACGAGATCGAGCGCGACATCGCCAACTACAGCCTGATCGAGCACGACGGCGTGATCTTCGCGTGCGCGGCGCTGTACCCCTACCCCGAGGCCAAGACCGGCGAGATGGCGGCGCTGACGGTGTCGCCGCAAAGCCAGGGCCAGGGCGACGGCGAGAAGATCTTGAAGCGCATCGAGCAGCGCGCCCGCGCCATGGGCCTGGAGAGCATCTTCGTGCTCACCACCCGCACCATGCACTGGTTCCTCAAGCGCGGCTTCGTCCAGGTCGAGCCCGAGTGGCTGCCCGAAGCCCGCAAGCGCAAGTACAACTGGGACCGGCGCTCGATGGTGTTCGTGAAGAAGCTGGCCTGAGGCCGCACCGCTTGATCCTCAAGGCTCCGCCCCCTCTCCCCTTCGGGGGAGAGGGTTGGGGAGAGGGGGTTCGTGAAACGACTAAGCGGTCGCGCTCGGGTGCGCGGCGCCGCGCCGCCTTGCAAGCGTGGTGCAGAGCACCACGAGAAAGGCGACCACGAAGCCGCAGAACGCGAGAAAAGACCAGTTGGCGATGGAGCCGCCCAGGAAGGTCCAGTCGATCTTGGTGCAGTCGCCGCTGCCGCGGAAGATCATGGGGACGGCCCGCTTGAGCGGGAAGGTCTCGATCATCCCGTAGAAGTCGCGGCCGCACGAGACGATCTCCGGCGGGTACCACTGCAGCCAGCTCTGGCGCGCGGCGACGAAGGCGCCGAAGCCGGCCGACGCCAGCCCCAGCACGCTGGCGATGATCCAGCCGGCGCGGCGCGGGATCGCCGCCCCGAGGCCCGCGAACACCGCCACGCCGATCAGCGCGTAGCGCTGCACGATGCACATCGGGCAGGGATCCAGCCCGACCACGTGCTGCAGGTACAGGGCGAAGGCCAGCATGGCGACGCACGCGGCGAACACCAGGGCCAGGGTGCGGCGCGGCGCCGCGAACATCCACTCGAACACGACTCTTCTCCTGAAAGCGGGCGCCAGGCCCGCAGGTTCAGGCCGCGCCTTCGACGAACACCCGGGCCCGGCGCGGCATCACGACCAGCGTGTCGCCCTCCTGGAAGCCCAGCTCCCTGAATTGTTGCGCAGGAACCTGCGCCTCGATGACCGTGTCCTGACGGGCAGGGTCCGCAGCTTGGGTGTCGTCCACCGGCAGAAGTTCCAGCCGCGCGATCGGGCCGACCACGATGGCCCGGGACAGCTGGGCGACGATGCCGCGCGCGCCGGGGGTGTATCGCTGCACGTCCAGGTCGTGCGGGCGCACGTAGGCGAAGGCCTTGGCGTTCTCGGCGTCGGCATGCTCGGGCGCCTGCAGTTGCAGGCCCTCCAGGTGCACCTGGCCCTGGTGGGCGCGGCCGTGGAAGGTGTTGACGTCGCCCAGGAAGCCGTACACGAACGGGCTGGCCGGGTGGTCCCAGACCGCCTGCGGCGAGCCGACCTGCTCGATCTGCCCGGCGTTCATCAGCACCACCCGGTCGGCCACTTCCAGCGCCTCCTCCTGGTCGTGGGTGACGAAGATGCTGGTCACGTGCAGCTCGTCGTGCAGGCGGCGCAGCCAGCGGCGCAGCTCCTTGCGCACCTTGGCGTCGAGCGCGCCGAACGGCTCGTCCAGCAGCAGCACCTTGGGCTCCACCGCCAGCGCGCGGGCCAGCGCAATGCGCTGCCGCTGCCCGCCCGACAGCTGGGCCGGGAAACGGTCGGCCAGCCAGTCGAGCTGCACCAGGCCGAGCAGCTCGTGCACCTTCTGCTTGATCTGGACCTCGCTCGGGCGCTGGCCGCGCGGCTTGACGCGCAGCCCGAAGGCAACGTTCTCGAACACGCTCATGTGGCGGAACAGCGCGTAGTGCTGGAACACGAAGCCGACCTGGCGCTCGCGCACGTGCACGTCGGTGGTGTCCTCGCCGGCGAACAGGATGCTGCCGTCGTCGGCCGTCTCCAGCCCGGCGATGATGCGCAGCAGCGTGGTCTTGCCGCAGCCCGAGGGCCCCAGCAGCGCCACCAGCTCGCCGGAATCGATGTCCAGCGAGACATTGCGCAAGGCCTGGAAGTTGCCGAACTGCTTGCTGACGTTGCGGATTTCGATGCTCATGTCTTTCTGCCCTGTTTCATGCCGCGACCGGCCGTTCCGGCGGCAGCTCGGCGATGGCCTTGAGCAGCCGCTCCTGCCGCCACTCGGCGACGCTCTTGATCACCAGCGTGACCAGCGCCAGCAGCGCCAGCAGCGAGGCCACCGAGAACGCGGCCACCGACTGGTACTCGTTGTAGAGGATCTCCACGTGCAGCGGCATGGTGTTGGTCTGGCCGCGGATGTGGCCGGACACCACCGACACCGCGCCGAACTCGCCCATGGCGCGCGCGTTGCACAGGATCACGCCGTAGATCAGGCCCCACTTGATGTTGGGCAGGGTGACGTGCCAGAAGGTCTGCCAGCCGTTGGCGCCCAGCACGATGGCGGCCTGCTCCTCCTCGTTGCCCTGCGCCTGCATCAGCGGGATCAGTTCGCGGGCGATGAACGGGAAGGTGACGAACACGGTCGCCAGCACGATGCCCGGCACCGCGAAGATGACCTTGATGCCGTGCTCGGCCAGCCAGGGGCCGAGCCACCCCTGGGCGCCGAACACCAGCACGTACGTCAGGCCGGCCACCACCGGCGACACCGAGAACGGCAGGTCCACCAGCGTGGTCAGGAAGGCCTTGCCGCGGAACTCGTACTTGGCGATGCACCAGGCGGCGGCGACGCCGAACACCAGGTTCAGCGGCACGGCGATGGCGGCCGTGATCAGGGTCAGGCGGATCGCCGACCAGGCCGCGGGCTCCTTGAGGCCCTCCAGGTACGCGCCCCAGCCCTTGCGCAGCGCCTCGGTGAAGACGGCGGCCAGCGGCAGCACCAGGAACAGGACCACGAAGGCCAGCGCGGTGCCGATCAGGGCGTAGCGCACCCACGGCGCTTCGGTGGTGATGACTCGGCGGTTGGTGAGGGCCGTCATGTCACTGCCCCCCTGCCCGCTTGCGCTGCCAGGCTTGGAGCGCGTTGATCACCAGCAGCAGCGCGAACGACATCACCAGCATGACGGTGGCGACGGCGGTGGCGCCGGCGTAGTCGTACTGCTCCAGCTTGCCGATGATCACCAGCGGCGTGATCTCCGACACCATCGGCATGTTGCCGGCGATGAAGATCACCGAGCCGTACTCGCCGATCGCACGCGCGAACGCCATCGCGAAGCCGGTCAGCAGCGCCGGCAGGATGGACGGCAGGATCACCTTGCTGAAGGTCTGCCAGCGGGTGGCGCCCAGGCACATCGCGGCTTCCTCCAGCTCGCGCTCGGTGTCTTCCAGCACCGGTTGCACGGTACGCACCACGAACGGCAGGCCGATGAAGATCAGCGCGATCACCACGCCATTGGGGTTGAAGGCCAGCTGGATGCCCAGCGGCTCCAGGTACTGCCCGATCCAGCCGTTGCCGGCCAGCAGCGCCGTCAGCGAGATGCCGGCCACGGCGGTCGGCAGCGCGAACGGCAGGTCGACCAGGGCGTCGACGATCTTCTTGCCGGGAAACGAGTAGCGCACCAGCACCCAGGCGACCAGCAGGCCGAACACGACGTTGATGGCCGCGGCCAGGAAGGACGCGCCGAAGGTGAGGCGGTAGGAGGCCAGCACGCGCGGCGAGGTCACCGCGTCCCAGAATGCCGCCCAGCTCATGCCGAAGGTCTTGAGGACCAGCGCCGAGAGCGGGACCAGGACGATCAGGCTCAGGTAGAGGAGCGTGTAGCCGAGGGTGAGGTTGAAGCCGGGCAGGACCTTGCGGTTGCGGCCCCGAGCCCGGCCCGCCTTCGCCATGGAGGACGGAAGCACGGGATCCCCGCCGGCGCGGGGACGGGTTCCGCCCTCATGGCCAGGCAGCGGCCGGCCGGCCGCCGTCATGGCTGTGTTGGGCATTTACCGGACCGTGTAGATCTTGTCGAACTGGCCACCGTCGTTGAAGTGGACCTTCTGCGCCTCGGACAGCGAGCCGAACAGCTCCTGCACGGTGAACAGCTTGATCGGCTTGAACGTCTGCGCGTGCTTCTGCAGCACCTTCTGGTTGCGCGGGCGGATCGAGTGCTTGGCCGCGATGTCCTGCGCTTCCTCGGTGTACAGGAAGTCCAGGTAGGCCTTGGCCAGGTCGGCCGTGCCCTTCTTGGCGACGGTGCGCTCGACCACCGCTACCGGGTTCTCCGCGATGATGCTGATGGACGGATAGACCACGTCCACCTTGCCCTTGCCGAACTCGCGGTTGACCGACTCGACCTCCGACTCGAAGGTGATCAGCACGTCGCCGGTGTTGCGCTGCAGGAAGGCGCTGGTGGCGTCGCGGCCGCCGCGGGCCAGCACCGGCACGTTCTTGTACATCTTGGACAGGAACTCCTGCGCCTGGGCGTCGCTGCCGCCCTTCTTCTTCACGTACCCCCAGGCGGCCAGGTAGGCGTAGCGGCCGTTGCCGCCGGTCTTGGGGTTGACCACGATGGTCTTGACGTCGGGGCGCAGCAGGTCGTCCCAGTCCTTGATGCCCTTCGGATTGCCTTCGCGCACCAGGAACAGCATGGTCGAGGTGGTCGGCGCCGCGTTGTCGGGGAAGCGCTTGGCCCAGTCCTTGGCCACCACGCCGCGCTCGGCCAGGAACTCGATGTCGGTGGTGGTGTTCATGGTCACCACGTCGGCATCCAGGCCGTCGGCCACGGCCCGCGCCTGGGCGCTGGAGCCGGCATGCGACTGCTCGATCTTCACGTCCTTGCCGGTCTGCTTCTTGTAGAAGGGCACGAAGGCGGCGTTGATGTCCTTGTAGAACTCGCGCGCCACGTCGTACGAGACGTTCAGCAGGGATTGTTGGGCGGCAGCGAATCCGCTGGCCGCCAGGGCCAGCACGGCCACGGCAGTCTTGATGGTGTTCATGGTCAGGAAAAGGCTGGGCCGCAGGCGCGACCCGGGGAAAGCGGAAAAAGCGGGAAATCAGCGGTTCGGTTGCGGCGTCAGGCGCAGGTAGGGCTTGACGGTGCGGTAGCCCTTGGGGAAGCGCTGGGCGATCTCGACCGGGTCCTGCAGGCTCGGGACGATGACGACGTCGTCGCCGTCCTGCCAGTTCACCGGCGTGGCCACCTTGTGGTTGTCGGTCAGTTGCAACGAGTCGATCACGCGCAGGATCTCGTCGAAGTTGCGGCCCGTGCTGGCCGGGTACGTGATGGTGGCCCGGATGGTCTTCTTCGGGTCGATGATGAAGACGCTGCGCACCGTCGCGTTGGCCAGCGAGTTGGGGTGGATCATGTCGTACAGCGTCGCCACCTTGCGGTCGGCGTCGGCCAGGATCGGGAAGTTGACGCTGCAGTTCTGGGTCTCGTTGATGTCCTTGACCCAGCCGTGGTGCGAGTCGATCGGGTCCACGCTGACCGCGATGGCCTTGGCGCCGCGCTTGGCGAATTCGCCCTGCAGCGCCGCGGTCTTGCCGAGTTCCGTGGTGCACACCGGCGTGAAGTCGGCCGGGTGCGAGAACAGCACCACCCACGAATCGCCGGCCCACTGGTGGAAGGAAATCGGGCCCTCGGTAGAGTCCTGCTGGAAGTCGGGGGCGGTATCGCCCAGTCGCAGCGTCGTCATGGCTTCTCCGTTCGCATAAGGGGAAGCTGAATTCTGGTGGTTGGGTTATGAAAACCCAACGAATCTCTGGTTGTATGCATATGCAGGAAGGTCAGACCAGCGGCCGCGCCTCCCGGGCCCCCTCCTGCAGCAGCGGCAGCAGCTCGCGCCCGAACGCCGGCTGCAGCACGCGCTCGCGCCGGGTCACCACGTTCAGTGCACCGACCACCACGCCCTCCAGGTTGCGCAGCGGCACGGCCCCGGCGTGCACGCCCAGCTCGTGCTCTTCGCTGGCCACGCACCAGTCCTGCTCGCGCACCTGCGCGATCAGCTGGCGCAGCTTCTTCGGCTCGACCACGGTATGGGCCGTCAGGCGCGGCAGCTCGCGCCCCTTGAGCCAGTCGGTGAAGTCGGCCCGCCGCTTGGCCGCCAGCAGCACCCGTCCGGTCGAGGTGGCATGGGCCGGCAGCCGGGCGCCCAGGTGCAGGCCATAGGCCAGCAGGCGGGTCGGCCCGCTGCGCGCCACGATCACCACCTGGTCGCCGTCGAGCACGACCACCGAGAAGGCCTCGCCCGTGCGCGCGGCCAGCCGGTCCAGGGTCGGCTGGACCGCCCGCGGCAGGCGGGCCGAGGCCAGGTAGCTGCCGGAAAAGCGCAGCACCTTGGGGGCCAGCCAGAACCAGCTGCCGTCGCTCTCCAGGTAGCCCAGGTGGGCCAGGGTCAGCAGGTGGCGGCGCGCCGCGGCCCGCGTCAGCCCGGCGCGCTGCGCCGCCAGCGTGGCGTTCAGGCGCTGGCGCTCGGTGTCGAAGCTCTCCAGCACGGCCATGCCCTTGGCCATGCCTTCGATGAAATCGGCGTGGGCGATCATGGCGGCGGGTCGAACGTTTGCGCGATCATCGCGCAGCGCGGGCAATGATCGCACAAAGGCGGGGCCCGCCCCCTGCCCCTGGCGCCCGCGCCGGCCTAAGCTGCGCCGGTTCCCTTGACAAATATCAGCCATGAAGAAAACCCAGGTCGCGATCATCGGCGCCGGCCCCTCGGGCCTGCTGCTCGGCCAGCTGCTGCACAAGGCCGGCATCGACAACATCATCCTCGAGCGCCACACCGGCGAGTACGTGCTGGGGCGCATCCGCGCCGGCATCCTGGAGCAGGTCTGCATCGACCTGATGGACGAGGCCGGGGTCGGTGCGCGCATGCACCGCGAAGGCCTGGTGCATGGCGGCATCGACCTGCTGTTCCAGGGCGAGCGGCACCGCATCGACATGAACCGCCTGACCGGCGGCAAGAACGTGATGGTGTACGGCCAGACCGAGCTGACGCGCGACCTGATGGACGCGCGCCGGGCCGAGGGGCTGGAGACGGTCTATGAAGCGCTGGACGTCGCTGTCCTCGACTACGACACCGCCCGGCCGCTCGTGACCTACACCAAGGACGGGCAGAAGCACGAGATCCAGTGCGACTTCATCGCCGGCTGCGACGGCTTCCACGGCGTGTGCCGCGCCTCGGTGCCGCGCTCGGCCATCCGCGAGTTCGAGAAGGTCTATCCCTTCGGCTGGCTCGGCGTGCTGTCCGACACCCCGCCGGTGCACGAGGAGCTGATCTACGTGAACAGCCCGCGCGGCTTCGCGCTGTGCTCCATGCGCAGCCACACCCGCAGCCGCTACTACCTGCAGGTGCCGCTGACCGACAAGGTGGAGGAGTGGTCCGACCAGGCCTTCTGGGACGAGCTGAAGCTGCGGCTGGACCCGCAGGCGCGCGAGCAGCTGGTCACCGGCCCCAGCATCGAGAAGAGCATCGCGCCTCTGCGCAGCTTCGTGACCGAGCCGCTGCGCTTCGGGCGCATGTTCCTGGCGGGCGATGCCGGCCACATCGTGCCGCCCACCGGCGCCAAGGGCCTGAACCTGGCGGCCACCGACGTCAAGTACCTGTCCGGCGCGTTGATCGAGTACTACCGCGACAAGAGCGAGGCCGGCATCGACAGCTACTCCGAGCGCTGCCTGCGCCGCATCTGGCGCGCCGAGCGCTTCTCCTGGTGGTTCACCAGCCTGATGCACCGTTTCCCCGACGGCGGCGAGATCGGCCAGAAGCTGCAGGAAGCCGAACTCGACTACCTGGTGCACAGCGAGGCCGGCTCGCGCACCATCGCCGAGAACTACGTCGGCTTGCCGCTGGACTTTGGCCGGGCGTGAGGCGCGGCGGCTCTGCTAGCCTCCCAGGCATGAGCCCCCCGCCCCGCCCCCTCGCCCAGGTCCGCATCCTCAGCCTCGCGCTCAACCTGCCCGGGCCCGCAGCCCTGATGCGCTGCCGGCGCATGGGCGCCGCCTGCACCAAGATCGAGCCGCCTTCGGGCGACCCGATGCGGCACTACAACCGCCGGGCCTACGACGAACTGCACGAGGGCGTGCGGGTGCTCGAGGCCGACCTGAAGACCGAAGCCGGCCAGGCCGTGGTGCAGCGCGAACTGGCCCAGGCCGACGTGCTGCTGACCTCGTTCCGGCCCTCGGCCATGAAGAAGCTGGGGCTGGACTGGCCGCAGCTGAGCGCGCGCCATCCCTCGCTGTGCCAGGTGGCGATCGTTGGCGGCCCCGGCGCCGGCGCCGAAATCCCGGGCCACGACCTGACCTACCTCGCCGAGAACGGACTGGTCACCGGCACCGACCTGCCCGCCACCCTGTTCGCCGACATGGGCGGCTCGCTGATGGCGAGCGAGGCGGTGCTGCAGGCGGCGCTGCTGCAGGCCGAGCGCTACGCCGGCTCGGGCGACGTGCATCCGAAGGGGCGCTACTTCGAAGTCGCGCTGGCCGATGCGGCCGGCTACCTGGCGCTGCCGCGGCACTGGGGCCTGACCCAGCCGAGTGGCGCGGTGGGCGGCGCGCATGCCGGCTACCGCGTGTACCCGTGCCGGGATGGCCGCGTGGCCGTGGCCGCGCTGGAGCCGCACTTCGCGGCCCGCCTGTGCGCGGCTGCCGGCGTGACCGCATCGGACATGCAGGCGATGTTCGCGCCGGCCACGCACGAGGCGATCGGCCGGTTCCTGGCCGGCAAGACGCGCGAAGAGCTGGACAAGCTGGCCGCGGAGCACGACCTTCCCTTGCACACGCTGGCGCCGGCGTAGCGGCGCGGGCGGCCAGTCGCATCGCAAGCGAACGCCAATGGGCAGGCGTACGGAATCCCACGTGCGCCTGCTTTAGCCAAAAGAGCGTGGAGGTCCGCACGCTGGACCTCGGATCCTTCGCGTCACACACCCGGCTCGTCGTCCCTCGCCGACCTGCCGTGGCACCCCCTGTCCAGGTTTTCCGCTTTTTCAGCCTTCGAGCCCCTCGCCGACCGCCGCCGCCGGCAGCAGCAGGTGCACCGTGGTGCCCTGGCCGGGTCGGCTGTCGATCTCGACGTCGCCGCCGAGCTGCTGCACCAGGGCGTACACCTGCGGCAGTCCCAGCCCGGTGCCGCCTTCGCCCTTGGTGGTGAAGAACGGCTCGAACGCCCGCTTGACCACCTCCTCCGGCATGCCGGGCCCATCGTCCTGCACGCTCAGGTCAATGAAGCGCTGGGCTGGCACCCGCCGCCGCCAGCGCCGCACGGCGCGGTCCAGGGCGTTGACGCGCACCACGATGCGGCCGCGCTGCTGCATCGCATCCCGCGCGTTGACCACCAGGTTGATCAGCGCCACCTCCAGCTGCACCCGGTCGACGCGCGCGGGCGCCGGCCCGCCCGGCAGCTCGAGGCCGATCTCGATCCCGCTGCCCGCCGCCTGCTGCAGCAACGGCAGCGCCGACCGCACGACCTCGTGCATGTCAGCGGCCGCGACCGTGAGGGGACGCTCGCGGGCGAACGACAGTAGCTGGCGCGTCATCTGCGTGCCATTACCGATCGCCCGTTCGGCCCGGGCGACGGCGGCAGCGGCCCGGCCATCCGGCTCGACGCTGCGCCGCACCAGCTCCAGGCTCCCGGAGACGATGCCCAGCAGGTTGCCCAGGTCGTGCGCGATGCTGCCTGTCAGCAGCCCCAGGGCTTGCATCTTCTCGCCCTGGATCTGGCGCTCGCGCAGACGCTGCCGCTGGGCCAGCGCGCTCAGGAACGCGCTGGCGGCCAGCGCCAGCGCCACTAACAGCAGCAGCAGCCCGGCGACGGCGACCATCGCGATCGACCGCCAGCGCGACAGCATCGCGCTCCTGTCGATGGCCAGGGTCACCACCAGCGGCACGCCCCGCACTTGGGCGTAGCTGAGCAGCCCATCGAAGGCATAAGGCTCGCTGTATCGGTCGAGGTACACGCCGGCCGGGCTGCGCGCCAGGTGCTGCGTAAACAGCGCGGTATGGGCATGGCTGCGGCCGATCTCGCCGGCCTGCTGCGGAAGTTGCGCCAGCAGTCGCCCATCGCGGTGGAACAGCGAGATGTGCCGGCCGCCCTGGGCCACGCCGACGCGCCGGTACAGGTCGCCGAAGTACTCCGTCCGGATGGCGGCCACGACGATGCCGCGGAACACCCGACCGTCGCCGATGCGGCGGGTGGAAGCGACGAACCAGGTGCCCCTCGAGCGGCTGCTGATCGTGGCCGAGAAGAAGCGTTCGAGCTGCGGGTCGCTCCTGTGGGCGATGAAGTAATCCCGATCGGCGAGCAAGACGTCGGGGGTCGTGGGGTAGTCGGTGTCGTGTTGGATGAAGCCGTCCGGACCGATCACGAACATGGACTGCACGTAGGGCATGCCGGCCAGCCGGCGCTGCATGTCGGCGCGCAGCCCTGGATCGTGGCGCGGCAGGCCATCGCCGGCCAGCTGGCCGGCGATGTCGGCCAGCGCGAGGTCCACCGCCTGCAAGGTGTTGACCGTGTGCGCTTCCATCAGCGCCGTCGTGGCCGTGGCGATGGCCGCTGTCTGCTCGAACTCCTGCTTGCGCTCGCGCCACAGGAGGGCCGCGACCAGCAGCGCCGCCAGCAGCCAGGCTGCGATCGCGGCGCCGATGACTAGGCGCCGCACGGGACGGCGCGCGGGCAGGCGGCCCGGCGCCTGCAGTTCCTGCGGCCCCAGCCATGGGCTCCCGACACGCGAACCCTGCGCGGCGTGGCCGGTGCCGCCGGCGGACCCGGTGTTGTCAACGCGGTCGGTCAAGTCAGGTCGTTCGGAGCGGGACCCGCATGGTGGGAGGCGGCCCCTTGGGCGGCCAGACCTGTTCCTTCTACTCTTCCGGGGGGATCTTGCCGCGCGCGGCCTCCAGCTCCCCGGGGCTGGACTCGACGTTCGGCCCGTCCGGATAGCTCTGCGGCCCCTTCGCGATGCCCGGCTTCGGCTGGCCGACCTTCACGCCGGCGGGCACCTCGGGGGCAGCCTGGTCGAGCAGGTCGGCGCCGCTCGGAGGCTGCTGCTGCGAGGCGTCCTCGCCCAGGGTCTTGTGGGTCGGGTCGCCCGCGTGGTTCTCGTTGCTGCCGTGGGCCGGGCCGCGGCCGATGCTGGTGCTGCTGCTCATGGGTTCTCCCGTCACGGTATCAAACCACTCTAGGAGTCCGCATTGGCCGTGGATGTAGGCCCGGGCCGATACCATGGCCCGCATGAGCGTCGCATCGCCTGATTCGCCCCACCCCGTCGCCAGGCCCGCCGAGGTGGTCCGGTTCTGGGCCGAGGCCGGCCCCGAGCGCTGGTTCCGCAAGGACGAGGCCTTCGACCGCGACTTCCGCGAGCGCTTCCTGCCCTCGCACGAGGCGGCCGCGCACGGCCGGCTGGCCGTCTGGGGCACCAGCGCCGAAGGCTCGCTGGCGCTGCTGGTGCTGCTGGACCAGTTCCCGCGCAACGCCTTCCGCGGCAGCGCGCGCATGTACGCGACGGACGCGCTGGCGCGCACGATCGCGCACCAGGCCGTGGCCGCCGGCCACGACCGCCAGGTGGCCGACCCCGGCCTGCGCAACTTCTTCTACCTGCCCTACATGCACTCGGAATGGCTGCCCGACCAGCTGCGCGCCGTGGCGCTGGCGCGCGGCACACCCTCCGAGCCGCACGCCTGCGAGCACCACGAGATCGTCGAGCGCTTCGGCCGCTTCCCGCACCGCAATGCGCTGCTGGGGCGGCCGAGCACGCGCGCCGAGTTGGACTTCCTGGCCGGGGGCGGCTTCGCCGGCTGACCCTCCCTCAGTGCGGCTGCACCGCCGCGCCCTGCACGCCGACGCTGAAGGCGCCCGCCTGCCGCACCAGCGCGGCGGCGCGCTCGGCCAGGGCGGCATCGGGCGTGCGCGCCACCAGCACGGTGGCGCCGCGCTCCATCGCCTCGGTGATGACGTCCACCTGGTGGTGGTTGACGGTGTTGCGCACCAGGTCGGCAAACACCTCGCCGAGCGCCTGCAGGAAGGATTCGCTGCCCTGCTTGCGCGCCTTCTCCACCTTCCTGAGCCGCTCCAGATCGTGCTCGATGTGGATGTCGTCGCGGGCGATGCCGTGCCGCGCGAGCTCGTGCAGGGCGAGTTGCGCGGCGTGGCGGTCGTCGAAGGCTGCGAGGATGGTCGGCATGCGAATCTCCTTCTGGCTCAGGCGGATCGGTCGTTGCGGCGCCCGGCCGGCGCCGATGGCGCGGGCGGCAGTTCCAGCCGCACCCACGCCGGCGCGTGGTCGCTCGCGTGCGGACGGCCACGCACCCAGGTGTCCACGCCGGCCTGCACCAGCGCGGGAGCCAGCGTTCGATGGAGCAGCAGATGGTCGATGCGCAGGCCGGCGTTGCGTTCCCAGTGCTGGCGAAAATAGTCCCAGAACGTGAAAACCGGCTCCTGCGGATGCAGGTGCCGGATCGCGTCGGTCCAGCCCTGACCCAGCAGCCGCTGGTAGGCCTCGCGGCTCTGCGGCTGCAGCAGCGCATCCTTGCGCCAGGAGCGCGGGTCGTAGATGTCGAAGTCGGTGGGCACCACGTTGTAGTCGCCCGCGATCACCACCGGGTGCTCGCCCGCGGCCAGCGCCTGCGCGTGCGCGATCAGCCGCTCGAACCAGGCCAGCTTGTAGTCGAACTTCGGTCCCGGCTGCGGGTTGCCATTGGGCAGGTACAGGCAGGCGACCACCACGCCGTCGACCGCGGCCTCCAGGTAGCGGCTCTGCCCGTCCTCGGCGTCGCCCGGCAGTTCGCGCCGGACCTCGACGGCCGGCTCGCGGCTGAGGATCGCGACGCCGTTCCACGAGCGCTGTCCCTTCCACAGCGCGTGGTAGCCCGCCTCGCGCAGGGCCGCCGCCGGGAACGCCTCGTCCAGCGCCTTGAGTTCCTGCAGGCAGGCGACCTCGGGCCGCTCGCGGTCCAGCCATTCCAGCAGGTTGGGCAGCCGGCTCTTGATGCCGTTGACGTTGTAGGTGGCGATCTTCATCGGCGGGTTGCGATGATGGCGCCGCCCTCCTTGCGCGGCCGTAGGACCGCGCCTTGAGGCAAGGCTGCGTCCTACTGCGCGCCCACGGGGTGCGTCCTAGATTTGCCGCGACTGCAGGAGAGACCCCATGGCTGATCCCAAGCAACCCCGCGAGAGCGCGCCGGCGGCGCTGGACGACATCCTGGGCGAGGCGGCCCGCAACGATGGCACGATGGAAGGGCTGGACCCGCGCGTCGGCGGCGACGGCACGCCGCGCGACCGATCCGACCTGCCGTGCAGCGAGCGCGGCCAGGTTGAAGGCGAAGCCCGGCCGGGCAAGGACGAGAACCAGGCCGGCTTCGTCAAGGACGCCGACAAGCGCTTCCAGCCTTGAGCCGGCCTGTCCGCCGGCCCTTGCGGGCGTTCAATCCCGCTTGACCTTGCTGCGCCGGAACGCCTCGGCGCCGCCGCTGCCGCCGCCATCGGGGAAGTCGTGCGGGTCGAGCCGGTTGCGGTGCGGGCCCTGCGGCGCCTCGATGATCGTGCTGGCGCTGTTGTCCCCAGGGTCGGGCCGGGCCGGCGGCGGCTCGGTGGCTGCGCTGCCGAGCCTGGTGCGCGTCGGGCGGGTGTCCTGGCGGCGGGTCCATCGCATGGCTTCGATGCTGCCGGCCCGCCGGCGCCCTGCCGTAGGCGGCGCCAGCGCGTACGTGTAGGAAGCCGCGGCAGAACTCGGGCCGCCCGCGCGGGCTCCAAATCCGCACGATGCGCTCCGTTCCGCTCGTGGCCGCCGTCCTGCTGGCCTGCTGCCCGCTGGCTGCATCGGCCGTGGATCCGCTCAAGTCGCCCGCATGCGGCCGCAGCCTGGCGGCGCTGCAGGCGGCGCGCGCCGCTGCCGGCGACATCGAATCGCTGCGGCGGCAGGCCACCCAGGCCTGCCTGGGCGGCAGCGGCGAGCCGCGCCGGCCCTCCCCCACGGCCCAGCCACCCGTGGTGGTACCGCCTCCGGTGATCGAGGTGCCCGCGCCGCCCGACGCCCCGGTGGACACGCCGCCCGCGCCGCCGCCGGTGACGATCGACCGGCCGCCGGTGCTCACGAGCTGCGACCTGGGCGGCTGCTGGACCAGCGACGGCACCCGCCTGAACCGGTCGGGTCCGCTGCTGATCGGGCCGGGCGGCGCCTGCGTGACCGCCGGTCCGGTCGTTCGCTGTCCCTGATCGGGGGCACGGGCAGTGGCGGCTGACAGCGATCGCAAGAACAGGCCTACGCACGCGCGGCGGTTCGCGTGGCGCAATGGGCGGGTTGCGCCAGCACAGGAGCCCATCCATGGGAAAGAAGATCGTGACCGAGGCCGACCGCCGCGCCACCCCGCCGCCGCCCGCCAGCGCCGGCTACATCCCGCCCAAGAAGGGCCTCGGCCAGAAGGTCAGCCTGGAACGCGGCACGAGCACGCGCAACAAGAAGAATCCCGGCAAGCGGCCGCACCAGGGCGGCTGAAACCTCGCAGCGAGAAGGAGACCCCATGAAACTGGACATCTACCGCCGGCCGGAGCCGCAGCACAAGCTTTCCTTCATGGCCGTGCCGGCGGGCCAGATGGTCCCGCAGGAAGTCACCAACGTGGACTGGCGGGTCGTCGCCAACAACCTGGAGCTGGACGCCGAGTCGGCGTGCATCACCGAGTACCAGATCCAGCACCCCGGACGCCAGATCCGCGAGAAGGGCTACGCCATCACCAGCGTGTTGCACCAGCTGGAAGCGAGCGACTGAAGCTGGCCATTCCCGCGAAGGCGGGAATCCACCGCAACGCGGACGCATGCGCCGCAGGCGCGTTGCGCTGGCTCCTGCGCCTGCGAGAGGGACGACAAGCCCTCAGCCCTGTGCCGGTGCCATCGCCGCCCGCGACCGCCGGGCGCGGATCGCCCACTTCTCCAGCTCCGCCAGCGCGAACACGAGCAGGCCGGCGGCCAGCACCCGGGCCCATTGCTGCAGGTCGAGCGCGGTGGAGGCAAACACCCGCTGCAGCAGCGGCAGGTAGGTGAAGGCCAGTTGCAGCGCCACGCAGGCGGCGATGGTGAGCCAGACCATGGGGTTGCCTCGCCCGGCGCCAGGCGAGAAGGCGGGCGCGAGGATCGACCGGCTGTTCAGCAGGTACAGCATCTCGGCCGCCACCACGGCGTTGACGGCGATGGTGCGCGCGGTGTCCAGCGGCGTGCCCCTGTGCAGCTCCAGCAGGAACAGCCCCAGCGTGGCGGCCATCATCAGCACCGACACGAACAGCACGCGCCAGACGAAGAAGCCCGACAGCAGGCGTTCCGACGGCGGCCGCGGCGGCCGCGCCATCAGGCCGGGCTCGGCCGGCTCGAAGGCCAGCGCCAGGCCCAGCGTGCTGGAGGTCACCATGTTGATCCAGAGCACCTGCGCCGGCGTCAGCGGCAGCGTCAGGCCGAACAGGATGGCCGACACCACCACCAGCGCCTCGCCGCCGTTGGTCGGCAGCATGAACAGGATGAACTTGCGGATGTTGTCGTAGACCCCGCGCCCTTCCCGCACGGCCGTCGCCAGCGTGGCGAAGTTGTCGTCGGCCAGCACGATGTCGGCCGCCTCCTTGGCGGCCTCGGTGCCCTTCAGGCCCATGGCCACGCCGACGTCGGCGCGCTTGAGCGCCGGCGCATCGTTGACCCCGTCGCCGGTCATAGCGACCACCGCACCGCGCGCCTGCAACGCCTGCACCAGCCGCAGCTTGTGCTCGGGCGAGGCACGGGCGAACACATCGATGTCCCAGGCGATGCGCCGCAGCGCGGCATCGTCCATAAGCGCGATCTCGGAACCGGTGACCGCCGGCTTGCCCAGGCCGAGGCCCAGCTGGGCGCCGATCGCCTTGGCGGTCTCGGCATGGTCGCCGGTGATCATCTTGACGCGGATGCCGGCACGGTGGCACTCGCGCACCGCCTGCGCCGCCTCCTCGCGCGGCGGATCGATGATGCCCACCAGCCCCAGCATCACGTAGCCGCTGCGCACGTCGTCCCAGCCCAGCCGCGCGCCGGCCGGCGCCGCCGGCTTGCAGGCCAGCGCCAGCACCCGCAGGCCCTGGGCGGCGGTGTCGGTGGCCATGCGGCGCCACCAGTCGACGTCGACCGGAAGCTCCCCATGCGCGCGCCACTCGGTCGCGCACAGGTCGATGACGCGCTCGGGCGCGCCCTTGACCAGGATCCAGGGCGCGCCCGCGGGGTCGCGGTGCCAGGTCGCCATCAGCCGGTGCTCGGACTCGAACGGGATCGCGTCCAGCCGCGGCCAGCCCGCTGCGCCCGACTCGCCGGCCAGGCCGGCCTTGCGTGCCAGCACCAGCAGCGCTCCCTCGGTCGGGTCGCCATCGACCCGCCAGATGCCCTCGGCCTCGTGCAGCGTCGCGTCGTTGCACAACAGCCCGGTGCGCACCGCCATGGCCAGCGCCGGGTTGGCGCTGGCATCGACGTGGCGGCCGTCGCGGCTGAGGTTGCCCACCGGCGCATAGCCGATGCCGCCGACGTCGACCACGTGGCCGCCGCACACCAGCCGCTGCACCGTCATCTCGTTGCGCGTCAGCGTGCCGGTCTTGTCGGTGCAGATCACGCTGACCGACCCCAGCGCCTCCACGGCCGGCAAGCGGCGCACGATGGCCTTGCGCCTTGCCATGCGCTGCACGCCCAGTGCCAGCGTGATGGTCATCACGGCCGGCAGGCCTTCGGGGATGGCCGAGGCCGCCAGCGCCACCACCATCATGAACATCTCGGCCGGCGGATGGCCCAGCGCGGCGGTGCCCAGCAGCCAGGTGCCCGCTGCCAGCAGCAGGATGGCTCCGGCCAGCAGCTGGCCGAAGCGCGCCATCTGCCGCATCAACGGCGTGGCCAGGCTGGCGACCGCGCCCACCATGCGGTTGATGTGGCCCAGCTCGGTGGCGGCGCCGGTGGCGACCACCACGCCGCGCGCCGTGCCGGACACCACCAGCGTGCCCGAGTACGCCATGCCGAAGCGCTCGGCCAGCGGCGCATCGGGGGCCGCCGCCGCGGTGTCCTTCTCGGCCGGCACCGACTCGCCGGTCAGCGCCGATTCGTCCACCCGCAGCTCACGCGCCTCCAGCAGCCGCAGGTCGGCCGGGACGCGGTCACCGGAGGCCAGGAACACGATGTCGCCGGGCACCAGCTGCGCCGCCTCGATCTCGCGCCGCTGGCCGTCGCGCCGCACGACCGCCCGCGGCGCCAGCAGCGAGCGGATCGCATCCATCGCCGACTCGGCCTTGCCCTCCTGCACGAAGCCGATCAGCGCATTGACCACCACCGCCCCCAGCAGCACCGCAGTGTCGACCCCGTGGCCGAGCACGGCCGTGATGGCGGCGGCGGCCACCATGATGTACAGCAGGATGTTGTGGAACTGCCGCAGCAGGCGCAGCACCGGCCCGCGCCGGCGGGCCGGCGCCAGCCGGTTGGGGCCGTGGCGGGCCAGCCGCTCGCGCGCCTGCCGGCTGTCCAGCCCGTGGGCGCCGGCCGCCAGCGCCTGCAAGGCCTGGTCGGCACCGAGGCTGTGCCAGGCGGGCGCTGCGGCGCCGGCGTCCGGCGGGTCGACCGCGCAACCCGCCGTTGCCATCAGCCCTGCGCGCTGCGCGGCACCACCAGCACGTCGGCCTGCGCGTGCTCCAGCGCCCAGACCGTGACGCTGCCCAGGAACAGGTCGCCCAGGCGCGACTGCCCCTGCTTGCCGAGCGCGATCAGGTCGCAACCGCGGTCGCGGGCGACCTCCAGCATGACCATGCGGATGTCGCCCGGGCAGACGGTGGCGCTGGCCCGGGCGCCGGGACCCAGGTCGGCCACCAGGGCGTCCATGCCGGCCTGCGCCTCCCAGCGGCGCTGCTCGCGGTGGGCGGCGATCGCCTCGTCGCTCACGCCGGCGGTCAGCAGCTTGCCTTCCTCCGCCAGGTCGTAGGCATGCAGCAGGTGCAGCGCGGCCGCCGGCGCGACGCGCTGGGCGGCACGCACGGCTTCGCGCGAGGCGTCGGAGTAATCGACCGGCACCAGCACCTGCCGATATTCGGCGGCGGGTTCGTTGCGCACCACCAGCAGCGGGCGCTCGGCGCTGCGCGACAGGCGGTCGGCCAGCGTGCCCAGCGCCAGGTCGCGCGGGGCGTGGCTGCCGTGCGCGCCGATCACCAGCAGGTCCGCGGTGCGGGCCTGTCCCAGCAATTGCTGCAGCGGATCGCCCTCGCGCAGGTCCTGGTGCACGGCCCTCGCATGCCCTTCGTCCAGCAGCTGCTGGGCCTGGACGGCGAGCTGGATGCGGGCCTGCTCGAGCACCGCCGGCTTCAGTTCGCGCCGGCTGGCCAGCAGGTCGCGCAGGGCCAGCCAGCCGCCGGCATCGACCACGTGCAGCAGGCCCAGTGCGGCGCCCTGGGACGCCGCGATGCGGGCGGCGCGCCGGGCGGCCAGCCGGCTGTCGGGCGAGAAGTCGGTGGCGGCGAGCACGAGCTGAAGGGCATCCATGTCACGTTCTCCTGGTGGAAGGCCGCGCGGCCGGGCCGTGCCTGCCGCAGGGGGATTCGACGCGTTGCCGGCGCCAACGTTCGGCGTGCCGGCACCGCGCGTGCATCAGGTCGCGTCGTCCTGCGGGCCCAGCGGCGGCGGCAGCCCGGTGGCGCCGGCCTGGCGCTCGCGGAACAGGGCAGCGCGCGCCAGCAGCACGGTGGCGACCGGCGCCGTGATCGACAGCAGGATGATGATCACCCAGGCCTGCAGCGACAGCCGGTGTTCGCTGAAGCTGAAGTACAGCATGGAGGCGAACGCGACCGCCCAGCTGCCCAGGGTGTAGGCCAGCGCCGGCGCGTGCATGCGCTGGAAGTAGTCCTGCAGCCGCCACAGGCCGAGCGCGCCGACCAGCGTGACCAGGCCGCTGGCCAGCAGCAGCAGCGCGACGACGGTCTCGACCAGCAGCATCATTCGATCACCTCGCCGCGCAGCAGGAACTTGGCCATGGCGGCCGAACTCGCAAAGCCGAACAGCGCCATCAGCAGCGCGGCCTCGAAGTACATGCTGCTGTCGTAGCGGATCGCCAGCACCAGCACCACCAGCGTCGCCACCACGTAGATGAAATCCAGCGCCAGCACCCGGTCCTGGGCGCGCGGTCCGCGGGCCAGTCGCAGCGTGGCCACGATGATGGCCAGGGCGTAGAGGACCAGGGTGGCGCCGACCGCCAGCGTGAACAGGGTGCTCATCCGAAGATCTCCTTGAGCGGGCGCTCGTAGCGGCGCTTGTAGTGCTCGATGAATTCGGCTTCGCCGGCCAGGTCGAACACGTGCAGCCGCAGCGTGCTGCTGTCGGGCGCCAGTTCCGACCACACCGTGCCCGGCACCACGGTGGTGATCATCGCCAGCGCCGCCAGCCCGAACGGGTCGCGCAGTTCGAGCGGGATGTCGACGAAGCTGCCGCGCGGCGGCTGGCGCCGCGAGCGCAGGATGCCGTGCCCCACGTCCAGCGCCGACTGCACCACGTCGTGGCCCACCACGAGGATCAGCCGGGCCAGCACCAGCGGCTTGCGCAGGCGGCCGGCCGCCGGCTTGAGCGGCGCCACCAGCACCGGCACCGCCAGCCCGATCACGCCGCCCAGGATCAGGTGGCCCGGGCTGGCGCTGCCGTTGAGCACCAGCCACATCACCCACAGCGCGGCCGACAGGATGAGCGAGGGAAACCAGCGCCTCACGGCCCGTCCTCCCCGTCGCGCGCGGGCCGTGCCAGCGAATCGGTCCGCTGCACCGGCCGTGCCGACTGCACCGCCGAGATGTAGCGTTGCGGCTCGTGCAGGTCGGCCGCCGTCGCCTGCATGTAGGCCAGCGCGGGTTCGGCGCGCAGCACCAGCACGATGGTGCCGCCCAGCAGCAGCGCCACCGGCAGCGCCTCGGTCAGGCGCAGCTGCGGCGGCCGCCGCCCCTGCGGCGCCCACAGGTGGCCGATGAAGGCACGCGTCAGCGCGATGGCGGCGAACAGGCCGGAGACGAACAGCAGCCCGAACAGGGTCCAGCGCGCGGCCGGCCCCGAGGCCTCGGTCGGCCCGCTCTCCAGCAGCGCCGACAGCATGGCCACCTTGCCGACGAAGCCGGACAGCGGCGGCAGGCCGGCCAGCGCCAGCGTGCACAGCAGGAAGGCCAGGCTCAGGAAGGCGACGGCGGCGGGCATCACGCGGCCGATCAGCGCCACCTGCTCGTCGTCCAGGTTGACGTCCTGCGGCGGCTCGGCGCCGAACATCGGCAGCCGGCCCACCACGTTGTCGGCGCGCGGCGGGTCCACCTCGGCCTCGCGCGCCCGCTCGACCAGTTCGGCCAGCAGGAACATCGCCGCGCCCGCCAGCACCGAGCTGGACAGGTAGAACAGCGCGCCCCCCGTCAGCGTGGGCCGGTCGAAGCCGATCGCGGCCATCACCGTGCCGGCCGAGGCGATGATCGAATAGCCGGCCAGGCGGCCGAGCTGCTGCGAGGCCAGCATGCCGAAGGCGCCGAAGCCGATCGTGACCAGCCCGCCCCAGACCAGCACGTTGCCGCCGAAGTGCGCCGATTCGCCGGCGCCGGCCGGAAAGCACAGCGTCCACAGCCGCAGCACCGCGTACACCCCGACCTTGGTGAGGATGGCGAACATCGCCGCCGCCGGCGCGCTGGCGGCCGAATAGGCCGGCGGCAGCCAGAAGTTGAGCGGCCACTGCGCCGCCTTGGCCAGGAAGGCCATCGCCAGCAGCGCGGCGCCGGCATGCAGCAGGCCGCGGTCGGTGTCCGGCACCGCCGGCAGCTTGGCGGCGATGTCGGCCATGTTGAGCGTGCCGGTCACGCCGTAGATCAGCGCCACCCCGAGCAGGAACAGCAGCGAGGCCAGCAGGTTGACGGCGATGTAGTGCAGCCCGGCGCGCACCCGCAGGCCGCCGCCGCCGTGCAGCAGCAGCCCGTACGACGCCGCCAGCAGCACCTCGAAGAACACGAACAGGTTGAACAGGTCGCCGGTGAGGAAGGCCCCGTTCAGCCCCATCAGCTGCAACTGCAGCAGCGGGTGGAACCAGACGCCGGCGCGGTGCCAGCGCGCCAGCGAGAACAGCAGTGCGGCCAGCCCGGCGCAGGCGGCCAGCACCAGCAGCAGGCCCGACAGGCGGTCCAGCACCAGCACGATGCCGTAGGGCACCGGCCAGTTGCCGGGCAGGTAGACGCCGAACACGCCGGGCTGGCCGCCCGCGTGCACCCAGCCGAGCAGCCACGCGGCCAGCGCCAGGCTGGCCATCATCGAGACGATGTTGAGCCCGGCCTTGATCATCCAGCGGCGCTCGCCGATGGCCACCATCAGCGCCGCCGTCAGCAGCGGCAGCAGGATCGGCGCGGCAACCAGGTGGGCCTGGGTCAGGCCGAAAATCATGGCCGCTCCTCCTGCCCGTCCACGTGGTCGGTGTCCGTCAGGCCGCGCAGCGCCAGCAGCACCACCAGGAACAGCGCGGTGGTGGCGAAGCCGATCACGATGGCGGTGAGCACCAGCGACTGCGGCAGGGGATCGGTGTAGTTGACCAGGTCGGCCGCCAGCCCGGGCTTGACGATCGGCTCGTTGGCCTCGGACAGGCTGCCCACCGCGAAGATGAACAGGTTGGTGGCATAGGACAGCAGCGACAGGCCGATCAGCACCTGGTAGCTGCGCGGCCGCAGCACCAGCCAGACCCCGGCCGAGACCAGCACCCCGATGGCGAGCGAGACCACGACTTCCATCAGGCGGCCTCCTCGGCCTTGACGGCGGTGCGCAGCGGACGGCGCCGGGCACGCAGCGACTGGTGCGCCAACGCCGTCAGCATCAGCAGGGTCGAGCCGACCACCACCGCCAGCACGCCGAGGTCGAACAGGGTCGCGCTCGGGAAGTGCACCTCGCCGATCACCGGCAGCTCGACGTGGGCGGTGTGCGTGGTCAGGAACGGATGGTCGAAGGCCAGCGACCCGAGCCCGGTGGCGACCGCGAGCACCAGGCCCCAGGCGATCCAGCGCGGCGGCCGCAGGTTGACCCGCTCTTCCACCCACTGGGTGCCGCCCACCATGTACTGGACGATGAAGGCGATCGCGATCACCAGGCCGGCGACGAAGCCGCCGCCCGGCTGGTTGTGGCCGCGCAGGAACAGGTGCACCGCCACCACGATGGCGAGCGGCAGCACCAGCCGCACCAGCACCGCCGGCACCATCATGTAGCCGTGCGGGTTCGCTTCCTCTTCCTCCTCCGGCACAACCGCGCCCTGCGGCCGCAGCAGGTCGGTCGACGGCACCCCGCGCAAGGCGCGCTGCTGCGGCGGCAGCTCGATCACCTCGCGCGGCGGCCGGAACCGGCGCAGCAGCGCGAACACGGTCAGGCCGACGATGCCCAGCACGGTGATCTCGCCCAGCGTGTCGAAGGCGCGGAAGTCCACCAGCATCACGTTGACCACGTTGGTGCCGCCGCCCTCGGGCAGCGCCTTGTCCAGGAAGAACGGCGAGATGCTCTGCGGCGCGCTGCGCGTGAGCATCGCGTACGACAGCGCCGCCAACCCGGCGCCGGCCAGCACCGCCAGCACGAAGTCGCGCCGGCGCCGCCACTGCGCGCGCAGGCGGGTGCTGGGGTCGTCCTGCGCGATCCGCTTGGGCATCCAGCGCAGGCCGAGCAGGAACAGCACGGCGGTGACCGCTTCCACCGCCAGCTGGGTCAGCGCCAGGTCGGGCGCCGAGAACCAGGCAAAGGTCAGGCACAGCACGATGCCCACCAGGCTGAGCAGGATCAGCGCCACCAGCCGGTGGAACTTGGCCTGCCAGGCGGCCCCCACGGCGGCGGCGGCCCCGACGGCCCACAGCAGCACGAACTCCGGCGTGGCCGGCACCCGCTCGCGCTGGCCCCACTCCAGCGGCACCAGCAGCGTCGAGCCGAGGCCGGCGGCGCCGGCGATCACCAGCATCCACAGCACCTGGGTCTGCAGGTGGGGGCTGCTGGTGATGCGCATCGAGCGCCGCGCCGCGCGGGTGAGCTGGGCCAGCACCACCTCGAACAGGCGCTTGCCGTCGAGCGCGCCGATCAGCGGCGTGCTGCGCGCGGTGCGCTGCTTGAGGCGCTCGCCGAACACCCGGTACAGCAGCATCCCGCCCAGCAGGGCCAGCAGGCTCATCGCCAGCGGCGTGGTGAAGCCGTGCCAGATCGCCAGGCTGAAGGCCGGCAGCTTGCCGCCCACCACCGGATCGGCGGCGGCGCGCAGCACGTCGCCGATCGCCCAGTTGGGCACGATGCCCACCAGCAGGCAGGCCAGCACCAGCAAGGCGATCGGCGCGCGCATCCAGCGCACCGGCTCTTCCGGCACCCGCGGGCAGTTGACCGGCGGCGGGCCGAAGAACACGTCGTGGCCGAAGCGCAGCGAATAGACGACGGCGAAGATGCCGTACAGCGTGGCGACGATCGGCAGCCCGTGCTCGAGCCAGGGCTGGCCCTGGACGAACACGGTCTCGGCAAAGAACATCTCCTTGGACAGGAAGCCGTTGAGCAGCGGCACGCCGGCCATGGCGGCGCAGGCCACCATGGCCAGCCGGGCGGTGCTCGGCATGTAGCGGTACAGGCCGTCGAGCCGGCGCATGTCACGGGTGCCGGTCTCGTGGTCGATGATGCCCACCGCCATGAACAGCGACGCCTTGAAGGTCGCATGGTTCATCATGTGGAACACCGCCGCCACCGCCGCCAGCGGGCTGTTCAGGCCCAGCAGCAGGGTGATCAGCCCGAGGTGGCTGATGGTGGAGTAGGCCAGCAGTCCCTTCAGGTCGTTCTGGAACATGGCGGCGTAGGCGCCCAGCAGCAGGCTGGTGACGCCGGCACCGCCGACGATCCAGAACCAGGCGTCGGTGCCGGCCAGCACCGGCCACAGCCGCGCCATCAGGAACACGCCGGCCTTCACCATGGTGGCCGAGTGCAGGTAGGCCGACACTGGCGTGGGCGCCGCCATCGCATGCGGCAGCCAGAAGTGGAAGGGGAACTGCGCGCTCTTGGTCAGCGCGCCCAGCAGCACCAGCACGACCGCATAGGGGTAGAACTCGTGGCCGCGGATGCGCTCGCCGGCCAGCAGCACCGCGTCGAGCTCGTAGCTGCCGACGATGTGCCCGATCAGCATCACGCCGGCCAGCAGCGCCAGCCCGCCGGTGGCGGTGACCACGAAGGCGATGCGCGCGCCGCGCCGCGCCTCCTTGCGGTGGTGCCAGTAGCCGATCAGCAGGAACGAGAACAGGCTGGTGAGCTCCCAGAACACCACCAGCTGGATCAGGTTGCCCGAGAGCACCACGCCGAGCATGGAGCCCATGAAGCCGAGCAGCAGTGAATAGAAGCGCGCCGCCGGATCGTCGGCCGACAGGTAGTAGCGCGCATAGACCACCACCAGCGCGCCGATCACCGTGACCAGCATCGCGAACATCCAGGCGAAGCCGTCGACGCGGATCAGCAGGTCCAGCCCGAGGCTGGGCAGCCACTCGATGCGCTGGCTGACCACCCCGCCACCGGCCACGTCGGGAAACAGCAGCGCGAGCGGCACCGCCGTGGCGAGCGCGACGACGGCGGCCAGCAGCGACTCCTGGTTGCGGGCGCGCGTGGGCAGCACGGCAGCCAGCGCGCTGCCAACGAACGGAAGAAGAAGCACCCACCCCAAGGACATCCACTCGAGTGTAGTGGACGGTCGTTCAGCAGCGCGCCGCTACCATCGACGGCCATGGCCTACACCGTCGCCGTCCGGACCCTGTGCGAGTTCACGGCCAAGGCGGGCGACCTCGACCTGCGCTTCACGCCGGCGCCGACGGCGCTGGAGGGCATCGCCGGCCACGCGGCGGTGACCCGCGCGCGCGGCGCCGGCTACGAGCGCGAGCTGGCGCTGGAAGGCAGCTTCGGCCGCCTGCGCGTGCGCGGCCGCGCCGACGGCTACGACCCGGCGCGCAACCGGCTGGAGGAGATCAAGACCCACCGCGGCGACCTGGCGCGCCAGCCGGCCAACCACCGCCACCTGCACTGGGCCCAGGCCCGCATCTACGGCTGGCTGCTGTGCGAGGCACGCGGCATCGAGTCGCTGGAGATCGCGCTGGTCTACTACGACGTCGGCCGCCAGAAGGAGACGCGCATCGAGGCGCTCCACACGCGCGAGGAGCTGCGCGCGTTCTTCGAGGCGCTGTGCACGCGCTTCCTGGACTGGGCCGACCAGGAGCTGGCGCACCGCGAGGGGCGCGACGCGGCGATGGCCGCCCTCGCCTTTCCGCACGAGGCGTTCCGGCCCGGGCAGCGCGAACTGGCCGAAGCCGCCTACCGCATCGCGATGCACGGCCGCTGCCTGCTGGCGCAGGCGCCCACCGGCATCGGCAAGACCGTGGGCACGCTGTTCCCGGTGCTCAAGGCGCTGCCCGGCGCGCGCATCGACAAGCTGTTCTTCCTGGCCGCCAAGACGCCCGGGCGGCAGCTGGCGCTGCACGCGCTCGAGCGCATCACCGGTACGGCGGCCGGCGCGCCGCTGCGCGTGCTGGAACTGGTGGCACGCGACAAGGCCTGCGAGCACCCGGACAAGGCCTGCCACGGCGACTCCTGCCCGCTGGCCAAGGGCTTCTACGACCGGTTGCCGGCGGCGCGGGCCGCCGCGCTGGCTGGCGGCGCCATGGACCGCGCGCCGCTGCGCGAGGTCGCGCTGGCCCATTCGGTCTGTCCCTACTACCTGTCGCAGGAGCTGGCGCGCTGGACCGACGTGGTCGTGGGCGACTACAACTACTGGTTCGACGGCGGGGCGCTGCTGCACGCGCTGGCGCAGGAGGAAGGCTGGCGCGCCACGCTGCTGGTGGACGAGGCGCACAACCTGGTCGAGCGCGGGCGCGAGATGTACTCGGCGCAGATGGATCCGGCGGCGCTGCATGCGCTGCGCCCCAAGGCGCCGCCCAAGGTCAAGCGCGCGCTGGGCCGGCTGGCGCGCGCCTGGGACGGGCTCGCCGCCTCGCAGCAGGAGGCCTACGCGGTGCACGAGAAGCTGCCCGACGACTGGCTCGATGCGCTGCAGAACGCCTCGGCCGCCATCGCCGACCACCTGGCCGAGGCGCCGCAGGAGCCGGCCCCGCAGCTGCAGCAGTTCTGGTTCGATGCGCTGGCGATGCTGCGGCTGGCCGAGAGCTTCGGCGAGCACTCCGTGTTCGACGTGACGCTGCGCGCCGGCCCGCGCGGCCCGCAGGCGCTGCCGTGCATCCGCAACCTGATTCCCGCGCCCTTCCTCGGCGAGCGCGTGCGCAACGCGCAGTCGGTGGTGCTGTTCTCGGCGACGCTGGCGCCCGACGGCTTCTACCGCGACATGCTCGGCTTGCCGGAGCAGACGGCCTGGATCGCGGTGGACTCCCCCTTCGCGGCCGACCAGCTCAACGTGCGGCTGGTGCGCAGCATCTCCACCCGCTGGCAGGACCGCGAGCGCTCGGTCGCGCCGATCGCCGAGCTGGTCGCACGGCAGTACCGGGCGCAGCCGGGCAACTGGCTGGCCTTCTTCAGCAGCTTCGACTACATGGCGCGGGTGGCGGCGGCGCTGCGCGAGCGCGAGCCGGACTGGCCGGTGTTCCAGCAGTCGCCGGCCATGCCCGAAGCGCAGCGGCGCGAGTTCCTGGACCGCTTCGTGCCCGGCGGCCGGGCGCTCGGTTTCGCGGTGCTGGGCGGCAGCTTCGGCGAAGGCATCGACCTGCCGGGCGACCGGCTGGTCGGCGCCTTCATCGCCACGCTGGGCTTGCCGCAGGTGAACCCGGTCAACGAGGAGATGCGCCGGCGCATGGGCCGCGCGTTCGGCGCCGGCTGGGATTACGCCTACCTGTACCCCGGCCTGCGCAAGGTGGTGCAGGCCGCCGGCCGCGTGATCCGCACGCGCGAAGACCGCGGCACGGTGGTGCTGATCGACGACCGCTTCGCCCGCCCCGAGGTGCGCGCGCTGCTGCCGGCGTGGTGGCGGCTGCAGCTGGACGCCTGATGGCCCGAACGGGCCAGCACGCGCGGGCCCCCGCGGCGGGTGCACGGTTTATGTTCGGGGCGTGGCCCGCGGCGCGCTGTCGGTCTTCGCGCTGCGCCCCGTTGCCGGAATCCGAACCGTGGACATGTCCCGCCGCACCCTGACCGCCCTGTTGCTTTCCAGCCTGTTCGGCCGCGCGAGGGCCGCGCCGGCGCAGCCGCCCGCTGCCGCCGGTCCCGCGCACCGCATCGGCATCGTGCTGCTGCACGGCATCGGCGCCGATGGCCAGAGCATGGCGCCGCTGGCCGCCCGGCTGCGCGACGCCGGCTGGCGGGTGCGCACGCCCGACCTGCCCTATGGCGGCCCGCGCGCCTTCAGCCAGCCGGTGGCGGCGGCCGAGCGCATCGTGCAGGACGCGCTGGACGCGCTGCGCCGCGAAGGCGCGACCCGGCTGGTGCTGGCCGGCTTCAGCCTCGGCGGCTTTTTCGCCGCCCACATGGCCGGGCGGCTGCCGGTCGATGCGCTGGTGGCGATCGCGCCGAACGGCGGCGCCGACATGAAGCCGCTGGACGACCAGCTCGCCAAGGCGCGCGGGCTGGTGGCGGCCGGCCGCGGCAACGAGCCCACGCTGCTGCAGGACTCCGACGTGGTCAGCCCCGCGCGCTACGACCTGCCGCAAGCCGTGCCCTCGGCCTACGTGAGCTGGTTCGACCCGGACGGCGCGATGAACTGGCAGGCCGTGTGGCGCCGCCTGCGGCCGGGCACGCCGGTGCTGCTGGTGGTGCCGACACGCGACCTGGCCAACCTGCGCAAGGTCAGGCGCGAACTGTGGCAAGGCCTGCCGCCGCACCCGGCCAACCGCCTGTACGAGCCGCGCGCCGACCACCTGGGGGCGCCCATGGCCTCGGCCGAGGAGGCGGTGCGCTGGATCCGGGAAACGGTGGAAGCGGGCAGCCCCCGCTGAGCGGATCGTGTAGGCCTGCACGGACGCGTTCGTCCGCCCTGTTCTTGCTTGCAGCGCGCGCGCTGCGGCCTACCTTGTGCGCATCCTCATTCACCAAGGAGTTCGAGATGAAGAAGGACCAGGTCAAGGGCAAGCTGAAGGAAGTCGCCGGCGAGGCCCAGGAACGGCTCGGCCGGGCGACCGGCGACCGCGAGCAGGAGGCCAAGGGGCATGCCCGCGAACAGCAGGGCAAGGTGCAGAAGAAGGTCGGCGACGTGAAGGAAGGCGTCGACCAGATCGTGCGCAAGCCGTGACGGCCGGCGTCAGCCGCCACCCAGCTCGCCCAGCACCCGCAGGCTGAGCCGCTCCAGCAAGTTCGCGAGGGACGCCACGGCGTCCCCCTCGGCGGCCTCGGTTCGCAGCCGTGGCCAGAGCGCCTGCAGCGCCGCCAGCTCACCGGTGACCGCGGCCTCGGCCCTCGTCCGCCACAAGTCAGGCTCGGCGAGGGCGCGGCCGCGGTGCGCTGCGTCCAGGTAGCGCAGCAGCACCGCGGCCACCAGCGCCTGCAGCATCTCGTCGCTCAGCGCCACGCTGGACCCGCCCGGCGTCTGCGAGCCCCGGTTCTTCCAGGCGGCCGCCACCAGCGCGGCGCCGCCGCCCACCAGTGCGCCGAGCGCGCTCGCCGCGCCGAGCGTGAGGCCGCCGGTCATCAGGTCGACCGCGGCCCCCATCGCGGCGCCGCTCGCCGCCCCGGCCAGCCCGGCCTGGGGCTCGTGCACCGATTGCTCGATGCGGAACCGCTCCGGCAGGTCGTGCGCCTCGAGCGGCGACCCGCCCCCGCCCTCCACCCCGTGCAACGCGCGCAGTCGCGCGTCGCCGCCGGCCTGGCGCTCGCGCACGCGCCCCAGCAGCGCGGCCATGGCTTGCCGCCGGGCCGCCTGGCCGGCTTCGCGCTCCTCGCGCACCACCAGCTGGCGCATGCCGGTGGGCCGGGTGTTCAGCTCCGCGCTGTCGCGCGCCGCCTGCGCCACTTCCGCGGCCAGCAGCCGCATCGACTCGACATGGCGGGCATGGGCGCGTTCCTCCCAGACCGACCACAGGCGCTGCGCGCCGGCCGCCTTGTACGGCGGCAGCAGGCGCTCGATGGCGGCGCGCAGCCGGCTGTCCTCGCGCCAGGTCGGCAGCGCCGCCAGCGGCAGGGTCTCGCCGCCGGCCGGCGCGCGCCGCAGCAGCGCGGCACAGGCCGACTCGCAACCCGCGCCGGCCAGCAGCAGCGCGGGCCAGGCGCCCTGTTGCAGCAGCCCGCTCCAGGCGTCCGGCGGGTCCTGCGACGAACAGGCCAGCAGCAGCACGTCGGCGCGCAGCGTGTCGGTCGCGCCCGCCACGGCCAGCGGCGCCTGCGGGCGCCGGCCCAGCGGCAGCCATGCCGGCCAGCGGCCCGCGGGAGGCTCGGCGCGCACCGCCATTGGCGCCGCCTGCCCGACCGGCAGCACGACGCATTGCAGGCTGTCGCCGCGCGCGCTGGTGAACAGGGTGAACGGCTCGCCGGGACGCGCCGGCAGGACGCCGCCGGAGGCCTGGCGCAGGATGGTTTGCAGGGGATCCGCGCCATCGGCCGCGGCCCGGCCGATCGCCAGCAGCACGCGCGCCGGCCGCACCCGCCCCAGCAGCGGCGTGAAGTAGGCATCGCCCAGGTCCAGCGCGATCGAGCCCGCCAGCCAGCGTTGCCGCAGCGCCGCCCACAGGGCCAGCAAGGCGCGCGGCAGCACGACCAGCAGGCCCAGCAGGCCCATGTAGAGGAACACCCAGCGCCGGGCCTCGGCCCGGCCCACGCCCTCGCCCGAGCCGAAGTGCAGCCGCGCCAGTTCGTCCAGGCTGAACGGCTCCATGCCGGTGACGGCGACCACCGGCGCGAACAGGAACTGCAGGAAGGCATGCACCTGCGGCAGCTCCAGCAGCGTGCTCTCCCAGCCGATGCGGTACTCGCGCACCAGCCCGCCAAGGGCGATCGAGGCCGCGACGCCGACGGCCCACGCCGCCGCCGAGGTGTGCAGGATGCGGCGCCAGCGCTGGCCCTCCAGCGCGCCGGCCACGCGCCACCACTGCAGCCGGAACCGGTTGGCCACCTGCTGCGCCACGCCGCCGCGCGGGCGTTCCGCCAGTGCCTCGAGGTGGCGCGCCCAGCGCCCCGGCCCGGCGGCAGCGCGGGGCGGCCAGAAGGCCGCGACGGCGATGAACAGGTAGACCGCCAGGTTCCACAGCAGGAAGGCCAGCAACGGCGGCGACAGCAGGTTGACCTGCTTGGGGTTGTCGATCCGTTCGATCAGCCCGCCGGCCACCAGCGCCAGCATGGGCAGCCCCCAGGCCAGCCACGCCATCCAGTGGGGCGGCCGCTGCAGGGCCGCCAGCCGCGGCTGCCGGTGCTCCAGCAGGCCGGCCAGGCGGCTCGCCCGCTCCAGCACCCAGGCCCTGGCGTCGAGCGCCTCGCCGCGCGCCGGATCGCCAGTGGCGGCCAGCGCCTCGCGGTCGGCCTGCTCGCGCTCGGCCGCACCGACCAGCTTGCCGTGCGGATCCGCCGCGTCCAGCGCCTGCACCAGCACGATGCGGCGCGCCTGCGCCTCGTTGACGTGGATCGGTTCGGTGGGTGGGGTGGCGCTGTGCAAGCCTGCGATTCTAGGAACAGGACGAGCCGCCTCCACGCCGCCTCGCCCTTGCCGACCGCAGGTCGATCCCTAGTGCTTGCCCTTTTCCTCGGCCAGCCGGCGCGCCTCGCGCATCACGACCACGCTGGGCTGCTTCTCGAATGGCGTGGGCGGCAGCCCGATCAGCGCCTGCAGGTAGGCGTGGGCCCGGTTCATGTCGGCGCCGATCATGGCCAGCGCGACCTCGTGGTCGGGCTGGTGCTGGGCGATCTCCAGGTAGGCCGCGCGAAAGCGCGCATAGTCCGCTTCGGCCCGCGCCACGCGGCGCTGCACGGCCTGCATGTTGGCGTACTCTTCGCGGGTGTAGCGCATGCAGGGCATGCTAGGCCGCCGCCGCGTGTCGAAGTGCAACCGGTGTGCAACATCACACAGGCGGATGCAACGCCGTGCAAGCCGTCACGTTGCGGCGGCACCGCGCCCGAGCGTCTGCACCAGCATCTCGGGCGTGCACGGCTTGGGCAGGATGTCGAAGCCCTGCTGCGCGATGACGTCGAGCTGTTCCGCGTAGCCGGTCATCACGATCACCCGCAGCGACGGCCAGCGCTGGCGCACCGCGCGCGCCAGGGCCACCCCATCCATCTCGCCGGGCATGACCACGTCGGTCAGCAGCACATCGGGCAGGCGCTCCTGCGCCGCCAGCCAGGCGAGCGCGGCCCCGGCGCGGTCGAAGTGCGTGACGCGACAGCCGAGCGCCTCCAGCACCGGCGCCAGCGCCGCCGCCACCTCGGCGTTGTCCTCCACCATCAGGACCTGCAGCGCCAGGGCCCGCCCGAGCGAGGGCAGCGTGTCGTCCTTGGGCGGCGGGCGCTCGTCGGGCGGGAAGAACATGCGCACCTGCGTGCCCCGGCCTGGCTCGCTGGCAACGGTGGCGGTGCCGCCGGCGCGCTGGGCCAGGCCATAGACCTGGCTCAGGCCCAGGCCGGTGCCCTCGCCCACCGGCTTGGTGGTGAAGAACGGCTCGAACACGCGGTCGAGCACGTCCCGCGGAATGCCGCGGCCGTTGTCGGCCACCTCCACCATCACCAGCGGGCCCTGCACCAGCGGCGGCAGCTCGCCGGGGCCGGCGTTGCGGGCGCACAGCGCGAGCAGGCCGTCCTGCTCGAGCGCGTCGCGCGCATTGATCGCCAGGTTGAGCAGGGCCAGTTCGAACTCGGCCGCATCGACGCGGATCGGCCGGGTGTCCGGCTCGACCGTGATTTCCAGCCGGGTGCGGCTGCCCAGCACCGGGCCCAGCAGGTCGCGGATGGCGGGCAGGCGCTCCTGCAGCCGCACCTGCTCGGGCACCAGCGCCTGGCGGCGCGAGAACGCCAGCAACTGGCGGGTGAGCTTGGTGGCGGAAGCGACGCGCCGGATCGAATCGAGGTACGGCCCGTCGGAGGGGGGCTGCTTCATCCGCAGCAGCAGCAGGTTGTTGCTGATCACCATCAGCGCGTTGTTGAAGTCGTGCGCCACGCCGCCCGTCAGGCGTCCCAGCGCCTCCAGCTTCTGCGCCTGCAGCAGCGCCTCCTCGACCCGCCGGCGCGCCTCGGTTTCCTGCTGCAGCCGGTGCGCGCTTGCCAGCGCATCCCCGCTGCGGCGGAGCGCCAGCCGCACCGCCAGGAACAGCGCCACTGCCGGCGGCGCGCCGAAGGCCGCCAGCCAGCCCATCTCGCGCAGCCAGCGCTTGCGGATCTCCAGCGTGTCCATGCCGGTGCCCAGGTAGATCGGGTAGTCGCCGACCCTGCGGAACGCCAGCAGCCGCGGGCGGCCGTCGATCGACGAGACCCCGTGCAAGGTGCCGGCCCTGGCGCCGGCGCGGATGCGCGACATCACCGGGCTGTTGTGCGCCAGCCGCTCCGGTGCATCGCGCAGCACCGGCCAGCGCGTGAAGACCAGGCCGTCCTCGCGCAGCAGGTTGATCGCCAGGCCCGGCTCATCGGCGGCCAGGTCGCGGTGGAACTGCTCGAAATAGTCGGTCAACAGCCGGATCGACACCACGCCGCCGAAGCTGCCGTCCGGCTGCCGGCGCGCGGTGCTGACGTCGAAGAACGATTCCCCCGTGACGCGCGAGACCAGCGGCCTCGAGACATAGACCCCGCCGCGTCCCTGCTGGTGCCAGCGGAAGTAGTCGCGGTCGGATGCATCGATCGGCGGGGCCGGGTACAGGCGGCTGCTCACCAGCGGCCGGCCATCGGTGCCGAACACCAGGATGCTCTGCAGCTGCGGCTTGTTCTGCGCCATGGCGCTCAGCAGCGCATGGACGCCGGCCTGCTGGTGCTCGACGTGCAGCCCCGGCCTGGCCGCGATGTCCACCACCCGCGCCAGCAGCGACTCGGTGGTATCCATCACGCGCAACGCGTGCTCGCTGGCGATGCGCAGCGCGCGGTCCAGCCGCACCTCGGTCTCGCTGCGCATCTGCTGGTAGCGATGGACGCCGACGCTGGCCCAGGCCAGCAAGGGCAGCAGCAGGCACAGCCAGGGCAGCCAGCGCAGCGCCTGCAGGCTCGACCGCCCGGGAGGCGGCGACGGCGATGAGGGCAATGGCTCGATTCCGGGCGGGACGGCGGTGACGGAGATCAAGGGCTCGGGACGCTGGTGAAACGGATGCGAGCCTAGCCCAAACCCAACTCAGCCATGACGCATTCCGAGGCGCGACGATAACGACAGGCCTGCGCCGCGGTCAGCGCTTGCCGCGCACCGTGCTGCCGGCCAGCACGGCCTCGAGCGCGTCCAGTTCCACCGGCTTGGTCAGGTGGGCGTCGAAGCCGGCCTCGGCGGTGCGCTGGCGATCGCCGTCGGCCCCCCAGCCGGTCAGCGCCGCGATGAAGACGCCTTCGGCGCGCGGGTCGCGGCGCAGATTGCGCGCGACCTCGAAGCCGTCGAGCACCGGCAGGCCGAGGTCGAGCAGCACGACATCGGGCTGGAAGGCGATGGCCTGCTCGAGCGCCTGTGCGCCGTCGGCGGCACCGGCGACCTCGTGGCCCAGCATGCCCAGCAGGGCCAGCAGCGTCTCCAGCCCGTCGGGGTTGTCCTCGACGACCAGCACGCGGCGCATGCCGGCGCCGGCATGCCGCTGCGGGGCCGGCGCGAGGGGCGCGGGCGGTGCCGGCTGGCGCGGGAAGTGGGAGGCCGCCGGGGTCGACCTGCCTTCGCGGTGAGAGACGCGATCCTCGAACATGTACATCTGTAACGGATGATGCCACGCGGGCCAGCCCAGCAGGACCGCACAACCGGGCATTCCCGGGACACGGTGCGCAAGTGCGCACAGCATCACGCTGGCGCGCTCCATCGGGTGTGGCGCGCCACCAACCCGACCATGAGCGCGCGACCTGATGGGGCGCCCCGAGACGAACGAAGGGGCCGCATCGCTGCGGCCCCTTCGTGGCAAGGCTTGCGCTGCGGCGCTCAGGCGGCCGGCTGCAGGCCCATGCGGGAGTTGAACGACCAGCACGCCGCCTCGAAGCTGCGGATCTCGTGCAGCGCCTCGCGCAGGCTCATCTCGCCGCGCTCCATCAGCTTGCCGGCCAGGTGCTCGGTCAGCGGCTTCAGGCGCAGCAGCAGCGACTTGGTCTCGCCGTACAGGCGCTCGCTCTGCGCTTCCATGATGCTGCGCGTCTCCTCGTCGAGCTGGCGGCCGCCCTGGCCGTCGTTGGCCAGCGCGCCGAAGTTCAGGCGCGTCTTGCGGTACATGCCCATCTCGCCGACGGCGTGGTGCAGCAGCTTGGTCACGCGGGTGATGTCGTTGTGGGCGCCGTTGGTGGTGCCCTCCTCGCCGAAGAACAGCTCCTCGTTGGCCATGCCGCCCAGCAGCACGCGCACGTCGTGCTCGATGTCGGCCTTGGTCTTGAGCAGGTTGGCGCCCTGCTTGTGGAACACGAAGCCCAGCGCGTTGTTGCGCGGGTTGGCCTTGAGCGAGATCTTGATGGTCTTCATGTCGGCCAGGATCGCGTCCCAGTCGCCGCCGGCCTTCTTGCGCTCCTGCTCGAAGTCGACCAGGAAGTGGCCCCACTCGTGGATGGCGATGACGCGGCGGTCGCGCTCACGCTCCTTGGTCGCGTTGGCGTTGACGTTGCCCACCAGCACGCGCTCGGCTGCCTGCATCAGCGTGTCGGAGCCGATCATGATGCCGGCCTGCACCGCGGTGATGCCGGCCTGGTTGACGATGGTCTCCAGGTCGGCCGGACTGCGGCCCTCGGTGATCTCCACCAGGTGGCGCAGGTCCAGCTCCGGCAGCACCTTGTCGGCGCGCTGCGACAAGTAGTGCTCGATGATGGCCAGCCGCTCCTCGCGGTTGGGCAGGCGGAAGTCCACCTTCATCTGGAAGCGGCGCAGCATGGCCTCGTCCATCTGCATCTGCTCGCTGTTGAAGTTGGACGCAACGATCCAGATGATCTCGGCGTCGCTCTTGGTGCGCACGCCGTCCAGCACCGCCAGCAGCATGTTCTGGGTGTCGTCGTCGAACTTGCGGTGGCCGCCGCGCTTCATGAACAGGTCCTGCGCCTCGTCCAGGAACACGATGCAGCGCTTGCGCCGCTTGGCCATCGACACGATGCGCGACAGCGTGCCGGCGCCGCCGCCGACGTAGCCGGTCTCCAGGTTCACCGCCGAGTGGAACAGGATCGGCAGGTTCAGCTCCTTGGCCAGGTAGCTGGCGAGCTTGGTCTTGCCGGTGCCGGCTGGGCCGCTGAACATCACGTTGAACGGCTTGTTGATGCCGTACTCGGCGTACTCGGCGCGCCGCATGTACTGGTCCTTGATCTGCGCGACCTCGGACTTGATGTCGTCCATGCCGACCAGGTCGGACAGCGAGCCGCTCACGTGCGAAGGCTCGATGAACTTGAGCGACTTGAACTGGCCCTTGAGCTGGAACGCCAGGAAGCCCAGCAGGCCGAGGGTGAGCGCGGCCGACAGCACGCCGGACACGCCGGCCTTCCAGGCGTCCTTCTCCGACTGCGGACGGGCGCCGGCGAAGCCCTGGTCCAGGCGCTCCAGGATCTTCACGCTCGCCTCGTTCAGGTCCGAGCGCGGCACGAAGGCCAGCTTGCCGCTCCAGGGCGCCGTGACCGCCTGGTCGGTGAAGATCTGGGTTTCCATGTCCGACGGGTAGTAGGCGTACTGCTTGCCGGCCGACTCGACCAGCACGACGCGCTCGGACACGTTCCACAGCAGCGGCTTGTAGACCACCGTGATGCGCTCGACCGGGTTGGCCTGCACGAAGCCCAGCAGCGAGCCGGTGCCGAACACCACCGGCTTGCTTTCGTCGAAGGCGGCCTTGCGGCCGGCCTGGGCCATGGCCTGGACCTCGGCCGCGACGGCGGCCTGCTTCTGCATCAGCACAATCGAATAGATCCCCGTCACCGGGATCATCAGGAGCACGGCCACGACCAGCAATTTCACGGCCGCGCTCTGGATGACGAACCAGTCGGAAACGCGCGCAGCCGCCTTCTTGATCGACAGCCAGAGGCCGCCGGAAGGCTGCTCGTCCTTGCCGAACTCGGGGGCGGGATGGGAACTGACGGATAAATCAGACATGCGAGTCCTCTCTTGTCGGTGCAATCCTACAGACGGGGTTTTTTCGGCGTAAGCGAAAAGTGCGGAAGGGGCTTCGTGAGCGGCCTCATCGTGACTTATGCACGCGCAAAAACAGCGGCTGGCTGAGCCGTTTTTCGCTGGGAAACGCGGCTGTTTTCCGGCTTGCGCCATCCGTGTTCCGAGCATGCGGTCGGCCTGCACGGCAACAGGACCTGCTCAGCCGGGTTTCCCCGGTTCATCGCTGGCTCTGCGGGAGGAACCCCGGGGCGTCGATGGCGTCCAATAGGCAGCCGGGTTTTTTCAAGTTTCTTCCCCCGGCTTCTTTCGTCCCCCTGCCGCTTCGCCGGCCGGGGGACTTTTTCATGCTGCTTCCTTCCGGTCCCTGGCGCCCGGTTACAAGCAGTAGGCAGCGTCCTACGATGTAACAGCGCCAGCTCCCAGGACGGCACGCTGCCGCGCTTCCTAGCATCCCCTTCCTTGCCGCGTCCGAGCGGCATGCAAAGGGAGGCATCGCATGACCCACGCGGGTTTGTTGTCCGGCCTGGCGCCGAGCCCGAAGCTGGACGGGGTGGCCCAGCCCCTGTTCGAGCTGTTCCAGCCGGCGCGCTCCCGCCGCACGGCGCAAGGGCGCCTCTACGAGGGCAACGGCCAGCCGGTGATCGTGTTTCCGCGCCAGGGAACCGGCCCGGAGAGCACGGCGCCGCTGCACCGCACGCTGCAGCAGGCCGGCTTTCGCCCGTTCGACTGGGGCTACGGCGTCAATCACGGCCCCCGCGGCATGGGGCTGTCGCGCTGGCTGCGCAAGCTGGAGGACTGCGTGATCGACGCCTTCGAGGCGACCCAGGCGCCGGTGACCCTGCTGGGTTGGGGCCTGTCGGGCATCTACGCGCGCGAACTGGCCAAGCGCGCCAATCCGCTGGTGCGGCAGGTGATCACGCTGGGCACGCCCTTCAACACCGCCGCCGACCCGCAGCGCCGCTGCCGCGTGCTCGCCCTGCTCGACAGCGGACCCGATCGCATGCCGCTGTCCATGCGCACCGGTCTGCGCCAGCGCCCGCCGGTGCCCGTGACCTCGATCTACAGCAAGAACGATACGGTGGTGCGCTGGGAGCAGTGCGTGGAGACCGAAACCGCCGAGAGCGAGAACATCGAGCTGTCCGGCGTCCGCCATGAAGGCCTCGCGATGCACCCGCGGGCGCTGGAAGTGATCACGCACCGGCTGGCGCAGCCGGAGGGACGCTGGCGCCCGTTCGCCGCGGCCGGTCGAGCGTGACCCGGCGCCCCTGTTGCCAGTCGCACTGGCATCGACTCGAGGAACCGGGGTTTCCCAACGCGTAAGCTTGGGGCCCCATGGCTCTTCCCTCCGCGTCGACCCGGCCTGCCAACGGCACCCGCTCCATCTGCCTGCGCGACCCCCGCCCGGGCGACTTGGGCTGGGTGGTGATGCAGCATGGCGAGATCTATGCCCGCGAGTACGGCTACAGCAGCGAGTTCGAGGCGCTGGTCGCCGAGGTGGCGGCCGACTGGCTGCGCAAGTTCGATCCCGCCTGGGAAAAGGGCTGGATCGCCGAGCTGGAAGGCGAACGGGTGGGCTCCGTGTTCGTCGTGCGCAAGTCGGCCACGGTGGCTCAGTTGCGCCTGCTGATCCTCGCGCCGCGAGCGCGCGGCCTCGGGCTGGGTGCGCGGCTGGTGGACGAATGCATCGCCTTCGCCCGCGGCAAGGGCTACCGCGAGATGGTGCTGTGGACCAATGGCCAGCTCGATGCCGCCCGCGCCCTCTACGCGTCGCGCGGCTTCGAACTCGTGACGAGCGAGCCCCTGGACGCGTACGGCCGGAAGCTGGTGGGCGAGAGCTGGTCGCTGGCCCTGCGGTGAAGCGCGCATGAACCTGGCGCTGTGGGCTGCCGCCGGCACCGGCGTGCAGGTGGGCGCCGCCATCGTCGCATCGCGCCTGGCCGTGGCCGAAGTGCCGCCCCTGACCCTGGCCATGCTGCGCTACGCGATCGGCTTCGCCTGCCTGCTGCCGTTCGCGCTGCGCCCGCTGGCCGCGCTGCCGCGGCCGCTGCCGGTGCGCGACGTGGCGGCGATGGCGGCGCTGGGCATCGTCCAGTTCGGCGTGCTGATCGCCCTGCTCAATTTCGGCCTGCAGCGCATACCGGCCGCGCCCGCGGCCCTGATCTTCAGCCTGTTTCCGCTGCTGACGCTGGGGCTGGCGGCAGCCCTGGGGCGGGAGCGTGCGTCGTGGCGTCTGCTGGCCGGCGTCGTCCTGTCCATCGCCGGCGTCGCGCTGACGCTGCTGCCCAAGCTGCAAGCCGGCGCGAGGCACGGCAACTGGTGGGGCGAACTGGCCGTGCTGGCGGCCGCCATCGCCGGCGCCCTGTGCAGCGTGCTCTACCGGCCGTGGCTGCAGCGCTACCCGGTGCTGCCGGTCTCCGCGTTCGCGATGCTGGCCTCGGTCGCCGCCCTGGCGCTGCTGGCCCTGCCGGAAGGCTGGCCGGCGCGGCTGGCGACCTTCAGCCCGCTGGCCTGGGGCGCGATCGCCTTCATCGGCCTGTCCAGCGGCATCGGCTACTTCTGGTGGCTGTACGCACTGAAGCACGAGTCGCCGACGCGCGTGACCGTGTTCCTGGCGCTCAACCCGGTCACCGCCGCGCTGCTCGGCTGGCTGCTGCTGGGCGAGCAGCCCGGCGCCACCGGCTGGCTGGCGCTGCTGCCGATCGCCGCCGGCCTGTGGCTGGCGACGCGCCCGGCCGATAATCCGCGCCCATGAGTTTTCCCTCCGCTCCGGCCGAAGCTGCGCCGCAGGAGCGGCCGCGGCCACGCTCCCTCCCCGACCTGTTCCTGTCCTTCACCTGGCTGGCGCTGCAGGGCTTCGGCGGCGTGCTGGCGGTGGTGCAGCGCGAGCTCGTCGAACGCAAGCGCTGGCTGACGCGCGAGGAGTTCGTCGAGGACTGGGCCGTCGCCCAGATCATGCCCGGACCCAACGTGGTCAACCTCTCGCTGATGATCGGCGCCCGCCACTTCGGCTGGCGCGGCGCCCTGGTGGCCCTGGCCGGCATGCTGGTGGCGCCGCTGGCGGTGGTGCTGCTGCTGGCCCTGCTGCACGCGCGCTTTGCCGATTCGCCGCAACTGGCCGGCGCGCTGCGCGGCATGGGCGCCGTGGCTGCGGGGCTGATCACCGCCACCGGGCTGAAGCTGCTGCCGACGCTGCGCACGCATCCGCTCGGACGGGCGGCCTGCCTGCTGCTCGGGCTCGCCAGCTTCGTCGCCATCGCGGTGCTGCGCCTGCCGCTGCTGGCGGTGCTGCTGGTGCTGGGCGGGCTCTCGTGCGCGCTGACCTGGCAGCGACTGGGCCGGGCCTGATGGGAGCGTCATGCAGATCGTGATGGACGCGGGCGACTGGCTGTCGCTGCTGCTGCACTTCCTGGTGCTGTCGCTGCTGTCGATCGGCGGCGCGATCACCACCGCCCCCGACATGCACCGCTTCCTGGTGCAGGAGCGGCACTGGCTGACCGACCCGCAGTTCAGCGCGTCGGTCGCGATCGCCCAGGCCGCGCCCGGCCCCAACGTGCTGTTCGTCGCCCTGATGGGATGGCAGGTCGGGCTGAACGCCGGCGGCCTGCACCTGGCGCTGCTGGGCGTGCTGCTGACGCTGTTCGGCATCCTGCTGCCCAGCACCACCCTCACCTACTTCGCCGCCCAGTGGGGCCATCGCAACCGCGAGCTGCGCGCGGTGCGCGCCTTCAAGCAGGGCATGGCGCCGATCGTGGTGTCGCTGCTGGTCGCCACCGGCTGGGTGCTGGCGTCCGGCGCCCGCCCGCAATGGAGCGACGCCCCGCTGTGGGCCGTGGCGCTGGCCGCCACGCTGGTCGTCTGGCGCACCCGCCTCCACCTGCTGTGGCTGCTGGGGGCGGGGGCGGTGCTGGGGTGGTTCGGGTTGGTGTAGGGCTCAATCCACCAGCAACTTCGGCAGCAGCGTGGCCGCAGTCCCGCGCAGGACTTCGTCGGCAACGCTGTCGAGGTCGCTGGGATGCGGGTTGAGCACCACCACCCGGGCACCGGCTTCCGACGCGACGTGCGCCAGGCCGGCCGCCGGGTAGACGGCGCCGCTGGTGCCGACCACCAGCATCAGCTGGCAGGCCTGCGCCGCCTGCTCGGCGGCCTCCAGCGCAGCCTCCGGCAGCATCTCGCCGAACCAGACCACCGCGGGCCGGCGCAGGTTGCCGCACACGGCGCATCGGGGTGGACGGGCCTCCACGGGCGGGCGGGACGAGCAGCAGGCGCGCGGCGGCTCCACCCAGCGGTCCTCGAAGATGTTGCCGTGCAGCGCCAGCACGCCTGCACTGCCGGCGCGCTGGTGCAGGCCATCGACGTTCTGGGTGATGACCGTGAGCTTGCCGGGGTGCCGCCGGCCGTAGTCCGCCAGCGCCACGTGGCCGGCATTCGGCGCCACCTGCGCCATGGCGGCGCGCCGCTGCGCGTACCAGTCCCACACCCGCTGCGGGTCGGCGCGGAAACCCTCTTCGGTCGCCAGTTCCTCGGGACGGAAATGGGCCCACAGGCCGGTCTGGGCATCGCGGAACGTCGGCACGCCCGACTCCTGGCTCATGCCGGCACCGGTGAGCACGGCCACGCGGCCTGCCGCCGCGACCCAGCCGCGCACCCGGTCCAGGTTCATGACCGTTGACGCAGGGCCTCGTACAGGCAGATGCCGCTGGCGACCGAGACGTTCAGGCTCTCGACCGCACCCCGCATCGGAATGGACACCAGCTCGTCGCAGGTCTTGCGGGTGAGCTGGCGCATGCCGGGCCCCTCGGCGCCCAGCACCAGCGCCACCGGCGCCTTCAGGTCGGCCTGGTACAGCGTGCGCGGCGCATCGTCGCTGGTGCCGATGCACCAGATGTTGCGGTCCTTCAGCTCGCCCAGGGTGCGCGCCAGGTTGGTCACCATGAAGTACGGCACCGTCTCGGCGGCGCCGCTGGCCACCTTGGCGACGGTGGCGTTCAGGCCGACCGCGTGGTCCTTGGGCGCGATCACCGCGTGGGCGCCGGCACCATCGGCCACGCGCAGGCAGGCGCCGAGGTTGTGCGGATCGGTCACGCCGTCCAGCACCAGCAGCAGCGGCGGGCCTTCGATGGCGTCGAGCAGGTCGTCGAGCGAGTGGGCGGCGGGCATCGGCTCGACCCGCGCGGCCACCCCCTGGTGGCCGTGGCTGCCGGCGAGCTTGGCGATGCGCAGCGCATCGGCCTCGATCAGCCGCACGCCGGCTTCGCGCGCGCGCTCGAGGAACTGGCGCATGCGCGCATCGCGTCGGGTCGGCTCGAAGAAAACCTCCAGCACCGTTTGCGGCGCCGTCTTCAGCCGTACCCCGACGGCGTGGAATCCGAACAGGATCCTGGCTGGGGAAGACATCGGCCCGATTATCGGGCCGCGCGAGCCCGACTCAGCCGGAAACGATGCGGCCAGCCTCGATGGTGATGCGATGCTCGCAGCGCTGGGCGATGGCGCGGTCGTGCGTCACCAGCACCAGCGTCGTGCCGCGCTCGCGATTGAGCTCGAACATCAGGTCCATCACCCGCTCGCCGGTGGCGAAGTCCAGGCTGCCGGTCGGCTCGTCGGCCAGCAGCACGGCCGGCTCGACCACGAAGGCGCGCGCCAGCGCCACCCGCTGCTGCTCGCCGCCGGACAGCACCTTGGGGTAGTGGCCCAGGCGCTCGCCCAGGTTCACGCGCTGCAGCATCGCGGCGGCGGCCTTGCGCGCATCGCGCCGCGCGGCCAGCTCCAGCGGCAGCATCACGTTCTCCAGCGCCGTCAGGTTGCCCAGCAGCTGGAAGCTCTGGAACACGAAGCCGACCTTGCGCGCGCGCAGCGCCGCGCGCTGGTCCTCGTCCAGCGCGAACAGGTCCTCGCCGGCCAGCCGCACGGTGCCTCGCGTGGGCGTGTCCAGCCCGGCGATGATCGACAGCAGCGTACTCTTGCCCGATCCCGACGCACCGACGATGGCGGCCGTTTCCCGCTCGGCCAGCCTGAAATCGATATCGCGCAGAATGTCGAGCGTTCCGGTCGAATCGGTCACCGACTTGTGGACGTGTTCGACGGCGATGATGGGTGGCGGCATGGAGGTCTTGTTTTCTTGAGGCGCAGGCACTTTATCGCGGCCGGGCTGGCCGCCCCGTTCAGCCGGCTGGCCCGTGCGGCCGGCGCGACGGTCCTGGTGGTCGGCGACTCGCTCAGCGCCGAGTATGGCCTGCCGCGCGGCAGCGGCTGGGTCGCGCTGCTGGAGCGGAAGCTGGCGGCCGAGAAGATCGACGCCCGGGTGGTCAACGCCAGCATCAGCGGCGACACCACCTCGGGCGGACGCTCGCGCCTGCCTTCGCTGCTGGCCCAGCACAAGCCCAGCCACGTGGTGGTCGAGCTGGGCGGCAACGACGCCCTGCGCGGGCTGCCGCTGGAGATGACCCGCGCCAACCTGGCGGCCATGGTGCAGGCGGCGCAGAAAGCCGGCGCCCGGGTGCTGCTGGTCGGGATGCAACTGCCGCCCAACTACGGCGCCGGCTATGGCCAGCGCTTCGCGGCGCTGTACGCGGACGTGGCGCGCGAGCAGCGGGCGGCGCTCGTGCCCTTCCTGCTCGAGGGCGTGGCCGACGGGCCGGACCCGACCCGGCTGTTCCAGCCCGATCGCATCCACCCCAACGTGGATGCGCAGCCGCGCATGCTGGCCAACGTCTGGCCGCAACTGCGAAAGCTGCTCAAGTGAGCCTGCTTCGCCTGGCCGCCGGCGAAGCCGCGGCGCGCCTGTCGGAATTCGACACCGTGATCGACGCGCGCAGCGAGTCGGAGTACGCCGAGGACCACCTGCCCGGCGCGGTGAACTGGCCCGCGCTCGGCGACGAGGAGCGCGTGCGGGTCGGCACGATCTACAAGCAGGTCAACCCGTTCGAGGCGCGCAAGGTCGGCGCCGGCCTGGTCGCCGCCAACATCGCCCGCCACCTCCAGCGCGAAGTGCACGACAAGCCCAAGGGCTGGCAGCCGCTGCTGTATTGCTGGCGCGGCGGCCAGCGCAGCGGGTCGCTGGCGCTGGTGCTGGACCAGATCGGCTTTCGCGTCAGCCTGGTCGAAGGCGGCTACAAGGCTTTCCGCGGCGCGGTGCTGGCGCAGTTGCCGCAGCTGGCCCAGCGCCTGCCCTACCGCGTGGTCTGCGGCCCGACCGGGGTCGGCAAGACGCGGCTGCTGCACGCGCTGGCCGCGGCCGGCGCGCAGGTGCTGGACCTGGAAGGCCTGGCCCACCACCGCAGCTCGGTGCTGGGCCTGATCCCGGGCCAGCCCCAGCCCGGCCAGAAGGCCTTCGACACGCGGGTCTGGGACGTGCTGCGCCGGCTCGACCCGGCCCGGCCGGTGTTCGTGGAAAGCGAGAGCCGCAAGGTCGGCAACGTGGCGGTGCCCGAGGCGCTGATGGCCGCCATGCGCGCCAGCCCCTGCCTGCGGCTGGAGCTGCCGGATGACGAGCGGGTGGCGCTGCTGCTGGAGGACTACGCCTTCTTCGTCCAGGACCCCGGGCTGTTCTGCAGCCGGCTCGAGGCGCTGGTGCAACTGCGCGGCAAGGCCCTGGTCGGGCGCTGGCAGGCCCTGGTGCGGATGGGCGAGCTGGAAACCGTGGTGCGCGAACTGCTGCAGGCGCACTACGACCCCGGCTACTCGGCCTCGATCCAGCGCAACTTCAGCGGCTACGCCGACGCGCCGGTGTGGCGGCTGCAGGACCGCAGCGCGGCCAGCCTGGCGCGATTGGCGCAGGAGATCGTGCAGGCGCAGCGCTGAACGGCTGCGCCGGGGCCGAGATGGGGCTCGGTGTGCGCGGGGCGGACTCAGTTCTGCGGCGGTTGCGGGCTTTCGGTCGCGGGCGCGCCCTCGCTCGGCTCGGCTTCGCTGCCGGCCTCATCGGCCGGCGCCCCGACGCCGGCCTTGCGATCGGCCTTGGCCCGGAGCTTTTCTTCCTTCTTGCGCTTCTTGGCCAGTTCCTTTTGTCGCTTCTCGTATCCGTAATTGGGTGTGGCCACAGCTCATCCGTAGGTTAAAGGGGGATGCGGGCACTGTAAGCCAAAAGGGAGGGGCCGGACACCTGGCCGCCCCCCGCCCGTTCAGCCGAGCGCCCGCAGCGCCTGTTCCAGGTCGGCCTGCAGGTCGGCCGTGTCCTCCAGCCCGATCGCCAGGCGCACCAGCACGCCGCGGTAGGGCCAGGTGCCCAGTTGCGCGCTGCGCATGGAAGGGATGTCGTAGGGCACGGCCAGGCTGACGGGGCCGCCCCAGGAATAGCCCAGGCGGAACAGCCGGAGCGCATCGCAGAACGCGTCGACCTGGGCCGGCTCATGGCGCTCGTGGAACACCACCGAGAACAGGCCGGCCGCCAGGCCGTCGTCGCCGCACAGCGCCCGCCAGTGCTCATGGCCGGGCGAGCCCTCCAGCGCCGGATGCAGCACCTGCGCGACTTCGGGCCGGGCCTGCAGCCAGCGCGCCAGCGCCCGCGCCGAAGCGTCCTGCGCCCGGTAGCGCAGCTCCAGGCTGGGCAGCGAACGCAGCACGGACTCCGTGTCGTTGGCGCCGACGCCCCAGCCCATGCGCATGTGCGAGAGCTTGAGCTTGATGTGCAGGGCGTCGTCGCGCGTGGCGATGCTGCCCATCAGCACGTCGCCGCCACCGCTGGGGTACTTGGTCAACGCATGCACCACGATGTCGGCGCCGCTGCCCGGCGCGACGCGGCCGCCCGTGCCCAGGTCGAAGCCGTTGAAGGCCAGGCCGGCGCCCCAGGTGTTGTCCAGCGCGCTGGTGATGCCGCGCTGGCGGCAGACCTGCGCCAGCTGCGCCAGCGGCGGGAACTCCATCGTCACCGACCCGGGCGCCTCCAGCCAGACCAGCCGGGTCTTCGGCCCGATGCGCCGCTCGAGGTCGGCCGGCTTCATCGGGTCGTAGCGCTGGTGGCTGACGCCCCAGCGCGCCAGTTCGCCCTCGGCCAGCGCTTTCGATGGCCCGTAGACGTTGTCCGGCAGCAGCACTTCGTCGCCGGCCGCGAGCAGCGCGCAGTTGACGGCGCTGATCGCCGCCAGCCCGCTGGGCACCAGCAGGCAGTGTCTGGCGCCTTCGAGCGTGGCGATGCGCTCTTCCAGCAGGAAGGTGGTGGGCGTGCCGTGCAGGCCGTAGGTGTAGCCGTCCTTGTGCTTCCAGTCGCGCGCCCGTAGCGCGGCGACGTTCGGGAAGAGAACGGTGGAGGCCTTGAACACCCCCGGCTGCAGCGCCTCGAAGCCGGCGGGCGGAACGTAGCGGTGGTGGATGAGGTCGGTGGGACGCGCGGGCATCGTTCGATGGTAGCGCGCCCCCCCGACCCCGCCTCGGCGCGGGTCAGGCGACCAGCTTCTGCGCCTCGTTGGCCGCCGCGTCGAGCAGCGCCCGGATGTCGCGTCCGGCCGCCTCCAGGCCCTGGGCCCGGCTGTCCTCGCCCATGTCCAGGCCTTCGGCACGCACGATGCGCACATCGGTGATGCCGAAGAAGCCGAAGACGGTGCGCAGGTAGCTCTCCTGGTGGTCCATCGCCGCCTCGTAGGGCGTGCCGGCGTAGGCGCCGCCGCGGCTGGACACCACCACCAGCGTCTTGCCGGCGGCCAGGCCTTCGGGGCCCGCCGCGGTGTAGCGGAAGGTGCGGCCGGCCTGCGCCAGGCGGTCGATCCAGGCCTTGAGCTGGCTGGGGATGGCGAAGTTGTACATGGGCGCGCCCACCACCACCACGTCGGCCGCCAGGAACTGGCTGACCAGCTTTTCGCTCAGCGCGTTCTCCTGGCGCTGCCGCTCGGTGACGCCCTCGGCGCCGGGCGCGAACTTGATGCCCAGCGAGTGCTCGTCGAGGTGGCTGGGGGCGTCGGCCACCAGGTCGAGGGACTCGACGGTGGTGCCGGGATGGGCCTGGACCCACTCGCGCACGACCTGCGCGCTCAGTTGCCGGGAAGCGGAGGCAGCGCCCTTGGCGCTGGAATCGACATGCAGCAGTTTCATGGTTGTCGTCCTGTTCTTGAATCGGTGCTGGAATGATGGAGGTGGAACGCCTCTCTGATAAGCCCGCTTCGGCGGGAATAATCGTTCCATCAGCAGGACAATCAAGCCATGCAAGACCTCAACGACATGCTCTATTTCGCCGAGGTGGTGGACCAGGGCAGCTTCGCCGCCGCCGGCCGCAAGCTGGGCCTGCCCAAGTCCACGCTGTCGCGGCGCATCGCCGCGCTCGAGGCGCAGCTGGGGGTGCGACTGCTGCACCGGACCACGCGCAAGCTGTCGCTGACGGTGGCCGGCGAGGCCTACCACCGCCACTGCGCGGCCCTGCGAGACGAGGCCCAGGCGGCGCAGGACGCGGTGGCGCACGTGCGCAGCGAGCCGACCGGCACCGTGCGCGTGACCTGCCCGGTCACGGTCGCGCAGACCACGCTCGCGCCGCTGCTGCCCGGCTTCCTGCAAGCCCATCCGCGCGTGCGCATCGACATGCAGGTCACCAACCGCGCGGTCGACCTGGTGGACGAAGGCATCGACGTGGCGCTGCGGGTTCGCGCCACGCTGGAGGACAGCGGCAGCCTGGTGGTCAAGCGGCTCGGGCTGAGCCGCACGCCGTTGCTGGCCGCGCCCTCGCTGCTGGCGCGCGAAGGCCGGCCGGCCTCACCCGAAGGCCTGGCGGCGCTGCCGACCGTGGCCATGTCCGCCGTCGACGGCCGCGCCCGCTGGCAACTGCTGGGCCCGGCCGGCGAACGCCATGAGCTTCAGCACCAGCCGCGCTGCGCCGCCGACGACATGCTGACGCTCAAGCTGCTGGTGCTGGGCGGCATCGGCATGGGCGTGCTGCCGGAGTTCATGTGCCGCCAGGAGCTGCGCACCGGCAGCCTGGTGCCGGTGCTGGCAGGCTGGGAGCCGCAGCCGGGGGTGCTGCACGCGGTGTTCCCATCGCGCCGCGGCATGACGCCGGCGGTGCGCGCCTTCCTCGACTTCCTGGGGGAACAGGTGTCGGCGGAGGGCACGGACTGCCCCGAGTGACAGGCGCTCAGACCTTCCACTTCTCCAGCAGCTTGTCCGGCCCCATGGCGTCGTAGCCCTCGAACGGCTGGTGGATCCAGGGGTTGCTGGGCAGGAACTCGACCGAGTAGTCGGGCGTGAAGCTGGACAGCCCCTTGGTCCAGATCACCGCGCTGCGCAGCTCGGTGATCGGCTGGTAGCTGGTGCGCAGCAGGTCCACCACCCGGTGCAGGGTGTGGCCCGAGTCGGCCAGGTCGTCCACCAGCAGCACCTTGCCGGCGATCTCGCCCTTGGGCGTGGTGATGTAGCGCGCGATGTCCAGGTGGCCCTGCACCTTGCCGGCGTCGGCCCGGTAGGAGCTGGTGGACATGATGGCCAGCGGCTTGTCGAAGATGCGCGAGAGGATGTCGCCCGGCCGCATGCCGCCGCGGGCCAGGCACAGGATGGTGTCGAAGGCCCACCCCGACTGGTACACCTTGATCGCGAGCTTCTCGATCAGGTTGTGGTACTCGTCGTAGCTCACGTACAGGTGCTTGCCGTCTTCGGTCAACATGGGGCTGGGGACTCGGGAGGTTGGGTCGGGGAACGGGGGCCTGGCGCTCACGCCAGGTACGGGTGCCGCATCATGATCGTGTGGTCACGGTCGGGGCTGGTCGAGATGATATCGATGGGCACGCCGGTCGCGTGCTCGATGCGCTGCAGGTACAGCCGCGCGTTCACCGGCAGCTGGTCGTACTCGGTCACGCCCACCGTGCTCTCGCTCCAGCCTTCCAGCGTCTCGTAGACCGGCTTGCAGCGCGCGATCTCGTCGGCGCCCAGCGGCAGGATGTCGATGTGCTCGCCATCGAGCTCGTAGCCGGTGCACAGCTTGAGCTCCTCCAGGCCGTCCAGCACGTCCAGCTTGGTGATGCACAGGCCCGAAAGGCCGTTGACCTGGGCGCTTCGCTTGAGCAGCGCGGCGTCGAACCAGCCGCAGCGGCGCGCCCGGCCGGTGGTGACGCCGCGCTCGGCACCGACGGTGGACAGGTGGTAGCCCACGGTGCCCGGCTTCTCCCAGTCCAGTTCGGTGGGGAACGGGCCGCCGCCCACGCGCGTGCAGTAGGCCTTGGTGATGCCCAGGATGTAGTGCAGCATGCCGGGCCCGACGCCGGCGCCGGCGGCGGCATTGCCGGCCACGACGTTGCTGGACGTCACGTACGGGTAGGTGCCGTGGTCCACGTCCAGCAGCGTGCCCTGGGCGCCTTCGAACAGCAGGTTGTCGCCGTGGCGGTGCGCCTCGTTCAGCTCGCGCGAGACGTCGGCCATCATCGGCTTGAGCTGCTCGCCCAGGCGCAGCGCCTCGTCCAGCACCGGCTGGTACTCCACCGCCGGCGCGTGCAGGTAGGTGGTCAGCACGTGGTTGTGCAGCTCCAGCAGCACCTTGAGCTTCTCGGCGAAGCGCGCCGGGTTCTTCAGGTCCTGCACCCGCAGCGCGCGGCGGGCGATCTTGTCCTCGTAGGCCGGGCCGATGCCGCGGCCGGTGGTGCCGATCTTCTCGTCGCCGCCCTTCTCGCGCAGCGCCTCGCGCGCCACGTCCAGCGCGGCGTGGAACGGCAGGATCAGCGGGCAGGCCTCGCTGATGCGAAGGCGCGAGCGCACCTCGACGCCGGCCTTCTCCAGCCCCTCGATCTCCTCGAACAGCTTGGCCGGCGACAGCACCACGCCGTTGCCGATGTAGCACTTCACGCCCGGCCGCATGATGCCGCTGGGAATCAGGTGCAGCGCCGTCTTGACGCCGTTGATCACCAGCGTGTGGCCGGCGTTGTGGCCGCCCTGGAAGCGCACCACGCCCTGTGCCATCTCGGTCAGCCAGTCGACCAGCTTGCCCTTGCCTTCGTCGCCCCACTGGGTGCCCACGACGACCACATTGCGACCCGTTGTCTTGCTCATGACTTGAAAACCGGAAATGAAAAAAAGAGGATCAGAGGCCGCGCACGACCCAGCGGCCGGCCTGCTCGGCCAGCTCGCGGTCGCAGTGGAACTCGTCCACCTGGCTGTCGTGGCCCGGCAGCACGCACACCACCGTCTCGCCGTCGGCGCGCAGGCGCGCGATCGCGGCGCGCAGCTCGGGCTGCTCGCCCCAGGGCGCGCGGATGGCGGCCTTGAGCGGCCGCGCGGCGGCCACGCCGGACAGCTCGCGCACGTCGAGCGAAAAACCCACTGCCGGCCGGTTGCGGCCGAACACCGCGCCGACCTCGTCGTAGCGGCCGCCGCGCACCAGCGCGTCGGTGGCGCCGGGGGTGTAGATGCCGAAGCGCATGCCGCTGTAGTAGGCGTAGCCGCGCAGGTCGGCCAGGTCGTAGCTCACCGCCGCCTCGCCCAGGTCGCGGCCCAGCCATTCGAGCTGGTCCAGCGCCTGCCCGATGGCGGTCGATGCCGGCAGCACGCGGCGCGCCTCGGCCAGCACCTGGGCATCGCCGTACAGCGTCACCAGCGCGGCCAGCCCCTCGCGCGAGGCGGCCGGGAAGTTGCGGGTCAGTTGCGCCAGCGCCGTGGCGTCCTTGGCGGCCAGCGCCGCGTGCACGTCGCGCAGCACCTGGGCATCGACCGGCACGCCGGCGAACAGGGCGCGCACGATGCGCGCGTCGGCCAGGTCCACCGTGAGGGGCGCGACCCCGGTCGCCCGCAGGCAGTCCAGCGCCAGCAGCAGCACCTCGCGATCGGCTTCCAGCCCCGCGTGGCCATAGACCTCGGCGCCGAACTGCAGCGGCTCGCGGGTGGCATGGGGACGGTCGGGGCGGGCGTGCAGCACCGGCCCGCAGTAGCACAGGCGGGCCACGCCGGCGCGGTTGAGCAGGTGGGCGTCGATGCGCGCGACCTGCGGCGTGGTGTCGGCGCGCAGGCCCAGCGTGCGGCCGGAGAGCTGGTCGACCAGCTTGAAGGTCTGCAGCCCCAACGCCTCGCCGGTGCCGGTGAGCAGCGACTCCAGGTGCTCCAGCAGCGGCGGCATCACCAGCTCGCAGCCGTAGCCTCGCGCGGTGTCGAGCAGCTGGCGCCTCAATTCCTCGATGTGCCGGGCCTCGGAAGGCAGGACGTCGGCGATGTGATCCGGCAGGACCCAGGCGGACATGGACAAAGGGGGGCTGTTAAAAGAGGGATTCTACCGGCGCATGCGATGAGGTCCGCTGCCTCGGCCATGGGCCGCCTCGCCGGCGCCCGGTCTGCGGGCCCGCGCCGGCGCTATGTCACCAGCAGCAGGAGCAGCAGGCCGAGCCCCACGCTGCACAGCCCGAAGAAGCGCAGCTGGCCGTCGCGCAGCTCCAGCAGCTTGCGGAAGGTGTCGCGCCAGGCGCGCGGGGCCAGCAGGGGAAACAGCCCTTCGAAGACGAGCACCAGGGCCAGCGCGGCCCAGAGCGTCGAGCCGTCCAACGCAGCCCCCCTACCGTCGGGGGCCGGACGCGCCCGCGCCGCCACGGAAGGCGCGGAAGAACTCGGAGCCGTCGGGATCGACCACCAGCAGGTCGCTGCGCTTGTTCAGCGTGGCGCGGTAGGCCTCCAGGCTGCGGTAGAAGTGGGCGAACTGCGGGTCGCGGCCGAACGCGTCGGCGTAGATGGCGGCGGCCTGGGCATCGCCCTCGCCCTTGACCTTCTGCGCGTCGCGGTAGGCGTTGGCGATGATCACCTCGCGCTGGCGGTCGGCGTCGGCGCGGATCTTCTCGCTCTCGGCGGCGCCGGTGGAGCGCAGCTCGTTGGCCACGCGCTTGCGCTCGGCTTCCATGCGGCGGTAGACCGATTCGGTGATGGCCTCGCTGTAGTCGACGCGGGTCACGCGCACGTCGACCACGTCGATGCCCCAGGGTTGCGCGCCCTTGACCTGCGCCAGCACCTGGTTCTTGACGTCGTTCATCACCTCGTCGCGCTCGGAGGACAGCAGCTCGCGCACGGTGCGCTTGTTGACCTCCTGGTTGAAGGCGCTGCGCACCACGTTGCTCAGGCGGTTGGCGCCGGTGGCTTCGTCCAGGCCGACGTTGCGGATGTACTGGGTGGGGTCGGTGATGCGCCAGCGCACGTACCAGTCGATCACCACCGGCTGCCGCTCGGCGGTGAGCACCGGCGTGGTGTCGTTGCCGTCCAGGTTGAGCAGGCGCTTGTCGATGTAGCTGACGTTCTGGAACGGCGGCGGCAGCTTGAAGTTCAGGCCCGGCTGGGTGATCACTTCCTTGATCTGGCCGAGGGCATAGACCACGCCGAACTGGCGCTGGTCGACGACGAACAGCATGGAGCTGAGGAGGGCCAGCACCACGAGGGCGGCGGCGGCGAAGAGTCCGATCCGGTTCATGTTTCTCGTGAGTCCTTCGCGCTCAGCGGGTCTCGCGCTCGCGGCCGCGGGCGTTGTCGCGCGTGCGCGCATCGGAGGGGCTGGCGCTGCCGCCGGGCGCCGCGGCGCCGGGGTTGGCGGCCGGCTCCGGCGGCACCGTCGCGGCGCCGCCCTGCGCCACCTGCTGCATGATGCGGTCGAGCGGCAGGTACAGCAGGTTGTTTCCCTGGCGCGAATCGACCATCACCTTGGTGACGTTGGCGTAGACCTGCTGCATGGTGTCCAGGTACATGCGGTCGCGCGTCACCTGGGGCGCCTTCTGGTATTCGGTCAGCACCGAGCGGAAGCGCTGCGCATCGCCCTGCGCGGTGGCGACCACGCGCGCCTTGTAGGCCTCGGCTTCCTCGCGCAGGCGCGCGGCGGAGCCGGCGGCGCGCGGAATGACGTCGTTGGCGTAGGCGGCGCCCTCGTTCTTCAGGCGCTCGCGCTCCTGGCTGGCCTTGTTGACGTCGTCGAACGCCGCCTGCACCTGCTCGGGCGCGCGCACGCCGCCCTGCTGCAGGTTGATGGCGACCACTTCGACGCCGGAGTTGTAGCGGTCCAGGATGGCCTGCATCACGCCGCGCACGCGCGGGGCGATCTGCTCGCGCTCCTCGCCCAGCGCGGCGTTCATCTGCATGTTGCCCACCACCTCGCGCACCGCCGTCTCGGCGGCCTGGCCCACCGTCTCGGCCGGGTTCCGGATCTCGAACAGGTAGGCGCGCGAATCCTTCAGCCGGTACTGCACCGAGAACTTGACGTCCAGGATGTTCTCGTCCTGGGTCAGCATGGCGGATTCCTTCAGCCCGGTGGCCTTGATCACGGCGTCGCGGCCGATGTCGACCGAGCGGATCTGGGTGACGTACACCACCTCGTGCCGCTGGATCGGGTACGGCAGCCGCCAGTTGAAGCCGGCGCCCACCGTGGACTTGTAGCGGCCGAACTGGGTGATCACCGCCTGCTGGCCTTCCTGCACGATGAAGAACCCGGTGCCCAGCCAGATCAGCACCAGCACCGCCATGATCAGGCCGATGCCGATGCCGGCGCTCTTCATGTCCGGCTGGAAGTTGCCGTTCGGCTCGGGACGGCGGCCGCGGCCGCCGCCGAACAGCCCGCCCAGGCGGCGGTTGAAGTCGCGCCAGAGTTCGTCGAGGTCGGGCGGGCCCTGGTTCGGGCCGCGCGGGCCATCCGGGCGCTGGGGGTCGGGCCGGTTGTCCTTGCCGTCGTCGTTGCCGTTGCCGCGCCCCCAGCGCGGATCGTTCAGGTTGAACATGCCTCGGAGGCGCCAGGACAGCGCGGCGAGCATGCGGGGGGCGTGAGGCTTCATTCCGGTCGGTGTTTCTTTTCGTTGGGCTGGGCCGATTGTGCCCAATCAGGCGGCGGCATCGTGCAATTCGGGGGTCGGCGGCATGGATGCGCTGGCGCGGGCGGCGGCACGGGCCGCGAGCTCGCGGCGCAGCGCGGCCAGGCCCTCGCCGGTGCGGCTGCTGACGAACAGGCGGCGCACCGGCGTGCCCTCGACCTCGACATGGTCGGCCAGCCGATGCGGGCGCCGCGATGCGTCCAGCGCATCGAGCTTGTTGAAGACCAGCAGCTGCGGCACCCGGTCGGCGCCGATCTCGTGCAGCACCCGCTGGACCTCCTCGATCTGCTCGGGGTGGTGCGGGTTGGCGGCATCGACCACGTGCAGCAGCAGGTCGGCGTCGGCCGCCTCCTGCAGGGTGGCCTGGAAGGCGTCGATCAGGCCGTGCGGCAGGTCGCGGATGAACCCGACCGTGTCGGACAGCGACACCGACCGGCCGCCGCTGCCGCCCTCCTCGTCGTCGAGGTAGAGCCGGCGGGTGGTGGTATCCAGGGTGGCGAAGAGCTGGTCGGCGGCATAGGCGCGCGCCTTGACCAGCGCATTGAACAGCGTCGACTTGCCGGCGTTGGTGTAGCCGACCAGCGAGATGGTGAAGGCGCCCTGGCGATCGCGCTGGCGGCGCTGGGTGTGGCGCTGGCGCTTGACCTTCTCGAGCCGCTCGCGGGTGCGCTTGATGGCGTCGCCGATCATGCGGCGGTCCAGCTCGATCTGCTTTTCGCCCGGGCCGCCGCGCACGCCGGCGCCGCCGGTCTGGCGCTCCAGGTGGGACCAGCGCCGCACCAGCCGGGTGCTGACGTACTGCAGCCGCGCCAGCTCGACCTGCAGCTTGCCCTCGTGGCTGCGCGCGCGCTGGGCGAAGATCTCCAGGATCAGCAGGGTGCGGTCGTTGACCGGCAGGCCCAGGTGGCGCTCCAGGTTGCGCTGCTGGCCGGGGCTGAGCGACTGGTCGAACAGCACCTCGGTGGCGCCGCTCTCCTCGGCCAGCGCCTTGATCTCGTCGGCCTTGCCGCGCCCGACGAACAGCGCCGCATCGGGCGCCTTGCGGCGGGCGGTCAGGCGCGCCACCGGCTCGAGGCCGGCGGTGCGCGCCAGCTCGCCCAGCTCGTCGAGCTCGGCGTCGAAATGGGGAAGGCCCAGATCGACCCCCACCAGGATGGCGGGGGCTTCAGGTCTTGCGGGGGATTGGGGCAAAACGGGAATCGGGGCTGTCGGGCCCGGCTGGACCCCGACCGGAGGGCGCGTGCCGCGCGGCGGGTCAGCCCGCGGCGGCGGCTTCGTTGCTCTCCGCAGCCGAGAAATTCACGGCGCGGCCGGGGACGATGGTGGAGATGGCGTGCTTGTAGACCATCTGGGTGACGGTGTTCCTCAGGAGGACGACGTACTGGTCGAAGGATTCGATCTGCCCCTGCAGCTTGATCCCGTTGACCAGGTAGATCGACACCGGCACATGCTCTCGGCGCAGCGTGTTGAGGAAGGGATCTTGTAGTAGCTGGCCCTTGTTGCTCACGATATTCTCCGTGTTCGTGGTGTTGGAAAGCGCACCTTACCACAGCAACCTGCTGCGCAAGGGCGACGGCACGGCGGCCGGTCCGACAGACATGGGGCCGGCACGGACGGGTTCAAGGGCCCGGGCGGCCGGCGAGGGCCGAAATACCTTCAGTCCTTGTCGGCGTACGGGTTCTTCGAGGTCTTCATCTCGACGCGCAGCGGCGTGCCGATGAGGTCGAAGGCCTTGCGGAAGCGCCCCTCCAGGAAGCGCTTGTAGGCATCGGTGACGTGCTCGAGCGAGTTGCCGTGCACCACGATCACCGGCGGGTTCATGCCGCCCTGGTGGGCATAGCGCAGCTTGGGCCGGAACATGCCCGAGCGCTTGGGCGCCTGGAACTGCACCGCCTCCTGCAGCAGCCGGGTCAGCACCGGCGTGGACATCTTGGTCATGGCCGCCTTGTGGGCCTGGGCGATGGAGGCCCACAGCGGCCCCAGCCCCTGGCGCTTCTTGGCCGAGATCAGGTGCAGCGCGGCGAACTTCAGGAAAGCCAGCCGGCCCTCGATCTGGCGCTGCACCTGCTCGCGCTGGTAGGCATCGACCGCATCCCACTTGTTGACCGCGATCACCACGGCGCGGCCGCTCTCCAGGATGTAGCCGGCGATGTGCGCGTCCTGGTCGGTGACGCCCTGGGTGGCGTCCAGCAGCAGCACCACGACGTTGGCCGACTCGATCGCCTGCAGCGTCTTGACCACCGAGAACTTCTCGATCGCCTCGAACACCCGGCCCTTGCGGCGCAGCCCGGCGGTGTCGACCAGCTCGTAGCGCTGGCCGCCGCGCTCGAACGGCACCGAGATGGCGTCGCGGGTGGTGCCCGGCAGGTCGAAGGCGACCAGCCGCTCCTCGCCCAGCCAGGTATTGATCAGGGTCGACTTGCCGACGTTGGGGCGGCCGGCCACGGCCAGCCGGATCACGTCCGCTTCGGCCTCGGCGCCCTCCTCGTCCGGCTCGGGCAGGTTCAGCGGCGCCAGCGCGAGCTCGACCAGGCTGCGGATGCCCTGCCCGTGCGCCGCCGAGACGGCGTGCACCTCGCCCAGGCCCAGCTCGTAGAACTCGGACAGCTGCACGCCCTCGGTCATGCCCTCGGCCTTGTTGGCCGCCAGCACCGTGGGTTTGCCCAGCTTGCGCAGGTAGGCCGCGATGTCGTGGTCCTGGGCCGACAGGCCCTCGCGCGCATCGACCACGAAGACCACCACGTCGGCCTCGGCCACTGCCTGCCGGGTCTGGCGCGCCATCTCCATGTAGATGCCGCTCTCGGCCGTCGGCTCGAAGCCGCCGGTATCGATGACGATGAACTCGTGCGGTCCGTGCTTCGCGTTGCCGTAGTGGCGGTCGCGCGTCAGGCCGGCGAAGTCGGCCACGATGGCGTCTCGCGTCTTCGTCAGCCGGTTGAACAGCGTCGACTTGCCGACGTTGGGGCGGCCCACCAGGGCCATCACGGGTTTCAAGGGACCGCCCTCTTTCCTGTCAGGTTTGCTTACTGCGGCACGAAGGCGTGCACGCCGCCGCTGCGGGTCACCACCACCAGGGTCGTGCCGGCCACCACCGGCGCCGCCGCCGGCGCGCTGCCGTCGGTGGCCACGCGGTTGCGCAGCGAGCCGTCGTCGCGCGAGAGCACGTGCAGCAAGCCGGTGCTGTCGGCGACCGCGACCGAGCTGCCCACCACCAGCGGCGCCGACAGGCCGCGGTGCAGCAGCTTGTCGTGCACCCAGGCACGCTCGCCGCTGTCGCGGCGCCAGGCCAGGACCCGGTCGTCGCTCTCGGAGCCGACCACCAGGCGGTCGTCGCCGCCCACGCCCTCGGTGCCGCGCGCCGGGCGCGACCAGGCCAGGGTGCCGCGGACCGCGTCGACGCAGCCGACCGCGGCCTGGTAGGCGCGGGTGCAGACGGCGTTGCCGACCCGGCTGACCGGCCCGACCAGGTCGACCAGCCGCTCGACGTCGTTGGTGCCGCGCGCGGTGGCGATCGGGGCCTCCCAGCGCACGCTGCCGTTGCTCGGGTTCAGGCCGGCGAGGCGGCCGCCCTGGCCGGCCACCAGCGTGTCGCCGACCGCCAGCAGCACGCCGGACTGGCGCAGCACCAGCGGCTCGCCGGGGCGCGACTGGCTCCACAGGCGGCGCCCGGTGGCGCCGTCGAAGGCGCTGACCGAGCGGTCGGCCGCCAGCACGAACACGCGCTTGCCGGCCACCAGCGGCGCCGTGTAGGCCTGGGCCGGCAGCTTCTCGCGCCACAGCACGCGGCCGCCGGACAGTGCCACCAGCTCGTTGCCGGTGGTGACCACGGCCGCCGTGCTGCCGTCGCTGCCGACGCCGGCGGCGATCGGCGCGCCCACGCTGGCCCGCCAGATGTCGCGTCCGCTGGAGGCATCGAGCACGGCCACCGTGCCGTCGCTGGAAGCCAGCGCCAGTTGCTGGCCGGTCACGTTGACTTCGAGCGGGAACGACACCGCGCCGATGCGCTGGGTCCAGGCCGGACGGATGCCCAGCGTGGCCGGGTTGGCCTGCAGCTCGGCCGGCTTGGGCTTCTCGACGCCGCCGCCGAAGAACGGCAGCATGGAGCAACCGGACAGGGTGGCCGCAAGGGCGGCTGCGGCCAGGCCGCGCTGGAAGACCACTTGGACACTCCCCCTCGTCATGATTTGGCGCCCCCCGCTTTCTGGCCGGCCAGGCTCTTCGGATCGACCCCCAGGGCGGTCAGCTTGACCTCGACCAGGCGACGGTAGTCGGTCTCGGCCTGCAGGCCCTTCCAGGCCTTCTCGTACTCGGCCCGGGCCTCGGCCTTCTTGCCCTGCAGGCTGTAGATGTCGCCGCGGCGGTCGGCCGCCAGCGGAGCGAACTCGGCCGGGAGCCCGGCCTCGAGCTGCTTGAGCGCTTCGTCGTAGGCCTTGTCCTGGACCAGCAGCGCCGCCAGCCGCAACCGCGCGATCGCCTGCAGGCCCTCGTCGGAGGCCTTGTCGGCCACCCAGGCCAGCGCGGCCCGGGCCTCGCCGGCCTTGCCGGCGTCGGTCGCGGCCTGCGCCACCAGCAGCCCGGCCTGCTGGGCGAACACGGTGCCGCCGTACTTGTCCTTGGCATCGGCAAAGCCCTGCTCGGCCCGCGCCAGGTCGCCGGACTGCACGGCCCGCTCGACCTCTTCGTAGATCGCCGAGGCCTTGGCCGACTGGGTGCGCTGGTACCACTGCCAGCCGTTCATGGCGGCGATCGAGCCGAACACGGCGATCAGCAGCCAGGAAATCAGGTTGCCGTAGGTCTTCCAGAAGTGCTTGAGCTGGTCAAGCTGCTCCTGTTCTTCGAGGTCGAGGTGTGAAGCCATGAATTCCTTGTGGGCAGCCGGTTACGCCGGGGCAGCCGGGCATTGTAGTGAGCCGGCGGCTCAGCTCTTCAGGATGCCGGCCCAGCCGGCCGCGTCCGCCAGCGGCTGGCGCTGCTGCGCCCCGCTGCCGTCGCGCAGGGCCTTGACGGTGACTTCGCCGGCAGCCAGCTCGTCGGCGCCGAACACCAGCGCATGGCGCGCGCCGCTGGCGTCGGCCTTCTTGAACTGGGACTTCATGCTGCCCAGGCCGTCGGCCGAAGCCGCGTGCATCTGCACCGCGACGCCGGCGGCGCGCAGCACCTGCAGGGTCTTCAGGGCCGCCGGGAAGGCCGCGGCATCGGGCACCACCGCATAGGCGTCGGGCGCCGGCGCGTCGAAGGCCGCGCCCTGCTCCTTGACCAGCTCCAGCACGCGCTCGACGCCGATCGCCCAGCCCACGGCCGGGGCCGGCTTGCCGCCGATCTGGCCGATCAGGTCGTCGTAGCGGCCGCCGGCGCAGATCGTGCCTTGCGAGCCCAGGCGGTCGGTGACGAACTCGAACACCGAGAGGTTGTAGTAGTCGAGGCCGCGCACCAGCCGCGGGTTGATGCGGTAGGCGATGCCGTTGGCCTCGAGCATGGCCTTCAGGCCGTCGAAGTGGGCCAGCGATTCGGCGCCGAGGAAATCGATCAGCCGCGGCGCGCCCTCGACCATCGCCTGCATGGCCGGGTTCTTGGTGTCGAGGATGCGCAGCGGGTTGCTGTGCAGGCGGCGCTTCGCATCCTCGTCCAGCAGGTCGGCGTGCTGCTCCAGGTAGGCGATCAGCGCGGCCCGGTGCTGGCGCCGCTCGGCCGGCTGGCCCAGGCTGTTGATCTCCAGCCGCACGTCGGCCAGGCCCAGCTCCTTCCAGAGCGCGTCGGCCAGCAGGATCAGCTCGGCATCGACGTCCGGGCCGGCGAAGCCCAGCGCCTCGGCGCCGATCTGGTGGAACTGGCGGTAGCGGCCGCGCTGCGGGCGCTCGTGGCGGAACATCGGCCCCATGTAGTACAGGCGCTTGCCGCCGTCGTACAGCAGCGAGTGCTCGGCCACCGCGCGCACCAGGCCGGCGGTGTTCTCGGGGCGCAGCGTCAGGTGCTCGCCGTTGAGGCGGTCCTCGAAGGAGTACATCTCCTTCTCGACGATGTCGGTCACCTCGCCCAGCCCGCGCACGAACAGCTGCGTGTGCTCCAGGATCGGCGTGCGCACGTTGCGGTACGCGTAGCGCGCCATCAGGCCGCGCACCTTGTCTTCCAGCCACTCCCAGCGCGCCGACTCGGGCGGCAGGATGTCGTTCATGCCTTTGACGGCACTCAATTTTTCAGCCATGGGTTGCCCGCTCAGGCGGTTTCGGCAGCGGTGCCGAAGCGCTTCTCGATGTAGTTCTCGACGATCTGGTGGAATTCGGCGGCGATGTGCTCGCCGCGCAGGGTCAGCGCCTTCTGGCCGTCGATGAAGACGGGCGCGGCCGGCGCCTCGCCGGTGCCGGGCAGGCTGATGCCGATGTCGGCATGCTTGCTCTCGCCCGGGCCGTTGACGATGCAGCCCATCACGGCCACGCGCAGCTTCTCGACGCCGGGATACTTCTCGCGCCAGACCGGCATGTTGGCGCGCAGGTGGTCGTCGATCTGCTTGGCCAGCTCCTGGAAGGTGGTGCTGGTGGTGCGCCCGCAGCCGGGGCAGGCGGTGACGCTGGGCACGAAGGTGCGCAGGCCCAGCGACTGCAGGATCTCCGAGGCGATCACCACCTCCTGCGTGCGCGACTCGCCCGGCTGCGGCGTCAGCGACACGCGGATGGTGTCGCCGATGCCCTCCTGCAGCAGGATGCCCAGCGCCACGCTGGAGGCCACCGTGCCCTTGGTGCCCATGCCGGCCTCGGTCAGGCCCAGGTGCAGCGGGTAGTCGCAGCGGCGCGCCAGCTCGCGGTAGACCGAGATCAGATCCTGCACGCCACTGACCTTGCACGACAGGATGACCTGCTCGCCGCGCATGCCCATTTCCTCGGCCCTGCGCGCGGATTCGATGGCCGAGGTGATCAGCGCCTCGTACATCACGCTGCGCGCGTCCCAGGGTTCGGCCCGGCGCCCGTTCTCGTCCATCAGCGCGGCCAGCAGTTCCTGGTCGAGGCTGCCCCAGTTGACGCCGATGCGCACCGGCTTGTCCCAGCGCATCGCCGCTTCGATCATCTGGCCGAACTGGCGGTCGCGCTTGTCGCCCTTGCCGACGTTGCCCGGGTTGATGCGGTACTTGGACAGCGCCTGCGCGCAGTCCGGGAATTCGGTCAGCAGCCGGTGGCCGTTGTAGTGGAAGTCGCCCACCAGCGGCACGTCGACGCCCATGCGGTCGAGCTGCTCGCGGATGTAGGGCACCTGCTGCGCGGCCTCGGGCGTGTTGACGGTGATGCGCACCAGTTCGGAGCCGGCCTGCGCCAGTTCCTTGACCTGGATCGCGGTGGCGATCGCGTCCGCGGTGTCGGTGTTGGTCATGGACTGCACCCGCACCGGCGCGTCGCCGCCCACCGTGACCACGCGCGCGCCCCAGGCCACGCGGGCCTGGCGGCTGCGGCGGGAAGCGGGCGCCGCCGGCAGCACCGGCAGGCAGGGTTCAGCGGACTTCATTCAACACCAGAAAAAAACACCGGGCAGGTGGGTCATTTCACTTCGAATCGGGCCACGTTGTCCTTGGTCGCGACCCGGGACAGGTCGAACGGCTTGCCGCGCACTTCGACGGCGGTGCTGTCCACGCTGCCGACCGTCACCGACAGCGGCAGGCTGCCGGTGGCGCCGGCGCTCTCGCCGGCCGCCAGCAGGCGGCGCAGCGCCACTTCGCCCCGGCTGTCGAGGACCTGGACCCAGGACGGGCCGCTGGCCTTGAACACCACCAGGCCGATGGCTGGCGCTGCTGGCGCGGCAGGAGCTTCTGCTGGGGCTGCCGGAGTCGCTGCGGCGGCCAGGGCCGGCTGGGCCACGGCCACCGCGGCCTGTGGCGTAACAGCGGCCGCGGTGACTTGAGGGATTGCGCCAACGTCCGGGGCCGGGCCCACCGGTTGCGGATGGGCTGCGCCGGCGCCCGGCTGCCCTCCGGCCGCTGCAGTTGCACCGGACTCGACCACCACCGGCGCCGCCATCGGCACCGCTGGCGCTTCGGAGCGGGCGGCCGCGAGGCTGTCCTCGATGCGCAGGCGGGGCAGCAGCAGGATCACGATCGCGCCCAGCAGCAGCGCCCCCACGATCAGCGGCACCGGCCGCGCGAGCTGTTGCTGCCAGCTGGCCGTGACCACGTCGCCGGGCGCGCGGAATGGCGCATTGATGCCCTCGTTGGCCTGCACCAGCCGCGGCGCGGCGGTTTGCGGCAGGCGCGCCAGCACCGGCTGCGGATCGACCTTGAGGTGGCGGCAGACGCTGGAGGCCAGTGCACGGGCGAAGACGGCATCGGGCAGGTCGGCGTGGCGGTCTTCCTCCAGCGCCTCGAGCTTGCGCACGGGCACCTTCAGCGAGACGGCCAGGGCCGCGACATGCAGCCCGGCGGCCTCGCGTGCCTGGCGCAGCAACGCGCCGGCAGACACCTGCGGTGCGGCGGCCTCACTCATCGAAAGCCCCGCGGTCCAGGGCCGCAGCCTCGCGGGACTGCGGGAAGCGCCGCTTGAGCTGGTCGGCCAGCTGGCTCATGGCCAGCCGGTCGCCCAGCTGGCGCTCGACCTTGACGCCCAGCCAGAGCGTCTCGGCGTTGGCCAGCTGGCTGTTGTTGAGGCGCCGGATCAGGAATTGCGAACGCTGCAGGTCGCCGCGCTTGTGCAGCAGCGCGGCCAGGTTGTAGCCGATGATGGGATTGCCGGCATCGATCTCGTAGGCGTGCGCCAGGCTCTGCTCGGCCTCGGCCGGCTTGCCGGCCTGCAGCTGGCACAGGCCCTTGGCCATCAGCGTCTTGGCGCGGTCGGGGTAGAGCGGGTTGGCCAGCGCCTGGTCGAAGGCGCGCTCGGCCTCGGGGAAGCGGCGCTGCTGGCACTGCAGCCAGCCCAGGTTGTGGATGGTGCTGGCGTCGCGCGGATTCAGCGACACGGCGCGCCGGAAGCTCTCCTCGGCCTGGCCGGCGTCGTTGAGCCGCATGTGGATCAGGCCGCGCAGGTTGTAGGCATCGGAGAAGGTCGGGTCGATCGCGATGACCTGCTTGAGCTCGTCGAGCGCGACGGCGGTCTTGCCCTGCTCGAAGTAGCCGACCGCCAGCTCCATGCGGATGCGCGCGCGGCGCCTCGCCTCGCTCTCGTCGGAAGCGGTGGCGAAGTCGCCCGCCGCCCCGCTGCCATCGGCCGTCTGGGCGCAGCCGCCCAGCAGCAGCCCCGCCGACACCACGCCCGCCCACGGCACCATGGCCGCCAGCAGGCCCACCAGCCCCACCCCGCGCTTCATGCTCAAGACTCCTTGGCCACGGCACCGGCCGGCGCCCGTTTCAGGATCACGGTGCGCTGGCGGGCGATGCGTTCGCCCACCCGGGTCCGGTCCTTCACGTCGCCGGCCAGCTGGCCGCAGGCGGCGGCGATGTCGTCCCCCCTCGTCTTGCGCACGGTGGTGACGATACCAGCATCACTCAACAATGCCGCGAAGGCGGCGACCCGGCTGTGGGGCGAGCGCGTCAGTCCCGATTGCGGGAAGGGGTTGAAGGGAATCAGGTTCAGCTTGCAGTTCACGCCGCGGCCGGCGTGGTGCCGCACCAGCTCGATCAGCTCCCGGGCGTGCTCCGGCTGGTCGTTCACGCCATCGAGCATGCAGTACTCGAACGTGATGAAGTCGCGCGGCGCGTGTTCCAGGTAGCGGTTGCAGGCGTCCAGCAGCTCGGCCAGCGGGTACTTGCGGTTCAACGGCACCAGGTTGTCGCGCAGCGCATCGCCCGGCGCGTGCAGCGAGACCGCCAGCGCCACCGGGCAGTCCTGCGCCAGCCGGTCCATCATGGGCACCACGCCGGAGGTGGACACCGTCACCCGGCGGCGCGACAGGCCGTAGCCGTGGTCGTCCAGCATCACCCGCAGGGCCGGCACCAGCGCCGAGTAGTTCTGCAGCGGCTCGCCCATGCCCATCATCACCACGTTGGAGATCACCCGCTCGCGCGTGCCCAGCTGCTCGCGCAGGTGGTGCTCGGCGTACCAGAGCTGGGCGACGATCTCGCCGGTGGTGAGGTTGCGCGAGAAGCCCTGGTGGCCGGTCGAGCAGAAGCGGCAGCCGACGGCGCAGCCGGCCTGGGACGACACGCACAGCGTGGCGCGGTCGGCCTCCGGGATGTACACGGCCTCGACCGCATTGCCGCCGCCGACGTCGAACAGCCACTTGATCGTGCCGTCGGCCGATTCCTGGCGGCTGGCCACGGCCAGCCCCTCGATCGTGGCGCAGGCCTTGAGCTTGTCGCGCAGCGACTTCGCCAGATCGGTCATCTGGTCGAAGTCGCGCGCGCCGCGCTGGTGGATCCAGCGGAACAGTTGGGTCGCGCGGAAGCGCTTCTCGCCGAGCGAGGCGCAGAACGCGGCCAGCCCCTCGAGGTCGTAATCGAGCAGGTTGGCCCTGCGACCGGACTCGGGAGGGGACGTCATCGCATGGAGGATTCCCGCTTCAGCGGGAATGGATATTCATGCCGGGGAAGAAGAACGCCACTTCCACCGCGGCCGTCTCGGCCGCGTCGGAGCCGTGCACCGCGTTGGCATCGATGCTGTCGGCGAAGTCGGCGCGGATGGTGCCCTTGTCGGCCTTCTTCGGGTCGGTGGCGCCCATCAGCTCGCGGTTCTTCAGGATGGCGTTCTCGCCTTCCAGCACCTGGATCATCACCGGGCCCGACACCATGAAGTCCACCAGGTCCTTGAAGAACGGGCGCTCCTTGTGCACGGCGTAGAACTGCTCGGCCTCGCGGCGCGACAGGTGGGCCATCCGGGCGGCGATGATCTTCAGGCCCGCGGCCTCGAAGCGGCCGTAGATCTGGCCGATCACGTTCTTGGCCACCGCGTCGGGCTTGATGATGGAAAGGGTGCGTTCGATCGCCATGGGTGCGTACCTGTTGATGTGGAAAAGGGGCTGAGCCGCGCTTCGAACGCGCGGCGCTGATCAAAGTCCGGGCGGCCGCCCGGAAGAACCCGGCATTTTAAACCGGGCGAAGGCCGTCGACCGCCTCAGCGGCCGCCGCGGTTGTTGCGCCGGGGGCCGCCGCGCCGCTGGCCGCCACCGCCACCGCCGCCGGCACCGCCACCGCCACCGCCACCACCGCCACCCTGGCGGCCGCCGCGCTGGCGCAGGAAGCTGTCGGCGCCGATGTAGCCGAACGAGGTCTTCATCGGATCGGGCTGGCTGCCGCCACCGCCACCGCCACCGCCACCGCCGCCGCCGGAGCGGTCCTTGGTGCGGCGCTGCTGCCCCTGCGCCTTGCCATTGGGCTGGCCGGCGCCGCGCGTGCCATCGGGCCGCGGGCCGCCGCTGCGATTGCCGCGCCGCCGGTTGCGCGACTTGCCGCCGCCCTCGCCGGGCGCGTGCTCGCCCGCCGGGGTACCGCCGGCGGCCTGCGTGAGGGCGCGGATGTCGCGCTCGTCCAGCTCCATCCACTGCCCGCGCCTGAGTCCGCGCGGCAGCACCATCGCCCCGTAGCGGATCCGGATCAGGCGGCTGACCGCATGGCCCAGCGCCTCGAACAGGCGCCGCACCTCGCGGTTGCGGCCCTCGGAAATCGTCACGCGGTACCAGTTGTTGGCGCCTTCGCCGCCGCCGTCCTCGATCGAGCCGAACTGGGCGCGGCCGTCATCGAGCTCGATGCCGTCCAGCAGGCGCTGCCGGCCCTCGGCCGACAGTGCGCCCAGCACGCGCACCGCGTACTCGCGCTCCAGCCCGAAGCGCGGGTGCATCAGCCGGTTGGCCAGTTCGCCCGAACTGGTGAACAGCAGCAGCCCTTCGGTGTTCAGGTCGAGCCGGCCGACCGATTGCCACTTGCCCTGCTGCAGCCGGGGCAGCTTGCGGAACACGGTGGGCCGGTTCTGCGGGTCGTCGTGCGTCACCACCTCGCCCACCGGCTTGTGGTACGCGATCACGCGCGCCGCCGGCGGCGCGATGCGCACCCGGATCGGCTTGCCGTTGACCTTGATCTGGTCGCCGAACTGGATGCGCTGGCCGATGTGGGCGGGCTCGTTGTTGACCGAGATCCGCCCCTCCATGATCAGCTGCTCCATCTCCAGCCGCGAGCCGAGGCCGGCCTGGGCCAGCACCTTGTGCAGCTTGGGCGTCTCGGCCTGCGGCGCCAGCACGCGCTTGGACGGCGCGGCGTCGGCGGCCTGCTCCTGCTCGTCGAAGCGGCCGGACACCACGTCCTCGAAGCGCACGGGCTCGGCCGGGGGCGCGGCGGCGGCGCGCTCGCGCCGTCCCTTCGCGGCAGCACCGGGCTGCTCGTCCGGATCGTCTTCGTCGTCGTCGCGATCGTCATCGTCACGCTCCTCGTCGTCGCGATCGTCGTGATCGTCGTCGCCACGGGCGCCCGCCGCATCGACAGCCGACACGGCGGCCGCGGGAGCCTGCTGCGCGTCGGGTGCGGCGGCCAGGGACTGCTCCTCGTTCTCGGCGGGCGCCGCGTCGGCGGGGGAAGGGGAAGGGTCAGTGGAGTTCATGCGACTTCGGGGAGGACGGCGGCGCTTCGGTGTCGTCGGCGGGGGGGTGCGGCGCCGGGGCGGCTGCGGCGTGCTCGCCGCCGGCGGCCTCGCCGTCGCCAGCGGCCGGCGCGTCACCATCGTCGGTGCCGTCGTCGCCGACCTCCATCTGCAGCGCCGGCTGGACGGCATCGGCCTCCTGCGCCAGGGCGGCGAAGACATCGGCCTGCTGGCTGGGCGACTCCAGCATGGGCAGCTGGTCGAGCGAGCCCAGGCCCAGGTCGTCCAGGAACTGGCGGGTGGTGGCGTACAGGGCCGGGCGGCCCGGCGCCTCGCGGTGGCCGATCACCTCGACCCAGCCGCGGTCCTCGAGCTGCTTGAGGATCTGGCTGTTGATGGTGACGCCGCGGATGTCTTCCATGTCGCCGCGCGTGACCGGCTGGCGGTAGGCGATGATGGCCAGCGTCTCGAGCGCCGCGCGGGTGTACTTCGGCGGCTTTTCCGGGTGCAGCCGGTCGAGGTACGGCCGCATCTCGGGCCGGCTCTGGAAACGCCAGCCGCTGGCCACGCAGACCAACTCGACGCCGCGCGGGGCCCACTCGTCCTGCAGGTCCTGCAGCAGCGACTTGACGGTGTCGGCGCCGAGTTCGTCGTCGAACAGCACGCGCAACTCACGCACCTGCAGCGGCTGCGGCGAGCAGATCAACGCTGTCTCCAGGACGCGCCTGGCGTCGGCGGTATTCATCTTCTTGCGTACTTCCTGGCTGGATCGGGTCGCCGGCGGCATTCCCGTCAGTGCGGGCCCGTCAGAAGGGGCGGCGTCATCGCGGCTGGCGTCCGGCGGGCCGCTAGGCAGGCCCGGCAGGCGTGGCTGCTGGCGCCAGCGCTGGAGGGGGATTGTAACGCAGCCCCCAGGCCGACAGCGCATGCCGGAAGTCGGCCGGCAGCGGGGAAACGAAGGCCAGCGGCTGGCCCGTGGCCGGGTGGACGAAGGCGAGCCGGAACGCATGCAGCGCCTGCCGCGCCAGGCTGCCCTCGCCATCCGGCGGCGGGGTCGGCGCACCATACAGCTCGTCCCCCAGCAGTCGATGGCCCAGGTGCGCCATGTGCACCCGGATCTGGTGGGTGCGCCCCGTGTGCAGGCTGGCGCGCACCAGGCAGGCAGCGGCCCCGTTGTCCAGCAGCTCGAAGGTGGTCATGGCCGACTTGCCCGCATCGCGCGCCGGGTCGACCACGGCCATGCGCAGGCGGTTGCGCGGATCGCGCCCGATCGGCGCCTCCACCACCTGCGTGGCGGCGCCCTGCCAGCGGCCCAGCCCGATGGCGAGGTACTGGCGCGCGACCTCGCGCGCGGCGATCAGGCGCACCAGCGCGTCCATGGTGGCGCGGGTGCGCGCCACCACCATCAGCCCGCTGGTGTCCTTGTCCAGCCGGTGCACGATTCCGGCGCGCGGCAGCCGGCCGGCCTGCGGGTCCCGCGCCAGCAGGCCATTGAGCAGCGTGCCGCTCCAGTTCCCCGGCGCCGGGTGGACCACCAGCCCCGGCGGCTTGTCGATCACCAGCAGGTGCTCGTCCTCGTGCACCACCGCGATCGGCATCGGCTCGGGCCGGAACGCCAGGCTCTGCGGGGTCGGGCGCAACTCGATGGCCAGTTGGTCGCCGGCCTTGACCCGGTGCGCCGGGCGCGCCGCCCGGCGGCCGTTCAGGGCCACCGCCCCGCCGTTCACCAGTTGCTGCAGGTAGCTGCGCGAGAACTCCGGCACCCGCTCCGCCAGTGCCTGGTCCAGCCGCAGGCCGTGCTGCGCCGGCTCGACGGCGAACGTGCGCAACTCGGACGCCGCCTCGGCGGCGTCGGCCTCGTCGTCGGGCGGCGCCGCGGCGTCGGGGGGGGCCGCTTCTATAATCGTGACGCCCTGTTTCAAGAAGGTCTGCGCTTCATGCTTCGAGCGAAATTATCGTTTGCCGCCGCCGTATCGATGCTGCTGCTGGCGGGGTGCTCCACGACCGAGACGGACAAGACGGCGACCTGGAGCCCGAACCGGATCTACGCCGAGGCCCGCGACGAGATGAACGCCGGCTCCTACGACAAGGCGGTGCCGCTGTTCGAGAAGCTCGAGGGCCGCGCGGCCGGCACGCCGCTGGCGCAGCAGGCGCAGCTCGAGAAGGCCTACGCCCACTACAAGGCCGGCGACCAAGCCCAGGCCATGGCGACGCTGGACCGCTTCATGAAGCTGCACCCGGCCAGCCCCGCCGTCGACTACGCGCTGTACCTCAAGGGCCTGGTCAACTTCAACGACAACCTGGGCCTGTTCTCGTTCCTGTCGCGGCAGGACCTGTCCGAGCGCGACCAGAAGGCGGCCAAGGAATCCTTCGAGTCGTTCCGCGAGCTGGTGACCCGCTTCCCGGAGTCGCGCTACACGCCCGATGCGCGCGCCCGCATGACGTACATCGTCAACTCGCTGGCGCAATACGAAGTGCACGTGGCGCGCTACTACTACACCCGGGGCGCCTACGTGGCCGCCATCAACCGCGCGCAGTCGGCGCTGGCCGATTACCGCGAAGTGCCGGCGCTGGAGGAAGCCCTGTTCATCCTGATGCGCTCGTACGACGCGCTCGGCATGGCCCAGCTGCGCGACGACAGCCGCCGCGTGCTGGAGAAGAACTACCCGGACAGCGACTACCTGACCAAGGGCTTCAAGGCCAAGGCAGCCGAACCCTGGTGGAAGTTCTGGTGAGCTGCCGGCGCCACGACGACAACAGGCCCGCTTCGGCGGGCCTCGTCGTTTCTAGGCCGATGCAAGGGCCCGGACGGCGGACAGGTCGTCGAGCGCCGCTTCGAATTCGTCCTGCGTGGTCAGCCGCCGCATCGGCGGCAGCGCCGCGAGCAGGCGGCGCCCGTACGGCATGCCGGCCAGGCGGGTGTCGCACACGACCAGGATGCCGCGGTCGGTTTCGCGCCGGATCAGGCGGCCGGCGCCCTGCTTGAGGGCCACGGCGGCTTCGGGCACGAAGTAGTCCTTGAAGGCGTTGCGGCCCTGCCCTTCCAGGCGCTGCGAGCGCGCTTCCACCAGCGGGTCGCCCGGCGGCGGGAACGGCAGCTTGTCGATCACGACCAGCTCCAGCGCATCGCCCGGCACATCCACGCCTTCCCAGAACGAGGCCGACGCGACCAGCAGGCAGCCGGGTCCGCCCTGCTGCGAGCCTTCCCGGAAGCGCTCGATCAGGCGGCGCTTGGGCCACTGGCCCTGGACCAGCACCTCGACCTCGCTCGAATCCCGAAAGCGCTGCTGCAGGTCCTCGCCGACGGCGCGCAGGGCCCGCAGCGTGGTGGTCAGCACCATGGTGCGGCCGCCCAGCCGCTGCGCGGCGCCGGCGGCCAGCTGCGCGACGGCGCCGGCGTGGCCCGGGTCGGCCGGCCGGGGCAGGTCGCGCGGCAGGTACAGCGCCGCCTGCGACGGGTAGTCGAACGGGCTGCCCACCCGCAGCACCCGCGCGTCCTGCAGGCCGCAGGGCTCGGTGAACCAGCTCAGGCGCTCGTCGTCGCCCAGCGTCGCCGAGGTGAAGATCCAGGCGCGGCGCGGCGGCGCGGCGTCCTGCGCTTCGCCCCACTCGTCGGCCGGCTCGGTGGCCGTGTCGGCGGCCGGTTCGGCCTTGAGCAGCTTGCCGCGCACGGCTTCGGCGATGTCCAGCGGCGACTCCACCAGCCGCAACTGCAAGCCCACGTCGAGCCAGCGCACCGAGCCGGGCTCGGCCTCGGACAGGAAGCGCGCCGCCCGTTCAGCCAGGGCGGCGGCGCGCTCCTGCAACCGGATGAAGTCGGGCGCGATCTCGCTGACGGTCGCGAGCGCATCGATCGCATCTTCGCAGGCCGACTGCACGTCGGCCAGCGCCGCCTGCCAGTCGGCCGCCGGCACGCCTTCGGGCGCCGCGCCGGCCCAGCGCAGCCGGCTCGAGGCCGAGGCGCGCCCGACCACCATCCGCAGCTCGCGCGTGGCGCGCTCCAGCGCCCCGGCCACCTGCTGCCAGTCCTGCAGGCCGCGCGCCAGCTGCAGCCCGGCCGCCAGCAGGTCGCGCGTGAAGTCCAGCAACTGCCCGGTGCCGAGCTGGCGGCCGAGGAACTGCACGCCGGTTTCATTGAGCTGGTGCGCCTCGTCGAACACGGCCACGCGCACCGTCGGCAACAGCTCGGCCATGCCCGACTCGCGCACCGCCAGGTCGGCAAAGAACAGGTGGTGGTTGACCACCACCACGTCGGCCGCGAGCGCCTCGCGCCGCGCGTGGTTGACGTGGCACTCGCGAAAGCGCGGGCAGGCGGAGCCCAGGCAGTTCTCGCGCGTCGAGGTCACCAGCGGGATGACGGGCGAACGCTCGTCCAGGCCGGGCAGCTCGGCCAGGTCGCCGGTGCGGGTGGCCTGCGCCCACTGCTCGACCCGGGCCAGGGCGGCCATGGCGCTGCGATCGGCGGCGCCGGGGTCCTGGCGCGCCAGCTCCATCCGGTGCAGGCACAGGTAGCTGCCCCGGCCCTTGAGCAGCGCGGTGCGCACCGGCAGCCCCAGCGCTTCCACCAGGCGCGGCAGGTCGCGGCCGAACAGCTGGTCCTGCAGGGTCTTGGTGGCGGTGGACAGCAGCACCCGCTCGCCCGACAGCAGCGCCGGCACGAGGTAGGAGAAGGTCTTGCCAACGCCGGTGCCGGCCTCGACCACCAGCGCGCCGCCCTGTTCGATGGCGGCTGCCACGGCCAGCGCCATCTCGGTCTGGGCCGGCCGGGCCCGGAAGGCCGGCACCGCGCGGGGCAAGGCGCCATCGGCGGCAAAGGCCAGCCCCACGGCTTCGGTCAACGTCATCAGGCGGGTTCTTTGGGATCGAGCGCCAGTTCCAACTGCACGATCTGGTCGCGCAAAGCGAGGCGGCGCTTCTTCAGGCGGCGCAGCGCCAGTTCGTCGATCGGGTTCTGCTGCCCGGCGCGGTCGATCAGCGCATCCAGGTCGGCGTGCTCCATCCGCAGCTCGATCAGGCGCCGCTCGGGCGAGTGCAGGTTGGATTCCACGGGAGTTGTTGGCGAGGACGCGCCGGGAGCTCGGCGGGTGTCGGACGATAATACGTCTTCCGAGGGCAACAAGCGAGAGCGCCGGGCCGGCGCACTTCCTCCAGCAGCATGGCTAAAGGCTATCGACTCACCGCCGCCACCGGCATCCACAAGGGTGACCGCGAATACCAGCAGGACCAGGTCGCGCTGATCGCGCACCCGCGGGTCAGCGGCTGCGTGCTGGCGGTGGTGGCCGACGGCATGGGCGGCCGCAGCGGCGGGCGCAAGGCGTCCGACCAGGTGATGCTGACGGCCAAGCAGCTGTTCGAGCGCTACTCGCCGGACCACGACGAGGCCGGCGGCCTGCTCAAGCAGGTGGTGCAGGAAGCGCACCTGGTGATCAAGCTCACCGCCATTGCCGCCGAGCAGGAGCCGCACAGCACCATCGCCGCCTACCTGATCAACCCGGCGGGCGACTGCCACTGGGTGCATGCAGGCGACTCGCGCATCTACCACTTCCATGGCAGCAAGCTGGTCAAGCGCACGCTCGACCACTCGTATGTGCAGACGCTGGTCGACGCCGGGCAGCTGACCGAGGAAGAGGCCAACGTCCATCCGCAGTCCAACATCCTGATGGGCTGCCTGGGCGCGGAGGAGGATCCTCCGGCCACGCTGCACTTCGTGCCCCAGCTTCGCCCGGGTGACGTGCTGATGGCCTGCAGCGACGGCGTCTGGCACTACTTCAGCCCCGACGAGCTGAGCTCGGTGCTGTCCTCGCTGTCGCCGCGCGAGGCGAGCGAGTTCCTGATCGAGAAGGCGCGCTCGCGCGGGCGCGGCGCCGGCGACAACCTGTCGCTGGTGATCGTCAAGCTCGAGCCGCTGGAGGGCTGAGGCCCCTCCCGCGCGGCGCGCGCCGCTGCACGCTCAGGGCGGAACCGGCAGCGGCTTGGCCGGCTTCCCTTCCCGCGCGGCGCGCTCCAGCATCCTGGCCTTGCGCTCCTGCGCTTCCGTCACCCGCTCGCGGTGGCGCTGTGCGTTCTGCTGCGTGTCGGGCTCGGTCCGGGCGTCGCGCGGCTGGGCCGCGCGTTCGGCGCGCCCCTGGGCCTGCTCGCGGTTGCGCTGCGCATCCCCGGCCTTGGCGGCAGCGCGTTGCTGGCGATCGCGCTCGTCCTGCTGCGCGCGGGCACGGTCTTCCTCGCGCTGGCGCGCCTGCGCATCGCGGCGCTCGTCGAGATCCTTCATGCGCTCGGCGGCCCGGCGCTTGCGCTCGGCATCCTCGAGGGTGATCTCCTGGGCCCGCAGCGGAGCTAGCGCATCGCGCCGCCTGGAGCGGGCCTCGGCCAGGCAGTCGTTGACCGCGAACTTGCCGTAGCAGGCGCGCTGGTCGCGTTCGAAATCGCCCTCGATGCGGCTGCGCTCGGTGGCGATGCGCGCCCGCTCGGCCGCTTCGTCCGCCGGCGTCTGGGCGGCGGCCGGCAGCACGGCCCAGAGGGCCAGCAGCAGGCAGGACTTGTTCATGTCAGGCGGGTGTCCACCGTGCGGCGCTCCTGCGCCAGGTACTCGGCCGACTGCATCTCGTTCAGGCGCGAGACGGTGCGCGGGAACTCGTGCGCCAGCGGCCCTTCGGTGTACAGCTGTTCGGGCGGCACGGCGGCGGACAGGATCAGTTTCACGCGCCGATCGTAGAGCACATCCACCAGCCAGGTGAATCGGCGTGCTTCCGACGCCAGGTTGACCGGCATGAACGGCACGTCGGACAGCAGCACGGTGTGGAACTGGCTGGCGATCTCCAGGTAGTCGTTCTGCGAGCGCGGCCCGCCGCACAGCGTGCGGAAGTCGAACCAGACCACGCCGCCGGCCTTGCGCCGGGCGCGGATCTGGCGCTGCTCGATCTGCAGCACCGCATCCTCGTCGTGCACCTCGGCCAGTTCGTCGAAGGCCCGGCCCATCTCGGCGTCGGCGCCGGGACCCAGCGGCGTGTGATAGAGGCGGATGTGCTCCATCGTGCGGCGCCGGTAATCGGTGCCGTTGTCGACGTTGATCACCTCCAGCTTCTGGTTGAGCAAGGCGATCGCCGGCAGGATGCGGTCGCGGTGCAAGCCGTTGGGGTACAGGTCGTCGGGTCGGAAGTTGGAGGTCGTGACGAAGCCGACGCCGTTGTCGAACAGGGCCTGCAGCAGCCGGTGCAGGATCATGGCGTCGGTGATGTCGGCGACGTGGAACTCGTCGAAGCAGATCAGCCGGAAGCGCCTGGCGATGCGCTCGCCCAGCTCATCGAGCGGGTTGACCGTGCCCTGCAGCTCGGCCAGCTCGCGATGCACCTCGCGCATGAACTCGTGGAAGTGCAGCCGCGTCTTGCGCTTGAGCGGCACGGCGTTGTAGAAGCAGTCCATCAGGAAGCTCTTGCCGCGCCCCACCCCGCCGTACATGTAGACGCCGCGCGGCACCTCGGGCCGGTTGATCAGCTTCTTGAAGACGTTGGAGCGCTGCTCCTTGAACTGCGCCCACTCGCGCGCGCAGCGGTCCAGCGCTTGGACCGCGCGCAACTGGGCCGGGTCGCTCTGGTAGCCGCGCGCCTGCAACTCCCGCTCGTAGGCCTCGCGGACACTCATCACCGGTGGCGGGCCGCTCAGAAGTTCAGCGTCCGCTTGTCCACCGCCAGCGCCGCTTCCTTGGTCGCCTCCGACAGGGACGGGTGGGCATGGCAGATGCGCGCGATGTCCTCGCTGGAGGCGCGGAACTCCATCGCCACCACCGCCTCGGAGATCAGCTCGCTGGCCATCGGGCCGACGATGTGCACGCCCAAAATCTCATCGGTCTGGGCATCGGCGAGGACCTTGACCATGCCGGTGGTGTCGCCCAGCGCCCGCGCACGGCCGTTGGCCATGAAGGGGAACGTGCCGGCCTTGTACGCCACGCCGTCGGCCTTGAGCTGCTGCTCGGTGCGGCCGACCCAGGCGATCTCCGGGCTGGTGTAGATCACCCAGGGGATGGTGTTGAAGTTCACGTGCCCGTGCTGGCCGGCGATGCGCTCGGCCACCGCCACGCCCTCTTCCTCCGCCTTGTGCGCCAGCATCGGGCCGCGCACCACGTCGCCCACCGCCCAGACGTTGGGCAGGTTGGTGCGGCACTGGTCGTCGACCACGATGGCGCCGCGCTCGTCCAGCTTCAGCCCCACGGCTTCGGGGTTCAGGCCGATCGTGTTCGGCACCCGGCCGATCGAGACGATCACCTTGTCCACGTCCAGCTTGCGGGCCTCGCCCTTGGCGTCGGTGTAGGCCACGGAGACGCCCTTGTCGCCGCGGTTCTTCACCTCGCCGACCTGGACGCCCAGCTCGATCTTCAGGCCCTGCTTGTCGAAGGCCTTGCGCGCCTCCTTGGCGATCTGCTCGTCGACCGCGCCCAGGAAGGTGGGCAGCGCTTCCAGCACGGTGACTTCGGCACCGACGCGGCGCCACACCGAACCCATCTCAAGTCCGATCACGCCGGAGCCGATCAGGGCCAGCTTCTTCGGCACGGCCGGGATGCGCAGCGCGCCGTCGTTGGACAGGATGTTGGTTTCATCGAAGTTCACCCCGGGCAGCGCGCGCGGGTTGGAGCCGGTGGCGACGATCACGTCCTTGCCGGTCAGGGTCTCCTCGGACGTGCCCGAGACCTTGATCTCGTAGCCGTCGGCGCCGCCCTTGGCGAAGGAGCCGCGTCCGTGGAAGAAGCTGACCTTGTTCTTCTTGAACAGGTACAGGATGCCGTCGTTGTTCTGCTTCACGACCGCGTCCTTGCGGGCGATCATCTTCTCGATGTCGATCGACAGCCCGCTGACGGCGATGCCGTGGTCGGCGAAGTGCTTGCCCGCGTGCTCGTAGTTTTCCGAGGACTGCAGCAGCGCCTTGGACGGGATGCAGCCGATGTTGGTGCAGGTGCCCCCGGGGGCGGGCTTGCCGTCCTTGTTCTTCCACTCGTCTACGCAGGCGGTGCTGAAACCGAGCTGCGCCGCGCGGATGGCGGCGATGTAGCCGCCGGGCCCGCCGCCGATGACGACGACGTCGAATTGCTTGTTGGCCATGGGAAAAGTCTCTTTCGGGCGCAGCCCGCCTCAAAGTACGAGGCCCCGAAAGGGGCCTCGTTTCCGGTTGCTTAAATGTCGAACAGCAGGCGCGCCGGATCCTCCAGCGCTTCCTTCATGGCCACCAGCCCCAGCACGGCCTCGCGGCCGTCGATGATGCGGTGGTCGTAGCTCATGGCCAGGTAGTTCATCGGCCGGATCACGATCTGGCCGTTCTCCACCACGGCGCGGTCCTTGGTGGCGTGCACGCCCAGGATGGCCGACTGCGGCGGGTTGATGATCGGGGTCGAGAGCATCGAGCCGAACACGCCGCCGTTGGAGATCGAGAACGTGCCGCCGGTGAGCTCCTCCAGCCCCAGCTTGCCGTCGCGCGCCTTGGCGCCGAACTCGGCGATCTTCTTCTCGATGTCGGCGAACGACATCTGGTCGGCGTTGCGCAGGATCGGGACCACCAGCCCGCGCGGCGAACCCACCGCGATGCCGATGTCGAAGTAGCCGTGGTAGACGATGTCGGTGCCGTCCACGCTGGCGTTGATCACCGGGTACTTCTTCAGCGCATGGACCGCGGCCTTGACGAAGAAGCTCATGAAGCCGAGCTTGACGCCGTGCTCCTTCTCGAACTTCTCCTGGAACTTCTTGCGCATCTCCATCACCGGGGCCATGTTGACCTCGTTGAAGGTGGTCAGGATCGCGTTGGTGGCCTGCGACTGCAGCAGCCGCTCGGCCACGCGCGCGCGCAGGCGGCTCATGGGCACGCGCTGCTCGGGGCGGTCGCCCAGGTCGGCCGGACCGGCCGGCGCGGCGACTTGCGGCAGGGCCGGGGCAGCCGGCCGCGCGGCCGGCACCAGCGGCGCCACGGCGGCCTTGGCGGTGCCCCCGGCCACCGCGGACAGCACGTCACCCTTGGTCACGCGGCCATCGCGGCCGGTGCCGGCCACGGAGCCGGCCGCCAGCTGGTTGTCGGCCATCAGCTTGGCGGCAGCCGGCATGGCGATGTCGGACTTGGCGCCGCCGGCCGCCGCCGGGGCTGCGGCGGGTTGCGCAGCAGCGGGCGCGGGCGCAGCCGCAGCCGCGGCGGGAGCCGGCGCACCGGCGCGGGCTTCGGTGTCGATCTTGGCGATCACCTGCTCCGCCACCACCGTGCCGCCATCGGCCACCACGATCTCGGCCAGCACGCCGGCGCTGGGCGCCGGCACCTCGAGCACCACCTTGTCGGTCTCGATCTCGATCAGGATCTCGTCCTGGGCGACAGCCTCGCCGGGCTTCTTCTTCCACTGCAGCAAGGTGGCCTCGGCCACCGATTCGGACAGCTGCGGCACCTTGACTTCAACGATTGCCATTTGAGTTCGTTCCTTGTGTTTCTTGCATGCATGACGCATGACTGCGCGCCGCGCGCCCGATGACCATCGACCCTTGCGTCATTCGTCATCGCCGCCGCGCAGCGGCCAGTCACGGGTCACTTGGTGAGGACAAATCCCTTGAGCTTCGCGAACGCGGCCTCCACCAGGGCCTTCTGCTGCTCCTGGTGCAGGTGGGCGTAGCCCACCGCGGGCGAGGCCGAGGCGGCACGGCCGGCGTAGCCGAGCTTCTGGCCTTCCTGCATGTTCTCGTGGATGTTGTGCTGGATGAAGAACCAGGCGCCCTGGTTCTGCGGCTCGTCCTGGCACCACACGAGGTCGGTGGCGTTGGGGTACTTGCGCAGTTCCGCGGCGAAGGCCTTGTGCGGGAACGGGTAGAGCTGCTCCACGCGCAGGATCGCGACGTCGTCGGCGCCCTTCTCCTCGCGCTTCTTGGCCAGGTCGTAGTAGACCTTGCCCGAGCAGATGACCACCCGCTTGACCTTGTCGGCCTTGAGCTCCTTGTGCTCGGGGATCACGGTCTGGAAGCCGCCCCGGGTGAACTCGGACAGCGGCGAGGTGGCGTCCTTGTTCCGCAGCAGCGACTTGGGCGTCATGATCACCAGCGGCTTGCGCAGCGGGCGCACCATCTGGCGGCGCAGCAGGTGGAAGATCTGGCTGGCCGTGGTGGGCTGGCAGACCTGCATGTTGGTGTCGGCCGACAGCTGCATGAAGCGCTCCAGGCGCGCCGAGCTGTGCTCCGGGCCCTGCCCTTCGTAGCCGTGCGGCAGCATCAGCGTGATGCCGTTGACGCGGCCCCACTTCACTTCGCCGGAGGCGATGAACTGATCGATCACGACCTGCGCGCCGTTGGCGAAGTCGCCGAACTGGGCCTCCCAGATCACCAGCGTGTTCGGGTCGTTCGAGGCGTAGCCGTACTCGAAGCCCAGCACTGCCTCTTCCGACAGGATCGAGTCGATCACCACGAACGGAGCCTGGTTCTCGGCCACGTTCTGCAGCGGCACGTAGGTGCCGGTGTCCCACTTCTCGCGGTTCTGGTCGTGCAGCACCGCGTGCCGGTGGGTGAAGGTGCCGCGGCCGCAGTCCTCACCCGACAGGCGCACCGGGTAGCCGCTGGCCACCAGCGAGGCGAACGCCATGTGCTCGCCCATGCCCCAGTCGACGTTGACCTCGCCGCGGCCCATGGCGGCGCGGTCCTCGAGCACCTTGCGCACCAGCGGGTGCACGGTGAAGTTGTCCGGCACGGTGGTGATGCGCTCGGCCAGGCGCTTCCATTCGGCCGTGGGGATCGCCGTGTCGGCGGCGTCGGTCCACTTCTTGCCGAGGTACGGGGTCCAGTCGACCGCGTACTTGCTCTTGAAGTTGGTCAGCACCGGATCGACCGTGTGCTTGCCGGCATCCATGGCGGCGCGGTAGGCCTTGACCATGTCGTCGCCCAGCGTGTCGCCCAGGCCCTGGGCTGCCAGCTTGTCGGCGTACAGCTTGCGCGTGCCGGGGTGGGCCGCGATCTTCTTGTACATCAGCGGCTGGGTGAGCGAGGGCGTGTCCTGCTCGTTGTGGCCCAGCTTGCGGAAGCAGACGATGTCCAGCACCACGTCGGTGCCGAACTCCATGCGGTACTCCAGCGCCAGCTGGGTGGCCAGCACCACCGCTTCGGGGTCGTCGCCGTTCACGTGCAGCACCGGCGCCTCGATCATCTTGACCACGTCGGTGCAGTACAGCGTGGAGCGGGTGTCGCGCGGGTCGGAGGTGGTGAAGCCGATCTGGTTGTTGATGACGATGTGGACCGTGCCGCCGGTGAAGTAACCACGGGTCTCGGCCAGCGCCAGCGTCTCCTGCACCACGCCCTGGCCGGCGATGGCGGCGTCGCCGTGCACCAGCACCGGCAGCACCTGCTTGCCCCTGGGGTCGGCGCGGCGGTCCATGCGGGCGCGCACCGAGCCCTCGACCACCGGGTTGACGATCTCCAGGTGCGAGGGGTTGAAGGCCAGCGACAGGTGGACCGGGCCGCCGGGCGTGCTGACGTCGGAGGAAAAGCCCTGGTGGTACTTGACGTCACCGGCCGGCAGGTCTTCCTTGGCGGTGTGCTCGAACTCGGCGAACAGGTCGGCCGGCATCTTGCCGAGCGTGTTGACGAGCACGTTCAGGCGGCCGCGGTGGGCCATGCCGATCACGATCTCCTGCACGCCCTTCTCGCCGGCGCGCTGGATCAGCTCGTCCATCGAGGCGATGAAGCTCTCGCCGCCTTCCAGCGAGAAGCGCTTCTGGCCCACGTACTTGGTGTGCAGGAAGCGCTCCAGGCCCTCGGCCGCGGTCAGCCGGTCGAGGATGTGCTTCTTCTTCTCCGGCCCGAAGTTCGGGTTGGTGCGGATCGATTCGAGCTTCTGCTGCCACCAGCGCTTGCGGCCCTGGTCGCTGATGTACATGTACTCGGCACCGATGGAGCCGCAGTAGGTCTCGCGCAGCGCGTTGATCAGCTCGCGCAGCGACATGCTTTCCTTGCCGAAGAAGGTGTTGCTGGTGTTGAACACCACTTCCTGGTCGGCGGCCGTGAAGCCGTAGAAGGACGGCTCCAGCTCGGGGATGTTCTCGCGCTCGGTCCGCTTGAGCGGGTCGAGGTCGGCCCAGCGGCTGCCCACGTTGCGGTAGGCGGCGATCAGCTGCTGCACCGCGGTGCGCTTGCGGGCCAGTTCGGGATCGGCGCCGCCGGCCACCACCACCTTGGTGCCGCCCTGCTTGGCGCGCTGGGCGAAGGCGTTGATGACGGGCAGGTGCGGGACGTCGCGCGCTTCGCTGCCGTCGGCCGCCGGCACGTGCTGCATCGCGTCGAAGTATTCGCGCCAGTTGTCGGGAACGCTGCCCGGGTTGGCCAGGTAGTTCTCGTACATCTCCTCCACGTAGGGCGCGTTGCCGCCGAACAGATAGGAGTTGCCGCGATAGGCCGTGTAGACGGAGCTGGGATCGCTCATCTCGCTGACTTTCTGCCCCCCTTCAGGGAGCTTCAGTTGGTTGAAGAAACCTTCCGCGACACGGCTGGACCGGTTGGCGGATGCGAACTGTGGGCTGGAAGGGCCGTGGACTGTTGCACGGGGGATTGTGCCATGAGGCGGCTCGCCCCGCGTCGTGCGCAGTCGGATGTCAGCGGCCCATCAGGTCCTTCACCTGCTGCAGGGCCGACGGGTCCTCGATGGTGGTCAGGTCGCCGGGGTCGCGGTCTTCGCAGACGGCCTGGATGGCGCGGCGAAGCAGCTTGCCGCTGCGCGTCTTGGGCAGCAGCCCGACGAAGCGCACCCGCGCCGGGCGCGCCACGGCGCCGAGCTGCTGGTCGACCAGCTTCAGGATGTCGCCTTCGAGCTTCAGCGCCGCCTGCGGCTCGGCCAGCGCCGCCGCGTCGCGCGGCACGGCGAAGGCCATCGCCACCTGGCCCTTGACCGGATCGGCGACGCCGACCACCGCCACCTCGGCCACGCCCGGGTGGCTGGAGATGCTTTCCTCGATCTCGCGCGTGCCCAGCCGGTGGCCGGCCACGTTGATCACGTCGTCGGTGCGGCCCAGGATGTAGTAGTAGCCGTCCTCGTCGCGGATGCCCCAGTCGAAGGTGCTGTAGACCTGCTTGCCGGGGATGGTCTGCCAGTAGGTGCGCACGAAGCGCTCGTCGTCGCGCCACACCGTCTGCATGAAACCCGGCGGCGTCGGCCCCTCGATCACCACCACGCCCTTCTGGCCGGCAGCGGTGAGTTCCTCGCCGGTGGACTCGTGCAGGATCTTCACCTTGTAGCCGTACATCGGCACACCCGGGCTGCCGAGCTTGCTGGGCTTGGCCTCGACGCCGTTGGCGACGGTCAGGATGGGCCAGCCGCTCTCGGTCTGCCAGTAGTTGTCGATGACGGGGATGCCGAGCGCGTCGGAAATCCAGCGGGCGGTCGGCTCGTCCAGCGGCTCGCCGGCCAGGAACAGCGCGCGCAGGCTGGAGAGGTCGTACTTCTTCAGGTAAGCCGGGTCCTGCTTCTTGAGCACCCGCACCGCGGTCGGCGCGCTGAACATGGCCGTGACCTTGTACTTCTCGACCAGGCTCCACCAGATGCCGGCGTCGGGCCGGATCGGCAGGCCGTCGTACAGGATGGTCGCCATGCCGGCGATCAGCGGGCCATAGACGATGTAGCTGTGGCCGACCACCCAGCCGATGTCGCTGGTGGAGAAATAGGTCTCGCCGGGGCGGCCCATGAAGATGTGCCGCATGCTGGCCGCCAGTGCCACGGCATAGCCGCCGACATCGCGCTGCACGCCCTTGGGGTTGCCGGTCGTCCCGCTGGTGTAGATGGTGTAGCTGATGTCGGTGGATTGGAGCCATTCGCAGGGCACCTGGGCGTCCAGGTGCCGCTCGCGCAGCGCGGCCCAATCGTGGTCGCGGCCGGCGACCCGCTCCATCGGCGCCAGCCCGCGGTCGGCCAGCAGCACGGCATCGGGCTTGTGCGAGGACAGGCGGATCGCCTCGTCCAGCAGCGGCTTGTAGGCGATGACCTTGCCGGCCCGCGAGCCGGCGTCGGCGCTGACGATCACGCGCGGCGCGGCATCCTCGATGCGGGTGGCCAGCGACACCGAGGCGAAACCACCGAACACCACCGAGTGGATGGCACCGATGCGGGCACAGGCCAGCATGGCGAATACCGCTTCCGGAATCATGGGCATGTAGATCAGCACCCGGTCGCCCTTGGCCACGCCGAGCGACTGCAGCATGGCGGCGGCACGCTGGACTTCGGCATGCAGTTCGCCGAAGTTGTAGACCCGTTCGGTGCCCGTCTCGGTGGAGACGTGGATCAGCGCCGGCTGGTTGGGACGCTCCTGCAGGTGCCGGTCGACCGCGTTGTGGCACAGGTTGGTGGTGCCGCCGACGAACCAGCGCGTGAACGGCGCCCGGCTGTCGTCGAGGATCTGCCGCGGCGGCTCGTGCCAGTCGATCAACCGGGCCTGCTCGGCCCAGAATTCCTCGGGTTGCTCGACGGAGCGGCGGTAGAACTCGGCGTAGCCCATGGGCGTCTCCTCTCGGCTGCTGTGCCGGGGTATTGTGGCCCCCGGCCTTGCCCGAGGCTGACGCCGCGCCGCCGGACCCCTACTTGACGAGGGCCAAGGCCTGGCGGAAGCGCGGGTGCTCCGCGCTTCGCAGCCACTCGAAGACGACCATCTCCGTGGTGACCAGTTCGCAGCCGGCGCCCGCCAGCCGGTCGAAGGCGGCGTCGCGGTTGCGCTCGGTGCGCGAGCTGCAGGCGTCGGTGACCACCCAGACCTCGAACTCGTCTTCCAGCAGCTCGAGCGCGGTCTGCAGCAGGCACACGTGGGCTTCGCAGCCGGCCAGCACGATGCTGTTGCGTCCGGGTTCGGGCGCGGCTTGCTTCTGCAGGTGCCTGGGCAGGCTGCGGGCGTTGCCCTGGGGCCCGCGGGCCGGCGGCCGCAACCGCGGCGCCAGATCCTGGGCGGCGCTGAACGCCATCTTGGGCAGCACCTTGCCCAGCAGGGGCGTCAACGAGGCATCGAGCGGACCCAGGCCGGCGGGGTTCTCCTCGGTGCCCCAGCTGGGCACGTCCAGCAACTGCGCGGCCTGGGCCAGGCGCAGGGCATTGGCGATCACGGCGGCGCCGTCGTGGATCGCCGGCATCAGGCGTTGCTGGTAGTCGACCAGCACCAGTTGGGAATCTTCGGCGTCCAGCAGCATGCGAGCGATCGGTCGGGAGGGGCCGCCGATTATCCCCGCGGCCGGGGCGTCACCGCGCCGCCACGTTCAGCGGCAGCGGCATCGGCACGGTCGGCGGCAGTTCGGTTTGCGCGAACGAACGGTCCTGCAGCACCGGACGGCGCGGATTGCCCGATGGTGGGGCGGCTGGCGGATCGTCCTGCAGCGGCATCGGCCGGGAATGCCGCTCGCGCTCGCGCCGCAGGTAGCGGCGCCGCCGCTCTTCCTGCTCGCGCCCCCAGGCCAGCTTGCGGCCGAGCGTGCGGTGCAGCGCCCGCAGGTCATCCTCCTCCTCGCCGAGGCGGCCGAGCAGGAAGTCGGGTACCAGCATGATCTCGCTGTCGCCGGCCTCGAACTCGATGCGCGAGGGCGCGCCCAGAACCTGCTGCAGCGCCTGCAAGGCCCGCTCGCGGCCGGCGCCCGGCAGCAGCACGGCGAACTCGACCGGACCGGTGCGCGCCGCCAGCCCGCGCTCGCCGGCGATCTCCGCGAGCTTGCCGGACAGGCGCTGCAGCAGGATCCGGGCCACCCGGCTGCCATAGATCTGGCGCACTTCCAGCAGGTCGCGGCAATCGAACACCACCAGGGTCGCCACCGCCGGGCTTCTAGCCGCCAGCAGTTCCTCGCCATAGGCGAGCAGACCCGCCAGCGAGCACAAGCCCGTGGCGGAATCGAAGCAGTGCGCCTCTCGACGCGCGTGCAGGCGCCGCAACCACCGGCCCGCCGCCACCGCTGCCGCCACGAGCGGCAGCGCCAGCAAGGCGGTCATCGGTCCGCCGGGGACGACCGCCGCTTCGGCCAGCATCACCACCGGGGCCGCCTGCAGCAAGGCGAACGCGGCCAGGCCCAGGCTCCAGGCTGGGCGCAGCACCACCCCATAGGCCACGACGGCGATCGCCAGCCAGGCCAGCCAGAGGGCATCCACCGAAACCGCGCCGACCGCTGCCTGCAGGGGCAGGAAGAGCGCGGCGGCGGTGACCGCGAAGGCCCGGCCGCCGAGTTCGCGCTGGCGCCGGGCCGGACGTGCCTGGGCCCACGCGGCAGCCAGCAGCGGCAGCAGGGCCACGGTGCCGGCCGCTTGCAGGTCGGCCTGCAGGTAAACCGCGAGTGCCGTCAGGCTGACACCCATCGCCCCCAGCAGCCAGGGCTCCATCCGGCGCACGCTGCTGGACACCCAGCTGTGCGGCAGGCCGGGCCGGCTGCCGCTGCGCGAACCGTGTCCGGGGCGGCTGGACGGCGCGGGCGTATCGGCGGGCGTGCTGACTTCGTTCACTGGGGGTTGGCACGCGGCTGCAGTCGGGCGCCGCGTTTACATCGAGTGACCAGATGAAACCACTGATGAGTGACAGTGCGATTAAGCGCGTTCAGGTCCGCTCTTAAGGAATTTGCCTAGCAGCGCGCCGCCAGCGCGACAGGGCCCCGCTCGAGCCGCGGGTAAACTTTCCGCGGTCCCGCTCAGCCATGGCCGCGCAAATGTCTTCTGCTTTCTTGCCTGCCGTGCGGTTGCTCTGCGTGGAGGACAACCCCGACGATGTCGAACTGATGGGCATCGCGTTGCAGCGGGCCGACGCGACCCGGCGCTACGAACTGCACCGCGTCGACGACGCCACCAGCTTCGGCCAGGGCCTGCAGGAGGACTACGACGCGATCCTGTGCGACTTCAACATGCCGCGCTTCTCGCCCTACGCGGCCCTGCAGATCCTGATGGCGCGGCAGTTGGCCGTGCCGCTGATCGTGGTGACCCGCGCCATCGGCGAGGAAGCGGCGGTGCACGTGCTGCGCTGCGGCGCCAAGGACTACGTCACCAAGGACAAGCTGGGCACGCTGCCGCAGATCATCGAGCGGGTGATGGCCGAGCGCCGGCGTGCGGCCGACCAGGAGCGCATGGCGCGCGAGCTGGAAGCGGCGTACCGCCGCCTCAAGAAGCTGTCGGCGCGGCTGGTGGCCGCGCAGGAGCGCGAGCGCAGCCTGATCTCGCGCGAGCTGCACGACCAGCTCGGGCAGACCCTGACCGGCATGGTGATCCACCTGCACGCCGCCCAGCGCTCGCCCGACCCGCAGGCGGCCCGCCAGCACACCGGCACCGCGATGGAGATGGCGCAGGCGGCCGTCGAGCAGGTCAAGACCCTGTCGTTCCTGTTGCGTCCGGCCCAGCTGGACCTGTTGGGACTGGTGCCCGCCGTGCAGGCCGCGGTGCAGCGCATCGCCGAGCCGGCCGGGCTGGCGTTCGAGGTCACTGCGCGCGGGGCCGAACCGCGGCCGCCCGGTGAAAATGCTTCGGTGGCCATGCGGCTGGTGCAGGAGGCGCTGGTGAACACCGTGCGCCATGCGCGCGCCGCCCTGGTGCGCGTGCGCCTGCGCTTCCTGCCGGATGGCCGCATCGGGCTGCTGGTGCTGGACGACGGCGCCGGCTTCGACAAGCATTCGGTCCTCGACGGCCAGCCCAGCGAACGCAATGTCGGGCTGTACGGCATGATCGAGCGCACGGAGGTGGCCGGCGGGCGGCTGCACATCCGCACTCGTCCGGGTGCCGGTGTCGCCGTCCGGGCCGTGCTGTAAAAAGAGAAGATGAGAGAAGTCCAACCGAAGACGGCCGCAAAGCCCATCCGCGTGGTGCTGGCCGACGACCATGACCTGGTGCGATCGGGCATCAAGGCCCTGCTGACGATGGTGGAAGGCGTCGAGGTGATCGCCGAGGCGCGCGACGGCCGCGAGCTGGTGACCCTGGTCGATTCGCTGCAGCCCGACGTGGTGATGACCGACATCTCGATGCCGGGCATGGATGGCATTGCCGCCATCGCCGAGATCCACGGCAAGCACCCCGGCGTGCGCCTGCTGGTGCTGTCGATGTACGACACGGTCGATTTCGTCAAGCGCGCGGTAGCCAGCGGCGCCTGCGGCTACCTGATGAAGGACGCGCCGCCGTTCGAACTGGAGCAGTCGATCCGCAGCGTGATGGCCACCGGCACCTACTTCAGCCCGGTCATCGCGCAGCGCCTGCTGCAACCCTCGGAACCGGCCGCCAGCGACGAGCTGACCGACCGGCAGCTCGAGATCCTCAAGCTGATCGCGCAGGGAAGGGCTTCCAAGGAAATCGCCTTCGAACTGGGGCTGTCGTCCAAGACGGTCGACGTGCACCGGGCCCGGATCATGGAGCGCCTCAAGCTCAACGACATCGCCAGCCTGACCCGCTACGCGGTGCGCAAGGGCCTGGTGAAGGCCTGAGCCGCCGCTTCAGGGCTGCAGTCGCAGCAGCCGGCCGTTGGCGCTGTCGGTCAGCAGGTACAGCAGCCCGTCGGGCCCCTGGCGCACGTCGCGCACCCGGCCCACGCCCTCGAGCAGGCGGTGCTCGCGCACGACCTTGCCGCCTTCCAGCTCGACCCGGTCGAGGTAGCCGAACTTGAGCGAGCCGATGAAGAGGTTGCCTTTCCAGCCCGGGCCGTAGCGGTCGCTGGTCAGGAAGGCCATGCCCGATGGGGCGATCGACGGCACCCAGTAGTGCAGCGGCTGCTCCATTCCGGGCTTGGAGGTCAGTCCTTCGCCGATCTTGGCGCCGCCGTAGTTCACGCCCCAGGTGATCACCGGCCAGCCGTAGTTGCGGCCTGCTTCGGGCAGGTTGATCTCGTCGCCGCCCTGGGCGCCGTGCTCGTGCATCCAGAAGCGGCCATCCGGCGCCAGCGTCGCGCCCTGCGAATTGCGGTGGCCGTAGCTCCAGATCTCGGGCAGCGCGCCATCGCGGCCGACAAAGGGGTTGCCGGGCGCCGGCGCGCCATTCTTGGTGACCCTGATCACCTTGCCGAGATGGTTGTCCAGCCGCTGCGCGTCCTGCATGCGCGAATAGCGATCGCCGGTGGTCAGGAACAGGGTGCCGTCACGCGCCTCGACGATGCGGCAGCCGAAGTGCATCCGGCTGTCCACCTTGGGCTTCTGGCTGAAGATCACCTGCACGTCCTCCAGCCGGCTGCGGTCGCTGGCCAGCCGCGCCTTGGCCAGGGCGGTGGAGTTGCCGCCGCTGCCCGGCTCGGAGAAGCAGAAGTACAGCGTCCGGTTGGTCGCGAAGCCCGAGTCCAGCACCAGGTCCAGCAGGCCGCCCTGGCCGGCGGCGACCACCTCGGGCACGCCGGGCAGCGGCGGCCCGAGCCGCCCATCCGGCTCCACCACCCGCATCCGGCCCGGCCGCTCGGTCACGAGGAAGCGGCCCTCGTCCAGGAAGGCCACCGCCCAGGGATGCTCCAGCCCGGCTGCTACGGGCGTGGCCCGGGGTTGGGCCGCGACCCCGGCGGCCAGGCTGGCCAGCAGGGCGGCAAACAGTGACGCTCGCCGGAGCCGGGCGCTCGCATCGAAAGGAACCATCTCCATGACCTCCTGTGACGGGGACGCCGCCCGTTCGCACTCTGGCCTGAAAGAACCGAGGTGAAAATGCATCAGCATCAACGGCTTACATTGCGAACCTCGCTTGACTTCTTGTATCACGCTCCTTACCCTGCGCGCCATGTCGAGGTGGCTCAGCATTGTTCCAGTCCTGGCCCTGGCCGTGTCGGCGGCGCATGGCGCGCCAACTGCGGCCGAGGATGACCTGCACCGTTTCATGGCCGAGAAAGGCGTCTTGAGCCGGCTCGATGCGGTGCGCGAGCGCATCACCGACACCACCTCGGAGCTGGTGGTCACGGCCATGGGCTTCCTGGGCGTGCCCTACCGCCGCGGCGGCAACAGCGCCGACACCGGCTTCGATTGCAGCGGCTTCGTCAAGGCCATGTACGAGCAGACGGTCGGGCTGGTGCTGCCGCGCAAGGCCGACCAGCAGGCCGCCGCCACCCAGGCGATCGACAAGCAGGACCTGCGCCCCGGCGACCTGGTGTTCTTCAACACCATGCGGCGCGCCTTCAGCCATGTCGGCATCTACGTCGGCGACGGCAAGTTCATCCACTCGCCCAAGCCCGGCGCCGAAGTGCGCCTGGAGAGCATGAACGGCAGCTACTGGCAGCGCCGCTTCGACGGCGCCCGCCGGGTGCTGGTGGCCCAGCCTTCCCCGGCGGCCGAGCCATAACGCTCGCCCTGCCCCGCACTACTTGCGCGGGGGCGGCACGTCGGTGCAGGTGCCCTCGGCGATCTCCGCCGCCATGCCGATGCTCTCGCCCAGCGTCGGGTGCGGGTGGATGGTCTTGCCGATGTCCACCATGTCGGCGCCCATCTCGATGGCCAGCGCGACCTCGCCGATCATGTCGCCGGCGTGGGTGCCGACGATGGCACCGCCCAGGATGCGGTGCGTCTGCGCATCGAACAGCAGCTTGGTGAAGCCCTCGTCCCGGGCGTTGGCGATCGCCCGGCCGGAGGCCGACCAGGGGAAGTGGCCCTTGGTGATGGCGATGCCCTGGGCCTTGGCCTGGTCCTCGGTCAGGCCCACCCAGGCCACTTCCGGGTCGGTGTAGGCGACGTTCGGAATGACCCGCGCCTCGAACGCGCTCTTCAGGCCGGCGGCCGCTTCGGCCGCCACATGCCCCTCGTGCACGGCCTTGTGTGCGAGCATGGGCTGGCCGACGATGTCGCCGATGGCGTAGATGTGCGGCACGTTGGTGCGCATCTGGATGTCGACCGGGATGAAGCCACGTTCGTCGACCTGCACGCCGGCCTTGTCGGCGGCGATGCGCCGGCCGTTGGGGCTGCGGCCGACCGCCTGCAGCACGAGGTCGTAGAGCTGGGGTTCGGCGGGCGCCTGCTCGCCCTCGAAGCGAACCAGGATGCCGTCCTTCGTCGCTTCGGCGCCAACGGTCTTGGTCTTGAGCATGACCTTGTCGAAGCGGCGCGCGTTCATCTTCTGCCACACCCGCACCAGGTCGCGGTCGGCGCCTTGCATCAGGCCGTCGAGCATCTCCACCACGTCGAGCCGCGCGCCCAGCGTGGAGTACACCGTGCCCATCTCCAGCCCGATGATCCCGCCGCCCAGGACGAGCATGCGCTTGGGGACCGCCGGGAGCTCCAGCGCACCGGTGGAATCGACGATGCGCGGATCCTGCGGCAGGAACGGCAGGCGAACGGCCTGCGAGCCGGCGGCGATGATGGCGTTGCGGAAACGCAGCGATTGCTTCTGGCCGGTGGGCTCCTGCGCCGGGCCGGCGGTCTCGGCCACTTCCAGCTCGTGCGGGCCGGTGAACTGGCCCACGCCACGCAGCACCGTGACCTTGCGCATCTTCGCCATCGCCGCCAGGCCGCCGGTGAGCTTGCCCACGACCTTGGCCTTGTGGGCGCGCAGCTTGTCCAGGTCGACCTGGGGCGCTCCGAAGCTCACCCCCAGCGATTCGAAGTGGCTGGCCTCGTCCATCACGGCCGCGACGTGCAGCAGCGCCTTGGACGGAATGCAGCCGACGTTGAGGCACACACCGCCCAGCGTGCCGTAGCGCTCGACAAGCACCACCTTCAGGCCCAGGTCGGCCGCCCTGAACGCGGCCGAGTAGCCGCCGGGGCCGCCGCCGAGCACCAGGACATCGCAGTCGAAACTGGCACTGCCGGCCTCGCCCGTCGTTCGGGCAGCGGCCGGCTCATCCCGCTCTACTCCCGCTGGCGCCGGAGCACGCGCTGCCGGCTCCTGCGCCGGCGCCGCGCGCTCTTCCTGCAGGGGCGAGGGCTGGGGTGCAGGACTCGCATCAAGGGCCTCCAGCACCAGCAGCAAGCTGCCTTCGGACACCCGGTCCCCGAGCTTGACCTTGAGTTCCTTCACCACGCCCGCGTGGCTGGACGGAATCTCGATCGAGGCCTTGTCGCTCTCCACCGTGACCAGCGACTGCTCCTGCTTCACTTCGTCGCCGGGCTGCACCAGCAGCTCGATCACGGCCACATCCTTGAAGTCCCCGATATCGGGGACCTTGACATCGACCCGGCTCATTTGGCTTCCTTCATCCGCAGCGTGAACAGGTCGAAAGGCAGCGCCGAGTTGCGGTCGAACTCGCAGCCGGCGGTGATGCCGGCCTCGGCCACTTCGCGCGCGGTCTTGGCCTTGCCGTAGATCGAATGCATGGCGCCCAGCGCGAAGCTGCGGCCCGAGCCGATGCCCCAGAACTCCTTGAACTCGAACACCTCGCGGTAGCTGTACAGGCCGTAGATGCCACTGGCGTTGGCGATCACGACGCTGAACTGGCTGGACTCGTAGGGATCGCTGTCCTCTTCCTTGGTCTGCAGGAAGAAGTTGTCCTTCAGGTACGGGTGCAGCTTGGTGAAGGTGTCGAACACCTCGTCCTTGCTGCCCAGCTGGAGGATCTCGCGGGGCATGGAGCCGATGGCCTTGCGCAGCACCGGGAAGTGCGCCACGGTGCCGGCCATGCCGATGTAGCTGGGACCGGCTTCGGTGTCGACGCGGAAGATCTTGGTGTTGTCTTCGTAGCGCTTGGACAGCATCGTGTCACCGAAGGTCACCAGGGTATCGGCGGCGATGGCGATCTGGCCGGCCTTCCTTACTACCACCACAGTCGTCATAAGCGATGTTCTTCTTGCTTGCGGATCGGCTCTCGGTCAGAGGAGCATGCGGCGGAAATCCGCCAGGATGGCGCCCAGGAAGGCGTTGAAGCGGGCCGCGGCGGCGCCGTCGACCACGCGGTGGTCCCAGGACAACGACAGCGGCAGCACCAGCCGCGGCTGGAACTGCTGGCCGTCCCAGACCGGTTCGGTCCGGCTGCGGCACACCCCGAGGATAGCGACTTCCGGGGCATTGATGATGGGAGTGAAGTAGCGCCCGCCGATACCGCCCAGCGACGAGATCGTGAAGGTCGCGCCGCTCATCTCGGTCGGCGACAGCTTGCCGTCGCGCGCCTTCTTCGCCAGTTCCGACATCTCGGTGCTGATCTGCAGGATGCCCTTGCGGTCGGCCTCCTTGATCACCGGCACCACCAGGCCGTTGGGCGTGTCGGCAGCGAAGCCGATGTTCCAGTAGCGCTTCAGGACCACCTGCTCGCCGTCCAGCGAGCTGTTGAACTCGGGGAACTGCTTGAGCGCCGCCACGCAGGCCTTGATCAGGAACGCGAGCATGGTGACCTTGACGCCGCTCTTCTCGTTTTCCTTGTTGAGCTGCAGGCGGAACGCTTCCAGTTCGGTGATGTCGGCGTCGTCATGGTTGGTGACGTGCGGGATCATCACCCAGTTGCGATGCAGGTTGGGGCCGGCGATCTTGCGGATGCGCGACAGGTCCTTGCGCTCGACCGGGCCGAACTTCGCGAAGTCCACCTCAGGCCAGGGCAGCAGGCCGAGGCCGGCGCCGCCCGCGGCCGCCCCGCCCTTGCCGGCGGCCATCTGCGTGCGGGCGTCGCCGCGCATCACCGCCTTGGTGAAGTTCTGCACGTCCTCCTGCAGGATCCGGCCCTTGGGGCCGGAGCCCCGGACCTCCTCCAGCGGCACGCCCAGTTCGCGCGCGAACTTGCGCACCGAGGGCGACGCGTGCGGCAGCTTGCCGGCGGGCGCCGCCGGTTCGTGCGGCGCAAGCGCGGCGGTGGGCAGGATGCGCTCACCCGCCCGGCCCTGGCTCGCCGGCGCAGCTTTGCCCGCGGTTTCGGGCGAAGGCGCCGGGGTGGCCGCAGCCTCGGCCCGCGCTGCAGCGGGCGGCGGTGCGGCGCTTTCGCCCGCTGCACCCTCGATCACCGCGATCAGGTCGCCGATGTTCACCTTGTCGCCGAGGCCGACCTTGAGCTCCTTGAGCACCCCCGCTGCCGAAGACGGGATCTCCATCGAGGCCTTGTCGCTTTCCACCGTGATCAGCGACTGCTCCAACCGGACGGCATCGCCCGGCTTGACCAGCAGTTCGATGACGGCGACGTCCTTGAAGTCGCCGATGTCGGGGACGCGGACTTCGATGGCGGCCGGCTGGCTCTCCCCTCCTCCCGTCCGGGCGGACGCTTGGGCTGGAGCCAAGGCGGGGGCCGACGGGGCCGGCGCTGCAGGCGTCGAGGCCTGCGCCCCCACCCTGCCCTGCTCCGCAGGCGCAGGGCTCGCGGCGCCCGCATCGCTGGCTTCGAGGACCAGCAGCACGCTGCCCTCGGACAGCTTGTCCCCCAGCTTGATCTTCAGCTCCTTCACCACGCCGCCGTGGCTGGAAGGAATCTCCATCGAGGCCTTGTCCGACTCGACGGTGACCAGTGACTGCTCCGGCTTGATCCGGTCACCCGGCTGGACCAGCACTTCGATGACGGCGACGTCCTTGAAGTCCCCGATGTCCGGAACCTTCACTTCGACCGATGCCATGGGCCTGTTCTCCTGTTTGTTCTTGTGAGCCGCCGGCCGGCGGTCAACAACGATACCCCGCGCTGCAGGCTGCGGCGCTGGCCCTTTCGGGGGGCCGCCTCCTGCTCATGCGTACAACGGGTTGATCTTGTCGGCGGCAATGCCGTACTTCGCGATCGCCTCGGCCACCCGGGAGGCCGGCACCTTGCCGTCCTCGCTCAGGCCCTTGAGCGCCGCCACCACGATGTAGTGGCGGTTGATCTCGAAGTGCTCGCGCAGCCGGCTGCGGAAGTCGCTGCGGCCGAAGCCGTCGGTGCCCAGCACCTTGTAGGCCTGGCCCTGGGGGATGAACGGCCGGATCTGCTCGACGTACGCCTTGATGTAGTCGGTGGACGCGACCACCGGTCCGGCGTGCGGCTGCAGCTGCTGCGTGACGAACGGCACGCGCGGCTGGTCGGTCGGGTGCAGCAGGTTCCAGCGCTCGCAGTCCTGGCCTTCGCGTGCCAGCTCGTTGAAGCTGGGGCAGCTCCAGACGTTGGCGCGCACGCCCCAGTCCTTCTCCAGCAGCTCCTGCGCGGCGATCGACTCGCGCAGGATGGAGCCGGAGCCCAGCAGGTTGACCAGCGGCGCCTTGTCCTTGCCCGCGGCGGGCTTGAACAGGTACATGCCCTTGATGATCTGCTCCTCGGTGCCGGGCTGCAGGCCCGGCATGGCGTAGTTCTCGTTGAGCAGCGTGATGTAGTAGAAGACGTTGTCCTGCCGCTCCACCATGCCCTTGAGGCCGTGGTGCAGGATCACCGCCACCTCGTGCGCGAACGTCGGGTCGTAGCTCACGCAGTTGGGGATGGTCTGCGCCAGGATGTGGCTGTGGCCGTCCTCGTGCTGCAGGCCCTCGCCGTTGAGCGTGGTGCGCCCGGATGTGCCGCCCAGCAGGAAGCCGCGCGCCTGCATGTCGCCGGCCGCCCAGGCCAGGTCGCCCACCCGCTGCAGGCCGAACATCGAGTAGTAGATGTAGAACGGCACCATGATGCGGTTGTTGGTCGAGTACGAGGTCGACGCCGCGATCCAGCTGGCCATGCCGCCAGCCTCGTTGATGCCCTCCTGCAGGATCTGGCCGGACTGGTCTTCCTTGTAGTAGGAGACCTGGTCGCGGTCCTGCGGGGTGTACTTCTGGCCTTCCGGGTTGTAGATGCCGATCTGTCGGAACAACCCCTCCATGCCGAAGGTGCGCGCCTCGTCCACCAGGATGGGCACGGCGCGCGGGCCGAGCTGCTTGTCGCGCAGCAGCGTGGTCAGGAAGCGCACGAAGGCCTGCGTGGTGCTGATCTCGCGGCCCTCGGCGGTCGGCTCCAGCACCGCCTTGAAGGTGTCGATCGGCGGCACCGGCAGCTGCTCCTCGGCCCTGGCCCGGCGCTTGGGCAGGTAGCCGCCCAGCGCCTGGCGCCGGGCGTGCAGGTACTTCATCTCCGGCGTGTCCTCTTCCGGCTTGTAGAAGGGGATCTCCGGCAGCTTGTCGTCGGGAATCGGGATGTTGAAGCGGTCGCGGAAGGTGCGGATGTCCTCGTCGCTCATCTTCTTGGCCTGGTGGGCGATGTTCTTGCCCTCGCCGGCGCGGCCCATGCCGAAGCCCTTGACGGTCTTGACCAGCAGCACCGTCGGCTGACCCTTGTGATTCGCGGCGCGGTGGTAGGCCGCATAGACCTTCTGCGGGTCGTGGCCGCCGCGGTTGAGGCGCCAGATGTCCTCGTCGCTCATCTTGGCGACCATCTCCAGCAGCTTGGGGTGCCGCCCGAAGAAATGCTTGCGCACGTAAGCGCCGTCGTTGGCCTTCATGTGCTGGTAGTCGCCATCCAGCGTGTCCATCATGACCTGGCGCAGGATCCCTTCCTTGTCGCGCGCCAGCAGCGGGTCCCAGTAGCTGCCCCAGACCAGCTTGATCACGTTCCAGCCGGCGCCGCGGAACTCGCCTTCCAGCTCCTGGATGACCTTGCCGTTGCCGCGCACCGGGCCGTCCAGCCGCTGCAGGTTGCAGTTGACGACGAAGACCAGGTTGTCCAGCTTCTCGCGCGCAGCCACGCCGATGGCGCCCATCGACTCGACCTCGTCCATCTCGCCGTCGCCCAGGAAGGCCCAGACCTTGCGGTTGGCGGTGTCGGCGATGCCGCGCGCGTGCAGGTACTTCAGGAAGCGCGCCTGGTAGATCGCCATCAGCGGGCCCAGGCCCATGGACACCGTCGGGAACTGCCAGAACTCCGGCATCAGCTTGGGGTGCGGGTAGCTCGACAGCCCCTTGCCGCCGACTTCCTGGCGGAAGTTCAGCAACTGGTCCTCGGTCAGCCGGCCTTCCAGGAAGGCGCGGGCATAGACACCGGGCGCGCTATGGCCCTGGATGTAGAGGCAGTCGCCGCCGTGGTTCTCGCTCTCGGCGTGCCAGAAATGGTTGAAGCCGCAGCCGAACATGGTGGCCACCGAAGCGAACGAGCTGATGTGGCCGCCCAGGTCGCCGCCGTCCTCCGGGTGCAGCCGGTTGGCCTTGACCACCATGGCCATGGCGTTCCAGCGCATGTAGGCGCGCAGCCGCTCCTCCATCTCCAGGTTGCCGGGGCAGCGTTCCTCGTCCTGCGGCTCGATGGTGTTGACGTAGCCGGTGGTGGCCGAGAAGGGCATGTCGATGCCCTCCTGCCGGGCCTGCTCCAGCAGGTGCTCCAGCAGGAAGTGGCCGCGATCGCGGCCCTCATTGGCGATCACCGCGGACAGCGCGTCGATCCATTCGCGGGTTTCCTCGGCGTCCGCATCGTTGGCGGCCGCGCCGAACGCGTGCTCGGGCTGGGCTGACATCGGGAGGTCTCCTGTGGGTTCGGGGTAATTTAGTACGGGCGCAACGGCTGGCTTGCCCATGGAACGGGCGACCTTGGCTGCGGCGGCGCGGGCAGTTTCGCACAGAAAGTGCCTCTTTTCAAATTGCGCCGCACCATTTCACAATGTGACAGCAAGGGCACGCAAAGGCCTCACCTACACTCTCAGCCTCCATGCAAGACAGCAGCGCCCACGAGTTGCACGAGGCCACCCCGCCGGTGCCGGGGCTGCGGCGCTGGTGGCGGCGGCAGACCCCGGGCCGGCAGGACCGCTTCGCGATGCTGGCCCCGCTGGCGGCCGTGCTGCTGTTCCTGGCCGCCATCATTTCGGCCTTCGGCTACCTGCGGCTGGAAGAAATGGACCGCGAGCAGGAGGCGGTCCGGCGCGACGTCGAGTACGCCCAGCAGCGCCTCCGGTTGCGCCTGCTGGAACGGCAGGAACAGCTGATGCGCATCGCCCGCGACATCTCCAACAAGGATGTCGATGCCGAGGAGTTTTCCAGCCGCGCCGAAACCATGGTGATCCAGCACCCGGAGCTGCAGGCCATGGCCTGGGTCGACGAGCGCCGCCGCGTGCGGGCGTCCCATGCCGGCCCGAGCGTGCCGGTGCAGCAACTGCGCGTGCCCGGCGACGTGCTGCGCCCCGGCAGCGAAACCGAGGCCACCTACTCGCTGGTGCGCGACGTGCAGCAGCCGCTCTATTCGCAGCCGAGCGCCGGCAGCGATCCGCCGCAGATGCTGCAGTTGCACGTGCCGCTGGCCGACCAGGCGCGCTTTGCCGGGGTGATCCTGGCCGAGTACTCGATCGACAGCCTGCTGCGCTACGGCGTGCCGGCGGAGGTGTCGGCGCGCTATGCCGTGTCGCTGCTGGACGCCAAGGGCCGCCTGTTGGCGGGCCAGGCGCTGCCGCCGCGCGGCACGGCCAGCCGGCTGCTGTCGTGGGCGGCGCCGCAGGCCAACGAATTCGAGGTGCCGGTCTCGCCGGTGGGCAACGGGTTGGTGCTGCGCGGCCAGGCCTATCGCACCTCGCTGGGCGTGGTCGGCAGCGGCTTGTTCTGGCTGGTGGGCACGCTCAGCGCGATGACCGCCTGGATGCTGATCGGCAACTGGCGCCACACGCGGCGGCGCATGCAGGCCCAGCAGGCCCTGATCGCCGAAACCAACTTCCGCCGGGCGATGGAGAACTCCATGCTCACCGGCATGCGGGCGCTGGACATGCAGGGCCGCATCAGCTACGTCAACCCGGCCTTCTGCCAGATGACGGGGTGGTCCGAGTCGGAGCTGGTCGGCCGCACCGCGCCCTTCCCCTACTGGCCCGATGCCGACCGCGAGCAACTGACGGCGCGGCTGGACGACGAGCTCCATGGCCGCAGCACGCCGGGCGGCTTCCAGACCCGTGTCAAGCGCAAGGACGGCAGCCTGTTCGACGCCCGCCTGTACGTCTCGCCGCTGATCGACCCCAAGGGGCACCAGACCGGCTGGATGACGTCGATGACCGACATCACCGAGCCGAACCGCATCCGCGAGCAGCTGTCGGCTTCCTACGAGCGCTTCACCACGGTGCTGGAAGCGCTGGATGCGTCGGTGTCGGTGGCGCCGCTGGGCAGCGAGGAGCTGCTGTTCGCCAACAAGCTGTACCGGCTGTGGTTCGGCCTGAACACCGGCGGCCACCTGCAGATGGTCGCCCAGGCCGGCGTGCCGGACCAGCCGCGCAGCGAGGAACAGCTCGACGAGGTCGACGCCTTCGCGGGCCTGCCCACCGGCCACCTGACCACCGCGCAGTCCGAGAACGCCGAGATCTTCGTGCCCGAACTGGGCAAGTGGCTGGAGGTGCGCTCGCGCTACCTGAACTGGGTGGACGGGCGGCTGGCGCAGATGGTGATCGCCACCGACATCACGCCGCGCCGGCATGCCGAGGAGCAGGCGGCGGCGCAAGCCGAGCGCGCCCAGGCCGCCAGCCGGCTGGTGACCATGGGCGAAATGGCCTCCAGCGTGGCGCATGAATTGAACCAGCCGCTCACCGCCATCAACAACTACTGCAACGGCATGGTGTCGCGCATCCGGGCCGGGCAGATGAAGGACGACGACCTGCTGCAGGCCCTGGACAAGACCGCGCGCCAGGCGCATCGCGCCGGCCAGATCATCCAGCGCATCCGCAGCTTCGTGCGCCGCAGCGAGCCCAATCGCACACTGGCCGACGTGCCCACGATGGTGGGCGAGGCGGTGGAGCTGGCCGAGATCGAGCTGCGCCGGCGCAACGTGCGCCTGTCGCACTACGTGGCCGCGCGGCTGCCCAAGCTGCTGGTCGATCCGATCCTGATCGAGCAGGTGCTGGTCAACCTGCTGAAGAACGCCGCCGAATCGATCGAGCACGCGCGCCGCCCGACGGCGCAGCGCAGCGTGGAGTTGCGGGTGGTGCCGCGCCACGTCGATGACCAGCCGGTGGTCGATTTCTCGGTGCAGGACAGCGGCCAGGGTCTGTCGCCCGAGGTGCTGGAGCGCCTGTACCAGGCCTTCTTCTCCACCAAGCCCGAAGGCATGGGCATCGGGCTGAATTTGTGCCGGTCGATCGTCGAATCGCACCAGGGTCGGATGCATGCGGAGAACATCTACAATGGCAGCGAAGTCGCCGGCTGCCGTTTCTCCTTCTGGATACCAGTGTCCGGCGCTATCAGTTCCGCAGCAAACAAGGACGCTGGAGCCGTTGCATGAGCCTGATTCCAAAGAAGGGCACCGTCTATGTCGTCGATGACGACGAAGCCGTGCGCGACTCCCTGCAATGGCTGCTCGAAGGCAAGGACTACCGTGTCCGCTGCTTCGAGTCGGCCGAGTCCTTCCTTTCCCGCTACGACCCGCGCGAGGTCGCCTGCCTGATCGTCGACATCCGCATGGCGGGGATGACCGGGCTGGAGCTGCAGGACCGCCTGATCGAGCGCAAGTCGCCGCTGCCGGTGGTGTTCATCACCGGACACGGCGACGTGCCGATGGCCGTGAACACGATGAAGAAGGGCGCGATGGATTTCATCCAGAAGCCCTTCAAGGAAGAAGAGCTGGTCAGCCTGGTCGAGCGCATGCTGGAGCACGCCAAGGGTGCCTTCGCCGAGTACCAGAGCGCGGCGAGCCGCGACGCCCTGCTGTCCAAGCTCACCAGCCGCGAGGCCCAGGTGCTCGAGCGCATCGTCGCCGGCCGCCTGAACAAGCAGATCGCTGACGACCTGGGCATCAGCATCAAGACCGTGGAAGCGCACCGCGCCAACATCATGGAAAAGCTCAACGCCAACACGGTGGCCGACCTGCTGAAGATCGCCCTCGGCCAGCAACACCCGGCCAAGGCATGACGGCCCGACTGATCGACGGCAACGCCCTCGCCCAGCAGATCCGCGCCGAAGTCGCCGGCCGCACCCAGGCGCTGAAGGCTCGCGGCGTCGAACCGGCCCTCGCGATCATCCTGGTCGGCGAAGACCCGGCCAGCCAGGTCTACACGCGGCACAAGGTCAGCGACAGCACGCAGACCGGGTTGAAGGCGACGCTCGAGACCTATCCCGCCGACCTGGCGGAGTCCGCGCTGCTCGATCGCATCCGCACGCTCAACGCCGATCCGTCCGTGCACGGCATCCTGGTGCAGCTGCCGCTGCCCCGGCACATGGACGCCAGCAAGGTAATCGAAGCCATCGCGCCGGCCAAGGACGTGGACGGCTTCCACGTCGCCAGCGCCGGCGCGCTCGTCACCGGCCAGCCCGGCTTCTGGCCCTGCACGCCCTACGGCTGCATGAAGATGCTCGAGAGCATCGGCTACGACCTGCGCGGCAAGCACGCGGTGGTGATCGGCCGCAGCAACATCGTCGGCAAGCCGATGGCCCTGATGCTGCTGCAGAAGGACGCCACCGTCACCGTCTGCCACAGCCGCACCCGCGACCTGAAGGCCCTCACGCTGCAGGCCGACGTGGTGGTGGCCGCGGTCGGCAAGCGCAGCGTGCTGACGGCCGACATGGTCAAGCCCGGCGCGGTGGTCATCGACGTCGGCATGAACCGCAACCACGAAGGCAAGCTCTGCGGCGACGTCGATTTCGACGGCGTCCGGCAGGTCGCCGGCTGGATCACGCCGGTGCCCGGCGGCGTCGGTCCCATGACGCGCGCCATGCTGCTGGTCAATACGCTGGAAGCGGCCGAGCGGGCCGCCGGCTGATCGGCGCCATCGGCCAAGCCAATCTCCCCGGACCGTTGAAGTCGGCGGGGCTGCCGCAAAATGACCGGCATGCCCAATCCCCTGCTCGACTTCCACGACCTTCCCCTGTTTGACCAGATCCGGCCGGAGCACGTCGCTCCGGCCATCGACAGCCTGCTCGCCGAGAGCGAAGCCGCGCTGGAAGAGGTGGTCGCGCCGGCCTTCCCGGCCGACTGGAAGGCCATGGCCAGCCGGCTGGACTGCACCACCGAACGGCTCGGCCGTGCCTGGGGCGCCGTCAGCCACCTGAACAGCGTGGCCGACACGCCCGAGCTGCGCGCCGCCTACAACGCGGCCCTCCCGAAGATCACCGACTTCTGGACCCGCCTGGGCTCCGATGAGCGCCTCTATGCGAAGTACAAGGCGATGGACCCGAACCTGCTCGACGCGGAACAGCGCCAGGCGCTGAAGAACGCCATGCGCAACTTCGTGCTGGGAGGCGCCGAGCTGCAGGGCGCGGCCAAGGAGCGCTTCGCCCAGATCCAGGAGCGCCAGGCCGAGCTGAGCCAGAAGTTCAGCGAGAACGCGCTGGACGCCACCGACAGCTACGCCTACTACGCCCGCCAGGACGAGCTCGACGGGGTGCCCCGGGACGTGGTCCATGCCGCTCGCGCCGCGGCGCAGGCCGAGAGCAAGGACGGCTACAAGCTGACGCTGAAGATGCCCAGCTACCTGCCGGTCATGCAGTTCGCCCACAGCCGCGAGCTGCGCCTGCGCCTGTACCGCGCCTACGTCACCCGCGCCAGCGACCAGGCGCCGGAGGAATTCCGCAAGTACGACAACACGGCGAACATCCACGAGATCCTCGCGCTGCGCAAGGAAGAAGCCGGCCTGCTGGGCTACCGCAACTTCGCCGAGGTCTCGCTCGTGCCCAAGATGGCCGATTCGCCCGCGCAGGTGATCGCCTTCCTGCGCGAACTGGCGACCAAGGCCCGGCCGCACGCCGAGCAGGACGTGGCCGACCTGCGCGCGTTCGCCGCCGACAAGCTCGGCATCGCCGACCCGCAGCCCTGGGACTGGAGCTACATCGGCGAGAAGCTCAAGGAAGCCCGCTACGCCTTCAGCGAGCAGGCCGTCAAGCAGTACTTCACCGCGCCCAAGGTGCTGGCCGGCCTGTTCAAGATCGTCGAGACGCTGTTCGAGGTGAGTATCCGTCGCGACGAAGCGCCCGTGTGGAACCCGCGTGTGGAGTTCTATCGCATCGAGCGCGGCGGCGAGCTGGTGGGCCAGTTCTACCTGGACCCGGCTGCCCGCAACGGCAAGCGGGGCGGCGCCTGGATGGACGACGTGCGCGCCCGCTGGCAGCGCCCGGACGACAACCGCCTGCAGACCCCGGTGGCGCACCTGGTGTGCAACTTCGCCGATGGCGTCGATGGCAAGCCGCCGCTGCTGACGCACGACGACGTGATCACCTTGTTCCACGAGACCGGCCATGGGCTGCACCACATGCTGACGCGGGTGAAGGAGCGCGACGTCTCCGGCATCAGCGGCGTGGAATGGGACGCCGTGGAGTTGCCCAGCCAGTTCATGGAGAACTTCTGCTGGGAATGGGCGGTGCTGCGCCACATGACCGCCCATGTCGATACCGGCGAGCCGCTGCCGCGCGCGCTGTTCGACAAGATGCTGGCGGCCAAGAACTTCCAGAGCGGCCTGGCCACGCTGCGCCAGATCGAGTTCGCGCTGTACGACATGCTGCTGCACACCGACCACGACCCGGCCGGCGACTTCATGTCCCTGCTGCGGCAGGTGCGGGCCGAGGTGGCCGTGCTGCCTTCGCCGGAATTCAGCCGCACGCCACACACCTTCAGCCACATCTTCGCGGGCGGCTATGCGGCCGGCTATTACAGCTACAAGTGGGCCGAGGTGCTGTCGGCCGATGCCTATGCGGCCTTCGAGGAAACGGCCTCGCCCGACGGCATGCCCAGCGTCGAAACGGGGCGCCGCTACCGCCAGGCCATCCTCGAGACGGGCGGCAGCCGGCCGGCGATGGAGTCGTTCAAGGCCTTCCGTGGCCGCGAGCCCACACTCGACGCACTGTTACGCCACCAGGGCATGGCGTGACATCGGTCACGCGCAGAAAATCGGGGCCCATGACTTGCGCCCCTACGACCCTTGCCTTCCGACTGGCCGTGCTCGCACTGGCCGTGGCGGCCAGCACGGCCGGCGCCCAGCAGGTGTACCGGATCGTCGGGCCGGACGGGCGGGTGACCTTCTCCGACAAGCCGCCCAGCGAACCGGGCGCCAAGGCATCGGTGGGGTCGGCGGCGGCCGCGCCCGGGCTTGCCGTCGGCAGCGGCAACCCCGCCCTCCCCTTCGACCTGCGCCAGGTGGCCAATCGCTACCCGGTAATCCTGTACACGGGGGCCGACTGCGCGCCCTGCGGGTCCGGCCGCACCTACCTGCTGCAGCGGGGCATCCCGTTCACCGAGAAGACGGTCACCTCGGCCGAGGACATCGCGGCACTCGAGCGTTTGAGTGGCGCTACGCCCGCCCTGCCGCTGATGACGGTGGGCTCGCAGCAGCTCAAGGGCTACTCGGAGTCGGAGTGGTCGCAGTTTCTGACTGCCGCGGGCTATCCGCGCAGCTCCCAGCTGCCCAGCGGCTACCGCCAGCCGGAACCGACGCCGATGGTGGTCGCGCAACCCGTGCGCGCTGCCGCACCGGCCGCCTCCCCGGCGCCGACCGCGGCCCCCGCGCCGGCCGCCCCGGCGACGCCACCGGGCAGCAACCCGGCCGGCATCGTCTTCTAGTTAGAACTGCAGCGTCCGCACGCCCGCCGCCGTGCCAAGCAGGCACACGGCGGCCTTCTGGTGGGCGAACACACCCACGGTGACTACGCCCGGCCACTGGTTGACTTCGCTTTCGAAGGCCAGCGGATCCTGGATGCGCAGGCCGCCCACGTCCAGGATGTGCTGCCCGTTGTCGGTGACCAGCGGCGCGCCGTCCTTCAGCCGCAGGTGGGCCTGCCCGCCCATTGCCGCGAACTGGCGCGTGATGCGCGCTGTCGCCATCGGAATCACCTCGACCGGCACCGGGAAGGCGCCCAGCGCCGTGACCAGCTTGGATTCGTCGGCGATGCACACGAAGCGCCTCGACTGGGCCGCCACGATCTTCTCGCGCGTCAACGCCGCGCCGCCGCCCTTGATCATGTGGCCGCGGCCATCGATCTCGTCGGCGCCGTCGATGTAGACCGACAGCTCCTTCACTTCATTGGCATCGAACACCGGCACGCCGATGGCGCGCAGGCGCTCGGTCGAGGCCAGCGAGCTGGAGACGGCGCCGCGGATCCGATCCTTCATGCCGGCCAGCGCCTCGATGAACTTGTTCACCGTGGAGCCGGTGCCCACACCGACGATCTCGCCGGGCACCACGTACTGCAATGCGGCCTGGCCGACCAGGGCCTTCAGTTCATCCTGCGTCACGCGACAATCCCGGGCTGTTGATTCGAGAAGAATTATCCATGCCCCTGCTGCCCTACTCGCTCGCCCGCCCCTTCCTGTTCGGCCTGGACCCCGAAGCCGCGCACGACCTCACGATGGAGTCGCTGGCGCGCCTGCAGGGCACGCCGCTGGCCTGGGCCTGGTGCGCCGGCCTGGTCGAGGATCCGATCGAGCTGGCCGGGCTGAGATTTCCCAACCGCGTCGGCCTGGCAGCCGGGCTGGACAAGAATGCGCGCGCCATCGACGGGCTGGGCGCCATGGGCTTCGGCTTCGTCGAGGTCGGCACCGTTACGCCCAAGCCACAGCCGGGGAACCCCAAGCCGCGCATGTTCCGCCTGCCGCAGGCCCAGGCCCTGATCAACCGGCTGGGCTTCAACAACGACGGCCTGGACGCCTTCGTCGCCAACGTGCAGCGCTCCTCGTTCCGTCGCCAGGGCCGCATCCTCGGCCTGAACATCGGCAAGAACGCCGCCACCCCGATCGAGTCGGCCACCCAGGATTACCTGCTTGGGCTGGCCGGCGTGTACCCGCACGCCGACTACGTGACGGTGAACATTTCCAGCCCCAACACCAGCAACCTGCGCGCGCTGCAATCCGACGAGGCGCTGGACGCGTTGCTGGGTGCGCTGGCCCAGCGGCGCGAGACGCTGGCACGCGAGCACGGTCGCCGGGTGCCGCTGTTCGTGAAGATCGCGCCGGACCTCGACGAGGCCCAGGTCCAAGTCATCGCCACCACCCTGCGCCGCCACGGCATGGACGGCGTGATCGCGACCAACACGACGATCTCGCGCGAAGCCGTGAAGGACTTGCCCCATGCCGGGGAAGCCGGCGGCCTCAGCGGCGCACCCGTGCTGGCGGCCAGCAACCGCGTGATCTCGCAGCTGCGCGCCGCGCTGGGCCCGGGGTTTCCGATCATCGGGGTGGGCGGCATCCTGAGCGGGGCGGATGCAGCGAGCAAGCTGCGCGCCGGGGCCGACGTGGTGCAGATCTACACCGGGCTCATCTACAAGGGCCCCGGGCTGGTGCGGGAGGTGGCGCAGGCCCTGAAGGACCTGCGCGCCGGCGCCTAGTCCGCCAGCAGTGCGGCGACGTGCTCGCCGATCGCCAGCGCGCTGGTCAAGCCCGGCGACTCGATGCCGAACAGGTTGACCAGCCCCGGCACGCCGTGCAGCGCCGGGCCGTCGATGCGGAAGTCCGGCGCCTTCTCGTGCGGGCCGTGGATCTTGGGGCGCACGCCGCTGTAGCTGGGCTGCAGGCTGCCGTCCGGCAGGCCAGGCCAGTAGCGCCGCACCTCGGCGTAGAAGCCGTCGGCGCGCGCCGGGTCCACGCGCCAATCGATGTCCTCGGGCGTGCGGATGTCCAGCCATTCGATGTCCGGGCCGAACTTGGCCTGGCCTCCCAGGTCCAGCGTGAGGTGGGTGCCCAGGTGGGCGTCGGCCGGTGCGGGGTAGATCAGGCGCGCGAAGGGCGCGCGGCCGGAGAGCGCGTAATAGTTGCCCTTGGCGAACCACTCGCGCGGGACGTGGCGGGGGTCGAGGCCGTCGAAGCGCCGCGCCAGGGCGCAGGCGTGCAGCGAAGCCGCATTGACGAGGACCGGCGCGGCCAGTTCGGTGCCGTCGCGCAGCTCGAAGACGTGCGGGCCGCCGTTCGCGTCGAGGCGCGCGCCATCCACCGGTGAACCGAGCGCGACCACGCCCCCGGCCCGCTCCAGGTCGCCCTGCAACGCCAACATGAAGCCATGGCTGTCGACGATGCCGGTACTGGGTGAATGCAGGACGGCGATGCAGCGCAGCGCCGGCTCCAGCGCCATCGCTTGCCCGCCTTCCAGGCACTCGACCTCGACGCCGTTGGCCGCCGCCCGGTCCCGCAGCCCGCGCAAGGCCGCCACCTCGGCTTCGGTGTTCGCCACCGTGAACTTGCCGCAGCGGCGGTGCGCCACCCCGTGGCTGGCGCACAGCGCATAGAGCAATTCCTTGCCGCGCACGCACAGCCTGGCCTTGAGGGAACCGGGCGCGTAGTACAGCCCGGCGTGGATCACCTCGCTGTTGCGCGAACTGACGCCCTGGCCGATGCCGGTGCAGGCCTCCAGGACCAGCGTTTCCCGGCCGCCCCGGGCCAGGGCCCGGGCTACGGCGAGCCCCACCACGCCGGCCCCAATCACCACTGCATCGACTTGGTCCATCCCTTGCCCCGTTTATCAGCGTGCACGGGAGAGTAAGCCAATGAGACGCATGTCTGGTACAGGTGCACAGCCTTCTCCCGCCTTAAGGCTCCAGCTCCTGACGAGTCGCCATGATTTCTGTATCGAATGTCGTTGACTCAACCCGAAAATACGCGACATGCCGGAAAAGCAAAAGGCCCGGCATATCTGCCGGGCCTTTGCTGCTGTAATAGCCTGACGATGTCCTACTTTCACACGGGAATCCGCACTATCATCGGCGCAGAGGCGTTTCACTGTCCTGTTCGGGATGGGAAGGAGTGGGACCACCTCGCTATGGTCATCAGGCATAACTTGTCGTCATCTTGAGCGGGTCAAGACAACCAATTCATAGAGCCAATCAGCTTATTTGGATTGCGTCACTCGGCACAACAACCCTGATCTGAGCGATCAAAGTTATAGGGTCAAGCCGCACGAGCAATTAGTACTGGTTAGCTTAACGCATTGCTGCGCTTCCACACCCAGCCTATCAACGTCCTGGTCTAGAACGACTCTTCAGGGGGCTCAAGGCCCCGGCAGATCTCATCTTGGAACGAGTTTCCCGCTTAGATGCTTTCAGCGGTTATCTCTTCCGCACTTAGCTACTCGGCAATGCCACTGGCGTGACAACCGATACACCAGAGGTGCGTCCACTCCGGTCCTCTCGTACTAGGAGCAGGCTTCCTCAAATCTGCAGCGCCCACGGAAGATAGGGACCAAACTGTCTCACGACGTTTTAAACCCAGCTCACGTACCTCTTTAAATGGCGAACAGCCATACCCTTGGGACCGGCTACAGCCCCAGGATGAGATGAGCCGACATCGAGGTGCCAAACACCGCCGTCGATATGAACTCTTGGGCGGTATCAGCCTGTTATCCCCAGAGTACCTTTTATCCGTTGAGCGATGGCCCTTCCATACAGAACCACCGGATCACTATGTCCTGCTTTCGCATCTGCTCGACTTGTCAGTCTCGCAGTTAAGCACGCTTATGCCATTGCACTATCGTCACGATGTCCGACCGTAACTAGCGTACCTTCGAACTCCTCCGTTACGCTTTGGGAGGAGACCGCCCCAGTCAAACTGCCTACCATGCACTGTCCCCGACCCGGATAACGGGCCTAGGTTAGAACCTCAAACGCACCAGGGTGGTATTTCAACGTTGGCTCCATGCGATCTAGCGACCGCACTTCAAAGCCTCCCACCTATCCTACACAGATCCGTTCAAAGTCCAATACAAAGCTACAGTAAAGGTTCATGGGGTCTTTCCGTCTTTCCGCGGGGAGATTGCATCATCACAAACATTTCAACTTCGCTGAGTCTCGGGAGGAGACAGTGTGGCCATCGTTACGCCATTCGTGCAGGTCGGAACTTACCCGACAAGGAATTTCGCTACCTTAGGACCGTTATAGTTACGGCCGCCGTTTACTGGGACTTCGATCAAGAGCTTGCACCCCATCACTTAATCTTCCAGCACCGGGCAGGCGTCACACCCTATACGTCCACTTTCGTGTTTGCAGAGTGCTGTGTTTTTATTAAACAGTCGCAGCCACCGATTTATTGCAACCCCATTGGGCTCCATCCGCGAGGGACTTCACCTACTAAGGGCACACCTTCTTCCGAAGTTACGGTGTCAATTTGCCGAGTTCCTTCTCCCGAGTTCTCTCAAGCGCCTTAGAATACTCATCTCGCGCACCAGTGTCGGTTTGCGGTACGGTCGTGTGCAGCTGGAGCTTAGTGGCTTTTCCTGGAAGCAGGGTATCACTCGCTTCGGCGGCAAGCCGCCTCGTTATCACCCCTCATCTAAGCCTGGCGGATTTGCCTACCAGGCACGACTACAGGCTTGAACCGGGACATCCAACACCCGGCCGAGCTAACCTTCTCCGTCCCCACATCGCACTGCACATCGGTACAGGAATATTGACCTGTTTCCCATCAGCTACGCATCTCTGCCTCGCCTTAGGGGCCGACTCACTCTACGCCGATGAACGTTGCGTAGAAAACCTTGCGCTTACGGCGAGCGGGCTTTTCACCCGCTTTAACGCTACTCATGTCAGCATTCGCACTTCTGATACCTCCAGCATCCCTCTCGAGACACCTTCACAGGCTTACAGAACGCTCTCCTACCACTTGCACTTGCGTGCAAATCCGCAGCTTCGGTAACTGGCTTAGCCCCGTTACATCTTCCGCGCAGGACGACTCGATCAGTGAGCTATTACGCTTTCTTTAAATGATGGCTGCTTCTAAGCCAACATCCTGACTGTTTTAGCCTTCCCACTTCGTTTCCCACTTAGCCAATTTTAGGGACCTTAGCTGGCGGTCTGGGTTGTTTCCCTCTTGAGTCCGGACGTTAGCACCCGGTGCTCTGTCTCCCAAGCTGTACTCTTCGGTATTCGGAGTTTGCCTTGGTTTGGTAAGTCGCCATGACCCCCTAGCCAAAACAGTGCTCTACCCCCGAAGGTAATACTTGAGGCACTACCTAAATAGTTTTCGGAGAGAACCAGCTATTTCCAAGTTTGTTTAGCCTTTCACCCCTATCCACAGCTCATCCGCTAGTTTTGCAACACTAGTCGGTTCGGACCTCCAGTACCTGTTACGGCACCTTCATCCTGGCCATGGATAGATCACTTGGTTTCGGGTCTACACCCAGCGACTGGACGCCCTGTTCGGACTCGGTTTCCCTGCGGCTTCCCTATTCGGTTAACCTTGCCACTGAATGTAAGTCGCTGACCCATTATACAAAAGGTACGCCGTCACCCTTGCGGGCTCCGACTTTTTGTAAGCATGCGGTTTCAGGATCTATTTCACTCCCCTCCCGGGGTTCTTTTCGCCTTTCCCTCACGGTACTAGTTCACTATCGGTCGATGATGAGTATTTAGCCTTGGAGGATGGTCCCCCCATGTTCAGACAGGATTACACGTGTCCCGCCCTACTTTTCGCTAGCTCAGTACCACACAGATCTTTTCGCGTACGGGGCTATCACCCTCTGTAGCCGGCCTTTCCAAGCCGTTCCGCTAAGTTCTGCGCTATCACTAGCAGGCTGTTCCGATTTCGCTCGCCACTACTCTCGGAATCTCGGTTGATGTCTTTTCCTCGAGCTACTGAGATGTTTCAGTTCACCCGGTTCGCCTCGCATGACTATGTATTCATCATGCGATACCCATAAGGGTAGGTTTCCCCATTCGGAAATCTCCGGATCAAAGCTAATTTGCCAGCTCCCCGAAGCTTATCGCAGGCTATCACGTCCTTCGTCGCCTATCATCGCCAAGGCATCCACCACATGCTCTTATTCACTTGACCCTATAACTTTGACGCCTCTCACGAGAAGCAAAGTCAATCAAGGAATGGCCAGGTCTTTCACCTGGCGCGTTATGCCGTCTTCATTCGAATTGCTTCGAAGTGAAGTTCAGTTGACGCAATCAAAATTGTTGTCCGCGGCACGGTCTGCCATGAAGCAGTTTCCGCGAACAACGCTGATTCGACTCTATGAATTGTTAAAGAACAGCCGATTGATTCCAGACAATGCCGGATTCAACAACAAAGCAGCCTCGTGAAAAGCCGCTTTGGTGTTGACTGATGAATGGTGGAGGATGACGGGATCGAACCGACGACCCCCTGCTTGCAAAGCAGGTGCTCTCCCAGCTGAGCTAATCCCCCCAGGATTAGAGAAGGGATGGTGGGTCTGGTTGGTCTCGAACCAACGACCCCCGCCTTATCAAGACGGTGCTCTAACCAACTGAGCTACAGACCCAAGCCGGTCGCTAGTCAACTCAGGTCAGACCCGGTCGGTGGCGACAACCTTCCAACAACCGATAAGTGTGGGCATTTGATTTGGATTGCGGTTTTCCAGAAAGGAGGTGATCCAGCCGCACCTTCCGATACGGCTACCTTGTTACGACTTCACCCCAGTCACGAACCCTGCCGTGGTAATCGCCCTCCTTGCGGTTAGGCTAACTACTTCTGGCAGAACCCGCTCCCATGGTGTGACGGGCGGTGTGTACAAGACCCGGGAACGTATTCACCGCGACATTCTGATCCGCGATTACTAGCGATTCCGACTTCACGCAGTCGAGTTGCAGACTGCGATCCGGACTACGACTGGCTTTATGGGATTGGCTCCCCCTCGCGGGTTGGCAACCCTCTGTACCAGCCATTGTATGACGTGTGTAGCCCCACCTATAAGGGCCATGAGGACTTGACGTCATCCCCACCTTCCTCCGGTTTGTCACCGGCAGTCCCATTAGAGTGCCCTTTCGTAGCAACTAATGGCAAGGGTTGCGCTCGTTGCGGGACTTAACCCAACATCTCACGACACGAGCTGACGACAGCCATGCAGCACCTGTGTTACGGCTCTCTTTCGAGCACTCCCGCATCTCTGCAGGATTCCGTACATGTCAAAGGTGGGTAAGGTTTTTCGCGTTGCATCGAATTAAACCACATCATCCACCGCTTGTGCGGGTCCCCGTCAATTCCTTTGAGTTTCAACCTTGCGGCCGTACTCCCCAGGCGGTCAACTTCACGCGTTAGCTTCGTTACTGATCCAGTAAAGGACCAACAACCAGTTGACATCGTTTAGGGCGTGGACTACCAGGGTATCTAATCCTGTTTGCTCCCCACGCTTTCGTGCATGAGCGTCAGTGCAGGCCCAGGGGATTGCCTTCGCCATCGGTGTTCCTCCGCATATCTACGCATTTCACTGCTACACGCGGAATTCCATCCCCCTCTGCCGCACTCCAGCGATGCAGTCACAAATGCAGTTCCCAGGTTGAGCCCGGGGATTTCACATCCGTCTTACATCACCGCCTGCGCACGCTTTACGCCCAGTAATTCCGATTAACGCTTGCACCCTACGTATTACCGCGGCTGCTGGCACGTAGTTAGCCGGTGCTTATTCTTACGGTACCGTCATTACGCCGTGGTATTAGCACAGCGCGTTTCGTTCCGTACAAAAGCAGTTTACAACCCGAGGGCCTTCATCCTGCACGCGGAATGGCTGGATCAGGCTTTCGCCCATTGTCCAAAATTCCCCACTGCTGCCTCCCGTAGGAGTCTGGGCCGTGTCTCAGTCCCAGTGTGGCTGGTCGTCCTCTCAGACCAGCTACAGATCGCAGGCTTGGTGAGCCTTTACCCCACCAACTACCTAATCTGCCATCGGCCGCTCCAATCGCGCGAGGCCTTGCGGTCCCCCGCTTTCATCCAGAGATCGTATGCGGTATTAGCTACGCTTTCGCGTAGTTATCCCCCACGACTGGGCACGTTCCGATGTATTACTCACCCGTTCGCCACTCGCCACCAGGGTTGCCCCCGTGCTGCCGTTCGACTTGCATGTGTAAAGCATTCCGCCAGCGTTCAATCTGAGCCAGGATCAAACTCTACAGTTCGATCTTGATTTGTTGCCCCTCGCGGGGCCGCTCAAAAGGAATCGAAGTGAACTTCACTTCTCTTCAGTGAGCGTTTAATTGTTCCGAAGAACTTGGCAATCGCCATCAAACGCCCACGCTTATCGGCTGTATGTTGTTAACGAACCTTGCGGCGCCACCGGCTCATCGCCCTGCTTTGCCTGACTCGCTGCGATCAGCGAAGCCTTGAATTCTAACAGATTTTTTTAAGCTCTGTCAAACTCCTGCCGTCTTCTTTTCGCCTGCCGCTTCGTGATGAAGCTTTGGCGAATCGCTTTCGGCGAAGCCCATGATTATGCATCGAATCAGAGCCGATCGTCAACAGCCTGAGAAAAATCGCGCGTCCACCGCGCTTTCGCAACAGCCAGGCAGAGGCGCCTGCGCGATTCGATCCAAAGGATGGAGGCGCCTCAACTGCGCCAAACGCTTCCGCGGATGTGGCCGCCCCTCCGCTACGCGACTCTTGGCGCGCCATCGGCTCGATGCCGATCGCAGGACGAACGCCCGAGAGGAAGCACAGCCCGTCCGAGACACAACTCAGCGCACTCGGCGAATGAAGAATGTCGAGAGGACCCCCACCGGCGAATCACTCAACGCGTTCGGAGGTGATGCAGGCGGGCTCGTGGCAAGAGGGCCGCGAGCCACTTCTTCATGCGTTGTTCGCTGCTGGCTTCGAGAGTTGCGATTACATGCGCCCGCGCCAGTTCGGCGTGCGCCAGATCGACCTCAGGCTACTCCGCCACCGCGCGAATGGCGGTGGCCAGATCGATGCGTCTTGCAGTGGTGTTGCGCACCTCGATTCTCCTGCGGCCACTGCCGTGACCGGCTCAGGAAATCGCCACAAGCGTGCGCCTGACTCACTGACCCCAAACGCGTTCTTGGAATCTTGGTGGGTGATACATGGATCGAACATGTGACCCCTGCCGTGTGAAGGCAGTGCTCTACCGCTGAGCTAATCACCCCTCTTTCGGCCGGTGGACCGCGTATGTCCACTGCCGGAAAGCGTGCAATTATGCCACAGGTGAAGCGGCGTCCTCGCGGATCTGGATGCGCCAGAGCGTCTTCCCACCGCTGGCCTTGTCCAATTGGGACAGCACTTCCTCGTGGGCGGCGGCCTCCTGCTCGTTGGCGCGCAGCACGGGCAGCGTGAAGGCGCGCAGGTCCACGCGGGTTTCGATGGCGGCGATGTCGTCGGACGGGCCGATGTCGATCAGCAGCGCTTCCTGGCCGCGCGTGAGGTTGATGTAGACGTCGGCCAGCAATTCGGCGTCGAGCAGCGCGCCGTGCAGCGTGCGGCCGGAGTTGTCCACGCCCAGGCGGTCGCACAGCGCATCGAGGCTGTTGCGCTTGCCGGGGTACAGCTCCTTGGCCATGGCCAGGGTGTCGATCACGTTGTCCACGTGCGAGCGAAACGCCGGCTTGCCCACCAGCTCGAGTTCCTTGTTCAGGAAGCCGAGGTCGAACGCCGCGTTGTGGATGATGATCTCGGCGCCCTGCACGTACTCCAGCAGTTCGTCGGCGATCTGCGGGAAGCGCGGTTTGTCGCGCAGGAATTCGCTGGTGATGCCGTGGACCTTGAGCGCATCCTCGTGGCTCTCGCGATCCGGGTTCAGGTACCAGTGCCGGTTGTTGCCGGTGAGCTTGCGCGCCACCAGTTCCACGCAGCCGATCTCGATGATGCGGTCGCCGGTTTCGGCGGACAGGCCGGTGGTTTCGGTGTCGAGGACGATCTGGCGCATGGGCCGATTATGGCTGTGCCATGCGGCCCGGCATCGCTCTCATGAAGCGATTCATGCGCTGCGCTTGGATTCCATCGCAGGCGCGTTGCGCTGGATCCTTCGCCTTCGCGGAGGATGACGACCGCGGACGGGAAAACCGGTGGTGGACGACCACGGGCAGGGAAACCAGCAGCTCGCCTTCGCGTGGTGGACGACCACGGCCGGGAACTCAGTGGTTCTCTTTCGCGTGGTTGATCGAGTACTTCGGGATCTCGACCACCAGGTCCTGCTGAGCGACGATGGCCTGGCAGGACAGGCGCGAGTTGGGCTCCAGCCCCCAGGCGCGATCGAGCAGGTCCTCCTCGTTCTCGTCCAGCTCGTTGAGCGAGTCGAAGCCCTCCCGCACGATCACGTGGCAGGTGGTGCAGGCGCAGCTCATGTCGCAGGCGTGCTCGATCCGGATGCCGTTGTCCAGCAGCGCCTCGCAGATGCTGGTGCCCGGCGGCGCCTGCACCTGCGTGCCCTCGGGGCAGTACTCGGGGTGCGGCAGGATGCGGATGACGGTCATGGCGTCAGAGGGTCTCCACGTTGCGGCCGGCCAGCGCCTGCCGGATGCTCTGGTTCATGCGCCGGGCGGCGAAGGCTTCCGTGCCCTTGGCCAGCGCTTCGGTGGCGGATTCGATGGCCGCGGCATCGGCAGCGCTGGACGCCTTGACGCGCAGCTCGCCCATCAGGACGTCGATGGCGGCACGCTCGGCCGCCTCCAGCAGCGCGCCGTCGGACTGCAAGGCGCTTTCGGTCGCCAGCAGCATGCGCTGCGCGTCGATCCGCGCCTCGGCCAGGGCGCGCGCCTGCATGTCCTGCTGCGCGGTGGCGAAGCTTTCCTGCAGCATGGCAGCGATCTGCTGGTCCGACAGGCCGTACGACGGCTTGACGTCGATCTTCGCTTCCACGCCGCTGGCCTGTTCGCGCGCGCTGACGCTCAGCAGCCCGTCGGCATCGACGGTGAAGGTGACACGGATGCGCGCCGCACCCGCCGCCATCGGCGGGATGCCGCGCAGCTCGAAGCGGGCCAGGCTGCGGCAGTCCTGCACCAGGTCGCGCTCGCCCTGCACCACGTGCAGCGCCATCGCGGTCTGGCCGTCCTTGTAGGTGGTGAAGTCCTGCGCCTTGGCGGTGGGGATGGTTTCGTTGCGCGGGACGATGCGCTCGACCAGCCCGCCCATGGTCTCGATACCCAGCGACAGGGGAATCACGTCCAGCAGCAGCAGCTCGCCGGCGGCATCGTTGCCGGCCAGCTGGTTGGCCTGCACGGCGGCGCCGAGCGCCACGACCTGGTCGGGGTCGAGGTTGACCAGCGGCTCGTGTCCGAAGAATTCACCCACCGCGTGTCGCACCGACGGCATGCGGGTCGAGCCGCCGACCAGCACCACGCCCTTGATGTCGTCGCGCGGCAGCCTGGCGTCGCGCAAGGCCTTGCGCACAGCCGCCAGCGTGCGCTGCGTCAAATGCGTGGTCACGCGATCGAAGTCGGCGCGGGTCACGGTGGCGCGCACATCGCCCCCCGACAATGGCAGCACGGCCTCGACCCGATCCGTTTCGGTCAGCTGCTCCTTGGCGGAGCGGGCGGCGATCTTCACGGCGGCCTTGTCAGCCGGCGTGGGCGCGTTCACGCCGGCCGTAACCAGCAGGTGCTCGGCCAGCGCCTGGTCGTAGTCGTCACCGCCCAGGGCCGAGTCGCCGCCGGTGGCGATGACCTCGAACACGCCGCGGGCCAGCCGCAGGATGGAGATGTCGAAGGTGCCGCCGCCCAGGTCGTACACCGCGTACAGACCCTCGCTGCCGTTGTCCAGGCCGTAGGCGATGGCGGCCGCGGTGGGCTCGTTGATCAGGCGCAGCACCTTCAAGCCGGCCAGCTGGGCGGCGTCCTTGGTGGCCTGGCGCTGCGCCTCGTCGAAGTAGGCCGGCACGGTGATCACCGCGCCGTACAGGTCGTCGTCGAAGGTGTCCTCCGCCCGGTAGCGCAGGGTCGCCAGGATCTCGGCGCTGACCTCCACCGGCGACTTCTCGCCGGCGCGGGTGCGCAGCGCCACCATGCCGGGTTGCTCGACGAAGTCGTAGGGCAGCCGCTCGCGGTCGGCGATGTCGGCGAAACCGCGGCCCATGAAGCGCTTGGCCGAGGCGATGGTGTTCAGCGGATCGGCGCTTTGCGCAGGCAGCGCTTCATGGCCGACCTGGCGGCCGCCATTCTCGAGGTAGCGCACCACCGAGGGCAGCAGCACCCTGCCCTGCGCGTCCGGGAGGCATTCGGCGACGCCGTGCCGAACGGCCGCGACCAGCGAATGCGTGGTGCCGAGATCGATGCCGACCGCGATGCGGCGTTGGTGCGGATCGGGCGCCTGGCCCGGCTCGGAAATCTGGAGGAGAGCCATCAGCTTTCTATTGTCCCAGTTGATCGAATCGCGCTTCGACGGCGTGCGCAAAACGCTCCAGGAACATCAGGGCTCGCACCTGCTGCGCGGCGCCAGCGGAGTCGCCGGCCTGGTCGAGCAGCCGCTCCACCTCGGTCAGCACGCCCGATCGCGCCCGCTCCAGTCGCGCGACCAGGGCATCCAGCTCGGCTTCGGACGAAGCTTCGTCCAGCGCCTCGCGCCACTCGATCTGCTCGTGCAGGAACTGCGCCGGCATGGCCGTGTTGCGCTCGGCATCGATGGCGGCGCCGCGCAGCTCGCACAGGTAGGCGGCTCGCCGCAGCGGGTTCTTCAGCCGCTGGTGGGCTTCGTTGATGCGCACCGACCACTGCATCGCCACGCGCTGGGCAGCGGCGCCCTGCGCGGCGAACCGGTCGGGGTGGGCTTCGCGCTGCAGTTCCTTCCAGCGCGCTTCGATGGCCGTGCGATCCTGCGCGAACTGCTCGGGCAGGCCGAACAGCGCGAAATCGGTATCGGAGATGTCCATGTGCCCCCGCGCCCGCCCTTCGGGCTCACTGCGCCCGGCGGGGGTCTTCGGGTCCTGGGGCGTCGAGTCGACCCTCACACCCGGAACGACTCGCCGCAACCGCAGCGGTCGCGCTCGTTCGGGTTGTTGAAGCGGAAGCCCTCGTTCAGGCCCTCGCGAACGAAGTCCAGCTCGGTGCCGTCGATGTAGGCCAGGCTCTTGGGGTCGATCAGCACTCTGACGCCGTGCTGCTCGAACACGACGTCTTCCGGCGCCGCCTCATCCACGTACTCGAGCTTGTAGGCCAGCCCGGAGCAGCCGGTGGTCTTCACGCCCAGCCGCACGCCCACGCCCTTGCCGCGCTTGCCCAGGTAGCGCTGCACGTGGCGCGCGGCGGCTTCGGTCAATGTCACTGCCATGGTCTTGCTCGTCTGCCGGCGCCGCCTTCGGTGGCAGCGCCGAAAAAGGGTTCAATGCGCGTGCTTCTTGCGGTAGTCGTCCACCGCAGCCTTGATCGCGTCCTCGGCCAGGATTGAGCAGTGGATCTTCACCGGCGGCAGCGCCAGTTCCTCGGCGATCTGGCTGTTCTTCAGCGCCGCCGCCTCGTCCAGCGTCTTGCCCTTGACCCACTCGGTCACCAGCGAGCTCGACGCGATGGCCGAGCCGCAGCCGTAGGTCTTGAAGCGGGCATCCTCGATCACGCCGGTGGCCGGGTTGACCTTGATCTGCAGCTTCATCACGTCGCCGCAGGCCGGCGCGCCCACCATGCCGGTGCCGACCGACTGGTCGCCCTTGTCGAACGAGCCCACGTTGCGCGGGTTCTCGTAGTGGTCCACGACCTTGTCCGAATAAGCCATCTATCCTTTTCCTTCCGTACTCTCAACAGCCCCGAGTCTCTCGCGTGGGTCACTGCCTCATGACCGATGGGGCCATTCAGTGCGCTGCCCACTGGATGGTGCTGAGGTCGACGCCCTCCTGGTACATCTCCCAGAGCGGGCTAAGCTCGCGCAGCCGGGCCACGTTCGTGCGGATGGTGGCCACCGCGTAGTCGATCTCCTGCTCGGTCGTGAAGCGGCCGATGGTCATGCGCAGGCTGCTGTGGGCCAGCTCGTCGCTGCGGCCCAGCGCGCGCAGCACGTAGCTGGGCTCCAGCGAAGCCGACGTGCAGGCCGAGCCGGACGACACCGCCAGGCCCTTGATGCCCATGATCAGCGACTCGCCCTCGACGAAGTTGAAGCTCATGTTCAGGTTCTGCGCCACCCGCTTGCCCGGCTCCAGGCTGCCGTTGATGAACACCTGCTCGATGTCCTTCAGCCCGTCGAGCATGCGCTGCTGCAAGGCGCGCGCCTTGGCGTTGTCCTGTGCCATCTCCTCGCGGGCGATGCGGAAGGCCTCGCCCATGCCCACGATCTGGTGGGTGGGCAGCGTGCCCGAGCGCAGGCCTCGCTCATGGCCGCCGCCGTGCATCTGCGCTTCCAGCCGCACGCGCGGCTTGCGGCGCACGTAGAGCGCGCCGATGCCCTTGGGCCCGTAGCTCTTGTGCGATGCCAGGCTCATCAAATCCACCGGCAGCGCCTTGACGTCGATCTCCACCTTGCCGGTAGCCTGCGCCGCATCGACATGGAAGACGATGCCCTTGTCGCGGCAGATTGCGCCGATGGCGGCGATGTCCTGGACCACGCCGATCTCGTTGTTGACCAGCATGACGCTGGCCAGGATGGTGTCGGGCCGCAGCGCGGCCTTGAACGCGTCCAGGTCCAGCAGGCCGTCTTCCTGCACGTCGAGGTAGGTGACCTCGAAGCCCTGGCGCTCCAGCTCGCGCAGGGTGTCCAGCACCGCCTTGTGCTCGGTCTTGACCGACACCAGGTGCTTGCCGCGCGTCTTGTAGAACTGCGCGGCGCCCTTGATCGCCAGGTTGTCCGACTCGGTCGCGCCGGAGGTCCAGACGATCTCGCGCGGGTCGGCGCCGATCAGCTCGGCCACCTGCTCGCGCGCCTTCTCGACCGCGGCTTCCGCCTCCCAGCCCCAGGCGTGGCTACGCGACGCGGGGTTGCCGAAGTGTTCGCGCAGCCAGGGAATCATGGCGTCCACCACGCGCGGGTCGACCGGCGTGGTGGCGCCGTAGTCCATGTAGATCGGGAGATGGGGGGTCATGTCCATGCAGGCAATCAGGAATCTTGTCAACTCCGTCGCGGCCGGCACGCAGGCCGGCTCGCGGGGAATCGATGGGCACTGAGAAATTCTCTCTGTTTGTTCGTTACTTCGCCGGCGACATGCTACCCAGCGCGAACACCGAGTTGGGCGCGTTCACCCGGATCGGCTTGACCACCGGGGTGCTGGAAATGGCACGCTTGACGGCCGGCTTGTCCTCGATCTGGATGCCCTTGGCCAGTTGCTCGTCGACCAGCTTCTGCAGCGTGACCGAATCCAGGAATTCGACCATGCGCTGGTTCAGCTGCGCCCACAGCTCGTGCGTCATGCACCGGCTGCCGTCGCTGCAATTTTCCTTGCCGCCGCACTGCGTGGCGTCGATCGGCTCGTCGACCGACACGATGATGTCGGCCACGGTGATGTCGGCCGCCTTGCGGCCCAGCGTGTAGCCGCCACCCGGCCCGCGGGTGGACTCCACCAGCTCATGCCGGCGCAGCTTGCCGAACAGCTGCTCCAGATAGGACAGCGAAATCTGCTGGCGCTGACTGATCGCCGCCAGCGTGACGGGACCGTTGTTCTGGCGCAGGGCCAGATCGATCATGGCGGTGACCGCAAAGCGGCCCTTGGTCGTGAGACGCATGGCAACCTCCTTGTTGCTTGTCGTGGGTGCTGCACCGAAGCAACATCGTTGCCGCAGCCTGCTCCCACCTCGAATCCCGGCGTCTGCGCCGGCCAGCCGGCGCAGGAGGCGCCGTTCTTGCTCTCTATCCCGAGCGTTTCCGTCAAGTATATCCTAAAACCTGATTCCCCGCTCGGGTTTAAGGATTGCCGGAACCCAGCGTAAGTTCCCGGCGCGGCCGCAGGCCCGACCGCCGGGTGGAACTGGCGGACGAGGTCGGGGCGCCTGCTCAGGCCGCCGGCCCGCCCGGCGCGGGCGCCACGCTGTCGTGTCCCGAGGCGCCGAAGGCCTGCTCCTTGAGCAGCGCGAGCTGGTCGCGCACCCGGGCCGCCTTCTCGAATTCCAGGTTGCGGGCGTGCTCCAGCATCTGCTTTTCCAGCCGCCGGATTTCCCTGGCCATGTCCTTCTCGGACAGCTCCTCGGCCATGGCGCGCTGCAGTTCCTGCTTTTCCTGCTCGCGGCTGGCCTTCTCGCTGTAGACGCCGTCGATCAGGTCGCGCACCTGCTTGCGGATGCTGCGCGGCGTGATGCCGTGCGCCTCGTTGTGTGCGATCTGCCGGGCCCGCCGCCGCTCGGTCTCGCCGATCGCCTTCTTCATCGACGCCGTCATGTTGTCGGCGTACAGGATGGCCTTGCCGTTCAGGTTGCGCGCCGCCCGCCCGATGGTCTGGATCAGCGAGCGCTCGGCGCGCAGGAAGCCCTCCTTGTCGGCGTCCAGGATCGCCACCAGAGAGACCTCGGGGATGTCCAGCCCCTCGCGCAGCAGGTTGATGCCCACCAGCACGTCGAAGGCACCCAGCCGCAAGTCGCGCAGGATCTCGACCCGCTCGACGGTGTCGATGTCGCTGTGCATGTAGCGCACCTTGACCCCGTTGTCGGCCAGGTAGTCGGTCAGCTGCTCGGCCATGCGCTTGGTCAGGGTGGTGATCAGTACCCGCTCGTGCTTGTCGGCGCGGATGCGGATCTCCTGCAGCACGTCGTCGACCTGGTGCGTGGCCGGACGGACTTCCACCTCCGGATCGACCAGCCCGGTGGGCCGCACCAGCTGCTCGACCACGTTGCCGGCGTGCTCCTTCTCGTAGTCGGCCGGCGTGGCCGAAACGAAGACGACCTGGTGCATGCGGGCCTCGAACTCCTCGAACTTCAGCGGCCGGTTGTCCAGCGCCGAGGGCAGCCGGAAGCCGTACTCCACCAGCGTGGTCTTGCGCTGGCGGTCGCCGGCATACATCGCGTTCAGCTGGCCGATCATCTGGTGGCTCTCGTCCAGGAACATCAGCGCGTCCCTGGGCAGGTAGTCGGTCAGCGTCGAGGGCGGCGCCCCAGGGGGCGATCCCGACAGGTGCCGCGTGTAGTTCTCGATGCCCTTGCAGTGGCCGACCTCGCTGAGCATCTCCAGGTCGAACCGGGTGCGCTGCTCCAGCCGCTGCGCCTCCACCAGCTTGCCGGCGTCCAGCAGCTCCTTCAGGCGCTGCGCCAGCTCGATCTTGATCGACTCCACCGCCGACACCACCTTCTCGCGCGGCGTCACGTAGTGGCTGGACGGATAGATGGTGAAGCGCGGCACCTTCTGGCGGATGCGCCCGGTGAGCGGGTCGAACAGCTGCAGCGATTCGATCTCGTCGTCGAACAGCTCCAGCCGCACCGCCAGCTCGCTGTGCTCGGCGGGAAACACGTCAATGGTGTCGCCGCGCACCCGGAAGGTGCCGCGCGAGAAATCGTGCTCGTTGCGGGTGTACTGCATGCGGATCAGCTGGCTGATCACGTCGCGCTGGCCGATCCGGTCGCCGACGCGGCAGATGAAACGCATCTGCGTGTAGTCCTCCGGGGCGCCGATGCCGTAGATGGCGCTGACCGTGGCCACGATCACCGTGTCGCGCCGCTCCAGCACGCTCTTGGTGGCCGACAGCCGCATCTGCTCGATGTGCTCGTTGATCGAGCTGTCCTTCTCGATGAACAGGTCGCGCTGGGGAACGTAGGCCTCGGGCTGGTAGTAGTCGTAGTAGCTGACGAAGTACTCCACCGCGTTCTTCGGGAAGAACTCGCGGAACTCCGAATAGAGCTGCGCCGCCAGCGTCTTGTTCGGCGCGAACACGATGGCCGGCCGCCCCAGGCGGGCGATCACGTTGGCCATGGTGAAGGTCTTGCCCGAGCCGGTGACGCCCAGCAGGGTCTGGAACACCTCGCCGTCGCGCACGCCCTCCACCAGCTGCTCAATCGCCTGCGGCTGGTCGCCCGCCGGCGGGTAGGGCTGGAACAGCTCGAACGGCGAATCGGGAAAGCGGACGAACTCGCCGTTCTGCTGCAGCGGGGGGGCTTCAATGGTCTCTGGCATGGGTCCTGCAGGGCTGGTGCGCGGGCGGGCGCATAAAATCGCGGGCAGCCGGACAGCCTAACGCATGCCCCGGCGCCGCGCCCACCCCCACCCGCTCAAGGATCCTTCCGCATGTCGTTGTTCCAGTCCGTCGAAATGGCCCCGCGCGACCCCATCCTGGGTCTCAACGAGCAGTTCAACGCCGATTCCAACCCCAACAAGGTCAACCTGGGGGTCGGGGTCTACTACGACGACGCCGGCAAGCTCCCCCTGCTGCAGTGCGTGCAGCAGGCCGAGCGGCAGATGATGGAAGCGCCCAAGGCGCGCGGCTACCTGCCCATCGACGGCATCGCCGCGTACGACGCGGCCGTCAAGAACCTGGTATTTGGTGCCGACAGCGAGCCCGTCAAGAGCAACCGCGTCGCCACGGTGCAGGCGCTGGGCGGCACCGGCGGGCTGAAGATCGGCGCCGACTTCCTGCGCAAGGTGAGCCCGGGCGCCAAGGTGCTGATCAGCGACCCGAGCTGGGAGAACCACCGGGCCCTGTTCAGCCAAGCCGGCTTCACGGTCGAGGCCTACCCCTACTACAACGCGGCCCGGCGCGGCCTCGACTTCGACGGCATGCTGGCGGCGCTGAACGCGGCGCCGGCCGGCACCGTCGTCGTGCTGCACGCCTGCTGCCACAACCCGACCGGCTACGACATCACCACGGCCCAGTGGGACCAGGTGATCGCCGCCACCAAGGCGCGCCAGCTGGTGCCTTTCCTGGACATGGCCTACCAGGGCTTCGGCCAGGGCATCGAGGAAGACGGCGCCGTGGTCGGCAAGTTCGTCGCCTCGGGCCAGGACTTCTTCGTCTCCACCTCCTTCTCCAAGAGCTTCAGCCTGTACGGCGAGCGGGTCGGCGCCCTGTCGGTGCTGTGCCAGGACAAGGACGAAGCCGCCCGGGTGCTGAGCCAGCTCAAGATCATGATCCGCACCAACTACAGCAACCCGCCGATCCACGGCGGCACGGTGGTGGCCACCGTGCTGAACACGCCGGAACTGCGCTCGCTGTGGGAAAAGGAGCTGGCCGAGATGCGCCAGCGCATCCGCCAGATGCGGCTGCTGATGGTCTCCAAGCTCAAGGAGGCCGGCGTCAAGCAGGACATGGGCTTCATCGCCACCCAGGTCGGCATGTTCAGCTACTCGGGCCTAAGCAAGGACCAGATGGTCCGCCTGCGCAATGAATTCGGCGTCTACGGCACCGATACCGGACGGATGTGCGTGGCGGCACTGAACAGCCGCAACATCGACTACGTCTGCCAGTCGATTGCGCGCGTGATCGACTGATCCGGCCAGCGCGGCGGCCCACGGCCCGCCTGCGCCGCCGGCAGGCGCTTGTTCTACAAGGAATCGGCCGCAAGTCCGTCACATCGTGCACCGCACAAGCGACAAGCTGTGCGGAAGTGGACAGGCGTGCCTGAGGCAGCACTTAAGGTATCCACGGATGAGCGCCGCCACGGTCGGGCTGTTATATTGCATCGCACAAATCCGGGGGTCCGAATGCTCTACCAGATCTACGAAGCGCAACGGGCGGTGATGGAACCCTTCGCCGACTTCGCGCAGGCGGCGGCCAAGCTCTACAGCGATCCGCTCACCCCGTTTGGCCAGACGCCGCTGTCCCAGCGCGTGTCAGCCGGCTACGAGCTGATGCATCGGCTCTGGAAGGACTACGAGAAGCCCGAATTCGGCATCCAGACCGTGAAGGTCGACGACACCGACGTGGTCATCCACGAGGTGGTCGAGATCGACAAGCCGTTCTGCGAGCTGCGCCGCTTCAAGCGCTTCTCCGACGACCCGGCCACGCTGGCGAAGATGAAGGCCCAGCCGACGGTGCTGGTGGTGGCGCCGCTGTCCGGGCACTACGCCACCCTGCTGCGCGACACGGTGCGCAGCCTGCTGGCCGACCACAAGGTCTACATCACCGACTGGAAGAACGCGCGCATGGTCCCGCTCGACCAGGGCGTGTTCCACCTCGACGACTACGTCGCCTACGTGCAGGAGTTCATCCGCTACGTGCAGGGCACCTACGGCAACTGCCACGTGATCAGCGTGTGCCAGCCCACCGTACCGGTGCTGGCCGCGGTGTCGCTGATGGCCTCGCGCGGGGAAGTCACGCCGCTGACCATGACCATGATGGGCGGCCCGATCGACGCCCGCAAGTCACCCACGGCGGTCAACAACCTGGCGATGAACAAGAGCTACGAGTGGTTCGAGAACAACGTGATCCACCGCGTGCCGCCCAGCTTCCCGGGCGCCGGGCGCGAGGTCTATCCCGGCTTCCTGCAGCACACCGGCTTCGTGGCGATGAACCCCGACCGGCACCTGCTGAGCCACTACGACTTCTTCAAGCACCTGGTCGCCGGTGACGATGCCAGCGCCGAGGCACACCGCAAGTTCTACGACGAGTACAACGCCGTGCTCGACATGGATGCGGCCTACTACCTGGACACCATCCGCACCGTGTTCCAGGAGTACGCCCTGGTCAACGGCACCTGGGACGTGATCAGCGAGGACGGCGAGCTGGAGCGGGTGCGGCCGGAGGACATCACCACCACCGCCCACCTGACCATCGAGGGCGAGCTGGACGACATCTCCGGCGCCGGCCAGACCGCCGCCGCGCACGAGCTGTGCGTGAACGTGCCCAAGTCGCGCCAGAAGCACATCGAGGTGAAAGGCGCCGGCCACTACGGCATCTTCTCCGGCCGCCGCTGGCGCGAGGCGGTCTATCCGCAGGTGCGCGAGTTCATCGCCCGCTTCAACGAGGGGCCGGTGCTGGCCCACGCCCAGCGCAGCGCGCCGGCCAAGGCGGCCGCCCGCAAGACGGCAACCGAACCCGCAGCATGAACGACCTCGCGGCGCGGCTGCACGCCGCGCTGCCGCAGACGCAGTGCACGCGCTGCGGCTATCCTGATTGCGAGTCGTACGCGCGCGCCATCGCGGCGGGCGAAGCCGGCATCAACCAGTGTCCGCCCGGTGGCGCCGAAGGTATCGAGCGCCTGGCTGCCCTGACGGGACAGCCGGCGTTGCCGCTGGCCCCGGCCCACGGCGTGGAAGCGCCTCGCACCATCGCCGTCATCGACGAGAACTGGTGCATCGGCTGCACCCTGTGCATCAAGGCCTGCCCGACCGATGCCATCCTGGGCCTGAACAAGCGCATGCACACGGTCATCGAGCCGTACTGCACCGGCTGCGAGCTGTGCATCCCGGCCTGCCCGGTGGACTGCATCTCGCTGGAGAACGTGACCGGCGAGCGCACCGGCTGGCAGGCCTGGAGCGCCGAGCAGGCGGATCAGGCGCTCGAGCGTTACGAATGGCGCCAGCAGCGCCTGCAACGCGAGGCGCTGGAACACGAAGAGCGGCTGGAACGCAAGGCCGAAGCCAAGCTGGCGGACCTGCCGGCGCAGACGCATGGCGCGCAAGGCGCCGAGGCCGATCGCAAGCGGGCGATCATCGAGGCGGCGCTGGCACGGGCGCGGGCCCGGCGGCAGCAAGGCTGAGCCGCGCGGTCACCCCCCGCCCGCATCGTTCACCTGCTCGTTGAACTCCGCGATCCCCATCGCCGTGCCGATCTCGCGCGGCAGGGCGTCGCGGGCGGCGAAGACGCCCATGACGCGGGTGCCGCTGACCACCGGCAGGTGGCGGAAGCCCCGCTCCAGCATGATGACCACGGCCTCCGACACCGGCATCTCGGGCGGCACGCAGATCGGCTTGGCGGTCATCACCTCGCGCGCGGTGGTGCGGGCCGGATCCATCGAGCGGGCCAGCACGCGGGTGGTGAGGTCGCGCTCGGTGACGATGCCCAGCAGCACGTCGGGCGGCTCCATCACCAGCACGCTGCTGCAGCCGGTGCGCGTCATGGCGCACGCGGCCTCGAACACGCTGGCCTCGGGCCCGACACGCACCACGTGCCGGGTGGCCATGGATTGAAAGACGGTGCGTTCGTCCATGTGCGCCTCCTCGAAGATGCCGAGCGCCTGGCGCCTGCGCGCCTACCTCAGCGCGGCATTGAGCTTGTCCAGCGCCGCGATGCCGGGGCACAGCTCGCCTTCGCCCAGCGCGTTGAGCGGCAGGGCACTGGTGTTCAGCGCCAGGTGCAGGTCGGTGGCCAGCGGATCCACGTACAGCAGCCCGGTGGCGATCTCGCCGCGGGCCTGGTACTCCTGCATGCAGGCCATGGCCTTGTGGCGGTCGGTGGGGTCGTAGCCGGCGTGCAGGCTGCGCAGGCGCAGCAATGTGTCGTCGTGCTGGCGCACGTCCACCACCTCACCCGGCCCGGCCTCGGCCGTGATCTCGGCGCCGGGCGAGATGAAGTCGATGCGGCTGACCGCCTCGTTGTGCTCGCGCACGTAGTCGTAGCTCTTGGTGCTGCCCGGGTGGTTGTTGAAGGCCACGCAGGGGCTGATCACGTCGATGAAGGCAGCGCCGCCGTGCTGGAGCGCGCCCTTGATCAGCGGCACCAGCTGCCCCTTGTTGCCGGAAAAGCCCCGGGCCACGTAGGTGGCGCCCAGCTGCAGCGCCATGCCGACCAGGTCGACCGGGCTGTCGCTGTTGACCACGCCCTTCTTGCTGCGGGAGCCCTGGTCGGCCGTGGCCGAGAACTGGCCCTTGGTCAGGCCGTAGACGCCGTTGTTCTCGACGATGTAGGCCATGCGCACGCCGCGCCGCATGGCGTGGGCGAACTGGCCCAGGCCGATGGAGGCGGAGTCGCCGTCGCCCGACACGCCCAGGTACAGCAGGTCGCGGTTGGCCAGGTTGGCGCCGGTCAGCACGCTGGGCATGCGGCCGTGCACGGTGTTGAAGCCGTGCGAGGCGCCCAGGAAGTAGTCCGGCGTCTTGGAGCTGCAGCCGATGCCCGACAGCTTGGCCACGCGGTGCGGCTCGATGTCCAGCTCCCAGCAGGCCTGCACGATGGCGGCGGAGATCGAGTCGTGGCCGCAGCCGGCGCACAGCGTGGAGATCTTGCCTTCGTAGTCGCGCCGGGTGTAGCCGACCCGGTTCTTCTCCAGCGTCGGGTGGTGCAGCGGCGGCTTGGCGAGGTAGGTCATTTCAGCAGCTCCTGCGCGGCGGGTCTCGGGCGCGCCCTGGGCGCCATCGCCTCCACCTGCCGCAGGATGGCGGCGGTGATGAAGCGGGCGGTGATCGGCGTTCCGTCGAAATGCAGCACCTTGACCAGCCGGGCCGGATCGACCTCCAGCTCGTTGACCAGCAGGCTGCGCATTTGGGCGTCGCGGTTCTGCTCGACCACGAACACCTTGTCGTGGGCCGCGATGAACTGCGCCACGCTGTCCGGGAACGGGAACGCGCGCAGGCGCATGGCGTCCAGGTGCACGCCCTCCTCTTCCAGCGCCCCCAGCGCCTCGGCCATGGCCGGGCTGGTCGAGCCGAAGTACAGCACCCCCAGCCGGGTCGGCTGCGACGCGATCCGCAGCAGCGGCTGCGGCACCAGCGTCGCCGCCGTGCGGAACTTGCGCAGCAGCCGTTCGACGTTGTAGATGTAGTCGGGGCCGCGCTCGGAGTAGCGCGCATAGGGGTCGCGCGTGGTGCCGCGGGTGAAGTAGCTGCCGCGGGTCGGGTGCGTGCCCGGCAGGGTGCGCCAGGGAATGCCGTCGCCGTCCACGTCCTTGTAGCGGCCGAAGTCCTTGCCGGCCTCCAGCTCCTGCGCCGTCATCACCTTGCCGCGGTCGTAGGCCCGGCCTTCCTCCCAGGCGAACGGGCGGCACAGGCGCTGGTTCATGCCGATGTCCAGGTCGGTCATCACGAACACCGGCGTCTGCAGCCGGTCCGCCAGGTCCAGCGCCGCCGCCGCGTGCTCGAAGCACTCGTGCGGATCCTCCGGGAACAGCAGCACGTGCCTGGTATCGCCGTGCGAGGCGTAGGCGCAGGACAGCAGGTCGGCCTGCTGGGTGCGGGTGGGCATGCCGGTGGAAGGGCCGCCGCGCTGCACGTTGATGATGGTGACCGGGATCTCGGCGAAGTACGCCAGCCCGATGAACTCGGTCATCAGCGACACGCCCGGTCCCGAGGTGGCGGTGAACGCCCGCGCGCCGTTCCAGCCGGCGCCCACCACCATGCCGATGGAGGCGATCTCGTCCTCGGCCTGCACGATGGCGAAGCGGTTCTGCCCGGTCGCCGGATCGATCCGGTACCTCGAGCAGTACTTCTGGAACGCCTCGGCCACCGAGGACGAGGGCGTGATCGGGTACCAGGCCGCCACCGTGGCACCGCCGTAGACGCAGCCCAGCGCGGCCGCGCTGTTGCCGTCGATGAAGATGCGGTCGCCTACCTGGTCGGCCCGGCGCACCCGGATGCCCAGCGGCCCCTTCAGGTGCTCGTGCGCGAAGTCGCGGCCCAGGTGCAGCGCCTGCACGTTGGAAGCCAGCAGCTTCTCCTTGCCGCGGTACTGCTCGCCGAACAGCTTCTCGATCACCTGCGGCTCGATCTCCAGCAGCACCGACAACGCGCCGACATAGACGATGTTCTTGAACAGCTGGCGCTGGCGCGGGTCGCTGTAGACCGCGTTGCAGATCTCGGTGAGCGGCATGCCGATCACCTGGATGTCGGGCCGGAACTTCGAGGGCGGCAGCGGCCGCGTGCTGTCGTAGAACAGGTAGCCGCCCGGCTCCAGCTCGGCGACGTCGGTGTCCCAGGTCTGCGGGTTCATCGCCACCATCATGTCGATGCCGCCGCGCCGGCCCAGCCAGCCGGCCTCGCTGACCCGCACCTCGTACCAGGTGGGCAGGCCCTGGATGTTGCTGGGGAAGATGTTGCGCGGGCTGACCGGCACGCCCATGCGCAGGATGGCCTTGGCGAACAGCTCGTTGGCCGAGGCCGACCCCGAGCCGTTGACGTTGGCGAACTTGACGACGAAGTCGTTGACGGCTTCGATCGGCTTCATGCGGCAACCCTCCCCGGCGTGGCGCTGCGGGCGCGCGGCCCGGCCTGCGTGGTGTTGAGCAGGAACTTCTGCATGTCCCAGGCGCCGGTCGGGCAGCGCTCGGCGCACAGGCCGCAGTGCAGGCAGACGTCCTCGTCCTTGACCATGATGCGGCCGGTCTTGAGCGGGCCGGCGACGTACAGGTCCTGCGCCAGGTTCAGCGCCGGCGCCTTGAGCCGCCGGCGCAACTCGCCCTCCTCGCCGTCCTCGGTGAAGGTGATGCAGTCCATCGGGCAGATGTCGACGCAGGCGTCGCACTCGATGCAGGCGCTCTCGGCGAAGACGGTCTGCACGTCGCAGTTGAGGCAGCGCTGCGCCTCCTTGAAGGCAGTGGCCGCGTCGAAGCCCAGTTCCACCTCGACCTTGATGCTGGCCAGCGCCTGGGCCGCCTTGGCCCACGGAACCTTGTAGCGCGCATCCAGCGAGGTGTCGTTGTCGTAGCTCCACTCGTGGATGCCCATCTTCTGGGACATCAGGTTGGTCATCGGCGCCGGGCGCGTGGCGGTGTCCAGTCCGTTGAGGAAGCGGTCGATGGACACGGCCGCCTCATGGCCGTGCGCCACCGCGGTGATGATGTTCTTGGGCCCGTAGGCCGCATCGCCGCCGAAGAAGACTCTTGGCAGGCTGGACTGGAAGCTGTCCTTGAACAGCTTCGGCAGGCCGCCCTCGTCGAACGCAATGCCGCAATCGCGCTCGATCCAGGGGAAGGCATTCTCCTGCCCCACCGCCACCAGCACCTCGTCGCATGCGAAGAAGACGTCCGGGTCGCCGGTGGGCACCAGGCTGCGGCGGCCCTTGGCGTCATAGTCGGCCTTGACGATCTCGAACGTCATGCCGGTCAGCCGCCCGCCCTCGTGCATGAAGGCCTTGGGCACGTGGTAGTTGAGGATGGGGATGCCCTCGTGCATGGCGTCCTCCTTCTCCCAGGGCGACGCCTTCATCTCCTCGAAACCGCTGCGCACGATGACCTTGACGTCCTCGCCGCCCAGCCGCCGGGCCGAGCGGCAGCAGTCCATGGCGGTGTTGCCGCCGCCCAGCACGATCACGCGCTGGCCGATCTTCTTGACGTGCCCGAAGGACACCGAGGCCAGCCATTCGATGCCGATGTGGATCTGGCCGGCCGCCTCGCGCCGGCCGGGGAGGTCGAGGTCGCGCCCGCGCGGGGCGCCGCAGCCGACGAAGATGGCGTCGTAGTCCCGGGCCAGCAGCGCCTTCATCGAGTCGATGCGCCGGCCCGGCTCGAACCGCACGCCCATGTCGAGGATGTAGCCGGTCTCCTCGTCGATCACCGACTCGGGGAGGCGGAACCGGGGAATCTGGGTCCACATGAAGCCGCCCGCCTTGGCCTCGCCGTCGAAGATCGTGACCTCGTAGCCCAGCGGCGCCAGGTCGCGCGCCACCGTCAGCGACGCCGGACCGGCCCCCACGCAGGCGATGCGCTTGCCGTTGCGCGGCCCGGCCTTGGGCATGCGGCCGCGCACGTCGTTCTTGAAGTCGGCCGTGACGCGCTTGAGCCGGCAGATCGCCACCGGCTCCGGCTGCTGGGCCTGCGCCTGCTCGACCCGGCTGCGCCGGCAGGCCGGCTCACAGGGCCGGTCGCAGGTACGGCCCAGGATGCCGGGAAAGACGTTCGACACCCAGTTGACCATGTAGGCGTCGTCGTAGCGACCCTGGGCGATCAGCCGGATGTACTCGGGAACGGGGGTGTGGGCGGGACAGGCGTACTGGCAATCGACGACCTTGTGGAAGTAGGCCGGATTGGCGGTGTCGGTTCGCTGCAAGGCTGAGGCTCCTTTGCGATGCCCGCCAGCGCCTTGCAGCCCTGCCGGGAAGGGACCGCGGGCCCCTTCCCCCGACTATGCTCGCGGGCCCGGGGCCGGGGGTTCGGGCTAACCCCAAGCCGCGGCCCACCTCGGCCTTAACCGGCCGGCGGCGCCTCGCCCAGCACCACGCGCTCGTACGCGTGCAGCGAGGGCAGCCCGCCGGTGTGCAGGAACAGCACGTTTTCTGCGGGCTTGAAGAAGCCCTTGCGCGCCAGGCCGATCAGCCCGGCCATGATCTTGCCGGTATAGACCGGGTCCAGCGGAATGCCTTCGGTGCGGGCCAGCATCTGCACCGCCTCGACCATGGCGGCGTTGGGCACCGAGTACTTGGGCTGCCAGTAGCCGCCGACGCTCTGCACCGCTTCGCGCGGCACCTGGATGCCGGTGCCCAGCAGGTCCATCACCGCCTGCGCTTCCTTGAACACCAGCGGCTCCTGGTCGGCCGGGTCGCGGCTGACGCCGATGCCGGTGATGGGGATGCGGATGTTGTTGCCCAGGAAGCCGGCGACGAGGCCGCCGTGGGTGCCGGAACTGCCGGAGCCCACCACCAGCCGGTCGATCTGCAGGCCCTGCTCGAACAGCTGCTGCTGCAGCTCCTGCGCGCAGGCCACGTAGCCGAGGCCGCCGAGCGCGTTGGAACCGCCGCCCGGGATGATGTAGCCCTTGCGGCCCTGCGCCGCCAACTCGTCGGCCACCTTCTGCATGGCCGCCGCCATGTCGCTGCCGCCGGGCACCACGGTGATGGCCTCGACACCCAGCAGGCGGAACATGAAGTTGTTGCCGCTGGCCTGCTCGTCGTAGCTGTCCGGCACGCGCTCCTCGATCACGAAGCGGCACTTCAGGCCTTCCCTGAGGGCGGCCGCCAGCGTGATGCGGCAGTGGTTGGACTGCGGCGCGCCGCAGGTGACCAGCGTGTCGGCCCCCTTCTCCAGCGCGTCGGCGACCAGGAATTCCAGCTTGCGCGTCTTGTTGCCGCCGGGGAACAGCCCCAGCATGTCGTCGCGCTTGATCCAGACCTTCGGCCCCTTGCCGCCCGGGCAGCTGGTCGCCAGCGCCGCGCTGAAGTGGGGCAGGAACTCGATCGGGGTGGCGAACGGCGTGTACTGCCGGCGGGGGAATCTAGACAGGTCCATCGGCCGATTGTCCAGCAAGTGCGGCGAACGCCTGCACCACCTCGGCCGGCGCCTGCACCAGCTCGATCAGCACACCCTCGCCGCCGACCGGGAACTGCTCGTTGCCCTTGGGATGGATGAAGCAAATGTCGAAACCGGCGGCGCCGCGGCGGATGCCGCCGGGGGCGAAGCGCACGCCCTGGCCTTCCAGCCATTTCACCGCGGCGGGCAGGTCGTCGATCCAGAGGCCGACGTGGTTCAGCGGCGTGGCGTGCACCGCCGGCTTCTTGTCCGGGTCCAGCGGCTGCATCAGGTCGACCTCGACCTTGAACGGTCCCGCGCCGAGCGCGCAGATGTCCTCGTCCACGTTCTCGCGGTCGCTGCGGTAGGTACCGGTGACCTCCAGCCCGAAGATGTCCACCCACAGCTTGCGCAAGGCCTGCTTGTCGGGGCCGCCGATGGCGATCTGCTGGACGCCCAGCACCTGGAAGGGGCGCTCGCTGCTCATGCCTGTTCTCCGTGTTCGATGCGAACCTCCCGGCCGGTATAGCCGAGCTTGCTCAACAGCCGGCGGTCGGCATCCACGTCGGGATTGCCGGTCACCAGCAGTTTGTCGCCATAGAAGATCGAATTGGCTCCGGCCACAAAGCACAGGGCCTGGACCGCCTCGCCGAGTTGCTGGCGGCCGGCCGACAACCGCACGCGCGCCTTCGGCATGGTGATGCGCGCCACCGCGATCACGCGCACGAAGTCCAGCGGATCGATGGGCGGCGCGTCGGCCAGGGGCGTGCCCGGCACCCGCACCAGGCTGTTGATCGGCACGGATTCCGGGTACGGATCGAGGTTGGCCAGCTGCGCGATCAGGCCGGCGCGGTGCACCGGCGCCTCCCCCATGCCCACGATGCCGCCGCAGCACACGCTGATGCCGGCGGCCCGCACGTGGGCCAGCGTGTCCAGGCGGTCCTGGTAGCTGCGCGTGTCGACGATGTCGCCGTAGTACTCGGGCGCCGTGTCCAGGTTGTGGTTGTAGTAGTCGAGGCCGGCCTCGCGCAGGGCCTGTGCTTGGTGGGCTTGCAGCATGCCCAGGGTGGCGCACGACTGCAGGCCCAGGTCCTTGACCGTGCGCACCAGCTCGGCCACCTTCTCGATGTCCCGATCCTTGGGTGCGCGCCAGGCCGCCCCCATGCAGAAGCGCGTCGCACCGGCATCCTTTGCCGCCTGGGCGGCACGGCGCACCTCGTCCACCGACATCAGCTTGCCCGCCTCGACGCCGGTGTCGAATTCGGCCGACTGCGGGCAGTAGCCGCAGTTCTCCGGACAGCCGCCGGTCTTGACCGACAGCAGCGTGGCCAGCTCGATGTCGCCTGCCGGCCAATGCCGGCGGTGCACGCTCTGGGCCTCGAACAGCAGGTCGTTGAACGGAAGGTCCAGCAGAGCCTGCACGGCCTCCACGGACCAGCGGCCACCCACCTCCTTCGAGGGCTTGGGGGCGCGATGCACCGCGATGGGCTTGCCGAGGCCCGCGTCAGCCGCTCCCATCAGACGAACTCCACGATCGGCTGGTCCACCGCCAGCGACTCGCCCTTGGCGGCCAGCACCTTGCCCACCACGCCGTCGGCCGCGGCGAACAGCACGTTCTCCATCTTCATGGCCTCGATCACGGCCACCCGCTCGCCGGCCTGCACCTTCTGGCCGGGCTGCACGGCCACGTCCACCAGCAGGCCCGGCATCGGCGAGAGCACATAGCGGCTCATGTCCGGCGGCGCCTTGTAGGGCATCAGCTCGTGCAGCTGGGCGGTGCGCGGAGTGAACACCAGGGCCGCCAGCCGCGTGCCGTTGTGGCTGACCGCGATGGCCAGCGGGTTCTTGGGCAACCCGCGCTCGACCTGCGCCGTGAACGGCTTGCCATCGACGGTGCCGCGGATGCGCGCGCCGCCCAGGTGCCAGTTGGAGCAGATCTCGTAGCGGCGGCCGTTGGTCTCGACGACGCTGGAGCCGGACACCGCCTTGAAGTCGGTCACCCGGGCCGCCTGCCGCTGGTGCTGCCCGTCCTCGCCCAGCTTGACCACCACGTAGTCTTCGCCGACGCGGAACTCGTGCCCGCGCATCTGGCCGCTGATGCCGGCCGAGCGCTGCAGGGCGCGGCGGTTGACGTAGGCGGTCAGCGCCACCAGGAAGTCGGGGTCGTCGTGCGTGACGTCCTCGGACCGGAAGCCCTTGCCGTAGTGCTCGGCGATGAAGCCGGTGTTGAACCGGCCGGCGACGAACTCGGCATGGGCCAGCAGCGCCGCCTGGAACGGCACGTTGCTGGAGATGCCGCGGATGACGAAGGCGTCGAGCGCCGCGCGCATCTTCGCGATCGCATCGTTGCGGTCCGACCCGTGCACGATCAGCTTGGCGATCATCGAGTCGTAGTACATCGGGATCTCGCCGCCTTCGGCCACGCCGGTGTCCACGCGGACGCCGAGGAGGTGCTCGGGATCGGCCGCCCACATGGTCTCGCGCGGCGGCTGGAAGCGCACCAGCCGCCCGGTGCTGGGCAGGAAGTTGCGGAAGGGGTCCTCGGCATTGATGCGGCACTCGATCGCCCAGCCCTCGCGCTTGACGTCGGCCTGCGCCAGCGGCAGCTTCTCGCCGGCCGCGACCCGGATCATCAGCTCGACCAGGTCGAGCCCGGTGATGCACTCGGTGACCGGGTGCTCCACCTGCAGCCGGGTGTTCATCTCCAGGAAGTAGAAGCTCTGGTCCTTGCCGACCACGAACTCCACCGTGCCCGCGCTCTGGTACTTCACCGCCTTGGCCAGCGCCACCGCCTGCTCGCCCATGGCCTTGCGCGTCTCGTCGCTGATGAAGGGCGACGGCGCCTCCTCGATCACCTTCTGGTGGCGCCGCTGGATCGAGCATTCGCGCTCGTTCAGGTAGATCACGTGGCCGTGCGCGTCGCCCAGCACCTGGATCTCGATGTGGCGCGGCTCCTCGACGAACTTCTCGATGAACACACGGTCGTCGCCGAAGCTGTTGCGGGCCTCGTTGCGGCAGGAGGTGAAGCCCTCCAGCGCCTCCTTGTCGTTCCAGGCCACGCGCAGGCCCTTGCCGCCGCCGCCGGCGCTGGCCTTGATCATCACCGGGTAGCCGATGTCGCGCGCGATCTGCACCGCCTGCTCGGCCGACTCGATGGCGTCGTTCCAGCCGGGGATGGTGTTGACCTTCGCTTCCTTGGCCAGCTTCTTGGAGGCGATCTTGTCGCCCATGGCGGCGATCGAGTGGTGCTTGGGGCCGATGAAGGCGATGCCCTCTTCCTCGACCTGCCGGGCGAAGGCCTCGTTCTCCGACAGGAAGCCGTAGCCAGGGTGAACCGCCTGCGCGCCGGTCTGCTTGCAGGCCTCGATGATGCGGTCGGCGCGCAGGTAGCTCTCGCGGCTGGGGGCGGCGCCGATGTGAACCGCCTCGTCGGCCAGCTGCACGTGCCGCGCGTCGCGGTCGGCGTCCGAGTACACGGCCACCGTCTTGATGCCCATCTTGCGGGCGGTCTTGATGACGCGGCAGGCGATCTCGCCGCGGTTCGCGATAAGGATCTTGTCAAACATGGGTTGTCTCCGCGGCGAGATCGCCTGCGCACGCTGCGCGTGCCAGGCCATTTGGTGCGCACGTCACATGCTGCGCATGTGAGTGCACCCCCGCACCTTCGGCGCGAGCGCCGCGGTTCGCGATAAGGATCTTGTCGAACATGTTCTGGTCCTTGCCGTCCATCAGAGCGGGATGTTCCCGTGCTTGCGCCACGGGTTCTCCAGCTTCTTGTCGCGCAGCATCACCAGCGAGCGGCAGATGCGCTTGCGGGTCTCGTGGGGCAGGATCACGTCGTCGATGAAGCCGCGGGCGCCGGCGACGAACGGGTTGGCAAAGCGGGCCTTGTACTCGGCCTCCCGCGCGGCCAGCTTGGCCGGGTCGTTCTTGTCCTCGCGGAAGATGATCTCCACCGCGCCCTTGGCACCCATCACCGCGATCTCGGCGTTGGGCCAGGCGAAGTTGACGTCGCCGCGCAGGTGCTTGGAGCTCATCACGTCGTAGGCGCCGCCGTAGGCCTTGCGCGTGATCACCGTCACCTTGGGCACGGTGCACTCGGCATAGGCGAACAGCAGCTTGGCGCCGTGCTTGATGATGCCGCCGTACTCCTGGCTGGTGCCGGGCATGAAGCCGGGCACGTCGACGAAGGTGAGCACCGGGATGTTGAAGGCATCGCAGAAGCGCACGAAGCGCGCCGCCTTGATCGAGCTCTTGATGTCCAGGCAGCCGGCCAGCACCAGCGGCTGGTTGGCCACGATGCCCACGGTCTGGCCCTCCATGCGGGCGAAGCCGATCACGATGTTCTTGGCGTACTCGGGCTGCAGCTCGAAGAAGTCGCCGTCGTCCACCGTCTTGACGATCAGCTCCTTCATGTCGTAGGGCTTGTTGGGGTTGTCCGGCACAAGCGTGTCGAGCGAGTAGTCCATGCGGTCCACCGGATCGTTGCTGGGGCGGGTGGGCGGCTTCTCGCGGTTGTTCAGCGGCAGGTAGTTGAACAGCCGGCGCAGCATCACCAGCGCCTCGACGTCGTTCTCGAACGCCAGGTCGGCCACGCCGCTGCGCGTGGTGTGGGTCGTGGCGCCGCCCAGTTCCTCGGCCGTCACCTCCTCGTGCGTCACCGTCTTCACCACTTCGGGACCGGTGACGAACATGTAGGAGCTGTCGCGCACCATGAAGATGAAGTCGGTCATGGCCGGCGAATACACCGCACCGCCCGCGCACGGCCCCATGATCATGCTGATCTGCGGCACCACGCCGGACGCCAGCACGTTGCGCTGGAACACGTCGGCGTAGCCGCCCAGCGAGGCCACGCCTTCCTGGATGCGGGCGCCGCCGGAGTCGTTCAGCCCGATCACCGGCGCGCCGACCTTCATGGCCTGGTCCATCACCTTGCAGATCTTCTCGGCGTGCGCCTCCGACAGCGCGCCGCCGAACACGGTGAAGTCCTGGCTGAAGACGAACACCAGCCGGCCGTTGATCATGCCGTAGCCGGTGACGACGCCGTCGCCCGGCACCTTGTTGTCCTGCATGCCGAAGTCGTGGCAGCGGTGCTCGACGAACATGTCCCATTCCTCGAACGTGCCCTCGTCCAGCAGCAGCTCCAGCCGCTCGCGGGCGGTCAGCTTGCCCTTCTTGTGCTGAGCGTCGATGCGCTTGGCGCCGCCGCCCAGGCGCGCCGCGGCGCGCTTCTTCTCCAGTTGGTCCAGGATGTCCTGCATCGTTTTCTCTCCGGGTATTCGTTGTCCTTGCGGATCAGGTCTTGGCCTGCCACGTCGCCAGCAGGCGCCGGGCGGCGGTGGAGGCCGGCACGCTGCCCTGCTCCACCTCGTCGGTCAGCTGCGGCAGGAGCGCCTGCACCTGAGGGTGCTGGCGGAAGTCGTGCCGCAGGCCGCTTTCGATGCGCTCCCACATCCAGGCGCGGGCCTGGTGCCGGCGCCGCGATGCGAGTTCGCCGCTGGCCTGACGCAGCTCGCGGAAGCGGCTGACGGCGGACCAGAAGCGGTCCACGCCCTCGCCCTTGAGCGCGCTGATCTCCAGCACCTGCGGCAACCAGCCGCCGCGCTCGCGCCCCTGCTGGGTCAGGATCCGCAGCGCGCTGGTGATCTGCGCCTGGGCGCGGGTGGCGGCGACTGCATCGAGGTCGGCCTTGTTGATCACCACCAGGTCGGCCAGCTCCATCACGCCCTTCTTGATCGCCTGCAGGTCGTCGCCGGCATTGGGCAGTTGCAGCAGCACGAACATGTCGGTCATGCCGTGCACCGCGGTCTCGCTCTGGCCGACACCGACGGTCTCGACGATCACGACGTCGTAGCCCGCGGCCTCGCACACCAGCAGCGCCTCGCGCGTCTTGTCGGCCACCCCGCCCAGCGTGCCGCCGGACGGACTGGGCCGGATGTAGGCGCGCTCGTCCGCGGAGAGCTGCTCCATCCGCGTCTTGTCGCCCAGGATGGAGCCGCCCGAGACGGTGCTGGACGGATCGACCGCCAGCACCGCGACCCGATGTCCCTGCCCGATCAGGTACAGGCCCAGGGTCTCGATGAACGTGCTCTTGCCGACGCCGGGCACGCCCGAGATGCCCAGGCGAAAGGAGCGGCCGGCGTGCGGCAGCAGCTCGGTGAGCAACTCGTCGGCCTGCGCCCGGTGGTCGGCCCGGGTCGACTCCAGCAGGGTGATGGCCTTGGCGATGGCGCGGCGCTGCGCCGCACCGGCCGGGCCCGTCACCAGCGGCGCGAGGCTCATGGCGTCCCTCCCGTGGGGGCGGAGGGAGCGAACCGCAAGCTCACTCGGCCACCGCTTTCTTGATCTGCTCCAGCACGTCCTTGGCGCTGGCCGGGATCGGCGTGCCGGGTCCGTAGATGCCCTTGACGCCGGCCTGGTACAGGTAGTCGTAGTCCTGCTGCGGCACCACGCCGCCGACGAACACGATGATGTCGTCGGCGCCCTGCCGCTTCAGCTCGGCCAGGATGGCCGGCACCAGGGTCTTGTGGCCGGCCGCCAGCGTCGACACGCCGACGGCGTGCACGTCGTTCTCGATCGCCTGGCGCGCGCACTCCTCGGGGGTCTGGAACAGCGGCCCGATGTCGACGTCGAAGCCCAGGTCCGCGAACGCGGTGGCGACCACCTTGGAGCCGCGGTCATGGCCGTCCTGGCCCAGCTTGGCGATCATCACCCGCGGCCGGCGGCCCTGCTCGCTGGCGAACTGGTCGATCTCGCCCCTCAACTTGTCCCAGCCCTCGGCCGAGTCGTAGGCAGCTGCATACACGCCGGTCACCTTTTGCGTATCGGCGCGGTGGCGCCCGAAGACTTTCTCGAGTGCGTCGGACACCTCGCCGACCGTGGCGCGCAGGCGGATCGCCTGGATGCTCAGGTCCAGCAGGTTGCCCTGCCCGCTCTTGGCCGCGGCAGTCAGCGCTTCCAGCGCCGCCTGCACCTTGGCACCATCGCGCGTCGCGCGGATCTGCTGCAGCCGCGCGACCTGCTGCTCGCGCACCTTGTGGTTGTCCACCTCGAGGATCTCGACCGGGTCTTCCTTGGCCAGCCGGTACTTGTTGACCCCGACGATCACGTCCTTGCCCGAGTCGATGCGGGCCTGCTTCTCGGCGGCCGCCGCCTCGATCTTCAGCTTGGCCCAGCCGGAATCGACGGCGCGGGTCATGCCGCCCATCGCCTCGACTTCCTCGATGATGGCCCAGGCGGCGTCGGCCATGTCCTGGGTCAGCTTTTCCATCATGTAGCTGCCGGCCCAGGGGTCTATCACGTGGGTGACGTGGGTCTCTTCCTGGATGATCAGCTGGGTGTTGCGGGCGATGCGCGAGGAGAACTCCGAAGGCAGCGCGATCGCCTCGTCGAAGCTGTTGGTGTGCAGCGACTGGGTGCCGCCGAACACCGCCGCCATCGCCTCGATGGTGGTGCGCACCACGTTGTTGTACGGGTCCTGCTCGGTCAGCGACCAGCCCGAGGTCTGGCAGTGCGTGCGCAGCATCAGGCTCTTGGGGTTCTTCGCGCCGAAGCCCTTCATGATGCGGCACCACAGCAGGCGGGCGGCGCGCATCTTGGCGATCTCCAGGTAGAAGTTCATGCCGATCGCCCAGAAGAACGACAGGCGGCCGGCGAACTCGTCGACGTCCAGGCCCTTGGCCAGCGCGGTCTTCACGTACTCCTTGCCGTCGGCCAGGGTGAAGGCCAGCTCCAGCGCCTGGTTCGCGCCCGCCTCCTGCATGTGGTAGCCGGAGATCGAGATCGAGTTGAACTTCGGCATGTTCCTCGCCGTGTAGGCGATGATGTCGCCGACCACCCGCATGCTCGGCTCGGGCGGGTAGATGTAGGTGTTGCGGACCATGAACTCCTTGAGGATGTCGTTCTGGATGGTCCCGGACAGCTTGTCCTGCGCAACGCCCTGCTCCTCGGCCGCCACGACGTAGCCGGCCAGCACCGGCAGCACGGCGCCGTTCATGGTCATGGACACGCTGACCTTGTCGAGCGGGATGCCGTCGAACAGGATCTTCATGTCCTCCACCGAGTCGATCGCCACGCCGGCCTTGCCGACGTCGCCGGTCACGCGGGGGTGGTCGCTGTCGTAGCCGCGGTGGGTGGCCAGGTCGAAGGCCACCGACACGCCCTGGCCGCCGGCCGCCAGGCCCTTGCGGTAGAACGCGTTGGATTCCTCGGCCGTCGAGAAGCCGGCGTACTGGCGGATGGTCCAGGGCCGAGCCGCGTACATGGTGGCCTGGGGGCCGCGCAGGTAGGGCTCGAAGCCGGGCAGCGTGTCGGTGTGCGGCAGGCCCTGCAGGTCGGCCGCGGTGTACAGCGGCTTGACGGTGATGCCGTCGGGCGTGACCCAGTTCAGGGCGGCGGGGTCGCCGCCGGGCGCCGACTTGGCGGCGGCCTTGGACCAGTCGGCCAGGTTGGCTGGCTTGAATTCGGGGGCAGAGCTCATGGGCGGGTTCTTCCGGAGATCCCGGAATCTTACCTGATTCATAATTATTGATGCAAAATGCGAGCACCGCCGGCGGCCACTTGGCCGCCGGCACCTGCCTCCACTGAATATCCAGCCATGTCCGCCGTCCCGCTCGCCCCCCGCGCCCTCTACGAAGAGGTGGCCGAGCTGCTGCGCCAGCGCATCTTCCGGCGCGAGCTGGAGCCCGGCAGCTGGATCGACGAAGTGAAGATCGCGCAGGAGTGGGGCATCAGCCGCACCCCGCTGCGCGAGGCGCTCAAGGTGCTGGCCGCCGAAGGCCTGGTGACCATGAAGGTGCGCCGCGGCGCCTACGTCACCGAGGTCTCGGAGCAGGACCTGGCCGAGGTCTACCACCTGCTTGCGCTGCTGGAGAGCGATGCGGCGGCCGTGGCCGCCACCCGGGCCAGCGACGCCGAGCTGCGCGAGCTGCAGTCGCTGCACAAGGAACTGGAAGGCGCGGCGAAGAACCGCGAGAAGTTCTTCGCGGTCAACGAGCGCTTCCACATGCGCCTGCTGGAGATCGCCGGCAACCGCTGGCGCAACCAGATGGTGGCCGACCTGCGCAAGTTGATGAAGCTGCACCGGCACAACTCGCTGCTCAAGTCCGGCCGCGTCGAGGAGAGCCTGGCCGAGCACCGGCGGGTCATGCAGGCGCTGGAGCAGCGCGACGCCTCGGTCGCGCAGCAGCGCATGCAGGAGCACTTCAGGAACGGGCTGGAAGCGGCGGGGTGACGTCCCCGGATCATCCCCGCCCAGGCGGGGACAAACTGCTCAGCCCTGCACCAGCAGCACCACCGCCCGCGCCTCGATGCTCTGGCCCTGCCCCACCGGGCCCAGCCGCTCGGCCGTCTTGGCCTTCACGTTGACCTGGTCCGCCGCGAGGCCCAGCGCTTCGGCGATGCGCTGGCGCATGGCGTCGATGTGCGGCGCCAGCTTCGGCGCCTGCGCCACCACCGTGCTGTCGATGTTGCCGATGCGCCAGCCCGCCGCCGCCACCCGGGCCGCGGCCTCCTTCAGCAGCAGCACCGAGTCGGCGCCCTTGAAGCGGGCATCGGTGTCGGGAAAGTGCCGCCCGATGTCGCCCAGCCCGGCGCCCCCGAGCAGCGCGTCGGTGATCGCGTGCAGCAGCACGTCGGCGTCCGAATGCCCCAGCAGCCCGCGCTCGTACGGCACCACGATGCCGCCGATCACCAGCGGGCGCCCCGGCACCAGCGCATGCACATCCCAGCCTTCGCCGATCCGGATTCCGTTCATTGCGTCCTGCTCCTGAGCAGCGCCTCGGCCAGCGCGAAATCCTCCGGCCAGGTCACCTTGATGTTGTCCGCGCTGCCGGGCACCAGCAGCGGCTTGAGACCGAGGCCTTCGATCGCCGAAGCCTCGTCGGTCACGCTGCCGGCCCGCTCCAGCGCGCGGCGCAGCAGGCCCAGCCGGAACATCTGCGGCGTCTGCGCCAGCCACTTGTGCTGGCGCGGCAAGGTGCGGCTGGCCCGCCCGCCCTCCTCTTCCTTCAGCGTGTCGGCCAGCGGCTGGGCCAGCAGGCCGCCGACCTCGTCGCGGCTGCAGGCATCGATCAGCCGTTCGACCTGCTGCGATCGCAGGAGGCAACGGGCGGCGTCGTGCACCAGCACCCAGTCGTCGTCGCTGGCGCCGTGCGCCTGCAAGTCGGCCAGGCCATGGGCCACGGTCTGCGCCCGGGTCTCGCCACCGCAGGCCGCAACCCGCCAGCCCTCTCCGCGCGGCATGCGTTCGTCGCCCGGTGCCACGACCACGAGGATCGAGGCGATGCGCGGCAGGCGCAGGAAGGCGTCCAGGGTGTGCAGCACCAGCATGCGGCCGGCCAGCAGCTCGTACTGCTTGGGCGCGGCCGTGCCGGCGCGACTGCCGGTACCCCCGGCAGGGATGAGGACGTGGCAGCGCGCGGAAAGGTTCACGGAAGGTGGGCGGTCCGGCGCGTCGGAAGGATTCACGGAAAGGGGGGCGGTCCGACACGGCCAACCCGTAACGGACGCGCGCCGGACAGACGGGCATTCTAGAATCCCCGCACACCCCTCACCTGCGCCGTGAGGGGTGTTTGCGTTTGTCTCGCCTTTCCCGATGGACCTTCCCAAGCTTTCTCCCGGCAAGCGATTCGCCTTGCCGCGCCCGCCCGGCTCCGGCGATGCCCTGCTGCTGGCCCGCCTGGCCGAACGCGAGCACGCCGCCGGCCGCCCGGTCGCGATCGTCACCGCCGCCGCCACCGACGCGCGGCGCCTGCTCGATGAACTGGCCTTCTTCGCGCCCGACCTGCGCAGCAGCATGTTCCCGGACTGGGAGACGCTGCCCTACGACAGCTTCTCGCCGCACCAGGACCTGATCAGCGAGCGGCTGGCGACGCTGTGGGGCATCTCGCAGGGCGAGGCCGACGTGGTGATCGTGCCGGCGACCACCGCGCTGTACCGGCTCGCGCCGCCTTCGTTCCTGGCGCGCTACACCTTCCACTTCAAGGACAAGCAGAAGCTGGAGGAAGCCAAGCTCAAGGCCCAGCTCACCCTGGCCGGCTACAACCACGTGACGCAGGTCGTCAGCCCGGGCGAGTACGCGGTGCGCGGCGGCCTGATCGACCTGTTCCCCATGGGCTCGGCGGTGCCGTACCGGGTCGATCTGTTCGACGACGAGATCGACTCGATCCGCACATTCGACCCCGACACCCAGCGCAGCCTGTACCCGGTGCCCGAAGTGCGCCTGCTGCCCGGCCGCGAGTTCCCGATGGACGAGGAAGCGCGGGCCAAGTTCCGCCACCGCTGGCGCGAACTGCTGGAGGGCGACCCCACGCGCAGCCGCATCTACAAGGACATGGGCAACGGCGTGGCCACCGCCGGCATCGAGTACTACCTGCCGCTGTTCTTCGACGAGACGGCGACGGTGTTCGACTACCTGGGCGCGCAGGCCACGCTGGTGCTGCACGGCGACCTGGAGCCGGCGTTCCAGCGCTTCTGGCAGGACACCAGGGATCGCCATCGCCTGCTGCAGGGCGACCCCGAGCATCCCATCCTGCCGCCGGAAGAATTGTTCCTCTCGGTCGAACAGTTCTACGGCCGCGCCAACGAGCACGCGCAACTGTCGATCCGCCCCGGCGTGCAGGACGTGGAAGACAGCGCGCTGTTCCGGAAATTGCCCGAGCTGTCGGTGGTGCGCGGCGCCGAGGAACCGCTCGCGCGCTTCAAGCAGCACCTGGCCGCCACCCCGCACCGCGTGCTGGTGCTGGCCGAGAGCGCCGGCCGGCGCGAGAGCCTGCTCGATTTCCTGCGCGCCAGCCAGCTCACCGTGCCGGCCTTCGACTCGCTGGACGAATTCCAGGGCAGCGACGAGAAGCTGGGCATCGCCACCGCGGCGCTGGTCGAAGGCTTCGCCTGGCCCGAAGCGGCGATCGACTTCGTCACCGAGACCGAGCTGTTCGCCGCCGGCCCCACCACCCGGCGCCGGCGCAAGCAGGAGCAGGTCAGCGACGTCGAGTCCCTGATCAAGGACCTGTCCGAGCTGAACGTGGGCGACCCGGTGGTCCATGCCCAGCACGGCATCGGCCGCTACAAGGGCCTGGTCAATATGGACCTGGGCCAGGGCAACACCGAGTTCCTGCACCTGGAGTACGCCGACCAGGCCACGCTCTACGTGCCGGTCAGCCAGCTGCACCAGATCAGCCGCTACACCGGCGTGTCGGCCGACGAGGCGCCGCTGCACAAGCTCGGCTCCGGCCAGTGGGAGAAGGCCAAGCGCAAGGCCGCCGAGCAGGTGCGCGACACTGCCGCCGAGCTGCTGAACATCTACGCCCGCCGCGCCGCACGCGAAGGCCACCCGTTCCGCTTTTCGCCGCAGGACTACGAGGTGTTCGCCAACGACTTCGGCTTCGAGGAGACGGCCGACCAGAACGCGGCGATCCACGCGGTGATCCAGGACATGATCTCGCCGCGGCCGATGGACCGGCTGGTCTGCGGCGACGTCGGCTTCGGCAAGACCGAAGTCGCTTTGCGCGCCGCCTTCGTCGCCGTCACCGGCGGCCGGCAGGTCGCCTTCCTCGCCCCCACCACCCTGCTGGCCGAGCAGCACTACCAGACGCTGGTGGACCGCTTCTCCAAGTGGCCGGTCAAGGTGGCGGAGATGAGCCGCTTCCGCTCGCAGAAGGAGATCACCGCCGCCGCCAAGGGCCTGGCCGACGGCAGCGTCGACATCGTGGTCGGCACCCACAAGCTGCTCTCGCCCAGCGTGCAGTTCAAGAACCTGGGGCTGCTGATCATCGACGAGGAGCATCGTTTCGGCGTGCGCCACAAGGAGGCGATGAAGGCCATGCGCGCCGAGGTCGACGTGCTCACGCTCACCGCGACGCCGATCCCGCGCACGCTCGGGATGGCGCTGGAAGGCCTGCGCGACCTGTCGGTCATCGCCACCGCCCCGCAGCGCCGGCTGGCGATCAAGACCTTCGTGCGCAACGAGGGCAGCGGCGTGATCCGCGAGGCCATCCTGCGCGAGTTGAAGCGCGGCGGCCAGGCCTACTTCCTGCACAACGAGGTCGAGACCATCGAGAACCGGCGCGAGCGGCTGCAGCAGCTGCTGCCGGAAGCGCGCATCGCCGTGGCGCACGGCCAGATGCCCGAGCGCGAACTGGAGCGGGTGATGCGCGACTTCGTGGCCCAGCGCTTCAACGTGCTGCTGTGCTCGACCATCATCGAGACCGGCATCGACGTGCCCACCGCCAACACCATCGTCATCGCCCGCGCCGACAAGTTCGGGCTGGCGCAGTTGCACCAGCTGCGCGGCCGGGTCGGCCGCAGCCACCACCAGGCCTATGCCTACCTGATGGTGCCGGACACCGACGGCCTGACCAAGCAGGCGGCGCAGCGGCTGGATGCGATCCAGCAGATGGAGGAACTGGGCTCTGGCTTCTACCTGGCCATGCACGACCTGGAGATCCGCGGCGTCGGCGAGGTGCTGGGCGAGAACCAGAGCGGCAACATGCTGGAAGTCGGCTTCCAGCTGTACAACGAGATGCTGGCCGAGGCGGTCAAGTCGCTCAAGGCCGGCAAGGAGCCCGACCTGCTGGCGCCGCTGTCGGTCACCACCGAGATCAACCTGCACGCGCCGGCCCTGCTGCCCGACGACTACTGCGGCGACGTGCACCTGCGGCTGTCGTTCTACAAGAAGCTGGCCACGGCGAAGACCGGCGACCAGATCGACACGCTGATGGAGGAACTGGTCGACCGCTTCGGCAAGCTGCCGCCGCAGGCGCAGACCCTGGTCGACGTGCACCGGCTGCGGGTGCTGGCGCGGCCCTACGGCGTGGCCAAGGTCGACGCGGCGCCGGGGGTGACGAACATCACCTTCCGTGCCAACCCGCCGGTGGATGCGATGCGCATCATCGAGCTGGTGCAGAAGAACCGCCACATCAAGCTGGCCGGCAACGACAAGCTGCGCATCGAGCGCGAGCTCAAGGAGCCCAAGGACCGGGCGCTGATGGTGCGCGACGTGCTGCGCGCGCTGGGCCAACCGAAGGTGACCGAGCCGGCGTAAGCAGCCCGGTCATCCTGCGTGAAGGCGGAGGATTTCGCGCAACGCGGCTGCGGCGCTCGTGCACCGCGCTGCGGGGATCCCCGCCTTTGCGGGAATGACGAAGCACGGCGGTGGTGACTGCCGCCACGCACCCCGCCCTTCCCAGCCCGGCCGTGCGCAACCCAGCCGTGCCAAAGGCCAATGGCCGAGCTTGCGAAACGGCTGACGAGTGTCGAGACTCCTCGCATGAGCCGCGCCCTCCGCCTGCTCTGCCTCCTGGCCCTGTGGCTCGCCGCGCCCTGGACCACGGCGCAAGGCGTTGCCCGGCCGGCGGTCGTGGTGCTGCAGGTCGATGGCGCGATCGGCCCCGCGAGCGCCGACTACCTGCGCCGCGGCCTGGCGCTGGCGCAGAAGCAGCAGGCGCAGCTGCTGGTGCTGGAGATCGACACGCCGGGCGGCCTCGACGGCTCGATGCGCATGATGATCAAGGACATCCTGTCCTCGCCGCTACCGGTGGCGACCTTCGTCGCTCCCGGCGGCGCGCGGGCGGCGAGCGCCGGCACCTTCATCCTGTACGCCAGCCACGTCGCCGCCATGACGCCGGCCAGCACGCTGGGCGCGGCCACGCCGGTGGCCATCGGCATGCCGGGCGGTCCGCCGCCGAACAATCCCGCGCCGAAGGCGGGCCAGCCCGCCTCCGGCACCAGCGCGCCCGCCCCGGCCGACACCGGCGACGCGCTCGCGGCCAAGCGCATCGCCGACGCCGCCGCCTACATCCGCAGCCTGGCGCAGCTGCGCGGGCGCAACGCCGAATGGGGCGAGAAGGCGGTGCGCGAGGCCGTCAGCCTGTCCGCGCCGGAGGCGCTGCAGCTCAAGGTGGTGGACGTGGTCGCCGCCGACCTGCCCGAGCTGCTGCAGAAACTCGAAGGCCGCGAGCTGCGCATGGGCGCCACGCTGCGGCGCCTGCACACCCGCGACGCGCCGGTGGTGGTTTTCGACGAGGACTGGCGCAGCCGGCTGCTGACGGTGATCACCAACCCCAGCCTGGCGCTGCTGCTGATGATGATCGGCGTGTACGGCCTGATCTTCGAATTCAGCAGCCCCGGCATGGTGGCGCCGGGCGTGGTCGGCGCCATCTGCCTGGTGCTGGCGCTGTTCGCGCTGCAGATGCTGCCGGTCAACTACGCGGGGCTGGCGCTCATCCTGCTGGGCATCGCCTTCCTGGTCGCCGAAGCCTTCCTGCCCAGCTTCGGCGTGCTGGGCCTGGGCGGGGTCGTGGCCTTCGCGTTCGGCTGCGTGATGCTGATCGACAGCGACTCGCCGGGCTGGGGCATCCCGCTGCCGCTGGTGGGCGGGCTGGCGCTGGTGACGGCCGCCTTCGTCCTGCTGGTCGCCGGCATGGCCGCCAGGGCCCGGCGCCGCCCGGTCGTGACCGGCGCGCAGACGCTGGTGGGCGTCGCCGGCGAGCTGGTGGAGTTCGCGGACGGCCGGGGCTGGGCGCTGGTGCAGGGCGAGCACTGGAAGGTGCGCGGGCCGGCGCAGTTGCGGGCGGGCGACCGGGTGCGGGTGAGCAGCCTGCAGGACGGCGTGCTGGACGTGGTGGCGGCCTGAAGCGGCGCCGTGCCGCGACAAGGGCGAAGGAGAACGAGATGATTGCTGGCGGCATCGGCCTGGGCTTCGTGGTGCTCCTGGTCGTGGTGTTCCTGGCCACCGCGCTGCGCGTCCTGCGCGAGTACCAGCGCGGCGTGGTGTTCCAGCTGGGGCGTTTCTGGAAGGTGAAGGGCCCAGGGCTGGTGATCCTGATCCCGGGCATCCAGCAACTCGTGCGGGTCGACCTGCGCGTGGTGGTGATGGACATCCCCAGCCAGGACGTGATCACGCGCGACAACGTGTCGGTCAAGGTGAGCGCGGTGCTGTACTTCCGGGTGGTCGATCCGGCCCGGGCCATCATCCAGGTGGAGCGCTTCCTCGAGGCCACCAGCCAGCTCGCGCAGACCACGCTGCGGGCCGTGCTGGGCAAGCACGAACTGGACGACCTGCTGTCCGAGCGCGAGCGCCTCAACCTCGACATCCAGAAGATCCTGGACGCCCAGACCGACACCTGGGGCATCAAGGTCACCAACGTGGAGATCAAGCACGTGGACCTGAACGACACCATGGTGCGCGCCATCGCGCGGCAGGCCGAGGCCGAACGCGAGCGGCGCGCCAAGGTGATCCACGCCGAAGGCGAGCTGCAGGCGTCGCACAAGCTGGCCGAAGCCGCCGAGGTGCTGGCGCGCCAGCCCCAGGCGCTGCAGCTGCGCTACCTCGAGACGTTGACGGTGATCGCCGCCGACAAGAACTCGACCATCGTGTTCCCGCTCCCGTTGGAGCTGATCGGGCCGCTGGTGCGCAAGCTGACGGGCGCACCGGAAGCCTGAGCCGGCGCCGCGGCGGCCGATGCGGATGCTCCGGCTGCCAGGGCGGGTGGCCGGTCACGCCGGGTCCGCCCGGGGCACCGCCAAGCCCCCTTTCCAACTCGACACCAGATGACCTCGCAAGCGCCGTGGCGGCTCAGCCGCTGCCCGGAGGCACGCCGGCCAGATGGGACAATCCCGCGCATGACCACCCGAGAATTCGCCCCCGGACTCGTCATCCGGGGTTTCACGCCGCCGCTGAGGCTGTCCGACTACAAGCTCGCCGCCTTCGACATGGACTCCACGCTGATCAACCTCGAGTGCGTGGACGAGATCGCCGATGCCGTCGGCCTCAAGGAGGAAGTGGCGGCCATCACCGAGGCTGCGATGCGCGGCGAGATCGCCGACTACAAGGAGAGCCTGCGCCGGCGCGTGGCGCTGCTGCGGGGCGTGACCATCGCCGACATGGAGCTGATCTACACCGGCCGGCTGCAGCTCAATCCCGGTGCCGAGCGGCTGGTCAAGGCCTGCCAGGCCGCCGGCATGAAGACGCTGCTGGTGTCGGGCGGCTTCACCTTCTTCACCGACCGCATCCGCGACCGGCTGGGCATCGACTTCACCCGCTCCAACGTGCTGGAGGTCGAGTCCGGCCCCAACTGCGGCCAGCTCACCGGCCGCATGGTCGACCAGCCCTGGGGCGACATCTGCGACGGCGCCGAGAAGCGCCGGATGCTGCTGGAGACCTGCGAGCAGCTGGGCATCTCGCCGCGGCAGGCGATCGCCGTGGGCGACGGCGCCAACGACCTGCCGATGATGGGCGAAGCCGGGCTGTCGGTGGCCTACCACGCCAAGCCCCGGGTGCGCGAGCAGGCGATGGTGCAGATCAACGAGGGCGGACTGGACCGGCTGCTGGAGCTGTTCGACTGACCGGCGGGCGCGGCACGCGCCCTTGCCGCTCGCGGCGCTTCGCTACGCCGCCGCTTCCGCCGCCTGTGCCTGCAGCGGCAGCCGCACGGTGAACGTGGTGCCCACGCCCAGCTCGCTCGCCACCTCGATGCGGCCGCCGTGCGTTTCCGTGGCGTTGCGCGCGATCGCCAGGCCGAGCCCGGTGCCCTGGATCGCCCCGACGTTGCTGGCCCGGTGGAACGAGCCGAACAGGTGCTGGATTTCCTGCGGCGGGATGCCGATGCCGCGGTCGCTCACCTCGAACACCATCTCGCCGCCTTCGCACCGCACCGCCAGGCCGATGTCCCCGCCGTGCGGCGAGTACTTGAGGGCGTTCGACAGCAGGTTGAGCAGGATGTGCCGCAGCAGCCGGCCATCGGCCAGGGCGCGTCCCACGTCCTCGCCGCAGCGCACCTCGATGCGGCTGGCGGCGTCCGGCTGCTGGATCCTGGCTTCCTCCGCCCACTGGCGGCACAGGGCGGCCAGATCCACTTCCCCCGGGTTGAAGGCGAGCAGGCCGGCGTCGGCGCGCGCCAGCACGCCCACCCGGTCGAGCAGGCGCGACATGCGCTGCGAGGCGGCGCCGATCGCGTCCAGCGCCTGCAGCCGCTGCACAGGCGACAGGGCCTCGCCGCCCTCGCGCAGGTCCTGCGCGGCGGCCCGGATGGCCGCCAGCGGCGTGCGGAACTCGCGGCTGGCCAGCGCGACCACGCGGGCCCGCAGTTCGTTCAGGGCCTGCTGCTGCTCGAGCGCGCTGCGCATCTCGGCTTCCGCGGCCTTGCGGCCGGTGATGTCCAGGAAGGTCCAGATCACGCCGGCATCGGGGTCGTGCGGCCGGATGCAGCTGCCGCCCATCTGCACCCACAGCAGCTCGCCGTTGCGGCGCCGCACCTGGTGCTCGCACATGTAGGCATTGGTGGCGATCAGCGTGTCGCGGGACTCCTCGCCGAACTGCTCCCAGCGGCTCTCGTCGGCGTGCAGGTACACCGACGACTGGCCGATCAGCACCTGCCGCGGGTACCCCATCATGCGGGCGAACTTCTCGTTCACCCATTCGTGCCGGCGGTTGACCGACAGCACGATGCCGACCACGGCGTTGTTCAGGATCGCCTCGCGCTCGGACATGGTCACGCGCAGCTGCTGCTCGAGCTGCTTGCGCTGGCTGATGTCCATGATGACCCAGACCGTGCCGCCGCTCAGGTCGCGGCCGTTCACCGCCTTGCCCGACAGCTGGATCCAGATGCGCGTGCCGTCGTAGCGCTGCACCTGCAGCTCGCGCTCGAACGCCTCGCCGCGCGCCACCGCGTCGGCCACGTCGCCGCCCACCTGCAGGTACTGCTCGCGCGACAGGTAGAACGGCTCCATCGAGGTCACCGCCTGCCGGCCGGCGCCGAAGATGGCGAGCATGGCCTTGTTGGCCCACTTCATCCGGCCGTCGGCGGTCAGGAAGACGATGCCGACGATGGAGTTCTCCAGCACGATCTCGCGCTCCAGCAGCACCTCCTTGACGCGCGCCTCGGACTGCCGCAGCGCCTCCACCATCGCATGCTCGGCCGCGATGCGCGCCTGCGCCAGCTCCTTGAAGCGCCGCGCGACGTTGATGCGGTCGCCCAGCGCGAACGACAGCAGCACCATCTCCAGCGCCGAGCCGATCAGCAGCGAATGGGCGGTCCAGGCGTTCGACGGCAGCCAGCCGGTGTCGTGCAGGCCGAGCGTGCCCGCGCCCAGCAGCAGCAGCGCCCAGGCGGTGAAAAACCAGCGGGCGCCGGCGTACTGGCGGCGGATGCTGATGACCCCGACCACCGCCATCGTGACCACGCTGACCACCGCCAGCACGATGACCATGCGCGCCGCCACGGCGTAGGGCAAGGCCAGCGCCGCCAGCAGCGCCGCGCCCCAGCCCGCCATCTGCGCCAGCAGCAGGCGGTCCAGCCGCGGCAGCCGCGCCGCGCTCGACAGGAAGTCGCGCGCGAACATCAGCCCGAACACCGACGACGCCGACAGGCCCACCAGCACCGACACGTCGTTCCACCAGCCGGCCCGCGGCCACAGGTACTGCGCCGCCAGGCCGCTGAGCGCCGCCTGGCTCAGGCCCATGGCCGCCACGAAGGCCACGTAGTACAGGTAGCCGGGTTCGCGCACCGAGACGAACAGCAGCAGGTTGTACAGCAGCAGGCCCAGCAGCAGGCCGAAGTAGAGGCTGAGCAAGGCGTAGCCGGCCTGGTCGCTGCTGGCCAGCGCGGCCGGCTGCCACAGGCGCACCGGCGCCACCACCGAGCCTTCCGACTGCACCCGCAGGTACACCGTGGCCGGGGTGCCCGGCAGCAGCCGGATCGGCACGACATGGTTGCGGTGGGCCACCGCCCGCTCGGCAAAGGGCACCCGGTCACCGCCGAGGTGGTGCTCGTAGCCGAAGGCCTGGTCGGGCGACCAGACGTCGATGCGGTCCAGCGGCGGGTAGCCCACTTCCAGCAGCCACTCGCCCGGGCCGCCGGCCGGCACGTCCAGCTCCGCCTTGAGCCAGTAGGCAGAACGGGTCAGGCCGAAGTTGGGGCCGACGCCGCTCGCCGGCAGCGGCTGCCAGCGCTGCGGTGCGGCGAGCACGTCGGCGAAGCCGAGCGCGCCGGACGGGTCTTCCAGGTACTGGAGGCTGCTGGAGAGTTCATGCGGGCCGGGCGCATCCAGCCGCACGACCCCGGCACGCACGGGCTGCAGTGCCAGCCACAGCAGGCAGGCCAGTATCAGGGCCAGGCGCCAGGCGTGCCCTGCCCGACCGGCCGCAACGGCCGGCAATGGGGCTCGACGGCAATCCGGCAAGGAACCTGCGCGCATGGCCGAGCCACTATATCAACCCATCTGTGGCGCCCGCCGGGCGGCGGACGGATGGCACGAGCCGCGCCGCCAGCGGCGGCTCAGGCGGCGCCGGCGCGGGCCAGCCTGTGCACGCGGTGCAACAGGAACAGCACGATGGCCAGGTTCAGCGCATTCCAGCCGATGCCGTTGAGGAAGGCGGCGCGGTACGAACCGGTCAGGTCGAACACTGCGCCGGACAGCCAGCCGCCGAGCGCCATGCCGAACAGCGTGGCCATCAGCACCGTGCCGACCCGCGCCCCGGCCTGCGCCGGCGAGAAGTGCTGGCGCACGATCAGCGCGTAGGCGGGCACGATGCCGCCCTGGAACAGCCCGAACATCGCCGACACCAGGTACAGCGAGACCAGGCCGTCGAACGGCAGGAACATCAGCAGGGCGATGCCCTGCAGCACCGAGCCGAGCAGCAGCGTGCGCAGCCCGCCGATGCGGTCGGAGATCCAGCCCGACACCAGCCGGCTGATCACGCCCATGCCCAGCATCACCGCCAGCATCTCGGCGCCGCGCGCGGCACCGAAGCCGAGGTCGGTGCAGTAGGCGACGATGTGCACCTGCGGCATCGACATGGCCACGCAGCAGGCCACGCCGGCCACGCACAGCAGCGCCTGCGCCGTTGCCGGACGCAGCCCCATCGGGCGGTCGGTACCGGCCGCCTGCGCCGCCGCCGCCTCCGGCGAGGCTGCGGGCGCCGTCGCCAGCAGCGGCGGCCGGGGTCGCAGGAACAGCGCCAGCGGCACGATGCTGAGCAGGCAGAACACGCCGATGCCGATGTAGGTCTGGCGCCACCCCACGACTTCGATGAAGTGCTGCATGACCGGCGGCCAGATGGCGCCGGCCACGTAGTTGCCGCTCATGCAGATGGCCAGCGCCGTGCCGCGCCGGCGGTCGAACCACTGTGACGTATCCGACACCAGGGGTGCGAAAGTCGCCGAGGTGCCGAGCAGCCCGATCAGCAAGCCCTGGGCAAGGCCGAAGGTCCACATGCCGGGCGCCAGGCCGGCCGCGATGAAGCCGCCGCCCAGGGACACCCCGCCCAGCGCCACCGGCACCATGACCCCGAAGCGGTCGGCCAGGCGGCCCATGAGCACGCCGCCCACGCCGAAGCCGATCATGGTCAGCGTGTAGGGCAGCGAAGCGGCGCCCCGGTCGATGCGGAAGTCGGCCTGGATCGCCGGCAGCACCACCGACACCGAGTACATGCCGGAGCCGCCGATGGTCATCAGCAGCAGGCAGACGACCAGGCGCCGCCAGGCGTACGGCGACTCGATGGCATGGCGGGCGGAAACGGCAGGCGAGCCGAGCGTGGCGGACCGGAGCATGGGGTGAATTGGAACACTGGCGCCGCCGGGTCCGCAGCCGGTGCACGCCTAGGCAATTCGCCACGGTGGCGCCGCGCGCGGGTTTTGCTATCGTCTGCTGATCAGCAAGGAGTAGGAAACCGCCATGAAGCAACTGCGCGCCATCGCCACGGCGCTCGCCCTCGCCGCCCCGCTCGCCCATGCCGCCCCCATCGTCGTCGGCCAGGTGGCCGCGATGACGGGCTTGGAGGCCAGCCAGGGCCGTGCCTATGCCGCCGGCATGCAGCTCGTGTTCGCCAGCGTCAACGCAGCGGGTGGCGTCAATGGCCACACCTTCAACCTGGTGCGCAAGGACGACGGCGGCCGGGCCGAAGACACGGTGCCGGTCACGCGCCAGTTGCTGGCCGACGACAAGCCGATGGTGCTGGCCGGCTACATCGGGAGCCGCAACGTCGGCGAGCTGCTGGAGTCGGGCGTGCTGGAAAAGGAGCGCATCGCCCTGGTCGGCTACCGCACGGCCGAGATCCGGCCCGACAAGCCCTGGGTCTACAGCGTGCGCGCCGGGCTGCGCGACGAGCTGAACAAGCTGACCGAGCACCTGGCCACCATCGGCATCACACGGCTGGGCCTGTTCTATGAAGACGGGCCCGGTGCCCCGGCACTGATCGCGGCGGCCGACGAGTCGGCGGGCAGGGCCAAGGCGCAGATCACCACGCGCGGCTCCTACCCCGCCGGCGGCGCCTCCGTGACCAAGGCGGTGGACCTGTTCGTCAAGCAGCAGCCGCAGGCCATCCTGATGGTGTCCAGCGGCGCCGCCGCCGCCGCCTTCATCGAGCAGTTCCGCGGCAACGGCGGCACCGCCCAGTTGTTTGCGCACTCCGGCGCCGACATCGAGCAGATGTCCAAGCGCCTGGGCGAGGAGCAGATGCAGGGGGTGGCCATCGCGCAGGTCACGCCCAGCCCGTACAAGATCACCAACCGCCTGGCCAAGGAATTCACCGACCAGGTCGCCCGCACGCCCAACCTCGAGGTGCCGGTGAGCTACGCCATGATGGAGGGCTTCATCACCGCCAAGGTGATCGTCGAGGCCGTGCGGCGCCAGGGCGCACGCCCGTCGCGCGAGGGCATGGCCGGCGCGCTCGACGCCATGGAGCGGGTCGACCTCGGCGGCTACCTGATCGGCTTCAAGCCGGGCATGCGCACCGGCTCGCGCTTCGTCGAACTGTCCATCATCAGCGGCAGCGGCCGGATCCGGCAGTAGCGCGCCGCCGGGCCGGCGACCGGGCCGCCGTCGGAAGCCGACTACAAGGGGGCGTGCCCGGGGACGACCGGGCCGGCGCCCCTGGCGGCCTAAGGTGGAGCCAGCCCCCACCCCGCCATGCAGCAGACCGCCCCGCGCCACTTCTCCATGCTGCGAGGCTTCCACCTCGCGGATTTCTTCACCCTCGGCAACGCGGCCTGCGGCGTCGGCGCAGTCTTCCTGGCGATGCTGTACCTGGCCAGCGGCGACATTTCGCACTTCCTGGCCTCGGCCGCGCTGGCGCCGGCCGCCTTCGCCTTCGACGTGCTGGACGGACGCATCGCGCGGGCGCGCCACGAGCACTCGCCGCTCGGGCGCGAGCTCGATTCGCTGTCGGACGTGATCTCCTTCGGCGTGGCGCCGGCGGCGCTGGGCTTTGCGGCCGGCCTGCAGGGCGGGTGGGACGCCGCGGCGCTGATCTACTTCGTCTGCTGCGGCGTCAGCCGGCTGGCCCGCTACAACGTCACGGCCGAGGCGCTGGCCGAAGCGGGCGGAAAGGTCAGGTATTTCGAAGGCACGCCCATTCCCACCAGCGTGCTGTTGACCGGGATGCTGGCCTGGGCCGCCTGGCAAGACCGGCTGGGCGACGCGCTGTGGGGCGGCGCGCTGGAGCTGGGCCCCTGGGTGCTGCACCCGCTGGCGCTGCTGTTCGTGCTGTCGGGCACCCTGATGGTCAGCAAGACCCTGCGCATCCCCAAGCTGTGAGGCCCCTCAGGGTGCCGGCGGGCGCCGGCGGTTCTTCTGCAGGATGGCCAGCACGATCAGGCCGTAGGCGACCACCCGCAGCAGGTAGAACAGGGGCTCCAGCTCGCTGGCGGCGAACAGCAGCGCCAGCGCCACCCGGTTGACAGCCTCGAGCCAGAACGACAGGGCGAACCACAGGAAGAAGTTGTCGCGGGTGCTGCGCCAGTAACGGAAGAAGAACAGCCCCACCACGGTCGACCCCATGGCAATCGCGCCCATCATCATCTGGTCCATGCGCTACTCCTCCTCCCACACCATGCCGAACAGCAGCAGCAGCACCGCGCCGAGTGCGGCCCACAGCCGCCAGCTGCTCAGGTCGATTTCCGTCGGGTAGATCACCTTGTCGGCCACCAGCATGAAGTTGTTCAGCGTCATGCCGGCGAAGCACAGCGCCGCCCAGAACAGCAGCCGGTGGCCGCCGCCGCGCCACGCGCGCCACAGCAGCACGAAGCAGGTCAGGCTGGTCAGCGCGCAGAGCGCGTACACGATGGCGGCCATTTCAGGCGTCCTTTCTCCAGCGGAATGCGTCCGCGAACTGCCGGGCTTTCTTGTCCACGCTGGAATGGATCAGGTCGCTGACCCCCACGAGATCGGCCGCGTACTGCACGGCGAGCCGGTCGAGCATTACGCGCAACTCGTCGGCCGCCGGGTGGTACCGCCAGGCACCGGCCTGCCCCGGGGCCGCCACGCCGGCACTGGCCAGTTGCTGGAGCAGCTCGTCGGCGCGCTGCTCGGGCAGGTACAGGCGGCGCGCGACGTCGGAGGACGACCAGTCGCGCGCAGGATCGGCCCGCAGCAACAGCATCGCCTCCAGGTAGGGCACCGAGGGGATGCTGGTGAGGATGAAGCGCCGCAGGTCCGCGGGCAGCTCGGGCCGGTTCACGGCGCCGTGGGATGGGAACGCAAGGACATGGAGCGGCGGACTCTACCAATTAAGGCTGCGCTTGTGGACTCATCCATGGAATCCGTGCCGTGGCGACCCTGACGCTGCCGGCAGCCCGGCTGTTTCTCGCCTTGTGGCCGGACGATGGCATCCGGCGCCGGCTGCAGCGGCACCAGCAGGGCTGGACGTGGCCCGCGGGTGCGGCGCCAGTGCGCGCGGACCAGCTGCACCTCACCCTGCACTTCCTGGGCAACGTGCCGCTGCAGCGGCTGGACGAGTTCGCCGATGTCCTCGCGGTCGAGGCGCAGCCGGTGGCTTTGGACCTGCAGGAGGGACGGCCGACCGTGTGGCCCGGCGGCATCGCCGTGCTGGAGTTCACGCCGACGCCGGCGCTGCTGCACCTGCATGGCCTGCTCGCCGCATCCCTCGCCACCCTGGGCTGGCCGGCGCAGGCGCTGCGCTGGCGTCCGCACGTGACGCTGGCGCGCAAGGCCGCCGGCGCGCACCGACCCGCCGCTCCGGTCGAGCCGGCGCAGTGGAAAGCCGGGACCGGCTATGCACTGGTGCGCAGCATCCCGGCGCAGGGCTATCGCCTGCTTCGCAGCTACGGCCGGGCCAGCAGCTGAGGCGGGCATGGCCCGTTCGGACTACCGGCAGCGTCCGTAGCGGGGAGCGCATGGGAAGAACGCGCACAACGCGCGCTGCGCCCGGAACAATGGGACGGAACTGCGTCCGCCCCTCATGCAAGACCGCCTCTCATGGGCCCAAGCCGCCTGCGCACGCGTGATGAGACCGCTGGTGCGGCTCGCGCTCGGCATGGGCCTGAAGCATCCGCACCTCGAGACCCTGCTGCGCGAGCTGCTGCTGGATGAAGCGACGCGGCTGTGGCAGCAGCAGGGCGTCGCGTCGCCCAACATCAGCCAGCTGGCGGTGACCACCGGCCTCAATCGCAAGGACGTGACGGCCCGGGTGCGCCGGCCCACCGATCCCCTGCCCCACACGGAGCTGTCGGCGGCCGCCAAGACCTTCACCCGCTGGCTGCAACTGGCCGGCCAGGACCCGGCGCTGCAGCGGCTGCCGATCGCCGGCAGCGACGAGGGCGGCCTGTCCTTCGAAGAGGTGGCGCGCGAGGCCAGCCGCGGCGACGTGCACCACCGGGCGGTGCTCGACGAGCTGATGCGCCTGGGCATGGTGATCAAGGCGAGCCCGAGCCATGTCGAACTGGCGGCGGAGGGCTTCGTTCCGACCGCGGACCTGCAGGCGACCCTGGCCTTCCTCGGCGACAACCTGCGCGACCACGCTGCCGCCGCGGTCTCCAACGCGATGGGTGAAGCGCCCCTGCTGCTGGAGCGCGCCGTGTTCGCCGAAGGCCTGAGCGAGGCCGATTGCGAGGCCGTGCACCAGTGGATGCGCCAGCGCTGGGCCGGCCTGCACCGCGAACTGGTCAGCCAGTTGAGCGAAGCCATCACGCGCAGCGGCGCGCAGGGCTCGCAGCGATTGCGGGTGGGGGTCTATTTCTATTACGGCGAACGGGAGGCGCCCGGCGAATGAGGCGCTGCGGCCGGGCCCTGTTCGCGCTGCTGGTCGCCGCCGGGCTGGGGCTGGCGGCATGCGGTGGCGGCAGCGGGTTCGGCATCGGCGGCGCGGGCGGGTTCATGGAGGGCGCCGGGGCAGCCGGGTCCCCCGGCGCCGGCGACGCCGGCACCGGCGGCACCGGCGTGGCCGGCATCGGCTCCGGTGGCACCGGCATCTCGGGTGACGGCGGCGTGGGTTCGGGCGGGACCGGGGCGGTGGCCGGCGGCGGCATCGGCGCGGTGGATGGCTTCGGCAGCATCATCGTCAACGGCACCCGGTTCGATACCGACCATGCCCAGCTGCAGCTGGACGACAGCGCGACGCTGCGGCTGGGCATGACCGTGCGGGTCACGGGCACGCTCAGCGCCGACCTCGCCGAAGGCACCGCCGCGCTGGTGCGCTCCGCCGCCGACCTGCGCGGCACGGTGGCCTCGGTCGATGCGGTGGCCGGCACCTTCACCCTGCTCTCGCAGGCGGTGGCCACGGATGCCTCGACCGTCCTTGCCGGTGGGCTCGGCTCGATCGCCGACCTGCGCGCCGGCGATGCGGTCCAGGTGCATGGCCTGCCCGGCACCGACGCCCAGCTGCGCGCCACCCGGGTCGAGCGCCTCGGCCCCGGCGCCACACCGGTGCTGTCGGGCACCGTCCGCCAGCTGGATGCGGCCGGGCAGACGTTCCGCATCGGCGGCGCCCGGGTGAGCTATGCCGGGGCCGCCCTGACCGGCGCCTGGCCGCCCTCCGGGCTGGCCGAAGGGCAACTGGTGCGGGTGCGCGGAACCAGCGCGGGCGACCCGCTGGTGGCCAGTTCCATCGAGCCGTGGCATGCCGTCGCGCTGGCCGATGGCAGCCGCTTCTCGCTGGGCGGGTTGGTCACGCAGGCCGACGGGCTGGCGCAGCTGCGGGTCGATGGGCTGGCGGTGGATGCCTCGCAGGCCCAGGTGAGCGGCGGGCCGGCGCGCGACGTGGTGGCCGGGGCACGGGTCGAAGTCGCCGGCACCCTGCGCGACGGCGTGCTGCTCGCCAGCCGCCTCAGGCTGCGCCACGGCCCCGGTGCCACGCCCGAGTCGAACTTCAGCGCCTCCGGCCCGATCGGCGCGGCCCGCTCGCCGGCCGACTTCCGCATCCAGGGCCAGGCGATCGATGCCAGCGGGCCCGGCGTGGTGTTCGTCAACGGCAGCGCGGCCGACATCGCCAACGGCCGGCGCACCCGCGTCACGGGCTCGCGCGTGGTCGACGACGTGCTGGTCGCCGAGCGGGTCGAGTTCCTCTGACCGGCGACGCCGCGCCACGAGCGCGGTGGATGCTCAGCTGTCCTCGCCGGGCCGGGTCGGCTCGAAGTCGGGCTGCTGGCCAGGCGCATCGCCCTGCAGGGCGGCATCGCGGATCGCGAACAGGGCCTGCAGGTCTTCCGACAGGTCGTCGTGCCCCGGGTCGCTCGCCACGGCAGCAGCGGCGCCGGCCGCGGCCGCAGAACCCATCGCCGGTCCGGCTGCACGCGGCTCGGCCATGGCGGGCATCTCACCGGCGCTGCTGGAGGTGATGCCCGCGAACTGCCAGGAAATGCTGAGCAGCCACTCCCAGGCGCGCGGATCGAACTTCTCGATCTCGGCCATGAAGCTGGACTGGAAGGCCGGGATGTAGCGCAGCAGGTTGCCCTGCCCCTGCTTGACCACCAGTTGCACGTGCAGGCCGTTCTTGTTCCTGCGCGACACCACCGGGAGCATGCGCACTTCCAGCCAGTCGGACGGCACCGCATGGTGGCGCATGGACTCGCGCAGCGTGACCTGGACCAGCTCGCGCCGCACCGCGGTGCGGGCGGCGGCGGCATCTTCCGGCTCGGCATCGCTGTCCTGGAACTGGGTGCCGGACGGCAGGACCGAGTGCGCGACGCTGCGCTGGTCCGCCTTCAAGAACTTGTCGAACAGCCCCATGCGCGCATTATCACGCGCCGGCCCCGGTTGGCCCATCAGGGCCTTCCTCGACGAATGCGGTCGCCAGCCGCACGCCGGTGGTGAAGCCGCCCGGGCATGGCTCGCAGCGCACCACCACCACCTCGCAGCGCAGCGGGTAGTTGTGGCCGTCCAGCAGGTATTCCACGGTGAGTTCGATGCGGTCCCCCGCCGCATGGGGCTGGCGCGAGGTGAACGACAGGCCGCTCACGCTCATGTCGCGCGTCACCCCGCCCTGGCCCTGGGCCAGCATCAGCGGCAGTTCCATCTCGAACCGCTCGGCGCCGCGCTTTTCCTGCAGCCGGCCCAGCGGCACCACCACCCGGGGTTCGCCCGTTGCCATGTCCTGCTCTCCCTGGCCGCCGCCGCGGCCCAACCATTCGGCCTTCGGCCCCTGCGCCACTGTCAGCCCGTTCCGCCTTCCTGCGGCACGGTGTCGGCGAACAGGGGCTTGGAGAGCCGCACCGCGATGTTCCAGTTCTCGCCGTGGCGCTGCACCCGCACCACCTCGCCCCGGCAGTCGAGGCTGAACTCCTGCCCTTCGGCCCGGTACTGCAGCGTCAGCGACACGGTGGCGCCGAGCGCGGGCGCCGCCGGGCATTCCAGCAGCACGCCGGTGGCGCTGATGTCATGGCTGGCGCATTCCTCGCCTTCCATCGTGATGGGCAACGCCAGCCCGAAACGCTCGGCGGCCCGCTGGCTCTGCTGTCCGTCCTGCATGGTTGTTCTCCCGGGCGCATGCTGCGATGGCCAAGCGTAGGCACGGTCCTTCGGGCCGCCGTGTAGGAGGGCGTCGTAACAAGCTGTCGTCGCGGGCAACGCACTGAAAGTGCGACGGCGCGCCACCGTCCGGCTGCTCGCCCGTGTTCAGGTGCCTTGCGGCGTGCCGTGCGCAGCCGCGTGCGCGCGCGCCCAGCGGACGATCTCGTCGGGGCGAGTCATGGCGCCGGGCTGGCGCGCCACTTCGCGCCCGCCCACATACAGCGACAGTGTCGGGATGCTGCGGATGTTCAGCCGGGCGGCCAGCGCCTGGGCCTGCTCGGTGTCGAGCTTGGCCACCCGGATGTCCGGCTCCAGCAGCCCCGCGGCCTGGTCGTAGGCCGGCGCCATCATCCGGCAGGGCCCGCACCAGGGCGCCCAGAAATCCACCAGCACCGGGATCTGGCTGCGCTGCACCTGCCTTTCGAACCCGGCTTCGTCGAGTTCCACGGGGTGTCCGGTGAACAGCGGCTGCCTGCACTGGCCGCAGTTGGGCGAACGGCCGAGATCACCGGCGCGGACGCGATTGGTGGCCCGGCAGGAAGGGCAGACGACGTGCAGCGGACCGCTCATGCCGCGCACGTGGGGCCGGCCCCGCGCAATGCAAGCCGCCGCCACCGATGGGTCCCGCTGCAGCGGGTCTGCAACGTCAATGGCCCAGTCAGGCCACCCTTCGACACACCTTGCAAACGGAAGGGTTTCGCGAAGGAAGTTCTCCTACACGGACACGCTCCAAACCGGCAAGCGCAGCCATTGCAGGACGCAGAGCATCCGTTTCGACGTGTATCGACCGCGTCAATTCAACGCAACTTGGAGGCTCCAGATGTTCAAGGGATCTAACACAACGAGAGTCGTGGTGACGGCCGCAGTCGCCGCACTCTGGCTCAGCGCCTGCGGTGGCGGTGGCGGCGACGACGTGGCTGCCGCGCCCAATCCGCCGCTCGGCGGTGCACCGGCGCCGGCGCCCGCACCGGCTCCGGCGGCCGCCGTCGGCGTGAACTGGACCGCGCCCGGACCGGTGGACGTCTGGCACTCGCTGTCGTCGAGCGACGACGGCCAGGTCATGGTCGCCGGCCAGGCGCAGGCCGCCGACATCCCGGCCAGCCTGCTGAGCCTGTCCACCGACGGCGGCCAGACCTGGACCAACCCGGCCGGCCTGCCCGGTGCGATCTGGATCGCGTCCGACGTCTCGGGCACCGGCGACCGGATCGTGGCCGTCAACCTGGCAGGCGGCATGTTCATCTCGAACGACCGCGGCGCCACCTTCGCGGCCGTCCCCTTGCCGGCCGGCGTGGTGGCGCCCGCCTTCGAGGGCGTCACCCTGTCGCAGGACGGCACGCGCGTTGCGGCGGTGTCCATGGACGGGCCGGTGCTGGCCGGCACCATCGATGCCGCCGGCGCCGTGACCTGGCTCACGCCGACCGGCCTGCCCGCCGTGGCCACCGGCTGGCGCTCGATCGACAGCTCGAACAACGGCCAGGTGATGGTGGCGGTGGGACAGGACCCGGCGGCCTTCATCTCCACCAACGGCGGCGCCACCTGGGCGGCACTGCCGGTCGCGGTGGGCACGCCGCCGGCGGCCGTGGTCAACCAGAACTGGTACCGGGTGAAGGTGTCCGGCGACGGCAACACCATCGTCATGGCCGCCAACGCCTTCGGCGGCAACTCCGGTGACGGCATCTACGTGTCGAAGGACCAGGGCGCGACGTTCACCCTCGCGCACACCCTGACCGCCGACTACACCGGCATCGCGATGTCGGCCGATGGCGGCGTGATCGCGGTGACCCACTCGAGCAACACCGCGGCCGATGCCGGCGCCGGCCAGATCCTGCTGTCCAGCAACGGAGGCACCACCTTCGCTCCGTTGGCGGTCAGCGTCGGCGGCACGGCGGAGCCGGACGCCTACTGGCGCACCGTCACGATGTCGGCCGACGCCACCCGCCTGGCCGCGGCCAAGGGACGCTTCGACACCAACGTCAGCGGCCCGATCTTCCTGTCCACGGGAAGCCGCCCGTAACAAGCAAGCTGTCACCCTTCAGGGAGGGCTGACCGAGCCGGGCCGCGAGGCCCGGCTTTTTCATGTGCGCCGCGCGATCGGCTGTGGCGTGCCGGTCACTGGAAGATCTTCAACACCTGGTCGATCACGTCCTTGACCAGTTGCCCGACGGGATCCGCCGGCAGCGGCTTCGGCTTGGGCTTGGGCCGCGGGATGTCCCACTCGGCGCCGGCGTCGATCCAGCGCTGGCGCAGCGACTGCTGGAAGAAGTCGCCCACCATCGGCAGCGCGCTGCGCGCCCCGGTGCCCCAGCTCTCGCCCATGGTCACCCGCGCGTCGTTGAAGCCCACCCAGGCGCCCGCCACCAGCTGCGGGTGCATCAGGATGAACCAGGCATCGGTGTTGTCCTGGGTGGTGCCGGTCTTGCCGGCGACGTCGGCCTGGATGCCATAGCGGCTGCGGATGGCGCTGCCGGTGCCCTCGTCCACCACCCCGCGCATGACGTTGACCAGCGTCAGCGCCCGTGCCCGGGGCATGGCCTCCTGCGAGCGCGGCGGCACGAAGGTGTCCAGCACCTTGCCGCTCGAGTCTTCGACGCGCAGCACCAGCAGCGGGTCCATCCAGCGGCCGTTGTTGGCGATCGTCGCGTAGCCCGAGACCATCTCGCGCAGCGTCACCGCGCTGGTGCCCAGCGCCAGCGAAGGCACCGCCTGCAGTTCGCTGTCGCGCACGCCCATCGCCTCGGCCAGCCGCGCGACCTTCTGCGGGCCCACCTGCGCCATCAGCTGGGCGGTGATCGAATTGCGCGATTGCACCAGCCCTTCGCGCAGCGTCCACGGGCGCTGGGTGGGCGGCGTGGCATCGCCCGGCCGCCACACCTCGCCGCCCTCCCCCTGCAGCGCGACCGGCTGGTCCAGCAGCGTGTCGGTGGGCCGCCACCCTTCCATGAAGGCGGCCGCATAGACGAAGGGCTTGAAGGTCGAGCCGGGCTGGCGGCGCGCCCGGTTGACGTGGTCGAACTGGTCGACCGCGAAGTCGCTGCTGCCCACCCAGGCCAGCACATGGCCGTTGCGCGGGTCCATGGCCATGAAGCCGGCCTGCAGCAGCTCGCGCTCCTGCCCGGCCTTGCGCCGGCGGTCGGCCAGCGGCTGCAGCTGCGCGAGCTGGCGCGCCACGGCCTGGTTGGCGGCCTTCTGCAGGCGCGTGTCGAGCGTGCTGCGCACCACCAGCCCGTCCGAATGGATGTCGTAGCCGTTGCGGTCGGCCCAGGCGATCAGCCACTTGCGCACCTGCTGGGCGGCGTGCGGCGCCGGGCCGAGCGGCTCGGGTTGCCGCTCGAAGTCGATGCGCAACGGCCGCTTGGCCAGCTCCTGTGCCCGTTCGGGCGGCAGCTTGCCGTACCGCGCCAGCTGCCCCAGGACCACGTTGCGCCGCGCGCGCGCCCGGTCCGGATTGAGCACCGGGTTGTAGTAGCTGGTGCCCTTGAGCATGCCGATCAGGGTGGCGCTCTCCAGCAGGTCGAGGTCGCGCGCCGACTTGTCGAAATAGGTGCGCGCGGCCATCTCGATGCCGAACGCGTTGTAGAGGAACGGCACCGTGTTGAGGTAGGTCTCGAGGATTTCGTCCTTGCTGTAGACCGCCTCGATCTTCAGGGCCGTGATCGCTTCCTTGACCTTGCGGTGCAGCGTCGGCGCCCGGCCGATCTCCTCCGGGAACAGGTTGCGCGCCAGTTGCTGGGTGATGGTGGAGCCGCCCTGGCGGTCGCCGCGCAGCGTGTGCCACAGCGCGCCGGCCGTGCGGTACAGGTCGATGCCGTGGTGCTGGTGGAAGCGATGGTCCTCGGTGGCGATCAGGGCCTGCACCGCGGCCGGCGCCACCCGCGCCAGCGGCACCCATTCGCGGTGCACGCGCTGGAAACGCGCCAGCACGACGCCATCGGCCGACACCAGCGCCGCCGGGGCATCCACCCGGGCCTTGCGCAGGTTGTCGATGCCGGGCGTGAAGGGCACCAGCAGCAGCACGTACAGCAGCGCCCCGCCGGGCAGCAGCAGCGCCGCCCGCCAGGGATGGCGGCGCGCAGCCTGCGCGCCCCGCCGGAGCCTGTCCGCCGCGGCGGACAGCCATTGCCGCATGGCTGGGTTCATCTTGCGAATCTAGGGCCGGTGGCGCCCCTGGAATGTAGGACCGTGACGCCCCAGCCTGCCGCGCCGGGCGTCATGCGCGCTTGACGCCGGGGCGCTTCGAGGGCAGCCTTGTCGGCCCTGTCCGACACGGATGGCTGCGCCGCACCACCAGAATCGCCGGACGCTCCAGACAACCCCATCCTCCCATCCCATGGCGCCACCCGAACCCCGTGCCGGCCAGGCGGCCGGATCCAACGTGCTGCCTGCCGGCCCGGCCCCGTCCGGTCTGCGGCGTGATCGCCTCGAGTTCCTGCGCGGCTTCCTGCGGCACCCGGCCCAGGTCGGCTCGGTGGTCCCGAGCTCGCATCGGCTGGAGCAGCGGCTGGTGCGCAACGCGGCCATCCCGCAGGCCCGCACCGTGGTCGAGCTGGGGCCCGGCACCGGCGGCACCACGGCGGCCTTCCTGCAGGCGCTGGCACCGACCGGGCGGCTGCTGGCCATCGAGCTGGACCCGGTGTTCCATGCCCACCTGCGCGCTTCGATGCACGATGCACGGCTGCTGCTGGAGCTGGGCAGTGCCGAGCGGCTGGCGGCGATCCTCGCTGCGCGCCGCCTGCCGGCGCCCGACGCGATCGTGTCGGGCATCCCTTTTTCCACCATGCCGCCGGAGGTGTCGGACCGCATTGCCGCAACCATCGCGCAGGTGTTGCGCCCGGGCGGACGCTTCGTGGCCTACCAGGTGCGCGCGCATGTGGCGGGTTTCGCAACGCCCTACCTCGGCGCGCCGGACAAGCGCTGGGAGTGGATGAATGTCCCGCCGGTTCGGGTGTTCACCTGGATCAAGCCGGCGGGTCCTTCGGCCCCAGCGGCTTCCTGAGCGGCTGGCCGAAGAACTGCGGGTAATAGCGCGCCGTCACGGCGCCGCCGGGGTCCCACGCGATGCAGCGGCCCAGGTGGTAAGGCGGCTCGGTCAGCGCCTGGCTGGCGTGGCCGGCCCGGCGCCGTTCCCGCTCCTGCCAGGGGAAGATGGTCTGGTAGGCCGCCGTCGCCATGTTGAACAGCAGCTCGCGCAGGTGGGTGCAGCCGCGCACGCCGCCGAGCGCACGCTCGATGGCCTGGCGCCAGCCGGGGCCGAGCCGGACGCCCACCATGCGCTGCATCGGGTCCTCGCCCTGGCTGCATTCGCCGAACGGGGTGTGGTCCATCGCCACGGCAATGGCGCGGATGGTCATGGATTCGTCAACCGTGATGCGGATGGCCATGTGGTGGATGGGCCGGCCGGCCGGCAACTCGCTGCCGTCGGAGCGCTGGAAGCCGTAGGTCTTGGTATCGGACAGCTCGCCTTCGATGTCCCACAGGCCGTCTTCACGCAGGAAGCCGCGGTAGGTGACGGCGCGGGTGTGCAGGTGCCGACGCGCGGCCGGTTCGGGCAAGGGCATCGGTCAGGACGCCGTGGTTACGCCGCCAACCGGGCCATGGCTTCGCGCTTGCCCATCTTGCGCAGCGAGGCGATGGCTTCCAGCTGGCGCGCGCGCGGGCGGGTCTTGCCGCTCTCCCACTTGTAGACCGACAACGCCGACACACCCAGGATCTTGGCCACCGAGGCGGCCGACAGGCCCAGGCGCTGGCGCTGGGCGGCGAACCCCTTGGCGGAAAAGCGCAGCGACGGCCCTTGCTCCTCGTCCTCCGGCGCCGCGGCCGGTGCCGCGCGGCCGGTGCCGCGCGCCTGCTTGCGCACCTGCTGCTCCAGCGCCAGCATGCGGCGCTTGAGCTGCGCGATCTGGCTGCGGTACTGGGCGACCGATTTCTTCAGCTGGGCCAGCTCGGCGCGCTGCTGCTTGCGGGCCACGCGCGCGATTTCGTCCTTCAGGACGGTGCCGATGTTCGCCATGGAACCTTGTGCCTTTTGTATGTGACAGCCGCGCGGTCGACGCCGCGCTGCACTGCCGGGCGGATGCCCCCCAAGGCCGTCATCTTAGCCGCAACGAACCGGCGGAAGTTTGCAACAACCGGGCAGTTCTCCACTCGACCGTATACCGCAGCCTCGCCGCCTTCAGGCTCCCACGGCACGCAGCACCGGCCGCAACTGGCCGCTGTGCACGTCGATCTGACCGTTGGGCAGCTGGTAGTTGCGGTCGTCGAACAGGTCCACGCCGACCGACAGCTGCTCGATCCAGTCGTAGAAGTCCGAGATCGCCGACTTGCCCTCGATCGGCGCACCATGCTGCGGCACCAGCATGGCCACCGGCAGCTGGCGCGCCATGCGCACCCACATGCGCAGGATCTTGTTGGACACCATGTAGCGCCGGTGGAAGCCTTCCATCTTCGGGATTTGCGGCGCGAACTCGCGCACGGGCTTTTGCGCATCGGCGCCGCTGCCCAGCGACACGCCCAGGTCCCCGGTGAAGAGGATGCGGCTGACCGGATCCCAGAAATGGAAGTTGCCCTCGGCGTGCATGAAGTGGGCGGGCAGCAGCCACAGCTCGCTCTTGCCCAGCGGCAGCCGGCCGCCGGCGTCGGGCACGCCGATGATCCGGTCCTCGGTCTTGCCGGCCTTGGTGAAGTGCGGCGCGAAGCGCTCCCACAGGCGCGAGATCACCAGCCGCGCCCGGGTCGAGGTCAGCCAGCGGTCCAGCGACGCGATGATGTCCGGATCGCCATGGGAGGCGATCAGGTAGCTCAGGTTCTGCGGCGGAAAGAAGCGCGAGATCGCCAGGAACAGCTCGTTGTAGCCGTTGTTGCCGCCCGGGTCGATCAGCGCCCCCTGGCCGTGGTCCACCACCAGGAACTGGTTGGCCTGCACCGCCTGCCCGTCCTCCTCGACCAGGTCGGTGAACATCAGGCAGGCATGGTCCTTGTTCCGGAACAGCTCGACGGGTGACATGGGGAACTCCTGTGGTGGTTTCGAAGGGGTTGGCCGGCCGTGCGCCTAGCCGTGCAGCACTGCCTGCAGCGGCTGCGCCTGGCTGGCATTGGCCGCCTCGCGCCAGCGCGCGAGGGCGGGCTCGATGGCGGACCAGGCCAGCGCGGCGTCGCCGCCGGGCGCCTGCAGCGCCTGGTAGTCGAGATCCAGCTCGCGCGCCAGCCGCAGCAGCGGTCCGTGCGTGTCCGGCCGCGCCGCCACGCCCAGCAGGACGGGGCGCACCGGTGCGTGCGCGCAGGCCAGCGCCACCTTGTGCAGCAGGTGGATGTCGGCCGCCGGGTCGTCCGCCAGCAGCACCACGACGTGCGAGTAGTCGGGAACGAAGGCACGGGTCAGCGGCAGCGCCAGGCCGCGGCGGGCCATGGCGATCACGCGCATCACGCGCTCGCCTTGCTGGAAATCGACGTAGTCGGTGCCGACGTCCAGGTGCTCGGCGCCGGCGAAGCGCCGCTGCACCGCCTCCTGTCCATGGCCCTGGGCCAGCCAGTGCACCAGTTCGAAGGCGAGCAAGCCGCGCGCCGAGCACACCAGCACGCGCTGGAACGCCTCCGGGTCGGCCTGGAATTCGGCGCCGGGGTGCTGCAGCGGCGTGGACAACTGCCGCCAGACCGCGGGCGGCGCGTACTGCCAGCCGGCGTCCATCTTCCGGCGCAGCAAGGCGACGCGTCGGGCCATGTCGTCCGGCGTGCCGGTGCCTTGCACGATCGCCATCGACCATGGACCGCACAACAGGCGCGGGCCGCGGCTGGCGTGCACGAGGCGCAGCGAGTGGTGGCGCGGGTCGGCCGCCACCCGGTCCATCAGCTCGCGCAGCGCGCCGCCAGGGCCTTCCTTCCACTGGATGAACCAGCCGGACTGGTGCAGCAGCGCGGTGTAGACGCCGAGCGGCTGGTTGTGGCGAACCGCCGCGGCGCGGATGTGTTCCATCTGCGCATAGACGGAACCGGCGATGTTGGCCTGGCTGGCATAGACGACGCGGGCGACGGGTTGGAAAAGGGAATGGTTCGGGTTGGAAGCCTGGTCCTGCACCCGGCCGATGCTGCCGCCTGCTGCGCCTGACCCGGTTGCGTTTTGTCAAGCTCAGCCGTTGGAGCGGCGCCGCCGCCAGCGAACCGTCAGCCAGCCCGCGAGCGCCAGTGCCAGCACCAGCAGCACGACAGGCACCAGGACGGCCTGCCAGCGCTCGATCGCCGCCAGGATCGCCTCCCAGCGTCCGCCCACCGCGCGCACCGCCCACACCAGCAGCGGCAATTCCACCAGGGCGGCGGCGCCGTCGAACAGGAAGAAGTGGCGGTACGGAATCTTCATCGACCCGGCGGCGAACAGCAGGGCGCTGCGCACGCCCGGCATGAACCGGACGGCGAAGATGATCGCCGGGCCCCAGCGCTGCACCGCGCGCTGCATCGCATCCACCCGCCGCGGCGACAGCGCCCTGGCCGCCAGCCGGTGGCGCAGCAACTGCGGACCGAAGCGCCGGCCCCAGTGGAAGATCAGGCCGTCCGCGCACAGCACGCCGCACCAGGCCACCGCCACCAGCGGCACCGGCTCCATCACATGGCGCAAGGTCAGCGCGGCGGCGCCGACCAGCAGCAGGTCTTCGTTGACCGGCAGGCCCACGCCGCTGCCGACCAGCACGGCGAACAGCAGCAGGTACGCGGGTGCGCCCTGCAGCGACTGCAGCAACGCCAGCAGCGAATCCATGAAGCTCATCGCGCGCAAGCCGGTCGGCTGCGCCCGGCCAGCGTCCGGCCGGTCATGACGGCCGGCCCCGCGCCAGCAGCGGCCGCATCATCCACAGCCCGCCCAGCGGGCCGATCGCCAGCCAGGGCAGCACCTGCCCGAGCGGAGCCGACTGGGCGGCCGCGACGAACAGCTCGATGCTGAGCACCGAGATCGCGAAGCCGATGCAGTTGGCGAAGGTGAGCACGCTGCCGACCACCGCCGGTGCCGCGTTCTGCCCCGTCAGCGCCGAGAACTGGGGCGAGTCGCCGGCCACGGTGGCGCCCCACAGCAGCAGCCAGCCGACGAACACCGGCAGCGGCGCCGCCAGCATGAGGGGCGCCAGCAGGCAGCAGGCCGCACTGGTGCCCAGTTGCGCCTGTGCCACCCAGGCGCTGCCGACGCGGCGCACCAGCAGGGCGCCGCCGACGCAGCCGGCGGCGCCGGCGGCGATGGCCCAGAAGGCGAGCGCACTGACCGTGGCGCCGTCGGCGAAGCGCACCGCCGCGATCGCCGGCGCCAGCACGATGAAGGCATACAGCTCCCACATGTGGCCGAAGTAGCCGAACACCGACGCGCGCAGCCGCCGGTCGCTCCAGATCGCGCCGAGCGCACGCGGGCTGATGCGCGTGCCGGGCGGCACCGGCCGGTCGGGGATCCACAGCGCGGTGGCCAGCCCGCCCAGCGCGGCCAGCGCCGACACGCCCAGCACCACCGCCTGCCAGGACACCGCGCCGGCGGCGCCCATGGCGGCCAGGGCGCGCAGGCCGTGCGGCAACGCCGTGCCCAGCACCAGCGCGCCGATCAGCACCCCCAGCACGGCGCCGAGCCGCTCCCGGAACCAGGCGGCGGCGATCTTCATGCCGACCGGGTAGATGCCGGCCAGCAGGAAGCCGACGGCGAAGCGCAGGGCCAGCAACGCGGGCAGGCTGCCGTCGGCCAGCACGATGCCGGCGTTGGCGGCGGCTCCCAGCAGCGAGCAGGCCAGGAACACGCGGGTCGGGGCGAAGCGGTCGGCCACCATGGCCAGCGCGAACACCAGCGTGCCGGCCACGAAGCCCAGCTGGACCGCCGAGGAGAGAGAGCCGACGGCCGCCGCCGGCAGGCCCCAGGCGTGCTGCAGGTCGGGCATGACGGCATTGACGGCGAACCACAGCGAGGTGCCGGCGAACTGCGCGCCCACGAGGACCGGCAGCACGCGGCGCGGCGGCGCGAGCGCCGCAGCCGGGCGCGGCGCCGCGGCGGGGTTGGGCAGGGTGTCCGCAGGCTTCATCCAGGTCGGGCGTTGCGTGGCGGCCGGAGTGGGCAGAGAAGGCTGCCCGCGATTGTGCTCGGCCGCCGCCTCGGGGGCCGCGCGGCGGCCCCTCGCGCCGCCAGCTCAGCCGTTACGTTTGCACGGCTTTTGTTGCAAGCCGCTCCTTGATCAATGCCGGGCACCACGCCAAGCTGATCCTTTGAGCAGCACACGACCGCAGAGGAGAGCGATCCATGAAGCACAAGCGCTGGGGCGCGGAGCTGCCGCCCACCTCGCCCCCGGGCGGTGGAGCGAGCGGCCTGGTGCGCCAACTGATCGGAAAACTGCGCGCGCGGCCCCGGGCCGACCGTGACCTGGCACCGCCCGGGCAGCGCAGCGGCGAAGGCGCCGACAGCATCGGCCCGTACCTGCGCCAGTCGCGCAACAGCCGCCCTGCCCCGCTGGAGTAGCGCGCCAGCAGCGCGGCGCTGCGCATCCGCTTGCGAATCACTCTGTAAATCCCTGGCACGCAGTCACACCTGCACCTGCGACGCGTGGACGGGGCCCATGACGCGATGGGGCACGGCGAGCGCCAGCCGCCGACCGCCCCAGGAAGGCCGGCGGTTTGCATTCTGTTGCCACGGCCCGCACCCGGGCTTGCCAGCATGGATCGGGCGGTACCTGCGTACCTCGACCTTCCCTTCACCCAATTCCGGAGGATTCCTTCATGCGAGCCAATCTCCCGACCATCGCCGCGCTGGCTGCCGGCGGCCTGCTGCTGTCGAACCGGATGCGCCAGCACCACCACCAGGAGACTTCCTTCGAAGGCGGTCATGAAGACGGCTGGACCGATGGCCACGTGCACGAGGGCCGCCACCACGCCGGCACGCTGCTGGCCGCGGCCGCGGCCGTGGCCGTGGGCGGCCTCCTGCTGTCGAGCCGCATGCGGGCCGGCGAGCACGGCTATTCGCTATCCACGATCGAGGAATCGGTCGACCTGGCGGTGCCCGTGCGCACCGCCTACAACCAGTGGACCCAGTTCGAGCAGTTCCCGCGCTTCATGGCCAGCGTGCACGAGGTGCGGCAGATCGACGACACCCACCTGCACTGGAAAGCGGTGGTGGCCGGCAAGACCAAGGAGTGGGACGCCGAGATCACCGAGCAGATTCCCGACCAGCGCATTGCCTGGCGCAGCACCAGCGGTCCGATGAACACCGGCGTGGTGACCTTCGACAAGATCGGCGAGGACCGCACCCGGGTGCGCCTGCAGATGGACTACCGGCCCGAGTCGCTGGCCGAGAAGGTGGGCGACGCCGTCGGCGGCGTCAGGATGACCGCCAGGGGCAACCTGCAGCGCTTCAAGCAGCTGGTCGAGTCGCGCGGCGCCGAGACCGGCGGCTGGCGCGGCACGGTCACGCAGCACTGAGCGCGCGCCTCATTGCTGGGCGGCGACGCGCGCCGGATCCTCCGGGTCGGCCGCGGATGCCTCCACGACCCGGGTGAGGTGCACGATGTCGGCCTGCGGCCGCAGGCGGCGCAGCACCTGCGGCTGCGCCGGATCCAGCACCTGCGCATCGAGCACCGTCACCTCGCCGGAAGCGCTGCGCTCGTACTCGAGCTGGACCAGCACTACGGCATGCCGCGGCAGCACCAGCACGGCCGGCCGCTCGTTGTCCAGGTCGTCCACGATTTCGGGCGCCGCCAGCGTCATGCGGCTCGCGGACGGCGGCAGCGCGCCGGCCGACACCGACACCGAGCGGCCCAGCCGATCGTGCCAGGTGCGGCTGAGCAGCTCGTCGATCACGGGTCCTTCCACGCCCAGGTCCGCCGCCGCCCCGTAGTGCTGGCGCACGATCTGCTCCTGCGGCACGTCCACGCCCCAGGCGCGAAGCACCATGCTGATGCTGGCGGCCCAGCACCACTGGCTGGCGCGCTGGGCCTGCGCCATCGCCTTCAGGGTCGCCGCGGGCAGCCCGCTGACGCAGCGCTCCACGCCGGCTTGCGCGGTGGGTTCGCAGCGGGTCGCGGCGGCAGCGGGAGCGCCCCACGACAGCCAGCCTGCCAGCAGCGCCGCCATGGCCACCGCCCGCCTGCCCTCCATCACGCACCTCCCGAACCACTTGGCCCTGGAAGGCAGTCTGGAAGCGCACGGATGAGCTGGCGGCAGCCATCCGCCTAGGCGAAGGCGGGATGTTCCGGTGCCGGCACCGACAGTGCCGTAACCGGCTTAAGCAATCGGCGCGGGGCGCTTAGGTGCAAGCCACCGTGCTCAAGCGCCCGGGCGGCGGCTCGCCGCAGGTCCCTGATCGGGCGAGCCCAGTGACCGGCGGCTACGACTTCGGCTCGATCACCTCCGCCGCGGCACGGAAACCGTCCACCGCGATCGGCGCGCCGCAGTACACGCCGGCGTGCAGGATGATTTCCTGCAGCTCCGCCGGCGTCACGCCGTTGTTCAGCGCGCCGCGCACGTGGATCTTGAACTCGTGCATCTGGCCGCGCGCCAGCAGGAGCGACAGCGTCACGATGCTGCGCGTGCGCAGGTCGATGCCGGGCCGCTGCCAGGTGTTGCCCCAGGCGTTGCGGGTGACGAACTCCTGCAGCGGCGCCGTGAAATCGGTGGCCTTGTCGAGCGAGCCCTGCACGTACTCCTCGCCGAGCACCTGGCGGCGGGTCGCGAGGCCGGTCTGGAACTGGGGGTCCTGTGGAAGCTTCATGGCGAGTCCGGAAGAGTGAGTGATCGACGCGCCGAGTGTCCCAGAGATGGCTCGGCCGGTGCGCGGCAGCTTTGGCGCATCACCGACGCGACGAGGCGCGCCGGGCCGACACGGCCAGCGCATCGGCCCGATAGAGTGGCCGCAACAACGGAGTCGCTGCAATGAAAGTGCTGCTGTGGATCGTCGGGATCATCTTCCTCATCGGCCTGCTGGTCGTGCTCGGCTTCGGCAAGCTGATCTTCTGAGGACTGCGACCGCGCAAGGTGTGGGGGCCGGCCGCACGGCCGTACACAGCTGACACACGCGCACACACACGAGCTGCAGCCGACCTCCTAGATTGGCTGAGCGGCAAGCGCGCGCATCGGCGCCGTCGCAGGGAGGTCCTGATGAACAAGCCCCAGGGGGCCCCGGCCAGGCGGGTGCTGCTGGTCGCGGCGCTGCTCGCGGTGGCCGGCTGCGCCGCTCCGCCACCCACCGACTGGAACCGCGTCTCGCTGCGCGACCGCCACCAGTACATGCCCACGCTCACCGGAGAGGACCGCCAGCCGCTGGCGGTGGTCACGGCCGGGCCGAACGGCCTGCTCCTGGGCACCGGCAGCGCCGCCGCGCCGGCGGTCGCGCTCATGGTGCAGGACGGGCAGGCCCGGCTGGTGTCGCAGGAGACGCTGGCACGAATGCGCGACGCCGGCCAGCCGGGCAGCGCCATGGGCGCCAGCCCGTCGGCGGCGCCGACGCCCGGCTCGCGCTGAGCGCCAACGCCGCGTGGCCCTCGCCGGGCGGACAGACGGCTCCCGTGGGCCGCGCGTGGTGCCATGCCTGATGCCACTCGATTGATATCCCGTGCGGACTCGCATACCCTGCGCGGAGTCGCTGGTCGCCGCAAGGAGTTCCGCATGGATCGCCGCAGCTTCATCGAGTCGTGTGCCGCCCGCGTGGGCAGCCTGTCGGTCGCGAGCCTGCCGGCAGCCGCCTGGGCCGAGGATGCACAGCCGCGGGAGTACGCGAAGGCGTTGCTGGTCGACGAGCAACGGCGCCCGTTCAAGGCCTCGAGCCTGCAGCCGCAGACCAACTACGTCTTCCACTATCCGTACGAAGCGACGCCGGTGTTCCTGCTGGACCTGGGCAAGGCCGCGGAACCGGCCGCGCTCAGCACCAAGGGCAGCGAACGCTATGCCTGGCCGGGCGGAGTCGGCCCGCGACGCAGCATCGTCGCGTTCTCGGCCATCTGCGCGCACCGACTGGTGTACCCGACGCGGGAGGTGAGCTTCATCAGCTTCCGCAAGACGCGGGCCACCAAGGGCGTGCGCGACCAGCTGATCCACTGCTGCTCGGAGAACAGCCAGTACGACCCGGCCCAGGGTGCCCGCGTGCTGTCAGGCCCGGCCGAGCAGCCGCTGTGCGCCGTGCTGCTGTCGCACGACCCCCGGACCGACACGCTCACGGCCTGGGGCACGCTGGGCGGCGAGCTGTTCAGCGAGTTCTTCCGCAAGTACGAGATGCGGCTGAGCCTGGAGATGGGCGCCCGCGCCGTCAACCCCGTGGCCGATCAATCGGTCGTCAGCGAGCTCAGCCACTTCTGCCGCAACACGATCCAGTGTTGAAGCGCGCGCCGGCGGCCTGCCTCAGAACGCCGCGATCCCGGTCTGCGCCCGCCCCAGGATCAGCGCGTGGATGTCGTGGGTGCCCTCGTAGGTGTTGACCACCTCCAGGTTCACCAGGTGGCGGGCGACGCCGAACTCGTCGCTGATGCCGTTGCCGCCCATCATGTCGCGCGCCAGGCGGGCGATGTCCAGCGCCTTGCCGCACGAGTTGCGCTTCATGATCGAGGTGATCTCCACCGATGCGGTGCCCTCGTCCTTCATGCGGCCCAGCCGCAGGCAGCCCTGCAGCCCCAGCGTGATCTCGGTCTGCATGTCGGCCAGCTTCTTCTGGATCAGCTGGTTGGCCGCCAGCGGCTTGCCGAACTGCTTGCGGTCCAGCACGTACTGGCGGGCGCGGTGCCAGCAGTCCTCGGCCGCGCCCAGCGCACCCCAGGCAATGCCGTAGCGGGCCGAGTTCAGGCAGGTGAAAGGGCCCTTCAGGCCGCGCACCTCGGGGAACGCGTTCTCCTCGGGGCAGAACACCTCGTCCATCACGATCTCGCCGGTGACGGAGGCGCGCAGGCCGACCTTGCCGTGGATCTTGGGCGCCGACAGGCCCTTCCAGCCCTTCTCCAGCACGAAGCCGCGGATCGCGCCCTCGTCGTCCTTGGCCCAGACCACGAACACGTCGGCGAACGGCGAGTTGGAGATCCACATCTTGCTGCCGGTCAGCTTGTAGCCGCCGTCGACCTTGCGTGCGCGCGTGACCATGCTGCCGGGGTCCGAGCCGTGGTTGGGCTCGGTCAGGCCGAAGCAGCCGATCCACTCGCCGGTGGCCAGCTTCGGCAGGTACTTCTGCTTGGTCGCTTCATTGCCGAACTCGAAGATCGGCACCATCACCAGCGAGGACTGCACGCTCATCATCGAGCGGTAGCCCGAATCGACCCGCTCGACCTCGCGCGCGATCAGGCCGTAGCAGACGTAGTTCAGGCCCGCGCCGCCGTACTGTTCGGGAATCGTCGGGCCCAGCAGGCCCAGCTCGCCCATCTCGCGGAAGATCGCCGGGTCGCTGGACTCGGCGCGGAACGCCTCCAGCACGCGCGGCGCCAGCCGGTCCTGGCAATAGCTCTGGGCGGCATCGCGCACGGCGCGCTCGTCGCCGCTGAGCTGCTGGTCCAGCAGCAGCGGGTCGGCCCAGTTGAAGGCGGCTTTGGCTTTGGCTTGGCTCATTTCAGATGTGCGGGAAAGTCTTGGAACACGCGGCACTTTAGTCCCGTCCGGCCTTTACGGCAAACGACGGTTTCGCACGTAGTTCTGCAAGAATTGCAGAACTGGAGGGATTCCCGATGCGACGCAAGCTGCCCGGCACGGCCATGCTGGCCGCCTTCGAGGCGGCCGCCCGCCACCAGAGCTTCACCGCCGCCGCCAGCGAGCTGGCGCTGACGCAAAGTGCCGTCGGCCGGCAGGTGGCTGCACTGCAGGACCTGCTGGGCGTGCCCCTGTTCCGCCGCACCCGCCATGGCATCGCGCTGACCGACGCCGGCATCGCCTACTACCGGCACGCGGCCCGCGCCCTCGACGACATGGAGCGCGAGGTGCTGGACCTGCAGGGGCGGCGCGGGCGCGGCGGCAGCATCGAGCTGGGCGTGGTTCCCACCTTCGGCGCCCAGTGGCTGGTGCCGCGGCTGCCGCGGCTGCGCGAGCGCAACCCGGACCTGACGGTGCACCTGGCCAGCCGGGCCCGCCCCTTCCTGTTCCAGGACTCGGGGCTGGACGCCGCGATCCACGCCGGCACCGGCCCCTGGCCCGGCACCCAGGCCACCTTTCTGATGCCCGAGCGCGTGGTGCCGGTGTGCAGCCCGGCGCTGATCGCGCCGGCGCGCCAGGTCAGCGCGCGCAAGCTGGCGCAGTTGCCGCTGCTGCAGCAGGCCACGCGGCCCTACGGCTGGCGCGAGTGGTTCGCCTCGGCCGGCGTGACCGACGTCAACGCGCTGGCCGGGCCGCGCTACGAGCTGTTCTCGTTCTCGCTGCAGGCGGCCGTGGCCGGACTGGGCGTGGCCCTGGTGCCCGACTACCTGGTGGCGGCGGAGGAAGCGGCCGGGCGCCTGGTGGTGCCCGTGCGGCACGCCATGGGCAGCCTGGGCTACTACCTGGTCACCCCCGCCGACCGGGAGGAAAGCCCGGCCGTGGCCGAGCTGCGCCAGTGGTTGCTGGACGAGTGCGCCGGGACGGCAGCGCCGGCTACGCAGCGTCGGGGATGACGGCGGTCACCTCGATCTCGACCTTGGCCCGGTCCTCGATCAGGTCCTTGACCTCGATCGCCGTCATGGCGATGTCGTAGTGCCCGATGCAGTCGCGGAAGGCCTGGCCGACCGCACGGCCGGCGGCCAGGTACTCGCGCTTGTCGGTGACGTACCAGGTCATGCGCACGATGTGCTGGGGCTGGGCGCCGGCAGCCTTGAGCATGTCGGCCACGTTCTGCAACGCCTGCCGGGCCTGGTCGCCGAAGTCGTCGCTGTGGAATCGCTGGTCGGCGTCCCAGCCGATCATGCCGGCGATGTAGAGCTGGCGGCCGGTGGCGATCACCCCGTTCGCGTAGCCCTTGGGACGCGGCCAGCCGGCCGGTAGCACCACCTCGTGGGTCATTTCGCTTCTCCAATGGTCTTCAAGAGCTCGCGGGCGATGATGAGCTGCTGCACTTCGCTCGCCCCTTCGTAGATGCGCAAGGCGCGGATGTCGCGGTACAGGGCCTCGACCGGCTGGCCGCTGACCACGCCCAGCCCGCCGAACAGCTGCACGGCGGCGTCGATCACCTGCTGCGCGCCCTCGGTCGCCGTCAGCTTGGCCATGGCGGCCTCGCGCGTGACGTTGCGGCCCTGGTCGCGCTGCCAGGCGGCGCGATAGACCAGCAGGGCCGAGCCGTCGATGGTGGTCGCCATCTGGGCCAGCTTGGCCTGGGTGAGCTGGAAGTCGGCCAGCACCTGGTTGAACATCCGCCGGGTGGTGGCGCGCTGCAGCGCCTCGTCCAGCGCACGGCGGGCAAAGCCGAGCGCGGCGGCCGCCACCGAGGTGCGGAACACGTCGAGCGTGCGCATCGCCACCTTGAAGCCCTCGCCGGCGGCGCCGATGCGCTGCGCCAGCGGCACCCGGCAATCGGTGAAGCGCAGGCGGGCCAGCGGGTGCGGCGCGATCACGTCGATGCGCTCGGCGATCTCGAAACCGGGCGTGCCCGCATCGACGATGAAGGCCGAGATGCCGCGCGCGCCCGGCGCTTCGCCGGTGCGGACGAACACCACGTAGAAGTCGGCGATGCCGCCGTTGGAGATCCAGGTCTTCTCGCCGTTCAGCACGGCGTGGTCGCCTTCGATGTGGGCGCTGCACTGCATGGCGGCGACATCGGAGCCGGCTTCGGGTTCGGACAGGGCGAAGGCCGCGATGGCTTCGCCGGCGGCCACGCGCGGCAGGTAGCGCTGCTTCTGCTCGGGCGTGCCCTGCAGGCTGATCGCGCCCGAGCCCAGGCCCTGCATGGCGAAGGCGAAATCGGCCAGGCCGCTGTGCCGCGCCAGGGTTTCGCGGATCAGGCAGATGGCGCGGGTGTCGATCGCCGGCGCCGCGCCGTGGCCGCCGCCGACGGCGTGGCGCAGCCAGCCGGCCGCGCCGAGCGACTTCACCAGCGCGCGGCACTCGGCGTCGACGTCGGGACCATGCGCATGCGCGATGTTCTGCGCGGCCCAGCCGTCCAGCGCCAGCGCCAGTTCGCGGTGGCGTGGCTCGAGGAAGGGCCAGTCGAGGTAGTCGCGGTCGGCCACCCTAGTTCCCCTCGAACACCGGCTTTTGCTTCGCCACGAACGCGTGATAGGCGCGCTTGAAGTCCCCGGTCATCATGCAGATCGCCTGGGCCTGCGCTTCCGCCTCGATCGCCTGCTCCAGCGTCATGGCCCATTCCTGGTGCAGCATGGTCTTGGTGATGCCGTTGGCGAAGGTCGGGCCGTCGGCCAGGTCGGCGGCCAGCTTCTGCGCTTCGGCCAGCACGGCTTCCGGCTCGCACAGGCGGTTGAAAAAGCCCCAGCGCTCGCCCTCCTCGCCCGCCATCGAGCGGCCGGTGTAGAGCAGCTCGCTGGCGCGGCCCTGGCCGATGATGCGCGGCAGGATGGCGCAGGCGCCCATGTCGCAGCCGGCCAGGCCGACGCGGTTGAACAGGAAGGCGGTCTTGCTGCGCGCCGTGCCCAGGCGCAGGTCCGAGGCCATCGCCACGATGGCGCCGGCGCCGGCGCAGACGCCGTCCACCGCCGCCACGATCGGCTGCGGGCAGGCCCGCATGGCCTTGACCAGGTCGCCGGTCATGCGGGTGAACATCAGCAGCTCCGGCGCCTCCAGCCGCACCAGCGGACCGATGATCTCGTGCACGTCGCCGCCGGAGCAGAAGTTGCCGCCGGCTCCCACCACCACCACCGCCTGGACGTCGGTGGCATAGCGAAGCTGGCCGAACAGGTCGCGCAGTTCGGCGTAGGAGTCGAAGGTGAGCGGGTTCTTGCGCTCGGGGCGATTGAGCGTGACCGTGGCTACCTTGCCCTGCACCGACCAGCCGAAGTGGCGGGCCTGGTAGCCGGCCAGCTGCTTGCGGTTGCCGGCGACGAGCGCCGGGTCGACGCGGTCCTGGTTGTCGTTCGTCATGGGGTCTCCTGTCAGTCGGGTGGTCAGACGCCTTGCGCCTGGTTGGCTTGCTCCAGCGGCGACAGGCCGGCGGCCTGCGCCGCCATCGCCTTCTCGCGCTCCAGGTTGCGCTCCAGCTGCGCCTTGCCCGACAGGTACTGCACCGGCCACTTCACGTCGCCGTAGCCGAGCTTGGCCGCCTCGAGCAGCGTCCAGGCCGGGTTGGCCAGGTGCGGCCGGGCGATCGCGCACAGGTCGGCGCGGCCGGCGGCGATGATGCTGTTGACCTGGTCGGCGTCGGTGATGGCGCCCACGGCCATGGTGGCGATGCCGGCCTCGTTGCGCACGCGGTCGGCGAAGGGCGTCTGGTACATGCGCCCGTACACCGGCTTCTGCTTCTTGCTCACCTGCCCCGAGGAGCAGTCGATCAGGTCGCAGCCGGCCGCCTTGAAGGCCCGGGCGATCGCCACCGCGTCGTCGGGCGTGATGCCGCCTTCGACCCAGTCGTGCGCCGAGATCCGCACCGACATCGGCAGGTGCTCCGGCCAGACGGCGCGCATGGCGCGGAATACTTCCAGCGGGTAGCGCAGCCGGTTCTCCAGCGAGCCGCCGTAGTCGTCGGTGCGCTGGTTGGTCAGCGGCGAGATGAAGCTGGACAGCAGGTAGCCGTGGGCGCAGTGCAGCTCCAGCCAGTCGAAGCCCGCCCCGGCCGCCAGTTGCGCGGCACGCACGAAGTCGCCCTTCACCCGGTCCATGTCGGCGCGGGTCATGGCGCGCGACCAGTCGCTCACGCCGTCGATGTACTGCTCGGGCGAAGCCGACAGCAGCGGCCAGTTGCCGGATTCGAGCGGCTGGTCCTCGCCTTCCCATGGCACCCGGGTCGAGCCCTTGGGGCCGGCGTGGCCCAGCTGCATGGCGATCTTCGCGTCGGAAAAGCCGTGCACGAAATCGACGATGCGCTTCCAGCCGGCCTGCTGCTGCTCGTTCCACAGGCCCGGGCAACCGGGCGTGATGCGCGCATCGGGCGAGGTGCAGGTCATCTCGGCCACCACCATGCCGGCGCCGCCCATCGCGCGCGCACCGAGGTGCACGAGGTGGTAGTCGCCGGGCTGGCCGTCCTGGCACAGGTACTGCGCCATCGGCGAGACCACCACCCGGTTCTTCAGCATCGTGCCGCGCAGCTGGAACGGCGTGAACATGGGCGGCACCGGCTGCTGCGCCGGCGCGCGCTGCACCCCGCAGGCCTGCGCGATCCAGTCCTCGTAGCCCTCGACGTAGCCCTTGTCGCGCAGGCGCAGGTTCTCGTGGCTGATGCGCTGGCTGCGGGTCAGCAGCGAGTAGGCGAACTGCGGCGGCGGCAGGTTGACGTAGCGCGCCACGTTCTCGAACCACTCGGTGGAATTGCGCGCCGCGTTCTGGATCTTCAGCACCTCCACGCTGCGCACCGCCTGGTAGTCGGCCAGCGCCCGGTTCAGGTCGCCGCCGGCGGTGCCGATGCAGCGCGCCAGCTCGATCGAATCTTCCAGCGCCAGCTTGGTGCCCGAGCCGATGGAGAAATGCGCGGTGTGGGCGGCGTCCCCCATCAGCACCACCGGCTGGCGGCCGTTGTGGTGCACCCAGGTCTTGCACACGACGCGCGGAAAGCGGATCCACTGGGCCGAGCCGCGCAGGTGGGCGGCGTTGGACATCAGCTTGTGGCCATCGAGGTACTTGGCGAACAGGCGTTCGCAGAAGGCGATCGACTCCTCCTTCTCCATCCGGTCGATGCCGGCCTTCTCCCAGACCGCCTGCGGCGTCTCGACGATGAAGGTGGAGGTGTCGCCGTCGAACTGGTAGGCGTGGGCCTGGAACCAGCCGTGCTCGGTTTCCTCGAAGGCGAAAGTGAACGCCTCGAACTTCTTGTGCGTGCCCAGCCAGACGAAGCGGCAATCGCGCACGTCGATGTCGGGCTGGTAGCTGGCCTGGTACTTGGTTCGGATGCGGCTGTTCAGCCCGTCGCTGGCGATGATCAGGTCAGCGTCGGGGAACTGCTCGTCGCCCTGCACGTCCTGCTCGAACACCAGCTTGACGCCCAGATCCTCGCAGCGCTTCTGCAGGATGTTGAGCAGCCGCTTGCGGCCGATGCCGCAGAAGCCGTGGCCGCCGGAGCGGATTTGGTGGCCGCGGATGTTGACCTCGATGTCGTCCCAGTGGTTGAACGCGCCGAGGATCTCGCCGGCGGTCTGCGCATCGGCCGCCTGCAGGTTGCCCAGCGTCTGGTCCGAGAACACCACGCCCCAGCCGAAGGTGTCGTACGGCTTGTTGCGCTCGACCACCGTGATGTCGTGGCGCGGGTCCTGCTTCTTCATCAGAAGCGCGAAGTACAGCCCCGCGGGGCCGCCGCCGATGCAGACGATCTTCATCCGGATACTCCAAGCCTGGATAATTTAAGTTTAAAGCATTTGGGCGCGGCGGCAAGTCGACGTGATCAGGTTGGCGGCGCTCGGCCGATCAGGCGGCCAGCGCGGCCGGCCGGTGCGCCAGGTCCATCACCTCGCGCGGATCGAGCTCGCGCAGGCGGTGGTCGCTCCAGACCTGGCGCCAGCGGCGCGCGCCGGGCAGGCCGTTGCGCAGGCCCAGCATGTGCCGGGCGATCGCGCTCCAGGGCGTGCCGTGCTCGCGCGCCTGCCGCGCCATGTAGTCGGCCATGGCCGCCTCGACATCGTCGCGGCTGCGCGCCAGCGGCTCGGCGCCGAAGAAGTCGTGCTCCCAGGACGCCAGCCACCAGGGGTTGTGGTAGGCCTCGCGCCCGACCATCACGCCGTCGAGCTGCGCCAGCTGCTCATGCACCTGCCCGCTTTCGGCGATGCCTCCGTTGACCACGATCTGCAGGTGCGGGAACTCGCGCTTGAGCCGGTGCACGACCTCGTAGCGCAGCGGCGGTACCTCGCGGTTCTCCTTGGGCGACAGGCCCTTGAGCCAGGCGTTGCGGGCATGGACGATGAACACCCGGCAGCCGGCCTCGGCCACCGTGCCGACGAAGTCGCGCACGAAGCCGTAGCGCTCCTCCTGGTCGATGCCGATGCGGTGCTTGACCGTGACCGGCACAGCCACCGCATCGACCATGGCCTTGACGCAATCGGCCACCAGCGCCGGCTCGGCCATCAGGCAGGCGCCGAACGCGCCGCGCTGCACCCGCTCGCTGGGACAGCCGCAGTTGAGGTTGATCTCGTCGTAGCCCCACTGCTGGCCCAGCCGGGCGCACTGCGCCAGTTCGGCCGGCTCGCTGCCGCCCAGCTGCAATGCGACGGGGTGCTCCTCGGGAAGGAAATCCAGGTGGCGCGGCACGTCGCCGTGCAGCAGCGCGCCCGCCGTCACCATCTCGGTGTACAGCAGCGCGTGTCGGCTCAGCAGCCGGTGGAAGTAGCGGCAGTGGCGGTCGGTCCAGTCCATCATCGGCGCGACGCACAGGCGCCGCGCGCGGTCCAGGAATTCGGGAGGGGTCGTCATGGAAGTCGCCATTGTCCGCGCTGAGCACGGCCTGGCTGCGAGGCGGCCGCAGCACGGCCGCGTGCAACGGCGATGTCGGCCGCGTGCCGACATCTCTACGAGCCAGTGACCCACGGCCTGCGACGGCGGACACCGTGCGCAGGCTCCTACAGGGCCGGCCCCCGACTGCCGACATGCCGGCGGCGGCGGCCGGGTTGCAATGGTCCGGTTCGCCGACTGCCCACGGAGGCCCCTTGAAATACTTCGAACTCACCCCCGAGCTGCTGAACATCCGCGGCCAGTTCTATCCGGTCAACCAGATCATCGCGCTGTTTCCGGGCGAGGACGCCGCGCGCTCGGCCGGCCGTACGCTGGTGGAGGCCGGCATCAGCGAGGACGGCCTCAGCCTGATCACGCCCGAGGTGATGATGCGCGACGTGGTGCGCAGCGTGGGCAGCGCCGACATCCCGCTGCCGTCGCCGGGGACCGAAGCCGACACCGTCCGGCGCTTCGGCCAGCTGGCGGCGCAAGGCCACTGGGCGCTGATGATCCACGCCCCGGACAACGCCACCGCCGAGCGGGTGATGAAGACGCTGGAGGAACACCAGCAGCCGCCCTCGCACGCGCAGCGGTACCGGCGGCTGGTGATCGAGGACCTGGCCTAGCCCGGGCGGATGCGCCCTGCTGCCTTGCGCGTGATGTCGTGAGCCTGCTCTCGGCGAAGGCCAGAGCCGGCCTCACGAGCTCACCCCATGTGCAGGCCGCCGTTGACCGAGAAGTCGGCCCCGGTGGAGTAGCCGCTTTCGTCCGAAGCCAGCCAGGCGATGATCGACGCGATCTCGCTCGGCTCGCCCAGCCGGCGAACCGGGATGGTGGCGACGATCTTGTCCAGCACGTCCTGGCGGATCGCCTTGACCATGTCGGTGCCGATGTAGCCGGGGCTGACCGTGTTGACGGTGACGCCCTTGTTGGCCAGCTCCTGCGCCAGCGCCATGGTGAAGCCGTGCATGCCGGCCTTGGCCGCCGAGTAGTTGGTCTGGCCGGCCTGTCCCTTCTCGCCGTTGACGGACGAAATGTTGATGATGCGGCCCCAGCCGCGCTCGACCATGTCGCCCACCACCTGCTTGGTGACGTTGAACATCGAGTTGAGGTTGGTCTCGATCACCGCGTCCCAGTCCTCGCGGGTCATCTTCAGGAACATGCGGTCGCGCGTGATGCCGGCGTTGTTGACCAGCACGTCGATCGGGCCATGTTCCGCCTTGGCCTTGCTGAAGGCTTCGACCGTGGAATTCCAGTCGCCGACATTGCCGACCGACGCATGGAAGGTGAAGCCCTTGGTCTTCTGCTCGTCGAGCCACTTCGCGAAGTCGCGCGTGGGCCCGCAGCCTGCGATCACCTTGAAGCCTTCCCGGTGCAGGCGCTGGCAGATCGCGGTGCCGATTCCGCCCATGCCGCCGGTGACGTACGCCGTTTTCTGTGCCATTTGTTCTCTCCTTGAGGTGTGCGACAGCGTGGCCGCCCATCCGGGCCGGCCTGCCGCTCCACTCTAGTCAATCAGGCGCGTTCGACCGCGAGGGAAACTCCCATGCCGCCGCCGATGCACAGCGCGGCCAGGCCCTTCTTGGCTTCGCGCCGCTGCATCTCGTGCAGCAGCGTCACCAGCACGCGGCAGCCGGATGCACCGATGGGGTGGCCCAGCGCGATGGCGCCACCGTTGACGTTGACCCGCGCCGGGTCCAGGCCGAGCTCCTTGTTGACGGCGCAGGCCTGGGCGGCAAAGGCCTCGTTGAGCTCGAACAGGTTGACGTCCTCCGCGTTCCAGCCGGCGCGCTGCAGCGCCTTGCGCGAGGCCGGCACCGGCCCCATGCCCATGGTGGCCGGGTCCAGCCCCGCCGTGGCGAAGCCGGCGATGCGCGCCAGCGGCTTGAGGCCCAGCGCGGCGGCCTTGCGCGCCGACATCACCACCACGGCGGCGGCGCCGTCGTTGATGCCCGAGGCATTGCCGGCCGTCACGCTGCCGGCCTTGTCGAACGCAGGCCTCAGGCCGGCCAGCGCCTCGGCACTGGTCTTGCGGTTGATGAACTCGTCGGCGTCGAACAGCACCGGGTCGCCCTTCTTCTGCGCAATGGCGACGGGCACGATCTCGTCCTTGAAGCGGCCCGCGTCCTGCGCGGCCATGGCCTTCTTCTGGCTGGCCAGGGCCAGCTCGTCCTGGGCGTCGCGGGCGATGCCGTATTCGCGCGCCACGTTCTCGGCGGTCACGCCCATGTGGTACTGGTTGTAGACGTCCCACAGGCCGTCGACGATCATCGAATCGATCATCTTCCAGTCGCCCATGCGCTGGCCCTCGCGCGAGCCCAGCAGCACGTGCGGCGCCGCGCTCATGTTCTCCTGGCCGCCGGCCACCACGATCTCGCTGTCGCCCCAGGCGATGGCCTGCGCCGCCAGCATCACGGCCTTGAGGCCGGAGCCGCAGACGGCGTTGATGGTGAGCCCGGGCACTTCCCTGGGCAGCCCGGCCTTGAGCGAGGCCTGGCGCGCCGGGTTCTGGCCGGCGCCGGCCGCCAGCACCTGGCCCATGATCACTTCACCGACCTGCGCCGGCTCGACCCGGGCACGGGCCAGCGCCTCGCGGATCACGATCGAGCCCAGCTCGGTGGCGGGCGTCTTGGCAAGCGTGCCGCCGAACTTGCCGACGGCGGTGCGGACGGCGGAGACGATGACGATGTCGTGTTGCATGAGGGACTCCTTGGGGGACTGAGGGGCTGCGGGCTCGGCGCAAGCCAGGCCTTCAGGCTTTGGCCTTCACGTAGGACCCGGGCGCGGGCTCGATGGCCTGGTAGGCAGCGGCCTTGCCGTAGCGCTTCGGCGCGGCAATCTGCTTGCCCGCGTGCGGCTTGAGCCAGGCCATCCAGTCGGGCCACCAGCTGCCGGGGTGCTCCTTCGCACCTTCCACCCACGCGGCATGGGTCTTGGGCAGCTTGTCGTTGGTCCAGTAAGAGCGCTTGTTCTTCGCCGGCGGGTTGATCACGCCGGCGATGTGGCCGGACGCGCCCATCACGAAGCGCTTCTTGCCGGGCAGGACATGGACGCTGGCATAGGCACCCTCGATCGGCACGATGTGGTCCTCGCGCGAGCCATAGATGTACGTCGGCAGCTCGATCTTGCGCAGGTCCAGCTTCTCGCCGCAGATGGTCAGCCTGGCCGGCTTGACCAGGTTGTTCTCGAAGTACGTGTTGCGCAGGTACCAGGCGTACATCGGCCCGGGCAGGTTGGTGGAATCGCTGTTCCAGTACAGCAGGTCGAACGGCGGCGGCGTCTCGCCCTTGAGGTAGTTGCCCACCACGTAGTTCCAGACCAGGTCGTTGGGCCGCAGGAAGCTGAAGGTGGAAGCCAGTTCCTGGCCCTTGAGCAGGCCGCCCTGGCCCATCTGGGCCTCGCGGAAACGCACCGAGGCCTCGTCGATGAAGACGTCCAGGATGCCGGTGGTGCTGAAGTCGAGCAGCGTGGTCAGCAGGGTGACGCTGGCCAACGGTTTTTCGCCCCGTGCCGCCAGCACGCCCAGTGCCGTGCCCAGCAGCGTGCCGCCGACGCAGAAGCCGAGCGCGTTGACCGGCTTGGCGCCGCCGATCTCGCGCACCACGCGGATCGCCTCCAGCACGCCATCGCCCACGTAGTCGTCCCAGGTCTTGTCGCCGAGCGACGGGTCCGGGTTGCGCCAGCTCACCACGAAGGTGCGGTGGCCCTGCTCGACCAGGTGCCGCACCAGCGAGTTGTCGGGCTGGAGGTCGAGGATGTAGAACTTGTTGATGCAGGGCGGCACCACCAGGAACGGACGCTCGTACACCTTGGCCGTGCGGGGCTTGTATTCGATCAGCTGGATCAGCTCGTTCTGGAACACGACCGCGCCCTCGGTGGTGGCGACGTTGCGGCCGACCTCGAACCGGCTTTCGTCGGTCATCGACACGTGGCCCTGCTGCAGGTCGTTCAGCAGGTTCTGCATGCCGCGGGCGATGCTCTCGCCGCGCGTCTCGATCGCCTTCTGCTGGGCCTCGGCATTGAGCACCAGGAAGTTGGACGGCGCGGTCGCGGCCATCCACTGCTCGACCGCGAAGCGCAGCCGGGCCTTGGTCTTGGGGTCGGTCTCCACCGCTTCCACCAACCCCAGCATGGTGCGCCCGTTGAGCAGGTAGGCGGCGGCGCTGAACGCGGCGATCGGGTTGCTGCCCCAGGCCTCGGAACTGAAGCGCTTGTCACCGGCGGCGGCGCCGGACAGCCCGTGGTTCCAGAGCTCGCATGCTTCCTTCAGGTAGGCCTGCTGCAGGGATGCGAGCTTGTCCGGCGAGAAGCTCAGCTGCGGCACCGGCTGGCCATGCACCAGGGCGGGACCCAGGCCCGAGAACGCTTCCAGGCCCTTGCCCCCCGCGAAGGCTTCCATGGCCTTCTTCCAGCCCTCACCCAGGTCCTGATGGAAGCGCTGGGCGATGGCGTTCCAGTCTGTCTGAGAATGCATGCTTGTCTCCTGCGCTCTTGTCGGTTTATTCGGTCTTGCGCCGGAGTATTTCATCAATCATGTTGCATCGCAACATCAACACTCCGGACGTCCCGATGTACCTCGTCGTCATAGGCTGGCTGTACGTGGCCCTGATGATGGCGGTGGCCGAAGCCACCAACACCACCGGCACCGTGCTTGGCGCCATCATCACCTTCCTGCTGTATGGCGTGTTGCCGGTGGCGCTGGTGGTTTACCTGATGGCGACGCCGGCCCGCAAGCGGGCGATCCGGGCGCGCGAGAAGGCCGAAGCTGAGCAGGCCGCGAGGGCGCGCCAGGCAGCGCCCCCGGCCGGCGGTTCAGGCCAGCCAGATGCTGGCCGCGAAGCGGCCACTGATCCGGTCGCGCCGGTGCGAGAAGAACCGTGAGGCCTGCGTGACGGTGCACCAGTCGGCGCTGCCGTCGTTGCCGTGAAGGCGGGTGATGTCGAGCGCGCGCAGCCGGTCGCGCGCCAGCCCGGGCAGGTCGGCCAGCCACTTGCCGGCAGGCGCAGCGCGAAAGCGCGTGGCGGCGCCCGGCGCCGCTGACTCGAACGCCGCCTTGACCTCGGCGCCCACTTCGAAGGCGCCGGGTCCGATGCAGGGGCCGAGCCAGGCCAGCGTGCGGGCCGCGGCCTCGGCGGGCGTGCCGGCGAGCTGGGGCCAGAACGCTTCCCACAAGGCCTCCAGCACGCCGCGTCCGCCCTCGCCCGCCAGCCCGCGCCAGCCGCAATGCGCCGCCGCGACGGCGCGGCCTTCGCGGTCGGCCAGCAGCACGGGCAGGCAGTCGGCCACCATGATGGTGCAGGCGACGCCCGGCTCGTTCGTCCAGCACGCGTCGGCCTCCAGGCCATCGACGCTGTCGCGATCGAGGTGCGCTGCCCGCGAGCCGTGCACCTGCTTCAGGAACACCGGCCGCGCACCGAGCGTCGCGGCGAAGCGCCGCCGGTTCTCGGCCACCGCGGCCGGGTCGTCGCCCACGTGGTCGCCCAGGTTCAGGCTGTCGTAGGGCGGATGCGAGACGCCGCCCTCGCGCAGCGACAGCAGGCTGAGCACGCCGGGCGGCGCCGGCCAGTCGGGAACGATCACGCCCGCAGCTCCTGCCTTCGTGTGGCTCAGGCCTCGTTGTCCGGGCAGCTCGAGGGCTGCGCCTGGATGAAGGCCGGGTGCTGCATGCAGGCCTCGAACGCCGCCATGGTGCGGTCCAGGCCGGAGAAGTCGGCGCCGAAGCGCTTGCCGTTGAAGACCTGAGGCACCAGGCAGCAATCGGCCAGCGTGGGCGTGTCGCCGAAGCAGTAGGTGCCGCGCGGCAGCTGCTGCAGTTCGCGCTCGAACGCCAGCAGGCCTTCGCGCACCCAGTGCCGGTACCAGGCGTTCTTGGCGTCCTCGCTGACCTTCAGGTCGTGGACCAGGTACTTGAGCACGCGCAGGTTGTTGAGCGGGTGGATCTCGCAGGCGACCAGCTGCGCCAGCGCGCGCACCCGGGCGCGGGCCAGCGGGTCGGCCGGCAGCAGCGGCGGTTGCGGGTGCGTCTCGTCCAGGTATTCGATGATCGCCATCGACTGGCCCAGCCGCTCGCCGCCGTCGGTTTCCAGCGTCGGCACCAGCAGCGAGGGCGACACCCGGGCGTAGCCCGGCTGCTTGTGCTCGCCCTTGGCGAGGTGCACCGGCAGGTACTCGTAAGGCAGGCCCTTGAGCGCCAGCGCGATGCGCACGCGGAACGAGGCCGAGGAGCGGAAGTAGTTGTGCAGCTTCATGCCGGCGAGGATAAACCGCCGGTGCCCGCCGCGGCCTCAGCCGCCCACCACCAGCCGGATCGCCGGCAGCACGCGCTCGGTCTCGCTGCGCCGCTCCAGCGCCAGCCGCATGTTCATCTGCGCAACCTCGGTGTGCTCCACCGCCAGCGCCTGTGCCCGCGCGCCCTCGCCGCGGCGCAGGGCGTCGAACAGCATGTGGTGCTGGCGGTGCGCATACAGCATCCACTCGCGATCCTGCTCGGCGGTGGACATCATGGGCAGCGTCGCCGACGCAGGCGCGAACGGCAGCGCGTTGTTCAGGGCGATCGCGCGCTGCAGGGCGCGGTTGCCGCTGGCTTCGAGCACCAGCGCATGGAAGCGGTCGTTCATCGCGGCGTAGCCGGCGTAGTTCTCGTAGCCGAGCGGATCGGCAGCGAGCAGGCGGTCGCCATCGGCCAGGCAGGCTTCCAGGTCCAGCTGCAGCTGGCGCGACACGCCATGCTCGGCCACCAGCCGCGCCGCCATGCCTTCCAGGTGGCCGCGCACCGCGATCGCGTCGGCCACTTCGCGCGGCGTGTACTGGCGCACCAGGTACTTGCCGGTCTCGTTGGCCTCGACCAGCCCTTCCTGTTCCAGCGTGACCAAGGCCCCGCGCACCGGGGTGCGCGAGGCGCCCAGGCGCTCGGCCAGCTGCTGCTCGGCCAGGCGCTGGCCGGGGGCGAACTCGCCCCGCAGGATCAGGTCGCGCAGCTGCATCAGCACGGTCTCTTGCAGGTTCATGGGAGCAACTGTACACTGAACTTTCAAATCGGTATACCGTTTAGGAAGGAAGCCCCATGAAGGCAGAGCAGAACGAACTCGTCACGCGCATCGGCCCGGGCACGGCCTGCGGGGCCGTGTTGCGCCAGTACTGGCAGCCCGTCGCGCTGGTGGACGAGTTCGACCCGGCGCTGGACCCGCGCATGGCCGGGCGGCCGGTCAAGGCCGTGCGCGTGCTGGGCCAGGACCTGGTGCTGTTCCGCGACGACCAGGGCCGCTGGGGCCTGCTGGACCGCGACTGCCCGCACCGCAACGCCGACCTGTCCTTCGGCCGGCTCGAGGGCGACGGCCTGCGCTGCCCCTTCCACGGCTGGAAGTTCGATGCCGCCGGCGCCTGCCTGGAAACGCCGGGCGAGCCGGCCGGCAGCAAGCTGTGCGAGCGGGTCAGCCAGCGCAGCTACCCGGTGGTGGAGAAAAGCGGCGTGCTGTTCGGCTGGTTCGGCGAGGCCGGCAGCGAGCCGCCGCCGTTCCCGCACTTCGATTGCTTCGCGGCGCCGGCCAGCCACACCTTCGCCTTCAAGGGGCTGTGGAACGCCAACTGGCTGCAGGCCTTCGAAGTCGGGATCGATCCGGCCCACCCGTCGTTCCTGCACCGCTTCCTGAACGACGCCCCGCTGGACGCAATCGGCGACAACGCCGCCGGCAAGCAGTTCCGCAGCGCCAGCGCCGGCGAGGCCGCCGGCGGCGAGCGCTGGCCGATGACGCGCATCATGCGCGAGTTCTGCCAGCCCGAGATCAGCTTCGAGTCCATGCCCTGGGGCCTGCGGCTGACGGCGCTGCGGCCGATGACGGACGAGCTCACGCACGTGCGCATCACCAACGCGATCTTCCCGCACACCTTCGTCATCCCGCTGTCCGAGACGCTGACGATCACCCAGATGCACGTGCCGGTGGACGACACCCACACCTACTGGTATTCCATCTTCACCAGCTTCGCCGGCCCGGTCGACAAGGAAGCAATGCGCAACCAGCGGCTGCAGTTCGTCTCGCTGCCCGACTACATCCCCAAGTCCGGCCGCCACAACAACTGGGGCTTCAACGCCGACGAACAGCGCTCGCAGACCTACCTGGGCATGGGCGAGGAAGACATCAACGTGCACGACCAGTGGGCAGTGGAGAGCATGGGCCCGATCCAGGACCGCACGCGCGAGCACCTGGGCACCACCGACAAGGTGATCATGGCCAACCGCCGCATGCTGCTCAAGGCGATCGAGACCGTGCAGGCCGGCGGCACCGCGCCGGGCGTGGCCGACGCTTCGCTGGCGGCGCAGATGGTCGGGCCGGACACCGTCGACGGCATCGCCCCCGCCGGCGAGTGGCCGACGTGGTGGCAGGCGCGCGTGCAGGCCAAGCGCGACGGCGCACCCTGGATCGCCAAGGCCCCGGCCGCCGCGGAGACCGCATGACGACGTTTGCCCAGCGCTGCGGCCTGCACGACGCCGCCCGCGAGGAAGCGACCCAGCGCGCTACCCGGCAGATCGGCACCGACGGCCTGGAGCTGGTGCGCGTCGCCTGGTGCGACCTGCACGGCGTGACGCGCGGCAAGACGCTGGTCGCCTCGGCCGCCCGCCGCGCCTTCGACGACGGCGTCGGCATGGTCAGCACGCTGATGCTCAAGGACACCTCGGACCGCACGGCCTACAAGGTGTTCGAGCCGGGCGGCACCGCCACCCTGCCCGGCTTCGGCTTCGCCAACAACCTGGTGCTGCTGCCCGAGCCGGAAAGCCTGCGCCAGCTGCCCTGGTCGCCGGGCAGCGGCTGGTTGCGTGCCCAGCCCTGGTTCCAGGACGGCCAGCCGGTCGAGCTGGACACGCGGCGCGTGCTGCAGCGCGCGCTGCAGCGGCTCGAGCGCGCCGGCCTGCGCATGCGCTGCGGGCTGGAGATCGAGTTCCACATCTACCGCATCGAGGACACCGCCGCCCAGCTCGACCCCGACCAGGCGGCCTGGCCCGGCCTGCCGCCGGCCGTGCGGTTGATCCACCCCGGCTACAACCTGCTGACCGAGAACTGGTTCGACCTGGCCGAGGAGCCGCTGCGCATCGTGCAGCACACCGCGCAGGCGCTCGGCCTGCCGCTGCTGTCGCTGGAGATCGAGCTGGGCCCGAGCCAGGTGGAAGCGGTGTTCGACGTCACCGACGCCCTCGCCGCCGCCGACAACATGGTGCTGTTCCGCAACGGCGTGCGGCAGGCGCTGCGCCGCGCCGGCTACCACGCCACCTTCATGTGCCGGCCGCCCTTTCCCAACATCATGTCCAGCGGCTGGCACCTGCACCAGTCGCTGGTCGATGCGCAGACCGGCCGCAACGCCTTCGTGCGGGAAGCGCCGGCGCCGGGCAGCCTGCCGGACGACGCGGGCCACACGCTGTCGGAGCTGGGCGAGAACTACCTGGCCGGCCTGCTGGCGCACGCGCGCGCAATGGCCGTGTTCTGCACGCCCACCGTGAACGGCTTCGGCCGCTTCCGGCCCAACGCGCTGGCGCCGCAGTCGGTGCTGTGGGGCCGCGACAACCGCGGCGCCATGCTGCGCGTGGTGGGCGAATGCGGCGACAAGGCCACCCGCATCGAGAACCGCATCGGCGAGCCGGCCGCCAATCCCTACCTGTACCTGGCCTCGCAGATCCACGCCGGGCTGGACGGCATCGAGCAGCACCTGGAGGCGCCGCCCGCCACCGACTCGCCCTACGGCGTCTCGGGCGAGCGCATCCCGACCAGCCTGGGCGATGCGCTGGAGGCCCTGCAGGCCGACGCCGTGATGGTGGAAGGGTTCGGCCAGTCCTTCGTCGACTACTTCTGCAACGTCAAGCAATCGGAACTGCAGCGCCACCTGCAGGCCGAGGACAACGCCGACTTCCAGCGCCGCGAATACTTCAGCCGCTTCTAAACCCCGAACCATGATCAAGGTCCACCTGGTACCCGCCGGCGGCGGCACGCCCGTCACCCTTCAAGGCAAGCCCGGCCAGAGCCTGATGCAGGCGGCCGTGGCGGCCAACGCCCCGGGCATCGACGCCGAGTGCGGCGGGCTGCTGACCTGCGCGACCTGCCACGTGTACGTGCGCGAGCCGTTCGCCGCGATGCTGCCGCCGGCCGATGGCGACGAACAGGGCATGCTGGCGTTCACCGCGTCGCCGCGCCAGGCGAACAGCCGCTTGTCCTGCCAGATCCGGCTCGAGCCGGCGCTGGACGGCCTGACGGTGGACCTGCCGGCCACGCAGAACTGACGGTGCTCTGCGCGGCAGAGCCGACCGCGACCCGGCAGCCCACCGGACCCTGCGCCGGTTCAGCGCACCTGGGTGGCCGGAATGCCCGGGCTCGCGGGTGCCGGCTGCGGTGCCGGTCCGCCCGCGACATTGGCCCGCTCGCCCAGGAAGATCTCCACCCGGCGGTTCCTGGCGCGGCCGGCGTCGCTGTTGTTGTCGGCAACCGGCTCGTGGCTGCCGCGACCACTGGTGACGATGCGCCGCGGATCGATGCCGCGTTCGGCCAGGTAGCTGCGCGCGGCATCGGCACGCCGCTGCGACAACGGGTCGTTGATGGCATCCGAGCCGGTGCTGTCGGTATGGCCGACGATGCGCACCTCGGTGTTCGGCTGGCTCGACAGGCCGGTGGCGAACTGGTCGAGGACCGGGCGCAGGTTCGGCTTGATGTCGGCGCGGCCGGTGTCGAAGGAAATGTCGCTCGGGATGTCGAGCTTGAGCTGGTTGTCAGGCGTCTGCGCCACGGTCACGCCGGTGCCGGCGGTGGCCCGCTGCATTTCCTGCTTCTTGCGCTCCATCTGGGTGGACCAGACGTAGCCGCCGAGTGCACCCAGGCCGGCACCGACGGCCGCGCTGCCGGCGTCACGGCCGATGACGCCGCCAGCGACGGCGCCGACACCCGCGCCGATGGCCGTGTTGCGGGCCGTGGGACTCATCTGCGGCAGGTTCATGTCGGCGCAGCCGGCCAGGGCAGTGGCCGCGGTGACGCTCAGCAGGATGTGGCGGGGAACCCGGATGCGGTTGTGCATGGCAAACCTCCACGGACGGCGATGCCCCGATTCAACGCCGCGCCGCGTGCCGCCGTGCACGCGGAAGCCAACGATCCGTGCAGGACAATGCCGCCAGGCTCAGCCGACCTGTTCGTGCCCGCGCACGAGCTTGGCCAGCAAGGCGAGCAGCGCCTCGCGCTCCTGCGGTTGCAGCGCCCCGAGCAGGCGCCGCTGCGACCGGGCCACGGGGCGCTTCATCCGCTGGGCCGCCTGCTTGCCCTCCGGCGTGACCCACAGCCGCTTGCGGCGACGGTCGGCGGGATCGGGCTCGCGCCAGACCCAGCCCCGGGCCTCGAGCCGGCCGATCACCGAACCGAAGGTGGCGGCATCGAACGCGACCTTGGTGGCCAGGGTGACCTGGTCCTCGCCGGGGGCGGCCATCAGCGCATTGAGGATGGCGAACTGCACCGGCGTGACCTCGTGCTCGCCGGTCTCTTCCATGAAGACGGCCACGGCGACCTGGTGCGCGCGCCGGATCAGGTAGCCGGGCGCATGCTCGAAGTCGTAGCTCTTGGGCATGGGGCGCCAGTGTAGCCAGCCGCCGCGCGGGCCAACCCCGATGGGCAGCTGCGTCATAGTATGTATGCTTAGCAGTTCACCCCGAACTCCGGACAACTTGCCCCCACGGGCCTTCGCACCTTTCCCTTGAGATCATCCATGCCGCCCCACAGCCTGACCGAGCCCAGCCGCCAGACCCCGATCTATGGCGAGTACGACGTGGTCGTGCTCGGCGGCGGCCCGGCCGGCATGGCGGCGGCCGTCGCCGCCGCGCAGGCCGGCCGCAGCACCCTGCTGGTGGAGCGCTACGGGTTCCTCGGCGGCATGGGCACCGCCGCCGGCGTCACCAACTTCTGCGGCCTGCACGCCAACGTGCACGGCGAGATCCGCCAGGTGGTGCACGGCGTCGCCACCGAGCTGCTGGCGCGCATCGATGCCCTCGGCGGCCTGAATGCGCCCCATGCCCTGTTCGGCAAGACCGTGGCACAGGCCTACGACACGCCGGCCTACAAGATCGCCGCCGACCAGCTGATGCAGTCGGCCGGCGTGAAGCTGCTGTTCCATGCGCTGGCGGCGGGCGTCGTGATGGACGCGCCCGGCCGCATCGGCGCCCTGCTGCTCGAGACCAAATCGGGACGCCGGGCCGTGCTGGGCCGCGCCTTCATCGACGCCTCCGGCGACGGCGACCTGGCGGCCTGGGCCGGCGTGCCGTACGACATGGGCGACGGCGCCGGCAACTTCCTCTACCCGTCCACCCTGTTCCGCCTCAACGACATCGACCCGCAGCGCGCCGGCAAGGCCTGGGAGACGATTCCCGGCCTGATGCTCCAGGCCGAGGCCGAAGGCCGCCATCGCTTTCCGCGCAAGACGCCGATCGTGCGGCCGCAAAAGAGCGGCATCGAGTGGCGCGTCAACCTCACGCAACTGGCCGACGAGCGCGGCAACGCGCTGGACGGCACCGATGCCGACGCACTGACCCAGGCCGAGCTGCAGGGGCGCCGGCAGATCGCGAGCGTGGCCGGCTTCCTGCGCGAGGTGCCGGGCTTCGAGCGCAGCTACATCGTGGACCTGCCGGCACAGGTCGGCATCCGCGAGACGCGCCGCATGCGCGGCCTGTACCAGCTCACCGAGGCGGACGTGCTGGGCTGCGCCAGTTTCGACGACACCATCGGCGTCAACGGCTGGCCGCTGGAGTTGCACCTGAAGGGCGACGTCGAATTCCGCTGGCCGCCGATCCCGCAAAGCCGCGGCTTCAACCACCTGCCCTACCGCATGGTCGTGCCGCAGGGCGTCGACAACCTCTGGGTGGCCGGCCGCTGCGCCTCGATGTCGCACGAGGCACAATCCGCCGCCCGAGTGACCGGCGCCTGCTTCGTCATGGGGCAGGCGGCCGGCAGCGCGGCCGACCTCGCCCTCTCGGCCGGCAGCAGCGCCGCCGCCGTCGATGTCGGCGCCCTGCAGGCCCGGCTCGAAGCGCACGGCGCTTGGCTCGGCCGCGAAGACTGATTCCAACCGCCAGGAGACTGCCAATGAACGCGCCCGACGCCGCCGTGCAGGCACGGCAGCAGCTGTACCGCGACATGGACCCGCACAACCTGACGCCGCTGTGGGAGGTGCTGCATGCGCTGGTGCCGCCACAGCCGCGCAGCCCCTGCGTGCCCGCCCACTGGAAGTACGACGAGGTGCGTCCCTTCCTCATGCGCGCCGGCCAGGCCATCACGGCGGACGAGGCGGTGCGCCGCGTGCTGATCCTGGAGAACCCGGCGCTGCGCGGCCAGTCCGCCGCCACCCAGTCGCTGTATGCCGGCCTGCAGCTGATCCTGCCAGGCGAAGTGGCGCCAAGCCACCGCCATGTGCAAAGCGCGCTGCGCTTCATCGTCGAAGGCAGCGGCGCCTACACCGCAGTCGATGGCGAGCGCACCACCATGCACCCGGGCGACTTCATCATCACGCCGAGCTGGACCTTCCACGACCACGGCAACGAGGCCGACGGCCCGGTGGTGTGGCTGGACGGGCTGGACATCCCGATGGTGCGTTTCCTCGACGCCGGCTTCGCCGAGAACGACACCGCGCGCTCCCAGCAGGTGACGCGCGCCGAAGGCAGCAGCCTCGCGCGCTATGGCCACAACATGGTGCCGGTGCGCCACGATGCCCCGTTCGGCGCCACCTCGCCGATCTTCAGCTACCCGTACGAGCGCAGCCGCCAGGCGCTGGAGCAACTGGAGCGCGACGCCCCGATCGACGCCTGGGACGGCGTCAAGCTGCGCTACGTGAACCCGCTGACCGGCGGCTACCCGATGCCGACCATGGCCACCTTCATGCAGAAGCTGCCGGCGGGTTTTGCCGGCAAGTGCTGGCGCCAGACCGACGGCGCGGTCTACAGCGTGGTCGAAGGCTCCGGCAGCGTCGAGGTCGAAGCGGGCGAGCAGCGCTGGCGCTTCGACTTCGGGCCGCGCGACCATTTCGTCATCCCGTCCTGGCACACCGCCCGCCTGTCTTCGCCGGGCGGCTGCGTGCTGTTCAGTTTTTCCGACCGGCCGGTGCACCAGGCGCTGGCCATCCACAGAGAAGAAAGGTTGTCATGAGCTACGTCTTCGCCGCCCCCGCGGTCACATCCGTTCCGGTGCTGGGCCGCGCCGAGCGCTTCCCGGTCCGCCGCGTCTATTGCGTCGGCCGCAACTACGTCGAGCACGCCCAGGAAATGGGCTTCACCGGCCGCGAGCCGCCCTTCTTCTTCCTCAAGCCGGCCGACGCCATCGTGCCGGTGGCGCAGGGCGAGACCGGTTCCATCCCCTACCCCACGCTCACCAAGAACCTGCACCACGAGATCGAGCTGGTGGTGGCCATCGGCACCGGCGGGCGCAACATCAAGGCCGCCGACGCGCACAAGCACATCTTCGGCTACGGCATCGGCCTGGACATGACGCGCCGCGACCTGCAGGGCGAGATGAAGAAGCAGGGCCGGCCCTGGGACATCGGCAAGGCCTACGACCAGTCCGGCCCGATGGGCCCGATCACCCCGGCGGACCAGGCCGGCGACGTCGTCAACGCCGCGATCTGGCTGCAGGTCAACGGCCAGGACCGCCAGCGCAGCAACGTCTCCAAGCTGATCTGGAACATCGGTGAAACCATCGAGCACCTGTCGGCCGCCTGGGAGCTGGCGCCCGGCGACCTGATCTTCACCGGCACGCCCGAGGGCGTGGCTGCCGTGGCGTCGGGCGACACGCTGGTGGGCGGCGTGGACGGCCTGGGCGAGCTGCGCGTGCGCATCGCCTGAGGCGCGCCAGGCGACGGCCGGCGCGACCATAATCCGGCACCGGCGCGAGGGGCGCCGGCAGCGGCCCTCGATGGCCGCTGCAACGAAGAACGAGAGAGAGGAGCATCGCCTTGCGCGTACTGGAACCCCTGGCCAAGCTGTGTGCCGTGCTGGCCGGGTTGCTGCTGACCGCCATCACCCTGATGACGTGCGGCAGCCTGATCGGCCGCAACACGGTGGGCATCACCCTGGTCGGTGACTTCGAGCTGACCGGCGTCGCCGCCGGCGCCGCAATCGCCCTCTTCATACCCTGGTGCCAGGTTCGCCGCGGCAACATCATCGTCGACTTCTTCACCACCAAGGCCAGCGCGCGCACCAACGCGGCGCTGGACCGCTTCGGTGCGCTGCTGCTGGCCCTGGCGATGGCGCTGCTGTCCTGGCGCACGGTGCTGGGCGGCGTCAACGCCTGGAAGACGCAGTCCGGCACCATGATGCTGGGCTTCCCGGAGTGGGTCGTCTACGCCTGCATGGTGCCGCCGCTGGTGCTGACGGTGGTGATCGCGCTGTGGCAGGCGCTGCGCGGCTTCGGCCCGGAGGTGCAATGAGCCCGCTGGCCCTCACCGCGCTGATCTTCGGGATCATGCTGCTGCTGATGGCGATCCGCACGCCGATCGCCATCTCCATGTTCGCGGCCGGCGCCATCGGCTACGTGCTGCAGGCCGGCTGGCTGCCGCTGGCGAACTTCCTCAACACCCAGGCCTTCGCCCGTTTCGCCAGCTACGACCTGTCGGTCATTCCGCTGTTCATCCTGATGGGGCACTTCGCCACCCAGGGCGGCATCTCGCGCGCGCTGTTCGAGTTCGCCAGCGCCGTGATGTCGCGCTTCCGCGGCGGCCTGGCGATGGCGTCGGTGATGGCGTGCGCGGCCTTCGGGGCGATCTGCGGCTCCTCGGTCGCCACCGCCGCCACCATCACCTCGGTGGCGCTGCCCGAGATGAAGCGGCACGGCTACTCCGGCCGCCTGGCCACCGGCACGCTGGCGGCCGGCGGCACGCTGGGCATCCTGGTCCCGCCTTCGGTGCCGCTGGTGATCTACGCCATCCTGGCCGAGCAGAACATCGCCAAGGTGTTCGCCGCCGCCATGATCCCCGGCATCATCGCCATGCTGGGCTACATGATCGCCATCGCGGTGTACGTCCGGCTGGTGCCGGGCCATGCGCCCGAGCGGCACGACGACGATGCGCCGCGCCTGACGCTCCGGGCCCTGGGCGGCGTGCTGCCGATCGCGGTGATCTTCCTGCTGGTGTTCGGCGGCATCTACGGCGGCTTCTTCACGCCCACCGAGGGCGCCGCCGTCGGTGCAGCGGCCACCTTCGTCGCGGCGCTGCTCAAGCGCGAGATCACCTGGCAGAAGTTCAAGCACTGCTTCTACGCCACGGCCGAAGGGTCGGCCATGATCTTCATGATCTTCCTGGGCGCCGACCTGATGAACGCCGCCCTGGCGCTGACCCAGGTGCCGGCGCAGCTGGCCAGCGTGGTGGGCAGCTGGGGCTTGTCGCCGGTGGCGGTGGTCTCGGCGATCCTGCTGTTCTACGTGGTGCTCGGCGCGGTGATGGACGAGTTGTCCATGATCCTGCTGACGATCCCGATCTTCTTCCCCATGGTCATGGGGCTGGACTTCGGCATGCCGCCCGAATCGGTGGCGATCTGGTTCGGCATCATGGTGCTGATGACGGTCGGCTTCGGCCTGCTGGCGCCGCCGGTGGGACTGAACGTGTACATCGTCAACGGCATGGCGCGCGACATCCCGATCGGCGAGAGCTACCGCGGCGTGATGCCGTTCCTCGCCAGCGACGTGATCCGCACGCTGCTGCTGCTGTTCTTCCCGCCGATCTCCCTGTGGTTCGTGCAGTTCGTCGGCTGACGCACTGCTGAGGGAAAGCCCCGTAACCTGCGGGGCCCCCGCTGTTGTACTTTCGTCAAGTTGCAATCCATTCCCTCGGAGAACCCCCATGATCCAGCGACGCACCCTGCTGAAATCCTCTGCCGCAGCGGTGGTCCTCGGTGCGCCCGGCCTCAGCGGCCTGGCGCAACAGGCCGTCACCCTGAAATTCCACACCTTCATGTCGCCCCAGTCGAACGTCTGGCTGGGCATGCACAAGCCGTGGATGGAAAAGGTCGAGAAGGACTCGGGCGGCAAGATCAAGTTCGAGGCCTACCCGGCCATGCAGCTCGGTGGCACGCCGGTGCAGTTGTACGACCAGGCCAAGGACGGCGTGGTCGACGTGGTCTGGACGCTGCCGGGCAACACCGCCGGACGCTTCCCGCGCATCGAGGTGTTCGAGCTGCCGTTCATCATGAACAACGCCGAGGCCACCTCCAAGGCCTATTGGGAGTACGTGCAGACCGTCGCCCAGGACGAGTTCAAGGACACCCACCCGATCGCGCTGCAGGTGCACGGCCCGGGCATGTTCCACACCAAGGACAAGCTGATCAAGCACCCGGATGACCTGCGCGGCATGAAGCTGCGCGGCCCGACCCGCCAGATCACCAAGATGCTGGGTTACCTGGGCGCCATCCCGGTGGGCATGCCGCTGCCGCAGATCCCGGACGCCCTGTCCAAGGGCACCATCGACGGCTGCGTGATTCCCTGGGAAGTGGTGCCCTCGGTCAAGGTGCACGAGCTGACCAAGTTCCACAGCGAGTTCGACCCCGCCGGCGGCGCGCTGTACACCACGACCTTCGTGATGGCGATGAACAAGGCCAAGTACGAGTCGCTGTCGCCCGAGTTGAAGAAGGTGATCGACGCCAACTCCGGCATGGAGACCTCGGGCTGGCTGGGCAAGGTGCAGCAGGGCAACGACATCCCCGGCCGCAAGACCGCGGTCGACCGCAACAGCACCATCTACACCATCCCCGCCGCCGACGCGCAGGAGTTCAAGAAGCGCTCCGCCCGGGTCGAGGCCGAGTGGGTGGAGGACATGAACAAGCGCGGCTTCGACGGCAAGAAGCTGCTGGAGACGGCCAAGGCGCTGATCGAGAAGCACGGCAAGACCACGCCGGCGCCCAAGAAGGCTTAAACTTCACCGGCCTTCCCGCGCAAAGGGCTCCCTCGGGAGCCCTTTGCTTTCGTCCGGGAGCCGACCGACACCCGCCGTGCCCGCCTTCCGTATCCCGATCAAGCACTGCCGCAACTGCGGCGCGGCGGTGGCCTACCGGGTTCCCGACGACGGCGACACGCGCGAGCGCGCCATCTGCCCGGCCTGCGGCACCATCCACTACGAGAACCCGCTGAACGTGGTCGGCACCGTGCCGCACTGGGGCGACCGGGTGCTGCTGTGCAAGCGCAACATCGAGCCGCGCTGGGGCAAATGGACGCTGCCTGCCGGCTTCATGGAGCTGGGCGAAACCACCGTGCAGGGCGCCGAGCGCGAAACCGACGAGGAGGCCGGCGCGCAGATCGAGATGGAGGACCTGCTCACCGTGATCAGCGTGCCGCGGGTCGGCCAGGTGCACCTGTACTACCGCGCCCGGCTCCTGAGCGAACGGTTCGAGCCGGGACACGAAACCCTGGAAGCCCGCCTGTTCGCCGAGCACGAGATCCCCTGGGAAGAAATCGCCTTCCGTACCGTGCGCGAAACGCTGCTGCGCTACTTCGAGGACCGCCGGCGCGGCCAGTTCGGCGTGCACAACCTCGAGGTGCTGTAGCAGCGCCCGGCCTGGAAGCCGCACGCACGCGGCTTCTCAGTTGCGCACCTTGCTTTCTTCGCGCAGGCGCGCCTGTTCCCTGAGTTTCTGGCACGCCGGGAAGTTCTGGTAGCCGGGCTTGGCGCACTCGCTCTGCAGGCAGAACTCCCGGGCCAGGAAGAACTTGTCGCCGCAGGTTTCCCCCGGCGGCACCAGCCGCTGGCCTTGCGGCCGGGTGGCCTGCTGCACGGCCGCGGTGCTCTCCGGCTTGTCGGTCGCCGCCGCGGGCGCCGGCGGCTCGGCGGCCGAGGGCGCGGTGTCCGCGGGCGCCGCGCGACGCGCGGCCACGGAAGCCGCAGCGGACCTGGGCACCGGCGCGCCGGAGGCCGCTGGCTTCGTCGCGCGGGCGGCAACCGGGGCGGCGGCGGCGCTAGCCGCAACGGCAACCGCAGCCGCCGGCAGGACTGCCGCGGAGGCGGCTGGCGCCACGGAGGAGGCTGCTTCGGACGCCGCCGCCTGGGTTTCAACCGGCCCCCCTGCACGCCCGGCGATCAGCACGACCGCCACCGCCAACCCGGCGGCGGCAGCAGCAGCCCACAGGACGCCGCGGCGCGGGCGAGATTGGTTCGGCGCCGGCGCGGAGCCGGAGGCCACTGGCACGGGAACCGGTTGTGGCGCCGGTGCGTGCGGCGGGGTTGGCGTTTCGTCGGCCGGCGCAGCTGCGGCCGATGCGGCCGGCACCGGCGACTCGATCGCGGGAGCAGGCTCCGACTGCGCGTGCGCCGGCCTCGGCGGACGCGTCATGCCGTGCAGCACGGTCCGTTCGGGGTCGTCGCTGGTGCTGGTCAGCCGTTCCAGCCGGCGGCGCGCGAGGTCGGCGTAGATGCCTTGCGGAAAGCGCGCCAGGAAACCTTCGAGCTCGCGCGCGTCGGTCGCGTCGCGCACGTCGCGCCAGTACTCCAGTTCCAGCTCCTGGGTGATCGGCGCGCCGGGCACGGTCAGGGCCGGCCGCGACAGGGGCGCCGTGGGCGCCGCGGCCGGCGATGCGGGAGCCGGCGATTGCACCGAGGCCAGCGCGCCTGCGTCCATCCCGGCGAAAGCCTCGCGCAGCGCCTGCGAGAACTCGGCGGCGGACTGGAACCGCTCGTCGCGGTTCTTGGCCAGCGCCCGGGCCAGCACCGCATCGACGGCCGCGGGCAGCAGCGGCGCCAGGCTGGTGGGGGGCGGCGGCGTGTGCCCGATGACCTGCTGGATGATCGAGAAGTCGTTGTCGCCGTCGAACGGGCGGGTGCCGGTGAGCAGCTGGTAGGCGACGACGCCGGCCGAGAACAGGTCCGCCCGCGCATCGACCTTCAGGCCCTGCACCTGCTCGGGCGCCATGTACTTCAGCGTGCCGATCATGGAGCCCTGGGTGCGCGTCGCCTCGCCGGTGATGCGCGCGACGCCGAAGTCGGTGAGCTTGAGGCTGCCCCCCTCCTCCACCAGCAGGTTGGCCGGCTTGATGTCGCGATGGACGACGCCCTGGCGGTGGGCGAACTCGAGCGCCGCCAGCAGGTCGTGCAGCAGGCGCAACGCCTCGCCCAGCGAATGGCGCTTGCCACGGTCCAGGTGCTGCTTGAGGTCTTCGCCCTGGATGTACTCCATCACCAGGAAGGCGGTGTCGCCGTCGCGGTCGGAATCGTGGACGGTGACGATGTTGGGGTGCTGCAGGCGCGCCGCCGAGCGTGCCTCGGTGCGGAAGCGCGATTCGTATTCGGCGGCGGCGTCGCCGGACAGCCCATCGACCATGATGGTCTTGAGGGCGACGCGGCGGTCCAGGTTGGGATCGCGGCCTTCATAGACCACGCCCATCGCGCCCTTGCCGAGCACCCGGACGAGCTCGTAGCGGCCCAGCTTCTTCAGATGCACGGCTGCCCCTCCGGCCGCGCGGTCAGGCGACCACGGTGAACTCCACCCTCGGCGCGGCCTCGGCCTCGCGTTCGCAGCCGAGCGTGATCAGGCCGTTGCCCACCAGGTAGCACTCGGTGCGGCGCAACACCAGGGGCGTGTTGCCACCGCCCATGTAGACCCAGGTGCCGAAGCTGGACTGGTCGTTGAGGATGAAGTGGCCACCTTTCCAGTCGACGGTGGCATGCACGCGCGAGACGCGCGAGTCGTTGATCGACAGGGTGGCGGTGGTGGCGCGACCCAGCGTCAGCGACGGGCCGTGCGGATCCAGCCGCAAGGTCTGCCCGTTGGCCGTGAGCTCCAGGCGTGCGTTGGGCGTGGCCTTGAACATGGACGCGCCCATCATGGTGGCATCGACGTCGCGCTCGGGCTGCCACTGCACGCGATAGACCTCGGTCTGCTCGTTCTTGCCGCGCAGGAACATCGGCCCGAGGCTGCGCAGCTTGCCGCGCAGCTCGGGGGCGAGCGCCTCGCGCACGCGGCCGGTGGCGAGGATCTGCTCGGCGCCGGCCAGGTCGGCCAGCCGGGCCGCGCTGTTGACGGCGTCGCCGTAACAGTCGCCTTCGATCTCCACGACTTCGCCGGATTCGACGCCCATCTGCATCTGCACGGCCTTGCCGGTACCGCCGGGATAGACCGGCGTCTCCTGCAGGCGCTTCTGGATGCCGATGCAGGCGGCGATCGCGTCGGATTCCTCGGGAAAGACCACGAACAATCCGTCGCCCAGCAGCTTCACGACCCGGCCACGGTGCTGCTCGAAGCTGCGCGACAAAGCCGTGGTCAGCTGGGTGACGAAGCGGCCGGCCGTTTCGTCGCCCAGCCGCTCGAAGATGCCGGTGCTTCCGACGAGGTCAGCAAAAACGACGGTGGCCATGTGGCAATCATTGTATGCGCCAGCTCTGCCGGGAAAAAGGGACGGTGGGGGCCGAAAAAAGGGGCGGTGGCAGTCGAAAGAACGGACGGCGACAGCCGAAAAATGGGCCCGGGCGGCCTGGAAGGGACGGACACAGCCGGCAGCCGATCGAAAGGCACAGCCGAGACCAAAAAAAACCGGCGCGACAGGTGTCGCGCCGGTTTTCGGGCCGTCTGGCAAAGATGGTCGGCGTGGCGGGGGCGGCTTCATGCTCTCTGAGAACCCATTGACAGTGCTGCCATCCTTGCGCTCCTGATTGCAGGGCGCGCCCGGTGGGCGAAATCGGGGTCCGTCACAGTTCCCCATATGACAGAAAAACCGGCGTCACTTCATCGTTTCGGTGGTGAGGGGGCCGCGTTCTCTGGTGTCTTGAAGCGGCCGCCTGCTTGGACTGGCTCGCGTGCTGCTGTGGGAAGGACGAGCAAGGCCGCGAATGCCGCCATACCAATCCCGGCTGACAGCATCAGCGACCCGGCTCCCCAGCTGTCCAAGGCGAGCCCGAACAACCAAGGTGCGAATGCCTGCGCCAACCTCGCCGGCACCATGAGTACACCTTGGATGTGGCCATACCCAAGCGACCCGAAAAGCACGAGCGGCAGCGTACCCTTCGCGATGGTCAGGATGCCGTTACCTGCGCCGTGCAGGACGCCAAACACAGGAGCGGCCGGAGCGCCAAACAGCGCCAGGACGCCGGCACCAACTGGGTGCATCGCCGCTGCTACGCGTGCCGAAAGTAGAGGATGCACTCCGCTCAAGAATCTGAACTCGAGCACTCGGGCTGCGACCTGCGCTGGCCCGATTAGCGCACCCACAGCGACAGCCGCCGTCGACGTGGCGCCGCTGGCCTGGAGCAGACGCGGCAGGTGAGCCGCCATGGCCGTGCTGACGAACCAGGTTGCCGCAAAGACGAACGAGAGCAGCACAACCGACCGTAGCGGGACCCCGGCCGATTGAGCCGCAACGGGAGCCGCGGCGGACTCAGCAAGCGCAGCCGCCCTCGGGAGAGACCAGTTCAGGGGCAGTCCAAGGAGAAGGTGCAGGCCAGCCCACACGTAGCAGGCTTCCCTCCAGCCTGAGTTCGTCTCCAGCCAAGCCGTGAGCGGCCATCCCACTGTGCTCGCAAAACCCGCGAGCAGCGTGATTCCGGTGATGGGCTTCCTCGCTGCACTACCGTACAGGCGCACCAAGGCGGCAAAAGCAGCCTCGTACAAGCCACTGCCCATGCCGATGCCGAGGACCGCCCACGCCAGGAACAGCATTCCGACGCTCTGGGATGAGCCGAGGAGCGCCAGGCCTGCGGAGAAGACGACGTTCGTGGCCATGAGCACCGGACGTCCTCCCCACCTGTCGATGGCGCGTCCTGAATGCGGGCCGAGAAAAGCCGCCACCACCAGCGACAGTGAGAATGCTGCAAAGACCGTCGGAACAGAGACGCCCAGGTCCCGTGCCATCGGAGCAGCCAAGATGGCCGGCAGGTAGTACGTTGAAGCCCAAGCAAGAGTCTGAGCCACGCCGAGCGCGGCGACCACTGCTTCACGCTTGCTCACGGGTTGGCAACTTTCGGCAAGAGGACCGCACAAGGTGCTTCGGCCAGCACCAGGTCGGCGACGGAACCGAAGGCGAGTCTCTCAACGGTCGTCGATTGCGAGCGCCCCAACACCAAGATGTCAGCCGACATCTCAGTCGTCCGCTTCAAAATTTCGGCCGCCGCGTCCCCCACCAAGACGTTCATCTGAATCGAGATGCCGGCGCGAGCAGCTCCGCGTTCCAGGCTTCGAAGGGTTTGCCACGCCGCGCGCCGGTCCGCCTCAAGTTCAGGGCCCTTCGCGGGCCCGGTTCCCCCGCCAATAACGGTGACCACGTGCAGCAGCGGATTCAGGCTGCGGCCCAGGTCGAAACCTAGCGCCAATGCTGCTTCCGAGTTGCGGCTGTTGTCGTATGCAAGCAGGATTTCGCGCAGCATGATGGCCTCCTCAGAGGGCCGTCTGGTTCACCCGCTTAGAGAGTTCTTCGGCGCTCTCTTTGCGCTCGCTGTACCTGTCGACAAGGTACGGCCCGACGTCCCGAGTCAGCAGCGTGAACTTGAAGAGTTCTTCCATCACGTCCACCACACGGTCGTAGTAGGCGGACGGCTTCATCCGGCCGTCTTCCGTAAACTCGTTGAACGCTTTGGCCACGCTCGACTGGTTCGGGATGGTCACCATACGCATCCACCGACCGAGCACACGCAGCTGATTCACGGCATTGAACGACTGTGAGCCTCCAGAGACCTGCATGACAGCAAGTGTCTTTCCCTGAGTCGGCCGCACCGCGCCGGCGGAAAGCGGAATCCAGTCAATCTGCGTCTTCATCACCCCGGTCATCGAGCCATGGCGCTCAGGTGAGCACCAGACCATCCCCTCAGACCACTCGGCGAGCCTGCGCAGCTCCTGGACCTTTGGGTCCGTGTCGGGTGCACCATCCGCCAAAGGTAGCCCAGTAGGGTCGAAGATTTTTACCTCACCGCCCATCGCCTGCAGCAGCCGCGCGGCCTCGAACGTCAGAAGGCGGCTGTACGAGCGCTCGCGAAGCGAGCCGTACAGCATCAGGAACCGAGGTCGGTGCTGCGCCGGTTTGGCGGGCAGCAGCCGGTCCAGAGTCGGGACATCGAACAAGTCCGCCCGCAGCGCCGGGAAAGTAGGTTCCTTCTCAAGCACGGCGCACCCCACTGTCCTGGACAACCTCGCCGTCCTCCTTGGTGAACGGCGGCAGCTTGCCCACCGGCAGCAGTTCAAGGACCGCCTCCGACGGGCGGCAAAGCTTGGTGCCGAGGGGAGTCCGCACCACCGGCCTGTTCATCAGGATGGGGTGCTTCTGGATGAAGTCGAGGAGTTGCTCATCGGTCCACTTCGGGTCGGCCAGGCCAAGCTCCGTATAGGGGGTGCCCTTCTCCCGCAGCAGCTCTCGCACGCTGATGCCCATCTCGCTCAGAAGCTGGCGAACTTCTTCCTTGGATGGAGGCGTCTTCAGATATTCGACCACCCGCGGCTCGATGCCGGCTTGGCGAACTAGGGATAGCGTGTTGCGGCTCGTGCCGCACGCCGGGTTGTGAAAAATGGTGATGTCAGTCATGGTGACCAGCAAGTTCCAATAGAGGACCAAGGCCCACGGGAGGCCTTGCAAACCAAGGCACGAGATAAGTGCGCTTCGCGAGCCCTTTGACCCGTTGAATCTGCTCCTGCTCTCGAGCAATACGTGAGGAGAGAACCGGGTCACGCGAGCCACAGGAGGCAAGACTGCGGTTCACCACCCAGGCGAACGGCTCAATCCGCGCGCGGCGCAGGTCCTCCTGGAGAGAAGCTGCTTCCGAAACCGGGGTGACTTCCGGTAAGGCAACAAGCACGATGCGCGTGTACTCGGGGTCTTGCAGTCGCATCAGGGGAGTGACGAAGCGGGGAACTGCCCCCCTTTTCTCCATCGAACTCACCATCTGGCGGTGGTAGGCGCCCGTAGCGTCCATCAGCAGCAGGGTGTGGCCGGTTGGCGCGGTGTCGAGCACCACGAACGCGCTCGTCGCCTCGTTCACAGTACGCGAGAACGCATGGAAGACGGCGACCTCCTCCGTACACGGGGATTGAAGGTCCTCCAGCAACAGCGCCCGTTCAGCGTTGTCCAACTCCGCTGCGCGGCTGGACATGACTTTGGCGATGTACCTGTCGGTCTCCACCTTTGGGTCGATGCGACTCACTTCCAGGCCAGGCATCTGCCCTTCGAGGGTGGATGCGAGATGTGCAGCCGGGTCCGTCGTCGACAGGTGGACCGTCTTGCCGCGACGCGCAAGTTCCAGGGCCAGCGCGGCGGCGATGGTTGTCTTTCCAACGCCACCTTTTCCCATGACCATGATGAGGCCGCGCTCCTTGGTGGCCAGTTCTTCCGCAAGCTCCCTCAGCGGTGGCACATCAGTTGATGGAGGACTCGCGAGCGGGGAGTCGAGCGCAGGCGCATGGGGCTTCAACAACGCTCGCAGCGCCGGTAGACCCACCATGTCAAACGGGCGCAGCGGCACTTGGTCCTGAGGGAGCGCGCGAAGGGTCTCCGGCATGGCTGCCATCGCCTCCTCACCGGTCCGCTGGAGGGCCACAGCAACTTGGTCGTCTGCAACAGAAGCCCAAAACACCGCATTGACGACCAGACGTTGATTGGCCAGTCCCAGCGCGAGCAATTCGCCGTGAGTTCGCTCTGCTTCGCGCAGAGCGGCGCGGTCCGCGCGTGTGACCAGCACGATGGCGGTTTGTGCCGGGTCTCCCAGTGCGGCCAACCCGGCTCGGAATCGGTCCTCTTGCATCTTCAACCCGGAATGCGGACCCAGGCACGATGCTCCGCGGTCGTTTCCCGCCAAGAAGCCTGCCCACGCCTGCGGCAAACTGAGCAAGCGCAGCGTGTGTCCAGTCGGCGCGGTGTCGAAGACAACGTGGTCATAGTCCCTTGCGTTGCCTGCCAGCAACCCGACAAACTCGTCAAACGCTGCAATCTCGGTCGTGCAAGCTCCGGAGAGCTGCTCACGCACCTTTTCCCGCTCCGACTCAGGACTGCTTGGCGCCATCTGAGAAAGGACTCGGCTGCGGTACCTCTGTGCCGCGACATCGGGGTCGATGTTCATGGCAAACAGGTTCGGCGCATCGGAGACTGGACGGGGCTCGTCGGACAGAGTGGTCCGCAGCATTTCGTCGAGGTTCGAGGCAGGGTCCGTGCTGACCAGAAGTACGCGCTTTCCGGACTCCGTGAGAGCAAGTGCACAGGCACAGGCGAGCGACGTCTTTCCGACGCCGCCCTTCCCAGTGAAGAACAGGAAGGCGGGTGGCGCCTTTAACACCGACAAACTCAAGGGTTCGTTTTGCATGACGTCTCGTCCCGAGTCGGTTGTCCGCGCCTAGCCCGCTCTCCCCAGCCCAGCTTCGTACCAATCGCGGCTGCGATTCACAATAGCCACGACGGCCAGCATCACCGGCACCTCGATAAGCACTCCTACCACCGTCGCCAGCGCGGCTCCAGATTGAAAGCCAAACAAGCTGATGGCGGCCGCCACCGCAAGCTCGAAGAAGTTGCTTGCCCCGATGAGCGCAGATGGGCCGGCCACGCAGTGCTGTACATCCATGCGCCGATTCAGCCAATACGCCAGTCCGGAGTTCAGCACCACCTGAATCAGGATGGGCACGGCGAGAAGTGCGATGACCAGGGGCTGGTCGAGAATGGCCTCACCTTGAAACGCGAACAGCAGGACGAGCGTCAGCAGCAACGCCGAGATTGAGAACGGCCCAAGGTTGCCCACAACTTGCTCGAAGTGCTTAACGCCTTTGCGCAGCAGCGCCTTACGCCAGACTTGGGCGATGACGACCGGCACGACGATGTAGAGGCCGACGGACGTCAGCAGCGTGTCCCAGGGCACCGTGATGGATGACAGCCCGAGAAGCAGCGCCACGATGGGTGCGAAGGCCACGACCATAATGGAGTCGTTCAACGCCACCTGCGACAGCGTGAAGTACGGGTCGCCTTTGCACAGCTGCGACCACACGAACACCATCGCGGTGCACGGCGCGGCCGCAAGCAGGATGAGGCCGGCGATGTAGCTGTCGATTTGGTCGGCCGGCAGGTACGGGGCGAACACATGCCGGATGAAAATCCAGCCGAGCAGCGCCATTGAGAACGGCTTGACCGCCCAGTTGATAAAGAGCGTCACGCCGATGCCGCGCGCGTGCGACTTCACCTGCCCCAGTGCCCCGAAGTCAATCTTCAGGAGCATTGGAATAATCATGACCCAGATGAGCACGCCTACCGGCAGGTTCACCTTCGCCACCTCAAGAGACGCTACGGCTTGGAAGAAGCCCGGCAGCAACTGCCCGAGCGTCACACCGGCGACGATGCACAGCGCAACCCAGATGGTCAGGTAGCGTTCGAAGAAGCCGATGGCTGGCTTGGCGGAGGCGGAGGAACCCGCGGCGAGGTCTGTGGCGCTCATGTCAGGAATTCGCGATTTCGGTGAGAGCCTTCTGCAGCTCCTGATTGCTCATGGCATCGAGCTGCAGCTGCAGCAGCTGCAGCATCCGGTACCCGATAGCTTGGCGGGTGAGTTCGAAGGCGTTCTTCTTGTCGGCTTCCGGCGCGTTCGAAGGGTCGGGGTAGCCCCAGTGCACCTTCACCGGGCTACCAGGCCAGTAAGGGCACTGCTCTGCGGCCGCGCTGTCGCAGACGGTGATGACCACTCTCATGGTCGGCGCCCCAGGCTCGGTGAACTCATCCCAGCTCTTGCTGCGATAGCCTTCAGTCGAAATACCGGCGCTGGAAAGCGCTTCCAGCGCGTAAGGGTTGATGCGGCCGCTGGGCGCGCTGCCGGCGCTGTACGCCTGCACGTCTTTGTCAAGCTTGCGAGCTAGATGATTCAGCATGCCTTCGGACAACACGCTGCGGGCGGAGTTGTGCGTGCACAGGATGAGGACGTTGGTGGTCATTGGTTGGGGACGTCGCGAACTTGTTTCTGGATGGCCAGACGGTCGAGGCTTTCGAGCGGAAGCGACCGCATGATGTCAATGCGACGTTTCATCATCACGAAGACGTCGTGGAACGCACTACGTTTGGCCTCGTCTGCACCCTCCACGGCCGCCGGGTCAGGCATGCCCCAGTGAGCGGTAATGGGCTGTCCTGGCCAGGCCGGGCACACTTCGCCCGCGGCGTTGTCACAGACCGTGATGACGAAGTCCATCTCCGGCGCACCCGACCGGGCAAACTCCTCCCAGCTCTTGCTGCGCAGACCGTCAGTGGGGATGCGAAGCCTGATGAGCTCCTCCATGGCGAGCGGGTTTAGCTTGCCTGTCGGGTGACTCCGGCGGAGTACGCGACGAAGCGGTCTCCGGCGACGGAGTTCAGGAGCGCCTCGGCAATGATGGAGCGTGCGGAGTTTCCCGTGCAAAGGAACAGCACTTTGTACGGTTTGTGGGCCATGGCCAGCCTTTAGCAGCAGGACGAGCCGGCTTTCACCGGGATTCCGACCGGCTTGCCGCGCGGCGCGCAGCAGGCCGACGCCTGTGCGGCCGGCGATGGCATGGTCTTCGACTCGCTGAACACGGGGATGTCGCCGAGGGTCTGGAAGTGCTCCCACGCGATGCCCTGAGGGTCGGTGACCCAGTGCTTTTCACTCTTGGCGTAACAGCAAGTGGTCGCGCCCTCATCCAGCACTGCGGCATCGGCAGCCCCGGCACGGGCTTTCAGCTCCGCAAGCTCCTCGGGAGTGTCAGCTTGAAAGCCCAGATGGTCGACACCCGGCTTGCTGCCACGCGTGCTGATGGCGAAGTTCAGGCGCGGATCCTCGAGATGCCACTTGGCGTAGTCGCTCTCCGTTCGAACGGGCTTGGCGCCGAACATCTTTGAGTAGAAGGCGATGCTCGCCTGCAGGTCGTCGACGTGTGTGTGGACGTGAAAACGCATGGTCAGCTCCTTGGGGACAAGGCGGTTCAGCAGCGGCAGTCCGCCGCGGCAGGCTCGACGGCGCACTCGGTGCCTTGGCAGCAGTTCTCGGTCAGGTAGCCGAGCAGCTCGTTCATGTGCTCGAACGCGGCGCGGTAGATGAGGTTGCGGCTAGCTCGCTCCTGGGTTGCCAGGCCAGCGTTTGTCAGTTCCTTCAAATGGAAGGAGAGAGAGCTCGCGGCGATGCCCAAGCCTTCCGCCATGGTTGACGGGGTCATGCCACGCGGCCCCGCGATGACAAGGGCGCGGAACACCTGCAGTCGAACCGGCTGCGCGAGCGCCGCAAGGGACTTGACGACTTCTGCTTCGGTCATGACCCGTATAATGCCATAATTCAACGACAGTCGAATCATTGAAGGCCAAGGCCGTACACAAACCGTGCGCATTTCAGAATGCCTCTGCTGCTGCAGCAGGGTCAGTGCGCATTCGGTTGGTTTTTTTTTGAACGTCAATGCCTGATGCGGTGTGACTTGCCCGAGCACCGTCGAGCGAGCCAGCCCCTATACGGTCTTTGGGAGCACGACAAGCGGCGACTCACGTACTGACGTCGTCCGTCAATGCTCAACACACGGCGAACGCAGCGCGCCATCCGAGCTCGTCCTGAAGCGCGTCGCCAAGACCGAAGGACGGCCTATTTGGCGCGCTCCAGCGTAGTTACCACAGCTCTGCTCTTGACCATGTCGACCTGAAAGCGAGCTTCTGCACGAGGTAGTTGGCGAAGGACGTCGAGGCGAGCCCAGGAGCTTCGCCAGCGCTGCACGCTAGGCATGGTGCCGTGCTCGCCGTAGTACGCGGCCAAGGCTTCCTTGGCGCGCGGCAGCGGAGAGTTCGGGCGCTCCATGTCGGAAGGATACCCCCGCGGTCGAGCCAAAGAACACGTGCGGTAGCCGCCAGCCCACGGCGGCCCGTTATGGGAAATTATTCGCCGACCTTATAACCACGTAAGCAAGCACGTCCTTTGAGAGGTGCCTGCAGTTGTCGCAAAGTTGTCGCACGACCAGGACCACTGGAGACCACAGGCATTCAGCGACTTCGCTTCCTGTATCGGACCGGATTCTTCTGCTCGTGCCCGCTAAGTGCTTGCAACGCCTAGATTTTTCGAGCTTTTCGCAGCCAGAACAGAGAAAGCCCGGCATCCTTGCGGAAACCGGGCTTTCGTGTCGTTGGTCGGCGTGGCGGGATTCGAACTCGCGACCCCTTGCACCCCATGCAAGTGCGCTACCAGGCTGCGCTACACGCCGAGCCCGCCATTATAGCCGGCGTCAGTGGCTGGCCGAGAGCAGGTCGCGAATCTCGAACAGCTCGCGTCGCACCAGCAGCAGCTTCTCGGAGATGGCGCTGCTGTCCGGCGGGGGCGCGCTGTCCTCGAAGTCCTCGAGCTGGGAGTCCTCGACCTCGATCACCTCGACGCCATCGAGCATCACCTCGCCGGCGCGGCGGCGGTCGCGCTCGAGCTGCACCAGTTCCTGCAGCTTGTTGCGCGCGCCGCTGATGGTGAAGCCTTGGTCGTACAGCAAGTCCCGGATGCGGCGGATCATCAGCACTTCGTGGTGCTGGTAGTAGCGGCGGTTGCCGCGCCGCTTCATCGGGCGCAGCTGCGTGAACTCCTGCTCCCAGTAGCGCAGCACGTGCGGCTTGACGCCGCACAGGTCACTGACCTCACCGATGGTGAAGTACCGTTTGGCGGGAATGGCGGGGAGGGCTTTCTCCACTGAAATCAATGCGCTAGAAGAGAAAGCTTCGAGGTTACTCTAAGACCGCGCGGGGTGCAAAGCAGGGTCTGCGGGCGCCGCGCGGGTGTTGCTCAATCGTCCCCGGCCGGGGCGGCGCCCGGGCCCTGGATCTGCTCCTTGAGCTTGTGGCTGGCGTGGAAGGTGACCACCCGGCGCGCTTTGATCGGGATGGCCTCGCCGGTGCGCGGGTTGCGGCCCGGGCGCGGTGCCTTGGTGCGGATCTGGAAGTTGCCGAAGCCGGAAATCTTGACGTCCTTGCCCTCGACCAGGCTGCCAGCGATCAGGTCGAAGAACGCATCGATCATGTCCTTCGACTCGCGCTTGTTCAGCCCGATCTGCTCGAACAGCAATTCCGCCAGTTGCGCCTTGGTCAGGGCCGGCGTCTCCAGGCTTTCGACCGTGAAGTCCATGGACGGCTTTTCCATTGTTGTCGTGAGCACGCTCACCCTCCTGCGCCGCGCAGCCGCCCACCCAGGCGGCCGGCGACCTTCTCGACGACGGCCTGCACGGCCGCGTCGATCTGCTCGTCGGTCAGTGTGGCCCCCGGGCTGGCGAGCGTCAAGCGAACCGCCAGGCTCTTCTCGCCGGGCGCCATGCCCGCCACGGCCTGCTTGGGCCGGTAGACGTCGAACAGCATCGCATCGCGCAGCAGCCCGCCCGTGTCGGCCGAGCGGATCGCCTCCATCAGCGTGTCGTGCGCCACCGCTTCGGCCACGATCACGGCGATGTCGCGCTGGGCCGGCTGGAAGCGCGGCACCGGCTGCAGTTGCGGCACGCGGCGCACCGTGACCGCATCGAGGTCGAGTTCGAACAGCATGGGCGCCTGCGGCAGTTCCCAGGCCTGGCGCCAACGCGGATGCAGTTCGCCCAGCACGCCGATGTCCTGGCCGTCGATGCGGATGCGCGCGCAGCGGCCCGGGTGCAGCGCCGGGTGTTCCGCCGGCGTGAAGGTGGCGCGCAGCGGCGACAGCAGCGCCTCCACATCGCCCTTGGCGTCATAGAAGTCGGCACCGACGCTCTTGCGCGCCCATTGGAGGCCGTCGGGCTCGCCATAGGCCAGGCCCGCCACCCGCATCGGCTGGCGGACGCCGCGCACGGTCGCGTCGCCCGTGGCCACCGACGCATCGCGCAGGAAGACGCGGCCCAGCTCGAACACCCGCACGCGCTCGGCCTTGCGATCCAGGTTGTGGCGCAGCACCTGCAGCAGCGAGCCCATGAGCGAGGACCGCATCACGCCCATCTGGCTGGCAATCGGGTTGAGCAGGCGGATCGGATCGGGGTTGCCGGCCAGGTCTTTCTCCCAGGCCTCCTCGACGAAGCTGAAGTTGATCGTCTCCTGGTAACCCAGGGCCGCCAGCAGGCGGCGCACCGCGAAGCGCGAACGCTGGTTCTCCGGCCGCAGGTTGGGCGTGACCGGGGCCAGCGGCGGCGTGGTGGGCAGCTGCTGGTAGCCGACGATGCGCGCGACCTCCTCGATCAGGTCTTCCTCGATCGCCAGGTCGAAACGGTACGGCGGCGGGGTGACCACGATCGTGTCGCCCTCGGCCTTTGCCGGCAGGCCCAGGCGGTCGAAGGCGTCCAGGCACTGCTCGCGTCCGATCGGCATGCCGATCACCTTGGCGGCGCGTGCCACGCGCAGGGACACCGGCTGGCGCTCGGGCAGTGCGAGCACGTGGTCGTCCATCGGGCCCGCTTCGCCGCCGCAGATATCCAGGATCAGGCGCGTGATGTGCTCGATGTGCTCCACCGTCAGGCTCGGATCGACCCCGCGCTCGAAGCGGTGCCCGGCGTCGGTGGAGAAGTTGAACCGGCGCGAGCGCCCCTGCACGGCCTGCGGCCACCAGAAGGCGGCCTCGACATAGACGTTGCGGGTGTCGTCGGATACGGCGGTGGCGTCGCCGCCCATGATGCCGGCCAGCGACTCGACCTGCCGGTCGTCGGCGATCACGCCCACCTTCTCGTCCACCGCGATGGTGTTGCCGTTCAGCAGCTTGAGCTGCTCGCCGGGGCGGCCCCAGCGCACGTCCAGGCCGCCGTGGATCTTGTCGAAGTCGAAGATGTGCGAGGGGCGGCCGAACTCGAACATCACGTAGTTGGAGATGTCCACCAGCGCCGTGACGCTGCGCTGGCCGCAGCGGGCCAGCCGGTCGACCATCCAGGCCGGGGTCTTCGCCTTCGTGTCAACGCCGCGCACGACGCGGCCGGAGAAGCGGCCGCACAGGTCGGGGGCCTGCACCTTCACGCGCAGGCGGGCGTCGTGCGCGGGCTGCACGGGCTGGAACTGCGGCTGCTTGAGCGGCGCACCGGTCAGCGCCGACAGTTCGCGGGCGACGCCGTACACGCTCAGCGCATGAGCCAGGTTGGGCGTGAGCTTGAGCGTGAAGACGTGGTCGTCGAGCTGGAGCACCTCGCGCACATCCTGGCCGAGCGGCGCATCCGCGGCCAGCTCCAGCAAGCCGCCATGGTCCTCCGACAGCTGCAGTTCGCGCGCCGAGCACAGCATGCCCTGGCTCTCGACGCCGCGCAGCTTGCCCAGCCTGATGGCGAAGGGCTTGCCGTCGTCGCCGGGCGGCAGTTCGGCGCCCACGAGAGCCGTCGGAACGCGGATGCCTACGCGGGCATTCGGCGCGCCGCAGACGATGTTGAGCAGCTCGCCCTGCCCCACGTCCACCTGGCAGACGCGCAGGCGGTCGGCGTTGGGGTGCTGGACGGCTTCCTTGATCTCGCCCACCACCACCTTGCTGAAGGGCGGGGCCACGGGGCGCAGGTCCTCGACCTCCAGCCCACCCATGGTGAGCACGTCGGCGATCTCTTTCGTGGACAGCGGCGGGTTGCAGAACTCGCGCAGCCAGGACTCGGGAAATTGCATGTCTTGTCTTTGCCTCGGCTTGCGGTGCTCAGCGGAACTGGCGCAGGAAACGGATGTCGCCCTCGAAGAACAGGCGCAGGTCGTTGACGCCGTAGCGCAGCATGGTCAGCCGGTCCGGGCCCATGCCGAACGCAAAGCCGATGTATTTCTCGGGGTCCAGCCCCATGTTGCGCACCACCGCCGGGTGCACCTGGCCGGAGCCGGCCACTTCCAGCCAGCGGCCGGCCAGCGGCCCGCTCTGGAACTGGATGTCGATCTCGGCGCTGGGCTCGGTGAACGGGAAGAAGCTGGGCCGGAAGCGCAGCGCCAGGTCGTCGCTCTCGAAGAAGGTGCGGCAGAAGTCGGTGAAGACGACCTTCAGGTCCTTGAAGCTGACGTTCTCGCCCAGCCACAGGCCTTCGCACTGGTGGAACATCGGCGAATGGGTGGCGTCGCTGTCGACCCGGTAGGTGCGGCCCGGGCAGATCACGCGGATCTCCGGCATGGGCTGGCCGGCCGCGACCGCGGCGGCGTGCTGCTTCACGTGCCGGTGGGCATAGCGCACCTGCATCGGGCTGGTGTGCGGCCGCAGGTTGTAGGGAATGCCGTCCTCGCCGTCGATGTCGACATAGAACGTGTCCTGCATCGAGCGCGCCGGGTGGTTGGGCGGGTTGTTCAGCGAAGTGAAGCTGTGCCAGTCGCTCTCGATCTCGGGGCCGTCGGCGACGTCGAATCCCATGCTGGCGAAGATCAGCTCGATGCGCTCCAGCGTCAGGCTGACCGGGTGCAGGCCGCCCGGCTCGCGGCCGCGCCCGGGCAGCGAGACGTCCAGCGCCTCGGCCTTGAGCTGCCCCGCCAGTTCGGCGTCGGCCAGCGCCTGCCGACGCTCGCCCAGCGCGCCTTCGATGGCCTGCTTGGCGACGTTGATCGCGGCGCCGCGCGTCTTCTTCTCGTCCACCGGCAGCGATGCCAGGCCCTTCATCAACTCGGTGATGCGGCCGGCCTTGCCGGTGTACTGCGCCTTGGCGTTCTCCAGCTCCGCCGGGGTGGCGGCCTGGGCGAAGGCGCGCCGGGCGCCTTCGACGATGGATTGCAAGTCTTCGGTCATGGGAAGAAAAAAAAACAGGGCTAGTGCCTGCCAGCCCTAGCCCTGTTCCATTGGGTTGCGCCGGGTGCCGCTTGCGAGAAGGCGGCGCCCACCGTGAAACTCAAGCCGCCAGCCTGGCCTTGACTTGCTCCACGATGCCGGCAAAGGCGGCCTTGTCGTGCACGGCGATGTCCGCCAGCACCTTGCGGTCGATCTCGATGCCGGCCTTGCGGATGCCGTTGGCGAACTGGCTGTAGGTCAGGCCGCATTCGCGCGCGGCGGCGTTGATGCGGGCGATCCACAGCTGGCGGAACACGCGCTTCTTGTTGCGACGGTCGCGGTACGCATACTGGCCCGCCTTCATCACCGCCTGCTTGGCGATGCGGAAGACGTTGCCGCGGCGGCCGCGGAAGCCCTTGGCTAGGGCGAGCACCTTCTTGTGGCGGGCGCGGGCCGTGACACCACGTTTGACGCGAGGCATGTGTGTTCTCCTTCTTTCGTCTGCGGGTTACAGGCCGGCGAACGGCAACATCTGCGCCATTTGGCCGAGGTTCGTCTCGTGGACGTTCACGGCACCGCGCAGCTGGCGCTTGTTCTTGGTGGTCTTCTTGGTCAGGATGTGGCGCTTGAACGCCTGGCCGCGCTTGACGGTGCCGCCGGGGCGGACACGGAAGCGCTTCTTGGCGCCGCTCTTGGTCTTCATCTTGGGCATGACTGCTCCTTCTTGTTTGTGCTCGTGAGGCGCCGCGAATCCTTCGCGTCTTGATGGCCCCGAGCCACTTGTGGGGCGGGCCTGGGCCCGCCGCCTGTCGCATCGGCCGGGCGACCGACCCGGCTTCTGCCAAACCCCTGCGGCTACGCCGCCGCTTCGGCCGCCGCCTTCGGCTGGACCGACTTCTTGCGGCTCGGCGCGATCATCATGATCATCTGGCGGCCTTCCAGCTTGGGGAACTGCTCCACCATGATGGTGTCGCCCAGTTCCTCGCGGATGCGCTGCAGCAGCGCCATCCCGATCTCCTGGTGCGTGATCTCGCGACCGCGAAAGCGCAGCGTGATCTTGCACTTGTCGCCCTCGGCCAGGAAGCGCCGGATGTTGCGCATCTTGATGTTGTAGTCGCCGTCGTCGGTACCCGGTCGGAACTTGACTTCCTTGATCTCGATGACCGTCTGCTTGGACTTCGCTTCCGCGGCCTTCTTCTGTTCCTGGTACTTGAACTTGCCGTAGTCCATCAGCCGGCACACCGGCGGATTGGCAGTGGCGGCGATCTCGACCAGATCGACGTCCAGTTCGCCGGCCATGCGCAGCGCCTCCTGGAGGCTGACGATGCCCAGGGGCTCGTTGTCGGGGCCGGAGAGCCGCACTTCCGGAGCCATGATTTCCCGGTTCAGGCGGTGCTTGCGTTCCTCGCGGTGGCGGCGGTCGCGAAAGTCAGTAGCGATGGTCAGTATCCTTCAAAAAAATGGCTGCGCCAGCAGCAATACCGCCGCGGTCCGCGCGAACGCCAAGGCCGCAACTTCGGTGAAGGTCAGCTCTTGCCGGCAATGTCCGCCGCCAGCCTTTCGGAGAAAGCCTGAAGGGGCATTGCACCGAGGTCTTGGTTGCCCCGGGCGCGCACTGCGACGGCGCCTGCCGCCTTCTCCTTGTCGCCGACGACCAGGATGTAAGGCAGCTTTTGCATCGAATGCTCCCGTATTTTATACGTGATCTTCTCGTTGCGCTGGTCCAGCTCGACCCTAAAGCCTTGATTTCGCAGACTTTTCGCAACCTCGCGGGCCCAATCGGCCTGCCCGTCCGTGATGTTCAGCACGGCCACCTGCACCGGCGCCAGCCAGGCCGGCAGCGCGCCGGCGTGGTGCTCGATCAGCATGCCGATGAAGCGCTCGAGGCTGCCGACGATGGCCCGGTGCAGCATCACCGGGTGGGCCCGGCCGCTGGTTTCCGTGACGTACTCCGCGCCCAGCCGCTCGGCGGTGTTGAAGTCCACCTGCATCGTGCCGCACTGCCATTGCCGGCCCAGCGCGTCCTTCAGCGTGTACTCGATCTTGGGGCCGTAGAAGGCGCCGTCGCCGGGCGAGATCTCGAACTCCACGCCCGAGCGGCGCAGCGCTTCCATGCAGGCGTGCTCGGCCTTGTCCCAGAGCTCGTCGGAGCCGACCCGGTGCTCGGGACGCGTCGCCACCTTGTAGAGGATGTCGGTGAAGCCGAAGTCCGCGTAGACCTGCTGCAGCCTGGCCGTGTAGTCCACACACTCGTCGAGGATCTGGTCCTCGGTGCAGAAGGCATGGCCGTCGTCCTGGGTGAAGCCGCGCACGCGCATGATGCCGTGCAGCGCGCCCGAGGGCTCGTTGCGGTGGCACTGGCCGAACTCGCCGTAGCGCAGCGGCAGGTCACGGTAGCTGCGCAGCGCCGACTTGAAGATCAGCACGTGGCCGGGGCAGTTCATCGGCTTGAGGGCGTAGTCGCGTTTCTCGCTCTCCGTCGTGAACATGTTCTCGCGGTAGTTCTGCCAGTGGCCGGTCTTCTCCCACAGGCTCTTGTCCAGGATTTGCGGCCCCTTGACCTCCTGGTAGCCGGTGTCCTTGTAGACCTGCCGCATGTACTGCTCGACCTGCTGCCACACGGCCCAGCCCTTGGGATGCCAGAACACCACGCCGGGCGCGACATCGTCGATGTGGAACAGGTCCAGTTCGCGGCCGAGCTTGCGGTGGTCGCGCTTCTCCGCCTCCTCCAGCATGGTCAGGTACTGCTGCAGGTCCTCCTTGCTGGCCCAGGCCGTGCCGTAGACCCGCTGCAGCATCTCGTTGCGGTGGTCGCCGCGCCAGTAGGCGCCGGCCACCTTCATCAGCTTGAAATGCCTGAGCTTGCCGGTGCTGGGCACGTGCGGGCCGCGGCACAGATCCTCGAAGGCGCCCTCGCGGTATAGCGAGACGTCTTCGTTCTGCGGGATGCTGGCGATGATCTCGGCCTTGTAGTGCTCGCCCAGGCCCTTGAAGTACTCCACGGCCGCATCGCGCGGCAGCACGCGGCGCACCACCGGCTCGTCCTTGGCCGCGAGTTCCGCCATGCGCTTCTCGATGGCCGCCAGGTCTTCCGGCGTGAACGGGCGCTTGTAGGCGAAGTCGTAGTAGAAGCCGTTCTCGATCACCGGGCCGATGGTCACCTGGGCCTCGGGGAACAGCTCCTTGACGGCATACGCCAGCAGGTGGGCGGTGGAGTGGCGGATCACCTCCAGCCCCTCCGGATCCTTGGCCGTGATGATGGACACCGGAGCGTCGCGCTCCACCGTGTAGGCGGTGTCCACCACCTTGCCGTCCACCTTGCCGGCGAGGGCGGCCTTGGCCAGGCCGGCGCCGATCGATGCGGCGATCTCGGCCACCGTCACCGGGCCGGGGTACTCACGGCGGGAGCCGTCGGGAAGCGTGATCTGGATCATGGGCGGGGAAACCTCCGGCGGGGGAAAAGACTCCAGCGGGACAAACGAAAAGCGCGGCCTGTAGCCGCGCTCTTGCTGGACATCGGGAATGCGTTCAGTGCGTGCGCGACTACCCGGCCGCTAGCGGGCCGTTCCGTGCGGGGTAGTTCGCGGTGTCATAACCGAAGCTGCCTTTCCCGTTTCTTGACTGGTGGAGGAAGCCCCGATTCTACCCTGCCGGGGTGATGCCCGAGCCGTTGCAGCGGGCGCAGGGGGCGATGACGACCTGCCTCTCCACTTCGAAGTGCTCGTTGATGTTCTCGCTCTCGACGTGAAGCACGCCCGCGCCGCCGCATTCGGGGCAGCGCTGCTGGTTCAGGAGGCGCGCGTCGAACACGCCCGTCTTCTCGTTGTCGTCGGTCATGCGCCCTCCGCCTGCCTGTGTTGGCGCCACTCTAGCGGCGAACGGCCGCAGCGCAAGAGGTACAGCCCGCAGGTCAGCCGCCCGCGGACGGGGCGGAGGCCTCGGCCGAAGACTGCCGCCCCGGACCTTGGCCGGCGATCGGCAGCACCAGGACGATCTCCGCGCCCCGGCCCGGGCCGCCGCTGGATCGAGTGGTACTCCGGCCGCGGCTGGGACGGCCACAGCCGGAAGGCCGGCGAGCCTCCGGGCCTTGCGGCCGCCGCGGGCGGATCAGGCCGCCTTCTTCTCGTCGAAGAACTGGGCGTCCTCGGTCGAACCCTTCAGGGCGGCGGTGGAGGCTTCCTTCTCGATGGTGGTGGTCACGGCATCGAAGTACCCGGTGCCGACCTCGCGCTGGTGCTTGACGGCGGTGAAGCCCTTGTCGGCAGCGGCGAATTCGGCCTGCTGCAACTCGACAAACGCGCTCATCTGGTTGCGCGCGTAGCCGTAGGCCAGGTTGAACATCGAGTAGTTGAGGCTGTGGAATCCGGCCAGCGTGATGAACTGGAACTTGTAGCCCATGGCGCCCAGCTCCTTCTGGAACTTGGCGATGGTGGCGTCGTCCAGGTTCTTCTTCCAGTTGAAGGACGGCGAGCAGTTGTAGGCCAGCAGCTTGCCCGGGAACTTCGCATGGATCGCGTCGGCGAAGGCCTTGGCGAAAGCCAGGTCCGGGGTGCCGGTTTCGCACCAGATCAGGTCGGCGTACTCCGCATAGGCCAGGCCGCGGCTGATGGCCTGCTCCAGGCCGTTGCGGGTGCGATAGAAGCCCTCCACCGTGCGCTCTCCGGTGAAGAAGGGCTGGTCGTTGGCATCCACGTCGCTGGTCACCAGGTCGGCCGCTTCGGCGTCGGTGCGGGCCAGCAGCACGGTGGGCGTGCCCATCACGTCGGCGGCCAGCCGCGCCGCCACCAGCTTGGAGACGGCTTCCCGGGTGGGCACCAGCACCTTGCCGCCCATGTGGCCGCACTTCTTGGCGGCGGCCAGCTGGTCCTCGAAGTGCACACCGGCGGCGCCTGCCTCGATCATCGACTTCATCAGCTCGAAGGCATTGAGCACGCCGCCGAAGCCGGCTTCGGCATCGGCCACGATCGGGGCGAAGTAGTCGACGTAGCCCTCGTCACCGGGGCCCTTGCCCTCGCTCCACTGGATCTGGTCGGCGCGCTGGAAGGTGTTGTTGATGCGGCGCACGACCTTGGGCACCGAATCCACCGAGTACAGCGACTGGTCGGGGTACATCTCGCCGTTGCTGTTGGCGTCCCCCGCCACCTGCCAGCCCGACAGGTAGATCGCCTTCAGGCCGGCCTTGACCTGCTGCATCGCCTGGTTGCCGGTGAGCGCGCCCAGCGAGTTGACGAAGGGCTCGGTGTTGATCAGGTTCCACAGCTTCTCGGAGCCGCGCTTGGCCAGCGTGTGCTCGATCTGCAGCGAGCCGCGCAGGCGCACCACGTCGGCCGCGCTGTAGCCGCGCTTGATGCCCTTCCAGCGGGGGTTCTCCGCCCAATCCTTTTCGAGTTGCGCGATCTGCTGCTCGCGGCTGAGGTGGGTCCAGTTGCTCATGGTCTTTCTCCGTGGTGGTTGCAAGTGCGGTGGCGAGTGCTTCGCCCTGGCAAGCACTTTAGGTCTTGTAGAAGACCTTGGGCATCTCTTCTGTCTTATAGAAGACAATAATTTTTTCGTTCAAATTCAATAACTTGATTGCGACATTCCGCATGGTGGCAATCCACTTCCCATATTGGGAAAATTTGCCGCGACGCAACAAAGGAGATTTCCGCATTAAGAAATGGCTTTGCGCGAGGAACGGGCTCACGGGGTGGCGCACGTTCTCGGCTGGCCAGGCAAGTCCCCCGCACCCACGCTTTCGCCCGATGGCGAGGACCTTGCGGGCCGTCAAATGCCGTGGCGGGCGGCTGGCACCGGCTCAGGCAAGATGCGCGCTTTTCGCCCACCGTGCCGACCCGCCCTTCCCGGTTTCTGGCCTTTGCCTGCCTCGCCCTCAGCATGTCGCTGGTGGGCAGCTACGTGGCGCTGTCCAAGCCGCTGGTCGCGGCCATCCCGGTGTTCCTGCTGGCCTGGCTGCGCTTCGCCATCGCCGCCCTGGCCATGCCGCACTGGCTGCGGCGGCCGGCCAACGAGCCGGCACTCACGCCGCAGGTGCGCCGGCTCCTGTTCCTCGAGTCGCTGCTGGGCAACTTCCTGTTCTCGATCCTGATGCTGTACGGGGTCAGCATGACCAGCGCGGTGTCGGCCGGGGTGATCATGGCGGCCATCCCGGCTGTCGTCGCCATCCTGAGCTGGGCCTTCCTGCGCGAGCGCGTGCCCCTGCGCGTGTGGAGCGCGGTGGCTTGCGCCGCAGCCGGCATCGGCCTGCTGGCGCTCGCACGCAACGGCGCCGGCGGCGGCGCGAGCTCCGGGCTGGGCAACCTGCTGGTGTTCGGTGCCGTGCTGTGCGAAGCCTCGTACGCGGTGATCGGCAAGAAGCTCACCGGCACGGTCGGGCCGCGCCGCATCACCTCGATCGTGAACCTGTGGGGCCTGGCCCTGATGACGCCGCTCGGCCTGTACCAGGCCTGGCAATTCGACTTCGGCGCGCCCGGGCCGGGCACCTGGGGGCTGCTGCTGTTCTATTCGCTGGCGGCCAGCATCTGGAGCGTGTGGCTGTGGATGACGGGGCTGCGTTCGCTGCCTGCTTCGCAGGGCGGCGTGTTCACCGTGATGCTGCCGGTGTCGGCGGCGGCGGTCGGCGTGCTGGCCCTGGGCGAGCCCTTCGGCACGTTGCAGGCCACGGCCTTCGCGCTGGCGCTGGCCGGGGTGCTGCTGGCCACGCTGCCTTTCGGGCCGGGCGCCGGCCGCTGAACGGGCCGCCGCGCCGGCTCATCGCCCCGTCACCTTCCGGATCGCCGGCTTGATGTCCTCGCGCCGGGCCGGCCGCACCGGCGCGTTCTCGCGCGGCATGTTCAGCACGATGGAGGTCGAGGTTTCGCCCAGAAGGCAGAAGCGCGTGACGACGGCGTCCAGGTGCTCGACGTCGATGACCGCGATCTCCAGGATCCAGCTGTCCTCGCCGGTGACGTTGAAGGCATTGATCACCTCCGGCGTCTGCTCGATCAGCTTCACCACCCGCGCGTACTCCACCCGCCCGATCCGCACCAGCGCCCGGATGCCGTAGCCCAGTCGCTGCAGATCGACCACGGCGCGATAGCCCTTGATCACGCCCTGCAGCTCCAGCTTGCGCACCCGCTCGGTCACTGCCGGCTGGCTCAGGTGCACGCGCCGGCCCAGCTCGGCCATGCTGATGCGGGCGTCGCCCTGCAGTTCCGCCAGGATGCGGGCGTCGTAGGCATCGATTCCGGAAAATTCGGCGGGCATGGCTTTGAACCTTCAATTCGAAGGCTGCAATGGATGACGAGCTTCGATTGTGCATGTGCAGGCCGGCACGCGCCCCCTACGATCGACGTCCATGAACACCGCCGCGCTGCCCCTGGCGCGCCCGCGCAGCCTGCTGCTGCCGGCGCTGCTGGCCTGCTACCTGGTGTGGGGCTCCACTTACCTGGCGATCCGGCTGGCGCTGGCGAGCTTCCCGCCCTTCTTCCAGATGGGGACCCGTTTCCTGTGCGCTGGCGCCCTGCTGGCCGGCTGGGTCGCGCTGCGCGGCGGCGCCTGGCCGACCGCACGCCAGTGGGCCCATGCCGGCGTGGTGGGCACGCTGATGCTGGGCCTGGGCATGGGTCTGACGGCCAGCGCGGAGCAGCACGTGGGCTCGGGCCTGGTCGCCGCCTTCATCGCGGTCGTGCCGCTGCTGGTGGGCCTGTGGGGGCTGCTGTTCGGCCAGCGGCCCGGCCGGCTCGAAATCGCGGGGATGGCCGTGGGCCTGGCGGGCGTGCTGCTGCTGATGCGCGGCGCCAGCTTCGGCGCCTCGCCCCAGGCGCTGGCCAGCATCGGCGCCGCCACGCTGGCCTGGTCGCTCGGTTCGGTGCTGTCGACCACGCGCCTGCCGCCGGCGCCGGGCGCCGCGGGTTTCGCCAGCCAGATGCTGTGCGGCGGGGTGGTCCTCATGGCCGCGTCGATGGCATTGGGCGAGCGGCCGCAATGGCCGCCGCAGCCGCTGGCCGTCGCGGCCTGGGTCTACCTGGTGGTTGCCGGCTCGCTCGTGGCCTTCAGCGCCTACCTGTACCTGCTCGCGCATGCCTCGCCGGCGCTGGCCACCAGCTATGCCTTCGTCAACCCGGTCATCGCACTGCTGCTGGGCGTCACGGTCGGAGCCGAAGCCGTCAGTGCCTCCGAATGGGGTGCCTGCGCCGTGGTGCTGGCCGGCGTCGTGCTGATCGTGCGCGGCCGGCGCAACCGCGAGCACGCCTGAGCGGAGCCGCCCCGGCGGATCGAGGCCACGCACGGTGGTGACGCGCCTCGGGCGCCACTGAAAAAAAGCGACAGCCCCCAGCGAAAAATGCCGATTTCCCCTTGGAAACGCGTTTTTTCTCAATTAGCATCCGCTTTGCCAGTGGTGGCCAGCCGTAGCCGCTGGCGATCGATCCACTTCTAGAAGGAAATCAAATCATGGCAACTGCGAAGAAAGCGGCGGCGAAGAAGGCCCCCGCCAAGAAGGCCCCGGCGAAGAAGGCTGCGGTCAAGAAGGCGCCGGCGAAGAAGGCAGCTCCGGCCAAGAAGGCGGCACCGGCCAAGAAGGCCGTCGCCAAGAAGGCGGCTCCGGCCAAGAAGGCGGCGCCGGCGAAGAAGGCCGTCGCCAAGAAGGCGCCCGCCAAGAAGCGCACGCCCAACGCGGCCTTCATGAAGCCGCTGACCCCCAGCCCCCAGCTGGCGGCCGTGGTCGGCACCAGCCCGATGCCCCGCACCGAGGTGGTCAGCAAGCTGTGGGCCTACATCAAGAAGAACAAGCTGCAGGACTCCGTCAACAAGCGCATGGTCAACGCCGACGCCAAGCTGCGCGAGATCTTCGGCAAGGCCCAGGTCTCGATGTTCGAGATGGCCGGCCTGATCGGCAAGCACGTCAAGTAAGACGAGCCGCGTTCGCTGACATCAAGGGCCGCTTCATGCGGCCCTTTTTCATGGCGCCGCTTGGCGCGGTCGCCGTTCCGCAGCGGCCGCTCAGCGGCGCTGCAGCGCCGCTTCCCGAATCGCGCTGAGCGTGCCGCGCGTGGTGATCACCTCCGGATCGAGCATGACCTCGATCAGCGTGCCTTGCGGCCGCTCCAGCGCCGCCACGAACTCGGGCTCGAACTGCGCCGTTCTCGTGATCCGCACGCCGGCGTAGCCGTAAGCGCGTGCCAGCGCCGCGAAGTCGGGGTTGTCCAGCTGGGTGCCGTGCACGTGCCGCGGGTACTCGCGCTCCTGGTGCATGCGGATCGTCCCGTACATGCCGTTGTTCAGCAGCACGACGATGCTCTTGCCGCCGAACTGCATGGCCGTGGCCAGCTCCTGCCCCGTCATCAGGAAGTCGCCGTCCCCGGCGATCGTGAAGGCGGTGCGGCCAGTGACCAGGCTGGCGGCGATCGCGGCCGGCACGCCGTAGCCCATGGCGCCCGAGGTCGGGGCCAGCTGCGTCTTGAAGCCCTTGGCCAGGCCGTGGTGGCGATAGAAGCGGTGCACCCAGCTGGCGAAGTTGCCGGCCCCGTTGGTGAGCACCGCATCGGCCGGCAAGTGCGCCTGCAGCACCGCCACGAGGGCCGGCATGTCGATGTCCCCCGGCAGCGGCTGCGGCAGCAGGTTGGCCTCGTAATCGGCGTGGGCGGCGGCCGTCCAGTCGCGCCAGGCCGCTTGCGCCGGCGGCGGCAGGGCCTGCAAGGCCCGCGCGGCCGCTTCCATGCCGGCATTGATCGCCACGTCCGCCTGGTAGACCCGGTTCAGCTCCTCGGCGCCGGCGTGGATGTGCACCAGCTTCTGGGCCGGCCGCGGCGGCTGCAGCAGCGTGTAGCCGCCGGTGGTCATCTCGCCCAGGCGCGGCCCGATGGCCAGCACCAGGTCGCTCTCGCGAATCCGGGCGGCCAGCTTCGGGTTGATGCCGATGCCGACATCGCCGGCGTACAGCGGGTGGTGGTTGTCGAAGCAGTCCTGGAAGCGGAAGGCGTTGCCGACCGGCAGCTGCCACTGCTCGGCAAAGCGCTGCAGCGCCTGCGCCGCGGCCGGCGTCCAGCCGCTGCCGCCGGCGATGACGAACGGCCGCCGGGCAGCGAGCAGCAGCGGGCGCACCCGCTCCAGCGCCAGCGGATCGCAGCCCGCCTGCACCGGCTCCACCCGGGGCAACGGCTGTGCCGAGGTCTGCCGCACGAGCATGTCCTCCGGCAGCACGAGCACCACCGGACCCGGGCGGCCGTTCATGGCCGTGGCGAAGGCCCGCGCGACGGCTTCGGGAATGCGATCGGGCTCGTCGATGCGCTCCACCCGCTTGGCCATGCCCTTGGTGCTCGGCCCGAAGAAGCTCGCGTAATCCACTTCCTGGAAGGCCTCGCGATCGCGCTGGTCGGAGGCCACGTCGCCGACGAACAGCACCATCGGCGTGGAGTCCTGGAAGGCGGTGTGCACGCCGATCGAGGCGTTGGTGGCGCCCGGGCCGCGGGTCACGAAGCACACGCCGGGGCGGCCGGTCAGCTTGCCGGCCGCTTCGGCCATGAAGGCGGCGCCGCCTTCCTGCCGGTTGACGATGAAGCGGATGCGCTCGCGCAGCGCATGGAAGCCGTCGAGCACGGCCAGGTAGCTCTCGCCCGGCACGCCGAAAGCGTGGGTCACGCCCTGTGCCACGAGGCACTCGACGATGAGGTGGCCGGCGAGGCGGCTGGCAGGTTCGGTCGTCATGCTGCGCACGATCTTAGCGGCGGCGGCGACGGCCTCGCCCGGCGCGGCACAGGCACCAGGCAACAAAAAAAAGCGCGGCCTCGGCCGCGCTTTGTCAGGAAATGGAGATGGAGACTAATTCGAACTCAGGCCACTTGCAGCTTGGGCGGACGCACGGCCGCGCTGGCGCCACTGGCGCCGCTGGTGCCGAACTCGATCTCGCCGGAGAGCTGGCCGCCCTCCTCGATCACCACCTTGCCGTAGCGGATGCGGCCGGTCACCTTGCCGGTGGAATAGATCACCAGCTTCTGGCGCACGGTCAGGTTGCCGTCGAAAGCGCCACGGATTTCGGCCACGTCGATCTCGGCCGAGCCCGTGAAGGAGCCGCGCTCGGAAATCTGGATCATGCGCGAATCCATCGTCGCCTCGACCGAGCCCTCGACCACCAGTGTGTCGCAGTCGGTGATCTCGACGCCCTTGAGCTTGATGTTCGGGCCGACCGTCAGCTTGGCTTCGCCGACGGCGGCGGAGGCCGCGCTGTTGGCGGCGGGGACAGCGGGAGCGGGCGCGGTGACGGTGGCGGCCAGCGCGGCAGCGTTGGGCGTGCCAAGGCGCACTTCGTTGTCGCGCTTGTTGTTGAAGAAGGGGGACTGCAGTGCCATCGCGATGAACTCCTCGGTGGATTGGATGAGCCATGAATGCTAGGGATGGGCTTGCTTACACGCATCGTTGTGTACGCAAGTTCGGTAACTGTTTACATGCCACGCGTCTGCAGCGCGTCCACCACACATTTCGTAACGCGATTGCGCCGAGCGCCGCAGCTGAGCAGGATGCTCGGCAGCAAGGAGACACCCCGACATGACTCGATTCGCGCGCACGCTGGCCGCCACCTGGATGGCGTTGTCGGTGTTGGGGGCGCAGGCCCAACCCGCCGTGCCGTCCGGCTTCGACACCGAGGCCGGCAACCTGCTGGCCGTGCTGCGGCCGTCGGACGGTGGCAGCCAGCCGCAGGAGACGCTGCAGCCCTACGGCAAGCTGGTCGCCGAGCTGCCCGATGGCCGCGAGGTGGAGCTCGAGATGAGCTGGTTCCGCTACGTGGGCGACATGCACATCCGGCTGGTGTTCGACAGCCGCACCGAGTTGCAGAGCGCGTCGCCGGACGACCTGCAGCGCCTGCGGCTGGCGCCCGAGCAGGCCGTGCAGCTGGCGGTGCAGAACATGCGGCGCACCTACGGCGAGCCGGACGTGCAACCCTGGCAAGGCGGACTGATGCAGGTGCTGGGTCGCGCCGACGACCTGAACAGCAGCTACTTCCTCGACCGCCCGTTCTGGCGCGCGCTCGAGGCGCGCCACCCGCGCGGCGTGGTCGCGGCGGTTCCGGTGCGTGGCGGCCTGCTCTACGCGCCGGTCGACGACGACGAAGCCGTGGCCACCCTGCGCTTCAGCGCCACCGCGCTCTATGCCGCGTCGGCGCGCCGCCGCGTGTCATCGGCGCTGTACCTGTTCAAGGACGGCCACTGGTCGGTGTTCCAGCCGCCGCTGGAGCGCTGACTTCAGTACGGCACCGAGTAGCGCTGGCCGCGGAACTCCAGCACCGCCCGCTGCGGCTTCACTTCCTGCAGCCGCACGCCGGGCGCGAGTTCGCTGCCCTCGCTGAACACCTGGCCGTTGACGATCAGCATGCGCTGGGCCGGGTTCTGCGACCAGACGCCGCCGCTGATCGCCAGCGCCGGCGCCCCGGCCGGAACAGTCGAGGAAATCCCCGGTTCTGCCTTCGCGAGTGATGCCTCGGCGCCGCCCGACGAAGAGGCGGCGGCGAGCGGCCGCTGGGCCGCAGGGACCTTCGCCGCTGCCGCTGCCGCTGCCGGTGCCGGTGCGGGCAGCGGCGGTGGCGCCGGCGGCAGGATCTGCGCGGCGGGTGCCGGCTGCGGGGTCGGCGACGGCGCGGCAACCGCCACGGCCGGCGCAGCCGGCGGCGCGGAATCGGTTACCGGGCCGCCCTGCAGCGATTGCCAGGCGGCAACCCCGCCGATTCCCAGCACGGCGGCTGCGCCTGCCAGCAGCCAGGCGCCCCGAGCGATCGGTCTTGCCGGCTCGGGCGTGGCATGGGGCTGCGCCTGCAGCCCCGGCAGGCGGTTGCGCTCGCGTTGGACGTCGGCCTTGCGCAGGGCGTCGAGGATGTAGGACATATCAGTTTCGCGCCGCAGGCGCTTCGGGGTGGTCTTTCACTTCAGGGCACCGCGCGCAGCCGCGGCTCGTCCACGCCGGCACTGCGATTGAGTTGCATGAAGGTCAAGGGTCCCAGCACGCCGTCGGCGGGCAGGCCGTGGGCCAGCTGGAAGCTGCGGATCCGCTCGTGCAGGCCACCGGCGCGCGCCTCGTTGCCGCCCGCCTTGGCGAGTTGCGCGCCCACCCATGCGGCCACGCCGGCGCTGCTGCGCTCGGGCGAGCGCGCATCGAAGCCGGGCGGCGCCCGCCACAGGGTGGCCCATTCGCCGTTCCAGCGCGCGGCCAGGGCGGCCAGCGTGACGGTCTGCTCGGTTCCCGCGGCGGACAGGACGGCCGCCTTGTCGCCCAGCGCCGTGAGCACCGCATAGGAAGGCTTGCCGCTGTGGCGGTCCAGCACCACGATGCCGGGCCGGTCGAGCTGGCGGATCAGCGCCAGCGGCAGCACGCGAGTGAAGCAGTGCAGCGAATCGCGCGCCAGCTCGGCGCAGGGCTCGCCCTCACCGACCTGCGCTTGCCAACCCCGGGCCAGCTCGCGCCAGGCCTGCTTCTCGTCGCCGAACAGGGTCGGCGGGACTGCGGCGGCCGGCGCCGAGACCGGTACCACGGCGGTCGCCGCCTCGGGGGCGGCCACGGTACCGGTGCCGGCCCGGCTCGGTGCAGCGGCGTCCTCCTCGCTGGCCGCTGCCGGGGCCGCAACGGCGGCTGTCGTCGGCTCGAGCCAGAGCCGGGCTGCCAGCAGCAAGCCCGCGCCGGCCACGAAGCCGATGGCCAGCAACGCGGCCGATTGCCGCCAGCGTGTCGCCGCCGGGCGCGCCGTTTCGCCCCCGAACACCTCGCGCGCCGCCTGGTCGACGATGGCCGGCGTTACGGCCGGCTCGCTGCGGCCGAACGCACCCAGCAGCGCACGGTCGCACAGCAGGTTGATGCGGCGCGGCACACCGCCGCTGCGCCGGTGGATGCGCTCGAGCGCACGCCGCTCGAACGGCAATGCGCGCGACAGGCCCGCCACCTCCAGCCGGTGGCGCACGTAGTGTTCGGTCTCGTCGCGGCGCAGTGCGTCGAGGTGGTAGCGCGCGATCACGCGCTGGGCCAGCTGTTCCAGTTGCGGCTGCGCCAGCAGGTCGCGCAGTTCGGGCTGGCCGATCAGGATGATCTGCAGCAGCTTGCGCTCGCGCGTCTCCAGGTTGGTCAGCAGGCGCAGTTGCTCCAGCACGTCGGCCGACAGGTTCTGCGCCTCGTCGATGATCAGCACGCTGTTGCGGCCCTGCGCGTGCGACTGCAGCAGGAAGGCATTGAGCGGATCCAGGTAGTCCTTGACGGTCGGCGCGCGCCCCTCGGGGCGGGGCACTTCGATGCGGAACTCGTCGCAGACCGATTGCAGCAGCTCGGTGACCGTCAGCTTCGGATTGAAGATGTAGGCGACGTTGCAGTCGGCCGGAATCTGCTCCAGGAAGCAGCGGCACACGGTGGTCTTGCCGGTGCCGATCTCGCCCGTCAGCAGCACGAAGCCGCCGCCGCCCCCCAGCCCGTACAGCAGGTGGGCCAGCGCCTCGCGGTGGCGCTCGCTCATGAACAGGTAGCGCGGGTCCGGCGCGATCGAGAACGGCTCCTGCGACAGCCCGAAATACGGCGCGTACATAGGTCGACAAGGATAACCGTCGAGGCAGCCCGCGTGGGCCGCCCACTCGCCAAGCCGCGAGCGCGACCGCGGCGCTCAGGCCGGCGCCAGCGCGGTTCGGCGCACCCGGCGCACGTTGAAGGCGCTCGCGATCAGCAGCAGCTGCATGCCGGCCAGCCCCAGCCAGACCCCGCCGTAGCGGTGCTGGTCCATCAGGCTGCCGAACACCAGCGGCGCCGCTGCCTGCCCGATGTCCAGCCCCGAATAGACGACGCCGAACACGCGCCCGCTCGCATTGGGCGGCGTCGAGCGCTTGACGATGAGGTCGCGCGAAGGGCCGGCGATGCCGCTGGCGAAGCCCATGACACCGAACAGGGCCGGCACCGCCAGCGCCGGCACCGGGGCCACGCCGACCGCCAGCGCCACCAGCGCCGCCATGCCGAAGCCGGCGGCCACGATGCGCTCGCAGCGCATTGGATCGGATGCCAGGAAGCCGCCCAGCACCATGCCGCCGGCGCTGCACACCATGAAGATGGTCAGGCACGCCGCCGCCAGCCCGACCGGCACGCCATGCAGCAGCCGCGCGGCTTCCGGCGCGAAGGCCTGCACCACGCTCAGCACGACGGCGTACACGAAGAAGAAGGCGAAGCACATCCACACCGCCGGCACCCGCAGGAAATCGAACGTGCCGCCGGCGGGGGCCGCGGTGGAAACCGGCGCCGCCGGCGCCGCGGGCAGTTCCAGCTTGCGCCGGTGCAGCCACAGGAACAGCAGCACGCCCCAGGCCAGCAGGCCGGCCGCTGCCAGGGCGACCCGCCAGGAGAAGGCGATGGCCAGCGGCACCACCAGCGCCGGCGCCAGCGCCCAGCCCAGGCTGCCCGTGATCCCGTGGAAGCTGTAGGCATGGCCCAGGCGCGGCGCGCTGACCTTGCGGTTGAGCAGGGTGTAGTCGACCGGATGGAACACCCCGTTGCCCAGGCCGGCCACCACCGCGAACGCGGCCATCATCCAGTAGCTGGTGCTGGCGGCGAAGCCGAACGCCGCCAGGCCCACCAGCGCCAGCCCGCCGAACAGCACCGGCCGCGGCCCGTGCCGATCGACCAGGAAGCCCGAGGCCGCCTGCACGCCGCAGGAGACGACGAAGAACACCGTCATCAGGAAGCCGAGCTGCACGTAGTTGACGTCGAGCGCGTCCTTCAGCCAGGGAAACAGCGGCGGCAGCAGCAACTGGCTGAAGTGGCTGATCAGGTGGGCCAGGCCGACCAGCCCGATGACGCCGGCATCGTGGCGCAAGGGCGGCAGCGGCATCGCAGCGGCAGTACTCATGGCCAGCGATGCTAGCCGCGGCCGCTGGTTTCCGGAATGCGACGGGATGCCAGCTTCTTGCGGATTTCAGCCAGAATGGTGCCGTGCCGCGCCGATCCGCCCTGCCCCAGCCGCTGGCCGACGACGTCGCGTTCCGGCCGACTCCCGGCCAGCCGGTGCGCTTGCGGGCGCGCTCACTGCCCGCCGACTCCCACTTCGAGCCGCACCGCCATGCCTGGGCCCAGCTGGCCTACTGCGCCAGCGGGGTGCTGCAGGTCACGGCCGAGCGCGGCGGCGGCGCACCGGACGAGGTCGCCTACATCGTGCCGCCTTCGCGCGCCGTCTGGATCGCGCCGGGCGCGCGTCACTCGGTGCACGTGCTGCAGGAAGCGCAGTTCCGCACGCTCTACCTGCACGCGGACGTGACCCCGGCGGGCTGGGCCGGCTGCCGCGTGCTGCGCGTTTCGCCGCTGCTGCGCGAGCTGGTCGAGGCGCTCGACCAGGCGCCGCTGGCGCGGCCGCGCGAGCAGCTGCTCAGCGCGCTGGTGCTGGAGGAACTGCGTCATGCCGACCCGCAGGCCCTGGGTGTGCCGCTGCCGCCGCCGGGCGGCGACAAGCGCCTGCGCACCCTGTGCGAGGCGGTGCTGCGTTCGCCCGGCGAGCGGGCCAGCCTGGCCGGCTGGGCGGCCGGCGTGGGCGCCAGTGAGCGGACCCTGGCCCGCCTGTTCCAGGCCGAACTGGGCAGCGGCTACCAGCAGTGGCGCCAGCAGGTGGTGCTGGCGCACGCCCTGCCGCTGCTGGCACGCGGCGTCGCGGTGAACCAGGTCGCGGCCGCGACCGGCTACGCCAGCGAGAGCGCGTTCAGCGCCATGTTCAAGGCCGCCATGGGCCAGCCGCCGCGCCACTTCCAGGCCCGCGGCGCGGTCGCGGCATGACCCGCAGCGCCGGCCTGCTGATGTTCCGCCGCACCGGCGACGGCCTGCAGGTGCTGCTGGCCCACCCCGGCGGGCCGTTCTGGGCCCGCAAGGACGACGGCGCCTGGACCCTGCCCAAGGGCGAGGTCGACGACGGCGAGGACGCCTTCGCCACGGCGCTGCGCGAGTTCGAGGAGGAAACCGGCTGCGCGCCGGCCGGCCCCTTCGTCGACCTCGGCGAAGTGCGGCAGAAGAGCGGCAAGCGGGTGCAGGCCTGGGCATTCGAAGGCGACTTCGATCCGGCCACCTTGCGCTGCAACCTGTTCGAGCTGGAGTGGCCGCCGCGCTCGGGCCGGCGCCAGCAGTTCCCGGAGGTCGACCGCGCCGGCTGGTTCGCAATGCCCGACGCCCGCCGCAAGCTGCTGCCGGCGCAGCATCCCTTCCTCGACCGGCTGGCACAGCACCGGCCCGGCGACGGCCGGTAGCAACGGCCGGAGCCGCGCCGGCGACCCGGGTTCAGCCGCAGTCGCTGCCGTCGCCGCCGGCGGCCAGTGCCTGCAGCAAGGGCTCCAGGTCGGCCATGTCCACCGGCTTGGTCAGGTGGTGGTCGAAGCCGGCCTCCTGCGAGCGCCGGCGATCCTGGTCGGTCCCCCAGCCGGTGATCGCCACCAGCAGCGTCCGGGCAAAGCGCGGCTCGCTGCGCAGTTGCGCGGCCACTTCGTAGCCGTTCAGGCCGGGCAGGCCGATGTCCAGCAGCACCGCATCGGGGCCGAAGGCGCGGGCCGCGGCGAGCACGCCGGTGCCCTCGTGCAGCATGCGCGTCTCGCAGCCGGCCATGCCCAGCACCAGCGACAGGGTCTCGGCGGCATCGACGTTGTCATCAACCAGCAGCACCTTCAGCCCGCTGGTGCGCGCGTCTGCCTGGATCGCCGGCGCGGCGGGCAGGGGCTGGGCCGTGGCCGGCAGGCAGGGCAGCCGCACGGTGAAGCGGCTGCCGCGGGCCGGGCCGGCGCTGCTGGCGACGACGCTGCCGCCGTGCAAGGCCACCAGGCTGCGCACCAGGTACAGCCCGATGCCCAGGCCGCCCTGCGCGCGGTCCATGCTGCCGCGCACCTGGGCGAACAGGCAGAAGATGCTCTCCAGCATGTCGGCCGGGATGCCTTCGCCAGTGTCCTCGACCTCGATCAGCGCACTGTCGCCTTCGCGCCGCACGCGCAAGTCGATCCGCCCGCCCGGCGGCGTGTACTTGGCCGCGTTGTTCAGCAGGTTGCCCAGCGCCTGCGCCAGCCGGGTCGGATCGCCCATCAGCTCGATGTCGGCCCCGGGGTAGTCCACGTGCAACTCGTGGCGACCGGCCTGGACGGCAGGCCGGCCGATCTCGACGGCGCCGTCGATCACCGGACGCAGCCGCAGCCGCGAGATGTCCAGCCGGATCTTGCCGCGGTTGATGCGCGAGATGTCCAGCAGGTCGTCGATCAGCCGGATCATGTGGCTGAGCTGGCGCTCCATGGTGGCGCGCGCCCGCTCGGACAGCGGCCCGTTCGCCTTGTCCTTCTTCAGGATCTCCAGCCCGGTGCGGATCGGCGCCAGCGGGTTGCGCAGCTCGTGCGCGAGCGTGGCGATGAATTCGTCCTTGGCCCGATTGGCCTCGTGCAGGACCTGCTCGGCCTGCTTGCGCTCGGTCACCTCGATCACCGAGCCGGCCATGCGGTAGGGTTGCCCGGCGGCATCCCACAGCGCCGCCCCCGCCACCAAGAACCAGCGCCAGCGGCCGTCGCGGTCGCGCAGCCGGCACTCGACCTGGAACGGCTGGCGCTCGCGCAGGTGGCCGCGCAGCGCAGCCTGCATGACCGGCAGGTCGTCCGGGTGCAGCACCTTGCCGGCCGAATCGGGCCGGTCGGGGAAGTCCTCGTCGGAGTAGCCCAGCAGGGCCTTGAAGCGGGGCGAGTAGAACATGGTGCCGGCGGCGATGTCCCAGTCCCACAGGCCTGCACTGGAGCCGCGCACCGCGAGCTGGTAGCGCGCCTCGCTCGCGCGCAGCGCGCGGTTGGCGTCTTCCTGCGCCCGGGCCCGCCGGCCCAGCTCGTCGAGCATGGCGTTGAAGGCGTCGATCAGGTCGCCGACCTCGTCGTCGCTGGTGCGGATGGCCCGCAGGTTGCCGGTCTCGCCGCGCAGGATCTTGCGGGCCACTTCGCTCACGCCCAGGACCGGCGCCGTCAGGGTCCGCTGCAGCCGGTGCGACAGCAGCAGGGCGGCAGCCAGGCTGCAGCCCATCACCAGGGCCAGCACGCCCAGGTATTCCAGCGTCTGCCGCCAGCGGTCGTGCCGCAGCTGCAGCCAGATCGTGCCCACCCGGTCCTCGCTGGAGAACACCGGGCGCCAGACCACGGCCCAGTCGCCGTTCACCCGGACGCTGTCCGCGGCGCCGCCGACCGGCTCAGGCCGTGGCGGGATGGTTTCGCCGCCGTCGCGCCGGTAGCTGGCGAACAGCCGCCCGCGGTCGTCGTACAGCGCCGCTGCCGTGACGCCACGCTTGACCCGCAGCACCGCCAGGTTCTCCGCCGCCACCGCCGGATCGGCGAACGACAGCGCCGGGGCACTGACCAGCGCGATCACGTCGGCGTGCGTCATCAGGTCCTCGCGCATGTCCTCCAGCTCGCTTTGCAGGTCCACCACCAGCAGCGCCAGCCCGGCCAGCACCAGCGCGATCAGGGTGGTGGCCGCCAGCGCCAGGTTGAGCTTGCTGCGGACCGAGCGGGCGCGGACCGGTTTCATCGGCTGCGGCCTTCCACGTTCTGCGCCACCGCCAGCAGGCGTGCGCTCAGCCTCAGCCCGCGCGTCTCGGCGGCCGGCAGCGAGGCCGCGAAGCGGACGCGCCCGCGCTCCGTGACGAGGTTGAGCACCCCGCCCGGAACCAGGCCCTGCGGCTGCTCGGTCACGACCAGCACCGGCCCGGCCATCGCCGCCGCCTGCTCGCGCACCTGCTGGTCGGGGCCGGCGCCGATCAGCAGCACGTGCAGCGGGCCGGCCGCCTCGCCCGGGCGCAACCGTCGCACCACCACCGCGCGGCCATCGACGTTGCGTCCGGCGGCGATCTGCTCCAGGTCGGCGGCGATCGCCTCGTTGCCCAGCACCCCGACCACCAGCGGTTCGTCGGCGCGCCGGAAGGTGCCAGCCGGCCATTCGACGAAGCCGGCGAACTTGTAGAGGAAGGCGGCCTTGACGGCGCTTTCGCGCGCGCTGCCCGGCCCCTGCGACCAGGCCGATACCGCCGGCAACAGGAGCAGCAGCTTCAGCATGCCCCGCCTCCAGCCTTGGGGCAGGCAGTGCCGGGCCGCCCTCATCGGCTGCGGGCCTCCAGCTGCCAGGTGAGCTGCAGCAGGAGACGGCGGCCGATCTCGCTGCCGCCGGCGAACTCCACGTGCCGCCGGCCCAGCAGGTTGGTGCCCAGCAGTTCGAGGCGCAGGTCGGGGCGCACCTGCCAGCCCAGCCGGGCATCGACCGCGGTGTAGCCGGGCACCCGCGGGTCGGTGAGTTCGCCGACCCGGCGCACCGCCAGGTCGAAGGCGCCGTTGGCTCCGACGTCCAGGCTCGAGCGCAGCGACACCTGCGACCGCGGATCGTTGCCGAGGCCGGGAAAGGAGCGGGTCGCGGGACTCAGCCCACCGGCAAACCGCAGGTCCTTGTGCAGCGCCAGGTAGCCGGCCGACAGCCGCCAGCCTTCGAGCGGCTGCCACTGGCCCCAGGCTTCGAGCCCGTCCACCGGCCCTTCGACCAGGTTTTCCACGGTCGCCGGCGGCGCTTGCCCGGGACGGCCGGAGCGCAGGCCATGAAAGAAGTGGCGGAACACGGTGGCCGACCAGCTCAGGGTCGGCGACAGCTGGGCCCGATGGCCGGCCTCCAGCACGGTGGCCGTTTCCGAACGGAAGTCCGGCCCACCGGCGATCACCGCGATGCCCGGCGGCAGGGTCAGGAAGAAGTCGCGGTCGATCCGCGCCGGCGCCCGCACCGCGCGCGACAGCGCCGCCCAGGTGGTGGCCTGCGGCGAGTGCAGCCAGGCCAGGCGCACGCTGGGTAGCAGCTCGGCGCCGGTGTAGCTGTTGTGCTCGACCTTGGCGCCGGCGGTGGCTTGCAGCTGGTCGCCCAGCATCCATTGGTACTGGGCGAAGGCATGGGTCCAGCTCAGCGTGCGTTCGGCCGGCAGGAACGCCAGCATCGGGGTCGGCTGCGTGGAATCGCGGGCGCGCCGGTGCCCGGCGCCCCACAGCAACTGGCCCGGGCCGGCCCCGCGCGGCTCGTGGGTGAAACGGAGATCGACGGTGCGGCTGTGGTTGCGGAACAGGTTGCCGTCGTCGCGCTCGGAACCGTCGTAGTAGGCCTGCAAGGTGTAGCTCGAGCCGTCCGCGAAGCGGCTGCTCCAGCGCCCCAGCAGGTGCTGCCCGCGCAGCTCGGGCGCCAGGTTGTTGGACGGCAGCTCGCCGCCGCGGTAGGCCTCCCCCTGCAGCGTGAGGGCCGAGGGTCCGTCGGCCCAGTCCGCCCGGAATCCGCCCTGCAGGCGGTTGCTGGCGTCGTCGCGCGGCGCGCCGCCGGGCAGCCAGGTGTTGTCGCGGTCCACCGCCAGCCCGTGGATGCGCAGGTGGGCGTCAGGCCCGATGCGGCCGCCCCAGCGCACCACCTCGCGGCCGCCATGGCCCGACCGCGCGGCCAGGGCCAGCACGCCCTGCGTCTCGGCGGCGTTGCGGGTCACCACGTTGATGACGCCGTTGACCGCATTGGCGCCCCACAGCGTGCCACCGGGGCCGCTGATCACCTCGATCCGGTCGACGTCTTCCAGCACCAGGTCGTTGGCGTCCCAGAACACCCCGGCGAACAGGGGCGAGTAGACGGTGCGACCGTCCACCAGCACCAGCAGCTTGTTGGCGATCGAGTCCTGGAAGCCGCGCGCGCTGATCGCCCACTGGCCGGCGCTGGTCTGCGCCACCTGCAGGTTGGGCGCCAGGCGCAGGACTTCGGGCAGGCTGGTGGCGGCCGAGCGGCGGATGTCCTGCGCCGTGATGACGTAGATCGAAGCCGCCGCCTGCATCAGCCCCTGCGGGCGTCCGGACACCGAGGTCACCTCGATGTGGCTCAGCTGCTCCAGCGTCAGGTCGGCCAGCGGGTGGGCGGAAGCGAACTGGACGGCGGAGGCACCCTGGGCGGTGGCAGCCCAGGCAAGCAGGACGAACGCGAGCGGCGCGGCTGGGATCGGCTTCATGGATGGGGCATGAAGCCGCGCATCTTAGGGGGCGGAGCCCGTCCGCAGGCCCCAAGCCCAGCAGTTGTCGGCCTTGTCCTACGTGCGCCGTGCCGGACCTTGCGGTCACGGCGCCCAGCGAACCTGGCGCCCGGCACCTCCCCAAGGGGCGAGCCGTCGCCGCAGCGCCTACTTGGGATCGACGTCGGTGACGTCGGCGCGCACCCGCACGCGCTGGGGCGCGAAGGGGTGCCCCGGCCGACGCGCGGCTGCCCGGAAACCGCCCATGCGCCATGCACCGCCCAGCACACCGGAGACCGGACGCCCGGTCAGGCGGGCCCAGCCGGCCCGCAGCAGCAGCACGGCCGCGGCGATCACGGCCGCGAGCGCGACGCTGGCGGCAAAGACGAGACCGGCCGCGAGGGCCAGCAGGCGGGCGAGGAAGGCAATCAGGGCAGACATGGGCGAATCGATGGGTTGATGCAGTGTGACCCCGGGCGCCGACCGGGGCAAGCCGGCGCGGATTTGACCCTCTCGCCCATCGGACTCGCCCGGTTCAAGTTGCGGCCTCGGCCGGTTCCTGCACCGACCCGAAGTGGAACACCCCGGGTTGCAGCACCGGATCCACCTCGACCGGGATCACGCTCTTGGGCGGGAAGCGCCCCTCCAGGATAAGCCTGGACAGCGGGTTCTCGATGCGCTGCTGGATCGCCCGCTTGAGCGGCCGCGCGCCGAACACCGGATCGAAGCCGACCTTGGCCAGTTCCTCCAGCGCCGCCGGCGAGACCTGCAGCGTGAGGTCCATCTTCGCCAGGCGCTGCTCCAGCACCTCGAGCTGGATCTTCGCGATCTGCGCGATGTGCTCGGCGCCGAGCCCGTGGAACACCACCGTCTCGTCGATGCGGTTGAGGAATTCGGGGCGGAAGTGGTTCTTCAGCTCGTCCCAGACCGCTTCCTTGATGTCCTCGTAGGGCTTGCCGACCATCGCCTGGATCATGTGCGAGCCGATGTTGCTGGTCATCACGATCACGGTGTTCTTGAAATCGACCGTGCGGCCCTGGCCATCCGTCAGGCGGCCATCGTCCAGCACCTGCAGCAGCACGTTGAACACGTCGTGGTGCGCCTTCTCGACCTCGTCGAGCAGGATCACGCTGTACGGCTTGCGCCGCACCGCCTCGGTCAGGTAGCCGCCCTCCTCGTAGCCCACGTAGCCGGGCGGCGCGCCGATCAGGCGGGCCACCGAGTGCTTCTCCATGAACTCGCTCATGTCGACGCGGATCAGGTGCTCCTCGGTGTCGAACAGGAAGGCGGCCAGCGCCTTGCACAGCTCGGTCTTGCCGACGCCGGTGGGCCCCAGGAACAGGAACGAGCCGGTCGGCCGATCCGGGTCGGCCAGCCCCGAGCGCGAGCGGCGGATGGCGTTGGACACCGCGCTGATCGCCTCGTCCTGGCCGACCACGCGCTGGTGCAGGCGCTCTTCCATGTGCAGCAGCTTCTCGCGCTCGCCCTGCATCAGCTTGGACACCGGAATGCCGGTGGCGCGCGCCACCACCTCGGCGATCTCCTCGGCACCGACCTGGGTGCGCAGCAGCTGCGGCTTGCCGCTCTTGCCCTTGGCCGACTCGGCGGCCTGCGCTTCCTTGAGCTGCTTCTCCAGCGCCGGCAGCTTGCCGTACTGCAGCTCGGCGACCTTGTTGAAGTCGCCCTTGCGGGTGTGCTCCTCGATCTCGCGGCGCAGCTTGTCGATCTCCTCCTTGACCTGGGCGCTGCCGTGGGCCGTCGCCTTCTCGGACTTCCAGATCTCCTCGAGGTCGGCGATCTCCTTGCCCAGCTTGCCGATCTCGTCCTCGATCAGGCCCAGGCGCTTCTGGGAGGCTTCGTCCTTTTCCTTGCGCACCGCCTCGCGCTCGATCTGCAGCTGGATCAGCCGGCGGTCCAGCCGGTCGATCGCCTCCGGCTTGGAGTCGATCTCGATCTTGATCTTGGCGGCCGCCTCGTCGATCAGGTCGATCGCCTTGTCGGGCAGGAAGCGGTCGGTGATGTAGCGGTGCGAGAGCTCGGCCGCGGCGACGATGGCCGGGTCGGTGATCTCGACGCCGTGGTGCACCTCGTACTTCTCCTGCAGGCCGCGCAGGATGGCGATGGTGGCCTCCACACTGGGCTCGCCGACCAGGATCTTCTGGAAGCGGCGCTCCAGCGCGGCGTCCTTCTCGATGTACTTGCGGTATTCGTCCAGCGTGGTCGCGCCCACGCAGTGCAGCTCGCCGCGCGCCAGGGCCGGCTTGAGCATGTTGCCGGCGTCGATCGCGCCCTCGGCCTTGCCGGCGCCCACCATGGTGTGCAGCTCGTCGATGAAGACGATGGTGTTGCCCTCGTCCTTGGCCAGCTCGGTCAGCACGTTCTTCAGGCGTTCCTCGAACTCGCCGCGGTACTTGGCGCCGGCCAGCAGCGCTGCCATGTCGAGCGACAGCACGCGCTTGCCCTTGAGCGTCTCGGGCACCTCGCCGGCGACGATGCGCTGGGCCAGGCCCTCGACGATGGCCGTCTTGCCGACGCCGGGCTCGCCGATCAGCACGGGGTTGTTCTTGGTGCGCCGCTGCAGCACCTGGATGGCACGGCGGATTTCCTCGTCGCGGCCGATCACCGGGTCGAGCTTGCCCTGGCGGGCGCGCTCGGTCAGGTCGAGCGTGTACTTCTTGAGCGCCTCGCGCTGGCCCTCGGCCTCGGCGCTGTCCACGTTCTGGCCACCGCGCACCGCCTCCACCGCCGCCTCGAAGGACTTGCGGGTCAGCCCGTTCTCGCGGGCGATGCGGCCGATGTCGGACTTGCTGTCCGTCACGGCCAGCAGGAACAGCTCGCTGGCGATGAACTGGTCGCCTCGCTTGAGTCCCTCCTTCTCGGCCGCCTGCAGCAGGCCGACCAGCTCGCGGCCGACCTGGACCTGCTCCTGCCCCTGGACTTGCGGCCGCCGGTGCATCGCCCCTTCGGCGGCGGCCAGCAGGCCGGGCACATTGGCGCCGGCGCGCTGCAGCAGCGCGCGCGGCCCGTCCTCCTGCCGCAGCATGGCCACGAGCAGGTGCTCGGCTTCGATGTAGGCGTGGTCGTTGGCCAGCGCCAGCGTCTGGGCCTCGGCCAGGGCTTCCTGGAACTTGGTGGTGAGTTTGTCGAGTCGCATGGGTGGGGAATCTCCGAACTGCGTACCAGCTTGCGCCTTTCCCCGCGGATTTCAAGGGTCTCTTGGCGGCCGGCGTGCATGGATGGGCTGACTAGAATCAAGGCGATGCAGATCCACCAGTTGTCGGTGACCTACCAGGCCGAACAGGACCGCATCCTGCTGCGCGTGAACAGCACCGGCGGCGAGGAGATGCGCATGTGGCTCACGCGCCGGCTGATGCACGGCCTGTGGCCCTTGCTGGGCAGGCTGCACACCGACCAGGTGATCAAGACGGAGCCCTCGGCCAGCGCGGTCGAGGGCGGCGACGAGGAGCTCAAACGCATGTTCGCCGAGTTCCGCAAGGAGGAGTTCCTGCAGAAAGCCGACTTCGAGACGCCCTACCAGGACAAGCACAAGCTCCCGCTGGGCAGCGAGCCGCTGCTGGTGACCGACGTGGACGCGACGCCGCTGGCCGACGCCCGCCTGCGGCTGGCCTTCAACGAGCGGGCCTCGGTGTCGGGCGCGGCCAAGGCGCGCGGCTTCCAGATGGAGCTGGACCCCAAGCTGATGCAGGGCCTGATGCACCTGCTGGAGCAGTCGCTGGCGCGCTCCCAGTGGCGCGACCCGTTCACCACGCCGGCGCTGCCGGCGCCGGCCGATGCCGCCGAACCGGGGCTGGCCGGCGAGCGGCCCCGCTACCTCAACTGAGGCCCTGCGGCACGCGGCGCGCCGGAAAGGCGGGCCTGACCCCGGTCAGCCGTTGCGGGCCTGGATGCCCCAGCGGGCCAGGGCCTCATCGTCGCTGGAGCGGGCATCGACCCAGCGCTCGCCAGCGGGCGTGCGCTCCTTCTTCCAGAACGGCGCCTGGGTCTTGAGGTAGTCCATCAGGAATTCGCAGGCCTGGAAGCTCTGGCCGCGGTGCGACGACGTGACGGCCACCAGCACGATCTGCTCGCCGGGCGCGAGCGGGCCGACCCGGTGCACCACGCGGGCGGCGAAGATTTCGAAGCGGCGGTGGGCCTCGTGGATCATGGCCTCGATGGCCTTCTCGGTCATGCCGGGGTAGTGCTCCAGCTCCATGCCCAGCACCTCGTCGGCACCGCCCTCGCCCGCCGCGCGCACGGTGCCGACGAAGCTGCAGACGGCGCCCACGCGGTGGTCGGCCGCGCGCAGGCGCGCCAGTTCCTGGCCGACGTCGAAGTCGGCCGCCTGGATGGACACGCGGGGCGCCATGTCAGCCCCCGGTGACGGGCGGGAAGAAGGCGACCTCGCAGCCGTCGCGCAGCGGTGCGTCGCCCTCGGCCATGACCTGGTCCAGCGCCATGCGCACGGCCTTGCCGGCGCCCAGCGCCTGGGCGTAGGGCTCGCCCAGCGACTGCAGCTCGTCGCGCAGGCCGGCCAGGGTGGACGCGCCGGTCTGGCGCTCTTCCAGGCCGCGGCCCATGGCCTCGCGCACGGAAGCGAAATAACGCAGCGACACCTTCATGCCAGCAGCTCCGCAAGAGGAAGGAAGCGGGCCGCGTCGCCGCGTGCGATGGTGCGGCCCGGGGGGTTGTCGAGCAGGCCGTCGCACCAGACCGTGGAGGTCAGCACGCCCGAACTCTGGTTGGGAAACAGCTCCAGCCCGCCTTCCGCGTTGCGCCGCACGCGCAGGAACTCGCGGCGCTTGTCGGCATGCGGCCAGTCGAAGTGCGCCGGCAGCATCAGGGCCGCCGGCTGCAGCCGGCTGGCGCCCTGCAGCTTGAGCAGGAACGGCCGCACCAGCAGCAGGAAGGTGACGAAACTGGACACCGGGTTGCCGGGCAGGCCGATGAAGTGGGCGGCGCCCACCCGGCCGTGGGCGAACGGCTTGCCCGGCTTCATGGCGATCTGCCACAGGTCCAGCGAGCCGAGCTGCTGGACGGCCGGGCGGATGTGGTCTTCCTCGCCCACCGACACCCCGCCGCTGGTGAGGATCAGGTCATGGCCTTGCGAGGCCTGCCCGATCGCGTCGACCGTCGCATCGCGCCGGTCGGGCACGATGCCCAGGTCGCTGACCTCGCAGCCGCAGCGCGCCAGCAGCTGGCGCAGGAAGAAGCGGTTGGAGTTGTAGATGGCGCCCGGCGGCATCTGCTCGGGGGCCACCGTGCCGGGCATGACCAGCTCGTCGCCGGTGGAGAACAGTGCCACGCGCGGCCGGCGCGCCACGCGCAGCCGGTCGCGGCCGATGCTGGCGGCCAGGCCGCAGGCCGCGGGGTCCAGCCGCTGGCCGCCGTGCAGCACCACGCTGCCGCGCGACACATCCTCGCCGCTGCGGCGGATCCATTGCCCGGCCTGCGGCACCGACAGGATCCGCACCCCGCCCTCGCCGGCCGCTTCGGTGTGCTCCTGCATCACGATGGCATCGGCGCCGGGCGGCACCGGAGCGCCGGTGAAGATGCGCGCGGCGGTGCCGGGCTGCAGCGGCTGCGCCGCCTGGCCGGCGGCGATGCGCTGGCTGACCGGCAGCACCACGCCTTCGTCGGCGATCTCGGCGCGGCGCACCGCGTAGCCGTCCATCGAGCTGTTGTCCTGCGGCGGCACCTGCAGCGCGGACACCAGGTCCTCGGCCAGCACCCGGCCGTCGGCGTCGAAGGTCGGCACGTCTTCGGCCTGCTGCAGCGGCTCCGTGCGCGCCAGCAGCTCGGCCAGCGCTTCGTCCAGCGGCTTGAGCGGTGGGCGCGTGCTCACCGGCTCGCCTCCTCGCGATCCAGGCATCGCACGTTCATCCGTACATCTCCGGGTTGTAGTCGAACCGGTGGCCATTCTCGACCAGCCACTGCGCCACCGCAGCCGGGGCGTTGAGGTCCAGCACCGGCCGCAGGGTCGCTTCGGGAAGCCGGTCCGGTGCGTCGGTGGCGATCGCCACGATGAAGTCGTCGTCGGGGTAGCGGGCCTTCGGGCCGGCGCCCGGCCGCCACACCTCGACCTTGAGCAGGTCGCTGTCCTTGAAGCCTTCCACCAGCACCCAGTCGACGCCGTCGTAGAGCTCGGCAATGAGCTGGTGCACGGACAGCCGCGCTTCCTGCTCGAACTCGCGCATCAGCGCCAGCCGCTTGTTGGACGCCACCACCACCTCGAAGGCGCCGGCCTCGCGGTGACGGAACGTGTCCTTGCCGGGATGGTCGATATCGAAGCTGTGGTGGGCGTGCTTGACCACCGACACCCGCAGCCCGCGCTGCCGCAGCTCGGGAATGATGCCCTCGACCAGCGTGGTCTTGCCCGAACCGGAAAAACCCGCAAACCCGACGACTTTCATGGGCGACCTTCAGGCGCAGTGCGCCGCGATGTAGGACTTCACCTCGCCGGCATCGGCCGGCAGCACCGTGACGCGCTTGGGCAGCAGCTCCAGGCCCTCGAACTTCGCAGGCCGCTCGGGCTCGCGCCCCAGCGCCTCGACGATGGTGGCGGCGAACTTCACCGGCAGCGCCGTCTCCAGCACGATCATGGGCACGCCCGCGCGCAGGTGCTGGCGCGCCACCTTCAGGCCGTCTGCGGTGTGCGTGTCCACCATCACGCCCAGGCGCTGCCAGGTGTCGCGGATGGTGGCCAGCCGGTCGGCATGGGTGCTCTTGCCGCTGACAAAACCGAACTGCGTGGCCGCGCGGGCGAATGCGGGATCGCCGTCGAGGTCGAAGCGGCCCTGGCGCGCGAGCTCGTCGTCGAACAGCGCCCGCGTGCGCGCCGCGTCGCGGCCCAGCAGGTCGAACACGAAGCGCTCGAAGTTGCTGGCCTTGCTGATGTCCATCGAGGGGCTGGAGGTCTCGTGCGTGTCGACGCCCACGCGCACCCGGTACACGCCGGTGCGGAAGAACTCGTCCAGCACGTCGTTCTCGTTGGTCGCCAGCACGAGCCGGTCGATCGGCAGGCCCATCTGGCGCGCCACGTGGCCGGCGCAGATGTTGCCGAAGTTGCCCGAAGGCACGGCGAAGGAAACCTTCTCGTCGTTGGCTCGCGTGGCCTGGAAGTAGCCGGCGAAGTAGTACACCACCTGGGCCACCAGCCGGGCCCAGTTGATCGAGTTCACGGTCCCGATGCGGTACTGGCGCTTGAAGGCGAGGTCGTTGGACACGGCCTTGACGATGTCCTGGCAGTCGTCGAACACGCCTCGGATCGCCAGGTTGTGGATGTTGGCGTCCTGCAGGCTGAACATCTGCGCCTGCTGGAACGGGCTCATGCGGCCGTGCGGCGAGGTCATGAAGACCCGGACGCCCTGCTTGCCGCGCATGGCGTACTCGGCGGCACTGCCGGTGTCGCCGGAGGTCGCGCCCAGGATATTGAGCTCCTCGCCGCGGCGGCCCAGCTCGTACTCGAACAGGTTGCCCAGCAGCTGCATGGCCATGTCCTTGAAGGCCAGCGTCGGGCCGTTCGACAGGCCGAGCAGGAAGAGACCTTCTTCCAGCGGCTTCAGCGGCGCGATCTGCGGCGTGCCGAACACCTCGGGCGTATACGTCCGGGCGCAGATCGCGCGCAGGTCCGCGGCCGGGATGTCGTCGATGTATAGCGACAGGATCTCGAAGGCCAGCTCGTGGTAGGGCAGCCCGCGCCAGCTTGCCAGCGTGGCAGCGTCGACGGCCGGATAGTGCTCGGGCAGGTACAGGCCGCCGTCGGGCGCCAGGCCTTCCAGCAGGATCTCGCAGAAGCGCTTGCGGTCCGCATGGCCCCGCGTCGACAGGTATCGCATCAGGCCAGCTCTTCCTTGCGGATGCGCACGATCGGCGCCAGCACCGTGGGCAGCTGCTGCACGCGGGCCAGCACCTCGTTCATCGCGCCTTCGCGCACGTCGTGGGTCAGGATGATCAGGTCGGTCTGCTTCTCGCCCTCGCCTGCCTCACGCTGCAGCACGGCATCGATCGACACGCCGGCCTCGGCCATCAGGCCGGTGACCTTGGCCAGCACGCCGGGCTGGTCGGCCACGCGCAGGCGCAGGTAGTAGCTGGTCACCACCTCGTCCATGGACAGCACGGGTTCGCTGCTCATCTGGTCGGGCTGGAAGGCCAGGTGCGGCACCCGGTGCGCCGCATCGGAGGTGTGCAGGCGCGTGATGTCCACCAGGTCGGCGATGACCGCGCTGGCGGTCGGCTCGCTGCCCGCACCCTTGCCGTAGTGCAGCGTGGTGCCGACCGCGTCGCCGCGCACCACCACGGCGTTCATCGCGCCCTCAACGTTGGCCAGCAGCCGCTTCGAGGGCACCAGGCTCGGGTGCACGCGCAGCTCGATGCCCTTGGGCACGCGCTTGGTGATGCCCAGCAGCTTGATGCGGTAGCCCAGCTGCTCGGCGTAGCGGATGTCCTGCGGCGCCAGCCGGGTGATGCCCTCGACGTAGGCCTTGTCGAACTGCACCGGGATGCCGAAGGCGATGGCGCTCAGGATGGTCGCCTTGTGCGCCGCATCCACGCCCTCGATGTCGAAGGTCGGGTCGGCCTCGGCATAGCCCAGGCGCTGCGCTTGCTTCAGCACGGCGTCGAAGTCCAGGCCCTTGTCCCGCATCTCCGACAGGATGAAGTTGGTGGTGCCGTTGATGATGCCCACCACCCACTCGATGCGGTTGGCCGTCAGGCCCTCGCGCAGCGACTTGATGATCGGGATGCCGCCGGCCACCGCGGCCTCGAAGCCGACCATCACGCCGCGCTGGTGGGCGGCCGCGAAGATCTCGGTGCCGTGCACGGCCAGCAGCGCCTTGTTGGCGGTGACCACGTGCTTGCCGGCGGCGATGGCTTCCATCACCAGCTCGCGCGCGATGCCGTAGCCGCCGATCAGCTCGATGACGATGTCGATGTCCGGGTTGGCGATGACCTGGCGCGCATCGTTCACGACCGTGGCGTGGTCGCCGACGATCGACGCCGCCCGCGCGGTGTCGAGGTCGGCCACCATGGCGATCTCGATGCCGCGGCCGGCGCGCCGCTGGATTTCTTCCTGGTTGCGCTTCAGGACCGTGAAGACGCCGCTGCCGACGGTGCCGGCGCCGAGCAGGCCGACCTGGATGGCTTTCATTGGGAGTGTCGTTTGCGATAGTTGTCGAGGAATCGGGCCATGCGGCCGATGGCTTCGCGAAGGTCGTCCTCGTGCGGGAGGAAGACGATGCGGAAATGCTGGTTGTCCGGGTAGTTGAAGCCCGAGCCCTGCACCAGCATGACACGCGTCTGCTGCAGCAGCTCGAGGAAGAACTGGCGGTCGTCGGCGATCGGGTAGAGCCGGGGATCCAGCCGCGCGAACATGTACAGCGCCGCCTGCGGCTTGATGCAGGTGACGCCGGGAATGGCGGTGATCAGCTCGTAGGCCAGGTCGCGCTGGCGGCGCAGCCGCCCGCCAGGGCCGACCAGCTCGTTGATGCTCTGGTAGCCGCCCAGCGCGGTCTGGATCGCGTACTGGCCGGGCACGTTGGCGCACAGCCGCATGTTCGAGAGCATGGTCAGGCCCTCGATGTAGTCGGCCGCGGCGCGCTTGTCGCCCGACACCACCAGCCAGCCGGCGCGGTAGCCGCAGGAGCGGTAGCTCTTGGACAGCGAGTTGAAGGTCAGCGTGAGCACGTCCTGCGAGAGGCTGGCGATGGCGGTGTGCCGGACGCCGTCGTACAGCACCTTGTCGTAGACCTCGTCGGCCAGGATGACCAGCCCGTGCTCGCGCGCGATGCCCACCAGCTCGCGCAGCAGCTCGTCGGAATAGAGCGCGCCGGTCGGGTTGTTCGGGTTGATCACCACCAGGCCCTTGGTGCGCGGCGTGATCTTGCTGCGCAGGTCCTGCAGGTCGGGCATCCAGCCGTTGGCCTCGTCGCAGCGGTAATGCACCGGCGTGCCGCCCGACAGGCTGGTGGCGGCCGTCCACAGCGGGTAGTCGGGCGACGGCAGCAGCAGCTCGTCGCCGTCGTCGAGCAGCGCGTTGGTGGCCATGGCGATCAGCTCGCTGGCGCCGTTGCCCAGCCAGATGTCGTCGAGCGTGACGCCCTCGATGCCCTGCTGCTGGGTGTAGTGCATCACGGCCTTGCGCGCCGCGAATATGCCCTTGCTGTCCGAGTACCCGGCCGAGTTGCCGAGGTTTCGGATCATGTCCTGCTGGATCTCTTCCGGGGCATCGAAGCCGAACACCGCGAGGTTGCCGATGTTGAGCTTGATGATCTTGTGCCCTTCCTCCTCCATCTGCCGGGCCGCGTCCATGATCGGACCGCGGATGTCGTACAGCACGTTGGCGAGCTTGGCGGATTTGTGGACGGTCTTCAAAAGCCCCTCCCGGGGAGCGCTGTCAAGGGTGAAACCTATAATTTGACCATAGTTCCGATGGGCTGCCCCACCCTTGAGGCAGCCCGTTTCGTCCCCATATCCCATGAAGCTGCAGCCCGACCGGTTCGACGTGCAGGCCATCACCGGCCAGGGGCCGGGGTGGGTGCAGGTGGGGCCGGAGCGAATCGAGCACAGCGTGATCATCGGTTCGCGCGGCGAGCGAATCGCGTGGAACTGCGCGAGCTACGACGAGCTCGGCGCCGGCCACTTCGATGAGCTGGCTCGACTGCAGCCCGAGGTGGTGATCTTCGGCAGCGGCGATCGCATCCGCTTTCCACGGCCGGCCTGGCTGCGCGAGCTGGTATCGCGCGGCATCGGCCTCGAAACGATGGATACCGCGGCCGCCTGCCGCACCTACAACATCCTGGCGCAAGAAGGGCGCCAGGTGGTGGTTGCGCTGCTGCTGGAACAGCCCCGCTGAGACCCGGCCCAAGGGGGAATCGGGTAAAATCGTCCTTTGGCGGCCCGCTGCGCGTGCGCCGCCAACAACGAGCAACCCCTGTCACACGAGTAGAAAATCCATGGCGATCGTTGTCAACAAGCCCATCCCCGAATTCGAAGCGAACGCCACAGGCGGACTGAAGGTGAGCAACACCTCCCACCTCGGCCAGGTGCTGGTGCTGTACTTCTATCCCAAGGACAACACGCCCGGCTGCACGACCGAAGCCATGCAGTTCCGCGACAAGTACAAGGACTTCGTCAAGGCCGGTGCCACCGTGTTCGGCGTCTCGCGCGACAACATGAAGTCCCATGACGACTTCAAGGCCAAGCTTGAGCTGCCATTCGAGCTGATCGCCGACACCGAAGAGAAGATGTGCCACATGTTCGGGGTGGTCAAGAACAAGATCATGTACGGCAAGAAGGTCAAGGGCATCGAGCGCAGCACCTTCCTGATCGGCCCCGACGGCGTGCTCAAGCAGGAGTGGCGCGGCCTCAAGGTGCCCGGCCACGTGGACGAAGTGCTCAAGGCGGTCAAGCTGCTCAAGAAGGCCGCCTGACAGGCGCGTTGACGCCGCAGCACAACAGCACACAACCCGTCATGGCAGCGCGACATGCGTTGTGCATAATGGGTTCATGCAGTTGATCCCGGCGCCCCGCGTCGAAACCGCATCCGAAGGAAAAGCCGCCCGGCTCGCCCGGCGGCTTTTTCGTTTCCTGACCTGCTTTTCCGGGAAACCGCTGACCCATGCCGCTGCCCCCCGCTCCCACCCGCCGCGCCGCCCTGCTCCCGCCCGAGGCCTACGACGCCCCGGCCCGGTCCTCGCACAAGGCCGCGCGCAAATCGGAGGCGCCCGCCGCCGACAGTCCCCTGGCTGACCGGCTCCACGTCGAGGACTTCGACCCGCGTGGCGGCGGGGAGCGCGAACCCGTGCACCCGGCCGCGCTGTTCGACGAAACGCCGGTGCAGGAGAAGGACAAGCCGGCAGCGCGCCGCCGCGCCACGCCCGCGCCCGAGGCTGCGCCGCGCAGGAAAGCCAAGGTTACCGGCCCGGCCAAGCTGTTCGTGCTCGACACCAACGTGCTGATGCACGACCCGATGAGCCTGTTCCGCTTCGAGGAGCACGACATCTTCCTGCCCATGGTCGTGCTGGAAGAGCTCGACGGCCACAAGAAGGGTACGACCGAAGTGGCGCGCAACGCCCGCCAGGCCAGCCGGTCGCTCGATGCGCTGGCCGGCGCGCAAGGCGCGGACATCGGCGCCGGTCTCAAGCTCAACTCGACGGGGCACGGCGAGGCCGGCGGTTGCCTGTTCTTCCAGACCCAGGCGCTGGCCAACCAGCTGCCGCCCAGCCTGCCCCAGGGCAAGGCCGACAACCAGATCCTGGGCGTGGTGCAGGCCCTGCGCGAGCAGTACGCGCCGCGCGACGTGGTGCTGGTGTCCAAGGACATCAACATGCGCGTCAAGGCGCGCGCGCTCGGGCTGGCCACGGAGGACTACCGCAACGACAAGACGCTGGACGACCTGGAGCTGATGTATGCCGGCGCGCTGGCCCTGCCGCCGGACTTCTGGGCCCGCCACGGCAAGACGGTGGAAAGCTGGCAGAGCGGCCAGACCACCTTCTACCGCGTCACCGGGCCGATCGTGCCCAGTCTGATGATCAACCAGTTCGTGTACTTCGAGGCGCCCGGCGAGCCCAGCCTGTACGCCCGGGTGACCGAGATCCGCGGCAAGACCGCGGTGCTGCGCACGCTCAAGGACTTCGGTCACCTGAAGAACTCGGTCTGGGGCGTGACCACCCGCAACCGCGAGCAGAACTTCGCCATGAACCTGCTGATGGACCCGGAAGTGGACTTCGTCACCCTCACCGGCACGGCGGGGACCGGCAAGACGCTGATGGCGCTGGCCGCTGGCCTGACACAGGTGCTGGACGACCGCCGCTACACCGAGATCATCATGACCCGCGCCACGGTCAGCATGGGCGAGGACATCGGCTTCCTGCCCGGCACGGAAGAGGAAAAGATGGGCCCCTGGATGGGCGCGCTGGACGACAACCTCGAAGTGCTGGGCAAGACCGACAGCGGCGCCGGCGAATGGGGCCGCGCCGCCACCAACGAGCTGATCCGCAGCCGCATCAAGATCAAGAGCATGAACTTCATGCGCGGCCGCACCTTCCTCAACAAGTGGCTGATCATCGACGAGGCGCAGAACCTCACGCCCAAGCAGATGAAGACGCTGATCACGCGTGCCGGCCCCGGCACCAAGATCATCTGCATGGGCAACCTCGCACAGATCGACACGCCCTACCTGACCGAAGGGTCGTCCGGCCTGACCTTCGTGGTGGACAAGTTCAAGGGCTGGCCGCACAGCGGCCACATCACGCTGGCGCGCGGCGAGCGCTCGCGCCTGGCCGATTTCGCCAGCGAAGTGCTGTAGCCCGATCGGGCCGTCGGCGGCGGGCCAGCGGCGCCCCACGAAGCCGCCGGCTGCCGCTAAGCTCGGGACTTGCGCACTGCCTGGAGCACCGGTCCCATGAAGCGTCTGCTTGCCGCCAGCCTGCTGGCCGCGTTCAGCACCGGCTGGGCCGCGCTGGGTGACCCGGCCACGCCTCGTGGCCCCGCACCGGGCGTCACGGTCGCCACGCTGCGCACGCCGGCCGGAGCCGCCTACACGCGCGTCCAGCAACGGCTCGACTCGGGGACCACCGTCTCGGAATACGTCGATGCGCAGGGCATCGTCTTCGCCGTGGGCTGGGCCGGCCCGTTCCTGCCCGAACTGCAGGCGCTGCTGGGACGCCACTACGCCAGCTTCGAGCAGCACGCGAAGGCGGTCGGCCGCAGCCCGAGCGTGGTCGTGCGGCAGCCCGGGCTCGTGATCGTTTCCAGCGGCCGGATGGGCGCTTTCCAGGGGCACGCCTGGCTGCCCGCCGGGCTGCCGCTGGGTTTCGATACCCGCGGGCTGCAATGAGGACCGCCATGCACTCGAGCCGTGCGCGCGCGCTGTTGCGCCGGCTGGCGGCGATCGGCGCAGCGTTCGTGGTGGCCAGCTGTGGCGGGGGTGGCGGCGGCGACGCGCCGGCCTTGCGCAGCGACACCGAACCGGGCGTCGCGAGTGTTGCCGCTGCACCCATCGCCGGCGCCAACGTCCTCCAGATCCGTGTGGAGAAGAGCGGCCAGGCCAACCTGATCAATACGCCGTTCGTGACGGTTCGCGTTTGCCTGCCGGGCAGTGCAACCTGCATCGATGTGGACCGCGTCGTGGTCGATACCGGGTCATCGGGCCTGCGCATCAACGGCTCGGCACTGGGCGGACTGGCGCTGCCGGCCGTCACCGACAACCTGCAGAACGTCGCCCAGTGCCATGCCTTCGCGAGTGGCCGCACCTGGGGGGCGGTCCGCCGGGCCGACGTGCGCATGGGCGGCGAAGTGGCCGCCGGGGTGTCCATCCAGGTCATCGACGACGCCGCCACGCCGAAGCCGCTGGGCCAGTGCGCGCCCGACATCGGCAGCTCGCTCGGCGGCAACGGCATCCTGGGCGTCGGCTTCACGACGGAGGATTGCCCCGAATGCACCACCAACGCGTCGAACGGAACCTACTTCCGCTGCGCCGGGGCCACCTGCAATTCGATTGCCCTCGCCGCAGCCTCCCAGGTCTCCAACCCATCGGCCTCGTTCGCGGCCAATGGCAACGGCGTGATGATCGCGTTGCCGGCGGTGCCCTCGGGCGGCGCCGCCAGCGTCACCGGCTGGCTCGTCCTGGGCATCGGAACGCAGTCGAACAACCAGCTGGGTTCGGCCGGCATCTATCGGCCCGTCCTCAGGCCCACCCTGGGCTACGTGTTCACCACCACCTACAAGGGGGTGGCCTATGACGCCAGCTTCATCGACAGCGGCTCGAACGGCTACTTCTTCAACGACGCCTTCACCGAGTGCGGCGACTTCTACTGCCCCGACGGCAGCCCGCTGTCCCTGACGGCGGTGAACACCGCGGCCGCCCCACCCCTGACCAGCGCCAGCATCGACTTCATCCTGGACAGCGTCACCGCGATCCGCAGCGATGCCGCGGCCGCGCACATCGCAGGCAGCATCGGTTTCGCGAACACCTTCGACTGGGGCCTGCCGTTCTTCTTCGGCCGCACCGTGTTCACGGCACGTGCCGGCGCCGCCACGCCGGCCGGAGCCGGTCCCTACTGGGCCTACTGAGGCAGGGCGATCAGAAGTCCTCGGTGCCGCTGGCGAGCGACTCGAACTTGGTCAGCGGCTTGACGAAGGCCAGCTTCACGGTGCCGGTGGGGCCGTTGCGCTGCTTGCTGATGATGACTTCGGCGACGCCGGGCTCCTTGGACTCCTTGTTGTAGTAGTCGTCGCGGTAGATGAACATGATCACGTCGGCGTCCTGCTCGATCGCACCCGACTCGCGCAGGTCGCTCATCATCGGCCGCTTGTCGGTGCGCGACTCCACCCCGCGCGACAACTGCGACAGCGCGATCACCGGACAACCCAGTTCCTTGGCCAGCGCCTTCAGGCCGCGCGAGATTTCGCCGACCGCGGTGGCGCGGTTCTCGTCGCTCATGCCCGAGGACACGCTCATCAGCTGAAGGTAGTCGACCACGATCAGGCCCAGCTTGCCGCCGCACTGGCGCACCAGCCGGCGCGCGTTGGCGCGCAGCTCGCTCACGGTGAGGCCGGGCGTCTCGTCGATGTGCAGCGAGACGTTGCGCAGCTTCTCGATCGCCTCGGTCAGCCGCGGCCACTCCTCGTCGGTCAGGCGGCCGGTGCGCAGGTGGGTCTGGTCGATGCGCCCGATCGAGCCGACGATACGCACCGCCAGCTGCGCTGCGCCCATTTCCATCGAGAACACCGCCACCGGGAGGCCCTCGTGCAGGGCCACGTGCTCGGCGATGTTGATGGCCAGCGAGGTCTTGCCCATGGACGGCCGCGCCGCCAGGATGATCAGGTCGCCGCCCTGCAGCCCGGAGGTCATGCGGTCCAGGTCGTGGAAACCGCTGGGCACGCCGGTGATGTCGTTGGGGTTGTCGGCCATCTCGGTGACCCGGTCCAGCAACTGGACCACCAGGCTCTCCATGGCCTGGAACCCCTGCTTCATCCGCGAGCCCTCCTCGCCGATGTGGAAGATCTTCTGCTCGGCTTCGTCGAGGATCTGCTCGACCGGCTTGCCCTGCGGGTTGAAGGCGCTGGTGGCGATCTCGTCGGACGCCGACACCAGCTTGCGCAGGATGGCGCGCTCGCGCACGATCTCGGCGTAGCGGCGGATGTTGCCGGCGCTGGGCACGTACTGCGCCAGCGCGTTCAGGTAGGCCAGCCCGCCCACCTCCTCGCCCTTGCCCAGGCCCTGCAGCTGCTCGTAGACCGTCACCACGTCGGCCGGCTTGGTGGCGTTGATCAGGGAGCCGATGGCCGCGTAGATCAGCCGGTGCTCGTAGCGGTAGAAGTCGCCGTCGGTGAGCAGGTCGCCGACCCGATCCCAGGCCCCGTTGTCCAACAGCAGGCCGCCCAGCACGCTGGATTCGGCCTCGGCCGAATGCGGGGGTACCCGCAGCTGGCTGACCTGCCGGTCGCGCGACGGATCGTTCTCGGCGGGACTCAGGACAGCGGACATGCAGGCTTTCGGCTGGGGTTGATCATGCTATCGGGCACTGGAGAGATGTCCATGCACAACGCTGGGAACAGCTGGTGGAAAAGCTGTGGATTGGGGCCTGAAACCTGTGGACGAACACGGTCCCCAAAAAGAACGCCGCCCGGGAGGGCGGCGTCATCGAGGGACAAGGCTGACGCAGGCAGCCTCGTTCCTGTTGGAGCGAAACGGATTACGCGGTCTCGCCGTACACCGTCGCGATGATTTCCACCACCACGTCGGTGTGCAGAGCCACCTGGACGGTGGACTCGCCGACCATCTTGATCGGGCCCGAGGGCATCCGCACCTGCGACTTGTGCACCTTGTAGCCCTGCTTTTCGAGCTCCTCGGCGATGTCATGGTTGGTGACCGAGCCGAACAGGCGGCCATCGACGCCGGCCTTCTGCGTCAGCTTCAGCGAGGTGCCGGCGAGCTTCTCGCCCTGCGCCTGCGCCTCGGCCAGCTTGGCGGCGGCGGCCTTCTCCAGTTCGGCCCGCTTGGCCTCGAACTCGGCCTTGTTCGCCTCGGTGGCGCGGCGCGCGCGGCCCGTCGGGATCAGGAAGTTGCGGGCATAGCCGTCCTTGACCTTGACGATCTCGCCCAGGCTGCCCAGGTTGACGACCTTGTCCAGAAGAATGACTTGCATGTTGGTCGCTCCCTCAGATGCGGTGCTGGTCGCTGTACGGCACCAGGGCCAGGAAGCGCGCGCGCTTGATGGCGGTGTTGAGCTGGCGCTGGTAGATCGCGCGCGTGCCGGTCAGGCGCGCCGGGGTGATCTTGCCGTTCTCGCCGATGAAGTCGCGCAGGGTATCGACGTCCTTGTAGTCGATTTCCTCGACGCCGGCGACGGTGAAGCGGCAGAAGCGCTTGCGCTTGAACAGCAGCGACTGGGTGTTGCGCTTGGGACGCTTGTCCTTGTTGAATTTCTTGAACGTGGCCATGGTGTGCCTCTTTCTCTCAAACGGATTCGAACGACTGGATGTGGAGCACGGGGTGCTTGCCGTTGCGCGGAGTGGCCAGGAAACCGGTGAAGCCCCAGGGGCTGCCGACCGGCTGGCGGGCGATCGCTTCCGCCACGCTGCCAAGGGCCACCGCCCGGACCGCCGCCTTGACCTGCCGCGGCTGCCCCGCTTCCACCACCTGCGACTCGTGTTCGAGCCTCAGGTCCAGGGCGGGCAGGCCCGCCGGGGTGTGGCGCAAGGCGCCGATTTCGGCGATGCAGGCGCTCAGGGCGACGTGGTTCACCGGCGGGCGGTCCGCGACGGCGCGCGCCTTACGACTGGAACTCCGCCTGCTGGGCCTTGCGCGCTTCCTCGCGCTCGACCGTCTTCATCATCGCCGAGGGGCCGGTGTCGGCCTTCTTCTTCAGCACCGTCAGGTGGCGCAGCACGGCGTCGTTGAAGCGGAAGGCGTGCTCGAGCTCGCCCATCACGTTCTGGTCGGCCTCGATGTTGATGCACAGGTAGTGCGCCTTGCCGAGCTTGTTGATCTGGTAGGCCAGCTGGCGACGGCCCCAGTCCTCGACGCGGTGGATCTTGCCGTTGCCGGCGGTGATCATTCCCTTGTAGCGCTCCAGCATGGCCGGAACCTGCTCGCTCTGGTCCGGGTGGATCAAGAGCACGATCTCGTAGTGACGCATGGACTCTCCTTGTGGTTGAGCCACCCGCCGCGTCGTGGCAGTGTGGCAAGGCAAAGCCGGGCATTATAGCAAGGGGCGGTCTCGGCCCTCCGCTCCTCAGCCGCGGGCGATCCAGCGGCGGCGCTGCGCCAGGCGCTGCACGTCGCGCCAGCAGCGGCACTCGGCCGCCACCCGGGGCCAGACGCGCAGCAGCAACTCGCATTCGGCCAGCGCGTCCGCGGCGGCCTGGTGGCGTGCGGCGCAGCGGATACCGAAGTGCGCCATCCATTCATCCAGGGAGCGGGCCGGCACCTCGGGGTGAGTGACGCCGCACAGGTGCTCGATGTCCACCCAGGGCTGCGAAAGGGCCCGCCCCAGCGACGCCTGGGCATGGCGCTGCACCAGCGTGCGGTCGAACGCGACATGGAAGGCCAGCAGCGGCGAGTGGCCTGCGTGGGAGGCAAATGCCTGCAACCCCTGCGCCATGGGCAGCCCGCCCGATTGCCGTGCCACGCCGATCCCGTGCAGCAAGATGTTGTCGCGGCTGGAGGGCTGTTCCTGGCGCAGCACGGCCTCGAAGCTGTCGCCCAGGTCGACGACCAGCGCGCGTGCACCCCAGTCGACGCGCACCGCCACCGAGGCGATCGCCAGCAGGCGGTCGTGGGCCGCATCGAGCCCGCTGGCTTCCACGTCCAGCACCACCCAGCGGCGCTCGTCCACGGCCGGCGCGCCGCGCCATGCGGAAATCCAGCCCACCTCAGCGCTCGTAGTCCAGCCGCATGCGCTGTTGCAGCCGGCGCGCCATGCGCAGGCTTTCCTTGAGGATGCGGCGATCGATGTCATGGAGGTCCTGCACCCGCACCCGGTTGGGCTCGGCTGCCGGCCCGGCCTCGCCCAGTTGCACGCGCAGGCGCAGCGTCTGCAGGAACTCGAAACCTGCGATCCAGGCACCGGTTTCCGCCGCGGGCAGGCCGATGCGCTCGCCCACCGCCTGCAGGCGCTCGCGGGTGCCGGTGAGGTCGAGCCCGTGCGCAAGGCTGTACAGGCGGGCGGCGTCGACGAACAGCGCGGCGCCCTGCAGCTTCAGGTCGATGCTGCCGACTTCGTTCGTCTCGATGCCGCCCAGCCAGTTGAGCGGCGGCTCGCGAGAGAGAGCGTTGAGCGCCAGTTGCTTGAGGAAGCGCGGATTGGCCTGGGCCCGGCCCAGCACCTCGGTGCGCAGCCGCTGCGCCAGCGACAGGTTGCCGGCCAGGCCGCGCAGGTCGAAGAAGATGCTGGCGTCCAGCAGGTCCTGCGGCGACCCGTGCTCGATCCAGTGCGAGAACCGCTCGCGCCATTCAGCCAGCGTCAGGCTGCAGGCCGGACTGCCCGCCATGATCCCGCCGCGGCACAGCGGATAGCCGCAGGTGTCCAGCGTCGCGTTCACGTCCAGTGCGAAGCGAACCAGCTGTCGGCGCAGATCGGGGCCGGCGCCATCCGGCAGGATCAGCGCGTTGTCCTGGTCGGTCGCGACGGTCTGCTCGCTGCGGCCTTCCGAGCCCAGCGCCAGCCAGCACGCCTGGTCGAGCGAAACGCCGTGCGCCGCCGCCTTGATCTCCAGGATGCGGCGGGTCAGCAGGTCGTTCAAGTGGCTGATCAGCCCGGTGAGCTGGCGCGCCTGCACGCCCTGCCCCAGCAGGCTGCGGGCCAGGCGGCGCACATCGGCGGCGGCGTCCTGCAGCGCGGGTACATCGGCGGCCAGCCGGATCGAGGTGCCGACATGCTTGAGCGACAGGCGCTGCAGCGCGAAGAGGTCGCGCTCGGACACGACGCCGACCACCTGCCCGGCGCGTGTCACCGGCACGTGCCGAATGCCATGCCGAGACATCAGCAGTGCCGCGTCCTCGGCGTTGTGCTCCACCGTCAGCGTGTGCACGGGCGAGGTCATCACCGCCGACACCGGCTGGTCCAGGGGCACCTCGGCCAGTGCCACCTTGGCCAGCACGTCGTGCCGCGTCAGGATGCCTTCCGCGGCGCCATCGGGCCCGGTCACGACGATCGAGCCGATGCGGCGCCGGTCCATTTCGGAAAGCGCCTCGCGCAGCGTGGCACCGGACGCGCAGCTCACCAGTGGCTGGCGGGCCAGTTCGCCCAGCACCGTCTCCAGCGATTGCCCGGACAGCACCTCCGACGCGTGCAGGTCGCGCATCGCCCGCCGCGACACCTCGAGGTAGCGGCCGATGCGGCTGTTGAGGAAATCGGCGAAGGGTGCGCTGCGCTCGGCCAGTTCCTGCATCGAGGCGACCGGCAGCGCCAGCACGAAGGTGTCGGCGGCCGATTCGTAGGTCGCCGTCACCGGTCGCTGCGCCACGGCCGCGGCCAGCGGGAACAGGTCACCTGGTTCGTAGTGGATGGCCCCGCCGGAGAGCTCGGCCACGCCCTTGCGACCGGTCACCGAACCCTGGCGGATGAAGAAGACCGACTGCACGGGGCCGAGCGCGGGCGCCTGCACCGCCTCCCCCGGCGCGTAATAGCGCTGCTCGCTGCGGGCGACGAAGAAGTCGATGTCGGCCGGCGCCATCTGCGCGAACGGTGGATGGCCGGCCAGCTCCTTGCGCAGCACCGACAGCAAGCCGGCGGACGGCGTCAGCGTCGCAGTCGGATGAAGGTCGGTCATGCGAGGATTATGGGCGGCGCCTTCGCGGGCACAAGAAAAAAGCCCCGCGGTCTGGCCGCGGGGCTCGGCTGGCATGCGCCGCGTCAGGCCGCGCGGGGCGAGGCCAGGTTCGGGTAGCGCACGTGTTCGACCAGCTCCTGGGTCTTCTGACCGGGGGCCGGCGTCAGCAGGCTGACAATGATGATCACGGCAAAGCCCAGCGGCACGCCGAAGATGCCCGCCGAGATCGGCTGGATGCCCCACCACAGTTCGATCGGCGAGGTGACGCCGAACACGCCGCGCAGCCAGGGCTGCGTCGTGGCCATGTAGTAGAACGTGATGCCCAGGCCGGCGGCCATGCCCAGCGTGGCGCCGATGCCGTTGGCACGCTTCCAGAAGATGCCGAGCACCAGCGCCGGGAAGAACGCCGCCGCCGCGAACGAGAACGCGGCCGAGACCAGGAACAGGATGTCCGCCGGCTTCTGCGCCGCCACCGCGGCTGCCGCGAGGGCCACCACCAGCAGCAGGATCTTGGACATCATGACCCGGCGTGCCGTCGGCGCGTTAGGGTCGATCATCTTGTAATACAGGTCATGGCTGAGCGCGTTGGCGATCGTCAGCAGCAGGCCGTCGGCAGTGGATAGCGCCGCCGCCAAGCCGCCGGCCGCAACCAGGCCGGAGATCACGTAGGGCAGCCCGCCGATGGCCGGCGTGGCCAGCACCACGATGTCGCCACCGATCTTCAGCTCGCCCAGCTGCAGGATGCCGTCCTTGTTGACGTCCATCACCGAGAGCAGACTCGGATCGACCTTGTGCCAGGAAGAAATCCAGTATGGCAGGTCGTTGAATGACGCACCCACCACCGCGCTGAACATTTCGTACTTCACCAGCACCGCCAGCGCGGGCGCCGTGAAGTACAGCAGGAAGATGAAGAACAGCGACCAGGTGACCGACTGCCGCGCCTCCTTCACGCTGGGCGTGGTGTAGTAGCGCATCAGGATGTGCGGCAGCGCGGCGGTTCCCACCATCAGGCAGAAGATCAGTGCGAGGAAGTTGCGCCGCGACGTGTCGTAGGTCTCCTTGGCCTTGGCATCGCCGTTCGGATCGCCGGAGAAGATCTGGCCATGCCGTGGCATGCCGGCCAGCGGCTTGTCGCGCGCCTCGGCAGCGGTCTTGGCGGCGGTCCAGGCTTTGACGGCTGCAGCCTCGTCCTTGGGCACGGCGGCAAGCTCCTTCTCTGCGGCGGTCAGCTGGCTGGTCAGCGCATTGGAGGCCTTGAGGTCGGCCACCTTCTTCTCCGCCGCGGCACGGTCCGCGGCAAGTGCCGTCTTCGGATCCTTGATCTTCCCGTCCAGCGCCTTCGCCTCATCGGCGAAGACCTTGCGGACTTCCAGCTCCTTCGGGTCCTTGATCAGCTTTTCCTCCAGCGCCGTGACCTTCTCCATCTGATAGCCGTAGACCAGTTGCGGCACCGGCACGCTGGTCTGCTTCACGGACAGCCAGACCACCGGAATCATGTAGGCGATGATGAGGATGATGTACTGGGCCACCTGGGTCCATGTGACCGCACGCATGCCGCCGAGGAACGAGCACACCAGGATGCCGCCCAGGCCGAGGAAGATACCCAGCTCGAAAGCCACGCCGGTCAGGCGGGAAGTGATGATGCCCACGCCGTAGATCTGCGCCACCACGTAGGTGAACGAGCACAGGATGGCGGCGCAGATGCCCAGGAAGCGCGGCAGGTTGCCGCCATAGCGCTCGCCAAGGAAGTCGGGGATCGTGAACTGCCCGAACTTGCGCAGGTAGGGCGCCAGGAACAGCGCCACCAGGCAGTAGCCGCCGGTCCACCCCATGATGAACGCCAGGCCGCTGTAGCCGGTCAGGTACAGCGTGCCGGCCATGCCGATGAACGAGGCGGCCGACATCCAGTCGGCGCCCGTGGCCATGCCGTTGTAGACCGCCGGCACGCGCCGGCCGGCCACGTAGTACTCGGCGGCGTCGGTGGTGCGGCTCATGATGCCGATTCCGGCGTACAGCCCGATGGTGGCCAGCAGGAAGATGAAGCCGATCCAGTCGCGGTTGAGACCAAGCTGCTCGAGGATGGCCAGGACGATCACGAAGGCGATGAAGCCGCCCGTGTAGAACCCATAGACCTTGTTGAGCTGCTTGCGGAAGGCGGCGTTGGCGCCCGCTGTGGTGGTCGTTGCCATGGCTTATTCCTCCTCCGCCACGCCGTATTCCTGGTCCAGCTTGTTCATGTAGTGCGCATAGAAGCCGATGATGGCCACGTACACGACGAGCGCGCCCTGGGCGCCCATCCAGAAGCTGAACGGCCAGCCGAAGAACTGGAAGTTGAGGTCGCGGGCGAAATACCCGACGACGAAAGTGACCACGAACCAGATCACCAGCAGGATACCTGTGACTCTCAGGTTCTTTCGCCAGTACTCCTTGTGTCGCTCTGTGAGCTGCATGCTTTTGTCTCCTTGCGGACCCTCCGGTCCTGGCATTGTCAACGCCTGCGGCCCGGTCGCCGGCTCGCGCCGACGGCCTTGCAACCGGGCCGGTTCAAGTACCCTCTCAGCTGGCGGACGAGACGAGCAGGCCCGTCTCGCGTACCAGCTGAGCGGCCACTTTGGGCTCGAAGCGTTGCAGGTGACGGATGATCCGCCGGGCCTCCTCCGCTTCGTGCCGATCCGCATGGACCCGTGCGAGCTGATACCAGCCGTAGGGGCTCATGGGTTGCAATTGGGTGTTGCGCTTGAGCGCATCGACGGCTTCGTCGAGGCGGCCCAGTCGAATCAGGCAAAGTCCCAGGCCGTACCAGGCGCGGTCGAGCGCGGGGCGCAATTCGACAGCGCGGCGGAAGGCCGTCTCCGCCTCCCCGTAACGGCCGGCAGCCTCCAGCAGGAAGCCCTGATTGAACCAGTGGGCACCGTCGCCGGGATGCAGCTTCAGCAAGCGGGCCATGGTGGCGAGCGCGGCGTCAGTTGCGCCGCCCTGCCCCTGCAGGTGGGCGATGCTGGCCAGGGGGTAGGCGTCACCCGGAAACTCGGCCAGCATGTCCTGGAACACCTGCAGCGCCGCGTCGCGGCGACCGAGCGCCAGCAGCGCGATGGCACGCCACTTGAACCCGCGCCAGCGAAGCCGCCGCATCAGGTCTTGCATAGGTGGACTCCGATGCGCACGCAGATGTCGATCTTGGTGATCGTCGCGACCAGCCAGACGAACGACAGCAGCAGGAAGGCCACGATCGGGAGATGGCGGTCGAGCACGACTCGGGGCGATACCAGGCGGGCGCCGCGCAGCAGCGGCCGGGTCAACACCTGGAACAGCTGATAGAACAGGTTCTGCTGGCGCTTCGCACCAGCCAGGATTGCGAGCACTCCTTGCCCGACGAGACACAGTAAGGCGATCTCGGCCAGCAGCTTGAGGGTTTCGACCAGCAGCAGCAAACGCGTCCTCCTTCAAGGGCAACGCCATGCTTTTCAGGTGCGCTTACGGTGTCCTTACAGGAGTCTGCCGGCGCACTAGGGATTTCCCGAAAATCCCCATCCGCTCGTCGTGGACTGCTGCGGAGCTCGGGCCACGGCTGGCTCTGCAGGGCTATCCTGCAGCGACCGACATGTCACTGGAGTAGGCCCATGGTCCAGAAGATTGCGGTGTACCGGAAATCCGCGCGGGGCTCCGATGCGCTCGCCACGCGAGACCCGGCGTTGAGCATGCGGCTGCGCTCGCTGCTGATCATGGTCGACGGCAAGCGAAGCGCCGATGAACTGGCCAGGCTATCGGCCGCGCCGGCGGAGATGCAGCAACTGTTCGAGCAGTTGCTCCAGCTCGGGATGATCGAACCGCTGCAGGCAGCGCAGGCGCCAACAGGCGGCAATGGTCAGGCGCCCTCGACCGCCGCGTCTGCAGAGCGCATCCTCACGCTGCCGGAGGCCCAGCGGGCCGCAGTGCGCGGCCTCACCGATCTGCTGGGGCCTACCGCCGACGAACTGTGCCTTCGCATCGAACGCGCGCGCACGGCGCAGGACCTGCTGGCGGTGCTCAAGCGGGCCGAGCTGGCGATCCGCACGGCACGGGGCGCGCAGGCGGCAGCCGCCTTCATGGCCGACATGCAGGCACACCGACCGGCCTGAGCCTGAGCGGGCCTCAGCCGGGCAGGGCGCGGCGCCGCGCCGTCAGGCTGGCCACGACGATCACGGCGGTTCCGAGACCGACGCCGAACACTCCGGCGCAGACAGGCAGGATTCCGAACCACTGCGGCCCCGGCCCCGCCAGGCCGAGCGCGTCGCGCACCGACGCGGCATTGGCGATCATGTAGTACACGGTCACGCCAAAGCCCGCGCTCATTCCGGCGACCGCCGCTATGCCCGTCGTGGCGGGCCAGAAGATCCCCAGCACCAATGCCGGCACGAAGACCGACGCGGCCAGCGAGAACGACGCGGCAACCAGCGGCAGGATGTCGGACGGCTTGAGGGAAGCCACCAACGAGGCCAGCAGGGCGACAGCGAGCAGCGTGAACTTGGACAGGATGACGCGCTGCTCCGGCGTCATCTGCGGCGCGATGTCATGGCTGTAGAGGTCGCGCACCATGGCGTTGCTGATGGTCAGCAGCAGTCCGTCGGCCGTGGAGAGCGCCGCCGCCAGTCCGCCGGCAGCGACCAAGCCCGAGACGATGTAGGGCAGCCCGCCGATCTCGGGCGTGGCCAGCATGATGATGTCGGCGCCGAGCCGGATCTCGCCGAACTGGACGAGCCCGTCGCCGTTGACGTCGGCCACCGAAATCAGCGACGGATCGACCCGTGCCCACTGCACGATCCATCCTGGCAGCGCGTCGAAGCGGCTGCCCACAAGGTGCTGCATCACCTCGAACTTCACCAGCACTGCCAGCGCCGGCACGCTCAGGTACAGCAAGGCGATGAAGAACAGCGCCCAGGCCACCGAGGTGCGTGCCTGGGCCACGCCCGGCGTGGTGTAGAAGCGGGTGAGCAGGTGCGGCAGCCCCGCCGTGCCGGCCATCAGACAGAACACCAGCGCGAGGAAATTGAGGCGCGACGCCTCGAATGCGGCCTGCTGCTGCGGCGTCCCGTCCGGATCACCCGCAAAGGGGCGGGCGTGCGGTTGCAGTCCCGTCAGCGGCCGTGAGCGGTCCAGGGCCTCCTGCAGGGCCCGCGTCCACAGCTCGCGAGCCGCCGCAGGATCCCGGGGCAGCGCCGCCAGTTCCCGGTAGGCTGCGACGATGCGGTCGGAATCGGCGTCCTGAACCTTTAGTCGCCGGATGCGCTGCTGCGCCGCCTCGCGCTCGCGCTGCAACGAGACCTCGACATCGGCCAGCCATTCGCGGTACTGCTGCGCGCGGCGCCGGTACTCGGCCTGTACCTCCTTCTCCGCCGGCGAAGCCACCAGTTGCTGCTCGATGTCGCCGATGCGTTGCAACTGGCCGCCGTAGACCAGCGGCGCGACCGGGTTCCCAACCTGCTTCCAGGCCAGCCAGGACACCGGGATCAAGAATGCCAGCAGCAGCACGACGTACTGCGCCACCTGGGTCCAGGTGACGGCGCGCATGCCGCCCAGGAAGGAGCACAGCAGCACTCCGCCCAGCCCGAGCAGGATACCGATCTCGAACTGCACGCCGGTCAACCGCGATGCGATCAGCCCGATTCCGTAGATCTGAGCCACCACGTAGGTGAACGAGCAGGCGATGGCTCCCAGCGCCGCCAGCCGGCGCGGCCACTCGCCGCCATAGCGCTGGTGGAAGAAGTCGGGCAGTGTGTACAGCCCCATCCCGCGCAGGTAGGGTGCCACCAGCAAGGCCACCAGGCAAAAGCCGCCCGTCCAGCCGAGCACATAGGCTAGGCCGCCAGGCTGGCCGGACGTGCCGCTGAACCCCTGAAGGTACAAGCCACCGGCCAGGCTGATGAACGAGGCCGCGCTCATCCAATCGGCCGCCGCCGCCATGCCGTTGTACATCGGCGGGATGCGGCGGCCGGCGACGTAGTACTCGTGCGCCTCGCTGGTGCGGCCCCAGACGCCGATGCCGGCGTACAGCATCACAGTCGCGAACAGCAGGAAGGGCCCGAGCCATTGCCGCGACAGGCCCTGCTGCTCGGCCCAGGCCAGCAGCAGCAGTACGGTACACAGCCCGAGCACGTAGCCGGCCAAGATGCGCGCCAGGCGGCGCTCATAGGCCCTGTCCCTCTCAGCCATGCGGTGCGGCCCTCCTCGCGGGGCCACATCATCGCATTGCCGGGCTACCTGGTCTCGCCGACGTGGACCTCAGCGCGCGGCCAGTTGCTGCCAGGTGGCGATTACGCTGTCCGGATTGAGCGAGATCGAGGCGATGCCCTCGTCGGCCAGCCAGCGGGCGAAGTCCGGGTGGTCGCTCGGCCCCTGGCCGCAGATGCCGACGTACTTGCCCTGCTCGCGGCAGGCGGCAATGGCGCGCGAGAGCAGCGCCTTGACGGCGGGATCGCGCTCATCGAACTCGGCGGCCAGCAGCTCCAGGCCCGAATCGCGGTCCAGGCCCAGGGTGAGCTGGGTCAGGTCGTTGGAGCCGATCGAGAAGCCGTCGAAGAACTCGAGGAACTGCTCGGCCAGCAGGGCATTGCTCGGGATCTCGCACATCATGATCACCTGCAGGCCGTTCTCGCCCCGGCTCAACCCCTGGCGCGCCAGCAGCTCGGTGACGCCGCGCGCCTCGCCCAGGGTGCGCACGAAGGGCACCATCACCTGCACGTTGGTCAGGCCCATCTCCTCGCGCACCCGGCGCAGCGCCTCGCACTCCATGCGGAAGGCTTCCTGGAAGTCGCCGCTGAGGTAGCGTGCCGCCCCGCGGAAGCCCAGCATGGGGTTCTCCTCCTCCGGCTCGTAGCGGCTGCCGCCGATCAGCTTGCGGTATTCGTTGCTCTTGAAGTCCGACAGCCGCACGATCACCGGCTTGGGCCAGAACGCCGCGGCGATGGTGGCCACGCCTTCGGCCACCTTGTCCACGTAGAACGCCCGGGGCGACGCGTGGCCGCGCGCCACCGACTCCACCGCCTTCTTCAGGTCGGCATCGACGTTGGGGTAGTCGAGGATGGCCTTGGGGTGCACGCCGATGTTGTTGTTGATGATGAACTCCAGCCGCGCCAGCCCCACGCCCTCGTTGGGCAGCTGGGCGAAGTCGAACGCCAGCTGCGGGTTGCCCACGTTCATCATGATCTTGGTGGCGATCGGCGGCATGGCGCCGCGCTGCACTTCGGTGATCTCGGTCTCGAGCAGGCCGTCGTAGATGTGGCCGGTGTCGCCTTCGGCGCAGCTCACGGTGACCAGCGTGCCGTCCCTCAGAATCTCGGTGGCGTCGCCGCAGCCCACCACGGCCGGGATGCCCAGTTCGCGCGCGATGATGGCCGCGTGGCAGGTGCGCCCGCCCCGGTTGGTGACGATGGCGCTGGCGCGCTTCATCACCGGCTCCCAGTTGGGATCGGTCATGTCGGTCACCAGCACGTCGCCGGCCTGCACCCGATCCATCTCGGCCGGCCCGTGCACCAGCCGCACCGGGCCGGTGCCCACCTTCTGGCCGATGGCGCGCCCCTCGGCCAGCACGCTGCCCTTGCCCTTGAGCTTGTAGCGGATCTCGGTCTTGCCCTGCTGCTGGCTCTTCACCGTCTCGGGCCGCGCCTGCAGGATGTAGAGCTGGCCGTCCTCGCCGTCCTTGCCCCACTCGATGTCCATCGGCCGGCCGTAGTGCTGCTCGATCACCAGCGCATAGCGCGCCAGTTGCTCGACTTCGGCGTCGGTCAGCGAATAGCGGTTGCGCTGCTCCAGCGGCACGTCCACCGTCTTGACCAGCTTGCCCTCGCGCGCCTTTTCGTCGGCCGTGGTGAACACCATCTGGATCAGCTTGGAGCCGAGGTTGCGGCGGATCACCGCCCGCTTGCCTTCGCGCAGCATCGGCTTGTGGACGTAGAACTCGTCGGGGTTGACGGCGCCCTGCACCACCGTCTCACCCAGCCCGTAGCTGGAGGTGATGAAGACCACGTCGGCAAAGCCCGATTCGGTGTCGATGGTGAACATCACCCCGGCCGCGCCGAGGTCGCTGCGCACCATGCGCTGCACACCGGCCGACAGCGCCACGTCGGCGTGGGCAAAGCCCTTGTGCACGCGGTAGCTGATCGCGCGGTCGTTGTAGAGCGAGGCGAACACCTCCTTGATCTTGTCCAGCACGTGCTCGATGCCGTGCACGTTCAGGAAGCTCTCCTGCTGCCCCGCGAAGGAGGCGTCCGGCAGGTCCTCGGCCGTGGCCGAGGAGCGCACCGCGAAGCTGGCATCGGCGCTGCCCTCGGACAACCGCGCGAACTGCTGGCGGATCTGTTGCTCCAGCTCGGCCGGGAACGGCTGCTGCAGGACCCAGCCGCGGATCTCGGCGCCGGCGGCGGCCAGCGCCCGCACGTCCTCGGTGTCCAGGTCGTCCAGCCGCGCGTTGATGCGCTCGCCGAGCGCGCCGTAAGCGAGGAACTCGCGGAAGGCGTGGGCGGTGGTGGCAAACCCGGTGGGCACGCGCACCCCCTGGGGCAGCTGGGAGATCATCTCGCCGAGGCTGGCGTTCTTGCCGCCGACCACCTCGACGTCGCTCATCCTCAGGTTTTCGAAAGGCACGACCAGGGCGGCCGGGCTGAAGCGTGCAGACATGGAAAAACTCCGGAAGTTGAAAACGGGTCTGCGCTGCAGCGATGCGCGCGGCCGTGTCGGGCGTGTCGGCTTTGTCGGTCTTGTAGGAGGCCTGAACGCGTCATGACATGCGGCGGATAATTGCCGGCCATTGTAGGCACCCGCCCTTGCCCCGGGGCGGCCACACGGCCCGAAAGTACCGATGTCCACCCAGCACACGCGCACCGTCTTCTTCATCTCGGACGGCACCGGCATCACCGCCGAGACCTTCGGCAACGCCATCCTGGCGCAGTTCGAATTCAAGCCCCGGCACGTGCGCCTGCCCTTCATCGACACGGTGGACAAGGCGCACCAGGTGGTGCGGCAGATCAACCACGTCGCCGAGCTGGAAGGGCGCCGCCCGCTGGTGTTCACCACCCTGGTCAACGTGGAGATCCTGCAGGTCATCGAGGAGGGCTGCCGCGGCATGCTGCTGGACATGTTCGGCACCTTCGTGCGGCCGCTGGAGATCGAGCTGGGCATGAAGTCCAACCACCGGGTCGGGCGCTTTTCCGACGTCAGCAAGAGCCAGGCCTACCACGACCGCATCGAGGCGATCAACTACAGCCTGGCGCACGACGACGGCCAGATGCAGCGGGACCTGGAACAGGCCGACGTGGTGCTGGTGGGCGTCAGCCGCAGCGGCAAGACGCCGACCTCGCTGTACCTCGCCATGCAGCACGGCCTGAAGGCCGCCAACTACCCGCTGATCCCGGACGACTTCGAGCGCCAGCAGCTTCCGCCCGCGCTGGCGGCGAACCGGCGCAAGCTGTTCGGCCTGACGATCCAGCCGGAGCGGCTGTCCGAGATCCGCAACGAGCGGCGTCCGAATTCGCGCTATGCGTCACTGGAGAACTGCCGGATGGAGGTGGCCGAGGCCGAGGCGATGATGCGGCGCGCCGGCATTCGCTGGCTGTCCACCACCACCAAGTCGATCGAGGAGATCGCAACCACCATCCTGCAGGAGATCCGGCCCGAGCGCCTGGAATACTGAGCCGGCTCAGCCGACCGTGCTGATTACCCAGCGGTGGTGGCAGCGGTGGCAGCAGACCTGCGCCTCGGCCTCGCTTCCGCCCACCACCTTGAAACGGCCGTATTCGCCGCAACCTTCGCATTGGGCCTGGTTGGCCACGTCCTCCGCGCGGCTCAGTAGAAAGAAGTAGCGGCGCAATGCCCAGGCCCCGATAGCCGCCGACAGCAGCACGTAGACGGTGTTGACGAGCCGTTCGCCGAGGGCGGCTTCGCGGGCCGCCTCCAGCGCACCGAACACGGCAACCAGACTCAGAAAAGCCAGCACCATGTGTGCATGGCTGGAGAGCAATTCCCGTTCGTACCACTTGCGGAAACCGGCCCGGCCGACGGCCTCGGCCAGGCTGCGCGAGCGAAAGCGGGGATCGCGCAGGAGGTTCTTCATCGCGCAGTTTGGCGGTTACAGCCGCCGTCCAATCAAGTGTGGCCCCGACTGACGCCGTCGTCAGCGGCTTGGCGCGGCAACCCAATAGACCTTTCCAATGGCATGAATTGAATCAATAAATTGGCTTTATTGGAACAACGGGGCGAAACTACGGCTCTGACACCTATCGCAACCTCGACTTAAAAGGAAGGAAACCGCATGTCCCTCATCAACACCCAGATCACCCCCTTCCAGGCGACCGCCTACCACAACGGCAAGTTCGTGCCGGTTTCGGACGAGAGCTTCAAGGGCAAGTGGTCGGTGGTGGTGTTCTACCCGGCCGACTTCACGTTCGTCTGCCCGACCGAGCTGGGCGACCTGGCCGACCACTATGCCGAGTTCCAGAAGCTGGGCGCAGAGGTGTATGGCGTGTCCACCGACACCCACTTCACCCACAAGGCCTGGCACGACACCTCGGACACCATCAAGAAGGTGCAGTACCCGCTGATCGGCGACCCGAGCCACCAGCTGGCCCGCTTCTTCGACGTGCTGATCACCGAAGGCGAGGACACCGGCCTGGCGCTGCGCGGCACCTTCATCATCGATCCGGAAGGCCGCATCAAGACCATCGAGGTGCATGACAACGGCATCGGCCGCGTCGCCACCGAGACCCTGCGCCGCCTGAAGGCCGCCCAGTACATCGCCGCCCACCCGGGCGAGGTCTGCCCGGCCAAGTGGAGCGAAGGCGCCGAGACGCTCAAGCCGTCGCTGGACCTGGTCGGCAAGATCTAAGCGCCGCCGGCTGCAGCCAACGCTGAAGGCCCGGGTGCGCCCTGCGCCCGGGCCTTTTTCTTTCCATTCACCATCCAGCAAGAGAGGGACTCCGAACATGCTCGACGCCAGCCTGAAGGCTCAACTGGCCGCCTACCTGCAACGCATCACCCAGCCGGTGGAGATCACCGCCCTGCTGGACGACACGCCTGCCTCCGGGGAGATGCAGGCGCTGCTGCGCGACATCGCCGAGGCCTCGCCGCTGGTGCGCGTCAGCGAGAGCGTGCAGTCGAACGGCCCGCACCGCACGCCCTCGTTCTCGATCAACCGCCCCGGCGAAAGCCACGGGCCGCGCTTTGCCGGCCTGCCGATGGGCCACGAGTTCACTTCGCTGGTGCTGGCCCTGCTGCAGGTCGGCGGCTACCCGCCCAAGGTGGAGCAGGACGTGCTCGAGCAGATCCGGGCGATCGACACCGACTTGGAATTCGAGGTCTATGTCTCGCTGACCTGCCACAACTGCCCGGACGTGGTGCAGGCGCTCAACCTGATGGCGGTGCAGAACCCGCGCATCAAGGCCACCATGATCGAGGGCAGCCTGTTCCAGGACGAGATCGAGCAGCGCCAGATCATGGGCGTGCCGACCGTGTTCCTGAATGGCACCCTATTCGACACCGGCCGCATGAGCCTGGAGGAAATCCTGGCCAAGGTCGATACCGGCGCCGCCGAGCGCGAGGCCAAGAAGATCGCGGCCAAGGACCCGTTCGACGTGCTGATCGTCGGCGGCGGACCCGCCGGTGCCGCGGCGGCCGTGTACGCGGCGCGCAAGGGCATCCGCACCGGCATTGCCTCCGAGCGCTTCGGCGGCCAGGTGCTGGACACGCTGGGCATCGAGAACTTCGTGTCGGTCAAGGAGACCGAAGGGCCGAAGTTCGCGCTGGCCCTGGAAGAGCACGTGCGCCACTACGACGTGGACATCATGAACCTGCAGCGCGCCAAGGCGCTCAAGCCGGGCAAGGACCTGATCGAGGTGGAGCTGGAGAGCGGCGCGACGCTCAGGGGCCGCAGCGTGATCCTGACCACCGGGGCGCGCTGGCGCCAGCTGGGCGTGCCCGGCGAGCAGCAGTACCGCAACAAGGGCGTGGCCTACTGCCCGCACTGCGATGGCCCGCTGTTCAAGGGCAAGCGCGTGGCGGTGGTCGGCGGCGGCAATTCCGGCGTGGAGGCCGCGATCGACCTGGCCGGCATCGTCGGCCATGTGACACTGATCGAGTTCGGTGAGCAGTTGCGCGCCGACGCGGTGCTGCAGCGCAAGCTGGCCAGCCTGCCGAACGTGACGACGCTGCGCAACGCGCAGACCACCGAGGTGACCGGCGACGGCCAGAAGGTCAATGGCCTGGTCTACAAGGACCGGGTCTCCGGCCAGGAGCACCGCGTCGAGCTGGAAGGCGTGTTCGTGCAGATCGGCCTGGTGCCCAACACCGAATGGCTCAAGGGCACGGTGGAACTGTCCAAGCACGGCGAGATCGTGGTCGATGCGCGCGGCCAGACCTCGGTGCCGGGCGTGTTCGCCGCCGGCGATGCGACGACGACGCCGTTCAAGCAGATCATCATCGCGGCCGGCGATGGCGCCAAGGCGGCGCTGGGCGCGTTCGACCACCTGATCCGCACGTCGGCGCCGGCCGATGCAACGCCGGCAGCGCAAACGGCCGAGGAGGCGGTGCCGGCCTGAGCACGCGCGCCGCCCGCCGTGACGGGACTTCCCGGCGGGTGATCCGCGCGGGCTGCGATTCGGGCGAGAATGCCCGCATCGCAGCCCCGCACGGAGAACAACAATGCAAGGCAACCCGCAAGTCCTGCAGCATCTGCAGGCCCAGCTCAAGAACGAGCTGACCGCCACCAACCAGTACTTCCTGCACTACCGCATCCTCAAGCACTGGGGGTTCGAGCGGCTGGCCAAGAAGGAGTACGAGGAGTCGATCGGCGAGATGAAGCACGCCGATCGGCTGATCGAACGCATCCTCATGCTCGACGGCCTGCCCAACCTGCAGGACCTGGGCAAGCTGCTGGTCGGCGAGGACGTGCCCGAGATCCTCGACTGCGACCTGCGCAGCGAGCGCGGCGCCCAGGCCGAAGTCAAGCAGGGCATCGCCGCCTGCGAGGCCGCGCAGGACTACGTCTCGCGCGAGATCCTGGCCGACATCCTGCAAGACACCGAGGAGCACATCGACTGGCTGGAAACGCAGATCGAACTGCTGTCCAAGGTGGGGCTGCAGAACTACCTGCAGTCGCAGATGGGGGACGCGAGCTGACGGACCTTCGGCCCGGCTTTCTTCCCCCCTAGCAGGCGGCGCGGCCGCCGACCCGCGGGCCCTTTCGGGGCCCGTTTTTTTTCCCCAGGCCCCGCTGGGAGCTCCGCCCTTAATGCGATCGATTCGCATTTACGCATAGAATCCGCGGGACCGTACCCCATCCATCGGCCAGCCAGCCTTTTCCGCCAGCCAGCCTCGTCATCGACCCGGTCCCCCCATGGGACCGCTCTCGCTGGAGGTTTTCCTGGTGTCATCCGCCAACCTGTCCTGGCCCTGCTGCCCGGCCCCCGCCGCCGTTCCCGCTGCGGCACCCACTCCCCTGCTGCCCCTGGGCGCGCTGCTGCTGGCCGCGTCCTGCAATGCCCTGGCCCAGGCCTCGCCGGGCGGGCCTGCGGACGGCTCGCGCGCCCTGCGTGAAATGGTGGTGCGCGACTCACCCGACGCGGCGCCAGGCAAGGACACCATCCACGCGACCACCACCACCATCGGCAAGGGCACGCAGCAGCTGCGCGACATCCCGCAATCGGTGACCGTGCAGACCGAGCGGCTGATGGACGACCGCAACCTCGACGACTTCCGCGAGGTGCTCAGGAGCACGGCCGGCGTCACCTTCCAGGCCGGCGAGACCGGCGAGGAGGACGTGCGCCTGCGCGGCTTCTCGCTGGGCCAGGCCGGCGACATCTACCGCGACGGCCTGCGCGACGGCGCGCTGTATGAACGCGACACGTTCAACGAGGACCGGGTGGAAGTACTCAAGGGCTCCGCTTCGATGCTGTTCGGCAAGGGCTCCACCGGCGGCGTGGTCAACCAGGTCAGCAAGCAGCCCTTCCTCATGACCCAGCACGAGGTGGACTACACCGCCGGCAGCGGCGGCCTGCACCGCCTCACCGGCGACTTCAACTTCCACACCGGCGAGAACGCGGCCTTGCGCCTCAATGCGATGGCGCACGAGGCCGACAACTGGGGCGCCCGGCAGCGCAAGTCCGGCATCGCGCCCACCTACCGCTGGGGCATCGGCACGCGCAACGAGTTCGCCGTGGGCTTCTATCACCTGGATATCGAGGGTCGGCCGCTCTACGACCACCCCTGGATCCTGGACAACGGCCGCATCACCGAGGTGCTGCCGGCACGCAACTACTACGGGCTGGCCAACGACCACCTGAACACCAGTGCGACCTACCTGAACCTGTCGCACGTGTACCGCTTCGACCACGAGGGACAACTGAGGACGCAGTTGCGCCATGGCCGCTACGAGCGCGACCTGCTGGCGAGCGCGATCGGATTCGCCACGCCGACCACCCGGGCGACCCTGAGCGACGCCACGGTGCTGCGGCGCAACCCCAAGGCGCGCATCGGCGAGAGCGAGCTGACCCAGCTCACCAGCGACTACTCGGGCACGTTCGGGCGGCACCAGCTGCTCGCCGGCGTCGACATCTACCAGGACGACGCGCGGCGCAACAACAGCTTCACGACCGGACTCGCCGCCGCCCCGACCACCACCATCGGCACCCCCAACGACGGTGCGGTGCGCCCCGACACGCGGGGCCCGGTGCCGTTCAACACCTTCGATGCCCGCGACATCGGCCTGTACGCCCAGGACACCTTCGCCCTGACGCCGATGGTCAAGCTGCTGGCAGGGCTGCGGTTCGACCGCTTCACGGCTTCCTACCGGGATGCGCAAGGAGCCCTCTCCGGCGAGCGCTCGGACAACCTGTGGAGTCCGCGCGTCGGCGTGCTGTACCAGCCGGACGACAGCGCCAGCTACTACGTTTCCTACGGCACCTCGTACAACACCTCGGGCGACGCCTATCAGTTCGCGGTCAACTTCAACGCGGGACAGCAACGCACGGCCAACACGCCGCCCGAGAAGAGCCGCAACTTCGAGGTCGGCGGCAAGTGGGACCTGTTCGACCAACGCGCGCTGCTGGGCGTGGCCTTCTTCTACAGCGAGAAGCACAACGAGCGCAACACCGACCCGGACACCGCGGCCACCCAGGAACTGCTCTCCGGCAAGCGCCACGCCGCCGGCATGGAGTTCAACCTGGCCGGCCGCCTCACGCCGAAATGGGAGGTGTTCTTCAACCACACCTGGATCCCCGACGCGACGATCGACCAGAGCAACCAGGTAGCCAACCCCGCCGGCACCGGCCCGCAGGTCGCCGGCGACCGGCCCGGCCTGACGCCGCGCCACAGCGGCAGCCTCTGGACCAGCTACCGGGTGCTCCCCCGCCTGCGGCTCGGCATGGGGTTGAACTGGCGCGGTTCGCAGAACCCGGAAGGCAACCGCGCCGTGCGCGCCGACGGCTTCGTTACGGCGGACGCCATGGCCGAGTACCTGATCAACGATCGCTGGACGGCCAAGCTGAACGTCACCAACCTGACCGACCGGCTCTACGCCGACTCGCTGTACCGGGGTTTCTACGTGCCGGGCGCGCCGCGCCGGGTGGAGCTGACGCTCAAGTCGATGTTCTGAGGCTCCCCATGCTGCTGCACCTGAAGAAGATCCTCGCGCCCGACGAAGTGGCGCAGGCGCGCGCCCTGCTCGGGCCCGACGCACCGTGGATCGACGGCCGCGGCAGCGCCGGCACGCAGGCGGTCGCGCGCAAGAACAACGAGCAGCTCGCGCAAGACAGCGCCGCCGCGGCGCAGCTGCGCGAGCTGGTGCTCGCGGCCCTGCAGCGCGATCCGCTCTTCTTCTCCGCGGCCCTGCCGCGCAAGATCTTCAACCCGCTGTTCAACCGCTATGGCGGTGACAGCAACCACTACGGCGAGCACATCGACGGCGCCGTGCTGCGTTCGCAGCACCCGCCCCAGTGGGTGCGCAGCGACCTGTCCTGCACGCTGTTCCTCGCGGAGCCGGACGAATACGAGGGCGGCGAGCTGGTGATCCGCGAGCCGCAGGGCGAGCGCCGCCTCAAGCTGCCGGCGGGCGACCTGGTGCTGTATCCCGGCACGACACTGCACGAGGTCACGCCGGTGGTGCGTGGCGCGCGCATCGCGAGCTTCTTCTGGGTGGAGAGCATGGTGCGCAGCGGCGAGCAGCGCCAGCTGCTGTTCGAGATGGACATGGCCCTGCTGCAGCTGCGTTCGCGGGATGCCGACGACCCTGCGCTGGTGCAGCTCACGGGCACGTACCACAACCTGCTGCGCATGTGGGCGGCCACGTGAAGGCGCAGGCACTGCCGCCGGAGGTCGTCAGCCTCGACGACCACCGAACCCGCGCGCTGGCGCGGCTCGACCCGAATGCCGCGGCCTACCTGGGCAGCGCGGCCGGCGACGGCCACACCGCCGACGCCAATCGAGCGGCCTGGGACGGGCTGCGGCTGTGGCCGCGCGTGCTGCAGCCGCTCGCCGGCCTGCACACGCAGGTGGAACTGCTGGGCCGCCGCCTCGCCCATCCGGTCCTGCTGGCGCCACTGGCCTACCAGCGCCTGTTCGATGACGACGGCGAGCTGGCCAGCGCCATCGCCGCCGCCGCGCAGGGCGCCGGCTTCGCGCTCAGCACGCTGTCCAGCGTGTCGCTGGAGACGGTTGCCGCTGCCGTGTGCGGCGATGCGGGCCGCGGGCCGTTGTGGTTCCAGCTGTATTTCCAGCGCGACCGCGGGCGGACGCTGGACCTGGTGCAGCGGGCCGAGGCGGCCGGCTACGAAGCGCTGGTGTTCACGGTGGACGCGCCGGTCAACGGGGTGCGCGATGGCGAGCGGCGCGCCGGCTTCCGGTTGCCGCCGGGCGTCATCGCGGCCAACCTCCCGGCCGCGGCGGGCCCCGCAAGCCTGGCTGAGCTTCTGGCCACGGCGCCCGGCTGGGCCGACCTCGACTGGCTGCTGGGCGCCACGCGCCTGCCGGTGCTGGTCAAGGGCGTGCTGCACCCGGCCGACGCCCGCGCCGCGGTGGCGGCCGGGGCTGCCGGCCTGATCGTCTCAAACCACGGCGGCCGGACACTGGACGGCGCGCCCGCGACGGCATCGGCCCTGCCAGCCATCGTGGCGGCCGCCGGCGGCGCCGTGCCGGTGCTGGTCGACGGCGGCATCCGGCGCGGCACCGATGTGCTCAAGGCCCTGGCGCTCGGCGCCCGCGCCGTGCTCATCGGCCGGCCGCTGGTCTGGGGCCTGGCCAGTGCCGGTGCCATGGGGGTGGCCCACGTCATCCGGCTGCTGCGCGACGAGCTGGAAGCGGCCATGGCGCTGTGCGGGCTGGCGTCACTGGCCAGTCTTTCACGCGACTTGGCCTTGTCCGGCCATGCGGTGCCGCAGCCTCCTTGGCGCCATCAAGGAAATTGATCTGGGTCATTGCAAATGCGATCGATTCGCATTTAAAATTTGCCCATCGCCTTCCAGCATCCCCTCCGCAGTACCCCGCCATGATCGTCTGTGTCTGCCGCCGTATCTCCGACCGCGAGATCGCCCGCCATGCCCGCGCGGGGATGAGCTTCGACGACATCCAGTTCGAGCTGGGCGTGGCGACCCAGTGCGGCCAGTGCGAGACTTGCGCCCGGGACGTGGTCGCACAATGCAACCCGGCGGCTCCCGTCGCGGCGGTGCAGCATGAAGGCTGTGGTTGCGGAGCGGGCGCATGGGGTTGTTCGTCCTCCTTGGCCTGATCCTGCCGCTGGTGCTGGGCGCTGCCTGGTGGGCCCTGCGCGACTGAGCCCCCGCCGCCCCGCACCGTGTCGATGCCGCCGATTTCCCTGCCCTTCCGCCGCCGCAACGCCGCCGTAGCCGGTGGCGTGCTGCTGGCGCACGCAGCGGCGCTGTGGGCGCTGCAGCATGGGCTGCTGCGCCAGCAGCCGCCCGAGATCGTGGTGCCGGTGCAGGTCGTCAGCGAAATCATCCCCGCGCAGCCGGCCGAGCCCGCCGCGCCGCCGCCGGCACCACCGCCCCCGGTCCCGCCGCCGCCCAGGCCCGCGCCTGCGCCGGTTCCCCGCAAGGCTCCGGCGCCCCGCCCCGCGCCGCGGCCGCCCGCACCGCTGCCGGCCGCCATTCCCGAGACCGCGCCTTCGCCGACGGCACCGCTGGGCACGACGGCGCCCCAGCCGCCGGCTCCGCCCATTGCCGCGCCGGTGGCGCCGCCCGCGCCCGCCTCGGTGCCCGCGCCGCCCGCCCCGCCGGCGCCGGCGCCGGTGAGCCTGCCGATGGTGGACGCGGACTACGCCGCCAACGAGGAGGCCTTCCGCCCACCGGCGATTTCGCGCCGGCTGGGCGAGTACGGCACCGTGCTGCTGCGCGTGACCGTGGGCGTCAACGGCTTCGCCACGCGGGTGGAGCTGGCTCGCTCCAGCGGCTACGACCGCCTGGACAAGGCCGCGCTCGAGGGCGCGCGCAAGCTCAAGTTCCGGCCGGCCACGCGCAACGGCGTGCCGGTCGAGTGGACCTACGATTTTCCAGTGAGATACGCGGAGAGAACGCGATGAACAACGAATTCGGCTTGTTGCACCTGTGGGCCCAGGGCGACCTCGTGATGCGCGGCACGGCCCTGATGCTGCTGGCCATGTCGCTGGCCTCCTGGTGGGTGATCGTGGTCAAGGCATTGGACCTGCGCCGCTACGCCGCCCAGGCCCGCCGCACCGAAAGCTTCTGGCACAGCGCCGATTTCGCCGACGGCCTGGCCAAACTGGGGGCGGACCCGGCCAACCCGTTCCGCGCGCTGGCCACCGAGGGGCGCGAGTCCACCGCCCACCACCATGCGCAGCCGCAGCTGCACGATACGCTGGGCGCCAGCGAATGGCTCACGCGCAGCCTGCGCAACTCGATCGACGAATCCACCGCGCGCCTGCAATCGGGGCTGGCGGTGCTGGCCTCGGTCGGTTCCACGGCGCCCTTCATCGGCCTGTTCGGCACCGTCTGGGGCATCTACCACGCGCTGCTGACCATGAGCACGGCCGGCCAGGCCACGATCGACCAGGTGGCGGGACCGATCGGCGAGGCGCTGGTGATGACGGCGATGGGCCTGGCGGTCGCGATTCCGGCGGTGCTCGGCTACAACGCCCTGGTGCGCGGCAACAAGTCGGTGTTGATGAAGCTCAACCGCTTCGCCCACGACCTGCACGCCTACTTCCTCACCGGCACGCGCGTGAGCGCCGGCAGCGCGCCGGCCAACGTGGTCTCCATGAAGAAGGGAAGCTGAGCATGGCCTTCGGCACCCAGGACGACACCGACGAGGTGATGAACGAGATCAACGTGACGCCCATGGTGGACGTCATGCTGGTGCTGCTGATCATCTTCATCATCACCGTGCCGGTGATGAAGCACTCGGTCAACATCGACCTGCCGCGGGCCAGCAGCCAGCCGCAGGACATCAAGCCGCAGACGGTGCGCCTGTCGGTCGATGCCGACGGCCAGTACTTCTGGAACGAACGCCGCATCGGCGAAGGCGAACTGCCCGCCCTGCTGCGCGCCGAGGCCGCCAGGGATCCGCAACCCGACCTGCACATCCGCGGCGACAAGGCGGTGCGCTACGAAAAGGTGGCGCAGGCGATGGCGGCCGCCCAGCAGGCTGGGCTGCGCAAGATCGGATTCATCATGGAGCCGCGCCAGCCATGAACGCCGGGCCGGCCGCCCCCGCGCCCCCTGGCGAGCCCCGGTGCAGCCAGGCACCGGCGCCGCCCCCGGCGGCCCGCAAGCCGCTGGACAGCGACGCGCTGCTGGCCGGCAACCGCTGGGTCGAGATCCGCCACCAGGGCGAGGTCTACCGCCTGCAGGCCACCCGGCTGGGCAAGCTGATCCTCACCAAGTAAGAAGGCGCGGCGACGCGCCGGTCAGAGCCCGATGGCGGCGATGCCGGCACGGGCGATCTGCGCGTCCTCGCTGGACTTCACGCCGCTGACGCCCACGGCGCCCAGGCACTGGCCGTCCTTCAGGATCGGCACGCCGCCCTCCAGCATGCCGCGCAGGTCGGGCGCGCTCAGGAACGAGTAGCGCCCGCCGTTGATGATTTCCTCGTACACGCGGCTCTCGCGCCGGCCGAGCGCCGCCGTGTGCGCCTTGGCGGGCGCGATGTGGGCCGACACCGGCGGGGCGCCATCGAGCCGCTGCAGCCACAGCAGGTGGCCGCCGTCGTCGACGATGGCGATGGTGACGGCCCACTGGTGCTTGAGCGCTTCGGCTTCGGCGGCGGCGGCAATGGCCTTCAGGTCGGCGAGTTCGAGGGTGAGTCTGGTCTTCATGGTTGTCGCGTTGGAAAAAGGCCGAGGATACCGGCTGGCCCCCGGTGGTCTTTCTTTTTCGGGCCGGCCGGGGAACCCACCTAGAATCCCCGCATCCAATAACCGTCCAGTCAAAGGAGTTACCGGATGAACGAGCAAGTCACTTCCGCAGCCGGCTACGGCTATGCCCTGTCGCCGGCGCAGGAGCGCAACCGTGTGCTGCGCAACACCTACTGGCTGCTGGCCCTGTCGATGGTGCCGACCGTGCTGGGTGCCTGGCTGGGCCTGCAAACCGGCATCGCCCGTGCGCTGTCGCCCGGCCTCGGCCTGATCGTGTTCCTGGGCGGCGCCTTCGGCTTCATGTTCGCCATCGAGAAGTTCAAGAACTCGGCGGCCGGCGTGCCGATCCTGCTGGGCTTCACCTTCTTCATGGGCGTGATGCTCTCGCGCCTGCTGGGCATCGTGCTGGGCTTCAGCAACGGCGCCAGCCTGGTGATGACCGCGTTCGCCGGCACGGGCGCCATCTTCCTGGGCATGGCGACGATGTCCACCATCGTCAAGCGCGACCTGTCGAGCATGGCCAAGTTCATGTTCATCGGGGCCATCCTGGTGCTGGTGGCCGGCATCGCCAACGTGTTCCTGCAAAGCGGCGCGCTGATGATCACCCTGTCGGTGCTGGTGATCGGCATCTTCTCGTTCTTCATCCTGTACGACCTCAAGCGCGTGCGCGACGGCGAGGAGACCAACTACATCACCGCCACTTTGGGCGTGTACCTGAGCATCTACAACGTCTTCCAGAGCCTGCTGGTGCTGTTCGGGCTGGGCGGCAGCTCCGACTAGACGGACTCGACGCAAAGACGGAAAGGGCCCCCGCGGGCCCCTTTCGTTTTGCCGGGCGGCCTCTGTTCGCCCGCCTTTGCCTTGCAGGTGCGGAAGGAACCGCCCTCCCCCGCTGCTAGCGGTCGAACACCGCCATGCTCTCGACGTGCGCGGTGTGCGGGAACATGTTGACCACCCCGGCGGCGCTGCAGCGATAGCCGGCCTGGTGCACCAGCAGGCCGGCATCGCGCGCCAGCGTGGCCGGGTTGCAGCTGACATAGACGATGCGCCGCGGCGCCGTCCAGCCTGCGGCGAGTTCCGGCTGCTGGTGCAGGTCGGCCAGCGCCTTGGCCAGCGCGAAGGCGCCCTCGCGCGGCGGGTCCACCAGCCACTTGTGGGCGACGCCGTCGGCCACCAGTTGCTGCGGCATCATCTCGAACAGGTTGCGGGCCGCGAACTGCGTGGGCGCCAGCGGCCGCCGGGCGGCGTTGAGCGCCAGGTTCTCGCGCGAGCGCGCCACCAGCGCCTCGCTGCCCTCGAGGCCCAGCACCTCGCGTGCGCGGGTGGCCAGCGGCAGCGTGAAGTTGCCCAGCCCGCAGAACCAGTCGATCACCCGCTCCTGCGGTTGCACGTCCAGCAGCCCCAGGGCGGTGGACACCAGCACCCGATTGATGTGCGGGTTGACCTGGGTGAAGTCCGTCGGCCGGAACGGCATGGCGATGCCGAACTCCGGCAGCGTGTAGGAAAGCGGCGGGCCGCCCTCATCGAGCAGGCGGACGCTGTCCGGGCCCTTCGGCTGCAGCCACCATTGGACGCCGGGGTGCGCTTGCGCGAACGCCCGCAGCTTGGCCAGGTCGCCTTCGCTGAGCGGCTCCAGGTGCCGCAGCACCAGGGCGGTGACGTCGTCGCCGCAGGCCAGCTCGATCTGCGGGCAGGTCTCGATCGCCTCCATGGACCCGATCAATGCGCGCAGCGGCAGCAGCAGGTCGCTCACATGGACCGGCACCACATGGCACTCGCGGATGTCGGCCACGTAGCGGCTCTTGCGCTCGTGGAACCCCACCAGCACCGTGCCCTTCTTGCGCACGTGTCGCACCGAGAAGCGCGCCCGCCAGCGGTAGTTCCAGGCCGGGCCCTCGATCGGCCGCAGCACCCGTTCGGGCCGGACCTTGGCCAGGTGCAAGAGGTCGTCTTCCAGCACGCGCTGCTTGATGGCCACCTGCGCGCCCGGGTGCAGGTGCTGCATCTTGCAGCCGCCGCAGGCGCCCTCGTGCAGGCCGAAATGGGGGCAGCGCGGCCGCACCCGCTGCGACGATTCACGATGGATGGCGGTGAGCTGGCCCTGCTCCCAGTTGTTCTTGCGGCGGCCGATGGCGGCGCTGACCTGCTCGAAAGGCAGTGCGCCCTCGATGAACACCACCTTGCCGTCGGCGCGGTGGGCCACGCCGCGCGCCTCGAGATCCAGCGCATCCACCGCCAGCCAGCCTTCCGGCAAGGCAGCGGAAGCGCCGTCGTTGTCTGCTGTCATCCCCCGATTGTCTCAGGCCGCCGGGCGGCGGCCGGCGCTCAGGCCCAGGCCTGCAGGTACTCGCGCCAGTGCGGTTCGGTGTCCGCGAGCGTCCCGAGGCTGTCCTTGACCAGCGCGATCTCCTGCCCGTACTCGGCCTCGCTGAGGCCGCCGCGCATCTTCTGGTAGCGGCAGTACAGCAGGTAGGTGTTCATCACGTCGGTCTCGCAGTAGCGGCGGATCTCCTCCAGCTTGCCGTCAAGGTACGCCTGATAGACCTGGCTGCCGTCCATGCCCAGCTTGCCGGGAAAGCCGCACAGCTTGGCCATGGCGTCCATCGGCGCATTGGCGCGCGGCTGGTACATCGCCAGCAGGTCCATCAGGTCCATGTGGCGCAGGTGGTAGCGGCTGATGTAGTTGTTCCACTTGAACTCGCGGTCGTCCTCGCCCAGGTCCCAGTACTTGTCGGCGACCACCCCGTGCTGCAGGCCGCGCCAGTGCAGCACCGGCAGGTCGAAGCCGCCGCCGTTCCAGCTCACCAATTGCGGCACGTGCTTGTCGATGCTGCTGAAGAAGTTCTGGATCACGCGGCCTTCGCTGGCGCCGTCGCGATCGACGAAGGAATGCACGCGCAGCCCCTCGCCGCTGCGGAACACGCAACTGATCACCAGCACGCGCTGCAGGTGCAGCGGCGCGAAGTCGCTCTGGCCCTTGTCCTTGCGCTCCTGGCACCAGGCGTCCCAGACCTGGGCGTCGGTGTGCTCGGCGGGGGCGTCGCGCAGCAGGCGCAGCCCCGCCACATCGGGAATGGATTCGACATCGAAGACAAGAACAGGCCAACTCATGAGGGCACTGTATCAGTGCCCTCATCCTCAGGAACCCCCATCCTGCCCTCCCTCGATGGGGGAGGGTTCATCCGCCGGTGCTCAGAACAGCGCCGAGCGGTCGATGCCATCGCGGTTGAGCTGGCGCCTGAGCTTGAGCAGGGCCTCGTTCTGGATCTGGCGCACGCGCTCGCGCGTGAGGCCCAGGCGGTCGCTCAGCACCTCCAGCGTCTCGGGGTCGCGGTCCTTCAGGCCGAAGCGGCCCTCCAGCACTTCCTGCTCGCGCTGCGACAGCGTCTCGATCCAGGTCGCGAGCAGCCGCTCGACCTCGCGCTCCTGCGCGGCACCGGTGGGATCGACCGCGGCATCGTCGGCCAGCGAATCGGCCAGCGTGTGGTCCTCGTCCGAGCGGTCCAGCGCCGCATCGAGCGAGCGCGGCGCCTCCGCCATCGCCAGCAGGTGGGCCACCTCCTGCACCTCGCGGCCCACCAGCGCGGCGACGTCCTCCACCCGCACGCCGTCGCCGCGGCGCGCCGCCTGGAATGCCGGATCGCTCTCCAGCATCCGGCGCGCCCGCAGCACCTGCTGCAACTCGCGCACCACGTGCACCGGCAAGCGGATCGTGCGGCCCTGGTTCATGACGGCGCGCTCGACCGACTGCCGGATCCACCAGGTCGCGTAGGTGGAGAAACGGAAACCCCGCTGCGGCTCGAACTTGCCGATGGCATGCATCAGGCCCAGGTTGCCTTCCTCGATCAGGTCCGACAGCGGCACGCCGCGCCCCAGGTAGCCCTTGGCGATGCTGACCACCAGCCGCAGGTTGTGCTCGATCATGGACTGGCGCGCGTGGAAGTCGCCGGCTTGCGCGCGCACCGCCGTGTCGTACTCCTGCTGCGCGGTGAACAGCTCGGTGCGGCGCACGTCGCGCAGGTAGAGCGTCAGCGTGTCGCTGGACTCGCCGGCCAGATCGGGGCGCAAGTCCAGCCCCGGCGCAGGATCGTCGGCGGCGGGCGCCTGCCGGGAGGGCGCACTGCGCTGCTTCGCGCCCGGATCGGGGACTTCGCCCTTTCCGTCGCGCCGGCGCATGGCTTACCTCGGCGGCAGCAGGTTCGCGGGATCGATCGGCTTGCCTTGCCGGCGGATCTCGAAGTGCAGCTTCACCCGGTCGGTGTCGCTCGAGCCCATCTCGGCGATCTTCTGGCCCTTGCGCACGTTCTGGTCTTCCTTGACCAGCAGCGCCTGGTTGTGGGCGTAGGCGGTCAGGTAGGTGTTGTTGTGCTTGAGGATGATCAGGTTGCCGTAGCCGCGCAGGCCGGCACCGGCATACACCACCCGGCCATCGGCCGCCGCCAGCACCGGATCGCCGGCGCGGCCGCCGATGTCCAGGCCCTTGTTGCGCACTTCGTCGAAGGTGGCGATCACCGTGCTGTTGCCCGGCGCCGGCCAGCCCCAGGCGACTTCTTCCTCGGCCGGCACCGGCGGCTGCGCGGCCGGCCCGGGTGCGGCGGTGGTGACGGTGCCGCGCGGCGCCGTGGCAGCTGGCGAGCCACCCTGCGCGGGTTGCGAGGCGCCGGGCGCCGGCAGCACGGCAGGGGGCGGCACCGGGCGGGCAACGGCCGTCTCGGGCGGCGCGACGCGCAGCACCTGGCCCACTTCGATGACGTTGGGGTTGTCGAGGTTGTTCCAGCGCACGATGTCGCGCCAGTTCTGCCCGCTCTCCAGGCCGATGCGGATCAGCGTGTCGCCCTGGCGGACCGTGTAGTACCCGGGCTTGCCGGCGTTCTCGGCGCCGGGCAGGGTCTTGGCAGGCTCGATCGGGGTGACGGTCACCCCGGCCGTCGCCGGCGCCGTGCGCACGCCTGCGCTGCGATCCTCCACCGGTGCCGGTGCGCGCGTGCGCGAACCGCAGCCGGCCAGCACGAGAGCCGCCACCACCAGCACGGCGGCCCGGGTGGCGCGCGCGGACATGCCCTTCATCTTGTGTTGTTCCTTCAAGCGATGCCGGATTTTAGGGGGACAAAGTGGACGCCCTCAAGGACGCTGCGGCGCACTTCGCGCGGCGTCCTCTCCAGCACCACCAGGGCCTGGCGGCGGTCGGGCATGACGGTGGGCGCGATGATGCGCCCGCCCACCGCCAGCTGGTCGATCCAGGCTTGCGGCACGGCATCGCCGCCGGCGGCGGCGATGATGCCCGCGTACGGCGCGCCCTTGGCAAAACCCTGCATGCCGTCGCCGAACAGCAGGTGCACGTTGGGCAGGCGGAACGGCCGCAGGTTCTCGCGCGCCTTCTCATGCAGGCCGCGCAGGCGCTCGATGCTGTAGACCTCGCTGGCCACCTCGCCCAGCACCGCGGCCTGGTAGCCGCAGCCGGTGCCGATCTCCAGCACCCGCCCCAGGCGGCCGCCGGCCGGCAGCGCGCCCAGCAGCAACTCCACCATGCGCGCCACCACGCTTGGCTTGGAGATCGTCTGGCCCAGGCCGATCGGCAGGCTGGTGTCCTCGTACGCCTGGTTGCCCAGCGCGCTGTCGACGAACCGGTGCCGTTCGATCCGGCCCATGGCGGCCAGCACGCGCGCATCGGCGATGCCGGCGGCAGCGAGCCGCGTGACCATGCGCGCGCGGATCGCCTGCGAGTCGAGGCCCACGCCCGCAGGCCGCTGCGCCACCGGCGCCGCCACCCGGGCCGCGGGAGGGGTCCGCGGCGCGGGCGCGGGGCCCTGTTGCGCCAAGCCGTCCAGCCGCGCGGGAAAGCCCGGACGGCGGTTCATCCCGGACCCGCGAAGCGGCCGACGCGGTCCGACCAGTCGCGCAGCGCGGCATGCTCGGTCAGGTCGACCTGCAGCGGCGTCACCGAGATGCGCCCGTTCGCGGTGGCATGGAAGTCGGTGCCCTCGGCGCTGTCCCTGGGCAGGCCGGCGCCACCGATCCAGTACATGGTCAGGCCATGCGGGCTGGGCTGCGAGATCACCTTCTCGGCCGCATGGCGGCGCCCCAGCCGGCAGACCTCGAACGGCCCCAGCTCGGCGGCGGCGCGGTTGGGGATGTTCACGTTGAGCAGGAACGGGCGCGGCGCGTCCAGGCCCTCGGCCAGCACGCGCTGCACCAGCTCGCGCGCCTTCTGCGCGGCGGCATCGAGGTGGCCCCAGCCCTTTTCCACCTGCGAGAAGGCGATCGCCGGGATGCCGAACAGGTAGCCCTCCATGGCGGCGCCCACGGTGCCGGAGTAGATCGTGTCGTCGCCCATGTTGGCGCCGTTGTTGATGCCGCTGACCACCAGGTCGGGCCGGTAGCCGAGCATGCCGGTCAGCGCGATGTGCACGCAGTCGGCCGGCGTGCCGTTCACGTAGCGAAAGCCGTTGGCGGCCTCCTGCACGTACAGCGGCGCGTGCAGCGTCAGGGCGTTGGACTTGGCGCTGTTGTTGTGCTCGGGGGCGACCACCTCGACCTCGGCCAGGTCGCGGATCGCGGCGTGCAGGGCAACCAGGCCGGGCGCCTGGTAGCCGTCGTCGTTGGACAGGAGGATCTTCATGCGGTACTGCGGCTGCAACCATTGTAGGGCTGGGGTCGCCGCTGGGACATCGGCGACCGCGCGGCTGCCTATCATTGCGCGCTTTCGAAGGAGAACGCCATGCAAGCCTGGCTTTGCGAGGACCCGGTCGGTGTCGATGCGCTGCAATGGAAGGAGCTGCCGACCCCGCAGCCCGGCGCGGGCCAGCTGCTGCTGCGCATCCAGGCCGCCAGCCTGAACTACCCCGACCTGCTGATCGTCCAGGGCAAGTACCAGCACAAGCCGCCGCCGCCCTTCGTTCCCGGCTCCGAGTACGCCGGCGTCGTGGAAGCGGTGGGCGATGGCGTGACCGATTTCCAGGTGGGCCAGCCGGTCGCCTGCCTGTCGGGCACGGGCGGATTCGCCAGCCACACGCTGGCACCGGCGGCGCTGTGCCTGCCGCTGCCGGCCGGCTTCCCGGCGGTGGACGCGGCCGCGTTCATCATGACCTACGCGACCTCGCACCATGCGCTGCTGGACCGCGCGCAACTGAAGGCCGGCGAGACCGTGCTGGTGCTCGGCGCCGCCGGCGGCGTGGGCACGGCGGCGATCCAGATCGCCAAGGCCGCCGGCGCGCGCGTGATCGCCGCGGCGTCCACCGACGAGAAGTGCGAGCTGTGCCGCTCGATCGGCGCCGATGCCGCGATCAACTACAGCCAGGGCAACCTGCGCGATGCGATCAAGGAAGCGACCGGCGGCAAGGGCCCGGACGTGGTGTACGACCCGGTGGGCGGCGACTTCGCCGAACCCGCCTTCCGCTCGATCGGCTGGCGCGGCCGCTACCTGGTGGTGGGCTTCGCCTCGGGACCGATTCCGTCGCTGCCGCTGAACCTGCCGCTGCTCAAGGGCGCCTCCATCGTCGGCGTGTTCTGGGGCGACTACGCGCGGCGCGAACCGCAGGCCAATGCCGCGATGCTGCAGCAGCTGGCCCAGTGGTACGCGCAGGGCAAGGTCAAGCCGGTGATCGACCGCACGATGCCCATGGCGGAACTCAAGGCCGCCTACGCGCACATGGCTTCGCGCGCGGTCAAGGGCAAGCTGGTGCTGGTGAACGACTGAGGCCCGCGCGCTTGCGGCGGGCCCGCGCGGCCGCTCAGAGCCGCTCGACGATGGTCACGTTGGCCATGCCGCCGCCTTCGCACATGGTCTGCAGGCCGTAGCGCTTGCCGCTGCGGTGCAGGGCATGCACCAGCGTGGACATCAGCTTGGTGCCGGAGGCGCCCAGCGGATGCCCCAGCGCGATGGCGCCGCCGTGCACGTTCAGGCGATCCGGGTCCGCGTCGAGCGCCTTCAGCCAGGCCAGCGGCACCGAGGCGAAGGCCTCGTTGACCTCGTACAGGTCGATGTCGCCGATCTTCATGCCGGCCTTCTTGAGCGCGCGCTCGGTGGCCGGGAGCGGCGCTTCCAGCATGATCACCGGATCGCCACCCATCACGGTCATGTGGTGGATGCGTGCCAGCGGCCTGGCGTTCAGGGCCTTGAGGCCGCGCTCGTTGACCACCAGCACGGCGGTGGCGCCGTCGCAGATCTGGCTGGCGTTGGCCGCGGTGATCACGCCGCCTTCCTGCAGCAGCTTGACCGACTGGATGCCCTCGAGCGTGGCGTCGAAGCGGATGCCCTCGTCCACCGTGTGCATCTCGCCGGTGCCCTGCCCTTGCGCATTGCGCACCTCCAACGGCACGATCTCGTCCTGGAAGGCGCCGGCCTGGCTGGCCGCGGCCGCGCGCTGGTGGCTCAGCAGCGCGAACCGGTCCAGCTCGTCCTTGGACAGGCCGTGCTTCTTCGCGATCATCTCGGCGCCCATGAACTGGCTGAACACCACGTTGTCGTAGCGCTGGTTGATGGCCGGGCTCTGGTAGAAGCCCATGCCGGCCTTCTGCGCCAGCTGCGTGGTGCTGAACATCGGCACCCGGGTCATGGACTCGACGCCGGCGGCGATCACGATGTCCTGCACGCCCGACATCACGGCCTGGGCGGCGAAGTGCACCGCCTGCTGCGAGGAGCCGCACTGGCGGTCGATCGAGGTGCCCGGCACCGTCTCGGGCAGGCGCGAGGCCAGCACGGCGTTGCGCGCCACGTTGGTGGACTGCTCGCCGACCTGGCTGACGCAGCCCATGAACACGTCCTCAACCAGCGCCGGATCGGCGTCGGCACGCGCGACCAGGGCGTCGATCACCTGGGCGGCCAGGTCCACCGGGTGCCAGCCGGACAGGCGGCCGCCGCGGCGGCCCCCGGCGGTGCGGACGGCGGCGACGATGAAGGCTTCGGACATGGGGGGACTCTCCTCTGTTGGATCGATGCAAGAAGATGGAACTCGGAACGATTCTGCCAGCCGGCGGCGGCGACCTTAGAGCGCCCGCGCGATCACTTCCTTCATGATCTCGCTGGTGCCGCCGTAGATGCGCTGGATGCGCGCGTCGGCGTACATGCGGCCGATCATGTACTCGTTCATGTAGCCGTAGCCGCCGAACAGCTGCAGGCAGGCATCGACCACGCGGCCCTGTGCCTCCGAGCCCCACAGCTTGGCCATCGACGCCGTGGCGGTGTCCAGCTGGCCCGCCAGCAGGTCTTCCACGCAGCGGTCGATGAAGGCGCGGCCGACCTGGATCTCGGTGGCGATCTCGGCCAGCTTGAAGCGCGTGTTCTGGAATTGCGCGATGGCCTGGCCGAAGGCCTTGCGCTCGCGCACGTAAGCCAGCGTCGCTTCGTAGGCGCCCTCCATGGCGGCCAGCGCCGACACGCCGATGATCAGCCGCTCGTACGGCAGGTCGGCCATCAGCTGGAAGAAGCCCTGGCCTTCGCGGCCGCCCAGCAGCTGGTCGGGCCCCAGGCGGACGTCGTCGAAGAACAGCTCCGAGGTGTCCTGCGCCTTCATGCCGACCTTGTCGAGCACGCGGCCGACGCGAAAGCCGGCGCAGTCCTGCGTATCGACGATCAGGATCGAGGTGCCGCGCGCGCCCTGGCTGGGATCGGTCTTGGCCACCACCAGCACCACGCCGGCCAGGAAGCCGTTGGTGATGAAGGTCTTGGAGCCGTTCAGGCGCCAGCCCTCGCCGTCGCGCTCGGCGCGCGTGCGCACGCCTTGCAGGTCGGAGCCGGCGCCCGGTTCGGTCATGGCGATGGCGCCCACCAGTTCGCCGCTGGCCAGCCGCGGCAGGTAGCGGCGCTTCTGGTCATCGGTGCCGTGGTTGAGCAGGTAATGGGCGACGATGGAATGCACCGCGGTGTTCATGCCCGACAGGCTTCGGCGCGCCATCTCCTCGTGGAACACGGCTTCGTGGCGGAAGTCGCCGCCGGCGCCGCCCCACTCGTGCGGAATGTCGGTGCACAGCAGCCCGGTCTGGCCGGCCTGGCGCCACAGCTCATGGCCCACGTGCCCGCGCTTGCGGGCGGCCTCGTCAGCGGGGACCATGTGCTCCTCGATGAAGCGCACCACGGTATCGCGGTACAGCTCGAGGTCGGGGTCGCTCCAGGAGCGGCGGAACTGGATGGGCATGGTTGTCTCCTCGCGAAAGATCGGCAGCCCTGGAAGAGCGAAGGGGCTGCCCGGTGCAGCCGCGAATTGTGGAGCACGCCAGCCCGGCTGCGCCGGCGCCGCACGCGTCATTGCAAGCCGCGTGTAGCCCCCGCCTCGGCTTGCGGGGAAAGGCGCACCGCGCCTAGCATGGGGCCATGCTGCCCACCGCCATGCGCGCCATGGCGGCCGACCCCGCCGGCCGCCGCCTGGTCGCGGTCGAGCGTGCCGTGCCGCAGCCGGGCCCGCACGACGTGCTGCTGCAGGTGCTGGCCTGCGGCGTCTGCCGCACCGACCTGCACCTGGTCGATGGCGACCTGCCGCCGCACGGCACCGGGGTTGTACCCGGCCACGAAATCGTCGGCCGGGTGATCGCACGGGGCAGCGCGGCGCAGCGTTTCGAACCCGGCCAGCGCGTCGGCGTGCCCTGGCTCGGCGGCAGCTGCGGCGCCTGCGCCTTCTGCGGCGAGGCACGCGAGAACCTGTGCGATCGCCCGGTGTTCACCGGCTGGGACCGCGACGGCGGCTTCGCCGACTACGCAGCGGCCGACGAGCGCTTCTGCCTGGCCCTGCCCGAGCGCTACGACGACCTGCGCGCGGCGCCGCTGCTGTGTGCCGGCCTGATCGGCCACCGGGCCTGGCGCATGGCCGGAAGCGGGGTCCGTCGACTCGGGCTGTACGGCTTCGGCGCGGCCGCCCACCTCCTGTGCCAGCTCGCCGTCGCCAGGGGCCAGCGGGTGTACGCCTTCACGCGGGCCGATGACGACCGCACCCAGGCCTTCGCCCGCTCGCTGGGCGCCTGCTGGGCCGGCGGCTCGGACGAGTTGCCGCCCGAACCGCTCGATGCCGCCCTGCTGTTCGCGCCGGCCGGCGACCTGGTCCCCCGCGCGCTGCGCGCCGTGCGCAAGGGCGGCACCGTGGTCTGCGCCGGCATCCACATGAGCGACATCCCGTCCTTCCCCTACGCGCTGCTGTGGGGCGAACGCGTGCTGCGTTCGGTCGCCAACCTCACCCGGGCCGACGGCGAGGAATTCATGCGGCTGGCCGCCGAGTTGGAACTGCAGGCGCACGCCCAGCCGTTCGCGTTGCCGGACGCCAACTCGGCCCTGCAGGCCCTGCGCGAAGGCCGCCTGGACGGCGCCGCCGTGCTGGTGCCCTGAACCCCACTTGCGGCGGATCAAGTGCGCGCGCAGCGGCCCTCCCTAAATTGGTTTTGCACCGGCCCCCATGGCCAACCGACAACCGAGAGGTCCCCGATGAACAAGCTGCCGTTGCCCGACTCCGAGCCGCGCTGGAGGCCGATCGGCATCGCCGCCAGCGCGCGGCGGCGGGTTGCCCGCCAGGTGTTGACCCGGCGCGCGCTGGCCTTGCTGCTCGCGGCGCTGCCGGCGTTTCCCGGCAGCGCCGCGCACGCCCAGGCGCTGCCGGCCACGCGCGGCGCGCTGCTCTACGAGAACCACTGCGGCGCCTGCCATTCCGAGCAGATGCACTGGCGGGCAAAACGGCTCGCCCGCGACTGGAACTCCCTGCGCGAGCAGGTCCGTCACTGGCAGGGCGAGGCGCGCCTGGGCTGGAGCGAGGAGGACATCGACGCCGTGGCCCGGCACCTGAACGACACGATCTACCGTTTTCCGGTGACGCAAGGCGTCGCGCAGCAGCGCTGAGCGCAGGAGCCCTGCTGGCGCGACGTGCCCTTGGGCTTCAGGGGGAGCTGCCGGAATCCGGGCGGTCCAGCGTTTGCCCCGGCGCAGGCCTGGCGGGGCGCGCCGGCCGTCGACCGCGCCGGCCGAATGTCGCGCCCGCGGCGACGCCCAGCCCGGCCGCCACCAACGCGATCAGCACGCCGGGGACACTGGGCATGGTCACGTGCAGCAGCCGGCCGAGCGGCGGCAGCGACAGCGCGAGCGCGAGCACGGCAACCACCAGCGCCGCCACCGCCAGCACCGCCCCGGACGGCCGACTGGAGAGCGCCCCGGGCTGGCCGGCCGCGACCCAGACCAGCATCAGGTTGCCCGCGGTCAGGGCGATGACGACGACCGAGCGGGCCTGGTCGGCGCCGGCTTCGAGGCGCCAGCCGAGCAGCCACGCGAGCGCGACCCCCAGCAGCAGCCATGCGCCCTGGACGGCGCCCTGCCCGATCGCGGCCCAGCCCAGCAGCATCTCGCTCCCGTCGCGCGGCGGCCGGGTCAGGGTGTCGGTCGCCGGCGGCGCGCCTTCGAACGCGAACGAGCAGGCCGGCTCGATGACCAGGTGCGCCAGCACCACGTGGGCCGGCAGCAGCACGGCCGGCAGGCCCAGCAGCACCGGCAGCAGCGCCAGGCCGGCGATCGGCACGTGGATCGCGGTCACGTAGATGGACGCCCGGCGCATGTTGTCGAAGATGCGGCGGCCCAGGCCGATGCCGCGCACGATCGCACCCATGTCCTCCTCCATCAGCACCAGCCCGGCCGCTTCGCGCGCGACGTCGGCGCCGCGCCGTCCCATCGCGATGCCGACGTCGGCGGCCTTCAGGGCCGGCGCGTCGTTCACGCCGTCGCCGGTCATGGCGACGCAGTTCGCGCCGGCCTGGAAGGCCCGCACCAGCCTGAGCTTGTGCTGCGGCAGCACCCGCGCGAACACCCGCACGCGAGCGACCGCCTGGCCCAGCTGGGTCTCGTCCAGCGCGTCGATCTGCTCGCCGGTGAGCACCCCGGCCGCGGTCTCGATGCCGGCCTGGCGGGCGATGGCCAGTGCCGTGGCCGCATGGTCGCCGGTGATCATCGCCACGGCGACGCCGGCGGCGCGGGCCTGCGCGACGGCCACTGCGGCGCCGGCCCGCAGCGGGTCCTCGAACGCCACCAGCCCGAGCGGCGTGAACGCGTAGTCGTGCTGGCAGGGGGCCGGCGTGCCGGCGCCGGCGCTTCCGCGGGCGACGGCGAGGACCCGCAGCCCTGCGCCGGCGAGGGCGGCGGCACGGTCCAGCAGCGCGGCCGCCGCCGGTGCGTCGAGGTGGCACAGGTCCGCCACGGCTTCGGGCGCGCCCTTGGCGGCCACTTCGGGGTGGCCGCCGGCGCCGACCCAGGCCTGCGACATGGCCAGCAATTCCGGGGTGACGGGATATTCCTGCAGCAGGCGCCAGTCGGGATGCAGGTGGTCGCCGAACGCAGGCGCGGCATCGCCGCGGGCCAGGATGGCCGCATCAATCGGGTCGACCGCCGCGCGCCGCGAAGCCAGCATGGCGTACTCGAGAAGCTCATGGACCTCCTCCGGCAGCGGCCCCTCGCGCAGCACGTCCACGTCGGCCGTGGGCGTGACGAGCCGCCGCAGGCGCATCCGGTTCTCCGTGAGCGTGCCCGTCTTGTCGACGCACAGCACGCGAATGGCGCCCAGCGCCTCCACCATGCCGAGGCTGCGCGCCAGTACCTGCTGCCGCGCCAGCCGCCAGGCGCCCAGGGCCAGGAAGACGGTCAGGATCATGGGCAGTTCGTCCGGCAGCAGCGCCATCGCGACCGTGATCGCCTGCAGCGCGCCCTGCAGCCAGCCGCCACCGCGCAAGCCGGACCAGAGCGCGATCGACGCGCTGGCCGCGAGCGCCGCGAGCGCGAGGACCCGCACCACCCGGCGCAGATGCCGCTGCAGCGGCGTCGCGGCCCGATCGATGCCGGCCAGCGAGCGCCCGATGCGGCCGATCTGCGTCGCGCGGCCGGTCGCCAGCACGCGGGCCGTGCCGTGGCCGGCGACCGCCAGGGTGCCGGCAAAGACGAACGGCGTGTCGTCGCCGCCGGGGACTCCAGGCTCCGCGGCCGGCTCGCGCGCCGCACGCTTGCCCACCGGCAGCGCCTCCCCGGTGAGCAGCGACTCGTCCACCGCCAGCCCGACGGAGTCGACCAGTTCGGCGTCGGCCGGTATGCGGTCGCCTTCGGCCAGCAGGATCCAGTCGCCCGGCACCAGTTCCACTGCCGGCACCCGGCTGACCTGCCCGTCGCGCAGCACGCGGGCCAGCGGTGCGGCGAGCGAGCGCAGGCTGGCCAGGGCCCGGTCGCTGCGCCGGCGCTGCCAGAGCACCAGCCCGACGGTCATGCAGGCGAAGAAGGCGAGCAGCAGGCCGTCGGCCGGCTCGCCGATGAGCAGGTAGAGCCCGGCCGCCGCCAGCAGCAGCAGGAACATCGGCTCGGTGCCCACCTCGGCGAGCCAGGCCAGCCGGCGGCGCGGCGCCTCGACCTCGTTCGGACCCTGGCGCAACAGCCGCGCCCGCGCCTGTGCGGTGGTGAGCCCTGCCGGCCCGCTCGCGTTCGATGGCTGGGCCATGGGGAAGAGGGCTTGCTGCCGGCACGCCATTGCGTGACGGCAGGCGTGGCCGACGCTCCTTCTCGAGGGTTCGGCGAATCTAGGCAGTCCGGCGGCGTGCGGCAAGCACAGCCGGCGCCTCGGCCTGCCGGGACGCGACCAGCGTCAGCACCGTCAGCTCGGGCTCCGAGCCGAAACGCACGGGCGGGCCCCAGGTGCCCGTGCCGGCACTGACGTAGACCCACATCGGCCCTTGCCGCGACAGCCCGGCCACGTGCGGGCCGTGCACCAGCCGCACCGCCAGCGTCCAGGGGAAGAACTGACCGGCGTGGGTGTGGCCCGACAGCTGCAGGTCGAAGCCGGCCGCCTGCGCCCGCACGGCGATGGCCGGGTTGTGCGCCAGCAGGATGCGCAGCGCGGGGCCAGCCTGGGGAGCCGCGGCCAGGTCCGGACGCGGCACCTGGCCCGGCTCGAACGCCTGCAGCGCCGGATCCACGACACCGCCGAACACGATGCGGGCGCCGCCGCGCTCGAGGGTGACGTATTCGTTGAGCAACACCCGCATGCCGAGGCCCTGGAAGTGCGCGATCCAGCGGCGCGCACCGGAATAGCAGTCGTGGTTGCCGAGCACGAACAGCACCTGTTCGCGGGCGGCGAGCCTGCCCAGCGGCGCGACGTGGCGCGCCAGCCGGGCGGGCGGGCCATCGACGATGTCGCCCGTCAGGACCACGAGGTCGGCGGCGGCCGCGTTGGCCATCTCGACCACCCGGCGCACGTAGCGCTCGCCGATGGTCGGGCCGACGTGCAGGTCGCTGATCTGCACGATGCGCAAGCCCTCCAGCGCCGGCTGCAGGCCTTCGATGGCGATCCGGACCTGCCGCAGGTGCGGGCCCCGGAACGCGAAGAGCACGCCGGCGACCAGCGCCAGGACGGAGCCCGCCAGCACCACCCACCGCCCCTCGTCCCGCCAGAACGACAGCATGGCAGGCGCATCGAGAACGCGCGCGGCGACCAGCAGCGCGTCACGAAGCAGCGTCAGCAGCACCAGGAAGTTCAGCCAGCCCATGCACAGGTAGCTCGCGGCGTGCAGCCAGTCGTCGGCCGGGTGCACGGTGTCGCGCTCGCCGCCCCAGTACACGACCGGCACCAGCCAGACCATCAGGAACGGCACGAACAGCACGAGCCGCAGGCCCGGGGAGTCGGCCAGCCGCCCGCTGACGTAGGCGTAAAGGCCGCCCACGATGGCCGTCAGCACCAGCACGAAACGCGTCAGGCGCGGCATGCTGCCGGGGCGGCACGCGGGCCGCGCCTGGACACGATGCCGGCCAGGCTGCCGGCCATCAGTGCAGTGACATCGACCAGGATCGCCGGCAGCGCGACGCCGCCGGGCGAAGCCAGGTAGAGCGGGCTCCATACCGGATCGAACTTGGCCTTGTAGCGGCGCAGGCCCTCGAAGTTGTAGAAGGGCTCGCCCTGCTGGTACAGCAGGGTGGCGAGGCGCCCCCACACGGGCGCCTCGCGCTGCGCATGGGCACCGGCGAGCGGCGCCATGCCGAAGTCGAACCAGCGGTAACCCTGCGCGCGCCCCCAGAGCATCAGCTCGGTGAACAGGAAGTCCATCGTGCCGTTCGGCGCGGTGGGCAGGTGCCGCATCAGGTCGACCGACAACTCGTGCCGGCCGGCTCCGCGCCACACGTTCGCGAAGGCCACGATCCCGTGCTCCCCGCGCACCACCGCCACGGGAAACTGCGCCAGGTAGCCGACGTCGAACGACGCATTGGAGAAGCCCTTCTCGTGCGTGGCCTTGGCCGCCAGCCATGCGTCCGACACCCGGGCGAGGGCCGGCGCGACGAGGGCCACTGATTCGCGCGGCACCAGCTCGAAGCGGTAGCCGCGCCGCAGCAGCCGGGCGCGGGCCTGGCGCAGGCCGGCGTGCCGAGGCAGCGCCAGGTCGAAACGGGCCAGCTCCACCCGCGCCTGCTCGCCCAGCGGCGTCAGGCCCAGGCCCAGCTCCGCGTACTCGCCGCGCTGCTGGGCGCCGACCTCGAAGAACACGCACCAGCCGTCGTAGCGGTCGCAGAGGTCCCGGAAGCGCCAGCGCAGCTCGCGCGCCCCAGCGGGGCTTCCCACCGGGTCGCCCATGGCCACCCAGCTGCGGCCCCGGCGTCCGTACATGAGGAAGGCATCCTGCGCGGCGCTGAACAGCACCGCCTTGTCGCCCCGCAGCACCAGGTTGGCATAGGTTCGCGGCGAGCGCTCGACGAGCGGCCGTGCCCGCTCGATGTCCTCAGCGGAGGGCGACGGAGTCGCGGGCCGCCCCGGCCGCAGCAGCCGGTACAGCCCGAACAGGGCCACCAGCGACGTGGCGCCGACCATGGCGCGCAGCGAACGCGGTGCCTCCGCCTGCAAGGCGAACGCCCACCACGGCAGCCCCGCGTGCAGGGCATGGCGGTTGGCGAACTGGACCAGGAAGGCCGAGGCCCCGAGCACGATGGCCACGGCCGCGGTCCAGGGTGCGGTGAACGGCTCCGCCAGCAACGACGACCGCCGATGGAACTGCCCGCGCGACGCCAGCAGGGCCGCGGCCACCAGCCCGAGGATGATCGCCTCCTCGTAGTCCCAGCCCTTGGCCAGGGACAGCACCGCGGCGGCGGCGAGCACCAGCAGGGCGAGCAGCCAGGCGGCATCGAGGCGGCGCTGCAGCCCACGCGCCAGCAGCAGCAGCGCCGCCCCAGCCAGGCTGGCCAGGAGGTGCGAGGCCTCGATCAGCGGCAGTGCCAGCACGCCGCCCAGGACTTCGATCCGGCCGCTGACGGCGGGCGTGGCGCCGGAGAACAGCAGCAGCGCGCCGGCAGCGAACACCGCAGCGGCCATGACCGCCGGCGTCATCGCCAGCACCGGCCGGGCGGCGGCCACCGACCGCTCGCCAATCCGGGGCACCAGCGGCGCGCCCGCGCGCAGCGCCAGCAGGGAAGCCGCGGCCAGCAGCGGCGCGATGTAGTACAGCCCGCGAAAGACCAGCAGCGCCGCGGCGAGCTCGCTCGCGGGCACGCGCTCGCCCAGGAGCAGGACGACGGCCGACTCGAACACGCCGAGTCCGCCCGGCACGAGGCTCACGTTGCCCGCCACCAGGGCGACCAGGAAGACCGCGATGCAGCGCGCCAGGCCGATGCCAGCGGACGGCGGCAGCAGCACGTAGAACACCGCGGCCATGAGACAAAGGTCCAGCGCGGCGACGGCCACCTGTCCCAGCGTGAGCGCGGGCGAAGGGAGTCCGACGCGCAGCCCGCGCCATGCGAGCGGTCGGCCGCGGGCCGCCTGCAGCAGGGCCAGCCCGACGTAGCAGGCCAGCAGGGCCAGGAAGGCCACCCCCAGCGGCCGGCTCGTCTGGCCCGCCCCCTGCAGCGCCGGGGGCAGTGCGACCGGGTCCGCGATGAAGGCGACCCCACCGACCAGCAGGAAGCCGAGCCAGAAACCCAGGCTGCAGAACAGCACCACCCGGCCGATCTCGGGAGCCGACAGGCCTGCTGCGGTGTAGGTCCAGAAGCGCACCGCGGCCCCGGTGAACAGCGTGTCGCCGAAGCTGTTGCCCAATGCATTGGCCACGAAGGCGGTTGTCGCGACCGACCCGCTCGGCACGCGGCGGCCGATGAACCGCATGGCCAGCAGGTCGTAGCCGGTCAGCACCAGGTAGGCAGCGACGGTGAGCGCGACCGCCTGCCACAGCGCGGTGTCGCGCAGGCCCGCCAACGCCCGCAGCAGCTCCTGGTAGTGCTGCTGGCGCAGCCAGTCCTGCAACACCCACAGCGCGAGGCCGAAGACGGCCACGCCCACGAGAGGGGCCGCCTTGCCCAGGAGCACGCGGGGCGCGACCAGCGCATCGGACATCGGCGGACCTCACGCGCGCCCAGGGCTGCGGCGATGCCGCGGCACGGCGTGGCGCGAACGGTAGAACCAGCGCTTGGCGGCTTCGGCACAGGCCAGGTAGGCCAGGGCCAGCGCCGCCACCGCCAGCAGCAGTTGCGCCGGCGGTGCCGTGAAGCCCAGCGGCGCGGCCACCGGGGTGAACGGCAGCAGCACGGCCAGGCCGACGACGGCCAGCGCCGTCGCCACCAGCCCGGCTGCGGGCGGGCTGCGCCAGGGCGCAGCCCGCGTGCGGATCACGAAGATCACGAGCACCTGCGTCGCCACGGACTCGATGAACCAGCCGGTGCGGAACAGCACCGCATCGGCATGGAACACCGACAGCAGCACCCAGAACATGGCGAAGTCGAACACCGAGCTGACCGGCCCGAGCGTCAGCATGAAGCGGCGGATGAAGTCCGGGTCCCAGTCGTGCGGACGCCGCACTTCCTCGGGATCGACGGCGTCGAGCGGGATCGGGATTTCCGACGCGTCGTACAGCAGGTTGTTCAGCAGGATCTGCACCGGCAGCATCGGCAGGAACGGGAGGATCAGGGAGGCGCCCGCCATGCTGAACATGTTGCCGAAGTTCGAGCTGGTGGCCATCATCACGTACTTCATCACGTTGGCGAAGGTGCGGCGCCCCTCGACCACCCCGTCGTGCAGCACGCCCACGTCGTGCTCGACCAGGATCATGTCGGCCGCGTCCTTGGCCACGTCCACGGCGGAATCCACGGAGATGCCCACGTCGGCCTCGTGCAGCGAAGGCGCGTCGTTGACCCCGTCGCCGAGGAAGCCGACCACGTGGCCGCGGCGGCGCAGCGCGCCCAGGATGCGGCTCTTCTGCGCCGGGGACACCCGGCAGAAGGCGTCGGCACGCTGCGCCCGCACCGCCAGGGCGGCATCGTCGAGCTGCTCGATCTGCGCGCCGGTGAGCAGTTCCTTCACCGGCAGGCCGACCTGCTCGCAGACGTGGCGCGTCACCCACTCGTTGTCGCCGGTCAGCACCTTCACGTGCACGTGGCTGTGCCGGAGCTTGCCGATCGCGGCGGCCGCATCCGCCTTGGGCGGATCGAGGAAGACCGCGAAGCCGCAAAGCACCAGGCTCGCCTCGTCGCCGACTACCGCGTGCGCGTGGTCGGCAGGCACCGCGCGCCAGGCGATCGCCAGCACGCGAAAGCCCTGCCGGCTCAAGGCTTCGAACGAGGCCGCCGCTTGCTGCCGCGCAGCCTCATCCATCGGCCGGACCGCGGGCGATCCATCCGGGGCAGCCTCCTCCGCGGCGGCGCACAGCCGCAGCATGTCTTCGGGTGCGCCCTTGACCACCAGCAGCCGCTGGCCGGCGCGCTCGGCCAGCACCGACACCCGCCGGCGCTCGAACCCGAAAGGGACTTCATCGACCTTGGTCCAATTGGTCAGGTCGACCCCGCGCTGCGCCAGGATCGCATCGTCCAGCGGGCTGCGCAGGCCCGACTCGAACGCGCTGTTGAGGTAGGCCAGCTCCAGCACGCGCCGGCTCTCGCGGCCCTGCGCGTCGACATGCCGCTCCAGGCGGATCGCCGCCTCCGTCAGCGTCCCCGTCTTGTCGGTGCACAGCACGTCCATGCTGCCCATGTTCTCGATCGACGCGAGGCGCTTGACCACCTTCCTGGCCGCCATGCGCAGCGCCCCGCGGGCCAGCGTCACCGAGACGATCATCGGCAGCAGCTCCGGCGTGAGGCCGACGGCCAGCGCGACGGCGAACAGGAACGTCTGGTGCAGCGGCCGCTCGGCCAGCAGGTGCACGAAGACGATGAACAGCACCAGGGCGAAGGTCATCCGCAGGATGAGCAGCCCGAACTGGCGCGTGCCGCGCTCGAAGGCGGTGGGCCCGGCGGGCTCGCGCAGGCTGTCGGCGATGCTGCCGAGCAGGGTGTCCGGCCCGGTGCGGCAGACCAGCAGGGTGGCACTTCCGCTCACCACCGACGAACCCATGAACGCGGCGTTGGTGACGTCGGCCGCTTCGAGCGCCGCGGCTTCCAGGTCGGCGGCGTGCTTTTCCACCGGAAAGGATTCGCCCGTGAGGGCCGACTGCCGCACGAAGAAATCCCGGGCTTCGACGAGACGGCCGTCGGCCGGGACCAGGTCGCCAGCGCTCAGCCGCACGATGTCGCCGGGCACGAGCTGCGATCCGGTGGGCCAGGTACTCCAGGGCCAGGGCGCGCCGTGGCTCCGTGCGCAGCACGTTCTCCCCATAGGCCGCGAGCCGGGCGCCGGCGGCCGCTTCAGTCGGCCCGCGGTCGCTCGTATCCAGCTCGGCCCACAGCCGGTCCAGCGCGCCATTCCAGAAGGGCAGCTCGCGCGCCTTCTCAACGGCGCTCCCCGGCCGGGCCCGACGCGGCCTGCGATCCCTAAACGGCTGTGCCAAGGCCTCATCCGTGCTCCTTCGGGCGGCTGCGATCGCCCACTGCCGGAATTCCGTAGTTTGGAGGGTCTCGGGGCGTTCAGGTGCCTCGGACGCTCGCGCAGTCGCGCGGATCGACGCCGCCGGCCGCCCCCACCAGCCGCCCGACCTCGGGTCAGCGACGTTTAGGCCCCTGCCGCACGACCTCTCGCGCAGCAAGGCAGCAGTCGATCCCGAAGGGGAAACAAAAAAGCCCAAGGCGATCAGTACCTTGGGCTTGAATGGGGTGGCTGATGGGACTCGAACCCACGACGACCAGAATCACAATCTGGGACTCTACCAACTGAGCTACAGCCACCGTAGAGAGAGAGCGAGATTATAGCCGCGCAGTGGCGCGGCCTCCTCAGCGCGTCGCCGACTCGGTGCTTTCGACGGCCGGCTGCGGCACCAGGATCTGTGCCTTGAAGCGGTCCTTGAGCAACTGGTAGTAGGCCAGCGCCTCGGCGCTGGTCCACATCCGGCTGTAGAGCGCCTGCCGCTGCTGGGCGGCGGCCGCGGGCACCTCGCCGCGCGGCACGATGCGGCTGACCTTGACGACGGCGAAGCCCTGCTCGCCCAGGTCGGCACCGACGAAGGAAGGCAGCGCGCCGGCATCGGCCTGCAGCGCGGACTCGACCACCTGCTGCGGCTGGCGCGCCGGATCCTCGCGCGACACCACGAGCTTGTCCGACAGCCTGGCCGCCGCCGGATCAGCCTTCCAGGCGGCCAGCTTCTCCTGGCCGTCCTTCTTCGCCATCTCCGCGGCGCGGGTCGCCACCACGCGCTTGCGCACCTCGTCCTGCACCTCGGCCAGCGGGCGCGTGCGCGCCGGGCTGTACTGGACGATGCGGGCCGAAGCCAGCGTACCGGGCGCGATCTCCACCGCTTCGGTGTTGCGCTTCTTCTCGATGCTCTCGGGGGCGAACACGGTCTCCAGCAGCCGGGGGCTGGCCAGCACGCCGGCAGCGCCGGGCGCGGGCGTGCGCTGCACGGTGGCCGTCTTGACCTCCAGCTTGAAGCGCTCGGCCACCGACTTGAAGCCGTCGGCCGCCTCGTACACCGCATTGGAGAAGCTGTCGGCACTCTCGGCGAACCGGCGCTGGGCCTGCTGCTTGCGCATCTCGGCTTCCAGCTCGGGCCGCATCTGCTCGAAGCTGCGGCCCTTGATGTCGGTGAGCTTGATGATGTGGAAGCCGAATTCGGTTTCCACCAGGTCGCTGACCTGGCCCTTCTTGAACGCAAACACCGCATCCTCGAACGGCTTGGTCATGGCGCCGCGGGCGAAGAAGTCGAGGTCGCCGCCGTTCGCGGCGGAACCCGGATCCTGCGAGTTCTTCCTGGCCAGCTCGGCGAAGCTGTCGGGGTTCTTGCGCGCCTGCTCCAGCAGTTGCTGCGCCTGCGCGCGGGCCTTGTCCTTCTGCTCGGCCGGCGCGCCCTTGGGCACGGCGATCAGGATGTGGCTGGCGCGGCGCTCCTCCAGCCGCGGCGCGTTCTGCTCGTAGTAGGTGCGCAGGTCCTGCTCGTTGATCGGCATGTCCTTCATCAGGGCCTGCTGGTCCAGCACCACGTATTCGATGCCGGCCTGCTCGGGCAGCTGGAACTGCCGGGCGTGCTCCTTGTACCAGGCCTCCAGGTCGGCCGGGGTCGGGTTGACCTTGGACAGGTAGTCGGCCGGGTCGAAGCGGCCGACCTGGATCTCGCGCTGCTGGAAGAAGGCGTCGAGCGACACGCCGGCCTGCGCCGGGGTCGACAGCCCGGTCGCGGCCACGCCGGCCAGCACCTGGCGCTGGCCGATCTCCTGGCGCACCGATTCCTCGAACATCTGCGGCGACATCCCCTGGCGGCCCAGCAGCTGCTTGTAGGCCTCCATGTCCAGCTTGCCGTCGGGGCCGCGCAGCGAGGCGATCACCTCGTTGGAATGCAGTTCGCGCGCGAGGCGCTGGTCGCTGGCGATGAGCCGGCCCTTATGCGCGGCGGCGGTCAGCACGCGGTCGCGCACCATCTCCTCGAGCGTGGCGTAGCGCGCCTGCGGGCTGTCCATCAGCTTGGCGTCGAGCGTGGGCATCTGCTGGCGCAGGCGGTCCACGCGCTCGCGGTGGGCGTTGTCCCAGTCGGACTGCGAGATCTCGCGCCCGTCCACCTTCGCCACCGCCGCGCCGCGCTCCTGGTAGCTGTTGTAGCCCTCCAGGCCGAACAGCACGAACGACGGCACGATCAGCAGGAACAGAAGCACCTGCATGATCCTGGTGTGCTTGCGGACGAATTCAAACATGCGCGACTCTCGACAAATGTGCGGGTGCCGTTGAAAAACAAAAGGCGAACATCCGTTCGCCTTCTCGGGGTTGGTGGGTGCTGACGGGTTCGAACCGCCGACCTACGCCTTGTAAGGGCGCCGCTCTACCAGCTGAGCTAAGCACCCCACCTTGAGGCTATCCGGTCAGTTGAGCGCATCCTTGAGCGCCTTGCCCGGACGGAACTTGGGCACCTTGGCAGCCTTGATTTTAATCTGCGCGCCGGTGCGCGGATTGCGGCCGCTGCGGGCGGCGCGCTTGCCGACGGCAAAGGTGCCGAATCCCACCAGCGACACGGCGCCGCCCTTCTTGAGCGTCGTCTTGACGGCGCCGATCATCGACTCCAGCGCACGCGTGGCCGCTGCCTTGGAGATGTCGGCGTGTTTCGCGATGTGCTCGATCAGTTCGGTTTTGTTCACAGGTGCCCCTCTTGGAGAGTTGGTGTTGGACAGGTGTCCCTCAAAAAATCATGTCTCCCGTCTCCTGCGGCTCGCCGTCGCGGTGCCTTTGCCAGGAAGAGGGAGACTTCTGTCGCGGCCGTGGACCACTGTGGCCGATTAGAGCCACGGCACCCCACCCTGTCAATAAGGCTGACAGGTTTACAACAGCGCAGCGAAGCTTGCCGCGCTGCGCAAGCGCGCACCGCGCCGGTGCAGAGCGTCAGCGACCGCCCACTTTGCCGCGCAGGTCGATCTGGAATCCAGAACGGGGATTCAGAGCGCCGATGCGATCGCGCGCCCCAGGTCGGACGTGCCGGCGTTGCCGCCGATGTCCGGCGTGCGCGGCGCGCCCGACTTCGGATCGAGCACCTGCTCGATGGCGCGCAGCACCGCATCGTGCGCGTCCTTGTGGCCGAGGAACTCCAGCATCATCGCGCCGCACCAGATCTGGCCGATCGGATTGGCGATGCCGCGGCCGGCGATGTCCGGCGCCGAGCCGTGCACCGGCTCGAACAGCGAGGGGAAACGACGGTCCGGGTTCAGGTTGGCCGAGGGCGCGATGCCGATGGTGCCGGTGCAGGCCGGGCCGAGGTCGCTGAGGATGTCGCCGAACAGGTTGCTGGCCACCACCACGTCGAAGAAATCGGGCCGCTGCACGAAGTGCGCGGTGAGGATGTCGATGTGGAACTTGTCCAGCCGCACCTGCGGGTAGGCCTGGGCCATCTCGGCCACGCGCTCGTCCCAGTACGGCATGGTGATGGCGATGCCGTTGGACTTGGTGGCGCTGGTCAGGTGCTTATTCGGCCGCGACTGCGCCAGCTCGAAGGCGAACTTCAGCACGCGGTCGACGCCGATGCGCGACATCACCGTCTCCTGCATGACGATTTCGCGCTCGGTGCCGGCATACATGCGCCCGCCGATGCTGGAGTACTCGCCCTCGGTGTTCTCGCGCACGATGTACATGTCGATCTCACCCGGCTCGCGCGGAGATCCGTCCTTGCGCACCACCGGCGCCGTGATGCCGGGCATCAGGCGCGCGGGCCGCAGGTTGACGTACTGGTCGAATTCGCGCCGGAACAGCAGCAGCGACTGCCACAGCGAGGTGTGGTCGGCGATCTTCTCGGGCCAGCCGACGGCGCCGAAGAAGATGGCGTCATGGCCGCCGATGGCGTCCTTCCAGTCGTCCGGCAGGTACTTGCCGTGCTTCTCGCAGTATTCCCAGCACGAGAAATCGAAATGGTCGAACTGCAGGTCGATGCCGAACTTGCCGGCCGCGGCCTCCATCACGCGCACGCCCTCGGGCATGACTTCCTTGCCGATGCCGTCGCCGGCAATCACGGCGATCCGTTTCCTGCTCATGGTTTCCTCTCGCTTCGATTCGCTCATTGTCGCGCCGGCGCGGGCAGCGGCGCGGGGGCCCGCACCACCAGGCTGACACCGACCGCGGTGAGCGCGACGCCGGTGACGATGATGGCGGTGATCGGCTCGCCGAACAGCACCCACGCCATCAGCGCGGTGGTCGGCGGCACCAGGTACATCAGGCTGCTGACGGTGGTGGCCGCCCCGCGCTGGATCAGCAGGTACAGCAGCGAGCTGCCGCCCAGCGTGAGCCCCAGCACCGACCAGGCCATCGCGCCCGCCAGTTCCATGTTGAGGCCGCCCTCGGCCGTGGTCCAGCGCATGGCCTCGGCTTCGAGCAGCGCCAGCGGCAGCGTCACGACCAGCGCGGCCGCCAGCTGCACCAGGTTGGCCGTGCGCACGTCGCAGGGCTGCACGAAGCGCTTCTGGTACAGCGTGCCGGCGGTGATCGACAGCAGCGCGACCAGCGCGTACAGCAGGTTGCGCGCATGCACCTCGCCCATGCCCAGCTTCTGCCAGACCACCAGCAGCAGGCCGGCCAGGCCCAGCGCCAGGCCCAGCCACTGGCGGCGGCCCACCTGGCCGCCGCGTCCGGATACCCAGATCGCGGTCAGTACCGGCTGCAGGCCGACCAGCAGCGCCGACAGCCCGGCGCCCATGCCGTCCTTGACGGCCGCCCAGACGCCGCCCAGGTAGCCGGCGTGCATGAAGATGCCGGTCACGGCCAGGTGCATCGCCTGCGAGCGGTTCTTCGGCCAGGCGGCACGGGCCGCGAACGCCCAGGCCAGGAAGCAGGCCACCGACAGCGCGTAGCGCACCGCCAGGAACTTCAGCGGCGGCGCATGCGGCATGCCGTAGCGCGCCACGATGAAACCCGTGCTCCAGATCAGCACGAACACGGCGGGCATGGCCCGCACCAGCAGGTCCTGCCGGTCCATCTCGTTCATGGGGATTACTTCACTCGCTGGCGGATTTCCGGCAGCGCCTTGCGCAGGTAATAGACCATCGACCAGACGGTGAGGATGGCCGCGATCCAGATCAGCCAGTGGCCCCACAGGCCGGTGTCGATCACCCCGAACAGCCGGCCGTCGTACAGCAGGAAGGGGATGGCCACCATCTGCACGGTGGTCTTGACCTTGCCCAGCATGTGCACCGCCACGCTGCGCGACGCGCCGATCTGCGCCATCCATTCGCGCAGCGCCGAGATGGCGATCTCGCGGCCGATGATGATGAGGGCGACGAAGACGTCGGCCCGCCCCAGGTGCACCAGCACCAGCAGCGACGCGCAGACCAGGAACTTGTCGGCCACCGGGTCGAGGAAGGCGCCGAACGCGGAGGTCTGCTTCAGGCGGCGGGCCAGGTAGCCATCCAGCCAGTCGGTGAACGCGAACACGATGAACATCGCCGTGGCCACCAGGTTCTGCAGCGGCTCGGGCGGCATCTTCAGATAGAAGACCCCGACGATCAGCGGAATGGCGACGATGCGCGTCCAGGTCAGGATCGTGGGTACCGTGAAGAACATGGGCGCGATTCTGTCATGGCGCCCCGGGCGCTCCCCCACGGTCACTGCGCTTCGACCAGCGTGCGCAACTGGAACTTCAGGTCGTCGTTGTAGAGAAAGGTTTCGCTGAACTGCCAGGGCTGCGGCAGGTGGCCCACCGGCTCGAACGGGGCGGCGCGCCGGATCGCCCGGATCGCCATGTCCAGCGTCTGCGGCGACTGGCCCGGCACGCGCAGCACCGCGATGTTGCGGATCGAGCCGTCGCGGTTCAGGTGGATCTGCAGCACCGGGATGGAGCGCAGCGGATCCGGCAGCTCGCCGCCGAAGGTCTCGCCGGAGCTGGTGGCCATGATGCGCTGGGCCACGCGCAGCTTGTACTCGCCCCACGACCGGGCCGGGCCCGAATGGGTGCGCGGCACCTGGGCGCCCGCCACGGTGGCCGGCTGTGCACCGCGGGTGCCGACGCTGGCGGGAAGGGGCCCGGGCCCCGGCGCCGCGCAGGCGGCCAGCAGTGCGGCAGCCGCCAGGGCCAGATGCCTAGTGAAGCGCACGGTAGATCTCCTCGGCCAGTTCGCGTCCGATGCCTTCGACGGCCGCGATGTCGTCGACACCGGCCGATGCTACGCCACGGATGCCGCCGAAGCGTTGCAGCAGGCGCGCCCGCTTCCGGGCGCCGATCCCGGGGATCTCCTCCAGCCGGCTGCCGCCCACGCGCACCTTGGCGCGGCGCGCCCGCATGCCGGTGATGGCGAAGCGATGCGCCTCGTCGCGGATCTGGGCGACCAGCATCAGCGCCGCGGAGTCCTTGCCCAGGTACACCTTGGGCCGGCCATCGGCGAACACCAGCTCCTCCAGCCCGACGCGGCGCCCCTCGCCCTTCTCCACGCCGACGATGACCGACAGGTCGAGCCCCAGTTCGGCGAACACCTCGCGCGCCATGCTGACCTGCCCGCGCCCGCCATCGACCAGCACCAGGTCGGGCAAGCGCGAGGCGCCGCCACGCGACGACGGCTTCTTCGCGCGCGGCCCCTCGTCCGACGGCGGCTCCTGCGCGGGCTCGCCATTCGGATCCGGCTCGTCCATGGCGGGCGGCGCGGCCTCCGGCGAATCACGCCCGGCCTCCGCCAGCCGGGCATAGCGGCGCGTGAGCACCTGCCGCATCGCGGCGTAGTCGTCGCCGGGCGTGATGCCCTCGATGTTGTAGCGGCGGTACTCGCTGTTCTGCATGCGGTGCTGCTGGAACACCACGCAGGAAGCCTGGGTGGCCTCGCCGGCGGTGTGCGAGATGTCGAAGCACTCGATGCGCAAGGCGTCCAGGTCGTCGGGCTCGAGCTGCAGCGACTCGACCAGCGCGCGGGTGCGCGCCTGCTGCGAGCCCTCCTCGGCCAGCAGCCGGGCCAGCTGGATGTCGGCGTTCTTCTGCGCCATCTCCAGCCACAGGCGGCGCTGCTCGCGCGGCTGGTGCACGGCGCTGATCCTGACGCCCGACTGGACCGACAGCGCCTCGACCAGCGTGCGGCTGACCGGCACGCTGGTGATCAGCGCCGGCGGCACCGGCACGCCGATGTAGTGCTGCGCGATGAAGGCCTCCAGCACCTGCACCTCCACCGGCTGCGCCGGCGCGGCGTCCTCGGCGTCGTCGAAATCCTGCAGGGCGGCCGCGTCCTCGACGTGCGAGGGGAAGTACGGCCGGTCGCCCAGATGCCGGCCGCCGCGCACCATGGCCAGGTTCACGCAGGCCTTGCCGCCGTGCACCTTGACCGCCAGGATGTCGGCGTCCTTGTCCGAGCCGGTGTCCACCGATTGCTGGTGCAGCACCTTGGACAGGGCCGACATCTGGTTGCGCAGCTCGGCCGCCTGCTCGAATTCGAGCTTCTCGGCGTGCTGCAGCATGCGCGCCTCGAGCTGAGACAGCACCGCCTGGGTCTCGCCGCGCAGGAAGGCCTCGGCGTTGCGCACGTCCTGCCGGTAGTCCTGCGGCGAGACCAGGTTCACGCAGGGCGCCGAGCAGCGCTTGATCTGGTAGAGCAGGCAGGGCCGGGTGCGGTTGGCGAACACCGTGTCCTCGCAGGTGCGCAGGCGGAACACCTTCTGCAGCAGCTGGATCGATTCCTTGACCGCCCAGGCGCTGGGATAGGGCCCGAAGTAGCGGTGCTTGCGGTCCACCGCGCCGCGGTAGTAGGCCACCCTCGGGAAGACCTCGGCCCGCGGCCCGGCCGGGCCGGCGCCTTCGGCGTCGAGCCCCGCCTTGTCGGGCGCGCCCTGGATCTTCAGGTAGGGGTAGCTCTTGTCGTCCCGGAACAGGATGTTGTACTTCGGGTCGAGCGCCTTGATCAGGTTGTTCTCGAGCAGCAGCGCCTCGGCCTCGGAGCGCACCACGGTGGTCTCCATGCGCACGATCTTCGAGACCATGTGGCCGATGCGCGTGCCCCCGTGGTTCTTCTGGAAGTAGCTGGAGACCCGCTTCTTCAGGTTGCGCGCCTTGCCCACGTAGAGCACGCCGCCGGCGGCGTCGAAGTAGCGGTACACGCCGGGCAGTTGCGGCAGCGCGGCCACTTCGGCCAGCAGTTGGTCGGAATGCACGGCGGACATCGCTGCTTATTATCCGTGCGGCATGTACTGGGACATCTTCTGCAAGGTCATCGACAACCACGGCGACATCGGCGTGTGCTGGCGGGTCGCGTCCGGCCTCGCCGAGCGCGGCGAGGCCGTGCGCCTGTGGGTGGACGACGCCAGCGCGCTGGCCTGGATGGCGCCGGACGGCCACCCCCGCGTGCAGGTGCTGCCCTGGGCGGAGTGCCGCACGGCACGACCGGGCGACGTCGTGGTCGAAGCCTTCGCCTGCGAGCTGGAGCCGGCCTTCGTCGCGGCGATCGCCGAGCGCACGCGCGCCACCGGTCGCCAGCCGGCCTGGATCAACCTGGAATACCTGTCGGCCGAGGCCTGGGTCGAGCGCTGCCACGGCCTGCCCTCGCCCGTGCTGAGCGGCCCGGGCCGGGGTCTGACCAAGCACTTCTTCCACCCGGGCTTCAGCGCCGCCACCGGCGGGCTGGTGCGCGAGCCCGACCTGCCCGAGCGGCAGGCCGCCTTCGACCGCCAGGCCTGGCTGCGCGCGCGCGGCATCGACTGGCGGGGCGAGCGGCTGCTGAGCCTGTTCTGCTACGAGCCGCCCGGATTGCACGCCCTGCTCGACGCCCTGGCGCGCTCCGCGCAGCCGACCCGCCTGCTGGTGACGGCCGGCCGGGCCGACGCGGCGGTGCGGCAGTGGCTGGCCGGCCACTCGCGCGTCGGCTCGCTGGTGCTGGACGGGCTGCCGCTGATGCCGCAGTCGAGCTTCGACGAGCTGCTGTGGGCCTGCGACCTGAACCTGGTGCGCGGCGAGGATTCGCTGGTGCGTGCGCTGTGGGCCGGCCAGCCCCTGGTCTGGAACATCTATCCGCAGCACGACGATGCGCATCTCGCCAAGCTCGACGCCTTCCTCGACTGGCTGGGCGCGCCACCCAGCCTGCGCGCCTTCCACGCCGGCTGGAACCGGCCGCAACAGCCCTTGCCCGCGATCGATATCGACGGCTGGCGGCCCGCGGTGCAACAGGCGCGCCGGCGACTGCTCGCCCTGCCCGACCTCGTCAGCGAACTGATGCGCTTTGCCGTTAGGGGATGAGCCTGCCCGGCGCCCGCTCCCATGTTCCTGCGTTCTCCCTTCCGCCGCTTGCCCGAGTCGCTGGCCGTCCTCGCCGGCTTGCTGCTGCTCATGGCCTGGGACGCCAGCACCGCCGACGCGCTGCTGGCGCGCTGGATGGGCGGACCGAGCGGCTTTGCGCTGCGCAACCACTGGCTGCTGGAAGGCGTGCTGCACCAGGGCGCCCGTGCGCTGGCCTGGGGCCTGGTCGTCTGGCTCGCCGTGGGCCTGCGCTGGCCCCTGGGCGTGCTGCGCGCCCTGGCTCCCGCGCGGCGGGCCTGGCTGCTGGCCGCCACCCTCGGCGGGATGCTGCTGGTGAGCGCCCTCAAGCAAGGCAGCCTGAGCAGCTGCCCCTGGGACCTGCAGGAGTTCGGCGGCATGGCCCGCCACGTCTCCCATTGGGCCTGGCTGCAGGCCGACGGCGGACCCGGCCACTGCTTTCCGGCCGGCCACGCGTCGGCCGGCTTCGCGTGGGTGGCGGGCTGGTTCGCGTTCCGCGACTGGCGGCCGGGCGTGGCGCGCGGCTGGCTGGTCGCGGCGCTCGTGGCCGGCGCGGCCATCGGCCTGGCCCAGCAGCTGCGCGGCGCCCATTTCGCCAGCCACACGCTCTGGACCGCCTGGATCTGCTGGACCTGGGCCTGGGCCTTCAGCGCGGCCTTGCCGCCGCAGGAAGACGATGCGCCTGCTGCTGGCTGAAGACGACGCCATGATCGGCCGCGCCATGCAGCAGGGGCTGGGCGGCGCGGGCTTCGCCGTCGACTGGGTGCAGGACGGCCGCGCGGCGCAGCTCGCCCTAGACACCGGCGTGTACGACGTGGCGGTGCTGGACCTGGGCCTGCCCGGCAAGGACGGCATGGCCGTGCTGCGCGAGCTGCGCGCGCGCGGCCAGCGGCTGCCGGTGCTGGTGGTCACCGCGCGCGACGCCGTGCCCGACCGCATCGAGGGCCTGAACGCCGGCGCCGACGACTACGTGCTCAAGCCGTTCGACCTCGACGAGCTGGTGGCCCGCGTCCGCGCGCTGCTGCGCCGGCACGCCGGCGCCGCCCTGCCGCAGCTGGCCTGCGGGTCGCTGCTGCTCGACCCGGTGCGGCGCGAGGTCCGGCTGGCCGGCGCGCCGGTGGACCTGTCGGCGCGCGAGTTCGCCCTGCTCGAGGCGCTGATGCAGCGCCCGGGCGCCGTGCTCTCGCGCGAGCAGCTCGAGGAAGCGGTGTATGGCTGGCAGGACGCCATCGGCAGCAACGCCATCGAGGTCCACCTGCACCACCTGCGCCGCAAGCTGGGCCCGGCCACCATCCGCAACGTGCGCGGCGTGGGCTACAAGGTCAGTCCACCATGACCGGCCCTTCCATCCACCGCAACCTGCTGGCCTGGGTGATGGGCGCGCTCGCGCTCGGCGCCGCCCTGCTGATCGGCGGTTCCTGGTGGGTGCTGGCCAACGAGATGGACGAGGTGTTCGAGGACAACCTCAAGCAGGTCGCGCTGGCCGTCGCCCACCACGCCGGGGCCGGCTCGCCGGCCGGCCCGGCGCAACTGGCGCAGGCCTTGCCGCGGGCGTTCGAGGAGTACGGCCGCTTCGAATTCGTCACCGCCGTCTGGAGCCTCGAAGGCCGGCTGCTGCACAGCTCGGACCCGGCGGTGCACCTGCCCTTCCTGTCGCGCAGCGGCATCAGCCAGGTGATGGCCGATGGCCAGCCCTGGCACCTGTACACCGTCGTGCTGCACGACCGCATCGTGCAGGCCGCCCAACTGGCCAGCGAGCGGCGCGTGCTGGCGCGGGAAACGGCCTCGGGGCTGGTACTGCCCACCGCCGGCCTGCTGGCGCTGATCGCGCTGCTGCTGGCGCTGGCGCTGCGGCGCGGGCTGGCGCCCTTGTCGGCGGCGGCACAGGACGTGGCGGCGCTCAGCGTCGAGGCGCTGCATCCGATCGAGCTGCGGGGCCACCCGCGCGAGCTGCACCCGCTGGTGAGCGCCGTCAACGACCTGATGGTGCGGCTGGGCAGCGCCCTGTCGGTCCAGCGCCACTTCGTGGCCGATGCCGCGCACGAGCTGCGCACGCCGATCGCCGCGCTGCGGCTGCAGCTGCAGCTGCTCGAGCGCGCCGCCGATGCCGGCCAGCGCCGGATCGCGCTGGCCGAGCTCGGCGCCGGCATCGACCGGGCCCAGCACATGGTGGCGCAGTTGCTGCAGCTCTCGCGCCTGGGACCGGAGGCGCCGGCCCTGCAGCCGGGACCGGTGGTGCTGGGCGAGCTGGTGCGCGAGGCGGTGGCCCGCTTCTCGGCCCGGGCGGACGCGGCCGGCATCGACCTCGGCGCCGAAGTCGCCGGCGCGCCCGTCGTGCAGGGCGATGCCGCCCAGCTCGCCAGCCTGCTGGACAACCTGGTGGACAACGCCCTGCGCCACACGCCGCAGGGCGGCCGGGTGGACGTGCGGACGGACGCGCCGCAGGGGCGCCCCTGCCTGGAGGTGTGCGACACCGGGCATGGCATCCCCATCGCCGAGCGCGAACGGGTGTTCGACCGCTTCTACCGGGGTGCCGGCCAGCAAGGCGTCGGCACCGGCCTGGGGCTGGCCATCGTGCGCGCGGTGGCCGACAGCCACCACGCCGACGTGGCGCTGGCCGATGCACCCGGCGGTGGGCTGTGCGTCAGGGTGCGATTTCCGCCGTCTTGAGCGTTCGGCAGGGCCGGAACAGGTCGCGCTCCGGCTGGTAGGCCGAAGTTGCCACGTCCAGCACGCCCAGCAGCGAGTGGAACAGGTGGTCGTGCGAGACCGGCTCGCCGGCCCGCCCGCGCAGGCAGCCCAGGTCGAGCCGGGCCGAGCGGGCGAACCCCGGCGACAGCCACGCCAGCATCGGCACCCGGGTCTGCTCGCTCGGCGCGATCGCGTACGGCACGCCGTGCAGGTACAGGCCCGCCTCGCCCAGCGACTCGCCGTGGTCCGACACGTACAGCATGGCGGTGTCGAAGCGGTCCTGTCGCGCCTGCAGGAAGTCGATCACCCGCGCCAGGAAGTGGTCGGTGTACAGCAGCGAGTTGTCGTACGCGTTCACGATCTCCTCGCGGCTGCAGCGGCGCAGCTCGTCCTGTTCGCAGGCCGGGGTGAAGCGGCGGAACGCCGCCGGGTAGCGGCGGTAGTACGAAGGCCCGTGGCTGCCCAGTTGGTGCAGCACCACGAACAGGTTGCCGTGCGCATCGGCCGCCACCTGGTCCAGCCCGTGCAGCAGGACCTCGTCGAAGCAGGGGCCCTCCGGGCACACGCGCTCCACGCCGGCCCGGTCGAGCTGCTGGACCGGCAGGCCGTCGCACACGCCCTTGCAGCCGGACTGGTTGTCGCGCCACAGCACCTGGATGCCGGCGCGGTTCAGCACGTGCAGCAGCGACTCGTGCGACAGGATGGCGGCCTCGTCGTAGCCGGCACGGCCGTACACCGAGAACATGCAGGGCAGCGACACCTCGGTCGAGGTGCCGCAGGCGGTCGCGTGGCTGAAGTTGACGATGTCGCGCCGGGCCAGCTCCGGGTTGGTGTCGCGCCCATAGCCGTCGAGCGAGAAGTTGGCGGCGCGTGCGGTCTCGCCCACCACCAGCACGAACAGCGCCGGACGCCGCCCCGGCGGGCCGGGCTCCAGGCGGGCGTCGGCGCCCACCGGCTGCAGCGGACCGGGCGGCCGGGCGGCGCGGCCCCAGGCCTGGCCGGCGGCGGCAGCCAGCACGTTGCCCGGCGTGAGCAGGTGCCGCACTTCCTTGTGGTTGCGCATCACCGAGGCGAAATCGGCGAACACCGGCGCCAGGCTGGCCACCACCACCACGGCGGCGCCGGCGATCCAGGCCGAGCGCACCGCCAGCGCCCGCAGGGGCCGGCGCGGCAGCAGCCGGGGCCACCACAGCAGCGCGGCCGGCAGCACGCCCCACAGCAACAGGTGACCCAGCAACCCCGGCCCCAGCAGCTCGCGCGCCTCGCCCCACTGGGTGGCCAGCACGTTGCGCAGCATGTTCCGGTCGAAGTAGACGGCGTAGCGATCGATGTAGAAAGACAGCGTCGCGCCCAGCAGCAGCAGCGCAGCCAGCAGCGGCCGCACCGTGCGGCGCGTGGCCACCAGGCAGGCCAGGCCGACGTACAGGGCCGCCAGCGCGCCGAACAGTGCCAGCGCGAAGCCCCAGGTGGCCGGGCTCGACAGCTCGCGGCCGGCCAGCGCCGCGCGCCAGAACGGGCCATTGCAGGCGGCCAGCAGGTACAGGGCGGCCAGCAGCACCAAAGTCTCGGTGTGCAGCGCCGGCCTCGTTCTCCATCGCATCGGCCGAGCATCCGGGCGGCCGGCTTAAGGGCGACTTAACGCGGCCAGGCCGCAGGCAGCCGAACAAAAGCAAGTAAAATCCCATGGTTTTGCGCGAGCAGCCTGCCTGGCTGGCGCCTCGTGCCCACCGCCGCCCCTTCGCACCCGCCACGCGGGCGCCCCGCGGCCTACTTCGCCACCGAACCCCCATGAAAATCGCTCAAGAAATCCGCGCCGGCAACGTGATCATGCAGAACGGCGCCCCCTGGGTCGTGCTCAAGACCGAGTACGCCCGCGGCGGCCGCAACGCCGCCACCGTGCGCATGAAGCTCAAGAGCCTGCTGTCCAACCAGGGCACGGAAGTCGTCTTCAAGGCGGACGACAAGATGGACCAGATCGTGCTGGACAAGAAGGACTGCAGCTACTCGTACTTCGCCGACCCGATGTACGTGTGGATGGATGGCGAGTACAACCAGTACGAGGTCGAGGCCGAGAACATGGGCGACGCGCTCAACTACCTCGAGGACGGGATGACCGCCGAAGTGGTGTTCTACGAAGGCAAGGCGATTTCGGTGGAACTGCCCACCAGCGTCGAGCGCGAGATCACCTGGACCGAGCCGGCCGTCAAGGGCGACACCTCGGGCAAGGTGCTCAAGCCGGCCAAGATCGCCACCGGCTTCGAGATCGGCGTGCCGATCTTCGTGGCCCAGGGCGACAAGGTCGAGATCGACACGCGCACCGGCGAGTACCGCCGCCGCGTCTGACCACCGCATTCCCGATGGAAGGCTCCGCAAGGAGCCTTTTTTTCGTTTCCTGGCACCCTGCACAACGGGCCTAATCCGATTTCCAATCCTGCCGTGGACTTCGACTTCGGGCTGATCACCGCCCCCTTCCGCATGCAGCCGGGGCTGCGCCGGCTCATGCCGGGCGCGCGGCACCTGACGCCGCTGGCGCCGGGTTCGGCGCTGTTCGCGGAAAAGCGCAAGGTCCACGAGGCCGGCGCCTCGCGCCATAGCGCCGCCGGCTTCGATCCGGGGCCGGCCCTGGCCGCCATCGCGCAGCAAGGCCGGATCGACGGGCTGGACGCCTTCGACCCCCATCGCCTGGAACTGGCCTTCGAGGAAGACTTCACCGTGCTCGATGGCGCCGACGGCACCCTGCCCTGGCTGTGCGTCTGCGTGCCGTCCCACTGGGCGCCCGAAGACAAGCTGGGGCTGGACTTCGCGGCGGTGCATGCGCCGGTGGCCGACAACGCCGCCCTCCTCGGCGCCGGCCCTTCGCTGGTGGCGCTGGCCACGTCCGGCGAGCGCTGGGAGCGCTTCGTCTGGACGATCAGTCCGTCGCCGCGCCACGACCAGCACCCGCGCCGGCAGCCGCGCGCGCCCTGGCCCTCGGGCGAGGACGAGCAGGCCTTCGTCCGCGGCTGCTGGCTGCGGGTCGAGCGCCAGACCTTCTTTCCGGTCGGCCAGGGCACGCGCCAGGCGGTGTTCACCATCCGGGTGATGCTGCAACCGCTGGCCGAGGCGATCGACGGCACGGACAAGGCGGCACGCCTGCATGCCGCACTCGGCTCCATGAGCGAGGCGGTGCTGGCCTACAAGGGGCTGGCGCCCGCGCGCGAGCCGCTGCTGCGCTGGCTGGCCCGGAAAGCCGCCTGAATGGAGTTGCTGCTGCGCATCGCGCAGGTGATCGTTCCGGTGTTCCTGATCGTCGCCATCGGCTTCGGCTACGCCCGGCGCCGCCAGCCGGACCTGCGCGCCTTCAACCGCATCGTGCTGGACGTGATGACGCCGCTGCTGGTGTACACCGCCCTGGCCGGCAAGGACTTCCGGCTGCAGGAGCACGAGCGCCTGCTCGCGGCCGGCGCGCTGCTGATCCTGGCCTGCGGCGCGGTCGCCTGGCTCCTCGCGCGGCTGACGCACACCGGGCCGCGCAGCCTGGTGCCGGTGGTGATGTTCAACAACTGCGGCAACATGGGCCTGCCGCTGGCGCTGCTGGCGTTCGGGCCGGAGCACTTCGGCGCGGCCGTCGCATTGTTCTCGGTCAGCAACGTGCTGCACTTCTCGCTGGGCGCGCGCATCACCAGCGCCGATGCCCGCACGCGCGACCTGCTGCTGTCGCCGCTGATGATCGCGGCGGCGCTCGGCTTCGCCAGCGCGGCCAGCGGCATCCGCCCGCCCGAGATGCTGATGACGGGCATGCGCCTGATGGGCGAGGCGACGCTGCCGCTGATGCTGTTCGCGCTGGGGGTGCGCCTGACCGCGCTGCAGCCGCAGGACATCCCGCGCGGCTTGCTGGGCGCGTTTGCGCGTCCGCTGGTCGGCCTGGCGCTGGCCGTGCCCCTGGCCTGGGCGCTGGAGCTCACGGGCCCGGCACGGGCGCAGTTGATCCTGTTCGGCGCCCTGCCGCCGGCCGTGATGCAGTTCCTGCTGGCCGAGCGCTACGGCCAGGAGCCGGAGCGGGTGGCGGCGATGATCCTGCTGGGCAACGCGCTGGCGCTGCTGTTCGTGCCGCTGGGGCTGGCGATCGCGCTGCCGGGTCAGTAGAAGCCGCGGCCCAGCACCAGGCCGGCCAGGACCAGCGCCACGACGGCGACGCCGCCCATCGAGGCCCACAGGAGCTGTCCACGCAGGCCGGCCCGCGGCGCGGGCTTGCCGCCGGCCGGCCAGGGAGCGGCATCGGGCAGCCATTGCAGGAACTCGGTCGCGGCCCCCGGCGTGAACAGCTCCAGTCGAATGCGCTGGGGTGGCCGTCCGTCCACCCACAGGCCGAGCTCGACTTCGCTGCCGCTGGCGCCGGCATGCACGATGTCCTTGAGCGGCAGCTTGACGCGATCCTCCTTCCAGTCCAGGCCCCGGCGGAAGCGGCCGGCGATCCGCAGCACCTTCGACTGCACGCGCGCCTCGACCTCGCCCCTGAAGGCGGGGATGGCCAGGCCGCGGCCCTGCACGGCGACCAGGCTGGCGGCGTAGGTGGCCTGCACCACCGAGAAGCCGCTGGTGCGACTGGGTCCGTAGTCGCGGGAGGCGGGAGGGCGGCCGATCAGGTCGGCCACTGTGAGCTGCTGCCCCGTGGTGTCGATCAGCACGTGATCGCTCGACAGCGCCTTCTTGATGCGCATGCCGACCACGGTGCGGCGGTCGTACGGGCCGAGCTTGCGGCCTTCCAGCACGACATGGAACAGCGGCTCCCCCACGGTTGTCCCCTCTGTTGTTCTGGCGCGAGAGGATACCCCACGGGTTTTGCCGCGAAAATCGGTCGATGTCTTCCACCCGCAACATCCACGACGGGCGGCTCGCCGACGCCTGGGCCACCCTCAAGGCGCACTCCGACGCCGGCCTGCCGCTGGATCCCGAGGCCAGTCGGCTGGCCTTTGCCGACCCCGAGTTCCTGCTGCGCCGCGAGACCCGCGGCATCCGCTTCCAGCTGGAGCTGCTCAAGCCCGACCTGGAGCAGCAGGCGCATGGGATCGAGAACACCGTCGTCGTGTTCGGCAGCGCGCGCTTTCGCAGCGAAGAGGAAGCGGCGGCCCTGCTCGCCGCGGCCGAGGCCGGCGGCGACGAGGCAGTGATCCGCCGCGCCCGGGCGCTGGCGCGCAACGCGCGCTACTACGAGGAGGCGCGCGCCTTCGGCAAGCTGGTCGCGCAATTCAGCGCCGCGCGCGAGCCGGGCGAGCGCCTGTTCATCTGCACCGGGGGTGGCCCGGGGATCATGCAGGCGGCCAATCGCGGCGCCTGGGAGGCCGGCGGCAGCAGCGTGGGCCTGTCGATCGCGCTGCCGATGGAGGAGGCGCCCAACCCCTTCGTCACGCCGGAGCTGTCGTTCAAGTTCCACTACTTCGCCCTGCGCAAGATGCACTTCATGATGCGGGCCAAGGCGCTGGTGGCGTTCCCGGGCGGCTTCGGCACGCTGGACGAGCTGTTCGAGGTGATCACCCTGGTGCAGACGCGCAAGTCGCACCAGGTGCCGATCGTTCTGTTCGGGCCGGACTACTGGAAACGGCTGGTCGACTTCGAGGTGCTGGTCGAGGAAGGGGTGATCGCACCGGCCGACCTGGAGCTGCTCCAGTACGCCGACGATGCGCAAGGCGCCTGGGACATCATCAAGCGCTTCTACCGGCTCTGACCGGCCGGCTCGCGGCCGAGCCGCAATGACAGGCGGGTGCCGGCCGCGACCACGCCGGCGACCGCCCAGAACACCCCCGAGATTCCGATCACGGTGCCGGCAGCGCCGAACAGGATCGGCATGCTGACGCTGCTGGCGTTGATCGCCATCAGCCGCAAACCCACCGCCTGCCCGTGGCGGTGTTCCGGCGTGATCTGGTGCAGCATGCTCATGATCATCGGCTGCACCGTCCCCAGGGCCACGCCCAGCAACACCGAGCACAGCCCCATCGACAGCGGCGATGCCAGCAGCGGATAGACGGTGAACAGCAGCGCGGTCGCCGCCATCGCCGCCGTGATCACCGCCCACTCCTTCAGGTAGGCGGCCACGACCGGCATCAGCACCCGCACCGCGACGGCGGCGATGGCGAAGGCGCCGAGCAGGGTGCCGATCACCGAAGCCGACAGGCCGCGCTCGTAACCCAGCACCGGCACCACGAAGGTGTGCACGTCCCAGCACGAGGACAACACCCAGTTCACCAGCAGCAGGCGGCGGAATCCGGGCTCGCGCAGCAGATCCCAGGCCGTGCCTTCGCGTTCGCCGGCCGGGGCATGGACCGGCGGCAGCTCGCGCGCCCGCCGCACCCAGAACCAGCTGGCCAGCGGCAGCACCGCCAGCAGCAGGAAGGCCAGCCGGAAGCCGGCATGGTCGATCGCCAGGCCGGCGGCGAATGGCCCGAGGAAGTTGGAGAACGCCGGCCCGATCGCCAGCCAGGAGAACACCTGGCGCAGCTGGGTCGCGCCGCCGGCGGCACGACCCACGTGCCGCTGCAGCGCGATCGAGGCCGCACCGGCGGCGCCGCCCGTCATCAGCGCCGACAGGCACAGAACCGGGAACACCGGGAAGGCCACCGCCAGGCTGCCGCCCAGCGACGCGGCCAGCACCGACCAGGCAAAGGGCCGGCGCAGGCCGTGGCGATCCGCGTAGCGGCCCGCAGGCAGGGCCAGCAGCATCGGCGTCAGCGCAAACAGGGCCAGCAGCACGCCGACCGCCGCCTCGCTGTAGCCCGAACGCAGCGCCATCAGCGGCGCCGCCATGCGCATGCCGGCCATGCAGGCGTGCAGGAACACCTGCCCGGCGATCAGGCGCAGCAGTTCGGGACTGAGGCCGCCGCTCACACCGTTTCGCCGCCCTGCCCCGCGGGCGCCGGCAGCACGGCCTGGGCCTGCTCCTCGGGCAGCGCTTCGACCGCCTTGAGCGCCCGGCGCATCTGGCGCGTGCGCACCTGGGCATCGTCCAGCGTCTCGGAGGCCTTGCGCACCTGCTCGCGGATGCGATCGACCCAGGTGCCGTAGCGCTCGAACTCGGTCTTCACGGCGCCCAGCACCTTCCACACCTCGGAGGCCTGGCGTTCCAGGGCCAGGGTGCGAAAGCCCATGTGCAGGCTGTTGAGCAGCGCCAGCAGCGTGGTCGGGCCGGCCAGGGTCACGCGGTGGTCGCGCTGGATCTGGTCCATCAGGCCCGGGCGGCGCAGCACCTCCGCGTACAGGCTTTCCACCGGCAGGAACAGGATGGCGAAGTCGGTGGTGTGCGGCGGACACAGGTAGTATTCGCAGATCGACTTGGCTTCCTGCCGGATGCGCTGCTCCAGCGCGCGGCCCGCGCTGTCGACGCCGGCCGCATCGGCGCGGTCGGCCGCTTCCAGCAGGCGCTCGTAGTCCTCGCGCGGGAACTTGGCGTCGATCGGCAGCCACACCGGCGCGCCCTCGCCGGCGCGGCCCGGCAGCTTCACCGCGAAATCGACCCGCTGCTTGCTGTGCGGTCGGGTCTCGACCTGGCGCGCGTACTGCTCGGGCGTCAGCACCTGTTCCAGCAGCGCCTCGAGCTGGACCTCGCCGAACACGCCGCGCGCCTTCACGTTGGCCAGCACCCGCTGCAGGTCGCCCACGCCCTGGGCCAGCACCTGCATCTCGCCCAGGCCCTTGTGCACCTGCTCCAGCCGCTCGGCGACCTGGCGGAAGCTCTCGCCCAGGCGCGTCTCCAGCGTGGCCTGCAGCTTCTCGTCGACGGTGCGCCGCATCTCGTCGAGCCGCGCCGCATTGGCCTGCTGCAGTTGCGCGAGCTGGACTTCGAGCGTGCTGCGCACTTCGGCCAGCCGGCGGGCATTCGATTCGCTCAGGCCCTGCAGCTGGGTCCCCAGGGTGTCGGCCACCGTCTTCTGCAGCAGCGTGAGCTGCTGGGCGAAGGCATCGATCTGGCTGTTCTGGGTGCGGGTGGCCTGCGAGGCCTGCTCCAGCAGGGCGCGCTGGAACGTCGCCATCGTCTGGGTCAGCTCCTGGCGCGCGCCGCGGCCGGATTCGCTGACCTCGCGCCGCAGCTCGCGCTCCAGCCGCTCGCTAGCCGCCAGCAATTCGGCACGCAGGTTGTCGGTGGCGGGCTTGCGCGCCAGCAGGATGGCCAGCAGCACCAGGGCCAGCAGCCCCGCCGCCGCGGCCAACGCCACCCCTGCCAGCAGCCAGGCTTGCGGGTCGCTCAGGCGAGCACCTCGGGATTGAGCGGCGTCAGCGGCTTGCGCTGCAACAGGAATCCGAGCAGGTTGTCGGCCGCCAGGTTGGCCATGGCCATGCGGGTCGGGATGGTGGCACTGGCGATGTGCGGCGTCAGCACCACGTTCGGCACCGTGAGCAGGTCGGGATGGACCTTGGGCTCGCCCTCGAACACGTCCAGGCCGGCGGCGGCGATGCGGCGCTCGCGCAGGGCCTGCGCCAGCGCCGCGTCGTCGACGATGCCGCCGCGTGCGATGTTGACCAGCGTCGCGGTCGGCTTCATCTGCGCGATCTCGGCCGCGCCGATCGCGTGGTGCGATTCGGCGGTGTACGGCAGCACCAGCACCAGGTGGTCGGCCTCGCGCAGCAGTTCGTCCTTGCCGACGTAGCGGGCCTTGCATTCGGCCTCGAGCTGCGGCGCCAGCCGGGAGCGGTTGTGGTAGAGCACCTTCATGCCGAAGCCGTGCGCGCCGCGCCGGGCGATGCCCTGGCCGATGCGGCCCATGCCCAGGATGGCCAGCGTGCTGCCGTGCACCTCGGCGCCCGCGAACAGGTCGTAGGACCACTTGGTCCACTGGCCGGCACGCAGGAAATGCTCGCTCTCGGTCATCCGGCGGGCGGTGGCCATCAGCAGCGCGAAGCCGAAATCGGCCGTGGTCTCGGTCAGCACGTCCGGCGCGTTGGTGCCCAGCACCCCGGCGGCCGTCATGGCGGCCAGGTCGAAGTTGTTGAAGCCCACCGCCATGTTGGCGCAGATCTTCAGTTGCGGGCAGGCCGCCAGCAGGGCGGCATCGATGCGCTCGCTGCCGGTGGTGAACACGCCCACCTTGCCCTGCAGGCGGGCGATGAGCTCTTCGCGGCTCCAGCTGGCGTCGGCCTGGTTGTGCTCGACCTCGAAGTGCTGCTGCAGCTTCTCGATGACCTGGGGAAAGATGGCGCGGGCGACGAGGATGGCGGGCTTGCTCATGGGATCAGCGGAACCAGATGAAGGTCATGACGGCGAACAGCGGCAGCAGGATACCCGCGGACCAGGCCATGTAGCCGAAGAAGCTCGGCATGTCCACGCCGCGGTCCTCGGCAATCGCCTTGACCATCAGGTTGGGCGCGTTGCCGATGTAGGTGTTGGCGCCCATGAAGACCGAGCCGGCGGAGATCGCCGCCAGGGTCGGCGCCAGGGTGGTCATCAGCACCTGCGGATCGCCGCCGGCGGTATTGAAGAACACCAGGTAGGTCGGGGCATTGTCCAGGAAGGAGCTGAGCACGCCCGAGGCCCAGAAGTACATGGCCGGGTCGGGCGAGCCGTCGGGGCGGGTCACGGCCGCGATCACGGCGCCGAACGGCCCGTCGACGCCGGCGCGCAGCATGGCGATCACCGGGATGATGGTCAGGAAGATGCCGGCGAACAGCTTGGCGACCTCCTGCATCGGCGCCCAGGCGAACTGGTTGTCCGCGTGCACGGTGGCTGGGGTGACCGACAGCGAGACCAGGGTCACGGCGATCAGGCCGAGGTCGCGCACGATGCCGGGCAGGCCGACTTCGGTGCCGGCGATGTCGAACACGACCGGCGACTTCCACAGCCCGGACAGCAGCACCAGGGCGACCACCGCCCCCAGCAGCCAGAAGTTGCGCGCGCCATCGAACCCGATGCCGCGCGTCTCCGGCGTCGGATCGACCGGCTTGATCTCCCCGTGGCGGCGGTAGTACCAGCTGTCCAGCGCGTAGAACAGCGCGAGCAAGACGGCGACCAGGAACAGCGTCTCCGGGAAGATGTGGCTCACCGTCCAGAAGAAGTCCACGCCCTTGAGGAACCCCAGGAACAGCGGCGGATCGCCCAGCGGCGTGAGCGAGCCGCCGGCGTTGGAGACGATGAAGATGAAGAACACCACCACGTGCGCCCGGTGCCGGCGGTTGTCGTTGGCGCGGATCAGCGGCCGGATCAGCAGCATCGACGCGCCGGTGGTGCCCATGAAGCTGGCCAGCACCGCGCCGATCGCCAGGATCGCGGTGTTCAGCCCCGGCCGGCCGCGCAGGTTGCCGCGGATGTAGATGCCGCCGGACACCGTGAACAGCGCCGTCAGCAGGATCACGAACGGGATGTACTCGGCCAGCGCGGCATGCACGAAGGCCGCGCCGGCGACGCCCGGCCCGAACACGACGGCGAACGGCACCAGGAAGGCCAGCGCCCAGGCGGCGGTGACCTTGCCGAAGTGGTGGTGCCAGAACTGCGGTGCCAGCAGCGGCATCAGCGCGATCGACAGCAGCACGCCGGCAAACGGAACGCCCCACAGCGGGGTGAGCTGGCGGCCGTCGAAATCGGCCGCCATGGCCAGTTGCGGCGCGAGCAGCGCCAGGGCCACGCCAAGGGGGCGCGCGATCGTCATGAAGTCTCCTCCGGGAACGGCGGCCGCTGGAGCGGCCGGCTGGCGGCGAGCATACCAATGCGCCGCTGCCCGCCGGCCGCGGTGCACCAGTGTCGGACCTATTCGAGCCAGCGGGTGAAGGCCTGCGGCGGCTCGCGCGGCGTCTCGAAGCCGTTCACCGGCGCGTCCTCGTCGGCGTAGCCGAGCGACATGCCGCACACCAGCATCTCGTGTTCGCCGGCGCCGATGTGCGGCAGCACGATGCGGGCGAAACCGTTCCAGGCCGCCTGCGGGCAGGTATGCAGGCCGTGGGCGCGTGCCGCCACCATCAGGTTCTGCAGGAACATGCCGTAGTCCAGCAGCGAGCCGCGGCCGAGGATGCGGTCGATCGTGAACATCAGGCCGACCGGGGCGTCGAAGAAGCGGAAGTTGCGCTGGTGCTGCGCATGCATCCGGTCCTTCTCGCCGCGCGCGATGCCCAGCAGGCCATACAGGCTCCAGCCGTTCTCGCGCCGCCGGTCGATGTAGGGTGGCACCCACTGCCGAGGGTAGTAGTCGTAGGCCTCGCGGTACTCGGCGGCCAGCGCGGGGTCGGCGTAGATCGCGTCGTGCGCGGCGCAGACCTGGCGCACCAGCTGGTCGCGGCTGGCGCCCTGCAGCACGTACACCTTCCAGGGCTGGGTGTTGGTGCCCGAGGGCGCCCGGCTCGCCAGTGCGAGCACGCTTTCGAGCGTCTCGCGCGGAACTGGAGCCGGCAGGAAGGCGCGAACCGACATCCGGCTGTCGATCGCGGCGTGCACGCTGCCGGGATCCGGCACCGCGGTGCGGACCCGGCTCACTGCAGCTTCTCGAGTTCGGCGCGCAGGGCGGCCGGCAGTGCGACCGGCCGGCGCGTGGCGCGATCGACATAGACATGGACGAAGTGGCCCTTGGCCGCGGTCAGGTCGTCGCCGCCGGCGAACAGCCCCACTTCGTAGCGCACGCTGGACGTGCCCAGGCGCGCCACCCGCACCCCGGCGTCCACCGATTGCGGAAAGGCGAGCGGAGCGAAGTAGTTGCACTGGGTCTCGATCACCAGGCCGATGGTCGCGCCATCGTGGATGTCGAGCACGCCGCGCTCGACCAGGTGCGCGTTCACCGCGGTGTCGAACCAGCTGTAGTAGACGACGTTGTTGACGTGGCCGTACACGTCGTTGTCCATCCATCGCGTGCTGATCGTGCGGAACGCCCGGTAGGCGCTGCGCGGCTCCGGCTGGGGCTTGGGGCTGTCGCTCATCGCGGGCGATTCTGCCAGCGGGTCCAGTACTGCATCGCCACCCGGAAGGTGTTGACCTGCGCCTGCACGGTGTCTTCCAGCCGGCGCCCGTAGCCGCCGGCCATGGCGAAGGCGAGCGGCAGGCCCCGCTCCCAGGCCCAGTCGAACACGCGGCGGTCGCGCGCTTCGAGGCCGTCCCACGTCAGCTTGAGCCGGCCCAGCCGATCGCCCTCGTGCGGATCGGCGCCGGCCAGGTAGATCACCAGGCCGGCATCGAAGCGGCGGTCCAGTTCGGCCAGCGCGCCTTCCAGCGCCTGCAGGTAGGCGTCATCGCCGCAGCCATCGGGCAGGTCCACGTCCAGGTCCGACGGTTCCTTGCGGAACGGGAAGTTGCGCCCGCCGTGCAGCGAGAGCGTGAACACGCTGTCGTCGCCGCGGAAGATGCGGGCCGTGCCGTTGCCCTGGTGCACGTCGAGATCGACGATGGCCACGCGCAGGCGGCCGCCGCTGCGCGCCTGTTCGGCCTGCATCAGCCGGGCCGCCACCGCGGCGTCGTTGAAGACGCAGAAGCCGCCGCCGCGCGCGGCATCGGCGTGGTGCGTGCCACCGGCGATCTGGCCGGCAACCCCCTCCCGGAAGGCGACGCGGCATGCCCCGATCGTGGCTCCGACCGAGCGGCGGGCCCGCTCGGCCATGGCCGGGCTCCAGGGAAAGCCGATCTCGCGCAGGATGGCGGGCTCCACCGTGCCCCCGCTGATCGCCTGGATGTAGGCCGGTGCATGGGCCAGCGCCAGTTCGCCATCGCTCGCCGGCGGCGCCGGCATGAACCGGACGCCGGGCAGCTCGGCTTCCAGCCGCTCGCGCAGCAACTGGTACTTGGCCATGGGAAACCGGTGCCCCGTCGGCAGCGGCAGCACGAACTGGCTGGCGTGGAAGACCTGCATGCGGGCATTGTCGACAGCGGGCGGGCCTCGGCTACCTGAGCCGGCCAGCCGATCGCTCTAGGTGGGCAGTTCTATTTTGTTGCATCGCAGCAAAAAGGCCTTGCAATCGGTCCCGCCATCCCTAAAATTCCGTTCATGCTGCACTGCAACATCAAGGCTCCGGCCCGGCATGGCAGCACATCCGCTGTCCTGCCCGTCCAACTTTTGGAGAAATTGCAATGCTGACCGCTGAACAAGTCCTGGCCTCCCAGAAGGCCTCCGTCGAAACCCTCTTCGGCCTGACCGCCAAGGCCTTCGAAGGGGTGGAGAAACTCGTCGAGCTGAACATGACCGCGTCCAAGGCCGCGCTCGTGGAAGCCGCGGGCACCGCCCAGACCGCCCTGAACGTCAAGGACGCGCAGGAGCTGCTGGCCCTGCAGGCCAGCCTGTTCCAGCCCCTGGCCGAGAAGAGCGCCGCCTACAGCCGCCACCTGTACGACATCGCCGCCGGCACCGGCGCCGAGTTCGGCAAGGCCTTCGAAACCCAGGCCAGCGACGCCCAGAAGAAGTTCATGAGCGTGGTCGACAACGCCGCCAAGAACGCCCCGGCCGGTTCCGAGACTGCCGTGGCCGTCTTCAAGAGCGCCGTCGCCGCCGGCAACAACGCGCTGGAATCCGTGCAGAAGGCCGTCAAGCAGGCCACCGAAGTGGCCGAGGCCAACTTCAACGCCGTGGCCAACACGGCCGTGAACGCCACCAAGACCGGCAGCCGCGCCAAGCGCTGAGCGGCCTTGAAATCCGGGTTCCGGCCCGCAGCTGCATCGGGCAGGAACTCTACGCGTCGCGGAGCATCTATCCGTCGACTCTCGTCGACCGGGAGTTCTTCAGGTTGTCTCCTCGGGTCCTTTCGATACCTTTCAGGTACAGGGATCCTTAACCCCAGCCGCAAGGCTGGGGTTTTTTTGTGCCCGGCCGGGGCGGCGAAGCCCGGCCCCAGCCGCTGGCGGCTTTCCCGGCTCGACCACGAGGCGGCGGGCTCGTTGCTGAGTCGCTCCAACTGCCGCTGAGCCGTTTCCCATGCGTCCTGCGGCCCGGCCCTGCCAAGACTTCTTTGCGCCAGATCAAACATGGGCTTTGATTTCGCGATTGAGAATGATTCGCGTTTGATCTATGATCTGCGCGTCCGCGTTCCTCAACCTTTCTTCTCGCCGGAGTCTCCGCATGAGCCATAAAGCCCTCGTCGCCGCCGCCGCTGCGCTGGCCTGCCTTGCCACCCCGTCCTTCGCGCAAGAGCAGGTCCTGAACCTGTACTCGGCGCGCCACTACCCCACCGACGAGGCGCTGTACGGCAACTTCACCAAGGCCACCGGGATCAAGATCAACCGGGTGGATTCCGACGATGCCGGCATCATGGCCCGCCTCAAGGCCGAGGGCGCGGCGTCTCCGGCCGACGTGATCCTGCTGGTCGACGCCGCCCGCCTGTACAAGGGCGAAGTCGAGGGCCTGTTCAAGCCGGTCAAGTCCAAGGCGCTGGAGGAGGCGATCCCCGCCCAGTACCGCGGCAAGCCGACGGCCGAAGGAACGCCCTGGTTCGGCTTCTCCACCCGCGCCCGGGTCGTGGTGTACGACAAGAACAAGGTGCAGCGCCAGGACGTGGACACCTACGAGGAACTGGCCGACGCGAAGAACAAGGGCAGGATCTGCATCCGCTCCGGCTCGCACCCCTACAACCTGTCGCTGTTCGGCGCCATCACCGAGCACCTGGGCGAGGCCAAGGCCCAGGACTGGATCCGCGGCCTCAAGGACAACCTGGCGCGCGATCCCAAGGGCGGCGACACCGACCAGATCAAGGCCGTCGCCGCCGGCGAATGCCAGGTCGCCGTCAGCAACAGCTACTACGTCGCGCGCCTGATGCGCTCGGCCAAGCCCGAGGACCGCGCGGTGATGGAAAAGGTGGCGGTGGTGTTCCCCAACCAGCAGACCTGGGGCACGCACCTGAACATCGCCGGCGGAGCGGTGGCGAAGAACTCGAAGAACACCGACGCGGCGGTCAAGTTCCTGGAATACCTGGCCAGCCCCGAGGCGCAGAACCATTTCGCCAACGGCAACAACGAGTGGCCCACCGCCAAGGGCGTGAAGGTCAGCAATCCCGCGCTCGAGGCGATGAGCGGCGGCGGCGACTTCAAGGCCGAGACCATCCCGCTGGCCGCTGTCGGCGCCAACCAGGTCAAGGTCCAGCAAATGCTCGACCGCGCCGGGTTCAAGTGATCTCGCTTCCCGCCACGCAGCGGCGGGCGCGAGGGCATTCCCGCGAAAGCGGGGTCCACGCATGCGCGCCGGCCCCACCATCTTGCAGCGCGGGGACCCACGAAGTCGCCGGACAACATTCACCCGATTCGAGGGGCCCTTCAGCGGCCCCTTTTTCGTCCGCGATAATTGACGTGCACGTCAACTCAATCAGGAGCATTCCATGGACATCAAGGGCAAGGTCTTCATCGTCACCGGCGGCGCTTCCGGCCTCGGCGAAGGCACTGCGCGCATGCTGGCGGCCGAGGGCGGCAAGGTCGTCATCGCCGACATGCAGGTCGAGAAAGGCGAAGCCGTCGCCAAGGAGATCGGCGGCGCCTTCGTCAAGTGCGACGTCAGCCAGGAAGCCGACGGCCAGGCGGTGGTGGCCCAGGCGCTGTCCATGGGCAAGCTGATGGGCCTGGTCAACTGCGCCGGCATCGCCCCGGCCGAGAAGACCGTGGGCAAGAGTGGCGCCCACAGCCTGGCCGTCTACACCAAGACCATCATGGTCAACCTGGTCGGGTCGTTCAACATGATCCGGCTGGCGGCCGAAGCCATGGCCAAGAACGACCCCGAGCCCACCGGCGAGCGCGGCTGCATGATCTCCACCGCCTCGGTGGCCGCCTACGACGGCCAGATCGGCCAGGCCGCCTACAGTGCGTCCAAGGGCGGCGTGGTCGGCATGACCCTGCCGATCGCCCGCGACCTGGCGCGCAACGGCATCCGCAACATGACCATCGCCCCCGGCATCTTCGGCACGCCCATGCTGTTCGGCATGCCCAAGGAAGTGCAGGACGCGCTGGCCGCCAGCGTGCCCTTCCCCTCCCGCCTGGGCACGCCGCAGGACTACGCCAGGCTGGCCAAGCACATCTTCGAGAACGACATGCTCAATGGCGAGGTGATCCGGCTCGACGGCGCCATCCGCCTGGCGCCCCGCTGACCGGCACCTGCCGCTAGCATGGGGCCCCGGGAAAGGAGACCCCATGAAAGCACCGCTCAGCGCCCTGGCGCTGGCCGCCGTCCTCGCAGGCTGCGCCAGCGCCCCCTCCTCCGACTTCCGCTACCAGCGGCCCCTGCTGCCCGAGGCCGCCTCGGGCTACACCGAGAAGCCCGGCTGGGCGACGCAGAAGTTCGCCGTCGCGGCCGCCAATCCGCTGGCCACCGACGCCGGCTACCAGGTGCTCAAGGCGGGCGGCTCCGCCGTCGATGCGGCGATCGCGGTGCAGATGGTGCTGACCCTGGTCGAGCCCCAATCCAGCGGCATCGGCGGCGGCGCCTTCCTGCTGCATTTCGACGGCCAGCGGGTCGAGGCCTACGACGGGCGCGAAACCGCGCCGGCCGGCGCCGGCGAAAAGCTGTTCCTGGCCGCCGATGGCAAGCCGATGCCCTTCAACGACGCGGTCGCCGGGGGCCGCTCCGTGGGCGTGCCGGGTACCGTGCGGATGCTGGAGCTGGCGCACAAGGAGCACGGCAAACTGCCCTGGGCCACGCTGTTCCAGCCGGCGATCGCGCTGGCCGAGGGCGGCTTCCAGGTCAGCCCGCGCCTGAATTCCATGGCCAAGGACGACGCGCACCTGAAGAAGGACCCGGCCGCGGCCGCCTATTTCTTCGGCCCCGACGGGCAACCGCGCGAGGTCGGCTTCACCCTGCGCAACCCCGAGCTGGCCGTTGTCCTGCGGCGCATCGCCCGCGAAGGATCGGATGCGCTGCACCGCGGCGAGGTGGCGCAAGCCATCGTCGACAAGGTCCGCAGCCACCCGACCAACCCCGGCAGCATGACCCTGGCCGACCTGGCCTCCTACCAGCCGAAAAAGCGCGCGCCGCTATGCCATGACCACCAGGCGCGCGGCAAGGACTACCGCGTCTGCGGCTTCCCTCCGCCCAGTTCTGGGGCGATCGCCGTCGGCCAGATCCTGGGCATCCTTGTCCACACGAACGCCGCTTCGCTGCCGCTGGACAACGGCCTGCCCGGCGCCGACTGGCTCTACCTGTACAACGAGGCTTCGCGCCTGGCCTTCGCCGACCGCGGGCAGTACGTGGCCGACCCCGACTTCGTGCAGCCGCCGGCCGGCAGCTGGATGTCGCTGCTGGACCCGGCCTACCTGGCCCAGCGCGCCCGCCTGATCGGCCCGCAAAGCATGAAGGTCGCGCAACCCGGCACGCCCGGCGCCGTGCGCAGCGGCTACGCGCCGATGGCGGCGCAGCCGGAATACGGCACCTCGCACATCAGCATCGTCGATGCGCAGGGGAACGCGATCGCCATGACCACCACCATCGAGGCCCAGTTCGGCTCGCGCCAGATGGTCAAGGGCTTCCTGCTGAACAACGAACTGACCGACTTCAGCTTCGCACCGGCCGACGCCAAGGGGCAGCCGATCGCCAACCGCGTGGAGCCGGGCAAGCGCCCGCGCTCGTCGATGGCGCCGACCCTGGTGTTCGACAAGTCCAGCGGACAACTGGTCGCTAGCGCCGGCAGCCCCGGCGGCGCGCTGATCATCCACTACACGGCCAAGACGCTGTACGGCGTGCTCGACTGGGGCATGACGCCGCAGCAGGCGATCAACCTGCCGAACTTCGGCTCGCTGAACGGGCCGACCTTCCTGGAGGAAAAGCGCTTCCCGCCCGCGACGGTGGAGGCGCTGCGCGCGCGCGGCGCCGAAGTGCGCGAGCAGGCCATGCCCAGCGGCCTGCAGGCGCTGACGCACGGCCAGGCGCACGGCCAGCGCTTCTGGTTCGGCGGCGCCGATCCGCGCCGCGAAGGCATCGTGATGGGCGACTGAAGCCGGGCCGGGCGGCGATCAGACGTCGATCGCCGCCGCCGAGCCGGCCTGCTTGCGCAGCTCGAACTTCTGGATCTTGCCGGTCGAGGTCTTGGGCAGTTCGCCGAACACCACCGCGCGGGGCACCTTGAAGCCCGCCAGGTGCTTGCGGCAATGGGCAACGATGTCCTCCGGCCTGGTGGTCGCGCCGGGCTTGAGCTCGACGAAGGCGCAGGGCGTCTCGCCCCACTTCGGGTCGGCCCGGGCCACCACCGCGGCGGCCAGCACGTCCGGGTGGCGGTACAGCACGTCCTCCACCTCGATCGAGGAGATGTTCTCGCCGCCCGAGATGATGATGTCCTTGCTGCGGTCCTTGATCTTGATGTAGCCGTCCGGGTACTGCACCGCCAGGTCACCCGTGTGGAACCAGCCGCCTGCGAAGGCCTCCTGGGTCGCGGCGGGGTTCTTCAGGTAGCCCTTCATGGTGATGTTGCCGCGGAACATGATCTCGCCCATGGTCTCGCCGTCCCACGGCACCGGCTGCATCGTCTCGGGATCCATCACCATCGCGCCCTGCTGCAGGTGGTAGCGCACGCCCTGCCGGGCGTTCAGCCGGGCCCGCTCGCCGATGTCGAGCTCTTCCCACGCCTCGTGCTTGGGGCACACGGTGGCCGGTCCGTACACCTCGGTCAGGCCGTACACGTGGGTGAGGTCGAAACCCATGCGCTCCATGCCCTCGATCATGGAAGCCGGCGGCGCGGCGCCCGCCACCATCGCCTTGACGCCGCGCGGCAGCCCCTTCTTCATCTCTTCCGGCGCGTTCACCAGCATGCCCTGCACGATCGGCGCGCCGCAGTAGTGCGTCACGCCATGCTCCTTGATCGCCTCGATGATGGCCTTGGCCTCCACCCGCCGCAGGCAGACGTTGACGCCGGCGCGCGCCGCCACCGTCCAGGGAAAGCACCAGCCGTTGCAGTGGAACATGGGCAGCGTCCACAGGTAGACCGCGTGCTTGGGCATGTCCCACTCGAGGATGTTGGACACCGCGTTGGTGGCGGCGCCGCGATGGTGGTAGACGACGCCCTTGGGGTTGCCGGTGGTGCCGCTGGTGTAGTTCAGCGCGATCGCGTCCCACTCGTCGGCCGGCATCTGCCAGGGGTCCGCTGCGTCGCCCTGGGCCACGAAGGCGTCGTAGCCGATCTCGCCGATGCGCTCCACCGGGCCGGCGTACAGCGGGTCCTCCACGTCGATCACCAGCAGCGGCGTGGTCCGCTGGCGCAGCGCCAGCGCCTTCTTCATCACCGGCGCGAACTCGGGATCGACGATCACCGCCTTGGCCTCGCCGTGGTCCAGCATGAAGGCGACGGTCTCGGGGTCGAGCCGCGTGTTCAGCGCGTTGAGCACCGCGCCGGCCATGGGGATGCCGAAATGCGCTTCCACCATGGGCGGCGTGTTGGGCAGCATCGCCGACACCGTGTCGCCGCGGCCGATGCCGCGCCGCGCCAGCGCCGAAGCCAGTTGCCGGCAGCGGCTGTGCACTTCCGACCAGGTGCGGCGCAGCCCGCCGTGCACGATCGCGAGCCGGTCGGGATACACCTCAGCGGTCCGCTCGAGGAACGACAGCGGCGTGATGGGCGTGAAGTTCGCCGCGTTGCGCGGAAGGGCCTGGTCGAAGATGCTGGGCATGGAGGGGCTCCTGTTGTTCGGGAATCGGGCGTCTCGCGAGCGTACGCGCAGGGGGCGCGAGGCGGCATTGGGTAAGAATACCGGGCTCGATGGCCATTCCCCAGTCGTTCATCCAGGAGTTGCTGGCCCGCGCCGACGTGGTCGAGATCGTCGGCCGCCATGTCCAACTGAAAAAGGCCGGCGCCAACTTCCAGGGCCTGTGCCCCTTCCACTCGGAAAAGACCCCCTCGTTCACGGTCAGCCCGACCAAGCAGTTCTACCACTGCTTCGGCTGCGGCCAGCACGGCAGCGCCATCGGCTTCCTGATGGAGCACGCCGGCATGGGTTTCGTGGAGGCGGTCAAGGACCTGGCGGGCCAGTACGGCCTGCAGGTTCCCGAGGACGACCGCTCGCCGCAGGACCGCGAGCAGGCGGCCGAGATGCGGCGCAAGCAGGCCACCCTCGGCGAGGTGCTGGAAAAGGCCGGCAGCGCCTGGCGCAAGCACCTGAAGGGCTCGCCGCGCGCCATCGAGTACCTCAAGCGGCGCGGCCTGTCGGGCGAGATCGCGCGCCACTTCGGGCTCGGCTACGCGCCCCAGGGCTGGCGCAGCCTGGCCAGCGTCTTTCCCGACTACGACGACCCCCTGCTGGCCGAGAGCGGGCTGGTGATCGTGGGCGAGGACGAGGCCGATCCGGCCGGCGGGCAGGGCCGCCGCTACGACCGCTTCCGCGACCGGATCATGTTCCCGATCCGCAACGTCAAGGGCGAGTGCATCGGCTTCGGCGGCCGGGTCCTGGGGGACGAGAAGCCCAAGTACCTGAACTCGCCCGAAACGCCGGTGTTCAGCAAGGGCCGCGAGCTGTACGGCCTGTACGAGGCCCGCCATGCGGTGCGCGAGGCCGGCTATGTGCTGGTGACCGAGGGCTACATGGATGTGGTGGCGCTGGCCCAGCTCGGCTTTCCCCATGCCGTGGCGACGCTGGGCACGGCCTGCACGCCCGAGCACGTGCAGAAGCTGTTCCGCTTCACCGACAGCGTGGTGTTCAGCTTCGACGGCGATGCCGCCGGGCGCCGGGCCGCCCGCCGCGCGCTGGAGTCCGCCCTGCCCCACGCCAGCGACACGCGCAGCGTCAAGTTCCTGTTCCTGCCGCCCGAGCACGACCCGGACAGCTTCGTGCGGGCGCATGGCCAGGACGAGTTCCTGCGCTACGTGCGCCAGGCGGTGCCGCTCAGCGTCTTCCTGCTGGAGGCGACCGCCGAGGACTGCGACCTGTCCACCGCCGAAGGCCGCTCGCGCATGCTCACGATGGCGCAGCCGCTGTGGGCCGCCCTGCCCGACGGCGCGCTCAAGCGCCAGTTGTTCGCCGCCATCGCCGAGCGCTCGCAGGTTGGCCCGCACGAGCTGGCGCAACTGTGGCGGCTGCCGGGCTCGGGCGCCCCGGCCCGGCGCCGCGAGCGCGAGCCGCAGGCCATCGGCGCCGGCCGCCGCCAGCCGGTCAAGCCCAAGTCGGTCCAGTACGCCGAGACCATCGCGCGGCTGGTGCTGCGCCACTCCCGCGCCTGGGAAGGGCTCACCCAGCACGACCACGAAGTGCTGTGCCGCCTGCAGGCGCCGCTGGGCGACCTGTTCTGCTGGCTCGACGCCGGCAGCCACGAGCACGGCGGCCAACCGTGGGCCGCGTTGCAGGCCGGGCTGCAGGGACTGGAATTCGCCGGCCTCGCCGAGCGGCTCATGGCCTACGACGAAAGCCAGCCGATCAGCCGGGTGGTCGAGGACATCGACACCACCGAAGCCGACCTGCGGCTGTCGATGCTGGAGATCCACCTCGACCTGGTGGCCGGCGCCATCGAAGAGGCCAACCGCCTGCCGCAATCCAACCCGGAGCGGGTCGCGCGCCTGCTCGAGCTCAGCCGCCAGCAGCAGCAACTGCTGGCCGCCAAGCGGCGTTTGCGGTCTTGAAATTGCGGGCTTGAAATCCGGCTGCGGCGGTATAATTTAGGGTTTGCTAGCGGCAAGAGCGACAGCAGCACCTCCGGGCCCGGCCGACCGTGCATCCGATGCGATCACGACAGCGCCATCACACCGCAAGGACTGCATTCCAAATGTTCGCCCACCCATCTTGCCCAGCCATGGCCGACCGCGCCCGCGTGGCGGCCTGTCGCCCGCGCCGGGTAGTTTGTGGCGCATCCTTATCGTGACGTCCTGAGGTGTCCATGCCCGCATCCAAGTCCGCGAAGCTCGCCAAGCCGCCAGCGAAACCCGGCGCGAAAAAACCGGTCAAACCCGCTTCGCCGCCCGCCAAGGCGGCGCTGAAGGTCGTCAAGTCGCCGGCGCCGCCGGCCAAGGCGGCCGCGAAGCAGTCCCCCACGAAAGCCAAGCCCGTGTCCAGCAGTACCAAGACCCCCACCAGCGCCAAGACCGAGAAAGCCGCCGCCAAGGACGAGTTGAAGAAGACCAAGGCCGCGGTGGCCGCCGAGGAGCCGGTGAAGAAGAAGCCCGGTCGCCCGCCGAAGGCGGCCGCCGCGCCGGCCAAGGCCGCCACCGGAGCCAAGCGGGGCCGCAAGCCCAAGTCCGCCGAGAAGCCCGAGGGCGACGACGCGGACCTGTCCGACATCGAGGCCGAATTCGCCGAGGAACCGGCAGCGGCGGCCGAGACGCCCGAGAAGGTCAAGCCGCTGCGCATGAAGATCAGCAAGGCCAAGGAACGGGCCTTGATGAAGGAATTCGGCCTGGACGAGACCGTCCTGTCCGAAGAGGAGATGACCAAGCGCCGCCAGCGCCTGAAGACGCTGATCACGCTGGGCAAGACGCGCGGCTACCTCACCCACGGCGAGATCACCGACCACCTGCCCGAGAAGCTGGTGGACGCCGAGACGCTGGAAGTCGTGGTCACGATGCTCAACGACCTGGGCGTGGCGGTGTACGAGCAGACGCCGGACGCCGAGATGCTCCTGCTGAACAACACGACGCCGACCGCGGCGACCGTGGAAGAAGCCGAGGAGGAGGCCGAAGCCGCCCTGTCCACCGTGGACAGCGAATTCGGCCGCACCACCGACCCGGTGCGCATGTACATGCGCGAAATGGGCACGGTGGAGCTGCTCACGCGCGAGGGCGAGATCGAGATTGCCAAGCGCATCGAGGCCGGCCTGCAGGCCATGATGGAGGCGATCTCCGCCTCTCCGGCCACCATTGCTGCCATCCTGGAGATGGCCACGGAGATCCGCGAGGGCAAGGTCGTCATCTCCACCGTGGTGGACGGCTTCTCCGACCCCAACGAGGCCGACGACTACGTGGCCGAGGAGGACTTCGATGAGTTCGACGCCGACGACGACGATGACGGCAACGGCGGCTCCAAGGCGCTGACCAAGAAGCTCGAGGAGCTCAAGTCGCAGGCGCTCGAGCGCTTCGACCGCATCGCGGGCCTGTTCGAGAAGGTGCACAAGGTGTACGACAAGGAGGGCTACGGCACTCCGGCGTACATGAAGGCGCAGCACGCCCTGTCCGATGAGCTGATGACCATCCGCTTCACGGCCAAGACCATCGAGAAGCTGTGCGACATGGTGCGCGCCCAGGTCGACGACGTGCGCAGGAAGGAGCGCGAGCTGCGCCGCATCATCGTCGACAAGTGCGGCATGCCGCAGGAAACCTTCATCAAGGAGTTCCCGCCCAACCTGCTGAACCTCAAGTGGGTGGAGAAGCAGGCCGCCGCCGGCAAGCCCTGGAGCACCGTGCTGGCCCGCAACATCCCGCCGGTGCAGGAACTCCAGCAGAAACTGATGGACGTGCAGTCCCAGGTCGTGGTGCCGCTGACCGAGCTCAAGGAGATCAACCGCCGCATGAACGAGGGCGAGGCCAGCTCGCGCGAGGCCAAGAAGGAGATGATCGAGGCCAACCTGCGGCTGGTGATCTCCATCGCCAAGAAGTACACCAACCGCGGCCTGCAGTTCCTGGACCTGATCCAGGAAGGCAACATCGGCCTGATGAAGGCGGTCGACAAGTTCGAATACCGTCGCGGCTACAAGTTCTCGACGTACGCCACGTGGTGGATCCGCCAGGCGATCACGCGCTCGATCGCCGACCAGGCGCGCACCATCCGCATCCCGGTGCACATGATCGAGACCATCAACAAGATGAACCGCATCTCGCGCCAGCACCTGCAGGAGTTCGGCTTCGAGCCGGACGCCGGCATCCTGGCGTCCAAGATGGAGATCCCCGAGGACAAGATCCGCAAGATCATGAAGATCGCCAAGGAGCCGATCTCCATGGAGACGCCGATCGGCGACGACGACGATTCGCACCTGGGCGACTTCATCGAGGACACCGGCAACACGGCCCCGATCGAGGCCGCGATGCAGGCCGGCCTGCGCGACGTGGTCAAGGACATCCTGGACTCGCTCACCCCGCGCGAGGCCAAGGTGCTGCGCATGCGCTTCGGCATCGAGATGAGCACCGACCACACGCTGGAGGAAGTTGGCAAGCAGTTCGACGTCACGCGCGAGCGCATCCGCCAGATCGAGGCCAAGGCGCTGCGCAAGCTCAAGCACCCGAGCCGGTCGGACAAGCTGCGGTCGTTCATCGACACGCTGTAAGCGAAGAAGCAGGCAAGGGGCCGCGCGGCCCCTTGTCCTTTTGGCGCGCCCTTCCCGGGCGCGTTTTCATTGGGGCCCGACCATGTCCTCCGGCCGCACCCACCGGTCGAACTGCTCGGCGGTCACATGGCCGCTGGCGATCGCCGCCTCGCGCAGCGTCCTGCCTTCCTGGTGCGCCTTCTTGGCGATCTGCGCGGCCTTGTCGTAGCCGATGTGCGGGTTGAGGGCCGTGACCAGCATCAGCGAGCGGCCCACCAGCTCCGCGATGCGCTCGCGGTTGGGCTCGATGCCCACGGCGCAGTGGTCGTTGAAGCTGTCCATGCCGTCGGCCAGCAGGCGCACGCTCTGCAGGAAGTTGTGCGCGATCATCGGCCGGAACACGTTCAGCTCGAAGTTGCCCGAGGCGCCGCCGACGTTGATCGCCACGTCGTTGCCGAACACCTGGCAGCACAGCATGGTGACGGCTTCGCTCTGGGTCGGGTTGACCTTGCCGGGCATGATCGACGAACCCGGTTCGTTCTCCGGGATCGACAGTTCGCCGATGCCGCTGCGCGGGCCGCTGGCCAGCCAGCGCACGTCGTTGGCGATCTTCATCAGGCTGGCCGCCAGGCCCTTGAGCGCGCCGTGCGCGTGCACCAGCGCGTCGGCCGCCGCCATGACCTCGAACTTGTTGGGCGCGCTGACGAAGGGCAAGCCGGTCAGGCGCGCCAGCTCCTGCGCAACCTTGTCGGCATAGCCGGCCGGGGCGTTCAGCCCGGTGCCCACCGCGGTACCCCCCAGCGCCAGTTCGCACAGGTGCGGCAGCGACGCCTCCACGTGCCGGCCTGCCTGCTGCAACTGGGCCACGTAGCCGGAGAACTCCTGGCCCAGCGTCAGCGGCGTCGCGTCCTGCAGGTGCGTGCGGCCGATCTTGACGATACCGGCGAAGGCCTCGCTCTTGCCTTGCAGCGTGGCCTGCAGCCGCACCAGGGCCGGCAGCAAGCGGTTGCGCAGGGCCTCCGTCGCCGCCACGTGCATCGCGGTCGGGAACACATCGTTGGACGACTGGCTGCGATTGACCTCGTCGTTCGGGTGCACCAGCCGGCCGTCGCCGCGCGGCCCGCCCAGCAACTCGCTGGCGCGATTGGCCAGCACCTCGTTGACGTTCATGTTGGTCTGGGTACCGGAGCCGGTTTGCCAGACCACCAGCGGGAACTCGGCCTCGTGGCCGCCGGCCAGCACTTCGTCGGCCGCGGCCACGATAGCGGCCGCCTTGCGCTCGTCCAGCAGCCCCAGCTCGCGGTTGACGATCGCGCAGGCGCGCTTGACCTGCACCAGCGCCCGGATGATCTCGCGCGGCTGGCGCTCGCCGGAGATGGCGAAGTTCTGCAGCGAGCGCTGCGTCTGGGCGCCCCACAGCCGGTCCGCCGGGACCTCGATGGGACCGAAGGTGTCGCGTTCGGTGCGCTGGTTCATGCCGTTGTCGCTCCGGTTACAGGTGCACCGTAGCATAGGGCCGCAGCTCGTGGACCGTCCTTGCGCCCTGCGTCGCCGACGGGCAGCCGGGCAGCACCGCCGGTTCGATCCTCGGGGCCAACCGCCTTGATGAGTCCGCCGGCACCGGCATAAGATGGCTCCGCAGTGCGCCGCCAGCTGGTCGGCGGCGCCACGGACGAGGAGGCTCCGATGCCGAAGTGGTTGTTGACACCCGCGTTCAGCGTGCTCAAGCGCGTGAGCTTCCTGGTCGGCTTTGCACTGGCCGGCGGCCTGTTCGTCGTCGCCGTGCTGCTCGGGCTGGCGGCGGCCCTGGGCGGACCCTCCGGCGTCCTGCTGCCGCTGGCCACCCTGTTCGCTCTCGCCGGCCTCTACATGCAGGCTTCCGTCTACGCCTACATGACGTCCGGCGTCAGCCGCCTGATCCGCATGACCGAGCGGGTGTCCGCCGGCGAGCTGGTCAACAGCCGCGAGAGCATGGGCGAGGACTCCACCAACAACGACTCGTCCCAGCTCTGGGCGGCCATCCTGAAGATGAACGACCGGCTGGCCGAGATCGTGCGCCAGGTGCGCGCCAGCGCCGAGGGCATCGTGCTGTCGGCGCGCGACATCGCCGAGGGCAACCATCACCTCGCGCAACGCACCCAGGCCCAGGCCGCTTCGCTGGAGCAGACGGCCTCGGGGATGGAGGAGCTGGCGGCCAGCGCGCAGCAGAACGCCAGCGACTGCTCCCGCGCCAGCGAACTGGCCACCGGGGCCCGCGAGGTGGCCGGCAAGGCCGCGACCCAGATGCAGCAACTGGCGGCCACCATGCGCCAGATCGACGAGAGCGCGCGCCGCGTCGGCGACATCCTGTCCACGGTGGAAGGCATTGCCTTCCAGACCAACATCCTGGCGCTCAATGCGGCGGTGGAGGCGGCGCGCGCCGGCGAACAGGGCCGCGGTTTTGCCGTGGTGGCCACCGAGGTGCGCAACCTGGCCCAGCGCAGCGCGGCCGCCGCCAAGGAGATCAAGGGCCTGATCGCCGACTCGGTCGGCAGCGTGGAACAGGGCCGCAGGATGGTCGGTGCCGCCGAAGGCACCCTGATGGACGTGGTCGGCTGCGTCAAGGACGTCAGCGACGTGATCGCCGGCATCGCCATGGCCTCGGCCGAGCAGCGCGCGGGCGTGGAGGCGATCAACCAGGCCGTGGTGCAGATCGATTCGGCCAACCAGCAGAACGCCACCCTGGTGGAGGAAGCCAGTGCCGCCGCGGCATCGTTCGAGCACGAGGCCGCCCAGCTGCTGGACGTGGTCAGCCGCTTCAAGCTGGACCGGGGTGCCGAGCGCGGCAAGGTCGTGTCCATGGTCAAGGAAGCGGTGGCGCACCTGCGAAAGTTGGGGGCCCAGCGCGCCTGCGCCGACTTCAACGACCACCGCGGCCGTTTCGTCAGGGGCGAGTACTACATCTTTGCGCTGGACCTGGCCGACGGCAAGCGGCTCGCCTACGCGCCCGACCTGAGCCTGGTCGGCACCTCCGGCGTGGACCTGCGCGACGCCGACGGCCGGCTGTACGGCCACGACATCCTGAACCTGGCGCGCCAGCATGGATCGGGCTGGACCGACTTCAAGATCCTCAACCCCCGCACGGGGCGGATCGAACCCAAGTCGGTCTATGTCGAGGTGGTGGACCGCGTCGTCCTGGGCTGCGGCATCTACTCGAGCACCGAGGACAGCGGGGCCTCGTCCCTGTCGGCGGTGGACAGCCGCCGTGCACCGCCCGCTGCCGGCACCCTGGCCCGGCTGGCCAGCAGCCACTGACGGTGCGGCAGCGCGCACCCGCCCGCTGCCGCACAAGCCGAACCCGTTCATCGCTGCGACGGGGCGCGCGGTTGCCGAAGTGCGCGAGGACGTCCATGTCCCGGTCCTCGAGAAGAACCAGCGGATCGTCGGCTTCTTCCCGTTCCAGCCTGGTCGGGTGCTGGAAGGCCGGCGCCATCGGCGTCAGCATCAACCCGATGCAACAACAGAAAGACGGCCCTGTGCACGTCGGCAGCTGAACCGTACACTCCCCTCCCAACACAGGAGGGTTTCATGTCGAGGGGATTCAGTCTTTTCATCGCCTTTCTGGGAGGCATCTGCATCTCCCTGCTGGTTGTTCTCGGCTTGCAGCGGTCGCTGGAGAACCGGGAGCAGGGCCTGCTCGCTTCCAGCGCCGACGCCGGGGCACCCCGCACGCCAGCTTCCTCCAAATCCTTGTTCGAAGTCGCGCAAGCGCTGCGTGAAGGGGGGTTCATCCTCTACTTCCGGCATCCGGAGCGGCAGAAATGGGACTCGGTGATCGCGTTCGACGTCTGGGAGGCCATGAGCGGCGAGGATGCCTCGCAGCAGTTCTACAAGGACGCCGTGTGCCTGACACCCCGCGGCGAGGCCGAGGCCCGGATGGTGGGCAAGATCCTCGAGGCTGCACGCATTCCGGTGGGCACGGTGGTGAGTTCCCCGATCTGCCGGGCCCGCCAGATGGCGCAACTGGCCTTTGCCCGCATCGACGTCGTCAGCCACAGCCTGATCCATACACCCGTGACTAACACGACCAACGAGGCCGCCTTCCGCGATGGCCTGCAGGCGCTGCTCACCACAGTACCCATCAAGCCTGGCACCAACACGGTGATCACGGCCCACGAGAACACGATCCGCAACCATCCGGACCTGTTCGCCGCCGGTTCGGAGATGCTGCGCGGCGGTGCGGTGAGCGAAACCGGGCTCTACGTACTCAAGCGGGACGCGCGCGGGCAACTGGAGATCGTCCAGAAGTACATGAGCCTGGGCAACCTGGCGTCCAACGCCATCACGCTGCAGGCCGACGGCCCGGCTGCCAAGGCCTCCGCGCCGATGGCCGCCAAGCACTAGGGAAGTTCCCGTCAGGCGCCGCCTGGATCGTGCGCACCGTGCGCCCGGCGCGCCGCGAAACAGGACACGGGCTGGCGCCCATGGGGGCTCAGCTGCGTTTGGGATAATGCGGGTAAGCCCTGCATCACCGTCCCAAGACCATGCCGACCACCATCCAGCAAGCCGACCTGATCGAATCCATCGCGGCGGCGCTGCAGTACATCAGCTACTACCACCCGAGCGACTACATTGCCCACCTGGCTCGCGCGTACGAGCGCGAGCAGAGCCCGGCGGCCAAGGACGCGATCGCGCAGATCCTGACCAACAGCAAGATGAGCGCGACCGGCCACCGGCCGATCTGCCAGGACACCGGCATCGTCAACGTGTTCCTCAAGGTCGGCATGGACGTGCGCTTCGAAGGCTTCAGCGGCAGCCTGGAGGACGCGGTCAACGAAGGCGTGCGGCGTGGCTACAACCACCCGGACAACACGCTGCGCGCCAGCGTGGTGGCCGATCCGCTGTTCGCGCGCAAGAACACGAAGGACAACACGCCGGCGGTGATCTTCACCGAGATCGTGCCCGGCAACACCGTCGATGTGACCGTGGCGGCCAAGGGCGGCGGCAGCGAGAACAAGAGCAAGCTGGCGATGCTCAACCCGAGCGACTCGCTGGTCGACTGGGTGCTCAAGACCGTGCCTACCATGGGCGCCGGCTGGTGCCCGCCCGGCATGCTGGGCATCGGCATCGGCGGCACGGCCGAGAAGGCGGCGCTGATGGCCAAGGAAAGCCTGATGGACGACCTGGACATGTACCAGCTCCAGGCCAAGGCCGCCAAGGGCGAGAAGCTGACCCAGGTCGAGGAGCTGCGGCTGGAGCTGTACGAGAAGGTCAATGCGCTCGGCATCGGTGCGCAGGGCCTGGGCGGCCTGACCACCGTGCTGGACGTCAAGATCAAGCTGTATCCGACGCACGCGGCCAGCAAGCCGGTCGCCATGATTCCCAACTGCGCCGCCACCCGCCACGCGCACTTCGTGCTGGACGGCTCCGGCCCGGTCTACCTGGATCCACCCAGCCTGGACCTGTGGCCCAAGGTCGACTGGATGCCCGACACCGGCAAGAGCCGGCGCGTCAACCTCGACACGCTCACGCGTGAAGAGGTCGCGAGCTGGAAGCCCGGCGACACCCTGCTGCTGAACGGCAAGATGCTCACCGGCCGCGACGCCGCGCACAAGCGCATCCAGGACCTGCTGGCCAAGGGCGAGCCCCTGCCGGTGGACTTCACCAACCGCGTGATCTACTACGTCGGCCCGGTCGATCCGGTGCGCGAAGAGGCCGTGGGCCCGGCCGGCCCCACGACGGCGACCCGCATGGACAAGTTCACCGGGATGATGCTCGAGAAGACCGGCCTGATCGCCATGATCGGCAAGGCCGAGCGCGGGCCGGAAGCGATCCAGGCCATCCAGAAGCACAAGTCCGCGTACCTGATGGCGGTGGGCGGTGCCGCCTACCTGGTGTCCAAGGCCATCAAGAAGGCCCGCGTGGTCGGCTTCGAGGACCTGGGCATGGAAGCCATCTACGAGTTCGAGGTGGTCGACATGCCGGTGACCGTGGCCGTCGACGCCGGCGGCACCAGCGCCCACGTCACCGGCCCGGCCGAGTGGAGCCGGCGCATTGCCACGGGCGAATTCAAGAGCATCCCGGTAGCGGCGGCCTGAGCGGCCGGCGGCTCGCGGCACGCAGCGGGCCGCATCCGCAGCCCCCTGGGTCTTGCGCCCCGGGCGTGTGAGGTCGAGATTCCTTCGCCCCGCCCGGGCACCGCGTTCGCGCGCGGCCGCGCAGATCCGGCAACCGGACCGGTGAGCGACCGGCAACCAATCGCAAGAAGGTCCACTCATCAGCATTGAGTGCGCCTCCAGGGTGCGGCGCAAGCCATACATTGGGCGACCGAGCCCATGCCCTCCATCCACCGTCGTCCAGCCGATCAAGCGATCGTAGTCCGCCTGGCGCTCATCGCGGCGAGCTGCGTGCTGGCGAGTTATCCGGCGACCTCGAATGCCCAGGTGCCCGACGCCGCGCCTGCCCCGGGAGAAGCCATCGCGGGGCGCTCGGTCGCAGCGGCCGACGAAGACAGCCTGCCGGGCAAAGCGGCGGGGCCGTTCGCGTATCTGGAGCGTTCAGGCTTCGACCTGGACCAGCGCAACGCCCTGATCATCGGCGCCAGCAGTGCGGCCTTCCTGGCCTATGGGCATGCCAAGTGGTGGGACCAGGGCTTTGGCGGCGGCTTCAAGACCCGCGGTGAAGGCTGGTTCGGCCGGGGAACGGACTACGGCGGCACGGACAAGCTCGGTCACATGTTCACCAACTACGCCAGCGTGCGCCTGCTCTCCCGGGCCTTCCGGGCCGCCGGCAACGGCGCCGACGAGTCGGTGCGGCTGGCGGCCTGGACCACCATCGGCATCTTCACCGGCATCGAGGTGCTGGACGGCTTCTCGCGCAAATGGCGGTTCAGCGGGGAAGATGCGCTGATGAACATCGCCGGAGCCGGCCTGGGCGTGCTGATGGAAGATCAGCCGGAACTGGACGCGAAGTTCGACTTCCGCTTCGGCTACCGGCGCTCCACCGGGTCGCGCTTCGATCCTTTCGGCGACTACGCCGGCCAGCGTTACCTGCTGATGGCCAAGGCGGATGGCTTCGAATCGCTTCGTCGCCATCCGGTCCTGCGCTACCTGGAGGTCGGCATCGGCTACCAGGCCCGGTTCACGCCGGGCGGCGAGCGCCGCAGGGACGCCTACGTCGGCGTCAGCCTCAACCTCTCGCGCCTGCTGGCCGACGGCTTCTACGGCGGCCGGCACGGAACCACGCCGTTCCAGCGCGGTGCAGACCTGGCGTTCGAACTGGTGCAGTTTCCCGCCGCCGGCTACGTCCGGCACCGCATCGACTGAGCCCGCTCTGCACGGGGGGCGACCCACAGGGAAGGCCTGGTGGAGTCCGTTCAGGCGGGCGCCAGTTCCCCGGACGGCGCTTCATCCTGCGCCTGCAGTGCCGCTCGGCGGCCGCGCTGCACGTCGACCTTCAGCAGCAGCACCAGCCCGGCCAGGAACAGCACGCTGGTGGACAGGATGGCGGTGCGCTGGTTGCCGCCGGTGGCCCAGGTGATGGCGCCGTAGCTCAGGGGCCCGATGATGCTGGCCAGGCGCACGGCGAAGGACCACAGGCCGAAGAACTCGGCCGCCTGCCGGCGCGGCGCGAACATGCCCACCATCGCGCGGCCGGACGACTGGCTCGATCCCATGCACAGGCCGGCGATGGCTGCGGCCCACCAGAAGCCGCCCTTGGTGGTGGTCACCGCCGCGATCACGCAGGTGGCAACCCAGCCCACCAGCGTCAGCGCCAGCGCCGGCTTGTGGCCGATGCGGTCCTGCAGGTAGCCCCAGGCGAGGGCGCCGCCGGCCGCGGCCAGGTTGAGCACGAAGATCAGCACCATGGTTTCCTGCTGGCGAAAGCCGATCACCTGTTCGGCATAGATCGCCGCCAGCGTGATCGCCACCGCCACCCCGCCCTGGTAGCACACCAGGCAAGCCAGCAGCCACATGAAGTCGCGGAAACGCCGCGCCTGCCGGAACGTCGCGTGCAACTGCCGCAGCGACGCGCGCACTCCGCCCTGCTGAAGCGCCTGCGCACTGGGCTGGGCGCGTTCGCGCAGCAGGCGGAAGGTGACCAGCGAAGCCGCGCCGTAGAGGGCCGCCGTCAGCAGCATGGTGACCGGCACGAAGTGATCGGCTGCGATGCCTTGCTTCTGCGCCCACAGCACATAGGCCAGGCAGATGCCGAGGGCCAGCATGCCGCCGAAGTAGCCGAAGCCCCAGCCCCAGCCGCTGACCCGGCCCATGGCCTCGGGCCGCGCCAGCTCCGGCAGGAAGGCTCCGGTCAGCGATTCGCCGTAGCTATAGAAGGTGTTGGAGACGATGATCAGCAGCATCGCCAGCGCCACCGAACCGGGGCCGGCCAAAGACAGGGCAGCGGTACTGACCACGCAACCCGCTGTCACCAGCACCAGCAGCCGCTTCTTGGCGGCACGCAGGTCGGCCCACGCACCGAGGCTGGGCATGGTGAGCATCACGATCGCGTACGACACGCTCAGCGCCGCCGTCCAGGCGAACGTGGCCCACGGCGCCTTGCCGGCGATGCCACCGACGAAGTAGGCCGCGAACACCGCGGTGATGACCACCGTGGTGTAGCCCGAGTTGGCGAAGTCGTACATCGCCCAGCCGAACACCTCGCGCTTGCGCACGCCGGGGTTCAGGGCGTCGTGCGCGACCATTCAGTGCAGGTGCCGCGGCCGGCGACCCCCGCCGTGGCCGCCACCGCCGCTGCCGCGCGGCGGCTTGCCGATCTCGAGCGAGTTGACCAGCGCGTCGAAGCGCTCGGAGAACAGGCGGTCGATCTCGGCCACCACGCCGCCCAGCTCCTGGCTGTCGAAGTGGCGTTCCATCAGGCCGACCACGTCTTCCACCAGCAGGTCGCGCTGCACTTGCATGATGGCCGCCGGCGTCGGGCCGACGAACAGCATCAGGAAGTCGTCGCGCGCCTCGGCCTCGGGCGGCTCCTCGTCCTCGTCGAACTCGGCGTCGTAGAAGCTCACCTCGATGGCGGCGCCCTGCTCGGCCAGCTCGTTCAGGCTCATGCACATCTCGTCGAGCGACTGGCGGAAGTCCTGGTCGCCGCCGACGGTCCAGCACAGGGTCAGCAGGTGCTCGTGCGCATCGAAGCGGATGCCCGGCTCCTCCTCGTAGGCACTTTCGGCGCCGTCGGCAAGCGACTTGGCGCCCGCGTACTTCCACAGGGGCTTGAGCGCCTCCTGCAGCTGCTCGTAGGTGACGTCCGCGCGCAGCGGCACGTCGCCGTGCACGTGGATCTCGAAAGGGGCGTTGTCGTAGTGGGCCATCTGGGTCCTGCCTGTGCGCCGGCGCCTGCGGTCGGGGGCTCCGACATTGGGGATTGGTGCCTCGAACCGGACTCGAACCGGTACGCCGCCTTGCAGCGAGCGGCGGATTTTAAGTCCGCTGTGTCTACCGATTTCACCATCGAGGCGGCGCAGACCACGCGGCCACTGTACGCCAAAAAAAAAGCAGCCCCGGTTGACCGGAGCTGCTGGGACTGGAGGCGCGGGCCGGAGTCGAACCGGCCTGGGCGGATTTGCAATCCGCTGCATAACCGCTTTGCTACCGCGCCGCTGGATGCCATGTTGCCAAGAAAAAGGGAAGCGAGGCGCTTCCCTTTCTACGTTGACTGGAGCGGGAGAAGAGTCTCGAACTCTCGACCTCAACCTTGGCAAGGTTGCGCTCTACCAACTGAGCTACTCCCGCGTAAGCCCTCAAGTATAGGGCAATTTTCAGCGTTGCAGCAAGTGCGATCGAAATATTTTCGCTCAGTGCTTCACCGACGCCGGCGCCGCAGGCTTGCCATCGCCCTTGGCCGCCGGCAGCGGCGCCGCGGCCACGCGCGCATCGTCTTCCGACAGCGGCGTGGGCTGGCGCTCCAGCGCGACTTCCAGCACCTTGTCGATCCACTTGACCGGCACGATCTCCAGGCCGTTCTTCACGTTCTCGGGGATCTCCTGCAGGTCCTTGGCGTTCTCCTCCGGGATCAGCACGGTCCTGATGCCGCCGCGCAGCGCGGCGAGCAGCTTCTCCTTGAGGCCGCCGATCGCAGTGACCTCGCCGCGCAGCGTGATCTCGCCGGTCATGGCGACGTCGGCGCGCACCGGGATGCCGGTCAGCGCCGAGACCAGCGCAGTCGTCATTGCGGCACCCGCGCTCGGGCCGTCCTTGGGCGTGGCGCCATCGGGCACGTGGATGTGCAGGTCCTTCTTTTCGAACACCTCGTCGCTGACGCCCAGGCGGCGGGCCCGGCTGCGCACCACGGTGCGCGCGGCTTCCACCGACTCCTTCATCACGTCGCCCAGCGAGCCCGTGCGCAGGACGTTGCCCTTGCCGGGCATGAGCGCGGCCTCGATGGTGAGCAGGTCGCCGCCGACCTCCGTCCAGGCCAGTCCGACCACCTGGCCGACCTGGTTCTGCTGCTCGGCACGGCCATAGGTGTGCTTGCGAACGCCCAGGAAGTCGTTCAGGTTCTCCGCCGTGACGCGCACCTGGGGCGTCATCTTCTTCAACTGCAGGCCCTTGACCACCTTGCGGCAGATCTTGGACAGCTCGCGCTCGAGCGAGCGCACGCCGGCCTCGCGCGTGTAGTAGCGCACGATGTCGCGGATGGCGTCTTCGGTGACCTCGAGTTCGTTGTCCTTGACGCCGTTGTTCTTCATCTGCTTGGGCAGCAGGTACTTGATGGCGATGTTGGTCTTCTCGTCCTCGGTGTAGCCCGACAGGCGGATCACCTCCATCCGGTCCAGCAGCGCCGGCGGGATGTTCATGGAGTTGGAGGTCGCCACGAACATAACGTCGGACAGGTCGAAGTCGACCTCGACGTAGTGGTCGCTGAAGGTGTGGTTCTGCTCGGGATCCAGCACCTCCAGCAGCGCGCTGGAGGGATCGCCGCGGAAGTCGGTGCCCAGCTTGTCGATCTCGTCCAGCAGGAACAGCGGGTTGCGCGTGCCGACCTTGGACAGCGACTGCAGGACCTTGCCGGGCAGCGCGCCGATGTAGGTGCGGCGGTGGCCGCGGATCTCGGCCTCGTCGCGCATGCCGCCCAGCGCCATGCGCACGTACTTGCGGCCGGTGGCCTTGGCGATCGACTGTCCGAGCGAGGTCTTGCCGACGCCGGGCGGGCCGACCAGGCACAGGATAGGCGCCTTGACCTTGTCCACGCGCTGCTGCACCGCGAGGTACTCGAGGATGCGGTCCTTGACCTTCTCCAGGCCGTAGTGGTCCTCGTTGAGGACGTCCTCGGCGTGGCCGAGGTTGTGCCTGATCTTGGTGCGCTTGCTCCAGGGCAGGCCGACCAGCACGTCGATGTAGTTGCGCACCACGGTCGCCTCGGCCGACATCGGCGACATCAGCTTGAGCTTCTTGAGCTCGCCCTCGGCCTTCTTGAGGGCGTCCTTGGGCATCTTGGCCGCCTTGATCTTCTTTTCGATCTCCTCGATGTCGGCGCCCTCTTCGCCCTCGCCCAGCTCCTTCTGGATCGCCTTGACCTGCTCGTTCAGGTAGAAGTCGCGCTGGTTCTTCTCCATCTGGCGCTTGACGCGCGAGCGGATCTTCTTGTCGACGTTGAGGATGTCGACCTCGCGCTCGATCTGCTCGTACAGGTTCTCCAGCCGGCCCTTGACGTCGGACAGGTCCAGCACGACCTGCTTGCTGTCCAGCTTCAGCGGCAGGTGGGCCGCGATGGTGTCGGCCAGGCGGCCGGCATCGTCGATGCTGGAGATCGAGGTGAGGATCTCCGGCGGAATCTTCTTGTTCAGCTTCACGTACTGGTCGAACTGCTGCATCACGGCGCGGCGCAGCGCCTCGACCTCGCTGGACTTGCCGGCCTGGCCGCTGCCATCGACCGGGGTGACGGTGGCGACGAAGTGCTGCTCGCCTTCGACGATCTGGTCCACCTGGGCCCGCTGCTGGCCCTCGACCAGCACCTTCACGGTGCCGTCGGGCAGCTTGAGCATCTGCAGGATGGTGGAGATGCAGCCGACCTCGAACATGTCGTTGACCGAGGGCTCGTCCTTGGCGGCCGCCTTCTGCGCCACCAGCATGATGCGGCGCTCCGCCTCCATCGCCGCCTCGAGCGCCTTGATGCTCTTGGGCCGGCCGACGAACAGCGGGATCACCATGTGGGGAAACACCACCACGTCGCGCAGCGGCAACAGCGGCAGCTCGAGGGGGGTGGCGGGAAGGGGAATGTGTCCGGACATGAGGATCCTTGGTTGTCCAGCCGCAGTTGGGCGGCCAGCGCCTATTTTCAACCCGTCGGCGGCGAGTGGGGGCTCGCAGGGACGAATGACGGGCCCGGCTGACGGCAATTGACCACACGGCCTTGCCGCAGCGGCGGACCTGCGAGCCCGATGGAAGCGGCCCGGTGCCGCCGGACCGCATGCGCCGCAAGGCCGGCAAGCGCCCGGCTTCAGGCCTTGCGCGCCGCCTCGCGGTACACCAGCAGCGGCGGCTTGTTCTCTTCGATGGTGGACTCGTCCACCACCACCTTGTCGACGTTGGCCGTGTTGGGCAGGTCGAACATGGTGTCGATCAGCGACTGCTCCAGGATCGAGCGCAGGCCGCGGGCACCGGTCTTGCGCGCTAGCGCCTTGCGGGCGATCGCGCGCAGCGCGCTGGGGCGGATCTCGAGGTCCACACCTTCCATGCCCAGCAGCTTGGCGTACTGCTTGACCAGCGCGTTCTTCGGCTCGGTCAGGATCTGGATCAGCGCGTCTTCCGAGAGCTCGGCCAGCGTGGCCACCACCGGCATGCGGCCGACCAGCTCGGGGATCAGTCCGAACTTGATCAGGTCTTCCGGCTCGACCTCGCGGAACATGTCGGTCAGGCTGCGCTCGCGCTTGCTCTTGACCGCGGCGCCGAAGCCGATGCCCGAGCCTTCGGTGCGCTGTTCGATCACCTTCTCCAGGCCGGCGAAGGCGCCGCCGCAGATGAACAGGATGTTGGTGGTGTCGATCTGCAGGAAGTCCTGGTTGGGATGCTTGCGTCCGCCCTGCGGCGGCACGCTGGCCATGGTGCCCTCGATCAGCTTGAGCAGGGCCTGCTGCACGCCCTCGCCCGAGACGTCCCGCGTGATGCTGGGGTTGTCCGACTTGCGCGAGATCTTGTCGATCTCGTCGATGTACACGATGCCGCGCTGGGCCCGCTCGACCTCGTAGTTGCAGCTCTGCAGCAGCTTCTGGATGATGTTCTCGACGTCCTCGCCCACGTAGCCGGCCTCGGTCAGCGTGGTGGCGTCGGCCATCACGAACGGCACGTCCAGCATGCGTGCCAGCGTCTGCGCCAGCAGCGTCTTGCCGCTGCCGGTGGGGCCGATCAGCAGGATGTTGCTCTTGGTGAGCTCGACATCGTCCTTCTTGGCCTTGTCCTTGTGGCGCAGCCGCTTGTAGTGGTTGTAGACCGCGACCGACAGCGACCGCTTGGCGGCCTCCTGGCCGATGACGTAGTTGTCGAGGTTGGACTTGATCTCGGCCGGCGTCGGCAGGTCGCCGCGCGCCTCGCGCTGCTCTTCACCCGCGGGCAGTTCGTCGCGGATGATCTCGTTGCACAGGTCGATGCACTCGTCGCAGATGAACACCGAGGGCCCGGCGATGAGCTTCTTGACCTCGTGCTGGCTCTTGCCGCAGAACGAGCAGTAGAGGGTCTTTTCGCTGGATGAGCCTTTTTTGTCGGCCATGGCTGGGTTCGTCGGCGGCTGGAAGTTCAATGATAAGGGGAAGGGGCTGAGCCTCGAGCTCGGGGACTGGAGAGCGCCGACACCCGGTTGCCAAGTGCGAAATGCCTCCCGCTCCCCGGCCGCCGGGCGCCCTCAGGGCCGCTTGGCGATGACCTGGTCGACCAGGCCGTAGTCCTTGGCCTCGTCGGCCGACAGGAAATAGTCGCGCTCGGTGTCGCGCTCGATGCGCTCCAGCGGCTGACCGGTGTTCTCCGCCAGGATCTTGTTGAGCAGCGCGCGGGTCTTGAGGATGTCGCGCGCATGGATCTCGATGTCGCTGGCCTGGCCCTGCATGCCGCCCAGCGGCTGGTGGATCATGACCTTGGAGTGCGGCAGCGAGAACCGCTTGCCCTTGGCGCCTGCCGACAGCAGGAAGGCGCCCATGCTGGCCGCCATGCCGGTGCACAGCGTCGAGACGTCGGGCTTGATGAAGTTCATGGTGTCGTAGATCGCCATGCCGGCGCTCACGCTGCCGCCCGGGGAGTTGATGTAGAACGAGATGTCCTTGTCCGGGTTCTCGCTCTCCAGGAACAGCAGCTGCGCGACCACCAGGTTCGCGGTCTGGTCGTTCACCGGGCCCACGAGGAACACCACGCGCTCCTTGAGCAGTCGCGAGTAGATGTCGTAGGAGCGTTCGCCGCGGCCGGACTGCTCGATGACCATCGGAATCATGCCGAGGGCCTGGGTATCAAGTGCGCTCATGGGAAATAGGGGCTTTCGCTTTCGAAGTGCGGCTCTTACTGTAGCCAAAAACGCAGATGGGGCCCGCGCCCCGGACTGCAAGTCCGGCGGGGCCCCATCGTCCGGCGCACCGGCGGGCGGTCAGCCCTGCCCCATCAGCTCGTCGAACGAGACCTGCTTGTCCTTGACCTGGGCCTTGCCGAGCACGTACTGCGTGACGTTGTTCTCGATCACCACGGCCTCGACCTCGGCCAGGCGGCGGTTGTCGCCGTAGTACCAGCGCACCACCTCGGCCGGCTTCTCGTAGCTGGCGGCCAGTTCCTCGACGTGCGCGCGGATCTGCTCCGGCTTGGCCTGCAGCTCGTTGGCGCGCACCAGCTCGGCCACCACCAGGCCCAGGCGCACGCGGCGCTCGGCCTGCGGGCGGAACAGCTCGTCGGGGATCGGGGCCTTGTCGGCGTCCTTCACGCCGCGCTGCTTCAGGTCGGCGCGGGCGCCCTCGACCATGCGGTCCACCTCGGCTTGCACGCTGCTCTTGGGCAGGTCCAGCTCGGCCTTGGCCACCAGCGCGTCCATCACGGCCTGCTTGTTGCGCGACAGCAGGCGGAACTTGACTTCGCGCTCCAGGTTCTTCTTGATGTCGGCGCGCAGGGCCTCGACCGTGCCTTCGGCAATGCCCAGCGACTTGGCCAGTTCCTCGTTGACTTCCGGCAGCTTCGCGGCCTCGATCTTCTTGACCGTCACCATGAAGTCGGCGGTCTTGCCGGCCACGTCCTTGCCGTGGTAGTCCTCGGGGAAGGCCAGCGGGAAGGTCTTGCTCTCGCCCGACTTCATGCCGCGCACGGCGTCCTCGAATTCCTTGAGCATCTGGCCTTCGCCCACCAGGAACTGGAAGTCGGCGGCCTTGCCGCCCTGGAACGGCTCGCCGTCGATCTTGCCCTCGAAGTCCACCGTCACGCGGTCGCCGTCCTGGGCGCCGGCATCCTGGGCGCGCTGGGCGAAGGTGCGGCGCTGCTTGCGCAGGATGTCCAGGGTCTTGTCGATCGCTTCGTCGCTGACCTCGGCCGACAGCTTCTCGACCTCGGCCGTCGCCAGGTCGCCGATCTTGACCTCGGGGAACACCTCGAACACGGCGTCGAAGGCCAGCTGCCCTTCGGGCGCTTCTTCCTTCTCGGTGATCTTGGGCTGCCCGGCCACGCGCAGCTTGGCCTCGTTGGCGGCCTGGGCGAACGCCTCGCCGACCTTGTCGTTCATCACCTCGAAGTGCACCGAGTAGCCGTACCGCTGGGCCACCACGTTGATCGGCACCTTGCCGGGCCGGAAGCCGTCCATCTTGACGGTGCGTGCCAGGCGCTTGAGGCGCGAATCGACTTCCGACTTGATCGCATCGGCAGGCAGCGTCAGCGTGATCTTGCGCTCGAGCTTGTCCAGGGTTTCAACGTTCACGGCCATGGTGGTTCTCTCTTCGATGGGTCGGGTGTGGTGCGCGGGGTCGGACTCGAACCGACACGCCCGTGAAGGCGTCAGGACCTAAACCTGGTGCGTCTACCAATTTCGCCACCCGCGCAGTCCAAAAGCAGGGCGGGCGGCCGGATTGGAACACCGGCCGCCCGCCCGAATTCGGTCAACTTGCGATTTTAATGCTTACGCCGGCAAGGGCTTGGCCGGCGCCTGCTCAGCCGTGGCGGCATCGGGCCGGCGCACGCGGAACCAGGCGGCGTACATCGCCGGCAGCGCCAGCAGCGTCAGCACGGTGGCGACGATCAGCCCGCCCATGATCGCCACCGCCATCGGTCCCCAGAACACCGAGCGCGAGAGCGGGATCATGGCCAGTACGGCCGCCGCCGCCGTCAGCACGATCGGCCGCAGCCGCCGCACGGCGGACTCGACGATGGCATTCCAGGTAGGCACGCCGCGGGCGCAGTCCTGCTCGATCTGGTCGACCAGGATCACCGAGTTGCGCTGGATCATCCCCATCAGCGCGATCACGCCCAGCAGCGCGACGAAACCGAACGGCCGGTCCAGCAGCAGCAGGGCCGCGGCCACCCCGGCGATGCCCAGCGGCCCGGTCAGGAACACCAGCAGCGCGCGGCTGAAGCTTTGCAGCTGCAGCATCAGCAGGGTGAAGGTGATGAACAGCATCACCGGCACGCCGACCGCGATCGAGGAGGAGCCCTTGGCGCTCTCCTCCACCGCACCGGCCACCTGGATGTGGTAGCCGGGCGTCCATTTCGCCTCGAGCTCGCGCAGCTTGGGCAGCAGTTCATCGGTGACGGTCGCGCCCTGCAGGCCTTCCACCACGTCGCCCTGCACCGTGATGGCGTAGCTGCGGTTCTCGCGCCACATCACCCCGGGCTCCCAGGTGAACACCGGCCGGGCGATCTGCACCAGCGGGATGGCCTTGCCGGATGCCGTCGGCAGGTAGGCGTTGCCCAGGTCGGTGATGGCGTCGCGCTCGTCCAGCGGCTGGCGCAGCACGATGTCGATCAGCTTGTCGCCCTCGCGGTACTGGCCGACCGGGGTGCCGGCCAGGATGGTGCGCGCGGCCTGGGCGATCGACTGGCTGGTCACGCCCAGCGCGCGCGCCTTGGCCTGGTCCACCTCCAGCCGCAGCACCTTGACCGGCTCGTTCCAGTTGTCGTTGACGCCGCGCATGTTGGGGCTGGCCCGCATCAGGACCTTGACTTCGTCGGCATGCGCGCGCAGCTGCGCCGGGTCGGGCCCGACCACCCGGAACATCACCGGGTAGGGCACCGGCGGTCCGTTGGGCAACAGGGTCACGCGGCCGCGCACCTCGGGGAACTCCTCGGCCAGCAGCGCCGGCAGCCGCACCCGCAGGGCCTCGCGCGTGCGCAGGTCCTGCGGCATCACGATCAGCTGCGACACGTTGGTCTGCGGGAACACCTGGTCCAGCGGCAGGTAGAAGCGCGGCACGCCCGAGCCGATCCAGGCGCTGACGCCGGTGACGCCCGGCTCGCGCAGCAGGCGCGCCTCGACCCGCCGGGCCACGTCCTCGTTGGCCGTGAACGAGGTGCCCTCGGGCGACCACAGCGCCACCAGCACCTCCGGCCGGCTGGAGTCGGGAAAGAACTGCTGCTGCACCTTGCCCATGCCGGCGATGCCGAGCGCGAACACCGCCAGCGTCGCGACGATGGTGGTCCAGCGGTGCTCCACGCACCAGTCCACCGTGCGCCGGAAAGTCCGGTAGAACGGCGTGTCGAAGTGCTCGTGGTGCTCGGCCGACACCGGCTTGGCCTTGAGCAGCAGCGTGCCCAGGTAGGGCACGAAGTACACCGACACCAGCCAGCTCAGCACCAGGGCAATGGCGGTCACCGCGAAGATCGCGAACGTGTATTCGCCGACGGTCGATCTGGCCAGACCGATCGGCAGGAAGCCGGCGGCTGTGATCAGCGTGCCGGTCAGCATCGGCATGGCCGTGACCTCGTAGGCGAAGGTGGCGGCGCGGACCTTGTCGTAGCCCTCCTCCATCTTGCGCACCATCATCTCGACCGCAATGATGGCGTCGTCCACCAGCAAGCCGAGCGCGATGATCAGCGAGCCCAGCGAGATCTTGTGCAGGCCGATGCCCCAGTACTGCATCGCCAGGAAGGTCACCGCCAGCACCAGCGGGATGGTGATGCCCACCACCAGGCCGGGGCGCATGTCCACGTACCAGCGCTTCCACATCGGCAGCGCCGGCGCGTCCGGCCGCTTGTGCAGGCCCAGGCTGACGAAGCTGACGGCCAGCACGATCACCACCGCCTCGACCAGCACCTTGACGAACTCGTTGACCGAGCTCGCCACCGCCCTCGGCTGGTCCTGTACCTGCACCAGCCGGATGCCGGCCGGCAGGCCATCCTCGATGCGGTGGAAGGCCGCGCGCAGCGCGTCGCCCAGCCGGATGATGTCGCCGCCCTTGGCCATCGACACGCCCAGGGCGATCACCTCGTGGCCGTCGTGGCGCACCTTGATCACCGGCGGATCGACGTAGGCGCGCCGGATCTCGGCGATGTCGCCCAGCCGCAGCTGATTGCCCGAGCTGCCGCGGATCGGCATGGCCGCCAGCTGCTCCACCGCCTGGAACTGGCCGCCCACGCGCACCTGCACCACGTCCAGCGGCGTCTGCACCGCGCCGGCCGATTCCACCGCGTTTTGCTGGCCCAGCTGCTGCAGCACCTGGTTCAGGTCCAGCCCGAGCTGGGCCAGGCGCTTCTGCGAGACCTCGACGTAGAGCTTCTCGTCCTGCACGCCGAACAGTTCCACCTTGGCGACGTCGGGCACCCGCAGCAGCTGCTGGCGCACCTCGTCGGCGAAGGTCTTGAGCTCGGCGTAGCTGAAGCCCGGTTCGGCCTGCAGCGCATAGATCACGCCATAGACGTCGCCGAACTCGTCGTTGAAGAACGGCCCCTGGACGCCCTGCGGCAGGGTCAAGCGCATGTCGCCGACCTTCTTGCGCACCGTGTACCAGACCTGGGCGACCTCGGACGGGCGGGACGAGTCCTTGATCTGGAAGATGATCTGCGACTCGCCCGGCTTGGAGTAGCTGCGGATGATGTCGGCATACGGCACCTCCTGCAGCGTGCGCTCGATCTTGTCGGTGACCTGCTCGGCCACCTGCTGCGCGGTGGCGCCCGGCCAGTAGGTGCGCACCACCATGGCGCGGAAGGTGAAGGGCGGGTCCTCGTCCTGCCCGAGCTGGAAGTAGGCGGCGAAGCCCAGCACCAGCAGGGCCACCATCAGGTAGCGCGTCAGCGCCGGATGCTCCAGCGCCCACTTCGACAGGTTGAAGCGCGGCCGCTCGCCGCCTTCGCCGTCCATGGGCGCCCTCATCGCGCAGCCACCGGCTGCACGGCGGCGGTCGCCGCGACCGCCGGTTGCGCCGGCGCCGGCCGGGCCGCTCCCGCCGTGGCGGTGCGCTCCTCGTAGATGCGCACCTTCTGCCCCGGCGCCAGCACGTGCACGCCGGCCGAAACGACCAGCATGCCGGGCTGCAGGCCGCCCGCGATCACGGCCTCGTTGCCGTCCGCCGTGGCGATCTGCACCGGCTGCGAGCGCACCGTCATGCTGGCGCGGTCCAGCACCCAGACGGCGCTGCCCTGCCCCTCCTGGCGCAGCGCGCTGGTGGGCAGCTTGATCACGGGGGTGCCGGCCGTGCCCGGCGCCTGCGGCGACACGTAGGCGGTCGATCCAAGCGGCGGCTGGGCCCCGGCGGGCAGCGACACCTTGACGGAGTAGGTGCGCGTGACCGGGTCGGCGCTGGCCGCCACTTCGCGCACCTCGCCCTGCACCACCTCGCCGCCGGCCCACAGCCGCACCGCCACCGGCGAGCCGGGCCGGGTGCGGGCCACCTTGTCCTCGGGCACCGAGAACACCACGTCGCGCGGGCCGTCGCGGGCGATGCGCACCACCGGCGAGCCGGCATTGACCACCTGGCCCGGTTCGGCCTCGATGCCGGTGATGACGCCGTCGGCGTCGGCCGACAGGCGGGTGTAGCCCGCCTGGTTGGCCTGCCCGGCGAGTTGCGCCTGGGCCTGGTCCAGTTGCGCCTGGGCCGCCTTGAGCGACGCCTCGCGCCGCTGCAGCTCGGCGCCGCTGATGAAGTTCTGGTCCTTCAGCGCGGCGAAGCGCTTGAAGTCGGCGGCGGCCAGGTCGCGCTGGGTGGCGGCCGCGGCCACCTGGGCGCGCGCCGCATCGGCGGCCAGCCGGTAATCCTGGGCGTCCAGCTGCGCCAGCACCTGGCCGGACCGCACGCGCTGGCCCAGTTCCGCGTGGCGCTGGACGATCTTGCCGGCCACGCGGAAGCCCAGGCGCGACTCCACTCGCGGCCGCACCTCGCCGGCGTACTCGTGCGACGACGCGAGGGCGCTGGTGCCCACCGTCAGGACCTTGACCGATCGCACCGGTTCGGGCGCGGGTTGCGGCTTGGAGCAGGCCGCCAGCGCGGTGGCCAGGACCAGCGAAGCGAGCCGCCAGGGGAATGCGGAAGGCTGATTCATGGGGGGAAAGAAGGAACGGGAAAGGTTACTGACTGACCGGTTAGTAATCTAATGGCGAGCCCCGGGCGCTGTCAAGGCGAGAATCTCGGCCCGTGACCGCCAACCCATCCGCAAGGTCCGTCGACCACTACGAGAACTTCCCCGTCGCCTCCTGGCTGTGCCCGCCGCGGCTGCGGCCGGTGGTGGCCGCGATCTACTGGTTCGCCCGCACCGCAGACGACCTGGCGGACGAGGGCAGCGCCAGCCCAGCCCAGCGGCTGGCCGCCCTGGCCGAGTACCGGGCCGACCTGGCGGCGGCGGCGACTGCCGGCGGTCCCTCCGCGCGCTGGCCGCAGGTCTTCGGCCCCCTGGCCGGTGCCCTCCGCGACTGGCGGCTTCCCCTGCCCTTGCTCCAGGATCTGCTCAGCGCCTTCGAGCAGGACGTGGCCCGGACCCGCGACGGCGCCGGCTATCGCGATCGGGCCGAATTGCTGGACTACTGCCGCCGCTCCGCCAACCCGGTCGGCCGCCTGATGTTGCACCTGTACCAGGTCGAGGACGCGGCTTCGCTGGCCCGGTCCGATGCGATCTGCACGGCGCTGCAGCTGATCAACTTCTGGCAGGACATCGGCCAGGACCTCGCACGCGGCCGCCGCTACCTCCCCGAAGACGACTGCCGGGCGCACGGCGTCGATCCGCTGGCGCCGGCCGACTCGGACCCGGGGCACAGGCAGGCCCTGGTGCGCGACGAATGCGCGTGGGCCCGCGGCCTGATGCTGGAGGGCGCGCCGCTGGTGCACCGGGTGCCCGGCCGCGCCGGCTGGGAGCTGCGCGGCGTCGTGCAGGGCGGCCTGCGGATCCTCGACCGGATCGAAGCCCTGGGCTTCGACACCTTCCTCCACCGCCCCAAGCTGCGCCCGCTCGACCTGCCGCTGATCGCGGCGCGCATGGTGCGGATGTGACAATCGGCGCATGACCCCCGATCAATACGTCCAGGAGAAGGCGGCAGCATCGGGCAGCAGCTTCTACTACGCCTTCCTGTTCCTGCCCCGGCCGCGCCGCGCGGCGATCACCGCCTTCTATGCCTTCTGCCGCGAAGTGGACGACGTCGTCGACGACGTGCACGACCCCAGCGTGGCCCAGGCCAAGCTGGCCTGGTGGCAGGACGAAGTGGCGCGCGCCTTCGCCGGCAATCCGCAACACCCGGCACTGCGCGCGCTGATGCCGCTGGCCGCGGAGTTCGGCATCGAGCAGCACCACCTGCAGGCCGTGATCGAAGGCTGCCGCATGGACCTGCAGCAGACCCGCTACCTGGACTTCCCGGCGCTGGAGCGCTACTGCCACCTGGTGGCCGGCGTCGTCGGCGAGGTGGCGGCGCGCATCTTCGGCCAGCAGGACCCCGCCACCACTGCCTACGCCCACCGGCTGGGACTGGCCTTCCAGCTCACCAACATCATCCGCGACGTCGGCGAGGACGCGCTGCGCGGCCGGATCTACCTGCCGGTGAACGAGCTGCAGCAGTTCGAGGTCAAGGCGCACGAGATCAGCAAGCGCCAGTACTCGGACCGCTTCACCGCGCTGATGCGCTTCCAGGCCGAGCGCGCGAACCGGCTGTACGACGAGGCGCTGGCGCTGTTGCCCGCGGCGGACCGCCGCAGCCAGAAGCCGGGCCTGATGATGGCCAGCATCTACCGCACCCTGCTGCGCGAGATCGAGGCCGACGGCTTCCGCGTCCTGCACCAGCGCACCAGCCTGACGCCGATCCGCAAGCTCTGGCTGGCCTGGAAGGTGCAGGCGCTGGGCCGGATGTGAGCGCCCCCTCGATCCGGCTGGCCATCGTCGGCGGCGGATGGGCGGGCCTGGCCGCCGCCGTGGCCGCCACCCGCGCCGGCCATGCCGTCACGCTGCTCGAGGCCACCCGCCAATGGGGCGGGCGCGCCCGCAGCCTGCCGGTGGAGCTGCCGGGCGGCGGCAGCGCGACGCTGGACAACGGCCAGCACATCCTGATCGGTGCCTACCGCGACTGCCTGGCGCTGATGCGGCAGGTGGGCGTGCAGCCGGCGCAGGTGCTGCAAAGCCTGCCGCTGACGCTCCTGCGGCCGGACGGCAACGGTTTGAAGCTGCCGGACTGGCCCGCACCGTTCGACGCCTTGTGGGGCATCCTGCGCGCGCGCGGCTGGTCGGTCGCCGACAAGCTCTCGCTGCTCGCGCACGCGGCCCGCTGGCGCCTGCGCGGCTTCGAGTGCCCGGACCACTGGACCGTCGAGCGCCTGTGCCTGGGCCTGAGCCCCAACGTGCTGCGCGACCTGGTCGAGCCGCTGTGCGTGGCGGCACTCAACCTGACCGCCGCCCGCGCCAGCGCCGCCGTGTTCCTGCGCGTGCTGCGCGACGGCCTGTTCGGCCCCCGCCAGGAGGGCTGGGGCGCTTCCAGCCTGCTGATTCCGCGCGGCGACCTGGGCCAGGTGTTTCCGGACGCCGCGGCCCGCTGGCTGGCGGCGCAGGGCGCCGACCTGCGCCTGGGCGCGCGCGTGCAGTCCCTGCAGCCGCAAGCCGGCGCCTGGCAGGTCGATGGCGAGGCATTCGATGCCGTGCTGCTGGCCTGCCCGGCGTGGGAGGCCGCTCGCCTGGTCGCCGGCTGCGGCGCGCCGGCCGACTGGCTGACGGCGGCCGGCGCCCTCGCGCACGAGCCGATCGCCACGGTGTACGCCGGCGGCGGGCCGCGCCTGCCGCTGCCGATGCTGGCTTTGTCCGACGGGCCGGCGCAGTTCGTGTTCGACCGCTCGCTGCTGGGCGGGCCTGCGGGCGTGCTGGCCTTCGTGGCGAGCGCCAGCCAGGGCGATGCGCGCACGGTCGAGCAAGCGGTGTTGAAGCAGGCGCTGGCCCTGGGCTGGCGCGTGCAGCCGCTACGGACCGTGGTGGAAAAGCGCGCCACCTTCGCCTGCGTGCCGGCGCTGCGGCGCCCGCCCATCGCCATCGCGCCCGGCCTGCTGGCCTGCGGCGACTACGTGCAGGGGCCCTACCCGGCCACGCTGGAAGGCGCGGTGCGCTCGGCGCTGGAGGCGGTGGCGCAGCTCACGCCGGAGGCAGGCCGCTGATCGCCTCCCGATCCGCCACGATGGCCGTTGGGCGGCGCAAAGCGGGCCCGGTAGCCGGCTCTTAATCCAGCAATTCGCACAACTGCGCCAGCGTCCGGACCGTGGCGTGGGGCTGCTGCTCGTGCGGCCACAGGTTGTCCACCCGGTTGACCCAGACCGCCTGCATGCCGGCATTGAGCGCGCCCACCACGTCCAGCGTGGCGTCGTCGCCCACGTGCAGCACGTCGTGCGGCAACACGTCCACGGCGCCGGCGGCCGCGTGGAAGATGCGCGGGTCGGGCTTGCCGACGCCGAACTCGCGCGCCGTCACCGTGGCCCGGAAGTAGCCGGCCAGCCCGATGCGCTGCAGGTCGGCGTTGCCGTTGGACAGGCTCACCAGCGGATAGCGCTGCGACAGCGCCTGCAGCGCCGGCATCACGTCCTCGAACAGTTCCACCTGCTGGCGCGCCTCGAAGAAGGCGTTGAAGGCGGCGTCGGCCAGCAGCGGATCCTCGCCGGCGCGGTACAGCGCCAGCCGGATCGACTCTCGCCGCAGCGTGCTGAGGTCGTGGCGCAGCTCCGGCCGCTGCTCCGCCAGGTGCTGGCGGATCTCGGCCAGCGCGCCCGGGTTGGAGAACAGCGCCGCGGCCATCGGGGCGTGGTTCACCAGCCACTGGTGCAGCACCCGCTCGGCGCGCTCGATCGTGGGCCAGATCGGCCAAAGGGTGTCATCGAGGTCCAGGCTGATCGCCTTGACCCTTGGGGAGTCCAGCATGCAGGCGAGAATAACCGCATGGCCTTTTCATCGCGATTTCGCAGCGAGCCGCCGGTCCTCGCGGGCGGACACGCCACCGGCACCGGGGTGCTGCTCTGCAACCTGGGCACGCCGGAGCAGCCCACGGCGGCGGCGGTGCGAAGCTACCTGCGCGAGTTCCTGTCCGACCCGCGCGTCGTCGAGATTCCGCGCGCGGCCTGGCTGCCCCTGCTGTACGGGGTGGTGCTGCCGCTGCGGCCGGCCAAGTCGGCGGCCAAGTACGCCAGCATCTGGAGCAACGAGGGCTCGCCGCTGCAGGTGTGGACCGAGCGCCAGGCCAAGCTGCTGCAAGGCTGGCTGGGCGAAGCCGGGCACCGGGTCAAGGTGCGGCATGCGATGCGCTACGGGCGCCCGTCGATCGCAGCGCAACTGGACGCGCTCAAGGCCGAAGGGGCCGGCCGCATCCTGGTGCTGTGCGCCTACCCGCAGTACTCGGGCACCACCACCGCCAGCGTGCTGGATGCGGTCGGCGCCTGGTCCGCGCGCACCCGCCACGTGCCCGAAATCCGGTTCGTCACCCGGTTCTTCGATGACCGCGGCTACATCGACGCGCTGGCCGCGCGCGTCGAGGCCTACTGGCGCGAGCACGGCCGGCCCGGCCACTTCGTCATGAGCTTCCATGGCGTGCCCGAGCGCACGGTCCGCCTGGGCGACCCCTACCGGGCCGAATGCGAGGCGACGGCCCGGCTGCTGGCCGGCCGCCTCGGGCTGGCCCCGGCCGCCTGGACCCTGAGCTTCCAGTCCCGCTTCGGCCGCGCCAAGTGGCTGGAGCCCTACACCGAACCGACCCTGCGCGCCCTCGGCCGCCAGGGCGTGGAGCGGGTCGACGTGGCCTGCCCCGGCTTCGTCGCCGACTGCCTGGAGACGCTGGAGGAGATCGCGCAGGAAGGCCGCCACGCCTTCCTCGGCGCGGGCGGCAAGGCCTTCCACTACATCCCCTGCGTCAATGCCGAACCGGCGTGGACCCGCGCGCTGGGGGAGATCGCGGCGCGGAACCTGGCCGGCTGGCCGACGCAGGCGGCTTAGCCCGATTCTTTTGTCGTTCCCGCGAAGGCGGGAATCCTCGCAGCGCGGCGCCTGAGCGCCGCAGGCGCGTTGCGCTGGATCCTCCGCCTGCGCGCAGGATGGCGGCGCGCGCGACCGCTACGCCGCCGTCAGCTGCGCCGATGCCGCCCGCTCGGCTTCGTCGATGAACCCGGCCACCAGGTCGAGCTGCTCGGGCACGTTCAGCGCGGGCGCGTGGCCGCAGCCGGCGATTTCCACCACGCGCAGGCGGCCGCGCGCACCCGGGCCCCGGCGCTGCATTTCCTCGACCGCATCGGGCAGCACCAGGTCGGATGCGGCGCCGCGCAGGCACAGCACCGGCGCCTCGATGGCGTCGTAGTGCGCCCAGGTCTCGTAGTCGTTCGGGTGGTCGATGAACTGCCGCACCATGGACGGGTCGTAGTGCGGCGTCACCCGCCCGTCGGGCAGGCGCCGGGTGGAGGTCTCGGTCAGGCGGCGCCACTGGGCGTCGCTCAGCCAGCCGTAGGGCTTGTAGACCTGCCGGAAGAACGCCTCCAGCTCGGCCATGGTGTCGAAGGCCGGCGGGCTGCCGGCGTAGGCCTTGATGCGCTCCAGCGCCGCCGGCGCCAGCCGCGGCGCGTTGTCGTTCAGCACCAGGCTGCGGATGCGGCCCTTGAGCTGCGGCTGCAGCAGCCCGCCGGCGCAGACCGTGCCGATGGCGCCGCCCATCGAGGTGCCGACCCAGTGGGCGGCGGCGATGCCCAGCCGGTCGAACAGGTCGGCCGCCAGTTGCGCATAGAACGCCAGCGTGTACTCGGATTGCGGCTGCGGGCTCCATTGCGAGTAGCCGCGGCCCAGCGTGTCGGGGCAGATCACGCGATAGCGCGCCGCCAGGTGCTCCGCCAGTTCGTCCATGTCGCGGCCGGTGCGCGCCAGGCCGTGCCAGGCGATGACGGTGCTGCGGTGTTGCGGGCCCCACTCCATGAAGTGGATCTCGCGGCCGGCGCAGGTGACGTAGTTCGAGCTCGGGCCCATGGCGCGACGCCTTTCGTGCAGACGGGGTTACTTGAGCGCGGCGCTCTGGCGCACCTGCCCGGCCGGCGGCCGCGGCTGGGGCGGCCGGGGCTTGATCGAGCGCAGCTTGCCCACGATGCCGGTCGGGAAGTAGTAGACCGACAACACGAACAGCAGGCCCAGCCAGAGCAGCCAGCGGTCCGGCGACAGCAGCGCCGACAGCCACGGCAGCCCCGACGTCGCCTCGCTGGCCAGCCGCAGCAGGTCCTGCAGGTAGCTCTGGGCCACCACGAACAGGGCCGAGCCGATCACGGCGCCATAGATCGTGCCCATGCCGCCGATCACCACGATCAGCAGCACGTCCAGCATGATCTCGAAGGACAGCGAGGTGTCCGGTCCGTTGTAGCGCAGCCAGATCGCCAGCATGGCGCCGGCCAGGGTGGCGAACAGCGCCGACAGGATGGCGGAGGTGGTGCGGTACACCACGACCCGGTAGCCGATGGCCTCGGCGCGGAACTCGTTCTCGCGGATCGCCTGCGTGACGCGGCCGAACGGCGAGTTGACGATGCGCAGCATGGCCAGCACCAGCACCACGGCGACGACGAACAGCAGGTAATAGGCCAGCAGGCGGCCGTCGAGGTCGACCCCGAACAGCGGCGTGGACGACAGCTCGAAGCTGGGCTGCAGTTGCGGCGGCACCTTGAAGGTCAGCCCGTCCTCGCCGCCGGTGAACTCCGACAGCTGCGAGGCCAGCGTCTGGAAAGCGGCGGCAAAGGCCAGCGTGATCATGGAGAAGAAGATCGCGCGCACCCGCAGCGAGAACAACCCGATCGCGAGCGCCAGGACGAACGACATGGCCAGCGCGCAGGCAATGCCGACCGCCAGCGCCGTCCAGCTGGGTCCCATGCGGGTCAGCGCGATCGCCACCCCGTAGGCGCCGATGCCGAAGAACATGGTGTGGGCGAAGCTGACGATGCCGGTGTAGCCCAGCAGCAGGTCGAAGCTGGCCACCAGCACGATGAACACCAGCACCTTGGCGGCCACGTTCAGCGCCTTGACGCCGGGCACCAGGAAAGGCGTGAGCGCCAGCGCCAGCACGATGGCGACCAGCAGCACCGCCAGCACGCGGCTGCGCGGCAGGTCGTGGGAGAGCAGTCGGTTCAGCATGTCGGGGCTCCCGCCTTCACCGGCTCAGCGCGTAGACGCCCTGGGGCCGCCACAGCAGGATGGCCATCATCAGGACGATGTTGGAGAACAGCGCCGCCTTGGGCACCAGGAAGCCGGTGTAGTTGGCCATCAGGCCGACCAGCAGCGCGCCGATCAGCGCACCGGTGGTCGAGCCCAGCCCGCCGATGATCAGCACGATGAAGATCAGCACGTTGACCTGGGCGCCCATCTGCGGGATCACGTTCTGCTGGTACAGGCCCCACATCACGCCGCCCAGGCCGGCCAGCGCGCTGCCGACCACGAACACGCCCACGAACAGGACGCTGATGCGGTAGCCGAGCGACTCGACCATCTCGCGGTCCTGCACGCCGGCGCGGATCAGCAGGCCGATCTTGGTGCGGGTCAGCGTCCACAGCAGCATCGCGAACACCAGCAGGCCGACGACCACGGCCAGCAGGCGGTACTTCTGGACGGCCGCGTCGCCCAGGTAATAGGAGCCTCGCAGCGCCTCGGGCAGCGGCAGCGGGATCTGCAGCGGGCCCCAGATCACCTTGATCAGCTCCTCGCCGATGATCATCCCGCCCATGGTGATCAGGATCTGCTTGAGGTGGTTGCCGTACACCGGCCGCACGATGAAGCGCTCGAAGGCCAGCCCCACCGCCGCGGCCACCAGCATGGCGACCACCATGGCCGGCAGGATCGCCAGCAGGTTGGTCCACAGGCTGCCGGAAGCCGTGTAGTCGGCCATCGCGCCCAGCACGCTGGTGGCGACGAAGGCGCCCAGCGCGATGAACACGCCGTGGCCGAAGTTCAGCACGTCCATCAGGCCGAACACCAGCGTCAGGCCGGAGGCGATGATGAAGATGATCATGCCCATCGCCAGCCCGGCCACCGTGAGCGTGACCCAGGTGGACGACGAGCCGATGAAGGGCAGCACCAGCAGCGCCAGCAGCGGCACCAGCACCAGCGGCTTCCAGTCGAAATCGAGCTTGTTCATAGCGCCAGCCCCAGCAGGGAATGCTGCAGTTCCTCGTCGTCGGCCAGGGCCTGCATGCGGCCCGCATGGACGACGCGTCCGTTGTCCATCACCGCGACCGTGTCGCCCAGCCGCCGGGCGAAGTTGAAGTTCTGCTCGACCAGCAGGATGGTGACGCCGCTGGCCTTGAGCTGGCCGAAGGCGTCGATCATGTTGTTGATGATGGCCGGCGCCAGCCCCTTGCTGGGCTCGTCGATCACCAGCAGCTCGCGCGGCTCGACGATGGCGCGCGACACGGCGAGCATCTGCTTCTGCCCGCCCGAGAGCTTGCCGGCCGGGTGGTTCCAGAACTTCTCGACCGCCGGGAACAGGGTGAAGATCCACTGCAGGCGGGCCTCATCGATCTGGGCGGCGGTCTTGGCGCCGCGCGCGGCCAGCAGCATGTTCTCGCGCACCGTCAGGTCGGCGAAGATGCCCATGTTCTCGGGCACGTAGGCGACGCCCAGGCCGGCGATCTGCGGCGTCGGCAGCGCGGTGATGTCGCGGCCGCCCAGCGTGATCCGGCCGGCCGAGGCCTTCCACAAGCCCATGATCGTGCGCAGCGTGGTGGTCTTGCCGGCGCCGTTGCGCCCCAGCAGCATGGTGAGCTGGCCGCGCGGCACGGCCAGGTCGACGCCGTGCAGGATGTGGTACGCGCCGATGTGGGTGTGGACGCCTTCCAGCGTGAGCAGGTTGTCGCTCATGCCGCCTCCTTGCTGACACCCAGGTACGCTTCCTGCACGACCGGCGAGGCGATGACTTCGGCCGGTTCGCCGTCGGCCACCAGCGAGCCGTTGTGCAGCACGATGATCCGGTCGGCCAGTTCGCGCACCACGTCCATCTTGTGCTCCACCAGCAGGATGGTCTTTGTCTTGTCGGCCTTCAGGCGGCGGATCAGGTCCAGGATCACCGGCGCCTCGGCCGCGTTCATGCCGGCCGTGGGCTCGTCGAACATGAACACCTGCGGCTCCAGCGCCATCAGCAGCGCCACCTCCAGCTTGCGCTGGTCGCCGTGCGGCAGGTTGGCCACCAGCTCGTGCTCCTTGTCCTTGAGCGCGATCGATTCCAGGATCGCGTCGGCGCGCTGCGTCAGCGCCGCGTGGTCGCTCCACACGCTCCACAGGTTCAGCCCGCGGCGGTGCCGGCCCTCGCGCGTGGCCTGCACCGCCAGCCGCACGTTCTCCAGCACCGAAAGGCGCGGGAACAGGTTGGTGAGCTGGAAGGCACGGCCGAGGCCGGCGCGGGTGCGCTGCGACGCGCTGGCGCCGGTGAGGTCGCGCCCGCCCAGCGTGACCGTCCCCTGGGTCGGCCGGAGCTGGCCCGAGATCAGGTTGAAGTAGGTCGTCTTGCCGGCGCCATTGGGGCCGACGATGGCGGTCAGGGTGCCGGGCTCGAACGAGCAGGTGACGCTGTTGACCGCCACGTGGCCGCCGAAGCGCACGGTCAGGTCGCGGGTCGCGAGAAGGCTCATGGTGTGGCTGGTGCAGAGTGTGCGCGGCCCGCCCGCCGGCGGCGGGCATCCATCGCGTGAAGAGGCCCGCTCGGCCTGGGACAGGCGGCTCGGCGGGGCCAGCCCGGCCGAGCCGCGGCGGCGTCAGGGCTTGTTGCGGATCGGGACCTGCATGTCTGCCGGCTTGATCTCGCGCACCAGCTCCGGGATGCCCCAGGCCACGGCCGGATCGACCTTGATCTTGAAGTGGTACATCGACTGCATGGCCTGGTGGTCTTCCTTGCGGAAGGTCATCGGGCCCTTGGGCGTGTCGAAGCTCATGCCTTCCATCGCGGTGATCAGCTTGTTGGTCGCCGTGTCGCCGCCGGTCTTCTTCAGCGCGGTCACGATCGCCATCGCGGCGGAGAAGCCGCCGGCGGTGAAGAAGTCGGGCGGGCTGTTGAAGCGCTTCTGGTGCTCGGCCACCATCCAGTCGTTGGCAGCGTTCTTGGGGATGCCGTAGTAGTAGTAGGTGGCGCCTTCCATGCCGGGGAAGCGCTTGTAGGCGGCCATCGCGGGCAGGATGTTGCCGCCGGTGCCGACCTCGATGTTGAAGCGCTTCTTCAGGTCGGCGTCGGCCAGGGCGTTGAACGGCGGCGTGCCGCCGGCCCAGACCACGGCGATGATCTTGCGGCCCGGCTTGTCCTTGAGGCCGTCCACCAGGCGCTGGATGCCGGCGGTGAAGTCGGTCGTGGTCGGGGGCAGGTACTCCTCATGGACGATCTTGGCCTTCTTCAGCGCGTCCTTGAAGGCCTTCACGCCGTCGCGGCCGAAGGCGTAGTCCTGCGCCAGCATGGCGATGGACACGTTGTCCTGGTCGACCGCCACGGCGTTGGAGATCGCGTCCTGCGAGCTGTTGCGGCCGGTGCGGAAGATGTACTTGTTCCACTTCTCGCCGGTGATGGCGTCGGCCACGGCCGGCTCGACCAGCAGGATCTTCTTGTACTCCTCGGCCACCGGCAGCATGGCCAGGGCGACGCCCGACGAGGTCGGGCCGACGGCCAGGTCGACCTTGTCGTCGGAGTAGGCGGTGGCCAGCAGCGACTTGCCCAGGTCGGGCTTGCCCTGGTCGTCCTTCTCGAGCACGGTGATCTTGCGGCCGTTGACGGCCATGCTGCCCTGGGTGGCGTACTCCAGGCCCATCAGCAGGCCGGCCTGGGTCTGCTTGCCGTAGGCCTCCAGCGGGCCGGTGCGGCTGTACACGTGGGCGATCTTGATGTCGCCGCCGGCCTGGGCCAGGGCGATGGGCGCGGACAGGGTGGTGGCGGCCAGCGCGGCGAGCGCGACCAGGGTGCGACGTTGCATGCGTTTGTCTCCTGCGGGGGAAGAAGTGGAATGGGAACCCGACAGCGCTGCTTGCACATCCCGTGCCAGCGAAACGAAGTGCTTCAGCCCTTCTTTCGGGATCATGATGCGCCAACTTGGCTGATAGTCAGACAAATCATTGTCTTCAAATCAGGCAACTGCCTTGTTATCAGACACCACCCCCAGGCGCTCATACAGCTTGGCGCGCGAGATGCCCAACAGCCGGGCCGCCGCCAGCTTGTTGCCGCCGGTTGACGCCAGGGCCGCCGCAATGGCGGCGCGCTCGACCTCCGCCACCTGATCGGCCAGGGGCCGCAGGCGGCCGCCATCGTGCGACACCGGCAGCCCAGGCACGGGCGTGACCGGCGGCAGGGCGATGCTCTCCACGCCGGCATCGCGCAGCACCTGCTCCAGGTGCGCCGCCTCGATGCGCTGCGACTCGCTGCGCATGGCGGCCTGCTCCAGCACGTTGCGCAGTTCGCGGATGTTGCCGGGCCAGGACTGCGCGGCCAGCAGCGCCACCGCCTCGGCGCTGAGCTCCGGCGGCGGCGTGCCGTTGCGCAGCGCCATGTCCTCGCCCAGCGCCTCGACCAGCGCCGGCACGTCGCTGCGCCGCTCGCGCAGCGGCGGCACCCGGATCGGCAACACGTTGAGCCGGTAGTACAGGTCCTCGCGGAACCGGCCTTCGCGCACCAGCGCGCCCAGGTCGCGCGAGGTGGCCGCGATCACGCGGGCATCGAAGGGCACCACCTTGTTGGAGCCCAGCGGCTCGATCTCGCCCTCCTGCAGCGCGCGCAACAGCTTGGGCTGCAGGCTGGGCGGCATGTCGCCGATCTCGTCCAGGAACAGCGTGCCGCCATCGGCCAGCTTGAACTTGCCGTCGCGGCCCTTGCGGTCGGCGCCGGTGTAGGCGCCCGGCGCGACGCCGAAGAACTCCGCCTCCAGCAGGGTATCGGGCACGGCGGCGATGTTGACGCTGACGAAGGGGCCCTTGGCACGGCCGGAACCCGCGTGGATGGCATGGGCCAGCAGCTCCTTGCCGGTGCCGGTCTCGCCCAGCAGCAGCACCGGGCTGGAGGAACCGGCGGCACGGCGCGCCTGCCGCTTGACCTCCACCGCGGCCGGGCTGGAGCCGAGGAAGCTGGCCAGCGTGTACTTGGTGCGCCGCTGGGTCGCCAGTTCGCGCCGGACGTCGTCCAGGTCGCGCTGCAGGTGGGCGAACTTCTGGATCAGCGGCTGCAGCGTCGTCTCGGGGTGGTCGAACAGCACGATGCCCAGTGCGCCGATCACCTGCCCGGCCTCGTCGCGCAGCGGGATGCGGCTGACCACGAAGGTGCCGGCACGGTTGGACAGCAGGTCGATCAGGATCGGCTTGCCGGTGCGGATCACCCGGTCCATCAGGGTGTTGTGCACCACCTCCGACACCGGGTGGCCGAGGAAGTCCTCCACCCGCTCGTAGCCCAGCGCCGGCAGGAAGCGCTTGTACTGCTCGTTGATCCAGACCACGCGCTCGTCGCGGTCCACCAGCAGCATGCCTTCGCTGGCATTGGCGAACAGGTCGAACATCGACCGCGCCGCCAGCTCCAGGATGCGCTGGCCGTCGAGGGGCAGGCTGTCGTCGTGCATGCGGTCGATGGTAGCGCCGGCGGCAACGCCGGCGGCGCTCAACCGCCCCTGACGCCCGTGCGGCGCAACAGGCGCGGCAGCACCAGCACGGCAACCACGACGATCACCAGCGCCAGCGACATCGGCCGCTGCACGAACACCGCGAAGCTGCCCTCGCCGATCGACACCGCGTTGCGCAACTGGGCCTCGGCCAGCGGCCCCAGGATCATGCCGACCACCACCGGCGCGGTCGGGAAGTCGAAGCGCCGCATGACCACGCCCAGCAGGCCGATGCCGTACAGCAGCACCAGGTCGAACGCGCTCTGGCGCATGCCGTAGGCCCCGACCGTGGCGAAGATCAGGATGCCGGCATACAGCTGCGGCTTGGGGATCTTCAGCAGCTTCACCCACAGGCCCACCATCGGCAGGTTCAGCACCAGCAGCATCAGGTTGCCGATGTAGAGCGAGGCGATCAGCGCCCACACCAGTGCCGCCGAACTGGTGAACAGCTGCGGCCCGGGCTGGATGCCGTAGTTCTGGAACGCGCCCAGCAGGATGGCGGTGGTGTTGGACGTCGGGATGCCCAGCGTCAGCAGCGGAATCAGGGCGGCCGTCACGGTGGCGTTGTTGGCCGCTTCCGGGCCGGCCACGCCCTCGATCGCGCCCTTGCCGCCGAACTCGGCCAGGTTCTCGCCCTTGGCCAGCTTCTTCTCGGTGGCATAGCTCAGGAAGGTCGGGATCTCGGTGCCGCCCGCCGGGATGCAGCCGAACGGCGTGCCGATGGCCGTGCCGCGCAGCCAGGCCGGGATCGAGCGCTTCCAGTCGCGCCCCGTCATGTGCACCCGGCTCATGGTGTTGCGCTGCTGGGGCGAGCGGCCCTCGTACATGGCGGCGTACATCACCTCGGCCACGGCGAACAGGCCCACCGCCACCAGCACGATCTCGATGCCATCCAGCAGCTCCGCCACGCCCAGCGTGTAGCGCGGCTGGCCGGAGATCTGGTCCAGCCCGATGCAGCCGATCGCCAGGCCCAGCAGCAGCGCCGTCATGCCGCGCAGCGTGCTCTTGCCCAGCACGGCGCTGACGGTGGTGAAGGCCAGCACCATCAGCATGAAGTACTCCGGCGGCCCCAGCTTGACGGCGAACTCGGCGACCGCCGGCGCGAACAGCGTCACCACCACCGTGGCGATGGTGCCGGCGACGAACGAGCCGATCGCCGCGGTGGCGAGCGCCGCGCCGGCGCGGCCGCTCTTGGCCATGCGGTTGCCCTCCATCGCCGTCACCAGCGTGGCGGTCTCGCCCGGCGTGTTGAGCAGGATCGAGGTGGTCGAGCCGCCGTACATCGCGCCGTAGTAGATGCCGGCGAAGAAGATCATCGAGGCGGTGATCTCCACCTTGCCGGTGATCGGCAGCAGCATCGCCACCGCCACCGCGGGGCCGATGCCCGGCAGCACGCCGACCGCCGTGCCGAGCGCGCAGCCAACCAGCGCCCACAGCAGGTTGGCCGGCGAGATGGCGGTGGCAAAGCCCTGCAGCAGGGCGTTGAAGATGTCGATCACAGCCAGCCCGTATCGGTGAGTCCGGGCAGGCTGATGCCCAGGAACTGCGTGAACAGCCAATAGACGGGCGCGGCGATCAGCAGGCCGGTCGCCAGGTCGGCCAGCAGCGAGGCCGGGCGGGCGGCGGCCTGGCCGGCCGCCCGGCGCAGGCCCTGCACCGCCAGCAGGTAGCACAGCGTGCAGCCGCCGATGAAGCCGATGCGGGTGATCAGCGCGGCGTTGGCCAGCAGGCCGGCCGAGATCCAGGCCAGGCCCGGCCACCAGGCATCCGCCGAGCCGTCCGGCTCGTCCCGGTCGCGAAAGCCCCCGGTGAGCGCCTCGCGCAGGATCATCGCGCCGCAGATCGCCAGCCCGACCGCCACCAGCCAGGGCAGGAAGTTCGGCCCCACCCCGCCATAGCCGGCGGCCGAGGGCACCTGCAGCGCGCCCACGCCGAGCGCGATGCCCAGCAGCAGCACGCCGGCGCCGACCGCCACCTGCCAGCCCTTGCCCGTGTTTGCTTCCATCTGTCTGTTCCCCGGCTTCGCCGCGGCACGCCGCGCAAAAACGCCCGGCTCGCGGCCGGGCGTCTTCCTTGCGGGCGACCGCCGCTTCAGACCATGCCCGACTTCACCATCGTGGCGCGCAGGCTGGCGAACTCGTCGTCGACGAACTTCTCGAACGCCGCGCCGCTGAGCACCGCCGGCGTCCAGTTGTTCTTCTCCAGCGCCTCGGCCCAGGACTTGGTCTTGAGCGCCGCCAGCACCATGTCGGTGGTGGCCTTGCGCTGCGCCGGGGTCAGCCCCGGCGCGCCATAGACGCCACGCCAGTTGCCGATCTCGACGTCGATGCCCTGCTCCTTGAGCGTGGGCACGTTGATGCCCTTCAGGCGCGTCCCGGACGTGACGGCGATCGGCTTCATCTTGCCGGCCTGGATGTACTCGGCGAACTCGCTGTAGCCGCTGCCGCCCACCGTGACGTTGCCGCCCAGGATGGCGGCGGTGGCCTCGCCGCCCCCGCGGAAGGCCACGTAGTTGATCTTGGAGGGATCGACGCCGACGGCGCGCGCCAGCATGGCCGCCGCGATGTGCTCGGTGGAGCCGCGCGAGCCGCCGCCCCACTTGACGCTGCCCGGGTCCTTCTTGAGCTGGGCCACCACGTCGGCCATGGTCTTGAAGGGCGAGTTGGCCGGCAGCACGAACACGTTGTACTCGCTGGTCAGGCGGGCGATCGGCGTGGCCTGCGACAGGCTCACCGGCGGCTTGCCGGTGATGATGCCGCCCAGCATCACGGCGCCCATCACCATCAGCGCGTTCGGGTCGCCCTTGCTGGAATTGACGAACTGGGCCAGGCCCAGCGCGCCGGCGGCGCCGCCCTTGTTCTCGAAGCTGACGTTGTCGGCCACCTTGGCGTCCAGCAGCGCCTTGCCGAGCGCGCGGCCGGTGCTGTCCCAGCCGCCGCCGGGGTTGGCCGGGATCATCATCTTGACGTTGGCCGCGGCGCGGGCCGACAGCGGCAGGGCGCCGGCGGCGGCCAGCGCGGCCAGGGACTTGAGGAAGGTGTCGCGACGCATGTCAGGTCTCCTTGTGTCGACGTTCGGGAGGGGAACCCGCGGATGATCCGCCGCCTGCCTGTCAAACGGCTGTCCGCGGCATTGGGGGAACTACCGAGCCCGGCCGCTGCTACGCTGCGCCTCCCATGAAGCTGCTGCTGGTCGAGGACGATGTCTCCATGCGCACGGCGCTGGAGCGCTCGCTCGGCCGCCGTGGCCTGCAGGTGCAGGGCTGTGCCGACGGCAACGCGGCATTGGCCGCCTGGAGGGCGTTCGGCCCCGACGTGGTGGTGCTGGACCTGACGTTGCCGGGACGCGACGGCCTGCAGGTGCTGGAGCAGGCGCGCCGCGAGGGGATCGCCACCCCGGTGCTGCTGCTGACCGCGCGCGGCACGGTGGGCGACCGCGTGCTGGGGCTGAACGCCGGCGCCGACGACTACCTGCCCAAGCCCTTCGACCTGGATGAGCTGGAGGCGCGGCTGCGTGCCCTGGCGCGCCGCCGTTCGCCGGCATCCGCGGACGGCGCCGCCGACGTGCAGCTCGGGCGGCTGCGGCTCGACCGTGGCGAGGGCGCCTTCTACCTCGACGGTTCGGTGCTGGAGCTGACCCCGCGCGAATCCGCCCTGCTGCAGGCCCTGTTCGCCCGGCCTGGCCACGCGGTGGCCAAGGAGCGGCTGTTCGAGCTGGTCTTTCCGGGCGAGCCCGACGTCCAGTACGAGGCGATCGAAGTGGTCGCCTACCGGCTGCGCAAGAAGCTGGCCGGCACCGGCGCGCGGCTGATGACGCTGCGCGGCCTGGGCTACCTGGTGAAGGCCGGATGAGGCCGCTGTCGCTGCGCCGCTACCTGCTGCTGGGCATCCTGCTGCCGGTGCTGGCGCTGATCGCGCTCAACGGCGTCAGCCTGTACCGCCAGGCCCTGCGCGCCGCCAACACCGCCTATGACCGGACCCTGCTGGCGTCGGCCAAGGTGATCGGCGAGCAGCTCGACGTGGACGGCTACGACGAGCAGGCCCGACTGCGCGCCACGGTGCCCTACTCGGCGCTGGAGGCGTTCGAGGCCGACACCCGCAGCCGGCTGTTCTATCGCGTGTCGGACCTGCGCGGCGAGCTGGTCTCGGGCTTCGAGGAGCTGCCGTTCTGGCGCGGCCGGCTGCCGCAGCAGCCGCCCTACGCGGCCCTGGTCGATTTCTACGATGCGCGCTTTCGCGACGAGGACGTGCGGGTGGCCGTGCTGCTGCAGCCGGTCGCCAGCGACGACGGCCGCGGCATGGCCGTGGTGCAGGTGGCCGAGACGCTGGAGCTGCGGCGGTCGCTGGCGCGGCAGGTGCTGCTGGACACGCTGTGGCGGCAGGCGCTGCTGGTGGCGGTGATCGCCGGGGTGGTGATCGTGGTGGTGCAGCGCGGCACCCGGCCGGTGCGGCGCCTGTCCAGCGAGCTGCAGGCGCGGCCGGAGAACGACCTGACCCCGATCCAGGCGCCGGACGCGCCGCGCGAGCTGCTGCCGCTGGTCGACGCGACCAACCAGGTGATGGCGCGGCTGGCCCGCCTGCTGGACAACCAGAAGCGCTTCGTGCGCGACACCGCCCACCAGCTGCGCACGCCGCTGGCGGTGCTCAAGACCCAGGTGCAGTCGGCCCTGCGCGGCGACGTGGAACCGCGTCCCGCGCTGCAGGAAATCGGCGCCACGGTGGACCGCGCCACGCAACTGGCCAACCAGATGCTGTCGCTGGCCAAGGTGGAGCAGTTGCGCCAGCAGGCGGACGCACAGGTCACCGACCTGGCCGAGGTGGCCCGCGCCGTGGCGCTGGAGCTCTCGCCCCTGATGGCCGAGCAGGACCTGGATTTCGAGATCGACACGCGGCCGGCGCCGATGCGGGCGCACGAATGGATGCTGCGCGAACTCACCCGCAACCTGCTGCACAACGCGATCCGCCACGGGCCGCGCGGCGGGCGGCTGGCGGTGCGCCTGGTCGTCGACGGCGGCTGGCTGGCCCTGACCATCAGCGACAGCGGCCCGGGCATCGCCGCCGAGCTGCGCGAGCGCCTGTTCCAGCCGTTCGCCGCCGGCGACGGCCGCAGCGGCTCGGGCCTGGGCCTGCTGATCTGCCAGGAGATCGCGCATGCGCTGGGCGGAAACCTCGTGCTGGACAACCGCGAGCGGCACCGGCACGTGGAAGGACTGGATGCCACGGTCCGGCTGCCGCTTGCCACAATGGAAACCGATGGACAGGCTGAGGATTGACAAGTGGCTGTGGTGCGCGCGCTTCTACAAGACGCGCTCGCTGGCCGCCGAGGAGATCGGCAAGGGGCGCATCGCGGTCAACGGGCAGGAAGCCAAGCCGTCGCGCGAGGTGAAGGTGGGCGACACGGTGGCGCTGCGGCGCGAAGGCATCACGCGCACGGTGGTGGTCCGGGGGCTGTCGGGCCTGCGCGGGCCGGCGCCGGTGGCGCAGCAGCTCTATGAGGAAACGGCGGAGAGCCTGAAGGCTCGCGAGGAAGCCGCGCAGCAGCGGCGCTTCGCGCGCGAGCCGGCGCTGTCGATCGAGCAGGGGCGGCCCACCAAGCGCGGCCGGCGCGACTTGGAGGAGGCGCGCCGGGGCTGGGGCGACCGCTGGAGCGCCTCGATCGACGACGAGGAGTGACGAGCCTTGTCATTGCGGACTTGATCCGCCATCCATCACCAGGCGCCGGAACACCGCGCTCGCGGATGCCGGCATCTGGAGGTGGATCCCGGCGTTCGCCGGGATGACACCCAATGGCCTGCCCTACTCCTCCAGGCGCCGCCGCAGCTCCGCCACCGCGCTGTGCACGGTGGTCAGCACCGGCACGCCGCAGGCGGCAGCAACGGTCTCCCGCGCCCGGGCCAGGCTGAACTGCGCCAGCGCGATCGCCGTGCAGCCCTCATCGACCAGCTGGCGCGCGGCCGCGGCCACGAGCTGGTCGTGGCGGGTGCCCTCGCCCGCATCCAGCGCGGCCAGTGCGCCCTCAGCCAGCCGGATGCGCAAGTCCAGTTGCGGCGGGAACTCGGGCGGCATCGAAGCCAGCGTGGGCGCGAAGCTGGCCACCAGCCCGAGGCGGCCGCCCAGGGCCGCCGCCTCGGCCACCATGGCCTCGTTCGGCTTGAGCACCGGCACCCGCGGGTGCGCGCGCGCCACGGCCTCGATGCAGGGGCCGAAGGCCGAGCAGGTGAACAGGATGGCGTCGCTGCCGCAGTCCAGCGCATAGGCGGCCAGGCGCTGGAAGCGATCGTGCATCGCGGCGTCGAGCGACCCCGCCCGCGCCAGGTCGGCCGACAGGCTGTCGTCCAGCAGGTTCATGCGCAGCGCCTGCGGCCAGTGCTGCGCCATGGCGTCGTTGATCGGCGCCACCGAGTGCGCCAGCGCGTGGATCAGTGCAATCCTCGTCATGCCGGCTGCACGCGCGCGGGCTGGCGCACGCCCTGGACGAACCACACGAGGGCGATCAGCAGGAAGCCCGGCAGGTAGAACCAGTGCGGCGTCGGCCGATCCACCGGGACCTTCACCGCCGACACGTCCCAACCCTGTTCGACCCCGGCCTTGCGCGCCGCCGAACCGAAGCGCACCGCGCCGATCTGCACCTCTTGCCCGAGCGGCGCCATCTGCACGCCGGCATCGGCCAGCCGCTTGCGCCCGTCGGCGCCGGCTGCGCCCAGCCGCAGCGCGACCGTCTTGGTGACGTCGTCGCCTTCCAGCGTGGTGCCCTTGATCTCCATCACGAGCCGGCCGCCTTCGGGCAGGCCACGCGCCACGTCGAACACCTGGCCGGCGGGCACATCGCGGAACTCGGGCGTGATCCGGTCCATGAAGAAATCGGGCCGGAACAGCAGCACCACCGCCAGCACCAGCAGCAGGTTCTCCCACCAGCGGCTGCGCACCCGGAACCAGTTCATGGTGATGGCCGCGAACACCAGCATGGCCACGGTGCAGGCGACCACCACGACGAGCAGTTCCCACCAGCCATTGACGTCGATCAGCAGCAGTTGCGGGTTGAAGATCCAGATGAAGGGCAGGATCACCGTGCGCAGTGCGTACAGCGCCCCCTGGATGCCGGTCTCGATGGCGTCCTCACCCGAGATGGCCGCCGCGGCGAAGGTGGCCAGCCCCACCGGCGGCGTGATGTCGCCCATGATCCCGTAATAGAAGACGAACAGGTGCACCGCGATCAGCGGGATCACCAGGCCGCTCTGCGCGCCCAGCTCCACCACCACCGGCGCCATCAGCGTGGCGACCAGCACGTAGTTGGCCGTGGTCGGCACCCCCAGCCCCAGCACCAGGCAGACGAAGGCGATGAACAGCAGCATCACGAACACGTTGCCCTGCGAGACGAAGTCCACGAACTCGGTCATGCGCAGGCCCAGGCCGGTGAGCGTGATGCCGCCGACGATGATGCCGGCGGTGGCGGTGGCGATGCCGATGCCGATCATGTTGCGGGCGCCGTCGTGGAAGCCGCCCGTCACGTCGTGCCAGCCGGTCAGCCAGGTGCCGGCGGCGGACTGGCGGCGCAGCAGCCGGACCAGCGGCCGCTGCGTCACCATCAGTGCGATCAGCACGGTGATGGCCCAGAACGCCGACAGCGAGGGCGACATCTCCTCGACCATCAGGCACCAGATCAGGGTGCCGATCGGGATCAGGTAGTGCAGGCCGGCACGCACCGTCGGCCAGGTGTCCAGCGGCGTCGGGTTGTCGACGTCGATGTCCTCCGGCAGGTCGGGGCAGCGCGCCGCCTCGCGGATGGCATACAGGTACAGCGCCGCCATTAGCAGCGCCACGCCCCAGGTCGCGGCGGCGCCCAGCAGCGACTGGATGGCGACCATGGCGTAGTAGATCGCAGCCACCACGATGATGCTGCCCGACAGACCGATGCCGGTGCGCAGCAGCTTGTCGCGCACCGGGCGCGGCGCGCGCCGCACCAGCGGGTTCATGCCCATCTTCAGCGCCTCGAGGTGGACGATGTAGAACAGGCCGATGTAGGACAGCACGGCCGGCAGGGCCGCGTGCTTGACGATCTCCGAGTAGGGAATGCCCACGTACTCGACCATCAGGAAGGCCGCCGCCCCCATCACCGGCGGCATGATCTGGCCGTTGACCGAGCTCATGGTCTCGATGGCGCCGGCCTTGACGCCGCCGTAGCCGGACTTCTTCATCAGCGGGATGGTGAAGATGCCGCCCGACACCACGTTGGACACCGAGGAGCCGGAGATCATCCCGTTGAGCGCCGAGGACACCACGGCGACCTTGGCCGGGCCGCCGCGCATGTGGCCCAGCGCCGCGAAGCTGACCTGCATCATGTAGTTGCCGCCGCCGGCGCGGTCGAGCAGCGCGCCGAACAGCACGTAGACGAAGATCGCGCTGGTGGACACGCCCAGGGCGATGCCGTACACGCCCTCGGTGGTCAGCCACATGTGCGAGACCAGCCGGTTGAGCGAGGCGCCCTTGTGCTGCAGCACCTCGGGCATCCAAGGGCCGGCCATGGCGTAGCCGATGAACAGCGCGGCCAGCACCGCCATGGGCCAGCCGACCGCGCGGCGCGTGGCCTCCAGCAGCAGCACCAGGCCGACGGTGGCCGTGACCACGTCCATCAGGTTGGGCTGCCCCGGCCGGGTGGCGAGCTGGGCGTAGAACAGCAGCAGGTAGGCGCCAGCGAAGGCGCCGGCCAGCGCCAGCAGCCAGTCGAGCAGCGGCACCCGGTTGCGCGGCGAACGGCGGCCGGCGGGCCAGGCCAGGAAGGCCAGGAACATCGCGAAGGCCAGGTGGATGGCGCGCGCCTCGGTGTCGTTCAGCACGCCCCAGCCGATCGCGAAGGGCAGCGGTGAGGCGTACCAGTACTGGAACACCGCCCAGGCCAGCGCCGTGCCGGTAATGACCATGGCGGTGATGCCGCCCGGCTTGCGCGCGCCGGTGTCGGACTCCGCCACCAATTCCTGCAGGGCCTGCGGCGCTTTCTCGATGTCGGTGGCCATTCCTGTCGTTCTCCTCGTGATCGAAGCGGGTGCGCGCTGCCGGCGCACCATTAAAAAAGGGCGAAGCCCGCTTCGCCCTTGTTCGCGCGGGTCGCGGACCTTACTTGATCCAGCCCTTCTCGCGGTAGTAGCGTGCCGCACCCTCGTGCAGCGGCGCCGACAGGCCGTCCTTGGCCATGTTCTCGGGCTTCAGGTGCGCCAGCGCCGGGTGCAGCTTCTTGAATTCCTCGAAGTTGTCGAACACGGCCTTGACCACCTGGTAGACCGTTTCCGGCGACGACTTGGTGGACGACACCACGGTGGCCAGCACGCCGTAGGTCTGCGCCCCGTCGGGGTTGTTCGGGTACAGGCCGCCCGGGATGGTCGCCTTGGCGTAGTAGGGCTTGTCGGCGATCAGCTTGTCGACGGCCGGGCCGGTGATCGAGACCAGCTTGGCGCCGCAGGTGGTGGTGGGGTCCTGGATGTTGGCGCTGGGGTGGCCGACGCCGTAGAAGAAGCCGTCGATCTTGCCGTCGCACAGGGCCGGGCCGTGCTCGTCGGCCTTGAGCTCGGAAGCCAGCGAGAAGTCGCCCATCTTCCAGCCCATGGCGGCCATCAGTTCCTCCATCGAGGCGCGCGTGCCCGAGCCGGGATTGCCGACGTTGAAGCGCTTGCCCTTGAGGTCGTTGAGCGTCTTGGCATTCGCTTCCTTGCGCGCCACCACGGTGAACGGCTCCGGGTGCACCGAGAACACCGCCCGCAGGTCACCGTAGGCGCCGCCGTCCTTGAACTGCGCCTGGCCCTTGTAGGCGTTGAACTGCACGTCGCTCTGGGCGAAGCCGAGGTCGAGTTCGCCGGCCTTGATGGTGTTGACGTTGAACACCGAGCCGCCGGTGGATTCGACCGAGCAGCGGATGCCGTGCTTGGCGCGATCCTTGTTGACCAGGCGGCAGATGGCGCCTCCGGCGGCGTAGTACACGCCCGTGACGCCGCCCGTGCCGATGGTCATGAACTTCTGCTGCGCAGCGGCAGGGGCGCTGAACAGCGCCGCGGATACGGCCACGCAGCCGGCCAGTGCCGGCACCAGGGTCTTCAAACGCATTTGCATTGCTCCTTGTGGTTGCTTTTCAGAGGGATGAAATCACGGCCTCGAGCGCGGCGTGCAGCCGCTGCGCCACCAAGCCCAGTTCCGATTCGCTGGCGACGAAAGGCGGCGCGAGCAAAAGGTGATCACCATAGTGGCCGTCCACCGTGCCGCCCATCGGGTAAACCATCAAGCCGAGCGCCATCGCCTGCTTCTTGAGCCGCGCGTGCACCTTCAGCGCGGGATCGAACGGGGCCTTGCTGGCGCGATCGCGCACCAGCTCGATGCCCCAGAACAGGCCGCGGCCGCGGATGTCGCCCACGTGCGGATGCGCTCCGAAGGTTTCCTGCAGCAGGCCGTGCAGGAAGTCGCCGCGCCGGCGCACCTGCGCCAGCAGCCCGTCGCGCTCGATCACCCGTTGCACCGCCAGCGCGGCCGCGCAAGCGACCGGATGGCCCAGGTAGGTGTGGCCGTGCTGGAAGAAACCCGAGCCCCGCGACATGGCCTCGACGATGCGCTGCTGCGCCAGTACGGCGCCGATCGGCTGGTAGCCCCCACCCAGGCCCTTGGCGATGGTGATCAGGTCGGGCACCACGCCTTCCTGCTCGCAGGCGTGCAGCGTGCCGGTGCGGCCCATGCCGCACATCACCTCGTCCAGGATCAGCAGCACGCCATGGCGGTCGCAGACCTCGCGCACGGCCTTGAAGTAGCCCGGCACCGGCGTCAGCACGCCGGCGGTGGCGCCGCCGACCGTCTCGGCGATGAAGGCGATCACCTGGTCGGCGCCGACGCGCAGGATCGCTTCCTCCAGCTCGCGCGCCAGGCGCCGGCCGTACTGTTCGGGCGTCTCGCCCGGCTGCAGCTCCCGGTAGGGATAGCAGGGCGAGACATGGGTGGCCGGCATCAGGATCGGCGCGAACGGCTCGCGCCGCCAGGCGTTGCCGCCCACCGCCAGCGCGCCCAGGGTGTTGCCGTGATAACTCTGCCGGCGTGCTATGAAGTGGCTGCGCTGCGGCTGGCCGATCTCGAGGAAGTACTGGCGCGCCAACTTCAGCGCGGCCTCGACCGCCTCCGAACCGCCGCTGACGAAGTACGCATGGCTGGTGCCCGCCGGGCCGGTGCGCACCAGTTCCCGGGCCAGCTCCTCGGCCACGTCGGTGGTGAAGAAGCTGGTGTGCGCATAGGCGATGCGGTCGGTCTGCGCGTGCATCGCCGCCAGCACGTCGGGGTGGCCATGCCCGAGGCAGGACACCGCGGCGCCGCCGGAGGCGTCGAGGTAGCGGCGGCCTTCGCGGTCGGTGATCCAGACCCCTTCGGCCGAGACGGCCACGGGCGGCAAATGGTGCAGGTGGCGATGCAGGACGTGGGTGGCAGCCATGAGGTGGGTTCCGATAGTCCGGCCGAGTTTAGACGCCGCACAAAGCGAAGCCCGCCTTGCGGCGGGCTTCTTGTGTGGCGGAGTCGGCCTTCCGCTACACCAGCCCCGTCACGAAGAAGCGCAGGGCGATCGGGCTGGGGTCCACGCGCGTGCGCAGGTTGGCCGACGCGCGGATCGTAGCGGTGGACTACAGGCGCGCCCTGCTGGACGGCGTCGACCCCAAGGAAAAGCGGGATCAGGACCGCCACGCCGCCGCCCTGGCCGGCGCTCGCACGATCACCTTCGATGAAGCGGCAGCGCAGTGCATCGCGGCGAAGGAGGCCGAGTGGCGGAACGTGAAGCACGGGCAGCAGTGGCGGAACACGCTGGCGCAGTACGCGAGCCCCACGCTAGGCGATCTGCCGGTGGACAGGATCACCACGGATTTGGTGTACCGCGCACTGGAGCCGATCTCTTCAGGCGTTGCGAGCGCAAGCAGTCGGCGCGGGATGGCGTCAGGCCGACTCCGACTCCAATGGCAATTTGTTCGGCGGCCGGTCCAGCGCCGCCGCGTGCCTCATCCGTGGGGCCGAGGCCTTGCTGCGCTTGACATCCGCCTTGGCCACGGAGGTTTGTCGGCGCCCTCCTACGGCACCGTTCTGCGCACCGGCGTAGCTTGGAATATCCCTTCATTCGCCTGGCAGTGGTCGATCAGTCAAGGAATATACCAATGCATAAACCTGTTGGTGTCCATCCCATACCGAATGCAGCGATTGAAAAAGCAAGGAACGCCTACCGTTTGTTATGCGCGGATTTCGTACGAGAGCATCCGGACAGTCCATACATCGATTACATCGGGGCAGCCGTCGTAAACAGTGCTGTCCTTGATCGTCAAGCAAGAGCGATAGAGCTTTATGGCCCATACGTGTCGAATGGGATGAGCATCCTTGACTGGGGTTGCCGCCACGCTCCAGATTCGTGCATGCTCCGCACGATGTTCCCCGATCTAAGGATCGACGGAGCCGACACCATGGATGACGATTTTTCGCTGTTCCATCGCTACGCCAAGCTTGACTTCGCGTTGCTTGCCCACGAGTTCCAGCTTCCGTATGAAGACGAACGCTTCGACATGGTAATCAGCGGAGGTGTGCTCGAGCATGTAGCCTTCGAACGCGAGAGCATGATGGAGGTGTGGCGCACCCTCAAGGGCGACGGACTGTTCGTCATCACATTCCTTCCCAACCGAGGTTCGATCTCCGAGAATCTTCACCGCCTGCTGGGCCACTTCGGCGGCCACAATCGCCTTTACAGTCTTGCGCGAGCTAAGGAGAGTTTCCTGCGCAGGGGCTTCGTCCTCGAGACTGCAGGCTATCACCAGATATTCCCCACCTTGGGGAAGAATGTACGCTCCCAGCGCGCCGCCATGCTGATCGCAGGACTCGGCGCTCGGCTAAACCGACCGCTGGAGCGGGTGCCAGGGGTGCGGGGCATTGCATCCAACCTCTATTTCGTGCTGCGCAAAGCCAAGTACATGTAGTGCCGCGGTGCCCATCGGCCGGCTTTCATATGAGGCAGCCTGATGGACGCAGGCATGCCGCGCGGCCCCCGGTACCTGCCGCGTGGCTGGTCATCGATGGAAACGTCGGCTTCCGACATCGCCCGCGCCCGCGAGGCCGGCTTCGACCACCACCTGCTCAAGCCGGCCCGCGTGGAACAGATCAGTGTTCGCCTGGGCGGCGGGTCCCATCCAGCCAAATCGGGGGTAGGGTGGAGGTGGGGTGGCCGCCGCGCGATATAGCGCGCTTGAAACACGACACGCCGCTTGCCGCTGCCAAGGTATGCCGCCCCCCGCTTGGTCGTTTCGATCCCTGCCGCGCGTCATCGATGCCAGCCGCAAGGCCCGCGGAGCCGCTCATGAAGCTTGACGCGAATGCGAAGAGGCGCGCATACGCCTCGAAGCATTCCGCGAGTCGCGTGTAGCTCAGCCGGATAGGCGCAAGCGCGCGGTGGTGGGTGAATTGGTGGGTAGAAAAGCAGAACGGGCCTGAAAGGCCCGTAAATGCTTGCTTGCTGGCGGAGACGGAGGGATTCGAACCCTCGATGCGGCTCTACACCGCATACTCCCTTAGCAGGGGAGCACCTTCGGCCTCTCGGTCACGTCTCCAGCAAGCGGCAATTATGCCCCAAGCATGCACCTGTTCCGGCTCGGCAATGGCACTTTCGGACGCGAGCCGCCGCGAATGCGTCCCGTCAAGCCGGCGGCGCGTCGAGGTCGAACGCGCGGTGCAGCGCGCGCACCGCCAGTTCCATGTACTTCTCGTCGATCACCACCGAGGTCTTGATCTCGCTGGTGGAGATCATCTGGATGTTGATGCCCTCCTCGGCCAGCGAGCGGAACATCTTGCTGGCCACGCCGACGTGGCTGCGCATCCCGATGCCCACGATGCTCACCTTGCAGATGCGGGTGTCGCCTTCCAGCTGGTCGGTGCCCAGGCTGGGCAGCACCTGCGATTTGAGCAGGTCCATCGTGCGCGCGTAGTCGTTGCGGTGCACGGTGAAGCTGAAGTCGGTCCGGCCATCCTTGGAGATGTTCTGGATGATGACGTCGACCTCGATGTTGGCGCCGGCCACCGCGCCCAGGATGTTGTAGGCGATGCCGGGCTTGTCGGGCACGCCCAGGATCGACACCTTGGCCTCGTCGCGGTTGAAGGCAATGCCGGAAACGACGGCTTTTTCCATTTGTTCGTCTTCCTCGAAAGTGATCAGGGTGCCGGAGCTGGCTTCCTCTCCGATCGGGATGTCCCAGGGCGTGAAGCTCGACAGCACGCGCATCGGCACCTTGTACTTGCCGGCGAATTCCACCGAGCGGATCTGCAGCACCTTGGAGCCGAGCGACGCCATCTCCAGCATCTCCTCGAAGCTCACGCTGCGCAGCCGGCGCGCCTCGGGCACCACGCGCGGGTCGGTGGTGTAGACCCCGTCCACGTCGGTGTAGATCAGGCACTCGGCCGCCTTCAGCGCCGCCGCCACCGCCACCGCCGAGGTGTCGCTGCCGCCGCGGCCCAGGGTGGTGATGTTGCCGCCCTCGTCCACGCCCTGGAAGCCGGTGATGATCACCACCTTGCCGGCGTCGAGGTCGGCGCGCACCTTCCGGTCATCGATCGAATCGATGCGTGCCTTGGTGTAGGCGTTGTTGGTGCGGATCGGCACCTGCCAGCCGGCGTAGCTCACCGCCTGCACGCCTTCGGCCTGCAGCGCGATCGACAGCAGCCCGACCGAGACCTGCTCGCCGGTGGAGCCCAGCATGTCCAGCTCGCGCAGGTAGGCCGGGCTGGGGTTGGCCGGCGCCAGCTCCTTGGCCAGGCCCAGGAGCCGGTTGGTCTCGCCGCTCATGGCGCTGGGCACCACCACCATCTGGTGGCCGGCGCGCGCCCACTTGGCGACCCGCTTGGCGACGTTGCGGATGCGCTCGGTCGAGCCCATCGACGTGCCGCCGTACTTGTGAACGAACAATGCCATGGAAGGTGCGACGAAAGGGCCGGGGCGCCGGGAAAAGCCCTGCGGTCCAGCCTCGGGGAAAACCCGGGATTCTAGCGGGGCCCGGGCCCTGGCTCAGCCGGGCCGGCGCTCACCGCGTTCGCAAGTCGGGCTCGTCCGAGAAGCGCAGCACGGCGCCGTCGCGCGCGACGAACCCCGTGGCCACCTTGAGCCGCAGCCGGTGTCCGCGCGTCGTGCAATCGGCCACCTGGTCCAGCAGTTCGTCCATCTGGGCCGCACTGGCCAGCGCGCCGTGCGCGCTGCGCAGCCAGTGCCGCAGCAGGTTGGCCTGCCGCCCGCGCGAGAGCGGCTGCAGGCGGGCGATCACCGGCTCGCCGCCCATCGCGGCGAGGTCGGCTGCGGCGACCTCGTCGAGCAGGGACTGCGCCTGCGCGGCATGGCGGGCCGAGCGCGCGAAGGTCTCGCGGAACTGCGGGAAAGCCTGCTCCAGTGCCGGCAGCACCTGGTGGCGGATGCGGTTGCGCGTGTAGCCGGTGTCGCTGTTGCTCGGGTCCTCGACGAAGCCGGCGCCCTGCCCGGCCAGCCACTGGCGCAGCACCGCGCCGGGCACCTGCAGCCAGGGCCGCAGGAACGCCACCCCGTGCCGCTCGAAGCGCGCCGGCATCGCCGCCAGCCCGGGCAGGCCGGCCCCGCGCGACAGGGCCAGCAGCAGGGTCTCGGCCTGGTCGTCGGCATGCTGGGCCAGCAGCACGCAGCCCAGGTTCGCCTCGCGCGCGGCATCGGCCAGCGCGGCGTAGCGGGCCCGGCGAGCGGCGTCCTCCGGGCTGTCGCCCGGCGCGTGTCGGGCATCGACGTGGCGGACCTCAAGCGCGACCTGGAGTTCTTCGCAGGTGCGGCGGCAATGGGCGGTGAAGGTGTCGGCCGCCGCCTGCAGCCCGTGGTGGACGTGGATCGCCTGCACCTGGCCCGGCCAGCAGCGCACGGCTGCGCGCAGCAGGGCCGAGGAGTCGGCGCCGCCGCTGTAGGCGACCGCCAGGGGCAGTGGAGGACTCAGCGCCCGCAGCGGCGCCAGCAGGAGGTCGGGCGCGGACTCAGCGCGCGTCGGCCTTGGTGTCCGTGAAGCGGCCATAGCCTTGCAGCCGCTCGTAGCGCCGGTCCAGCAGCTCGCGGCCCTTGAGGTCGGCCACCTGGCGCCAGGCATCGTTGAGGGCGCGCTTGAGGAACGCGGCCATCTGCTTGTGGTCGCGGTGCGCGCCGCCGACCGGCTCGCTGACGATCTTGTCGACCAGGCCCAGGGCCTTGAGCCGGTGCGCCGTGATGCCCATGGCGTCGGCCGCCTCCTGCGCCTTCTCGGAGGTCTTCCAGAGGATGGAGGCGCAGCCCTCGGGGCTGATCACCGAATAGATCGAGTACTGCAGCATCAGCACCTGGTCGGCCACCGAGATTGCCAAAGCGCCGCCCGAGCCGCCCTCGCCGATGACGGTGGTGATGATCGGCACCTCGAGCTGGGCCATCTCGTAGATGTTGCGGCCGATGGCTTCGGACTGGCCGCGCTCCTCGGCATCGATGCCGGGGAAGGCGCCAGGCGTATCGACGAAGGTGAACACCGGCAGCTTGAACTTCTCGGCCGTCTTCATCAGGCGCAGCGCCTTGCGGTAGCCCTCCGGGCGGCTCATGCCGAAGTTGCGGGCCGCGCGCTCCTTGGTGTCGCGCCCCTTCTGCTGGCCGATCACCATGCAGGCGTTGCCGTTGAAGCGGGCCAGGCCGCCGACGATGGACAGGTCGTCGCCGAAGTGGCGGTCGCCGTGCAGCTCGATGAAGCCGGTGAAGATCTCGCCGACGTAGTCGAGCGTGTAGGGCCGCTCGGGGTGGCGCGCGATCTTGGTGATCTGCCAGGGCGTGAGCTGGCCGTAGATGTCCTTGGTGAGCTGCTGGCTCTTGCGCGAGAGCTGGTCGATCTCCTCGGAGATGTCGACGGCCGATTCGGTCTGCACGTAGCGCAGCTCGTCGATCTTGCTTTCCAGTTCGGCGATGGGTTGCTCGAAGTCCAGGAAGGTTCTTTTGGCCAAGGGGTTGGCTCCTGTGAATCTGGGTGCGTCAGCACCCGGCGTTGCCGCTGAGTGTCAACCGTCTCGAACGGAGGTTGCAGGTCCTTTCGCGGGCCACCGCGGAACCGGCTTCGCCGGGCCGCTGGCGGCGCCCCTCGAGGGGAGGCGCCGAAGGTGCTTCGGGGTGGACTTGCACTTCAATATTCGACGGGCAGCGGGTCGAGCGAGCGCCAAATATACCAAGTGGCCACGCTGCACCAGGGCTGCCAGGCCTGCGCCACTTCGCGCGCGTCGCTGCGGCTGACCGGGTCGCCCGAAAAATAGTTGCGGCTGATGCCGTTGATCAGGCCGACGTCGTCCAGCGGCAGCACGTTGGGCCGCATCAGGTGGAAGATCAGGAACATCTCGGCGGTCCAGCGCCCGATGCCGCGGATGCCCACCAGCTCGGCGATGATGGCCTCGTCGTCCATCGCGTTCCAGGCATCGACGTGGATGGCGCCGGAGTCGAAGTGCAGCGCCAGGTCGACCAGGTACTCGATCTTGCGCGCCGACAGGCCGGCGGCCTGCATGTCGTCGACCTTGAGCTTGAGCACGTTGCCGGCCGTCATGCGGCGCGGCAGCCGGGCGAAGCGGTCCCAGACGGTCTGCGCCGCCTTCACCGAGATCTGCTGGCCGACGATGCTGCGCGCCAGCGTGGTGAAGGCGTCTCCGCGCGACTGCAGGCAGGCGTCGCCGAACTGCGGGATCAGGCGCTTGAGCACCCGGTCCTTGCGCGACAGGTGGCGGCAGGCCTCGGCCCAGTAGTCCGGGCGCGCCAATTCGACGGGGGAGCCGACCGCGTCCGTCACGAAGCGGCCTCCCAGGTGGTGCCCGTGGGCGAATCCTTCAGCACGATGCCCTGGGCCAGCAGTTCGGCACGGATGCGGTCGGCCTCGGCGAAATTCTTTGCCTGCTTGGCCGCGGCCCGCTCGGCGATGCGCTGCCCGATCGTCGCTTCGTCCAGCGCCGCGCCGCTGCGCAGGAACGCCTGCGGGTCGCCCTGCAGCAAACCGAGGATGCCGCCCAGCGCCTTCAGCAGCCCGGCCGACGCCGCCGACTTGCCGCGATTGACCTCGGCCGCCAGGTCGAACAGCACGGCGATCGCCTCGGGCGTGCCGAAGTCGTTGTCCATGGCGGCCTTGAAGCGTGCCGCATGGGGCTGCGACCAGTCGATGGCCGCCGCGGGCGCCGGCGCCACCGTGGCCAACGCCGTGTACAGGCGGCGCAGCGCGCCGCGGGCGTCATCCAGGTGCACGTCGCTGTAGTTCAGCGGGCTGCGGTAGTGCGCGCGCACGATGAAGAAGCGCACCGTCTCCGCGTCGAACTTGCGCAGCACGTCGCGAATGGTGAAGAAGTTGCCCAGCGACTTGGACATCTTCTCGTTGTCGATGTTGACGAAGCCGTTGTGCATCCAGAAGCGGGCCAGCGGCTTGCCGTTGGCGCCCTCGCTCTGGGCGATCTCGTTCTCGTGGTGCGGAAAGGTGAGGTCGGCGCCGCCGCCGTGGATGTCGAAGGTCTCGCCCAGCAGCGCGCAGGCCATGGCCGAGCACTCGATGTGCCAGCCCGGGCGGCCGCGGCCGTAGTCGCTGTCCCACTGCGCATCCTGCGGCTCGGCCGGCTTGGCGGCCTTCCAGAGCACGAAGTCCAGCGGATCGTCCTTACCGTCGGCCACCGCCACCCGCTCGCCGGCATGCAGTTCGTCGAGCGTCTTGCCCGAGAGCTTGCCGTAGCCGGGGAAGCGCCGCACGGCGTAGTTGACGTCGCCGCCGCTGCGGTAGGCCAGGCCCTTGCCTTCGAGCGTGCGCACGATGTCCAGCATCTGCGGCACGTAGTCGGTGGCGCGCGGATCGTGCGTCGGCCGCTCGATGCCCAGCGCATCGAAGTCGCGGTACATCTCGTCGATCATGCGCGCGGTCAGGCTGCGCACCGGCTCGCCGTTGTCCAGCGCGCGGCGGATGATCTTGTCGTCGATGTCGGTGATGTTGCGCACGAAGGTCACGCGCAGGCCCGAGGCCCGGAGCCAGCGCTGCACCACGTCGAAGGCCACGTTGGCTCGCGCATGGCCGACGTGGCACAGGTCGTAGACGGTGATGCCGCACACGTACATCCGCACGTGGCCGGCCTCCAGGGGAGCAAAGTCCTCCAGGGCACGCGTCAGCGTGTTGTAGATGCGCAGGCTCATGGGATGTTCGGGAGACCTGCGCCGCGGCGGGGGGCTGCGCGAGGTCGGGTCGCTGCCCGGTCCTGCGGCTCTTGCCGTCGAGGTGCCCGGTACAATCGGCCCGCAGTATATAGGCCCTGCGCGGGATTCGGTCCGCGCCTCACCGAACGCTCCCATGTCGCACGCCCGCCTTTCCGTCCCGCGCTCGCTGCGCCTGCTGGCCCTGGCAGCCGCGATCGCCGCGCCCGTGCTGGCGCTGGCCGACGACTACGCCGACGTGAACCAGTTGCTGCGCAACGGCCGCCAGGCCGACGCGCTGGCCAAGGCCGATCAGTACCTGGCCGCCAAGCCGCGCGATCCGCAGATGCGCTTCCTGCGGGGCGTGATCCTCACCGAGTCGGGCAAGACGCAGGATGCGATCGCCACCTTCGTCAAGCTGACCGAGGACTATCCGGAGCTGCCCGAGCCGTACAACAACCTGGCGGTGCTCTATGCCGGCCAAAGCCAGTTCGACAAGGCGCGCGCCGCGCTGGAAATGGCGATCCGCACCAATCCCAGCTATGCCACGGCGCACGAGAACCTGGGCGACGTGTACGCCAAGCTGGCCAGCCAGGCCTACAGCAAGGCTCTGCAGCTCGATGCCGGCAACACGGCGGTGCAGCCCAAGCTGGGGCTGATCCGCGAGCTGTTCGCGCCAGCTGCGCGCGGTGCGAAGCCGGCGGCGGCCGCCCCGGCGCCCTCGCCTGCCCCTGCCGCGGTGGCCGCGGCGCCGGCACCGGCCGCCGCGCCCCCGGCGCCAGCCGCTGCGCCCACGCCGGCGCCCGCTGCCAAGGCACCGGCGGCCAGCCCGGCGCCGGCGCCCGCGGCCCCTGCCAGCGATGCGGCGGCCCGCGACGTCGAAGCCGCCGTGCTGGCCTGGGCCAAGGCCTGGTCGGCCAAGGACATGGGCGCCTACCTCGCTGCCTACGGCAAGGAATTCGCTCCGCCCGGCAAGCAGACGCGAAAGGCTTGGGAAGACGAGCGCCGCAGCCGCATCGTGCCGCGCTCGCGCATCGCGGTGCGCGTGTCCGACCTGGACGTGGATGTCGACGGCAGCAAGGCCGTCGCGAAGTTCCGCCAGGCCTACAGCGCGGACGGCCTGAACATCAACGGCAGGAAGACGCTGGAGCTGCACAAGGTCGGCGACCGCTGGCTGATCGTGCGCGAGAGCGTGGGCTGAGGAAGGCCGCCGGCCGCCGCGCCACTGCCGCCGCCGCTGCCGCTGCCGGGCGCAGGACTTGCAGTCTTGAACCTCCGCTCTCCCCACTGGGCCCTGTTCAGCGCGCGAGCCGCCGCGCTGTGCGCGCTGGCCCTGGCGCTGGCCGGGCCGGCGATGGCCTCGCCGCCACCCAAGTCCAAGGCCAACACCAAGCCAAAATCCAAGGCCAAGAAGGTGCACCCCGCCGGCACCAGGACGGCGATCCGCGACGGCCAGGCCGAGGCGCGCCTGATCGAGGTTTATCGACTGGCGGGCCAGGGGCAGTCGCGGCTGGCACTGGCCCGGGCCGAGGCGCTGGTGCGCGAGCACCCCAACTTCCAGCTGGCGCAACTGGTCTATGGCGACCTGCTGGCGGCGCGCGCGCGGCCGGTACGCATGCTGGGCGACGTGCCTGAAGGCGCGGGTGCGCTGGCCGCCCAGCCGCTGGCGGACCTGCGCGAGGAGTCGCGGCTGCGCGTGCGCGCGCTGCTGGAGCGGCCGCCGGCGGGCATGGTGCCCTCGCAGTTCCTGCAACTGTCGCCGCGCAGCCGGCACGCCATCGCCATCGACACCTCGCGCGCGCGCCTGTACTTCTTCGAGAACACGGCCGCCGGCCTGAAGCTGCTGGGCGACTACTACGTCTCGGTCGGCAAGCAGGGCATCGAGAAAGCGGTCGAGGGCGACCTGCGCACGCCGCTGGGCGTGTACTACATCACCAGCAACCTGGACCCGAAGACGCTGAAGGACTTCTACGGTGCCGGGGCGCTGCCGATCAACTACCCCAACCCCTACGACACGCGGCGCGGCAAGACCGGCAGCGGCATCTGGCTGCACGGCACGCCGCCCGGCCAGTTCGCGCGCGCGCCCAAGGCCAGCGACGGCTGCGTGGTGCTGGCCAACCCTGACATCGAGCGCCTATTGCGAACGGTGGAGGTCCGCACCACCCCGGTGGTGATCGCCCCGTCGCTGCAGTGGGTGGCGCCAGCCGGCCTGCCCGCCCAGGCCAAGCCGTTCACCGAGGCCTTGAGCGCCTGGCGCGCCGCCAAGTCCAGCGGCGACACCGACCGCCTGCTATCGTTCTACACGGCCGACTTCACGTCCGAGGGCAAGGGCCTGGCCGAGTGGCTGCCGCAGCTTCGCGCCGAGCTCGGCCGCGTCGGCGGGCGCAGCCTGCAGCTCAAGGACCTGTCGTACCTGCGCTGGACCGACTCGGCGGAAACCATGGTGGTAACCTTCGGCGAGGTGCCCGAGGGTGCCCGCAGCGGCCCCGTCAAGCGCCAGTACTGGATGCGCATGGGCCCGCACTGGAAGATCTTCTACGAAGGAGTGATTGGTTGATCCCAGCCCTGACCCGCCGCGCCGCCGCCGGCCTCGTCGTCCTGTCCACGCTGCTGCCCGCCGCCTCGTGGGCGCAGCAGGCCCCGCGCGTGAAATTCAGCACCAGCGCCGGCGACTTCGTCGTCGAGGTGTATCCCGACAAGGTGCCGAAGACGGCCGACAACTTCCTGCAGTACGTGCGCGACGGCCACTACGACGGCACCATCTTCCACCGCGTGATGGACGGCTTCATGATCCAGGGCGGCGGCTTCACGCCGGACATGCAGCAAAAGCCCACCCGCGCGGCCATCCCGCTGGAGACCCGGCCCGAGCTGAAGAACGACCGGGGCATGCTGGCGATGGCACGCACCGGCAACCCGAACTCCGCCACGGCGCAGTTCTTCATCAACGTGGTCGACAACAAGGGGCTGAACGCGCCCATGCCCGACGGCTACGGCTATGCCGTGTTCGGCAAGGTCGTCTCCGGCATGGACGTGGTCGACAAGATCAAGGGCGTCGCCACCGGCAACCGCAACGGCCACCAGAACGTACCCGCCACGCCCGTGGTCATCAAGTCCGCGGCCATCGCCAAGTAAAAGGATCCGAAACATGAGCAACCCCAAGGTCGACCTCCACATTGCCGGCTACGGCGTCGTCACCCTCGAACTCGACGAGGCCAAGGCCCCGAAGACGGTCGAGAACTTCCTCTCGTACGTGAAGAAGGGCCACTACGACGGCACCATCTTCCACCGCGTGATCGACGGCTTCATGGTCCAGGGCGGCGGCTTCGCCCCCGGCATGAGCCAGAAACCCACCGACGCACCGGTGCAGAACGAGGCCAACAACGGCCTGAAGAACGACTGCTACACGGTGGCCATGGCGCGCACCAACGACCCGCACTCGGCCAGCGCCCAGTTCTTCATCAACGTGGCCGACAACGACTTCCTCAACCACCGCGCCCCCAATCCGCAGGGCTGGGGCTACGCGGTGTTCGGCAAGGTGGTGGCCGGCACCGACGTGGTCGATCGCATCAAGGCCGTGAAGACCGGCCGCAAGGGCTTCCACGACGACGTGCCGCAGCAGGACGTCGTGCTCGAGAAGGCCGTCGTCGCCTGACGGCGCTGCGTTGGCGCTGCCCGCCTTCGCTGAACTCGCGGCCGGCGCCGGCTGGCGCCGTGCCGACCTCATCTCCGACCTGCACCTGCACGAGGGCGAACCCGCCACCTTCGCGGCCTGGCGGCGCTTCATGGCGTCCACGCCGGCCGACGCGGTGTTCATCCTTGGCGACCTGTTCGAAGCCTGGCCGGGGGACGACGTCGCCCGGCAGCCGGGCTTTGCCGCCGATTGCGCCGCGGTCCTGCGCGATGCCGCGGCTCGCCGCCCCGTCTTCTTCCTGCACGGCAACCGCGATTTCCTGGTCGGCGAGGCGCTCGCCGACAGCACCGGGATGCGGCTGCTGGCCGATCCCACGGTGTTGTCGTTCGGCCCCCGGCGCTGGCTGCTGAGCCACGGCGACCTGCTGTGCCTCGGCGATACCGAATACCTGCGCTTTCGCGCCCAGGTGCGCGCGCCGGACTGGCAGCGCGACTTTCTCGCGCGACCGCTGGCCGAGCGGCAAGCGGTCGCGAGCCAGCTGCGCGCACAGAGCGAAGCGCGCAAGCGCTCGGGCCTGCCCTACGCCGACGTCGATCCCGGTGAAGCCCGCGCCTGGCTGCGCGCCGCCAGCGCCGACACGCTGGTGCATGGCCATACGCACAAGCCCGCGCGGCACGACCTGGGCGACGGCCTGCAGCGCATCGTGCTGACCGACTGGGACCTGGCCGCGTCACCCGCGCGCGCCCAGGCCCTGCGCCTGTCGGCGGACGGCGGCTGGCAACGCCTGCCGCTTGCCTGATGTTCGGCTGGTGGCGGCGGCGCCGCGCGGCGCCCTCCATTCCCGAGCCACTGTGGCGGCAGGCGCTGGCCGCCTACCCGTTCCTGGCCGCGCGCCCGCACGACGAGCGCGAGCGCCTGCGCGCGCTGGCGGCGCAGTTCCTGCAGGCCAAGGAGTTCCACGGCGCCCAGGGCCTGGCCATCACCGACGAACTGGCGCTGGCGGTGGCGGCGCAGGCCGTGCTGCCGGTGCTGCACCTTGGCCTGCGCTGGTACGACGACTTCGTCGGCATCGTGGTCCACCCCGACCAGGTGGTCGCCCGCCGCACGGCGCAGGACGACGCCGGCGTGGTGCACGAGTGGGAAGAGGTGCTGGCCGGCGAAGCCATGGAGCGCGGCCCGGTGATGCTGAGCTGGCGCGACGTGCAGGATGCCGGCGCCTCGGCCGAGCAGGGCTACAACGTCGTCGTCCACGAGTTCATCCACAAGATCGACATGCGCGACGGCGAACCGGACGGCTGCCCGCCGCTGCCCGCCGGCCGGCGGCGCGAGTGGCAGGACGTGCTGGGCGCCGCCTACCAACGCTTTCGCGAGCAGGTCGTGATCGCCGAGCGCTTCGCCGGCGAACCGACCTGGCTGGATCCCTACGGGGCCGAGAACCCGGGCGAGTTCTTCGCCGTCGCCGGCGAGGCCTACTTCGTCAACCGCGCCCGCTTCGCGCAGGAGTTCCCCGCCTTGCTGGCGTTGTTCGACGCGTTCTTCCTGGCGCCCGGCCATTCCCGCGCAGGCGGGAACCCGGAACGCCCGCCTTCGCGGCCGGCTTGAGCACGTCATCCCCGTTTGCACGGGGATGACGGATCGAAGCCGAAGCGGAGCGTGGCCGGCCTCAGCCGCGCAGCAACACCTTCAGCACGTTCTGCAGCCGGCGCGCCGTGCCGGCGTCGTGCCCGGTGGCCAGCACGCGCGCGGTGTCCTCGCCCCAGGTCTGGGCCGGCGACGGGTCGTTGCGGCGGGTCAGCAGCACCAGTTGCAGCTGCCGCCGCGCGGCGACCTGGTCCGCCGGCGTCGGCGCCTCGGACGCGATTTCCAGCCGCAGCAGGGCCTCGCCGGCCTCGCCCGAGGGTGCCGACTGCAGCGCCTTGGTCCAGGCGCCGCGGATCGCGGGCGTCACGGCCCGCCCCAGCTCGCTCTGGCTCGGCACGTCGTCCGCCGAGCGCTTTTCCCAGGCGGCCAGCAACTGGGTGAGCGCCTCGCCGTGCGCCTGCGCGGCCAGCTTGCGCAAGGCTTGCTGCGCGTGCTCGGTCGCCTCGCGCTGGGCGCGGAAGGCGACGTCGCCCAGCCGCGGGCCGCGGTCGTCCGGCGCGCGGTCGCCGAAGCGGCCACCCCGCCCTTCGCGGCCACCGCGCTCGTTGGTGCGGTCGCCGAAGCGGCCGCCGCCCCCAGGTGCGCCGCGCTTGTCGCCAAACCGGCCGCCGCGGCCCATCGGCTGCGGCTCGGCGCGTTTCATGCCCGGGCGGTCGTCGCCGCGCATGGCCACCACCGGCTTGGGGCCGGTCTTGGACGGCGCCGATGCCGCCGGCGCTTCGCCTGCAGGCGCCTCAGCCGTTTCGCCGCCGGGCTCGGCAGCGGATGCCTGCTGGTCAGGCTCGGCGCCTTCAGCAGCGGGTGCGGGTGCGGGCGCCTGGGCGTCGGCGCGGGCGTGGTCGGCCTTGGCCTGGGCCTGTCCCTTCAGCGCCGCATCGAGCGCCGCCAGCGCTTCGCGGATGCGGCTGGCATCGCCGCTGGCATTGGCGGCCTCCAGTGCCTTCGATGCTTCCAGCACCGCCCGGTCGCGCTCGCTCAGGGCGGCCGCCGCGCGCTCGCGCTCCTCGGTCTTGCGGTTGAAGGCGTCGTCGATCGGCTTGCGGAACGCATCCCACAGCTTCTGTTCGTGCTTGCGGTCCAGCGGCACCGCCTGCGCCTCGGCCTGCCAGCGTTGCTGCAGCGCCTTGACCGCGTCGATGCGCAACTGGGGCGCGGCGCCCAGCACCCGGGCTTCCTCGATCATGGCGTGGCGCCGCTCGACGCTCTGCTTTTGCGCCGCCGCCAGCGGCGCCTCGGCCGCCTGGATCGCCTGCTTCCACTGCGGCTGCAGCTCAGCGAAGGCCTTCTCGCTCAGGTGACCGGCTTCGCGCCAGCGCGAATCGAACTGGCGAATGGCCCGGTTGAATGCCTTCCAGTCGTTGCCGGCCGCCGCGGCGTTCTGCCCGGCCCAGGCCTGCACCTCCTGGATCAGCGCCAGCCGCTGCGACCGGTGCTCCGCCGCCTCGGTCTTGACCTTGTCCAGCCAGGCCTCGACCACCTTGTAGGCTTCGTTGCAGGCCTCGTCGAAGCGCTTCCACAGCGCGTGGTTGGGCGGCCCCCCCTGGTCGACCTGCTTCCACTGCTCGCGCAGGGCGCGCAGCTGTTCCTGCATCTTGCGGCCGCCGTAGCGCGGCCTGCGCGGCCCGGCGACCGCAGCGGGTGCCGCTTTCGGTGGCGTCGGTGGCGTCGCGTCGGCGGCGGCCGGGGCATCGCCGCCGCTCATCGCCGCATCCGCCGCTGCCCCGCTCCCGGCGGCCAGCGCAGTCGGCTCGACCGCATCGGCCTCCGGCGCCGCGCCTTCCGCCTCCGGCGCGGCGCTTTCCGCCTTCGGCGCCGCGCTTTCCGCCGTCGGAGCTGCGACTTCCACCTTCGCCGGCGTTCCTTCCGATTTCGGAGCCGCGGGCCTGGCGGGCGCGGCCGGCTCGAACAAGGCCTCCGCCTTGGCCACCAGCTCCTGGCGCAACTGGTCGGCGCGCCAGCGCTGCCAGCCTTCCAGCTCGCCGGCCGAGGCGAGCAGCGCATGGGCCTGGTTCTCCAGCTTGTCGTCGATCAGCTTGGCGTGCTCCTTCAGGGCCGCGCGCAAGGCGGCCGCCGCCCCGGCGGAGCCCTTGCCATGCCCCTGGGCGATCTCCTGCTCCAGCTTGCCGATCGCCGCCGTGACGGCCTCGGCCGCCTTGGCCCGCAGCTCCGGATCGACCCGGGGCTTGGCCGCCGCCGGCGGCGCTTCCACCGGGATGCCGCGGGCCGCCCGCAGTTCGTCCGCCCACACCGGCACCGGTGGCAGCGCAGCGGCGGGGTCGGCGTCGGCGGCAACGGCCTGGGCCAGGGCGGCCTGGAACGCGTCCCAGACCACCTGCAACTGGTTGCGCGAGGCGTCCAGCAGCGGCGGGAAGCGGGCATCGACGCTGGCCCAATTGGCGTCGGAAACCAGCGCGTCGGCCTGGCCCTGCCATTCGGGAACGTCGCTGCGCAGGGCATCGGCCGCCGCCAGGGCGTCGCGCCAGGGCTTGGTGGACAGCACCTCGATGCGTTGCGCCAGCAGCACCGCCGCCTCGCGCTGCACCTGCACGCGGTGCTGCAGGTCCTCGATGCCCTTGACGCGATCGGCCAGGCGGGTCTTCAGGCCGGCCAGGGGGTCGCGGCTCAGCGGTGCGCCGGCCTTGGCGGCATCGCGCTGCCAGGCCATGGCGTCGGCGATGTTCAGGCGCGGCTGCGCCAGCAGGGCCTCGGCCTTCTGCGCCCACTCGGCGGCGATGGCTTCCTGGCCGCGGGCGCGCTTGATCTCGTCGAGCCGCTCGCGCAGCACCCGGGCGGCGCCCTTGTCGCGCGCGCTGAGTTCGCGGAACACCTCCTGCATCTGCTCGGCGCTGGGGTTGCCGGCGAGCCAGTCGCGCAGGCGCGCGGCACGCTCGCCCGAGGTGGGCGCGGAAAAGGCACCACCGGTCAGCGCGTCGAGCGCCTGGGTGTCGGAGGATCGGAGGCTGGCTTGGGTCACTTCGGTCGGTCGGAAAAAAACACGCCCACGCGAGCGCGGGGGCAGGTCCGTATTCTCGCCGCGATTGACCCCGCTCCTTGCGGGCCCGTCAACGAGAAAGCCCGGCAGCGGCCTGAAGCCATCTGCCGGGCTTGACGGCGGCGCAAGTCCGACCGTCTGGGTGTGCCGCGGGAGGTCAGTGGTCCCTGTCGGCACCGGAAGCAAGAGATTGCTCCCAGGATCGACCAGGACCTGTGCCACGTACACCGCACCTGGGCTGCAAAGGGGGTAAGCCCTTGCCGCACGCAGGCCGGCACATCACGGCGGGGAAGTCCCGGTGCAAGCGCCCGATTGCTCGGGCACCTACAAGTTAGAGGTGCGCCTCGGTCCCTGCAAGCCCGCCTTTTCAATGGCCGGCAAACCCGCGATTGCGCATGCCGCATTGACAACGCCGCCCGTCGTTGTCCGCGGATTTCCGACGGGAGACGAAGTTCACGTCCGACGTCGCCCGGCAGCGTCGAGGGCGTAAATCGGTGATTCAAATTGCAAAATTAGGCATAAAGATAAACGTTTTTATCCTTGACTCGTTATTTGGCCGACTCCTAGAATTCGCCACCCTGGCCGCTGAGCTAGGGACAAACCCGAACCGCTGCCGAACCCGGCGAAGTCGGATCGACCGCCGCAGGCCCTGAGAGGAGCCCCGTTCGATCCGATGGCGTACCAATCCAAACGAGGTGTCCGACCGGCCTCTGCTCGCCCGAGCAGCCCGTCCCCGGCCCGCGCGTAGAAAGGAGTGCTATGACAGCGTCAGGAAAAGTCGCCCGTGCCGTGCGGACCTTCACCGCAGATGTCGCGCAGGGCTTTTTCGAGATCACCCACAACGGCCTTGCGCTGGTGGGCGTGGCCGTGGTCATCGCCCTGGCGGCCGTGACGGCCCGCCCGGAGCTGAGGCAAGCCGGCGAAAGCCGGTTGATGAGCTGGCTGCAGGAGCGCCAGGTCGAGGCCCTCGGCATGGTGCCGGACCTGGACGCCATCGGCCGCGCCACCGCGGCCAATCCCAAGGACCTGCCCCAGCAGCAGGCCGCCGTGGCCTATTGGCTGTCGCGCAAGTACCGCGTGGCCCCCGAACCGCTCAGTGCCCTGGTGGCCGAAGCCTGGGAAGCCGGCAGCCGCGCCAAGCTGGACCCGACACTGATCCTGGCCGTGATGGCCATCGAGTCGGGCTTCAATCCGTTCGCCCAAAGCGCCGTCGGCGCCCAGGGCCTGATGCAGGTGATGACGCGCGTGCATACCGACAAGTACGAGGTCTTCGGCGGCAAGCTGGCGGCCTTCGACCCGGTGACCAACCTGCGGGTGGGCGTCAGGGTGCTGCAAGAGTGCATCCAGCGCGCCGGCTCGCTGCAGGCCGGCCTGAAGTTCTACGTCGGCGCCGCCAACCTGCCGGACGACGGCGGCTACGCCGACAAGGTGATGGCCGAGCACGCTCGCCTGCAACAGGTGGCCGCCGGCCGTGCCGTGCCGGTGTTCACGCCGGCACCGCCGGCGACGCTGCGCACCCTGGCGCCGGCCCTGGGCGCCGGCCCCCTGCTGCCCAACGAGGCCGACAAGTTCGCCTCGCTGTCCGGCTCGTGAGCCGGGGCTCGGCTACACTTTCCCCCGTACGCGACTGGCGATAGGCGCGGCGCCCGCACCGGGCCGCCCGCGTTGACGTGGGCCACCACGGGGGAGCGTGCCGCGGGAATGAAGTCTTGCGCCGCGCGCGATCGCGCCGCGCAGCGGGCCCATCCCCGTGATCCGCCGTTCGCCTGGGCAGCCCTTGTGCATCACAGGGACCTCATGTCTGGAAGGACTGCCGCATGTACCAACGCAACATCCTCATCGAGCAAACCGACCCCGAGCTCTGGGCCGCGATCGTCGCCGAGAACCGCCGCCAGGAAGAGCACATCGAGCTGATCGCCAGCGAGAACTACGCCTCGCCCGCCGTGATGGCCGCCCAGGGCACGCAACTGACCAACAAGTACGCCGAGGGCTACCCCGGCAAGCGCTACTACGGCGGCTGCGAGAACGTCGATGTCGCCGAGCAGCTGGCGATCGACCGCGTCAAGCAGCTGTTCGGCGCCGAGGCCGCCAACGTGCAGGCGCACTCCGGCGCCCAGGCCAACGAGGCCGTGTTCCTGGCCTTCCTCAAGCCGGGCGACACCATCATGGGGATGAGCCTGGCCGAGGGCGGCCACCTGACCCACGGCATGGCGCTCAACATGAGCGGCAAGTGGTTCAACGTGGTGAGCTATGGGCTCGACGACAAGGAAGAGATCGACTACGAGGCGATGGAGCGCAAGGCGCGCGAAGCCCGGCCCAAGCTGATCATCGCGGGGGCCTCCGCCTATTCGCTGCGCATCGATTTCGAGCGCTTCGCCCGCATCGCCAGGGAGGTCAGCGCCATCTTCATGGTGGACATGGCGCACTACGCCGGGCTGATCGCCGCCGGCGTGTACCCCAGCCCGGTGCCGCACGCCGACGTGGTGACGTCCACCACCCACAAGAGCCTGCGCGGCCCGCGCGGCGGCATCATCCTGATGAAGGCGGCGCACGAGAAGGCGATCAACAGCGCCATCTTCCCCGGCCTGCAGGGCGGCCCGCTGATGCACGTCATCGCCGCCAAGGCAGTGGCCTTCAAGGAAGCGCTCGCGCCCGAGTTCAAGGCCTACCAGGAGCAGGTGGCGAAGAACGCCCGCGTGGTCGCGCAAACGCTGGTCGAGCGCGGCCTGCGCATCGTCAGCGGCCGCACCGAGAGCCACCTGATGCTGGTGGACCTGCGCGCCAAGGGCATCACCGGCAAGGAAGCCGAGGCGGTGCTGGGCCAGGCCCACATGACCATCAACAAGAACGCGATTCCCAACGACCCGGAAAAGCCCATGGTCACCAGCGGCGTGCGCATCGGCACGCCGGCCATGACCACGCGCGGCTTCAAGGAGGACGAGGCGCGCCAGACCGCCCACCTGATCGCCGACGTGCTGGACAACCCGCGCGACGAGGCCAACATCGCCGCCGTCCGCGAGAAGGTCAACGCCCTGACCCGGCGCTTCCCGGTGTACCGCTGACGCCATGAAGTGCCCCTTCTGCGGCAACGATGACACCCAGGTGGTGGAGACACGCGTTGCCGAAGACGGGGACTTCATCCGCCGGCGCCGCCAGTGCGCCCACTGCGAAAAGCGCTTCACCACCTACGAGCGGCCCGAAGTGAACTTCCCGGCGGTGGTGAAGAAGGACGGCCGCCGCATCGACTACGAGCGCGCCAAGCTGCGCGCTTCCATGAACCTGGCGCTGCGCAAGCGCCCGGTGAGCACCGAACAGGTCGATGCCGCCGTCGAGCGCATCGAGGAAAAGCTGCTCAACATGGGGGTGCGCGAGATCCCCAGCGCCCGCATCGGCGAGTTGGTGATGCGCGAGTTGAAGAAGCTCGACAAGGTCGGCTACGTGCGCTTTGCCAGCGTCTACCGCAGCTTCGAGGACATCGACGAATTCAAGACCATGGTCGATGAGATCCGGCGGTAACGACGTTCCCGGGCTCCGGATCAGGCAGGACATCGGTCCAGCACCTTTCGCTGGGCACGGGCGCGACCCGAAGCGCTGAGGACGATCTGCCTGCCTTCGCTGCCTTCCATCGACGCATGGCACATCGTGATGGTGCCGGCCTGGAACGCGCCGCTGGCGAGTGCCGTGGCGCCTGAGGCGGTGAACGACACGTAGCGCGCGACATTCAGGTTGCCGCTCAGGCGCAAGCGCTGGTCCAGCGGTTGCGCGTGCAGCAGGACGTGCTCGCCGGCCTCACGCGTCCCGAGGCCGCCCGTGTCGTGGAAGACGATCCAGCCCTGCTCCCATCCACCGGTCGCGCTGCACGCCCTGCCATCGGCCGACTTGCACAGGGTCACGCGGCCGGCCCGCTTGACGGCCTCGCTTCGGGCAATGAGCAGGCTGGCGAAGAGGTCGTTGGCGGCTGACGTCAGCCGCACCGAGCGGGTCATGGCCGTCATGGCCGGCGCCGCAAGTCCGGCGAGCAGCGCGGTCAGCGCGATGGCGACGAGCAGTTCGACCAATGTGAAGCCGCGCGCCGCGATGGCACGGCGGCTCGCGACGCGAAGACCCAGGCGGCCGGCTGGACTGTCCACGGCCGGGAACGATAGTCACCCGGCGGGCCTCCAGCAGCAACGCAGTTCCCACGTTTCCTGTGAAGTAGTTCGGGGACTTGCGGGAACCGATTTCGAGAGGGGACCCGCGATCCGCCGGTCAGCGCAGCGCTGACCGGCCGCCGTGTCCCGCTACTTCTTGTACCAGTAGGTCCGGCGCAGCTTCTTGTCGATGGTGATGGCCGGCGGGGTGTTCTGCAGCGGCGAGCACTCGTTGCCCGTGCAGTTCATCGCACAACCGATGCAGAACTTCTCCTGAGTGGTGGTTTCCGTCCCATCCTCGTTCCTGGTCGTGACGTTGACCACGCCGCTGACCGAGCTGGGCGGCAAACCGCCGCCGGCCAGCACGCTGGACGTCTTGAAGGCCGTGAACGGATTGACGGCATAGCCCTTCGCCTCGCCCAGGTTGGCCGAGCAGGTGTTGGCCGGATCGATCGGTCGGTTCGTCGAGAAGAACACGATGCCGTTCACCACATTGGGCGCGTTGACTCCCTTTTCCCCTCGGGCGAAGGTGATGAAGAAACCCTTCTTGCTGTCCGAGTAGGTGAACTCGGAACTCGTCGCATCGTCGAGATCGGTCTTGGCGACGTTGACCGTCGGCGTCGGCGTCGGGCCGGCCGCGGTGCGGTCGATGAGCACGAAGAACTTGTCGGAGACGTTGTACGAGGCGTGCGTGCGCAGCGGATGCTCCCGGTCGCCAGAGGCAACCGACACCAGGTCGTAGGCGCCAGGCGTGCCCGCCTTGCCGATGGACAGGACGGCCGGCGGGAAGAAGATCTTGCGCGGGTTGCCGCTGGTGCAGGCGCCGGCGTCGCAGCCCAGCGCAGCCAGCCGCTCCACCTTCCAGTCCGCCTTGTCGGTCGAACTCACGTGGGCCCGCCAGATGTTGCCGCCCAGGTCGCCGAAGTACAACGTGTCGGTCAAGCCGTCGAAGTTGCGATCCACGAACGTGATGTCCGAAGCGATTGCATAGTTCATGTTGGCCACGTTCTTGCAGGTGGCGGAGGTCGTGCAACTGCGGGTGGCGCTCCAGATCAGCTCGCCGGTCTTCGCGTTGACGATGTAGATGCCGCGGCCCATGGTGTCTCCGGCCGGCGGTTCGCTGTCCTGGGCGGTGTCGTAGCCGGCTCCGAACACCAACACCGGGGTCGGCGGCGTATCAGGAGACGTCGTGCCGGGCAGGCCGTTGATCAGGGTCAGCCGGGGACGCGACCAGGTCTGCCCCAGTTCCTCGAAGCCGGCGTCGCCCGCCGAGATGCGCCACTTGACCTGCGGGCTGACCGGGTCCGACACGTCGATGGCATAGAGGAAGTTCCCGCCGCGCCGCATGGCGAGGTAGATGAAAGCCTCGTCGATCGTCTTGTCGGCCTTGAGCTTCTGGTAGACGCCGGTGGGGCCATCCACGTAGTAGTCCTTGGGCTGCGCATTGGGCAGCACCGTGCCCGTGAATCGCACCTCCGGCGTGTTCACGCGCAGCCGGTTCAGCGACGGGAAGTGCTCCGGCAGGATCAATCCCCACAGTTCGCCGCCGGCGGGCACCGAGCCGATCGCCTGGCTCTTGTTCGCATTGACGGCCCGGAACACCCCGTCGTTGGCGCCGTAGAAGGCGACCAGGCTTTCGGTGTTGCCGCCGTAGTTGAGCACCACGGGGCGCGAATGCAGCACGTCGCCGTGGATCGACGGGCGCACCTTCACGCTGCCGCCCGGGCCTTTTTCGTCGCCATAGTTGTCGGCGCCGCGCAGCCAGCGGATCAGGGTGTTCTTGTCGGGCGGGGTCGATCCGGAGTAGGCCTTCATGTTGCCGGTGGCCGAAGCGGCTGGGCTCAGGGGCACCGGTTCGTCGAAGGTCAGCTCCGAGCAGTCGGCTACGCTGCAGCTGACGGTCCAGGTCCGTGCCGCATAGGCCGACTCGTTCGCATACGAGGTGCCGAGCGGCGACAGCGTGACCCGGTCGCCGGTCGCGAAGACGTTGGCCGGCACCGACCGGACCCGGACGGTGTTGTTGGACGTGCCGACCCGGTCGATCCTGCCGGCGGCAATGCTGGCCGACGTGGCCGACGGCGGACCCGCCGTGATGGTCCCGCCCGCATCTCCGCTCGGCGGCGACACCGGCACGGTGTAGGTGAACTGGGAGCAGCCTGCAACGGTGCAGGTGATCGTCGCGTTGCTGATCACGTAACCCGACTCGTTGACGCCGCCGTTGTCCGTCTTCAGCGTGATGTTGACCGTCTTCTTGTCACCCGCGGCGCGGCCGAACAGGTAGGCGGTGGCCACCTGCGCCGCGGCGGTGGTGCCGGAACGCGTGAGAGCCGTGATCGGTTCCGGGGTCGTCGAAGCCTCAACGGAGCCGCAGGAAGCGTTACAGCTGGGGTTGCCGCTGGCGTTGATCTCAAACTGCTTGTCCGATCCAACCGAAACCACCGTCCAGGCTCCGGCAACGACGGAAGTGCCCGTGATGTTGATCTTCTGCCCCTGATGGAACCCGTGCGGGGCTGACGTGTCGACAAGGATCTTGCCGCCAGTCTTCGCTACCTTGCTGACGTTGATCGCGCTGGCCGGCGGAGCCACCACGATCTGGTAGCCGTTGGTCGCCGGCGAGGGGGGATTCTGTGACCGGGCGTAGGTGAAGCAGGCCAGGTCCGGGCAGGTGGCAACCGGGACGGCAACGACGTACTGGCCGTTGAAATCGTTCGGCACCGCGCCCTGGATGGCGATGGTGCTGCCGGCTGCGAACCCGTGCGGCAAGGACGTTCGCGCCGTCACCAGGCCCGTCGCGGCGTCGTAGCTGAGCGAACTCAGGGTCACCTGGCTCGCGGCATCCACCTTCGCCAGTGTGTAGGCGCCCTGCGCGGGACTTCTCGGATGGTCCGGCAGGCCCGAGATGGTGAAGGTGTTGCCGGCGCCGCTGACCGTCTGGGTGACGTTGTATTCGGGCTGGTCGGCGCCACTGATGGTGACGCTGGTCGGCGTCGTGAAACCGTGGTTCTCGGCCGTCGTCACCGTGGCGGTGGTCCCGTTGCGGACGATCGACGTGATACGCACGGCGCTGGAGGCGCCGAACGCCGCGGCCGAGATGCCAGCATTCCCGGTCGAGAAGGCATTGCTGGCGTCCGTGAGGCTGGCGACACAACCGCTTCCGCTGGGGCAGTAGGTGTACAGCCGGCGCGGATTGGTGCTGCTGTATTCCGCCGAACTGAAATCGGCGGTCAGGTTCTCGAGCCGCAACTGCTGCGCCACCCCTCCCTTCTCCACCACTTCGCCGTCCGGGGAGTCGTACCCACTCTGGGGAACCCCCTTGGGCTCGTTGACCCAGAACCCGCCTCCGTTGTCGGGCGCCGTGAGAGTGTTCTTGGAACTCCAGATGCTCACGGCGTTCGGGTCGATGAATCCGGTGCCCGACGAGCTGATCGCCTCGTGGCTGTTGGCATCACCCATCACGAACTTGCCAGAAGCATTCTTGACGAGCTGGTATTGCTTGAGGTTGCCCATCCAGCGCGGCAGGCCGGCCGGATCCGGCCGGAACATCCCCAGGAAGATCTGGTTCAGGTAGGTGCCATCGGCATTGACCGAGACGGGCAGGCTGGCCGACGAGAACACGCTGTTGACCGCCTGCACCTCGTTCAGGATCTTCATCAGGGCGGTGGCGATCTCCTCGTAGCTGGAGGTCGGGAAGTACTTGCCGCCGCCATGGCTGGCCATGCTGCTGAGCAGCGCGGGGTAGTCCGGCTTGCAACTCGGCCCGAGCAGGCCCACGGTATAGGTGGTGATGGACTGGGTGCTGTCGAACGCTGCGTACAGGTCCGTCCGGTTCATGTAGCGCGCCCACTCGTCGGCGAACAGGCCGGACGAATCGGTGTGGTTGCCCATGGTGTAGCTACCGCAGCTGAAGCTGCTGGTGCCATACGAGCGCGAGGGAATGGTGATCGGTGCCTTCAGCTCGGCGGTGATGCCGGGGGCCGTATTCAGCGCGGCCATGGGGGAGGCGCTGCCGCCGTCACCGGGCGAACCGGACGGCGTGAAGGCGTTGCCGACGAAGATCACGAAGTTCTTCTGGCACCCGGCAGGCGGCTGGACACTGGCATACGAACGCCCCGACAGCCCGGTGCGGCCGGCGTAGTAGGCCCAGGCCTCCTGCATGGCTGCGCCGGTGGCTTCGCCGTTGGCCTTGATGTAGCCGGGGCCCGCGCTGCCGGAGGTGCGCCAGGTCTTGACCCAGGTCAGGAAGGCCGCCTTGTTCGCCGCCGTCATCTCCGTCAGCGGCACCATCAAGCAGCCGCCGTTGGAGCCGCCGCAGTTCGCGCCGTTGATGTCGCGGATGTTGCCGGCGTTGTAGACCATCAGGCCGAGATTGACGGCCCCTGCCGGCAGGCTCGAGACGACGTTGTAGATGGCGCACTGCTCGACGCCCCCGGCCGTTCCGTTGAGGCTGGGAGCGGTGCCGTCCACGTAGGTGCAGTTCTCGGCCGACGCTTCGAAGTTGGCCGCGTTGTCCAGCACGAGCAGCACGTTCGGCGTGCCGGTCGTGGCGGCGCCGCCCACGTAGATGTCGACGTCTTCCGCACGCAGGCTGGCCGAATATCCCGACGCCAAAACCATCGCGGCAAGGATCAGGCCTTGCATTTTTTTCATGGCGATTTCCTCCGATTCGTGCGAAACGCGCTCAGGGACAGGTGACTTCGGCGCCGACGCGCACCGCCACCCCCTGCAACATGCTGACCTTGGCGTTGGACACCGCGTCATCGACCGAGGCCGTGACGTCCCACTGCTGGTTCTTGCAGGCCGTGGGCTGGGACGTCAGCTTGCCGTCGGGGCCGATCTGCTTTTCGCCGTCGCCGCCTTCGTAGCAGACCTGGTCCTCCGGTTCGGTCGTCAGCTCCCAGGACTTGATGTTGCGGGTCAGGATGCAGTCCGGCTTGGAGATGGCCACCGTGTACGTTCCGCCACCGGTGGAAACCGAGACGGCGGGCTGCGCCGCGATTTCGTCCACCTTCGGCGCGGCGTCGATCGCGGCCAGTGTCTGGTCGAGAGCGACCATGGCAGCCGCCGACGCCTCCGCTTCGGCCTGCGCGTTGCCGGCGATCTTCAGGTTGATATGGCCGAAGCGGACGGCCGAGACGACCAGCAGGGTCAGGATGACCAGCATGATCAGGCTGACCACCAGCGTGATGCCGGTTTGCGAGCGGCGGTTCGTCACAGCGGCCTCCGCGCACTCGGATTGACCAGCCGCACCGACTGGACGAAGACGTGGCGCCGGTAGGCATCGTTCGCCGCGGCGACGTTCCCGGCCACCCCGAGGACATAGCTCTTGGTGTCCTGGTGAGCCGGGGTGCGTTCGGTCGCGCGGGCCAGCAGGTGGATCTTCAGGCTCATGACATCCGCCCAGTTGTCCTTGGTGAAGGTCGAACCGGCGCTATCGGTTCCATCGGGCTGCCCGTCACCGCTGGTGTCGGTCCCGTAGTCGATCTGCATGTTCTCGATTCCCTCGGCGATGGTGATCGTGCAGGAGCCGCACGTCATGGACGCGGCGCCGCCCGAGACCGTCAACTCGACCCGCTTGAGCGTGGGAATCGGCGTACCGCCGTCGGCGCTGTCGCAGCTGCCGCTCTCCTCCACGCTGCACTTGCTGATGTAGTAGATGTGGACGGTGTACTTGCGCAGCGCGGCCAGGCTGGTGGCGACCTTGCGCTTGAGGACGAACGTGGCGGCATCCGTGGCCGGATCGGCGGCCGCCAGTACGTGGGTCAGGTTGGACGTCGTGTCCAGGCCGGTCTGCAGGTAGACCTGCCCCGGCTTGAGCTTGGTCAGGTCCATGGCACCGGCGGTTTCGATGGCGCTGGTGTCGGGATCGGCCTTGCGCACGACCAGGACGTCGGTGCCCGGCAGGTGGTTCTTGACGCAGGCGGCCACCTCCGGCGGCAGGGTGGCCGGTGCGTCATAGCCCTGCACGGCCAGGCCCATGGCCGTTTCCAGATTGGCCACCGCCGTGCTGCAGGGATCGGGCAGCGCGGCCGGCACGTCGGGCGCGGTACTGAGTTCGCCCCAGTACCCTGCCATCTGCACATCCTCGGCGAGCATGCGGATGGCATAGCGGCCGTTCTCGATCAACTTGCCCGAGCGGTCCACTTCGCCGCGGGTGGTGCTCTGGTTGGCGATCAACGCCGCCATCGCCGCCACCATCAGCATGCCGATGACGATGGCGACCATGAACTCGACCAGCGTCAGGCCGGCCTGCCGCCGGCCGCGCAGTGGAATGGATGATTCCGTCATGTCCCGCTCAGATTCCGAATTGCACCGTCACGCTGACGGCCCGGCGGAGCGCATCGCTGCTCCCGTACTCGCCCTGGCCGCACGTCACACCTGCCGGCGGTGCCGTGGTCGCCGACAGGCCCTGCCACGCCACGCTGACCTGGAACAGGTTGCTCGCATCCTTGGTGATGCAGCCGCGCGCACCCAGGATGCCGCCGACCTGGTCCGTGTTCGACAACTCGGCCGCGCCAAGCAGCAGGTCACGCCATTGCGTCAGGTCGTGCTCGCCCCGCGAGCCGCTGCCGCAGGCCGTGGGGATGGTCGTGTTGCCGGTGCCGAGGAAGCTGGCCAGAACGTAGCAGTCGGCCGCCGACCGGTTGGCTTTCAGGCGCGTCGCCATGTCCTGCACCAGCAGCAACGCCTGCACCCGCTGGTAGGACTCCAGCTGCGAGCGCTGGCTCTGGATCATCACGCCGACCAGGCCGAGCAGGCCCACCATCAGGATCACCAGGGACACCAGGACTTCGATCATGGTCGCGCCGCGCTGCGCGCGGGACCGGCGGTGCGTGCGCATCCTCGTCATGAACAGGTCCCCGTCTTGGATGTAGGAATGCCGGTCGTGTCGACCGCGACGCAACGGATGGTCTTGCCCGTGCCGGTGATCTCGAAGTAGGCCTTGGCCGTGGGGCGTCCGCTGGCGCCGAAGGTCAGGTTCGCGAGCGTCATCGCGGTGCCGGGGGCGGACTGCGGCGTGATCGCCAGGCCGGCCATCGGCGTCTGCTCGTGCAGCGTGGCGGCGCCGGCCTTGACCGTCCAGCCGCTGGTCCAGTCGTTGGCAGCCTTGGGCTCCAGCAGGATGGAGGCGTTGCGCTTGATGGCCTCGCTGCGCGCCAGCACGATCGAGGTCATCAGCTCATAGGACGCAGACCGGACCTTCTGGTTGGCAGTGAACGACTGCATCGCCGGCACGCCCAGCCCCATCATGATCACCAGGATGGTCAGGGTGACCAGCAGCTCGATCAGGGTGAACCCGCGCTGGCGCGGGTCGGCCGCTTTCATCGCCAGCAATTCGCGACCGCCGCCGGATCGCTGCTGACGGAAGTCCCCTTGGTGCCGGCCTGGGTGTAGGTCAGGTTGCCGCACTTGGGGTCGCTGCCGCCGCTGATCGTCGCGGTGATGGTGTAGGCGGGCGGCGCCGAGCCGCTGGCCGTCACCGTGACCGTATAGGCGCCCGCCACTTCGCCCGGCACGGCCAGGTTCACCGCACTCCATTCGGCCGGGGCACCGGTCGGGATTCCGAAATAGCTGCGCGAATTGAGCATGGCCTGCTCCTGCCGGCTCGCCACGGTGAGCATGAAACTCTGCACCGCCGATCGCTTGGCCCGCACCATGTGGTTGGTGTACGCCGGGTACGCCACCGACGCGAGGATGGCGATGATCGCCACCGTGATCATCAGTTCGATCAGGGTGAAACCCCGGGCTTTCCTCTCTGTCATGGGCCGTTCTCCTCCGGGCACTTCTTTCAGGCAGGCCGGAACATAGCGCGGCATCCCCGGGCTGCGACGCCCAGCCCGACAACCGGTCAACGCAGCCAGCCAAGTGGCTGCCGGCCGTTGGCGGACAATTCCGTGATGCCCGCTATCGACCCCATGCAACAAGCCCTGGCGCTGGCCCGGCGCTCGCTCGGCCTGTCCGAGCCCAACCCGCGGGTCGGCTGCGTGCTGGTGGCGCCGGACGGCGCGGTGATCGGCCAGGGCCACACCCAGGAGGCGGGCGGGCCGCACGCCGAGGTCATGGCGCTGCGCGACGCCGCCGCGGCCGGCCACGACGTCCGGGGCGCCACCGCCTACGTGACGCTGGAGCCCTGTGCCCACCAGGGCCGGACCGGGCCTTGCTGCGACGCCTTGATCGACGCGGGCATCGCCCGGGTGGTCGCGGCCACCGGCGACCCCAACCCGCTGGTGGGCGGCCGCGGCTTCGAGCGCCTGCGCGCCGCCGGCATCGAGGTCCAGGTCGGGCCGGGCGCCGAGCAGAGCCGTGAACTGAACATCGGCTTCTTCAGCCGCATGGAGCGCGGCATCCCCTGGGTGCGGCTGAAGGTGGCGGCCTCGCTGGATGGCCGCACGGCGCTGGACGACGGCCGCAGCCAGTGGATCACCGCAGAAGCCGCTCGCGCCGACGGCCACGCCTGGCGCGCCCGCGCCGGCGCCGTGCTCACCGGCATCGGCACCGTGCTGCAGGACGATCCGCTGCTGGACGCCCGGCTGGCTGGCGTTGCGCGCCAGCCGCCGCTGGCGCTGGTCGACAGCCGGCTGGAGGTGCCGCTCACCGCCCGCCTGTTCGGCCCCCAGCGCAGGCTCTGGATCTACACCGCGCAGCCGCCCTCCCCCAAGTGGCTGGAGCTGCAGGAGCGCGGCGCCAAGGTGGTCTCCCTGCCCGGACCGGGTGGCAAGGTCGACCTGGCGGCCGTGCTGCGCGACCTGGCGGCCCGCGACGTGAACGAGCTGCACGTGGAAGCCGGCCACAAGCTCAATGGCTCGCTGCTGCGCGAGGGACTGGTCGACGAGTTGCTGGTCTACCTGGCGCCCCGGCTGATCGGCCCGGGGCAGCCGATGGCGCATCTGGCTCCCCTGGCCAGCCTGGCCCAGGCCCTGCCGCTTCGGTTCACCTCGGTGGAAATGGTGGGCGAGGACCTCCGGGTGCTGGCACGGGTGACCGGGCGCGCCGGGGCCTGATCCATTCCCTGCGAAAATGCGGGGATGTTCACCGGAATCATCACCGGCGTGGGGCGCATCGCCGCCGTCCAGGACCTCGGCGCCAGCAGCCAGCATGGCAAGCGCATCACCGTCGAGGCGCCCGCCGGCTACCTCGGGGACGTGGGCCTGGGCGACAGCATCGCGCTCAACGGCGCCTGCATGACCGTCACGACGCTCGACCCCGACCGCTCCACTTTCAGCGTCGATGTCTCGGCCGAGTCGCTGGACAAGACCAGCGGCCTCGACCAGCCCGGCCCCGTCAACCTGGAAAAGGCCTTGCGCGCGCACGACCGGCTGGGCGGGCATATCGTCTCGGGCCACGTCGACGGCATCGGCCGCGTCAGCCGGTTCGAGCCGGTGGGCGAAAGCCATGAACTGCGCATCCTGGCCCCTGTCCCGCTGGGCAAGTACCTGGCCTACAAGGGATCGGTGGCCGTCAACGGCGTCAGCCTGACCGTCAACTCGGTGCAGGACCGCGACGACGGCTGCGAACTCAGCATCAACCTCATCCCCCATACCGTGCAGAACACCGCCTTGCATGCGCTGCGAACCGGCAGCCCCGTCAACCTCGAGATCGACCTGATCGCCCGCTACGTCGAGCGCATGCTCGGCGCCGGCGCCACCCAGGCGCAGGAGGCCGCATGACGACACCCGTCGCCACCATTGCCCCGGTCCAGGAGATCGTCGCCGAGCTGCAGGCCGGCCGGATGGTCATCCTGGTCGACGAGGAGGACCGCGAGAACGAAGGCGACCTGGTCCTGGCCGCCGACCACGTGACGCCCGAGGCGATCAACTTCATGGCCCGCTTCGGCCGCGGCCTGATCTGCCTGACCCTCACGCGCGGACACTGCGAGCGCCTGCGCCTGCCACCCATGGTGGCGCGCAACGGCACCAAGATGGGCACCGCGTTCACCGTCTCGATCGAGGCGGCCGAGGGCGTGACCACCGGCATTTCCGCCGCCGACCGCGCCCGCACCGTGCAGGCCGCCGTGGCCCCCGACGCCCGGCCGGAGGACCTGGTCCAGCCCGGCCACATCTTCCCGCTGCAGGCGGTGGACGGCGGCGTGCTCATGCGCGCCGGCCACACCGAAGCCGGTTGCGACCTCGCCGGCATGGCCGGCCTGACGCCGGCCGCCGTGATCTGCGAGATCATGAAGGACGACGGCACCATGGCGCGCCTGCCCGACCTGCAGGCGTTCGCCGCCGAACACGGCCTGAAGATCGGCACCATCGCCGACCTGATCGAGCACCGCAGCCGCACGGAGTCGCTGGTGCGCCAGGTCGGCTCGCGCGAGCTGGACACCCCCTGGGGCCGCTTCACCGTCCACGCCTGGAAGGACCAGCCCAGCCAGGGCCTGCACCTGGCGCTGGTGCTGGGCGAATGGGCGCCGCAGGAATCGATCCCGGTGCGCGTGCACGAGCCGATGTCGGTGCTGGACGCGCTGGAGGTGGGCCGCTCCATGCACTCCTGGAGCCTGGACGCGAGCCTCAAGCACATCGCTGGCGCCGGCAAGGGCGTGGCCGTCCTGCTCAATTGCGGCGAGTCGGCCGAGCAGCTGCTGGCCCAGTTCGAGGGCACGGCGCGCTCGGCGCAGGCGCCCGAGCGCGGCCGCATGGACCTGCGCACCTACGGCATCGGCGCGCAGATCCTGCGCGAGTGCGGCGTGCAGCGCATGACGCTGATGGGCAAGCCGCGCCGCCTGCCCAGCATGGCCGGCTACGGACTCGAAATCACCGGGCACCTGGTCCCGCAATCCCAGTAAGGACTTTTCATGTTTGGCGCTGACAAGGGCAAGGCCGACCGGCTGGACGGCAAGGGCCTGTGCATAGGCATCGTGCAGGCCCGCTTCAACGAGGGCATCACCAACGCGCTGGCGGATGCCTGCAAGGGCGAACTGGCCCGGCTGGGCGTGGAGCCCGGCGACGTCGACCACTTCTTCGTGCCCGGCGCGCTGGAGATCCCGGTGGCGCTGCAGGCGCTGGCCGAGAAGGGCCGCTACGACGCGCTGGTGGCGCTGGGCTGCGTGATCCGCGGCGAGACCTACCACTTCGAGCTGGTGGCCAACGAGTCGGCCGCTGGCGTGACCCGCGTGTCGCTGGACTACCAGTTGCCCGTGGCCAACGTCATCCTGACCACCGAGAACGTCGAGCAGGCCGTGGCGCGGCAGACCGAAAAAGGCGTGGATGCCGCGCGGGTGGTGGTCGAGATGGCCAACCTGCTGGACGCGATCTGATGGCCGGCGACGACCGCAGGATGCCGGCCCCGACGCCCGGCCGCACCGCCACCGGCGCGCGCAAGGCGTCGGCCAAGTCGGCGCGCAGCCGAGCGAGGGAATTCGCGCTGCAGGCCCTGTACCAGCACCTGGTCGGGCGCAACGACGCCGCTTCGGTCGACCAGTTCACCCGCGGGCTGGCGGGCTTCCACAAGGCCGATTCGGTGCACTACGACGCGCTGCTGCATGGCTGCATCGAGCAGGCGGCCGAACTCGACGCGATGGTCGTGCCGCTGCTGGACCGCAAGCTCGCCGAGATCTCGCCGATCGAGCACGCCGTGATGTGGATCGGCGCCTGGGAGTTCCAGCATGCGCTGGACGTGCCCTGGCGGGTGGTGATCAACGAGTGCATCGAGCTGGCCAAGGAATTCGGCGGCACCGACGGCCACAAGTACGTGAACGCGGTGCTGAACGGCCTCGCGCCCCAACTGCGCGCGACGGAAGTCGAGGCCGACCGCGCCAGCGGAAAGGCGCGCCCGTGAGCGCGCCGGGCCGCTCCCAAGCGCTCACCCCCGGAGCGCGCAGCGCAAAGGTCCTCCAATGACCCTGCGCATCGCCCGCCGCGCCGAGCGCATCGAGCCCTTCTACGTGATGGAGGTGGCCAAGGCCGCGTCCGATCTGGCGCGCGACGTGGCGCGCAGCGACCGCCCGATGGTGTTCCTGAACATCGGCGAGCCGGACTTCACCGCGCCGCCGCTGGTGCGCGAGGCCGCCGAGCGCGCCATCCGGGCCGGCGCCACCCAGTACACCCATGCCACCGGGTTGGATGCCCTGCGCGAGCGAATCAGCGGCTGGTACCGCCAGCGCTTCGGCCTCGACGTGCCGGCTGCGCGCATCGTGGTCACCGCTGGTGCCTCGGCGGCGCTGCAACTGGCCTGCCTGGCGCTGATCGAAGCCGGCGACCAGGTGCTGATGCCTGACCCCAGCTATCCCTGCAACCGCCACTTCGTGAGCGCCGCCGAGGGCGAGGCGGTGCTGGTGCCGACCACCGCGGCCGACCGCTTTCAGTTGTCGGCGGCCGCGGTCGAGGCGAACTGGAACGAGCGCACGCGCGGCGTGCTGCTGGCCTCGCCGTCCAACCCGACCGGCACCTCGATCGAGCCGGACGAACTCAAGCGCATCCACCAGGTGGTTCGCGCGCGCGGCGGCATCACCCTGATCGACGAGATCTACCTGGGCCTGAGCTACGAGGAGCGCTTCGGCCATTCGGCGCTGGCGCTGGGCGAGGACGTCATCAGCGTCAACAGCTTCTCCAAGTACTTCAACATGACCGGCTGGCGCCTGGGCTGGCTGGTCGCGCCGACTGAGCTGGTGCCGGTGCTCGAGCGGCTGGCGCAGAACCTGTTCATCTGCCCCAGCACGGTGGCGCAGCAGGCCGCGCTGGCCTGCTTCGAGCCGGACAGCATCGCGGAATACGAGCAGCGCCGCGCGCAGTTCAAGGCCCGGCGCGACTGGTTCATCCCGGCGCTGGACGAACTGGGGCTGCCGGTGCCGGTGGCGCCCGACGGCGCGTTCTATGCGTGGGCCGATTGCTCGCACTGGTGCCAGGCCCTGGGCGTGCCGGGCAGCTGGGAACTGGCTTTCCAGATCATGGACAAGGCCCATGTGGCGGTGACGCCCGGGCGCGACTTCGGCAGCGCCGACACCCGCCGCTTCATCCGCTTTTCCACGGCCAGCAGCATGGCGCAACTGGAGGAAGCGGTGCGGCGGCTGCGGGAGATGGCGCCCTGATGGCGGCACCTTTCAGCTGGCCGGTCCGGGTCTACTGGGAAGACACCGACGCCGGCGGCATCGTCTTCTACGCCAACTACCTGAAGTTCTTCGAGCGCGCCCGCACCGAGTGGCTGCGGGCGCTGGGCATCGGGCAGGCGCAACTGCGCGAGCGCACCGGCGGCATGTTCGTCGTCACCGAGACTTCGGTGCGCTACCTGCGCCCCGCCCGGCTGGACGATGAACTTCGCGTCACGGCCGAGCTCTCAGAAGCAGGCCGCGCATCCATGACCCTGCGACAGCAAGCTCTTCAGCACCCCGGCGGCGAGCTGCTCGCCGAGGGGACCATCCGCATCGGCTGGGTCGACGCAGCCACGCTACGGCCTGCCAGAATTCCGCCACCGATCCTGGAGGCACTGAACACACGATGAACCAAGACCTCTCGATCCTGCAACTGGTGCTGGGCGCCAGTTGGGTTGTCCAACTGGTGATGCTGCTGCTGGTGGTGGTGTCCGTCGCCAGCTGGGCGGCCATCTTCGGCAAGCTGTTCTCGCTGCGGCGCGTCAAGTCGCTCAACGAGGATTTCGAGCGCGACTTCTGGTCGGGCACCAGCCTGAACGAGCTGTTCGCCAACGCCGCCCAGAACGCGCGCCACGCCGGCCCGATGGAACGCATCTTCGCCAGCGGCATGCGCGAGTACCAGAAACTGCGCGAGCGCCGCATCCAGGACCCCGGCACGGTGCTCGACGGCGCCCGCCGCGCCATGCGCGCGAGCTACCAGCGCGAGGTCGATGCGGTCGAATCGCACCTGTCCTTCCTGGCCTCGGTCGGCTCGGTGTCGCCCTACGTCGGCCTGTTCGGCACCGTGTGGGGGATCATGCATGCCTTCACCGGGCTGGCCAGCCTGACCCAGGTGACGCTGGCCACGGTGGCGCCCGGCATCGCCGAGGCGCTGGTGGCCACCGCCATCGGCCTGTTCGCCGCCATTCCCGCCGTGGTGGCCTACAACCGCTTCGCGCGCGACATCGACCGCGTCGCCATCCGGCTGGAGACCTTCATCGAGGAGTTCTCCAACATCCTGCAACGCAACCTGAGCGCCGCCGTGGCGGCGCCCCACTGAGATGCCCGGCGTCTCCAGCCGCGGCCGCGGCCGCCGCACGATCAACGAGATCAACATGGTCCCGTTCATCGACGTCATGCTGGTGCTGCTGATCATCTTCATGGTCACGGCGCCGCTGATCACGCCCAGCCTGATCGACCTGCCCACCGTGGGCCGGGGCAACAAGCCGCCCGATCGCAAGCTGGAAGTGGTGGTCGGCAAGGACGAGAAACTGGTGCTCAAGTCCGGCGACGACTCGCGCAACCTGTCGCTGGCCGAGCTGGCCGCCTCCGTCGTCGCGGCCCAGGCCGGCCAGCCGCCCAACTCGGTGGCGGTGGTCATCAGCGCCGACCGCAGCGTGAAGTACGAGACCGTGGTCATGGTCATGGACACGCTGCAGAAAGCCGGCGTGCAGCGCGTGGGGCTGTCCGTCCAAGTGGTCCGATGAGTTGATGCAATCGAGCACCGAACGCCCCGAGTTCACCCCGCCGGCCGAAGGGGGCTGGCCGCGCGCCGTCGGGCTGGCCGTGCTGGCCCACGTGGTCCTGGTGCTGGCGCTGAGCCTGGGCCTGAAATGGAAGCACGACGACACCTCCGTCGCCGTCGAAGCCGAGCTGTGGGCCAGCACGCCGCAGCAAGCCGCACCCAAGCCGGTGGAGGCGCCGCCCCCACCCCCGCCCCAGCCCGCTCCTCCGCCGCCGGCGCCGGCGCCCGCCCCCGTGCAGCGCAACGCCGACATCGTGCTGCAGCAGGAAAAGGAACGGCAGGAACAGGAAAAGGCCAAGCGCGAGGCCGAAGCCGAGCGCCAGCGCCAGCTCGCCGCCGACAAGCGCAAGCGCGAAGAGGAAGCGCGGCGCAAGGAAGAGGCCGCCCGCAAGCAGCAGCAGGAACAGCAGCAACTGGCGGAGAAGCGCAAGCGCGAGGCCGAGGACAAGCGCAAGCAGGAACAGGCCCAAGCGCGCGTTAAGCAGGAAGAAGAACGCGTGGCCAAGCTGCGCGAGGAAAACCTGCGGCGCATCCAGGGCCTGGCCGGCGCCACCGGCCCGCGCGAGGCCACCGGCACCGCCCTGCGCAGCGCCGGCCCCTCGGGCGGCTACGCGGGCCGCATCCGCGCCGCGGTCAAGCCCAACATCGTCTTCAGCGACGACATCCCCGGCAACCCGACGGCGGTGGTGGAGGTGCGGCTGGCGCCCGACGGCACCATCGTCGGCAAGCGCATCACCCGCTCCAGCGGCTTCAAGAGCTGGGACGATGCGGTGCTGCGCGCGCTCGACCGCACCGAGGTGCTGCCGCGCGACGTCGATGGCCGCGTGGTGACGCCGATGGAACTGGTGTTCCGGCCGAACGATTGAGCGCGAGCCGCGCTACTCGTACACCACCTGCGCCCGCCCTTCGTCCGCCTGCGCCACCAGGCTGGCCAGGGCGGCGTCGCTGGGGAAGAACTTGCGCTCGTCCAGGCGCACCTTGTCCTCGGCGGTGAAGCCCGGGTAGACCAGTGACAGGCGAAGGCCCAGGCCGCGGTGCACCGTGTCGCCCTCCTCGGTCGTCACGGCCACGGCCGGGAACTGCGCCAGCAGCCGGTCCACCTGCGGCGGCGCGGCGCCGTTGCGGCGGTCCACCTGCACGCGCACGAACTTGCCGAAGCGGCAGCGCGCCGTCGGCAAGTCCCAGGCCTGCTGCACCGACAGCCGGAAGCCCCCGGAGAAGCGGTCCGGCTGCAGCCGCGCCTGCACGATCACCAGCTCGTCGTCCTTGAGCAGCCCGCGGCAGGCGTTGATCACCGCCTCGTCGGCCGTGGCCTCGAGGGTGCCGGACTTGTCGTCGAGCTTGAACAGCGCCAGCTTGCCGCGCTGGCCGTTGATCACCCGCAAGTCGCTGATGACGCCGGCCAGCAGCTGCGGCTCGCGGCTGTCGATCAGGTCGCCGATCGGCGTGCGCACGAAGCGCCGCACCTCCAGCGCGACCTCGTCGAACAGGTGACCCGAGAAGTAGAACCCGATGGCGGTCTTCTCCAGCGACAGGCGCTCGCGCACGCCCCACGGCATGGCCTCGACCAGGTCGGGCTCCTGGGTGCTGGCGCCGTGCCCGCCGCCCATGTCGAACAGCCCGCCCTGGTTGGCATTGGCCTCGGCGGCGGCGGCGAAGTCGAAGGCGCGGTCGATCGACGCGACCAGCGCCGCACGGTTCAGCTGCAATGAATCGAATGCGCCGGCCTTGATCAAGGCCTCGACGGTGCGCTTGTTGATGCGGGTGCGGTCCACCCGCACGCAGAAGTCGTACAGGCTCGTGAAGGGTCCGCCCTCCTCGCGCGCCCGCACGATCGCCTCGATGGCGAGCTGGCCGGTGCCCTTGACGGCGCCCAGGCCGTAGCGGATGACCTTGTCGGAGATCGGCTCGAAGCGGTAGCGGCCGCGATTGACGTCCGGCGGCTCGAACGTCAGGCCGAAATTCTTGACCGCGTCCTCGAACAGCACCTTGAGCTTGTCGGTGTTGTCCATTTCCACGGTCATGTTGGCGCAGAAGAACTCCGCCGTGTAGTGCACCTTCAGCCAGCCGGTGTGGTAGGCCAGCAGCGAGTAGGCGGCGGCGTGCGACTTGTTGAAGCCGTAGCCGGCGAACTTCTCCATCAGGTCGAAGATCTCGTCGGCCTTGTCCTGCGAGATGCCGTTCTTCGCCGCGCCGGTGCGGAACAGCTCGCGGTGCTGCGCCATCTCTTCGGGCTTCTTCTTGCCCATGGCGCGGCGCAGCAGGTCGGCGCCGCCCAGCGTGTAGCCGCCCAGGATCTGCGCCGTCTGCATCACCTGCTCCTGGTAGACCATGATCCCGTAGGTCTCGGAGAGCATGTCGGCCACCAGCGGGTGCGGGTACTGGACCTCCTCGCGGCCGTGCTTGCGCGCCACGAAGCTGGGGATCAGGTCCATCGGGCCGGGGCGGTACAGCGCGTTCAGCGCGATCAGGTCCTCCAGGCGCGTGGGGCGGGCGTCGCGCAGCATGCCCTGCATGCCGCGCGATTCGAACTGGAACACCGCCTCGGTCTTGCCGTCGGCGAACAGCCGGTAGGTGGCGGCATCGTCCAGCGGCACCTTCTCGAACGCGAAGTCCTCGCGGCCCTTGTGGCGGGCGCGGATGAACTCCTTGGCGATCTCCAGGATGGTGAGCGTGGCCAGCCCCAGGAAGTCGAACTTGACCAGGCCGGCGGCCTCGACGTCGTCCTTGTCGTACTGGCTCACCGCCGACTCGCTGCCCGGCTGCTGGTACAGCGGCGTGAAGTCGGTCAGCTTGCCCGGTGCGATCAGCACGCCGCCGGCGTGCATGCCGATGTTGCGCGTCATGCCTTCGAGCTTCTGGGCCAGCTCGACCAGGGTGCGCACGTCCTCTTCCTTGCGCACCCGCTCGGCCAGCTGCGGCTCCATCTCGATGGCGTAGTTGTTCTTGTCGCCCTCGCGCTTGGGCTCGGGCGGGTACTGCAGCGTCACCGACATGCCCGGCTTGTTCGGGATCAGCTTGCTGATGCCGTCGCAGAAGGTGTAGCTCATGTCGAGCACGCGGCCGACGTCGCGGATCGCGGCGCGCGCGGCCATGGTGCCGAAGGTGGCGATCTGGCTGACGGCGTCGCGGCCGTACTTGTCCTTGACGTACTCGATCACCCGGTCGCGGTTGCTCTGGCAGAAGTCAATGTCGAAGTCCGGCATCGACACCCGCTCCGGGTTGAGGAAGCGCTCGAACAGCAGGTTGTACTGCAGCGGATCGAGGTCGGTGATCTTCAGCGCGTAGGCCACCAGCGAGCCGGCGCCCGAGCCCCGGCCCGGCCCGACCGGGCAGCCGTTGTTCTTGGCCCAGTTGATGAAGTCGCCCACGATCAGGAAGTAGCCGGGGAACCCCATCTTCAGGATGGTGCCGATCTCGAACTCCAGCCGCTCGACGTAGCGCGGCGTCTCCTTCTCGCGCTTGGCCGCATCCGGGTAGAGCTGCACCAGCCGCTCCTTCAGGCCCTCGTGCGAGGCGAGGCGGAAGTACTCCTCGATCGGCATGCCGTCCGGCGTCGGGAAGTTGGGCAGCCGCGGTTTGCCCAGGTCCAGCACCAGGTTGCAGCGCCGGGCGATCTCCTGCGTGTTGGCCAGCGCCGAGGGCACGTCGGCGAACAGCGCCTCCATCTCGGCCGCGGACTTGAAATACTGCTCGCGCGTGAACTTGCGCACGCGCCGCGGGTTGCCCAGGATCTCGCCCTCGGCGATGCACACGCGCGCTTCGTGCGCCTCGTAGTCATCGGGGGTGGTGAACTGCACCGGGTGCGTGGCCACCACGGGCAGGTGCAGGTTGGCCGCCAGCTGCACCGCGGCGGCGACCTGCGCCTCGTCCTCGGGGCGGCCGGCGCGCTGCAACTCCAGGTAGAAGCGGTGCGGGAAGATCGAGGCCAGCTCGAGCGCCGCCTGGCTGGCCCGCGCGGTGTCGCCCTGCACCAGCGCCTGCCCCACCGGGCCGGCGTGGGCGCCGGACAGCACGATCAGGCCCTCGCCCAGTTCGCGCAGCCACTCCAGCTTGCACACGCCCTGGTTGCGCACCACGTTGCGGGTCCAGGCGCGCGCCAGCAGCTCGCACAGGTTCAGGTAGCCGGTGCGGCTCTGCACCAGCACCAGCAGGCGCGACAACGCATTGCCGTCGGTGCCCAGGCCCTGCAGCAGCAGCTCGGCGCCGACCAGCGGCTTGACGCCGGCGCCGCGCGCGGCCTTGTAGAACTTGATGGCCCCGAACAGGTTGTTCAGGTCGGTGATCGCCAGCGCCGGCTGCCCGTCCCGGGCCGCTGCCTGCACGATGTCATCGATCCGGTTGGTGCCATCGACGACGGAGAATTCGGTGTGCAGGCGCAGATGGACGAACATGCGGTCGATTTTAGGGAAGGCGAGACATGTCTCCGCTCCCCCTGGTCATTCCCGCCAGCACGGAGGATGGCGAATCCCTCAGGACATCGGCTCGGCCGGCGCGAACCGGGTGGGCGGCAGCGGGATGAACTCCGTCTCCCCCGGCACCGGATCGAACCGCTGCGCGGCCCACTCGTCGCTGGCCTGCACGATGCGCTCCTTGCGGCTGGACACGAAGTTCCAGTACATGAAGCGGTGCCCCAGCGGCTCGCCCCCGATGACGACCAGGCGCGCCGGCCCGGCAGCCGACACGCGGGCCTTGCGCCCCGGCGCCAGCACCCGCAGCACATGCGCCGCCATGGGCTCGGCGTCCAGCCGCAACTCGCCGGCGATTGGGTACACCGCCCGTTCCGGCGCCAGCGGCGGCAGCTCGAACTCGCCGCCGGCCGGCAGGTCGATGTCGAGATAGACCGTGGGCGACAGCGTCGGCACCGGCGAGCGCTGCCCGAACGCCTCGCCCACCAGCACACGCACCTGGGCCGGCCCGAACGCCACCCGCGGGATCGCGTCCGCCGGCGTATGCGAGAACGCCGGTTCCGCTTCCTCGTGGCTCTCGGGCAGGCCGACCCACAACTGCAGCCCGTGGTTGACGTAGGTCCGCTCGCGCAGGTGCTCCGGCTTGCGCTCCGAGTGCGCGATGCCGCGCCCCGCGGTCATCCAGTTGACCGCGCCGGGCTCGATCAGCTGCACGCTGCCCAGGCTGTCGCGGTGCATCATCGCGCCCTCGAACAGGTAGGTGACGGTGGCCAGCCCGATGTGCGGGTGCGGCCGCACGTCGTGGTTCTCGCCCGGTTGCTCGGTGACCGGGCCGAAATGGTCGAAGAAGATGAAGGGGCCGACGCTGCGCCGGCGAAAGGCCGGCAGCAGGCGCCGCACGATGAACCCACCCCCGATGTCCTTTTCGCGCCCGGCGATGGCTTCGGCTTCCATGCTTTCAACCCTCCCGGCTCCAGCGCGCGGCCGCCTGGGCCACGCGCTGGCCGAACTCGAATGCGAACTTCAGGTCGCCTTCGGCCATCTCGGCCGCCGAGGCGTCGATGGGCGAGGTGGCGGTGGCGCCGCTCCACACGCCGGCCCAGTTGAGGTCGTCGCGGCGCGACGCCCTGGCATTGGCCGGCGCCATGCCGGTGCCCACCCACACGCCGCCGTGCTGCATGGCCAGCGTGAAGAAGTAGGTGAGCGTGCTGGTCTTGTCGCCGATGACGCTGGCGCTGCTGGTGAAGCCGGCGAACAGCTTGTCGCGCCAGGCCATGGCGAACCAGGCCTTGGAGGTCGCGTCGGCGAACTTCTTGAACTGCCAGCTCGGCCCGCCCATGTAGGTGGGCGAGCCGAACACGATGGCATCGGCGGCCTGCAGTTCGTCCCATGCGCCTTCGGGCAGGTTGCCGTCGGCATCGATCGCGATCAGCCGCGCCCCGGCGCCGTCGGCCACCGCCTGCGCCTGGCGCTGCGTGTGGCCGTAGCCGGAGTGATAGATGACCACGATCCCGGGCATGGGATGGCGGGGCCGCAGGCGGCCCGGCGATCAGTCGCGGCGGCGACCTTCGAAACTGAAGCGCCCGGGGCCGAAGGCGAAGAACGCCAGCAAGCCGCCGCTGATGGCCATGTTCTTGCCGAACATGAGCTGCTGCACCATCTGCTGGTCGGCCGGCAGCGCCCAGTAGTTGTGGAAGAAGAAGGCCGCCACCGCGGTGAAGATCGCCAGCGCAAGCGCGGCCCAGCGGGTACCGATGCCCACCAGCAGCATCAGGCCGCCGATCAGCTCGATGGCCAGGGCGATGGCAACGCCGACTTCCGGCAGCGGCAGGCCAGCCGAGGTGGCGTAGCCGACCGTGCCGCCGAAGCCGCCGATCTTGCCCCAGCCGGCCGGCACGAACATCCAGGCCAGCAGGATGCGGCCCAGCAGCGCGGCGCTGTCATAGACGGGGTTCTGGACGAGGGTGGCACTGCGCCCGTCGTGGGTCAGGGTGGCCATGGTGATTTCCTTTCTTGCAGGTTGAACTAGTGGGCAACCCGCCCACGACAGGCCGGCGGCAGGCAACGGGCCTGCCATCCGGTTTTCCTCAAGGCGCCAGGTCGAACACCAGCACCTCGGCCTGGCGGCCCTGGCGCAGCTGGACGACCGGCTCCTGGTCGAGCATCAGAGCATCGCCCGCCTTCAGCGGCTTGCCGTTGGCTTCGATCTCGCCGCGCACCATGTGCACGTAGGCCTTGCGGCCTGCCGGAAGTTCCAGCGTCGCGGCCTCGTCGGCGTCGAAGAGCCCGGCGTAGACGCGGGCGTCGGCATGGACCTTCACCGAGCCTTGGGCCGAATCGGGCGACGCGACGAGGCGCAGCTGCCCGCGCTTGTCGGCCTCGGTGAAGGTCTTCTGCTCGTAGCTGGGCGGGATGCCGGTGACGTTGGGCTCGATCCAGATCTGCAGGAAGTGCGTGACCTGCTGCGGCGCGTGGTTGAACTCGCTGTGCATCACGCCGGTGCCGGCGCTCATGCGCTGGACGTCGCCCGGCGGGATACCCTTGACGTTGCCCATGCTGTCCTTGTGCGCCAGGTTGCCCTCGAGCACGTAGCTGATGATCTCCATGTCGCGGTGCCCGTGCGTGCCGAAGCCGGTGCCGGGGGCGATGCGGTCCTCGTTGATCACGCGCAGGTTGCCCCAGCCCATGTGCTCGGGGTCGTAGTAGTTCGCGAACGAAAAGCTGTGGTGCGAATCGAGCCAGCCATGGTTGGCATGGCCTCGATCCTGCGAACGGCGGACGGTCAGCATGGCTTGCTCCTGTAGCTTGCGTTGGATCCCGGTCTGGTGAATGTAGGTTCCGGTCGCCGCGCGGCGCAGGACCCGTCTTTGATGGCATCATTCAAAAAAACTGAACACGAGCCGTGGCCGCCACCCCCCGCGAAGTCCTCACGCCGGATGCGCTGGCGCTCGTCCAGTCCGTGGCGCGCGCCGGCAGCTTCGCCGGGGCCGCCCGCGAGCTGGGCCTGGTGCCCAGCGCGGTCACTTACCGCATCCGCCAGGTCGAGGATGCGCTGGATGCGTTGCTGTTCGATCGCGCGTCGCGCCAGGCGCGGCTGACCGACGCCGGCGCCGAGCTCCTGCGCGAGGGCGAGCGGCTGCTGGGCGAGGTCGATGCGGTCGCCAACCGCGTGCGCCGGGTCGCCACCGGCTGGGAATCGCAACTCACCATTGCGGTCGACGCGGTGATCGCCTGCGGCATCGTGATGGAACTGGCGCAGGCCTTCTTCGAGGTCGCGCCGCACACCCGGCTGCGGCTGCTGGACGAGGCGCTGTCGGGCACGGTGGACGCCCTGGTCACCGGCAGTGCCGACCTGGCCCTGGGCGTGCCGCTGGACCCGGGCACGTTTTCGGGCCTGATGAGCCGCAGCCTGGGCGAGTTGCCGTTCGTGTTTGCGGTCGCCCCGCACCACCCCGTGGCCGCCCTGCCCGAGCCGGTCAGCGACGAACTGCTGGTCAAGCACCGCGCCGTGGCGGTGGCCGACTCGGTGCGGCGCGGCGATGGCCTGACGCTGGGCCTGCTGGCCGGTCAGGACGTGCTGACGGTGCCCACCATGACTGCCAAGCTGGAAGCGCAGGTGCGCGGGCTCGGCGTCGGCTTCCTGCCCGAGCCCATGGCCCGGCCCTTCATCGAGACCGGCCGGCTGGTGCTCAAGCCGGTGCTGCGTCCCGAGCGCAGGGTGCGCCTGAGCTATGCCTGGCGCGACAGCGGCCCGCTGGGCCCGGGGCGCGGCCTGCAGTGGTGGCTCGAACAGCTCGAAAGCCCCGCCACCCGCCTGGCCCTGCTGGAGCGGCACAGCGGGATGCGGGTCGGCTGACCCGGCCGGGCGCCCGCGAAAGCTCTGCCGAGCGACAATCGGCCCGATGCCCGCCCCCCGCCCGCCGACCTCACGCAGCCTCGCAAGCTCCCACTTCGCCGTGATCGGCGCCGGCCTCGCCGGCATTGCGTGCGCACGCACGCTGGCACAGTCGGGCCACCGGGTCACGGTGTTCGAGCAGTCGGGCAGCGTCGGCGGACGCATCGCGACGCGCAAGACGCCCTTCGGCAGCTTCGACTGCGGCGCCCAGTACTTCACCATCCGCGATCCGCGCTTCCAGCAGGCGCTGGAAACCGCGCCGCAGGCTCGGCGACGCTGGAGCGCGACGGCCGTGCGCGTGCTCGATCCGCTCGGGCGCGTGATCGAGGCGCCGCGCCCCGAACCCGAGCCGCACTGGGTGGGGACACCCGAGATGGAAGCGCTGCCGCGCGCCTGGGCCCAGCCGCTGGCGGACGCCGGTGCCGTGCATCTGCTCTCGCGCGTGGACCGCATCGAGCCCGATGCGCTCGATGCGCAGCGCTGGCAATTGCGCACCAGCGGGCCGCAGGACACGGCCCAGGTCTTTCCCGGCTTCGATGCCGTGGTGCTGGCCATCCCGGCGCCGCACGCGGCCACGTTGCTGGAGCGTTCGCGGCTGGCGCCGGTGTTCGTGGAACGCCTGAAGCCGGTGGAGATGGCCCCCTGCTGGACGCTGATGCTGGCCTTCCCGCAGGCGTTGCAGCCCGGCCTGTCCCACCTGGGTCCGCAGTGGAACGCGGCGCGCAGCACGCACCACCGCATCGCCTGGCTGGCGCGCGAATCCTCCAAGCCCGGCCGTGGGCCGGTCGAGCGCTGGACGGTGCAGGCCAGCCCGAACTGGTCGGCCGAGCACCTGGCCGACGACGAGCCGCGTGTCGAGGCCAAGCTGCTCAAGGCCTTTGCCGAGGTGACCGGCATCCGGGCCCAGCCGGCGCACAGCGAAGTGCGGCGCTGGCGCTACGCCCGCACCTTGCAGCCGCTGGGCCGCTCGCACCTGTGGGATCCGCAGGTGCGGCTGGGCCTGTGCGGCGACTGGTGCCTGGGCCAGCGGGTCGAGCACGCCTTCGTCTCCGGGCTGGAGCTCGCGCTGGCGGCCACGGCCTGATCCCCATGCCCGCGCCGTACACCGGCCGCTTCGCCCCCTCGCCCACCGGGCCGCTGCATGCCGGCTCGCTGGTCGCGGCGCTGGCCAGCTGGCTGGATGCGCGGCGGCACGGCGGCCGCTGGCTGGTGCGCATCGAGGACGTGGACACGCCGCGCTGCATCGCGGGTGCGGATCGGGAGATCCTGCGCCAGCTCGCCGCCTGCGGACTGCAGCCCGACGAACCGCCGGTGTGGCAATCGGCGCGCGGCGGGCTCTACCAGGCCGCGCTGGATCGGCTGGTGGCCGCCGGCCAGGCCTATCCCTGCGCCTGCTCGCGCAAGGAGATCGAGCAGGCGCTGGCCGCGCAGGGCCGGCCGCGCCGCCGGGGCGAGGAAGCGCCCTATCCCGGCACCTGCCGCCAGGGCCTGCGCGGCCGCGCGGCGCGGGCCTGGCGCCTGCGCGTGCCCGACGGCACCGTGCACTGGACCGACCGCCGGCTCGGCCCCCAGCAGCAGGACGTGGCGCGCGAGGTCGGCGACTTCGTGCTGCGGCGCGCCGACGGCCTCTGGGCCTACCAGCTCGCCGTGGTGGTGGACGATGCGGACCAGGCCATCACGCACGTCGTGCGCGGCGAGGACCTGGCGGACAACACCGCTCGCCAGCTCGTGCTGCAGCGCGCACTCGGGCTGCCCCACCCGGCCTGGCTGCACACGCCGCTGGTGCGGGGCGCCGACGGCGAGAAGCTGTCCAAGCAGAACGGCGCGCAGCCGCTCGACCTGGCCGACCCGCTGCGTGCGCTCACCGACGCCGCGGGCATGCTGGGACTGCACGCACGAGGCGGCTCGCTTGCCGATGCGCTGCGGGCGTGGACCGCCGAGTGGCCGTTCCTACAATCCACGGGTGACTGAACCCGGCGATTCCGAATCCCCTTCCCGCCGCCCGCCCGAGGGCGTGGCCCATCCCCGCGCCATCCGCAGTTTCGTGCGCCGAGCCGGCCGCGTCACCACCGGCCAGGCGCGTGCCCTGGAGGCGCTCGGCCCGCGCTTCCTGATCCCCTGGCGTGCCGAGCGGCTGGACCTGCGCGAGGCCTTCGGCCGCGACGCGCCCACCGTCTTTGAAATCGGCTTCGGCATGGGCGACGCCACGGCCCACATCGCCGGGCTGATGCCCGACACCAACTTCCTGGGCTGCGAGGTGCACGAACCCGGCGTCGGCGCACTGCTCAAGCACATCGGCGAGCAGGACCTGCAGAACATCCGGATCGTGCCGCACGATGCGGTGGAGGTGCTGGAGCACATGATCGCGCCCGGCTCGCTGGCCGGCGTGCACGTGTTCTTCCCCGACCCCTGGCACAAGCTACGGCACAACAAGCGCCGGCTGATCCAGCCGCCGCTCGCGGCCCGGCTGGCCTCGCGCCTGCAGCCCGGCGGCTACATCCACTGCGCGACCGACTGGGAGCCCTACGCGCAGCAGATGCTGGAGGTGCTGGGGGCGGAGCCGCTGCTGCGCAACACCGCGCAGGGCTTCGCGCCCAAGCCGGATTACCGTCCCCTGACCAAGTTCGAGCGGCGCGGCATGCGACTGGGGCATGGGGTCTGGGACGTGGTGTTCCGGCGCACATGACCGCATGTGCAGCCCGCATGAGCCCGCGGGTGCACACCAATTGCTGACCTGGCCCACCCCGGCGTAAGGTCTCGCCTCATCCGGCGCAGGGGCGCCGGCCACGAGGAGCACGCCCATGGGAACCCGACGCGAATTCATGTGGAGCACGGCAGCGGCGGCCGCCCTGGCCATCGGGCGGCCGGTGTCGGCGGCGCCGGCCCGCGGCGCGGGGCCCCGCAAGATCGTGCTGGGCCAGTCGGTGCCGCTGACCGGCGCCGCCGACCAGATCGGGCTGGCCTTCGCCGGCGGCGCCAAGCTGTTCTTCGACGCCTTCAACGAGGCCAAGAACAACCCGGGCTGGACCTTCGAGCTGCGCCAGATCGACGACGGCTACGACCCCGCCAAGGCATCGGCCAATGCGGCCAAGCTGCTGGCCGACGGCGCCGACCTGCTGTTCGGCTTCGTCGGCACCGGCAGCAGCGAAGCCGGCGCGGCGGTCGCGCGGCAGCAAGGCGCGATCCTGTTCGCGCCCTTCGCCGCCTCCGATGCGCTGCGCGACCGCTCGGCGGGCCACGTGTTCCACGTGCGCCCGAGCCTGGCCGACGAGGCCTTCAAGATGGTGCGCCATTGCGCCACCCTGGGCCAGAACCGCATCGCGGTGCTGGCCGAGGACGACGCCATGGGCCGCGCCGGCCTGGCGGCCGTGCAGCAGGCCATGCAGGAGCTCAAGCTGCCGCCGCTGGTGGGCTCGGCCTTCGTGCCGGTCAACAGCGACAAGGTCGACGCGGCGGTGGCCGCGCTGGGCAAGGTGCAGCCGCAGGCCATCATCCAGGTGTCGCTGTTCAACTCCAGTGCCGCCTTCGTGCGCCGGATGCGCAAGGCCGGCTACGGGGGCGCCTTCATGAACTTCTCGGTGGTCGGCATCGACCCGCTGTTCACCGCCCTGGGCAAGGAGATCAGCGGCGTGGTGGTGTCGCAGGTGGTGCCGTCGCCACGCAGCTCGGCCACGCCGATCGTCAAGGAGTACCTGGCCGTCCTCGACAACTCCGACCAGACCGCATCGTACGAAAGCCTGGAAGGGTTCATCGCCGCCAAGACCCTGGCCGAGGCCGTGCGCCGCGCCGGCAAGGCCGGCGACCGCGCCGCGCTGCACCGCGCCATGTCCGGCATGAGCGACTACGACGTCGGGGGCTTTCGCATCAACCTGCGCGCCGGCGTGCGCGACTCGGTGCGCGCGATCGACCTGGTGACGATCACGGCCGACGGCAAGGTGGTGAGGTAATCCGGGTGACGGCCCCGGGCGCCGCCGCTACCCGAGCTTGCGATCCTCCCGCTTCGCCTCCTCCATCGCTTCCGGCTCCAGTTCTTCCGCCGCGCGGTTGAAGCGCACGAACACGCCCCAGGCCGCCAGCAGGGCCGCGGTGGACAGCAGCAGCGCCGAGGCATGCCAGAGTTCGGCCAGCTGCTCGTGGATGGCCTTGAAGGCCGCGACCAGGCCCTCGATGGCCAGCGCGACCACGACGACGACCAGGAAGCGCGAGAGGAAGCGCCGCACGCGGGTCGGGGCGCTGATCTGGGCGTCGCGGACGATCTCCTCCTCGAACACCGTCTGCGCGATCTGCAAGGCCACCACGGCAGCGGCCAGCAGGCCCAGCGACTCGATCACCACCAGGGCCGAGTTCGGGTTCAAGCCCTCCCCCAGCGCCGCCCACGCAATGCGGACCGCGATGAGCACCAGCACGATCGCCGCCGCCACGAACAGCAGCGCGATCACCCCGTGGATGGCCGAGAAAACCTGGGAGACGATCTTCACGGCATCGTCCCCGGGGTTGCTCCTCAGGCCCGCTCGGCGACCCAGCCGGGCACCGATTGCAGGGCCGCCGGCAGCTTGCTGGCGTCGGTGCCGCCGGCCATCGCCATGTCGGGCTTGCCGCCGCCCTTGCCGCCCACCTGCTGGGCGACGAAGTTGACCAGCTCGCCGGCCTTGACCTGGGCCATGCGGTCGGCCGTGACGCCGGCTGCCAGCTGCACCTTGCCGCCATCGACCGCCGCCAGCACGATCGCCGCCGACTTGAGCTTGTCCTTGAGCTTGTCCAGCGTGTCGCGCAGCGTCCGGGCATCGGCGCCGTTCAGCGTGGCGGCCAGCACCTTGATGCCCTTGACGTCCACCGCCTGGCCGGCCAGCTCGTCGCCCTGCGAGGAAGCCAGCTTGCCCTTGAGCTGGGCCACTTCCTTCTCCAGCGCCCGGACCTGTTCCAGCACCTGGGCGATGCGCGGCTGCAGCTCCGGGACGGGCGCCTTCAGCGCCGCCGCCGCGGCCTGCACGGTGGCCTCGACCTGCTGCAGGTAGTCCAGCGCCTTGGCGCCGGTCACCGCTTCGACGCGGCGGATGCCGGCGGCCACGCCGCCTTCGCTGACGATCTTGAACAGGCCGATGTCGCCGGTGCGCTGCACGTGGGTGCCGCCGCACAGCTCGCGGCTGCTGCCGATGTCCAGCACGCGCACCGTATCGCCGTACTTCTCGCCGAACAGCATCAGGGCGCCGGTGGCCTTGGCCGACTCGATGTCCATCAGCCGCGCCTGGGTCGGCTGGTTCTGCAGGATCTCGGCGTTGACGCGCCGCTCGATCTCGCGCACCTGGTCTTCGTTGACCGGGTGGTTGTGGGTGAAGTCGAAGCGGGTCTTGTCGGCATCGACCAGCGAGCCCTTCTGCTGCACGTGGGCGCCCAGCACTTCACGAAGGGCCTTGTGCATCAGGTGGGTGACGCTGTGGTTGCGCATGGTGGCCTGGCGGCGCGCCACGTCGACCCTGGCCACGACGGCATCGCCGACCTTGAGTGTGCCCTGCCCCAGCGCGCCGTGGTGGCCGTAGACGTCGGCCTTGATCTTCTGGGTGTCCTCCACGCCAAACAGCACGCCTTCGGCCGCCAGCACGCCGCTGTCGCCGACCTGGCCGCCGCTCTCGGCGTAGAAGGGGGTGGTGTCCAGCACGACCACGCCCGGCTCGCCTTCGGCCAGCTGCGGCACCGGCGTGCCGTCCTTGTAGAGCGCCACCACGCGGGCCGGCTCTTCCAGCTTCTCGTAGCCGGTGAACGGGTGGCCGTCGCCGGTGTACTCCAGCGCCCGGTCCATCCGGAACTTGCCGGCGGCGCGGCCGGCCGCCTTCTGCTTGTCCATGGCGGCATCGAAGCCGGCCACGTCCACCGTGACGTCGCGCTCGCGGCAGACATCCTGCGTCAGGTCGAGCGGGAAGCCGTAGGTGTCGTGCAGCTTGAACGCCACGTCGCCGGGCAGCACCTTCCGGTCGCCGGCCAGCGCGGCATCGAGGATCTCCATGCCGTTTTCCAGCGTCTCGAAGAAGCGCTCCTCCTCGGCCTTCAGCACTTCGATGATGCGCTGCTCTTCCGCCTTGAGCCGCGGATAGGCCTCGCCCATCAGCGCCACCAGCTCGGGCACCAGCTTGTGGAAGAAGGGCTGCTTGCGGCCGAGCTTGTAGCCGTGGCGGATGCCGCGCCGGATGATGCGGCGCTGCACGTAGCCGCGGCCCTCGTTGCTGGGGATCACGCCGTCGCTGACCAGGAACGCAGTGGCGCGGATGTGGTCGGCGATCACCCGCAGCGAGGGGTTGGCCTGGTCGCTGCAGCCGGTCTCGCGTGCGGCGGCGGCGATCAGCTTGCCGAACAGGTCGATCTCGTAGTTGCTGTGCACGTGCTGCAGCACGGCGGCCAGCCGCTCCAGGCCCATGCCGGTGTCCACGCAGGGCGCCGGCAACGGCTTGACGCTGCCGTCGGGCTGCATGTCGAACTGCATGAACACGTGGTTCCAGATCTCGATGTAGCGGTCGCCGTCCTCGTCGGGGCTGCCGGGCGGGCCGCCGGCGACTTCCGGGCCGTGGTCGTAGAAGATCTCCGAGCAGGGGCCGCAGGGGCCGGTGTCGGCCATCATCCAGAAGTTGTCCGATGCGTAGCGCGCGCCCTTGTTGTCGCCGATGCGCACCACCCGCTCGGGTGGCAGGCCGATCACCTTCGTCCAGATGTCGTAGGCCTCGTCGTCCTCCTGGTACACCGTGGCCCAGAGGCGCTCCTTCGGCAGCTTGTACACCTCGGTCAGCAGCTCCCAGCCCCACAGCAGCGACTCGCGCTTGAAGTAGTCGCCGAAGCTCCAGTTGCCCAGCATCTCGAAGAAGGTGTGGTGCCGCGCCGTGTAGCCCACGTTCTCCAGGTCGTTGTGCTTGCCGCCGGCGCGCAGGCAGGCCTGCACCGAGGCCGCGCGCACGTAGGGGCGCTTGTCGGTGCCCAGGAACACGTCCTTGAACTGCACCATGCCCGAGTTGGTGAACATGAGCGTGGGGTCGTTGCCCGGCACCAGCGGGCTGGACTCGACCACCGTGTGGCCCTTGCTGGCGAAGAAGTCCAGGAAGGTCTTGCGGATGTCGGCAACGGTGAATCGGGAGGTCATACCAGGCGGCGGAGGAGCAAACCAGTGATTTTATGGGTTGGGCCCTCTTCCCCCGCCGGTCGCCACGGGGAAAGAGCGCCCTCGCCACCGCCCGTGCGCCCCGGGGTCGCCGGCGCAAAATGCCAGCCTGCCATCCGGAGACCCGCCCCATGGACATGAAGACCTCGCCACTGGCGCAACTGAAAGACCCCTCCCTGCTCAAGACCGATGCCCTGGTCGGCGGCCACTGGGTAAAGGGCGCCGCCCGCTTCGACGTGCACGACCCCGCCACCGGCGCCAAGCTGGCCGACGTGGCCAACCTGGGCGCCGCCGAGGCGCAACAGGCGATCGCCGCCGCCGACGCTGCCTGGCCGGCCTGGCGCGGCAAGACTGCCAAGGAACGCAGCGGGCTGATGCGCAAGTGGTTCGACCTGCTGATGGCCCACCAGGAGGACCTCGCCCGGCTGATGACGGCCGAGAACGGCAAGCCGCTGGCCGAGTCGCGCGGGGAAGTGGCCTACGGCGCCAGCTTCGTCGAGTGGTTCGCCGAGGAGGCCAAGCGCGTCAACGGCGAGACCCTGCCGACCTACGACAACAACAAGCGCGTGTCGGTGATCCGCCAGCCCATCGGCGTGTGCGCCGCCATCACCCCCTGGAACTTCCCGCTGGCCATGATCACGCGCAAGGTGGCGCCGGCGCTGGCCGCCGGCTGCACGGTGGTGATCAAGCCGGCCGAGCTGACTCCGCTGACGGCGCTGGCCGCCGCCGAGCTGGCGCTGCGCGCCGGCATCCCGGCCGGCGTGCTGAACCTGGTGACCGCCGACAGCGCCAACAGCATCGCCGTCGGCAAGGTGCTGTGCGCCAGCGACGTGGTGCGCCACCTGAGCTTCACCGGCTCCACCGAAGTCGGGCGCATCCTGATGGCGCAGAGCGCGCCCACCATCAAGAAGCTGAGCCTGGAGCTGGGCGGCAACGCCCCCTTCATCGTGTTCGACGACGCCGACCTCGACTCGGCGGTGGAAGGCGCCATCGCCAGCAAGTACCGCAACGCCGGCCAGACCTGCGTCTGCGCCAACCGGCTGTACGTGCAGGCGGGCGTCTACGACGCCTTCGTCGAGAAGCTGGCCGCCAGGGTCAGGGGCTTCAAGGTCGGCAATGGCTTCGAGGACGGCGTGGTCCAGGGTCCGCTGATCGAGCCCGCCGCGCTGGACAAGGTGCAGAAGCACGTCGAGGACGCACAGGCCAAGGGCGGCCAGGTGGTGGTCGGCGGCAAGCGGCTGCAGGGTCAGTTCTTCGAGCCGACCGTGATCGCCGGCGCTACCGGCGACATGCTGTGCGCCCGGGAGGAAACCTTCGGCCCGGTGGCTCCCGTGTTCAGGTTCGAGACCGAGCAGCAAGCCATAACCGCGGCCAACAACACCGAGTTCGGCCTGGCCAGCTACTTCTACAGCCGTGACGTCGGCCGCATCGTGCGGGTGAGCGAGGCCCTGGAGTACGGCATGGTGGGCATCAACACCGGCATCATCTCGACCGAACACGTGCCCTTCGGCGGCGTCAAGCAGTCGGGGCTGGGCCGTGAAGGCTCCAGCCACGGCATCGATGAGTACGTCGAGATGAAGTACCTTTGCGTGGGCGATGTGCTGAGCTAGGGCCACGCCGCAAACGGCCCGGCCAGCGCGCGGAGTCTCTTCCTACAGCAGGCGCGGACCTGCGCTGACCCGGGCCGGCAGGGGCCGGCCGGAGAGTGTCGTGAACATCCCGTTCCGACAACCTCCGGAGGCTTCCATGCCCACTGCCATCACTGACTGGAGCGCGGCGATGATGACATCGCTGGCCGCTGCCATGGCCATGTTCCTCTCGGCCATCCCCAAGATCATCGGCTTTGCGGTCATCGTCATCGTCGGCTGGCTGATCGCGTCGCTGGTCGAGAAGGGCGTGGCGGCGATCCTGCGCGCCGTGCGCTTCAACGATCTGGCGCGGCGTTCGGGACTGGCCGACTTCGTCGGAAAGATGGGCACCAACACCGACCCGTCCGGAATGATCGGGCTGCTCGCCAAGTGGTTCATCCGGCTGATCGCCCTGGTGGTGGCCTTCGACGCGCTGGGCCTGCCGGCCGTGTCCGAGGTGCTGCAAAGCCTGCTGCTGTGGCTACCGAACGTGGTGGTGGCCCTGGTGGTGCTGGTGATCGGCGGCCTGGCGGCCCGCGCGCTGAGCAACCTGGTGCGCGGCGCGGCCAGCGAAGGCGGGCTGAGCAACCCCAACCTGCTGGCCAAGGTGTCGTCGGCGCTGGTCTGGGCCTTCGCGATCGTGGTGGCTGTCAACCAGATCGGCATCGCCACCGAACTGGTGAACACGTTGTTCATGGCCTTCGTCGGCGCCATCGCGCTGGGCCTGGGCCTGGCCTTCGGCCTGGGCGGACGCGAGACGGCCGGCCAGATCCTCAACCGCTGGTACAGCGCGGCCCAGGAGAAGGGCCCGCAACTGGCGCATGCGGCGGAAGCGGGCAGCCAGATGGCCAGCGAGCGGGTGCAGGGCGCAGGCGGCCCGGTGGGCGGCAGCGGCTCCATGGGCGGCGGTGGCGGCTCCATGGGTGGCGGCTCGCAGGGCGGTGATTACGGCGGCGGCTCGGGGGGCGGCTCGACGGGCGGCGGCTACGGCGGCCCGTCCTCGGGCGGCGGCTACGGATCGTCCGGCGGCGGCTCCTACGAGGGCGGCCGCGCGGGCGGGCCGCAGTACCCTGCCGATGGCGGCCCCCGCACCGGGACCGGTGCGTCCGCGCCGGAAGGCCGGGACCAGATGTACCCGACGCCGTCCTCGCCGCGGCATCCGTCGGAGGGTTGATCCCGACCGGCAAAAGCAAAGCGGGCCCGCGGGCCCGCTTTCTTCGTTGCGGTCAGGCCGCTTGCTTCGCCGGCGCTTCCACGGGCGGCGTGCCCGGCTTGATCGCCTGCGCCACCATCTGCCGCAGCTCCGGCGTGTCGCTGTGGCCGTGCACGGCGACGGCGTGCTGCACGGCGGCGTCCAGCAGTTCCTTTTCGCTGTCGGCAGCGATCGCCACCGTGCAATTCATGTCGCTCGGGATCTCCCGGCAATCGACGTACTGTCTGCCCATGTCGCTCTCCTTTTCGCCCGCTCAGGGGCGTGCCTCGAAAATCAGAACGGCGTCTGCGACGCCCGGCGGAACGCGCTGGAGCCGCCCTGCCTTGCATGAACACATTCAGTTTCGCCTCGTCGATCGCCCACCGCCTGGCTCCCGGGGGCGGCTGCCTATACTGATTTCGCCGGCCGGCATCGTGGCGCGCGGCGCGGCGCGGCTCCATACGACGGAATGCGTATGCGCCGGTCCGGAGGCTGCGTGTCCCACCTCACCCGCAACGACTACTCGACCGCGCTGTCCCTGCTCATCGACCTGGAGCGCGCATCCGGCGAGTTGCCGCGCCTGATGGCTGCGTCGGTCGAGCGCCTGCCGGCGCTGGTGGCCTGTGAAACGGTCCGGCTGGAGACAGGACCCGAGCCTGAGGACGGCACGGCAGCTGCGGGCCAACGCCAGCGTGAAGGCGGCTGGTTCGCGCTGTGCTTGCCGCTCGCGGCAGCAGGCAGCAGGGGCGCCCGGCTGGTCCTGCGCCGCCGCAGCGCCCCTTTCACTCCGCGCGAACGCGAACGTCTTGCCTTGCTGCAGCCCCACCTGGCCTGGCTGTTCGCGCAGGCCCGGCGCCAGGGCAGCCGCGTCCTGCCGCGCATCGCGGCGCAGTCCGAACGGCCGCTTCTGCTGCGCCCGATCCACGCCAGCCGGCTCACTCCGCGCGAGGGCGACGTGATGCGCTGGCTCTCGTGCGGCAAGACCGATGCCGACATCGCGGCGCTGCTGGCGATCAGCCCGCGCACGGTGCACAAGCACCTGGAGCACATCTACGAGAAGCTGGGCGTGGAAACGCGGACGGCGGCGGTGATGGCCGTGCGGCGGGCAGGCGCGACGGCCGAGTCCAGCCGATAGTGCCTGGCCGGAAATGAAAAGGCCGGCGCACAGGCACCGGCCTTTTCTTCGTCAGATGAGCCTCGAGGCCCGGTGCCTCACGGGCCGACTCGACGGAACGTCACTCCCGACTCGATGTCGAAGATGCCGGTCGCAATCTGCGTCGCCGGCACTGTCACGGACGTTCCCGTGCCGGCCTCGCTGTCCCACAAGCCCGCGCAGCCGTTCGTGTCCCTTGCCACCGCAGTGGTGGCGAACGCCCCCGTGCTGGCGTCGTACGTGTAGGTGCCGCGCTCGATGCCGGGTCCACCGCAAGGGGTGCCTGCGTTCTGGTCGTCGCCGACGGGGTCCAGCATCATGTAGGCGCCCGAGGCAAAGAACACGAAGTTCTGCCGGGTCAGGTCCGTGCCGGTCGACGCCAGGGTCCACATCCCGGCGAGCGGGTTCGTGTCGCTCTTGGGGATGCGCACGAACGTCGTGACGGTGCCGTCCGGATCGGTGAAGACCAGCTTGTCGCCGTTGAAGCTGGCGATCTCCTTGCCGGTCAGGCTGGAGAGGCCCCAGTCGCCATTGGTATCCACGCCGGTGCTGACGACCCTCATCTCGCCGGTCACGGGATCCCATGCGATCTTGCCCTCTTCGACGCCCGGGTGTCCGTCACCGACCGGAGCCGCGTTCTCGCCATGCAGGTAGCTGCCGTCCGCAGCGAATCGCAGGACGATCAATTTGGTGTCGGAGGCATGGACCCAGCCGCCAGCCAACTGCGACATGAACTGGGTCCTGAAGTGCTCCAGGGCCGTCTCGGCGGTCACCGGCGTGGAACTGACGCCCGAGCTGGACAACAAGGTGCCCAGCGTGGACGCACTCGCGAAAGTCGCCGGGGCGGCGGTGAGATCCAGCGTCGTCACGCTCGCCGCGGCAGTTCGCGCCGTTTCTGCGATGGTGATGCCGTTGGCCGGGTTCCCGTCCGCATCCAGCGATTGCAGCAACACCAGCAGATTGATCACCTTGTTGGCGGCGCCGGCGCCGCTGCCGGCGAGCTGGATCGGCGTCACGGTACCGGTGGCGGTGACGGTGCCCAGCGAGATGCCGCCGATGCGGAACTCCACCGTTTCACCCTCGTTGTAGTTGTAGTTGCCGTTCGCATCGGTGAACCCGCGGTAGCCGCCGCTGGTGATGTACTCGACGCCGCCGATCGGGCTGTCCGTCAGCACGCCAACGGCAGAGCCGGCAACGGCCGGTACCGCAGTGCCACCACCACCGCCGCCGCCGCACGCAGCCACCAGCGCAGCGGCCGCTGCGGCCATCACGGCCAGTCTTACTGCTCTCATCACACTCATATCGACCCTTTGAAGAATTTCCGAACCATGCGCGCATGCGCGCACTCGCGCCAGGCGTGGGCCTGGCCCGCGCCGATGGCGAGGATGCGGGAAACGCGCAGCCCGCTCCATTCCCCGTTCGGGGGGTGGCGCGCGGCCGGGCGTCAGTTCTGCACGGCGTTGTGCGGCAGGTGCAGCAGCAGCCGCACCAATTCCGGCTGGCGGTTGGTCGCGGTCTTCTGGTAGATCGAGCGCAGCTGCTTGCGCACGGTCTCGTGCTGCGTGCCCTGGATCTCGGCGATGCGCTTGAGCGCAATGCCCTCGGCCAGCAGCGTGGCGATGCGGCATTCCGCCGGGGTCAGGCCGAACACGGCGTACAGCAGGCCGGAATCGATCGGAGGAGCGGACGCCGGGTGGTAGAAGATCAGCATCACCACGGGCCGCAGGCCGAAACTGCCCATCATCTGCTGCGGCGCCAGCATGCTGAAGAAGGCGTACAGCGTCTCGGCGCGCTCGCCGCGCCCCTCCTGCGCGATCAGCAGCGAGCGGAACAGCGACGCGACCGGTCCACCGGCTGCCGGCGCGTCGGCTTGCGCGGACTTGATCGCCTGCTCCATCTCGGCGCAGTGGCGCAGCAGGTCGGCGTGGTGTGGCTGCGGCAGCTGCAGCCGGCCGTCTTCCACCGCCACCAGGCCGGTGGACCGCAGCAGCTCCTGCGCGGCCTCGTTGGTGTGCATCACTTCGCCGCCCGGCGTCATCAGGATCACCGGCTGGCGCAGCTTGTTCACCAGCAGCTGGCCGACCAGCGCCTGGGTGGAGTAGACGAAGTGCTGCAGCCCGATGCGGCAGGCCCGCTGCAGGTGCGGCAGCAGGCGGTCCATGAAGGCGCGCGCCTCGGCCGACAGCGGACCCTGGGCAGCGCTGCTGAGGGTGGAGAAGATGATCGTCGCTTCGGGCGTGTCGACCAGCTTGGTAGCGGTCATGTAGCGGCGGTCGTGGGGGATCAGGAACTCCTGGTAGAACGGATGGCGCGCCACCGTGGATTCGTCCAGGATCTCGTGGCAGTGCGTCCACTCGCCGACGGCGCGCTGCAGGACAACCGGCGCCCGCGGATCCACGAAGCGATAGTGCTGCATGTACGCGAGCTCCCCTTCCACCGGCATGTTGGCGCCGTCGCTGTAGGAGAGGGTTCCGTGGCGCTTGTCGGTGCCCAGCATGTGGATCGACTGCACGCCGAGCGCCTGCTGGAGCGCCTCGTAGAAGCGGCGCCAGTGGCGCGGGCCTTCGGCGGCTTCATAGACCAGGTCGATGAAACGGTGGAAAGACTGCTCGGACAAGTCCATCGGGGAATTGCTCGCTGCGACTGCTAACTGCTACTGCTGCGGGGCGCCGGGGCCCCGCGCCGGAGTGTAGCGACCACCCCCCGAGCGCAGCCAGGTGCGGCCGAGACCGGTGCGCCGGAATTTCCCCCGTAGAATTGCACGTCCCGCGGGCGTCGTTCAATGGCAGGACCTGAGCTTCCCAAGCTCAAGACGTGGGTTCGATTCCCATCGCCCGCTCCATGTCTACTTAAGTCCTCGATCCTCAACAGGATTTTGCGACTCTGACCCCTCTGATACAGCGCGCTCATACAAAGGAGCTGCTGTGCAGGGTATGTTCAGGCGCCCAAGCGGCGTCTACTTCGCCAGGATGGCCGTGCCGCGCCGACTGCGCGAGCGGGTCGGCAAGACCGAGTTGATCCAGTCCACCGGCTGCCGTTGTGCGGCGGTGGCCAAGGTCATCGCGGCAGCGATCCTGGCGAGCTGGCGGCGCAGCCTGCACGACTTCGACTTCGGCACCCAGGTGGACATCCTCCAGCTCCAGGCCGGCTCCCCGCTGCTGCAGGTGGCCCAGTACCTGTCGCTGGCCGAGGCGAGCAGCGCCGCGGGCATCGACGCCGCGAGCCTGCTGCGGGCGGCTGCCGAGGGGCGGCTCGGACTGTTCATCGATCCGGGCCTGCAGGCCGGGTTCTTCTTGCCCCGCTCGGCGTTCGAGTACGACCGGCTCACCGGCATCTATGAGGTCCCGGCCGCCGCGCACGTACCCAATGCTGTGCCGGTCGAACACCCCGGCGTGGTGCAGCTGTACGCCGCGGACGTTGCGGTGATTGCCGGGAAGTTGATCGACGGTCAGGACTGCGAGCTGGTGGCATTTGCCCGCCCCGGCAACCCCAACACTGCCTACTGCCCGACGGGCGGATTGCGGGTCAACCAATCCAACCTGCTGATGCAAAGTGCCCAGGTCGAGACGCTGCGCACCACCCTGGCAGCCGGCATTACCGATGAGCAGATCGAGGCCGCCAAGCAGCGGGCTCGCACGCTGGCGACACCGGCGTCCGCCAGGGGTCATGTGCGCTTGCGCGAAGCGATCGACGCCTACATGGACGAGCGCTCGCGGCGCTGCGCCGCCGACCAAGCAAGGCGGGTCCGCGCCGCCTGCGAGCTGTTGGCCGAGTTGATGGGCAACTTGCCGCTGCAAGAGGTTACCCGCGACGTGCTGCGCCAGTACCGTGACCATCAGCTGCCGCGGGTGCCGGCGCGCGAGAACAAGGTCCGCCTCAGGCACGGCAGCCGCACGGTGAAGGAGTCGATCGGCAAGGTCGCGGGCACCGACTGGCCGACCATCTCGGCGGCGGAAGTGGCCAAGCGGATGCACTGGCTGGCGGGCCTGTTCGAGTGGCTGCATCAGGAAAAATGGATTGCCGACGACCCTGCTGTCGGCCTGGCCGGGGCCATCGCACCGAAGAAGGCATCCGCGGTCAATCGGGCCCGGGACCTGTTCACCCGCGACGAGCTGGCCAAAATCTTCAGCGCCGAGTGGTTCGCCACCGGCAAGGGCAAGCTCACGCGCCAGGGCACCTACCGCGAGTTCCTGCCGTATTACTACTGGCTGCCGCTGCTAGGCCTGTACTACGGCGCTCGGATCAACGAACTTTGCCAGCTGGAGCTGGGCGACATTCGCCAGACGCAGTCGGGCACCTGGTACATCGACATCACCCCCGAGACGAGTGCCGGCGCGCCAGGAGAAGCGCGCAAGCGGATCAAGAACGTCAACTCCGTGCGCCGCGTGCCGATCCACCCGCACCTGATTGATCTTGGCTTGCTTGAGTGGCGGGAAGCACTGGTCCGGGAAGGGCATACGCGACTGTTTCCCGAGTTGCTGCACAACGAGCGCAAGGGCTACAGCGCCGCAGCGGTCAGGTGGTTCTCGGCCTACCTGGGCCGACTGGGGTGGCCGCGCGACGGCAAGAAGGTGTTCCACTCGTTCCGGCACACCTTGGCCAGCGAGTGCCTGAACAAACTTGGCCTGAGCGAGGAGATCACCGCCCAGATCAGCGGTCACGCCCGCGGGTCGTCGGTGCTGATGGAACGCTATCGCAAGGACGTGGCGACCGACGAACTGGCCAAGCAGGTGCGCCGGCTCGATTTCAACCTGCCGAAGATCGTGCGATTCGACATCGAACAGGGTTTGCAGGCGCTGCGCGATGCGCTCAGGAGAAAGAAAGGCCGCACCTGACCGACCGGCAAGGCTGCCGATGCCCTCCCTGACTCGGCCCGGGCCTCCGAGGGGGCCGGCGCCGTCTGCTGCCCTTACCTTCTCGATCCAAACCTTTCAAGTGCTCTTGCAAGGAAATCACCCGGGACGAGGTCGGCGCCGAGCAAGCCGAACCGGTCGGGCCAGCCGCTTCGCGCGGTCGAAGACGATCGCCAGCGCGGTGACCTCCTCCAGGAAGGGACCGTCCTGGATCTGAACCCCTGGGGTGCTGTCCCAGGCACTTAGTGGCCGGCTCGCACAGATCTTGCAGTGCGCCATGTGGCCCTCGCGCGTCCTGACGGTGTAGCCGGCAACAAACAGGTCCGATCGCAGACTGATGATGCTGTTCATCGCGCAACGGTACAGCGAGGCCCTTTCCCCAGCATCCGCTATTCAGAGGAGCCGAGCCGGGTGCTGGGTTGTGCACTTCGATTGCCTCGCAAGACTCGATGACGAGACGGCGTCACGCCTCAGCGGCTAACCGCTCCAGCTGATTGAGCCGGCTGATTAGCTTGGCAGGAACGCTCGTGCGCCGACAGTTGACGCGTAGCGGCCGCGGCAAATGCACGTGCGCATATCGCAGTTCCCCTGTGCGCCGGATCGCTTCTATGGTTCCGCCCAGCTCGCGCCAGCGTCGATTCACCAGGCGCAGACTGGAGGTGTGCATCGGTGCCCGCTCGCGCATCACCGCCTCCCCGCGGCCGGGCGGCGGCGAGCCTTGATAGGCGTCGGCACACCGGCGATCTCGTCCCATATCCGGTTCGCGCGCTTCGCGGCCGCAGTGCCCGGCACCACCTCGTCATCCAGATAGCAACTCGCCCACAAGAAAGGCAGTTGCAGTTGGTACAGGCCTACCCCGTGGCGCTCGCGCACGAAGTGGCGCACGTAGTACAGCGGGTCGTCGCGCACCGCTTCCATGGCCAACAGGGGACTGGCAGGCATATCCTCCAGAATGCCGCCCGACAAGCGGTCAGAGGCGTAGCGCGGCACCTCCAGCAAATCCAAAAGCCTGTCCGTGCTGCGCAGCAGCAGGATCACTCGCGTGAAAAAGGCATCACGCACGAGGTTGTGCTGCACCAGCGTGTCGCGCAAGTCCTGGGCCGTTGCAAGGCGCAGCTCGATGTTTACGCTGCGTGAATCGAGCCGCTTGAACTCGCCGGCGACCAGGCGCTTTGCACGAGTCGACATGCGCCAGCCTTGCAGGTCTTCCCGCACGTGCGGCAACTCTCGGGCCAGTATGTGGTCAAGAAAGCGTGACCGGGCTAGGAACAGCCCGTCGGTCTGGTCATGGAAGGCCTGCCAGAGGCGCTCGGGTACGTTGAAGCTGATGGGCGATCGTGCAGCGGGGGCGGGCTCCAGGGTGTCATTCATATCGGCGGCTCCTTTGATGTGCCGACTCTGCCGCAGAGGAGTTCCTCTGTACAGGGTCGATTTTCAGAGGCCTAACCTGCCCTTTTGTGCCCGTGAAGCCCCACGTCTGTCTTCAGCTGAGGATCTGCCGGACTCAGGCCAAGCCTGAGGCGTTCGCGAGCGCTCTGCGGCAGCCAGCACACAGGCGTCGAGGCAACCTCCAGCACTTACGACGCGTAGTAAGCGTGATCGATGTGTGAGCGGCACAGCATACTGTATATTAATACAGTATGCTGCAGTCGTCTTCCAGCTCCGCGACCGAGGCATTCGCCTTCCGCGTCCACGGCGCGCAGTGGACCGGCACCTCATTCTGATTAGCGGCCACGCGGTAGCAGTCCGACGCTGCGAGCACGTCTGCTGGGCGGTGCGGACGACTCCGCTGATCTGCTGCCTGAGCTGGTTTACGCTCAGGTGCGGCGGTTCTCGGCCAATGGAATTGTGATCACCGGCATCGAGCAGCTCGCCCGCGGGCCGCATAGCAAGGCCAACGTGATGCGCCACCGACAGACCTGGTGGTGCATGGTCCACACGCTGTCGGCAGCCCAGAGCGTGGGATTGGGAGACGTAGTGGAGGATGAAGTCTTTGATTCGGCACCTGGCGGCAGCCTGCAGTTCCTAGCCGTCCCGCAAACCCTCTGAGAGGTCGCTCGAGCTACAGCCCTCGTCGGCTTTGGGCGGCCTGTTACCTTCGGCTGCCTCATCTGGTCGGCGCAGCCGCGTTGCTGATCGCTCTTGAGGCCGGCGCGGAAACCATCACCGGTCGGGTCGTCGGCGTTGCAGGAGAAGCACGGTGGACCTCACCAGGAGTCGAGAACCCGTCGCGAAGGCCGGCGGACGGGATGTGGTTGGAGTTCATTTGCGGCTCACCTGGGGCACACGGTTCTCAATGGATTCGCGCAGCGGCGAGGGTAGCGCCTACTCAGGCCGCGGCACTACAGGCGACCGTAGCGCGCCCTGCACCACCGCAGGTGAGTAGATCCTCTCCAGTCGCCGTACGGTGAAGTGCACCCGGCTGATGTTCTGGAAGTGGTCGGTGAACGCCAAGTTGACCAGCGCGCCGGCCACCGCGCCGATCACCGGCACCGCCTGCGCGGCCGCCTTTTCGGTCACCTGGACGTTGAACCGGGTGCTGATCATGGCAATCAGCCTGACGAGCGCCGGGGCGCCCTCGGTGCTCATGCCCTTTTGGGCAATGTGCGCGGCTGCGTCGCGCGCACTGCGTTGGCCAGGAGCGCCCGGAGTGGCGAAGTAGCCCGTCTCGGCGCCGTCATCGCTTCTGGACGTGCCGCCGAGGGCGAATACCTGCAGGCAGGCGAGCTTGGTTTCGGGCTCAGGCAAGTCCTCGCCGCTGGCCCGTGCCATGCCCGCGATGCTGCAGCACATGATGGTCGAGAAAACAGGCAGCCATACGGCTTCGAGTACACCGGTTCACCTGATTTCTCACTGGCCTAGCTGTTTGTCATCGCAGATAGGGACAGACGTACCAAATAGGGTACTGGTTCAGGGATTTCAACGGCAACACGGCGGGCACGAACGGCAACTGGTTCATTTCGGGAATCAGTCAAGGATCGCAGAAGGATCTCTTCGGCTACAGGATGCGGTTCAAGACCTATGTGGCGCCGCTCACCTCCTGGAGCTTCAGCGGCTTCTTGGCTCCCCTTGAACCATGGCCGGCGATCAACGAGCTGCGGGCCGGCGCGGTGGTTCCCGTGAAGTTCAGTTTTGGAGCCAACAAAGGGCTAGACATCTTCAGCGCCGCCCCCTCCAGCGTTCTCGCGAACTGCGACGGTTCCGTGCCAGCGGGCTTTCCCGGCGAGTCAACCAACAGCCCTGGCCAGTCGGACCTACGATACGACTCGACGACTCAGCAATACACCTATCTCTGGAGAACGGGGAAAAACTGGAGGGACACCTGCCGCCAGCTGGTGCTGCGCTTCAAGGATGGAAGTACGCACATCGCCAACTTTCAGTTCATAAGGTAGTTGAGGCAGTAATGGGCTGGGCGCGGCGCTGCTAGTCCTTATACCTACAGGCTTGCCGGACGGCCCGTGCCCGTGCCCGTGCGCAGCCGCGCCGCAGCACGATTCCACGCCGATCTATAAGGATTCAAGTGCGAAATTGTACGCTATGTTTTTAATAGCGCATGGGCAGTTGGCCCTATAAGGATCGGTCTACGGATCGGCAGTCGATGCAGGCACTCCCTAGCCCGTCCACCATCCTTCTAGGACTTCCACCTCCTGCGGCGCGGCTGCAGGAGGTCGCCAATTCCCGTTCGCGGCATTCAGGCACCGCCGCCGTACCTAATTTTTCTGGTCAGGCGTTTGCGACCGGACTTCGTTCGCCACCCGATTCGCATACAGCCCGCGCCACCTTCGGGCTGAATTGGGCCATGTTGCGTAGCGGGCACTTCCCCCCTGCCCGTCCGCGAAGCGCTCGCACATGTCCAACCCATAATGTGGGACAGCTCGCGAACTGAGCTGGCTAGCTTCGATAACGCTGCCTCGCCCAGCTACCCTGCAAAGGCGCTCGGCCCTTCGTCCTGGGCTAAGCGGTACGGATGGCAGGACAGCAACCGGGCACAGTTGCGAGCTGCTTGCGGCGCACGGCGGAATCGACTGAACCGACGAAGCCGACACGCCCGGCTGGAGTCAGTCTGGCAGCTTTACCCTGCGTTCGATCATCCGCAATAGGGGCCCCAGGGCCATCGATATAAGTTGAACTCCGACCCGTAGTGGGGATGGTCCGGGAAGACTTTTCAGCAGCGGCGCCGAGAGTTGCGCCCACGAAACTCGGTCCTGCCCCGCGCGGAGGACTTGCGACGCCCGCCCGCCACCCGCGGAGAAGACAAGCGACCCGCGAGGATAAGCCGTCCGTGCGCATAAGAGAGTGTTGCCGCTCTCGATTAGCACCACCCTACCCGCCCGTTGGTACCAGCCACCCGCGCAAGTCGCGGTCAGCGCCGAAGCACCAGAGTCGCGACCGCCCTTACGGGCTTACTTGGCGCCTCCTGTCACGCGACGCGGTCAGGAGGTTCGCCGGGGCCGAGACCGCCGCTATGGCCTGGCAAAGAAAAACTCCTACCTTTGCCGTCGGCGGCAGCGGTCTGCCTCCCTCATTCGGGCTCGACTTTCGTGTCGCGCACCAGCTTGGCCCAGGCCTCCTTGTCTTCGCCCAGCATTTGGGCGAACTGGGCTGGCGCCAGCGGGTTAGGCACCAGCCCGCGATCGGTGAGCGCCTTTTGCACTTCGGGCACGGCCATGGCCTTGGTCCAGGCCGCCGCCAGCCGCTCGCGCACATCCGCCGGCACCGCCGCCGGCGCGAGCAGACCGGACCAGGTCGTGATCTTGTAGCCCGGCAGGGCCGCTTCGGCCACGGTCGGCACGTCCGGCAGCACCGAAACCCGGCGGTCCGCGTCGGTGGCCAGCACCTTGAGCTTGCCGGTGCGGATGTGCTGCAGCGTAGGCGACACGCCGTTGAACATCAGGTTGACCTGGCCGCCCAGCAGATCGGTCATTGCCGGTGCGCTGCCACGGTACGGGATGTGGGCGATGTCGACACCGGCCATGCGCTTCAAAAGCTCCATGCCCAGGTGCTGTGAGCTGCCCGGGCCCACCGATGCGTAATTGAGCTTGCCGGGGTTGGCCTTGGCGTACGCGATCAGTTCCTTCAGGTTGTTGGCCGGCAGCGACGGGTGCGCCACCAGCACAAACGGATGCAGCGCCGCCGAGCCGATCGGGGTGAAGGTGCGCAGCGGGTCATACGGCAGGCTCTTAATCAGCGATGCGTTGGCGGTGAAGGCGCTGGACGTGAACAGCAGCGTGTAGCCGTCGGCCGGCGCGTTGGCCACCGCCTCGGTGCCGATCACGGTGCTGGCCCCCGCCTTGTTCTCGAACACCACCGGCTGCTTCAACTCGGCCGAGAGGTGCGGGCCGATCACGCGGGCCACGATGTCGGTGCCGCCGCCGGCGGGGAACGGCACCACGATGCGAATCGGCCGCTCCGGGAAGGCGGCCAGGGCGGCGCCGGTGCCCAGCGCCGCCAGCAGGGCAATGCTCAGGCGCCGGCTCACGCCGGAAGCTCGGGTGGAAAAACAAGCCATGTCTCGTCTCCTATGTAGTGAAAATAAAGAGAAAAAGCAGCGCCCGTGCGCTCAGGCGCGAAGTTCGTTTCGATAAAAGCCGAGCATCTGCTGTACCGGCTCGTCGGACACCTCCAGCAGCCGCAGCCCGGTCGCGGCCACGATCCGGTACTCGTGCCAGATCGGAATCGCCACCAGGTCGCCGCGCTCGCAGTCGAACAGGTGCTGGCCGACTTCAACCTGGCCGCGACCCTGCGTGATGGCGACCAAACGCGAGGCCGCATCCCTGCGCAGCGGTGTCCGGGCGCCTGCGGCCAACTCGTGGACCGTGAGGGCGATGGTGCGCATCGAGGGCGTGTCCAGCCGCACCGAGCGCACGCCGCCCTGCTGCGGCACCTGCGCCAGCAGCCGATCCTGGTCGGCCGCGGAAAAGCGCATCGGCGAAGCGGCCGGCTTGTGCTCGACCTGCTGGAACTGCTCGGGGTGCGGCTCGAAGAACATCGACTCGAGCCGATGCACCAGCGGCACATCCAGGAAGTCGATCCAGTAGGCGTCGTGCTCGCCGTGATCGAAGTGGCTGTGCCAGCACCAGCCGGGCGTCAGCAGCACGTCCCCAGGGACCATCGGCAGTTGCACCCCGTCCACCACGGTGTAGACCTCTTCCTTCGCGTCCAGCACCAGCCGCAACGCGTTGGGCGAGTGGCGGTGGGCACGGGCATGTTCACCCGGGCGCAGCATCTGGTAGGCGGCCACCAGGTTGGGCAGCGACGCATAGTCGTTGTCGGCCACCGGGTTGAACATCAGCAGGTTGCGCCGCTCGGCCTGTTCGGTGCCGATCCACTGGGCGGCCAGGTCGATGTAGCGGCGCGCCTCGGCATAGCGCCACTGGCGCGGCTCGAAAGGCGTTTTCGGCTCCTTCCACAGGGAAGGGCGGGCCTTGTGCCAGCCGGCGGTGTAGCGCTCGCGGTTGAGCACCGGGTAGAGCTGCTCCAGGCTGCCGATGTCGGCGCTGTCGATGGGCATCGGTTCTCCTCTTGCGGTTCTTAGCTGGCCCGCACGAACTCGTACGGCTTTTCGAATACCACGTTGGCGCCGCGCGTGCCCTGCACCACCGGAATCGACATGCGACCCACGTGCTCGACTTCGATGGTGATGACGTCGCCGTCGCGCACCGGGCCGACGCCGGCCGGCGTGCCGGTGGCGATCAGGTCACCCGGGTACAGGGTCGACGCCGAGGAGGCCACCGCCACCATCTGCGGGATGTCGACGATCAGGTCGCGCGTGTTGGCCTGCTGGCGCAGCTCGTCGTTGACCCACAGCTTCATGCCGATGTCGGCCGGGTCCGGCACCTCGTCGGCGGTGACGATCCAGGGACCCACCGGCGTGAAGGTGTCGTACGACTTGCGAAACACCCGCTCTTCCTTGCCGCGCACCGTCATGTCCAACAGGCAGGCATAGCCAAAGACGTACTCCATGGCCCGCTCGGGCGGGATTTGGCGGCCCTCCTTGCCGATCACCAGCGCGATCTCGCACTCGTGGTGGACCTCGCGGCCGGCCAGCGCCGGCAGTTCCACCCGGTCCGAAGGACCGGCCAGCGAGGAGTTGGACTTCAGAAAGTAGCCCTGCACGTTGGCCAGGCCCTTGGACGCCATCTCCTTGGCGTGGTCATGGTAGTTCACCGGGTAGGCCATCAGCTTGTTGGGCCAGGGCACCGGCGTTTCCAGCCGCACCGAGTCAAGCGGCACGCCGGCACCGCCCTTGATGCGATCGGCAATCGCCGGGCGGAAGCTGTCGAAGTCGCGAATGACGCGGCAAATGCCGGTCGGCGGCCAGGCGACGGGGTCTTCCCGAACGATGTCGGTGATGTCGAACACGCGCTGGGCGTCGACCACGCCGACACGCCCGCCGTCGAAGCGAATGAGTTTCATGAGTGAATTCCGTTTGCCAAGTCAGACCGGGGCGCGAAAGCCTGCAACCGTGTCCCAGATGTCGTTGACCTGCTCGGGCAGGGCCTCGCCGCGCCAGCAGACGCTGCCGTCCGGGCGCACCAGCACCAGGGCGCGCTCGTAAAGCGCCCGGGCGCGCTCGTTGACGTCGACCCGCTTGAACGGGATGCAGCGCTCGGCGGCCGTGCGTTCCAGCGCCGCCGTGTCCGGCGCCCCCGGCAGGGCCACCAGCACATAGCCGGTGCCGTCGAACAGGTCCAGCGTGGACTTGCCCGGCTCGAGCCATACATGCGGTGCGCGGCAGCCCGGCCAGGTGGATTGGCTGACGATGCGCGGGTCGTCCGGCGGCTCCGGCGTGCCGTCGGGCACCACGATGAAGGAGTCGCTGTAGCGATAGCCCAGGTGAAGCCCGGCCGTGTTGAACTGCTTGGAGGTCTGGCGCAGCCGCCGTCCGAACGCCTGGCGCAGTTCCTGCCCCTGCGGGGTGTCATCTTCCAGGCCGGCGGGGGTCACCTTCATCATGGCGTCGATGCGGTCCGCATTGGAGGCCGCGGCGATGGTGTTGCGGATCGCGATGGCGCGGCGCTCCCACTCGTAGCTGTCCAGCAGGTGCGGCCCGCCCCAGCCGCGCAGCGCGGCGGTGAGCTTCCAACCCAGGTCGAATGCGTCGGCGATGCCAGTGTTCATGCCGATGCCACCGGTGGGACAGAACAGGTGCGCTGCGTCGCCGGCCAGGAACACGTTGCCGGCGCGGAAGCGGTCGGCCACCGACTGGTGGTGCGACCAGTGCATCACCTGCAGGATCTCGAACGGAAAGTCCGCGCCCATGGCGTCGCGGATCTGCTCGGCAGGGTCCCGTTCACTGCCCTCGGCCTCGCCTTCAAGCACATAGTTCTGGTAGTTCCAGATCTCGCCGCCGTTGATGTTGGTGAAGACGCCGAACGCGCCCGGGCGGAAGATGAAGTACAGGTTGGCCCAGCCGGCTGCTGTTGCGTGCTCCAGGAACGCCTTGCTGCGAAACAGGTAGCTGACGTTGCGGCGCATCGCGCCTCGGCCGGTGTAGGGAATGCCCAGCGTCGCCTTGATCGCGCTACGCCCGCCGTCGCAGGCCACCAGGAAGCGAGATCGCACGGTGGTCTCCTGCCCGCTGGCCAGGTCGCGGATGACAGAGGTGACGCCACCGGCGTCCTGCTCGAAGGCGACGAACTCGGTGCCGTAGCGCACGTCCGCCATACCTTTGTCCAGCAGCCAGCTTTTGACGATGGGCTCCAGGGCGTGCTGGCCGATCTGCACCTTGTAGTACGGGGTCCAGGCCGACTCGGGCAGGTCGGTGCGCATCTCGCGGTGCGCCGTCATGTACTGGTTGGGCGAGGGGCTGTCGTGCGCGTGCAGCAGCTTGCCCGACAGCCGGGTGGCGAACACGATCCGGTAGCCGTGCTCGCGCGGCAGGCTGCTGCGCACGATCTGCTCGTCCAGACCGAGGCGCCGGTAGTACTCCATCGAGCGCGAGCCCAGCAAGGTGGCTCGCGGGTGGGCGGTCGGCTCGGTGCGCGTTTCCACCACCATCGAGCGCACGCCCTTGGAGGTCAAGTCGGCCGCCAGGGCCAGTCCCGTCGGCCCGCCGCCGACGATCAGTACAGGGGTTTCCAGTCGTTCCATCTCGTGTTCATCTGGCCGCTCCGGGCCGTTTTGAGAACGTCGGTTCATTGATCTAGAACAACGTTCTGAAGCGGAGAGTAGCGTATTATTGAAACGCGGGAGCGTCAATTCAGAACATCGTTCTATTTTATGGAGAGGAAATGGCAACCGAGGACCCAGACAAGGAAGACCGGGGTGTGGCCACGCTGCAGCGCGCGCTGGCGATCCTGTCGACGTTCGAGGCCAGCACCACCCAGTCCCTGGCCGAGTTGTCGCGGCGCACCGGCCTGTACAAGAGCACCCTGCTGCGCCTGCTGGGCACCCTGGAGAAGTTCGGCTACATCGGCCAGCAAGCCGATGGCAACTACCACGTGGGGGTGGCTGCCCTGCATCTGGGAAGCCTTTACCAGCGATGGATCAAGCCGGCTGAACTGATCAACCCGGTGCTGCACAGTCTGGTTGAGCAGACCGGCGAAAGCTCTTCCTTCAACGTACAAGAAGGCGAGCTGCGCGTGTGCGTCTATCGGGTCGACTCGACCCACAAGATCCGGGACCATGTCCGCGTGGGCGACCTGCTGCCGCTGCACCGCGGCGCCGGCGGCAAGATCTTGCTGGCCTTCGGCCGGGAGGCGGCCGCCCCGAGGTGGGCCGAGCTGCGCCGTTCCTGCTTTAGCTTCACGCGCGGGGAAATTGAAGCGGACACCGCAGCCGTGGCGGCCCCGGTGTTCGGACCCGGCGACGCGCTGCAAGGCGCGCTTGCCATCACCGGCCCGGCCTTCCGGTTCTCGGATGAGCGCATTGCCTCCATGCGCTTGCCGATCCTGCGTGCTGCTGTTGACCTCACCCGCGACTTTGGCGGCAACACAGCGAAACTGGATGCGGCAGTCCACTTGGCCGCCCAGGCCGGCGAAAGCATTGCCGTGTAGTCCGGGCGCGAGCGGACCACGATTCTCTCGACCCCGTGCGCCGCACGGCGGTCGGGATCTCTGGCAACCTTGTGACCTTCGACGCCCTTCTCTGATGGATGGCAACCATCGCCCTCGTTGGCTGCGTCAAGTCCAAGCGCCCGCACCCGGCGCCCGCCGAGGACTTGTATACCTCGGCACTGTTTCGTGCGCTGCGCGCGTACGCGCGCCGCCACGCCGACCGCTGGTTCATCCTGTCGGCCGAACACGGCCTGCTGCAGCCCCAGGACGTGGTGCAGCCGTACGAGAAGACCCTGCTGACCATGGCCAAGCCTGCACGCCAACAGTGGGCGAGCAAGGTCGCCACTCAGCTCGACGCAGTTCTGCCGGCAGGATGCCGGCTCATTCTGCTGGCCGGCCAGCGCTATCGGGAGGATCTGGAGCCGCTGCTGCAGGCCCGCGGCCACCAGATCGACGTTCCGCTGCGTGGGCTGCGCCTGGGCGAGCAGCTGCGCCAATTGCGCAAGGAGGCGGCGCTTGGCAACTGAGGCACTGCTCGACCGCTTCTACGCGATTCTGGGCGCCCTGGAGCAGCGCGGGCAGGGTCAGACCCTGGGTAGTTACTCTGGCAGGTCCGGCCTACCCAAGCGCGGCGTGTACTTCTTTCGCGAGCCGGGTGAGTTGAGACGCGACGGCAGCACGCCGCGCATCGTGCGGGTGGGCACCCATGGCTTGGCGGAGGGGGCGAAGTCGACGCTCTGGGGGCGGCTGCGAACGCACGCGGGTACCCGGTCCGGCGGCGGCAACCACCGTGGTTCGATATTTCGCCTGCACGTCGGCGCGGCGCTGTTGGCGCGTGAGGATTGCAGCCTACCCAGCTGGGGCAGCGGCAGCACCAGGCCGACCGAAGTGAGGTCCAACCCTGCCCTTCTCGCAGCCGAGGCAGGCATCGAGCGGGCCGTCTCGGCCTACATCTGCTCCATGAGCATCTTGTGGGTGGCCGTGCCCGACGAACCCGGCGCCTCCAGCCAGCGGGGCTACATCGAACGCAACGCGATCGCGCTGCTGTCCAACCGCTTCGACCCGCTTGATCCGCCCAGCGCCGGCTGGCTGGGCCATCACAGCGCTCGCTCAGAGATCCGGCGCAGTGGCCTGTGGAACTTCAACCACGTCGACGAGGCCTGCGATCCATCGTTCTTGGACGCGTTGGAGGGCATGGCCGAAGGAACATGACTCCACAGCAGTGGGGAAAAAGCTCTTCCACGGAATCCTCCTGCGAGCAGCATCTTGACACGGATGAGCTTCGACCGGAAGCTCCCTGCTGTTGCTTTTGGGTTGGAGCTTGACATGGCAGGACGACCCTGGACGGTAGCCCGGCTGGAGGACTTTGGGCGGACCCGGTTGTCGCGATCGTTTTTCATGCGGGACTTCCTGTACTCAGAGATCTCGCAGATCGAGGGCATCCCGAATGTGCCGGACGACCCCGAACTGGCGATCGAAGCGGGCAAGCGCCTGTGCCAGGAGGTCCTGGAGGCCATTCAGGAGCGCTTTGGCCGAATCGCGATCCGGTCGGCGTTCCGGGCCGCTGCAGTCAATGCCCGTGGTGCGGCTAACAAGAACCAGTACAACTGCGCCTCGAACGAAGCCAATTACGCTTCCCACATCTGGGACCATCGGGACGCTGCGGGGCACATGGGAGCGACGGCCTGCATCGTCGTTCCGGCCTTCCTGCCCTATTACGAGAGAACCTTTGACTGGGCGGCTCTGGCCTGGTGGGTTCACGACAACGTGCCTGGCTACTCGCACATGCAGTTTTACCCAAAGCTCGCCGCTTTCAACGTGAGCTGGCACGAGCGTCCTGAAAAGCGCATCAGCAGTTGGATGACGCCGCGCTTGCTGACCAAGCCGGGAATGGACAACCACGGCGGCAGTCACATCGACAGCTATCGTGAAATGCTCGGAGCGGTGGGGATGAATCGGGAGATCTGAAAGTGGACGACGTGATGCCTGAACCTCGAATCACGCTCTTGGAGAATGTCGTGCCATGGGAGTACCGCGGGTGGGATCGCAAGGAAGATGTCGAAGTGCCCGGGTCGAGCGCACCGGAGGTGGGAGCATGAATCAGCAATTGGACGAGAGCACGCTGCAGGCGCTTAACTGCTGGGAGGACGTGGACTACGTCCCGGTCAATCCCCTCATGACACAGTTTAAACGCAGGGCTCGGCTGCAGCAGACGCAGTGGCGGATAAAACAGCAGCCGACCATCACGGAAGGCACCCACCCAATCTTCTCGAATTCCAAGCCGACCCGTCCGCTTGGAAGCCGGCTTTGCTGGCAGGGAGCTAAGGACAATGGTCACAACTTTCTCTTCCCCGAGATCGCCGACATCGCGCGCGAGCGAGTAAGGAAGGAGAACAAAGGACCAGGCGAGATGTTGAATCAGCATCGCCTGTTCGCCGACCTGCTGTCCTCGATGCCGATGTGCTTCAACCTGTTCGGCCCCTTGAAGAAGGACCCGAAAGGGCTGGCTACTCGCGCGGTCAAGCGCTGGTGGCCGCACGTGCCAGGCACGGTGACAGACGTGTGTTTCGAGTATTCACCCGGTCGCAGAAACGGTCGATTCCTGAACAATGGCAGCGCCTTTGATGTGGCGTTCAAGCTCGAACTACGGGGCGGGCGCAAGGGCATCTTCGGGGTGGAGACGAAGTACCACGAGCACGCCGTAAGGGAGAAGCGTCCCCGCAAGGGAGCCAGCAGGAGCAGCGTTATGAGTCGCAGCTGAAACGCTATCGAACCCTGACCAAAGAAACCCGTCTTCAAGGACGGCGCCGCAGACAAGATCATCGATAGCCCAATGCAGCAGGTCTGGCAGGACCACCTACTGGCCCTCAGTATGCGGTTCGATGATCAGAAGGAGTGGGCATGGGCGGGCTTCGCACTGGTGTTCCCGGCCGGCAACGTGAGCTACACCACTCTCGCTGCCGACTACGGCCAGTTGCTGGCTGACACTTCCACCTTTACCGCAATAACACTGGAGGAGATGCTCGCAGCGGATGTGCTCAATCCCAAACACGCCGAAGCGTTCCGCGAGCGGTATTTCTGGGCTTGAGCAAATAGGGCCAGCGCAGCATCGGCGGCCACTTCAAACAGAGAAGTCATCCGAAGCGCGGACGGGGACACCATGGCGCTGCTGCGCGAGACAGAGCCGGTCAGGTTGCGGTTGACCGGCATTTTTGACGCTCCAGAGCGGCTCCAAGCGCGCCACTCGCTTCCTTTATGCCACTCTGGCCGCTTGATCTTGCGCCAGTCGGGGCTGCGCACCCCGAGCTGATAGGTGCTGTCCTTGCGCTTGGCCATCACGCCGTCGATCTGCAGGCCGGCGCTGGCCATATTGGCGAACAGATTGGCATCGGCCGGCAGGTCCTGAACGAACAGCAGCGATAGGTCACGGCCGCCCAAGAGCTTGAGCAATTCGCGCAGTAGTTCCTTCCGCCGTGTCAGCGTCAGGTCCCCGGTGGGCTTGCCGTTGCACACCAGTAGGTCAAAGAGGCAAAACGTGACCCGGTGCACGCCGGGATACCAGCGCCGACAGCGGGCGCGCTCTTGCAACAGGTTGAAGTCGCTGGTCCCATCCTCGCGCAGGACGCACACTTCGCCGTCGAGCACATGCGGGCCGCCGGTCAGGCTGGCCAGCGCGCGCATCACCTCTGGGAACCTTCCGGCAGGCTTGGTACTGCGTACCGGCACCTTCCACAGGCAAGTGAGCAAGCGCAAGTTGGGTTCGACGCACCAGCAACGTGGCCGTCGACCCGCTTCGTTCCTGCGTGAATGGGGTCGATGCCCTTCAGTACAAGCGCAGGGCCAGCTTTCCGGCCACGGCCAAGATCGGCAGCCCACCAATGTCGTAAGTGTTGGACATCGAGGCGCCCGACTTGGGCTTGATGGTGCTCCCGCTGGCAACCCAGGTGTTGCTCATGCTGGCACCCGACTTGGGCTTGAGTTCCTTGCCGTCCCACACCCAAGTGTTGGACATCGACGCGCCAGATTTAGGCTTGATCTCCTTGCCATCGAACACCCAAGTGTTGCTCATGCTGGAGCCAGACTTGGGTTTGAGTTCCCGGCCATCGCAGACCCAGTCTCGGGGAAGATCGATTCTGTTTGTCATTCCTCGCCTCTTTCGGTTCTACATCTTGACACAGATGACCTGGGTAGGGAAGCTCGGACAGTTCATTCAGGTCAGAGGCGATAGTGAGGATCATCTTCAGCCGCAAGGGCTTCGATTCACAGTACGGCGGCGTGCCTAGCCCCCTCCTGCCTGACGGCGGCCTCACCTCGTTCCCTATTCCATCGCGCTACGGCCGGCCGATAGACGACCTGTCGTTTCGCGGCCGGCCACTTGTCGATTTGGTCAACGACCTCAAGGGCGGCGTTGGGACGGTCCATCTGGACCCGGACCTGGAGGCTGACTGCGTGCCGCGCCAGCCAGGCTGGCTGCCGACCTTCGGACAGGTCGGAGGCGCCCAGTCACATCTGGCCAATGAAGGCGTGGGCGTGGGCGACGTCTTTCTCTTCTTTGGGTGGTTTCGCCAGGTCGAGCAACACCAAGGGCGTTGGCGGTACGTGCGGAGCGCACCGCACATCCACAGCTTGTTCGGCTGGCTGCAGGTCGGCGAAATCATTCCGGTGCCCAAAGCATTCTCGCAGGATGTCTGCGTTCGCTACCCCTGGCTGGCCGACCATCCCCATGTCCAGCACGGAACAACGATCGGCACTAACAACACGCTCTACGTCGCAACCCAGCACCTCACCTTCGGCAGAAGGCCGACCAATACGGCCGGCGCGGGCATGTTCCGGCGCTGGACCTCGTCTTTGCAACTGACCGAGCCAGGCCGCAGTCGCTCCAGGTGGCTTCTGCCCTCGTGGATGTCGCCCGAGGCGGGAATGCCAGCCCTGTCACTGCATAGCAAAGAAAGCCGCTGGGAAACGATTGGCAACCGCGTGCGGTTGCAAACAGTCGGTAAGGGGCAGGAGTTCGTGCTGAACATGGGCGAACACCGGGACGGTATCGCCTGGGTGCGGAGTCTTATCGAATCTCACAGCATCTGAACAGCAGTCGGAAGAAGGGACTGAAGAAGCATGGCCATTAGGGGCTACAAACTCACCCACGACAGCGGCTTCGCGCCGAACCCATTTCACGGATGTCTGACACTGGCAACCTGCCGCCCGCCGGTTCGTCGCTGCCGCAAGCCTGGCGACTGGATCGCCGGATTTGCGTCTCAGCAACTGGTCGTCAGGGCGCGGCAGAACGGCGTGACCATCCCGTTCATGGGACTGATCTATCTGGCCAAGGTGTCCGAGGTGATCCCGCTTGCGAGCTACTTTGAGGACCAGCGCTTCGCTTTGAAGAAGCCCAAGAAGGGCAGTCCACATGAGATCGAGCGCGCTGGCGACAACATCTATTTCCAAAACGCGCAGGGCCATTACCGGCAATTGCCGAACGACCATCACCTACCCGGAGACATGGACCACGACCTGGGCGGCGTCAACTCCCTCATCTGCAAGGACTTCTGGTACTTGGGTCGGAAGGCAATCGTGCCAGAGGGTGGCTGGGGCTCAATCCTCGGGTCGCAGGACATCGGGTCCGCGCGTCTGTTTGCGCTGCCGGCGGACTTCAAGGACTCGATGCTGGCCATCTTCCACGCCAACGGTATCAAGCCGGGCGTGAACGCCGATCCGTGTCTTTGGAAAAATCCTGCTAGTCCCCGGTCAAGCTGCGGAGCAAGGCGCGCGGCGTAGCTCACAGAAGTCACCTTAGTTGTCGTGCAATGAACGAGTACCACCCGCAGTTCTGGTTTCGCGCCGAGCACGTCGCCTCGGAGTTCAACAGACAAGGGGAAGCGTGCATTGCCCGATGGCTGCGCGAACAGCTCATGAAATTGGGGTATCAGGCGGCTGCACCCGAGCAGGCCTCCTGGGGCCAGCGCATTCGCATCGGAGGATCTCACACCGTTCTTGTCGACTGTGCTGCGGCCCGTCTCATCACGGACTCGCGATCGGCGCCCCCTTGCTGGATCGCTGAGGTCGTCTACGAAGGCGGCATCGAGATCCCTCTTGAAAGCAACGTCGCGGCCCTGCCCACGGTGGCACGGGTCGGACGGGACATCGATGCCATTCTGGCCGCCGACGCTCAGGTTTGGTATGCCTAGCGTCTCTACCCGTGTCATGGTCCCGGGAAGCCCGAAGGAGCCACGCAGCGTGACGCCGGCCGAACAACAGCTTGCCGTTCCGTCGATCCACTCTATGATGAGCTTCCGTTGAGCGCGCCTTCAGAATGAGTGAGACATCCCTTATCGGCAAGGCCAAGGAGCTTGCCGTCGCCAGTCAGCTGGTGCGCATGGGCATCCATGTTTTCATGCCGCTGGTGGACAACGGCATCGATCTGATCGCCGCGTCAAGCGACGGCGCAGTCTTGGTCCCTGTTCAAGTCAAGTACAAGGCGACCCGCACCGGCTTTTCCTTGGACGCGAAAAAGGCAGCTGGCTATCCCAAGACGACCGTACTTGCATTCGGCGCCGAGGGGCACGACCAACGCGCAGAGCTGGAAACCTTCCACTTCTTCCCTGTTCTCGATTGGCTCCACGAGGCGGAGAAACACGCAACCGGGCGGGAAGACGGCAAGCTAGTTGTCTATAGTGGCAAGTCCGATCGGGAATGGATCGTCAATCACCGCGGCGATAGAGGTATCCGAGGTGCCTTTGCCGCCATCTTCGAGGCCAACGAACGGAGTGCATAGGAGACACCTTCCGCGGCAACCTCGTGCTCGTGAGCGTTCTGAGGAGGCGGGCTTGGCTCCGCACTTCTCTTGCGGAGCGGCACCAGCGGCGGTGCGCGGCAGAGGGCGTGGTTAGCTGATCACCCCTGAGCTTTGAGTTGAGCCAAGTAGCGTCTACTGAGCACCGAAGAAGGCCGGCGCTTCCGACGCGCGCGTGGTGCATCCTCCAGCTCAGCGCCGAATAGGCGTTTCACCAACGCCGCAGCTTCAGAGACGATGGGGGTGCGGCACCCGTGATATGCCACTCGCAACGCTTGTGACTGGAAGTCGATGGTCACCGCTATCAGGATGGCCATACCGGTCAATGATCTTCGGCGTGGCGCAGCTCGTCTCGTATCTCTCACGGATCATGACCCTCTTGCCTGGCGATGTGATCTCCACGGGCACGCCCAAGGGCCAAGTCCAGTGTTCCTAAAGGGCGGCGAGACAGCTTGGGGTGAGCAGCGCCAGAAAGCCGTGCGACATCGGCATCACTGGTAACCCGGTGGACAGCGCTGGAGTGCGATGTCAGAGTTCACTTCGGTTCGGCACTACGCTCGCTGTGAACTGCTTCGTACATTACCCCAAGCCCTGAGGAAATTCGTAGGGACTCGGATTGGCAAGACCGCTTTCAATACTCACGAGATCTGCGAGAGCGTCCCTTTCTCGGAGTCGCCCACGCACAAACGCCTCAAGTGGATCGAGCAGGTACGCTCCGGAAACAGCTGCAAGCCGCTCTTGGAAGGGAAGATTTATTGGAACTGGTCCACGAGAGAACCATGCTTCCGACAGCGCGTGCTCAGATTGGTAAACGAATTTGAGGTGGGGAAACCAGTGCCTCAAGTCCTCCGCAATCCATTCGACCCGTGATTCGCGAATCCGATCGACGCCGTAAAAGGCCCTAAGGTCATCCGCGGTCATCAGGATGCAGTCCAGCCCACGAAGCCATGCCTGGATCGCAAGAAGAACGAGCAAGGACCCTGACGGCCACCCAAATTCCCCCACCCGTGGCCACCTGAAACTCCCCCACCTGAATTGATCGGGAGAGGGTAGTAGGCCGGCGCCGCCGGCCCCCTTTGGACAGGACGTTGACTGACCTCCCGAGAGCGGAGGTCGAGGAGTTGAACGTCTTGAGTGCCAACAAGCAAACCACCATCCAGACGCTGCTGGCGATGGGCAAGAGCCAGCGGGAGATCGCGCGGGTCACCGGCATCGACCGCAAGACCGTGAGGACCTACCAGCTGAAGCTGGCGGCGGCAAATTCCCCCGGGGTGGCCACCGGCTCGCTGCCTGAGTCGGCCGAGCAAATTCCCCCACCCCGGCCACCGGCTCACACCTCGGCGTGCGAGCCCTGGCGCGAGTTCATCGAAGAGCAGCTGAAGCTGCGTCGAAACGCGATGGCCATCTACCAGGACCTGGTGGACGTGCACGGCTTCGGCCACGGCTACAACAGCGTCAAGCGGTTTGCCGCCCGGCTGCGTTGGCGCGAGCCCGAGCAGTTCGACCGGCTGGAGTTCGCCCCGGGCGAGGAAGCGCAGGTCGACTACGGCGAAGGCGCGCTCACCTTCGATGCGGTGACCGGACGCTGGAAGCGCCCGAGGCTGTTCGTGATGACGCTGCGCTACTCGCGTCGCAGCTTCCGCCGCGTAGTCTGGAAGAGCGGCCAGCAGGAATGGGCGCGGCTGCACGAGGAGGCCTTCCGCTACTTCGGCGGCGCTGTGCGCTACGTCGTTCTGGACAACCTCAAGGAAGGAGTCGTCAAGCCCGACCTGTACGAGCCCGAGCTCAACGCGGTGTACGCGCAGCTGCTGGCGCACTACCACTGCGTTGCCGACCCCGCGCGGGTACGTGATCCGAACCGCAAGGGCACCGTGGAGTCGGGAATCCAGCACACGCAGGCCACCGCCCTGAAGGGGCGCCGCTTCGACTCGCTGGCCGCGCAGAACGAGTTCCTGGAGCTGGGAGAGCACGTGGGCGGCCAAGCGCATCCACGGCCGCGAGAAGCGCCAGGTACAGGCCATGTTCGAGGAGGAACGCGCCAGCCTCACGCCGCTGCCGGTGGGCCACTTCGCGTTCTTCGAGGAGCTGGTGCGCACGGTCGCCGACGACACGACGGTGCGCGTTGCCAGCAGCAACTACGCTGCGCGGCCGGCGGCCATCGGCTCGAAGGTGACGGTGCGGCTGTACGCGCACCTGGTGGAGATCCGCGACCGGGAAACCAGCGCGCTGCTGCGCACGCACGCGAGAAGCGAGCGGCGCGGCGCAGTGGTGCTGCCCGATGAGGAGCGGCCGTTCAACCCGAGCCGGCAGACCGAGCTGCTGTGGAAGCTCGCCGCAGAGATCGGGCCGCAGTGCGTGGTGATCTGCCGCGAGTGGTTCGCCCGCGAAGGACGTGTCGGCCAGCGCCGCATGTGGGGGCTCGTGGGCCTTGCGCGCCGCCATCGTGCAGCCTTGGTGGAACAGGCCTGCGCGCAGGCTTGCGTCGAAGCACGCGTGACACTGAAGGCGATCACGGCGCTCGTGGTGAAGCTGGCCGAAGCGGCAAGCGCGCCCGAACAGCGCGAGCTCGAACTGACGCAGCGCGACGACCTCATCCGCGATGCGGGCGACTATGCCGACTTCTTCGCCGCCGCCGCGGCTGCGCAGCTGACGCGGGAGTGGCTGCAATGAGCATGTCGATTGCCGAACTCGAACGCACGCTGGCGCAGCTGCGCCTGTCCGGAGCGCGCGACACGCTGCAGACGCGCCTTGAGCAGGCAGCGGCCTCGCAGATGAACGCGCAGGAGCTGCTCGCGCTGCTGCTGCAAGACGAGCTCGATCGCCGGCAGTCTCGTCTGATCGACAAGCGCTACAAGGACTCGCGCCTGGACGAGAAGGTCACGCTCGCGGAGATCGATTGGTCGTTCAACCCGAAGGTGCCGCGTGCGGCGTGCTTCGAGCTGCACACGCTGAAGTTCGTCAGCGAAGGCGCCAACGCCCTTCTGATCGGCAAGCCCAGCACGGGCAAGAGCCACGCAGCCAAGGCGGTGGCCTACCACGCGGTGCAGCAGGGGCTGAAGGTCGCCTACGTCGAGACCGACAGCGACTTCGCGCGCTACGCGCTCACCGATGCGCGCGAGCGCGAGCTGATGCTGCAGCGCTTCCTCGCGGCGGACCTGCTGGTGCTGGACGATCTGTTCCTGGCCAAGCGCGTCTCCGAGACGGCCGCCGAGTTGCTGCAGACGCTGGTGCACCAGCGGCATCGCCGGCGCGCCAGCGTGCTGGTGACGTCCAACCGGGTCATCCGCGACTGGGGCACTTACCTTGGCGACATGACGATGGCCTCGACGATCCTGGACCGTCTCATGCACCGCTCGCGGCTGCTGGAGTTCGAGGGCAAGAGCTACCGGCTCAAGGAAGCCGCGCAGCGGCTCGCCATCAAACCGCAGGCGGACTGACGCGGCCCTCCCCGCCCGCCGTGGACAAGCCACCCGCCCACAGGACAAGCCTGTGGACGGCCCCCGCGGGGTCCGTGGCTTGCCCACCGCTCCCCGGCGCACGCCTTCGGCCTGACGCGCTTCGCTTGCCGAACAGCCGTCAAAGAAGAAAAGACGAAAATCCCCCTCGTCCTGGCCTGGGGGAGTTTGACCCGGCCACGGGTGGGGGAGTTTGAGGTGGCCATCGGGGGCAAGGATGAGATTTCGCGGGCGACAGACCTCTCGCACCATGTCCAACTCCAACTTGGACTGTGCGCCCTGCGTTGCCGCGCAACTCCTGCTTGTGCAACTCAGGCATAGGTTGTTTTCACCAGATCGGCCGCGGCGCGCACGGGGGACGTCATGGCATCCCGGTAGTCCGCGGCCTGCCGGGCGGCAACGTATTCCCGCACTTCCTCCAGCGCATCGTCAACGGTCGGAGGAAACACAAACTTGACGAACACTACCATCAGTTCCATCGCGAGCACCAGCAGAAAGAATAGCCCCCACGCGATCTGAACAAGCGGGTTCTGCATCGCATAGCTGTGGAACGCCTCGAAGCGGCCTAATATGCCCGACTCCTTGCGCGCAACATCCCCAGCGCTCGCCAGTCCCGCCCGCTTGTTGGCCTCAATAGCCCGCAAATTCTGCTGTGCTGCAACGAGATCTTGACGAAAGCGCTCCGCATTCTCCTCGAGAAGATCGACGATAGGCCCACGTCCGCGGCGCCCACTTCCGCAGCTACCATTGGCTTCGCAGGCGGCGTTCCTCACCGCCTCTCGCCACAACACCTCTTTGCGCTCAACCTCTTCTCGCAGATGTTCTAACTGCGGGTTCAACGTCTTTTCGATGTCCGCCGCGCGCGAGTCCTTGAGTTCCTGCACGATCTCTTTCTCAAAGATGACCAGGTCGACGATCGAAGCACCGAGCACGGCCATGATGATTCCGAGCATCATGCGAGCCGCATTCACCCAGAAGCTGCGTGGGGCGGCGATTACGAGGCGCTCGACCAGGTAAACAAGCCCGGCGCACCCCACTGCGACAGCGAATGCCTGTACCTGGTCTATGTCGAACACCTGGCGCGCAAGCAGGTAAGCACTAATCGCCCAAAGGGCGACCGGTAGATGAATAGCCAGCCCGAATGCGATCGTTCGTTCGCAGGTCGACCTGTGAAGCTGGCGGATGCTGCGGGGGTCTGCTCCGGCGATCCAGAACAAGTAACCACGGGGGAGCATCACTCACCCTGCAGCAGAGCTTCAAAGCGGATGACGTGGGCCAGTCCCTGCCGGAAACCCATCTCGTAGTGGTTCAAGGCTTCAGCGACCCAGCCCGAGTGCTGCTCGGCCAGCGCGATCTGCTCCATGCACGTTTCGATTTCGCGCCTCAGGAAGCTGCAAGCCGCATCGATTCGATTCGTCATCGCGGTCTCGATGCCGTCGATGGAGACCTTCATATCCTCCAGGCGGCCGAGCCGAAGCTGCTTGCCCTGGACGATCTGCCGAAGGATGTTTTGGAACCTGGAGACGATTTCCGACTTTCCCAATTGCAGGGACTCCCTGCTTCTCAGCACCGCGCCGTTGTGCCGTCCGAGGCCGAAATGGCTCTCATGGAAGAAGGCGCGAACATCGGGCAAGTTAAGCAACTCGCTTGTGCCTCGAGACGGCTGAGCCCGTGCCAGCTGCTCGGGGTAGATCACGTTATCGACCTGATCGGAAGTCGAAGTCGAAGCCGACATCTGAACTGCAGTTTCTGGCGGAGCTTGCGGAGTTGGATCTTGCGGACCGGGCGGCGGTACGGGTCGCCTGGCCTGACCGATCCCGAAAATCGATAGCGCCTGTACAAAGCTCATTACACCCCCGAGCGAAAGGCCGAAATGGCCAACAGAGCTTAGCTACGAAGATGCCCGATGACTTGGGACGGCAGGGGCAATCCAGGTAGTTGATTTGTCCTCTTTGATTGCTGTCGGCCATGCTTCGAAGCAGCAGTCGAGAGAGGACAACTGCGAACTGCCACCATGCCAGAGGGCCGCGCCCCCACATAATCACTGTGACCAAGCAACGAGACTTTGACCGATCAGGTGACGGAATGTCTGTGGCATTCTGTTGAGGTGCGGAGCCTATTCATGTTCGTGGTGGTCGAAGCCTTCTTGAATCCGGGCGAGCCATCCGATGCGGAATACCGGGTGCGCCCTGTCAGTGGCCAACCATTTCCTTCAACCATGCGGGTGCAGTGCTCACGAGCGATGCGCAAGGCATATCCACTAGGTACAAGCTTTCGCTTGCCGGTGGAGTACGTCCAGCCCGAGTACAACGTGCTCCCTTCTTACGGGAGATCGGCAGGCGGTCGTGGGACGAGTATCGCTACCCGTGAATGGTGCGGTCGCAGCCGCCGTCTCTGCAGATCAACGATCCAGCCGCTCGCCATCAACCTTCTCGAAGGTTCGACGTAGATGTTAGGCCGGGAACTAGGAGGAATCGAATCGAGTAGTGATGGCAGCGGGATCTAGTTGCGCGGCCGTACGTCGCGCCAGCGGCCAACGTTGGGCCGGCTGAACCCGCGCTCCTGAAGGAGCTGCAGCGCGGTCGCGATGTCCGCGACCGCATAGCCCTGAACACCCGGGTCGGGGCGGCCGACCTCGGGCGGAAGCGCCATCTCCCAGCCGGGAAACACCGGCCACGGCACCAGCCGGTGCAAGCCATCGCGATGCTGCACACGCACCCACGGGTGCCCGTTGGGCGCCAACAGTACGGCCACGGAGGTGTGGTGCTCCGACTGCCAGGGCCAGGGCGTGCCGGCGATCAGTGCGGCCAGGCCCCTGCCAGCATTCGGGCGCGTCTGCGTCGTGGCGACCGAGCTAGCCTGCCCCCGAACTTGGCGGAACTGCTCCTCACGCGCTTGGAGAACACGCCGCTCCTTTGCAGCGCTCGCCAGAGCCGCCGCACGCACCCGATCCTCGTCCTCGAAGCGGGCGATCAAGACTGCTGTGTTGTCCGGCATGATCTGCCGCTCTTCTTCAGTCAGCAGCCGGCTCGAGCCCACGCCAAACTGCGCTTTGCCGAGCGACTTGGCGCTGCCGTAGCGCTTGCGAAAGCACGTGGACCCGAGCACCAGTATGTGGCCGTCTTCCTCAACAACATGGACGGCCGCGTACACCCTATGGTGGCAACCGGGCTGCTGACACCAAACCGGCCGCGCTGGGTCCAAGGCACGATGGCGCGCAGCCGCGCATTTGCAGGCGTGAAGGGCGTGGCGACGTTCTGGCTGCCAGTTATTCGGACATTCTCATTGATCACTGGGCAGGTTCCCGGGTGTCTTGCGGTGATCCCAATCGTGTAAGTGACGCGCGCGGCTCCTAATGTGCGGCCACCTTTGCCGCCTTGCGAGTAAACCAGCCGGACACCGTGACAACCAGGAAAAGGGCGATCAACGGTCGATTCACAACGCAGCTCACCAAGACCGGCAGGATGAAGGTCAACCCGAGCAGCCAATGCTTGAAGAAGTTCCGTTCGTAGCCGTGCTTGCGGCTTTGCCCAAGATTCGCGTCAAGCAGGAGCACTGAGACGACGAACAGCAGGCTGAACACCTTGAATAGCGGAGTGGTGAGTGGCGTGTTGCGCCCCTCACCGGTGAACAACGAGCCCCAACCGACTGTGGCCACGATCGCCAGCAGAACTCCCCAGCACACGATGTACATCGCAAGCGTGGCCTTTCTGGCCACCTTGTAGTTTTCACGTGCGATGTTCCAGCTTCCGAAGAAGATCGGCCTGTGCTTCCATATCAAAATGGCCAGCACCACGTAGGAGAGCACAGTGAAGATCACCTGCTGAGCTTACCTCACTTGAATTGCTCCCCTTATACAAAGAAGCCTTTAGCGCCGGCCCGTTAACCGGAAAGCCGCACCTGATCTGATCCCTGTGCCGATCTATAAGGATCCAAGCATTGAATACGGCACTACTATTTTGATAGCGGCCCAGCATCTTCCTCTATAAGGATTGGGCTGGCAGGCGGCAGTCGATGCAGGCACTCCCTAGCCCGTCCACCATCCTTCTAGGACTTCCATCCCCTACAGCATGAGCGCCCAGGACACGCCAACCTCCATCCGCGGCATTCAGGCAGCGGCGCCGTACCTGGATTTTTTTTACCCTTGCGCTCGGGGAAGCGCTGCTGACGAGTGCAAAGGCAGCGAAATCCCCTGCCCTGTCTTATGCCCCGCACCGCGACTTCCAAGCACGCGGCTGACGTGCTGTCGATCCTCCTTGTTGTAAGTGGGTCCCTTCGTTTCCGAGTTTTCCACGGTTACGCGGCATCAGCCTCCCTCAACAGCGCTCTCGCGGCTAGAACGTCTTGACCTGACTCTTTGGCGCAATGGTCGTTCCTGCTGCGGCGCCTCCCCTGATTGGCCCGTGCTTGCCGTCCTGCCAGGATCAAATGATTGATAACCCGACTAACCGACTCAATCGGCTCCCCGCCCGCGGTGACTCGGAGGCCACTCGCGATTCAGAAAGCTGGTGGACTCCGGAAACTTGACAGACCAACCCCACACAAGGGACGGCAAAGATAACCCTCAGATTGCAGGCACTCGTCTGGCAGGGTCTGGGCGATTGGCGGGTACGTCGCCCTCCCCCGTGCGCGTCCAACTGCTTGCCGGACCGCCGATGCCGGCGAAGGGCGAATCAAAGGCCCAATGTGATCCGGCGGAGGCGAGGTGGTGCTCCGCGATGGATGGTTCATCTCCTTCCCAGATGCTCGGCCGATCCCATCTGACAAGAAGCAGCTATATGGGGCGCTGGACTGGCTGCTCGCAGCGGCTTTCCCCTTTCGGCGCTCCGTCTGGAAAAAAAAGCTGCCTCGCCGGCGATGGCCTGCAGTGCAAGGTTCCCTGACGGTGGCCTGCCACTGGAGGACTCCAAAACGTAGACTTTTCTCCTCACCATGAACCTTGCACTTGACTCTGCCGCAGGGTGCAGTAACAATCTGTACGTGCACATCAGTGCGCCATCGGGTGTTACGCCCGATCCGCGTTCTTTGAATGCAGTAGAGCTGAACGAGTGAGTCAAGGTCTCGCAAGAGACGTTCCGGTTTCCGGAACTTGACCGGGGCGTTAGCAGCCCTCCGACCTGAGCGAACGAAGAGCGCCGCGGGTCATGGAAGAGCTGCCCGAACGCGACGGTTGTTGAGCGTCAAACCAGGCACCTGGACCGTAGTTGGTTGTTTGTCACTCGTTTCCTTAGAGCGTTGAGCGCCGGGGTCGTCCCGGGATAACTCTAAGGAGGTGTTTATGTTCGTAAGGACTAAATCCGGCTCTAGGTGCTGCCGTGCCCGCACGGCTAAAAGGAAGCGCCGTGTGCGGTGTGGATCGCCCATGGCGTCGAGTGGAGCCAACTATGCGTTCGAATGGTTCTTCGCCCTGACCCGGCTGGGATCCATTCTCAAATCTTTGTTCGACATGATCGAATAGAGTAGGTGCCTGTTTTTTATGCGCCCAACATACAGCGCGCAGCCGATTGGCAGTCTTCAATCACTAGGCTTGGCCTTGGGCCTCAGCCCTTCTGCGCTCATCACCCTCGCGAATTCGGCATCGTCGCGATATTCCACCTTCGAGATACCCAAAAAGGACGGTCGAGTTCGCCAAGTCTGCGCGCCTATGCAGGATCTCAAGATCGTGCAAAAGAGGATTAATCGCGCAATTTTCGAGAAGGTCACCTATCCGAGTTACTTGTACGGCGGCATAGCCGAGCGGGATTACGTCCGGAATGCGAGGGTGCACGCAAACGCCAAATCCTTGATCGCCTTAGATGTTCAGGATTTCTACGACAGTATCCCTGCAGACGAAGTCTTCAGTATCTTCAAATTCTTCTGCCGATTCCCGGATCCTGTCGCACGCGCCCTAACAGATCTAACCACGCGCCACGGCCGAGTACCGCAAGGCGCATGCACGAGTTCGCACATCGCGAACTTGGTGTTCTTCGACACAGAGCACAGGATTGTCCGTGAGTTGCAACAGCAGGGCCTGCGGTACAGTCGGCTGCTAGACGACATCACTATTTCCGCAGAGAAACCGCTGACGCGGGAGCGAACCAGCAAAGTTGTACATAAGATCAAGCTCCTATTGGCGAACAAGCACTTGAAGCTCAAGGGGAATAAAACGCGCGTTTGTTCAAACAGCAACCCGGAGGTACCCATGGAGGTAACCGGATTGTGGTTGAATCGTGGCGCGCCGAGGGTCTTTAGATCAGAGCGACATGACATCCGCGCCGAGGTATTCAGGCTTGAGCGTATGTACGAGCTGAGTAGCAGTGCCCCCGATTATCATGAGGAGCACAACCGAGTTTCGGGACGCATCTCAAAGATCGCCTATGTCGGCCATTTTGAAGCCGAAAGGTACCGCGCCAAGATTAGGAGCATATTACCCATCTACGATGGGAAAGAAGTGGTAAGAACCATGCGTTTGGCAAGAGTAGTCTGCGCTACGCCAATTCATCTCCGCGGAAGTCTCTCCTACTTGGAAAAATGGCATCAAGTCAACTACCGACTAGGTCTTCTCGCTCGAACCAACAAGGGTCTAGCCGCGAAATATCGAGCCCTGCTCCAGAAGTGCCTGCCTCCTGTGTCGAAAGAGGAGCTTCTCTATGGATGAGAAAGATCAGATCGGATTGATCAAGGTCTACTATCCGGTAAAAGGTTTCGGCTTCATCACGAGAACCTCAGGAAAGGACGTTTTCTTCTATCGAGATGCTGCTGATAAGGAAGAGAGCCTGATCGAGGGTAGTACGGTGAGATTCGATGTTGAACGAACGCCAAAAGGTCCGAGAGCTACAAAGGTAGTGCGCGTCTCTTAGGTGTAGGGACACTCTTTCGCATGTGGGGCTCGCGCTCATTGCTTTGTCGCCATTAACTCACCTTCTGACCGCAACAAAAACTCGCAGCCGCGTCGCATCGCTCGCCGTCATTCTCAAGACGTTCGATGTTCTCTCCATACGCTGCCCGCTGTGTCAGGATGCCTGCTTGCATGGCTCATGTGACGACCGCTTAGAATTGATGAGTCTAGCGGTGTCTCAGTGCTTCAGGCTCGTTGCAAGGACGCCCTGACAATCTGGCGCCTCGGCAGGACCATTACGGAGGGTGAGGTACGGAATGACAGCCAGCGGTACCCTCCTCCAGACGAAGGCTAATGCCCAACAGCTCGAAGCCATTCTTGCTACTGACGGTCCCGTACTGATCATCGCGGGGCCTGGGTCGGGCAAAACGTTCACGCTTGTCGAACGGATCGTTCATCTGATTACCCAGAAAGGAGTCGCCCCGGAGTCGCTGCTGGTGGTCACCTTCACGGACAAGGCCGCGCGCGAGCTGACCACCCGAATCTCCAACCGCCTGATCGAGCTAGGCATCCAGTTCAATTTGAACGAGATGTACCTCGGCACGTTCCACTCCATATGCCTGCGGCTGCTCGAGGATTACCGCGAGTTCACACGGCTCAAGCGCAGCTTCACGCTGTTCGACCAGTTCGACCAGCAGTACTTTCTCTACCAGCACATCAAGGAGTTCCGTGAACTGCCCGGTGCCCAGCTCGTCATGGGTGACGACCAGACGGGCCGCTGGGCGCAGTCAAAGAACCTGCTCAAGTGGGTCAACAAGGTCAGCGAAGAGGCGCTCGACGTCACCACGCTGGCGGCGGCCCCAGAGCCGGAAATCCGCGCCCTGGCCACCTGCTTTGCCAAGTACCAGGAGCTGCTGCACGAGCACAACTCACTGGACTTCTCCGGCATCCAGTACGAGGCGCTGCAACTGTTGGAAAAGCGCCCCGAGGTGCTGGGGCAACTGCGCGGAAAGATCACCTACCTGATGGTGGACGAGTACCAGGACACCAACACCATTCAGGAGCGCATCCTCCTGCTATTGGCGGGCGAGCGCTGCAATCTGTGCGTGGTGGGCGACGACGACCAGGGCCTGTACCGCTTTCGCGGAGCCACCATCCGCAACATTCTGGAGTTCCCCGCGCTGTTCGATGACGGCCAGTGCAAGCAGGTCAAGCTCACCGTCAACTACCGTTCGCACCCGGACATCATCCGCTTCTACAACGAGTGGATGAAGGAGCAGGTATGGGACGACGGCACGCGTGTTTTTCGTTTCGCCAAGCAGATCGTCCCGCGCGAGGACGACTTCCCTGACATGCCCACGGCGGTGCGGCTGGCCGCCAGCGATGACAAGGGCGACACCACCAACTGGCACGCTGAGGTGCTGTCCTTCCTCGATGGACTGAAGGCATCCGGCCGCCTTGCCGACTGGAACCAGATCGCCTTCCTGTTCCGTTCGGTGAAGAACCATAAGGTGGTGGCGCTCGCACGCTTCCTCGAAGCCGAAGGTGTGCCCGTGTTCTCGCCACGCTCGAACATGTTCTTCGAGCGCGAGGAAATCCGCCTGATGATCGGCGCGCTGATCTTCCTCTTCCCACAGTTCCCGAAGGTGCGGGCATGGGCCGAAGGCGTGCATCTGGACATCTGGGACTACTACGACCAGCTTTGCTTCAAGCCCTTCACGGACGAGCTGCGCAAACCGGAAAACAAGCCGCTGCTGGATTGGGCTCGCCCGCTGGCCAAGCGCCACGCCGTGCTCACGCAGAACACAGACTACGCCTTCTCCGGCCTGTTCTACCAACTGCTTCAGTTCCCGCTGTTCTCGCGCTTCCTCACCGAAGAAGCCGTGCAAGGCGTGGACAAGGGGCGCGCGGCGCGCAACCTCGGCACCTTCTCCAAGCTGCTCACCAAGTTCGAGTACCTGCACTTCGTCAGCGTGTTGAATTCGGAGTGGCTGGAGAAAAACATCCGCGACCTGTTCAACCAGTTCCTGCGCTTCCTTCAGGACGGCGGCATCGGCGAGTACGAGGATGAAGCCGAGTACGCGCCCAAGGGCTGTGTCTCGTTTCTGACCATCCACCAGTCCAAGGGACTGGAGTACCCGGTGGTGGTGTGCGGCTCGCTGGAGGCGGTGCCGCGCAAGCAGTACAGCGCGCTTGATGTGCTGCTGGAGGATGGCGGATACCTCTCCAAGGAACGCTTCGAGCCGCTCGACCACATCAAAAACTTCGACTTCTGGCGACTGTTCTACACGGCCTTTTCGCGTGCGCAGAACCTGCTGGTGCTGGCGGCGCAGGAGAAGCAAGGCCAGGGCAAGTCGCCGTCGAAGTATTTCGAGCGCCTGTTCTACGAGCTGCCCAGTTGGCGTGACGTCGATATGTCGGCGCTGACCTTCGAAGCCGTCAAGCAGATCAACCTCAAGCGCGAGTACTCGTTCACCTCGCACATAACGGTGTTCGAGAACTGCGCCGAGCAATACCGCTTCTTCAAGGATCTGGAGTTCGCGCCCATCCGCGAGAGTCCGATGCTGTTCGGTACTTTGGTGCATCAAACCATCGAGGACATCCACAAGACCGTGCTGCGCGGCGAAGAAGGCACCATCACCTTCGACGCCATCAATAGCTGGTTCTCGGCCAACTACGCGATGCTGTCGAAGAAGGAGCGCGTCTACCTCGCGCCCAGCTCGCAGCAGGCGGCGCTACTGCACGTCGTGCGTTACTACGAGCGCGAGAACGGCAACTGGGATCGCATCAAAGAGGCCGAGGTTGAGATTTCGCTGGTCAAGGATCACTACATCCTCAAGGGCAGCGTCGACCTGATTCGCGGCGAGCGCAACACGGTCGAGATCATCGACTTCAAGTCGGAGAAGAAGCCCGACATGGAAAAAGACCGGGATCGCCTGCGTCAGTACCAGCACCAGCTAGAGGTGTACGCCCACTTGGTGGAAGAGCGCACCGGTCAGAAGGTCAGCCGAATGCATCTGTACTACACAGGCGAGGACGGCGGGAATCCTTACGTGTCGTTCACAAAGGACGACCGCGCCATCAACAAGACCATCGCGCGCTTCGACGACATCGTGACACGCATCGAGCGGCAGGACTACCAGATTGCAGCACGTCCTGCCAAGCTGTGCCTGAGCTGCGACATGCGCGCCTACTGCGACAACAAGAATTGGGAATTCAGGAACCTCGACACATGAGCAAGAACACCCCAGCGCAGGACAGCCTGCAACTGGCAACGCCCGACGTTGGCACCACCAACGTTGAGAAGTATCAGTTTGAGCCCATCAAGGGCTACCCGATGCTGAACTGGCGCGGCAAGCGCCCGTTCAAGTCGACTCAGTATTACCCCGCACAATTGAAGGAAGTTCACGGCGAGGAAGTGGACGGATGGCGCAACAAGATTTTCTGGGGCGACAACCTTCAGGTGATGAGCCATCTTCTGAAGGAGTTCAGAGGCAAGGTCGATCTCATCTACATCGACCCACCATTTGACTCGAAGGCTGACTATAAGAAGCAGATTTCTTTGAAAGGGAAAACTGCGGCGAATGACCGATCTTCCTTCGAAGAGAAGCAATACACAGACATTTGGGCTAACGATGATTATCTGCAATTCATGTATGAACGCGTCGTCGTCGCAAGGGAACTACTCTCGGAGACAGGAACGCTGTATTTGCACTGTGACTGGCACAAGTCCCATCATCTTCGATGCATACTAGACGAAATCTTCGGGAGCGAAAACTGCCACAACGTGATCACTTGGAAACGATCGCACGCGCAGAGCAACACCGGGCAGGGGGCCGTTCACTTTGGACGGGTCTCCGACACTATTTTTATCTACTCAAAATCTGGAAAGCCGATCTGGAATCCGCAATACGTGCCGTATACCCAAGACGTCTTGGATCGAGATTACAAATATACGGACGAGAAGACTGGCGAACGATATCGACTAATGCCTGTTGACGGGCCAGGGGCGCGTCAAAAGGGAACCCGTACTATGAGTTCCTTGGCGTCACTGGCTACTGGAGGTATTCAAAGGAGACAATGCAGGAACTGCATGACAGGGGAGAGATCGTTCTCTCATCCACTGGACGCTCCTTGAGCAGAAAACGGTTTCTTAAGGATGCAAAGGGAACACCGGTGACCGACCTCTGGGATGATTTGAACCGGGTTAGTCCCACATCAAACGAAAGGCTCGACTATCCGACTCAGAAGCCAGAAGTACTGTTGGAGCGAATAATCGCCAACTCGTCAAATCCCGGGCAGATCGTACTTGATTTCTTTATGGGATCAGGCACCACGCTTTCGGTTTCCACGAAGCTAGGTCGCCGATTTATCGGGGCGGACATTAATCTTGGAGCAATTCAAACAACGTCCAAACGGCTCATCCGCCTAGCAGACGAATTACGCCAAAGACCACTTGACCCGAAAATAAAGTTCTTTCCGGGGCTCGAGGTGTACAACGTCAATCACTACGACGTTTTTCGCAATCCTATTCAAGCCAAGGATCTGCTGATCGAGGCGCTTGAAGTTCAGAAACTCGAATTCAGCACTGTGTTCGACGGAGAGAAGGACGGGCGCATGGTCAAGATCATGCCCGTCAACCGCATCGCCACGCGCGCCGATCTGAACGAGCTTATCGCTGGCTTTGACTACAAGGCTTGGCAGCGCAAACAGAACGAGAGCCCAAACCGTCCGGTCGAGAAGATCGCCCTTGTTTGCATGGGCCACGAACCTGACTTGGCCGCACAACTGGAACTTGCCGCCAAGCCTTTCAAGATTGACGTGGAAGTGCTCGACATTCTGCGCGACAAGGCCGATTTAGAGTTCAAGCGCGATTCGCAGGCCAAGGTGTCCATCAAGATGGGCGATTTGGTCATCGAGAAGTTCTACCCGATGAACCTGCTGCAAAAGCTCTCGCTGCAGAAGGAGTCAGTCGAGGACTGGAAGGAGCTAGTCGAGTCGGTGCTGATCGACTGGAATTTCGACGGCGCAGTGCTACAACCGGCCGTGGTCGATATTCCTGGCAAGGACTATCTAGTCATGGGTGCGTACAAGGTGCCGGATGACGCGGGCACCATCCGCGTGAAGATCACCGACCTGCTCTCGGAGTCGTGGGAAGGGAGCGTTGGCAATGGCGACTAAGCGTGCGACCGGCAAGGCAGCCAGCACGTCTGGTGCGTCGCTAGATTTCGCCTTCTTCCGCTTTCTGCGGCAGTTCCACCAAGACAACCGCAGCGCGATTCGCCAGAACTACAAGGAGCTAACCCGCAAGTTTCTCGACTTCAACAACCCGGAGAAAAACCCCAAGGTCTTCCTGCGCCAGCCGCAGTTCGAGGCACTGGAGACCTACGTCTTCCTCAAAGAGTTCCTCGGCAACGCCAAGGTCGAGGAGATCTTCAAAGCTTGGTACGAGCGCAGCGGGAAGTTCGAGGGGCGAAAATTCGGTTCCTTCCTTGGCACCGCCGGGCAGGAAATGTTCCAGTTCGGCGAATCGGACGAGCTGGAGCTGAACTCGTACAAGCTGCTGTTCGAGAAGATGCGCAAGAACTCGCGCGCTTACCCGAACTACATCTTCGCTCTGACGATGGGCACCGGCAAAACCATCCTGATGGCTACCTGCATCTTCTACGAGTTCCTGCTGGGCAACAAGTTCGAGAAGGACGCACGCTACTGCCATAACGCGCTGGTGTTCGCACCAGACAAGACAGTGCTGCAATCATTGAAGGAGATTGAGGCGTTCGACCTGACCCGCGTGGTGCCGCCGGAGTACGTCAACTTCCTGACTACGCACCTGCGCTTCCACTACCTTGAAGACGCGGGCACCTCGCTGGATACGCTGGATCGCTCACGCTTCAACATCATCGTCTCCAATACGCAGAAGATCATCCTCAAGCGCCAGCACAAGGAAAAGACCTCTGTCGACAAGCTGTTCGGCGCGACCGGCGATACCCTGGCCGCCAAAGGCGTCTACGCCGATGCCGCCGATCTCTACAACTTCGACCAGCCCGAGGAAGAAGGCGAGCTAGCCACCAATCAGCGCTTTGAGAAGCTGCGCCGCCTGGAGCAGTTGGGCATCTACGTTGACGAGGCTCACCACGCCTTCGGCAGGGCACTGGCCAAGGACATGGGTGTCGGGGTCAAGGAGTCGGACACTAGCCTGCGCACCACCATTGACATCCTGGCCGCCAGTCTAAACGCGGCGGGCACGCGGGTGGTGGCCTGCTACAACTACACAGGCACGCCCTATGTGGGGCGCGAGGTGTTGCCGGAGGTGGTCTATGCCTACGGCCTAAAGGAAGCGATCGACAAGGGCTTCCTCAAGAAGGTCACGCTGCACGGCTACTCCAACACCCGCACCAACGAGTTCGTTGATATCGCCATCGAGAGCTTCCTGAAGGAATCGGGCGAGCTGCGTCCGGAAGGACTCTTGCCCAAGCTGGCCTTCTTTGCGGCAACCATCGACGAGCTGACCGGTGAACTGCGACCAGCAGTGGAGCGTGCGCTGCTCAAGCACGGTATCCCCACCTCGCGCATCCTGGTCAACGTGGGCGACGATAAGCTCACCACCAACGACGACATCCGCGAGTTCAACCGGCTGGATACCGAAGGCTCGGACAAGCAGTTCATCCTGCTGGTCAACAAGGGCCGGGAAGGCTGGAACTGTCGCTCGCTGTTCGGCGTGGGACTATTCCGTGAGCCCAAGTCAAAGATTTTCGTACTGCAGGCCACGATGCGCTGCCTTCGCGCCGTCGGGGAGGCCCAACACACCGGCCACGTCTTCCTGTCGGATGACAACCTGGAGACCTTAAACAACGAGCTGCAGCAGAACTTCCGCATCAGCGTCGACGAGCTGCAAAAAACAGGCAAGGATAAGGAGCCGGTGCAAATCCGCGTCGTGGCGCCACCGGTCAAGATTAAGCTTGTGCGTGTGCACAAGCAGTACCAGATGCGCGAGAAGAAGCTTGTGCCCGGCCAAACGCTGGGCCTCGACCGAGCGGACAGGGAAAGCTGGAATGCGTTGATCGAGAAGTACCGCCTGATCGAAACACAGCAGGACGGCCTGACTGCTGCCGACGCGGCGCGTGCTTCCGGTAGTCGCACCTTCGACCTGACCTCGCGCCGGGAAAAGCGGGTGTTCTCACGACTGTCTCTGGTGGCCGAGGTGTCTCGCTATCTGAACCGAAGCCCGCTGGACATCGAAGAGTTGTTGGAGGCGACCAAGGAAGGCACCGACGAACTGGTGGCGATCACCAATGAGTTCAACGGGCTTCTGTACGACGAGATCATCCCGCGTCTGTTTCGCCAACTCTACGACTTGGACGAGTCACAGCAAACCGAGGAGCACGAGGTCGATCTGATCAAGATGCCTCCGAACGGTTACTACGAGGTGTCGGCGGCGAAGGACAAAATCGTCCGGATGCACGACGCGCAGATCAAGGACGAGGAGCGCGCCAAGAGCTTCCATCTCGACACCTACTGTTTTGACTCCGGCTCTGAGAACTTGCTGTTCTGGGATCTGTTGCGCGAGCGGCGGGTGAAGAAGATCTACTTCACCGGGATGTTGACCCACGGCCAGTCCGACTTCTTCATCCAATACATCGACCCCGATTCACGCACTGTGCGCAGCTACTACCCCGACTTCATCTTCCAGCGAGAAGAGCTGGATGGCAGCCTGAAATACGTAATCGTCGAGGTAAAGGCCGACAACCAGATCGAAGATGCCGTGGTGCAGGCCAAGAAGGACTTCGCCCACCAGATCGCGGTGGCCAGCGGGATGGAATATCGGATCATGAAGTCCACTGACGCTGATAAGCGACACTATCGGCTGCTTCTGTAGTCGAAAAATTCGCCCATTCTCACTCCGTCGCGTGCTTGGGAGATCAGTCTCTTCATACCCGATTTCGCCATCAGTCGCGACTCACTTCGCCTGGATCTCGACGGTGAACTTCCGGTCAAACCAGCAACCGGGGCGCATGGTGCGCTCGGGTAATGACTGGAGTAGATCGATGCCCCCCTACCAACTCACGCTGTCCGAGTTCCTAGCCGCCCGCCAGAGCGATCTGCGACTGAGCGACGAGGATCTCGCCCGCCTGGCCGGCCTGGAGACCCCCAAGATCTGGCCGCTGATCCTGAACGGCAAGGCCAAGTTGCCGCTGCAGCGCATCGAGGGCGTGGCCTACGCGCTGGAGGTCGAAGCCGGGGCGCTGCTGGAGATGGCCCTGAAGGAGTACCTACCGGACCTCTTGGAGGTGCTGACGCGTGCCTGGGGGCCGCGCCTGGTCGCCATCGAGCGCGACGTCATCGGCCACCTGCGCCACGTGGCCGCCGGCGGCAACCGCATCGTGAGCGTGATCGTCAACGGCGTTCCGATGGACCAGGAAGGGCGTTATGCGTGAGGACGAGAAGGAAGACCTGCTGCTGGTCTTCAATCAGCAGTCCACGCTGGTCGACGATCCTGAGCCCTCGCGCTTCGTCCACAGCATCGAAGGTGAGGTTCGCGTGCTGGACGTTGACGATGACGAAGGCGTCTCGGCTGGGGAGTTCCGCGTCATCTTAATCGACCTAGAAGGCGCAGTGAACGAGGGTGTCGACCCGGATGCCGTGTTCGACTCGGAGGCCGTTGTCCATGCTTATCAGACACTCTACGACGAGGATCTCGAATTCACACCCGCCGTGCTCAAGGCCATTGGCGGCGACGACCTCTGGCGGCCCAACCTGCTGATCCTGGACCGCGTGGCGCTCGTGCCGGAGGTGCGTGGAAAAGGGCACGGGCTATGGGTGCTGCGCTGGCTGGTGCTGCAGCTTGCCCAAGGCTGCGGCATCGTGGCGATGAAGCCTTTCCCGCTGCAGTTCGAGTCAGGCAGCCGGGAAGACCCAGCACAGGACCGCTACCGGTTGGCCGACCTTCCGGCAGATGAGCGTTCGGCGACCCATAAACTGCAGCGGTACTACGGCAGACTGGGGTTCACACGGGTGACCGGCACCGAGTTCATGGTGCTGAACCCGCAAAGCAAGCGATTCTTGGACGCCGGCAAGAAGCTGCCGTGACGCGCTTCGGGGCTGAGCTTGGGCCGGGAGCACGGCTGCCTGTGGCGCTCCCCGAGTCGTTGGGGACCCACGTTCCCAACCCAGTTAAGCCCCCTCTCTAGACTTCTCCCACCTTTCGAACCGCCAAGTTCCGCCTGGCGGGTACCTTCTAAAGACGCAGGCCACCGGCAAGCAAACCTTGGTGCCGCAGCGGCCAACGGCCCAGGCGCGGCCGCAGGCGCTGGCGATTGGTGTTGGAATCGGTGATCTCCTGCAGCACTTCCAACAGGTCGGCCGAGCCGTTGGCAACCCGGTCGTGGGCACGGTCAACCACCTGAACTCCACGTGCCTCGGCGGGATAGCTCTAGCAGCATGGTGCGACGCCCGGGTACTCCGCGAATGCAGCGCCGACCGCCTCCGCGGGCGTGGATACATGCGCTCTCAGGATTGAAGACACATGGCAACTGAGGGGTAACGCAATTCCTGTGTGTGCCGTGCAGTTTCTCGATCATGCCTGTTACCCCCTCAAATGTAGATCTGGCGCGGGCTGCACGAGGGGTGAACGACAATCGGAACGTAAGTTCCGAAAACAGGATACGTATCCCCTCAAGACCCCCCGGCAACCCGCTTCTGCCTGGGCTTCTTCACATGCGACCGGGTGATGCCTGCAGCGCGCAGCACTTCATGGATTTTCTCGAACTGGCTCACCACAAAGCCCCGGTTGATTTCCTCACCGGTCATCTGCTCGTACAAGCGTGCCGATCTTGTTGGTCGCCAGCCGCACAATTCACCACACAGCCACAGCGCGAGGCGCCTACGCACGGTTGCCGTGGCGTCCGCCTCGGTGTAAGTCACAGTTCTCCGAACCTTGGCGATGTCCAATTTCAGTGCCGTGAATACCTCATCGCGCTTCGCCGCCAAGACATCGTGCTTTTTCTGAACATCCGCTGACCTAAGGAATGCACATGTCAGCTGGTGCTCAACTGGAATGCGCAGCCGCCGGACCATCTCCCATTTCTTGCGCTTACCGCCATAGTAGAGGTACGCAGCAGTTTGAAAGGCATACACGCGGTTCGCTAAGCCGCGCCGCTCGTTGGCGTGGGGCGTGTGCCAAGGGCGCTCGGTGAAGAGCTGATTTAGGTAGAGGAGGTCAAAGGCGATCAGGTCGATGAGCTGAGGCGGCGTGTATGCCGTGCTCGATCGCCAGTCGTGCCAGAACATGGGCGCAACCCTACGATGCAGAAGCTCACGAGCCAACAGAAGACTGCTGAGCCGCTTGGTTCCCCAGAAAGCCTGTTGGAACTTCAACTTCAGCTGGTCCAGCGGAAGCGCTCCAATCTTTTCTTGCGCCTGGTCAACCTTCGCCGGAGCGGCCCGATAGAGCAGCATGTCTAAGGGGGGGATTGTCTCGGTGCCAGGTGGAGTTGACGAGTCTCGGCCCATGACAGTCACCGGTCACTACCTCAGTTCACCTGATCCAGCTTCAGCATCCTCGCGATCTTCTCATCTAATCAGCGCTGACGGTGCTTCTGCGGGCCCCCCAACGGCCCCCGCTCCTTCAGCCACCAGCTGCACTCACTCATCCAGTGTGACCGGGCAGAAGCCGGCCGGCTTCAGGGCAGTTCGCGCCCAGCTAAAGACGGCCGCCAAGGCGGTGGCCACTCATACAATCTCCTCATACAAACCAGCGAAATAGAGGCACGCTCTCAGGGGGAAGCAGAAGTGGAGCGGGTTCCCATCGCCCGCTCCAGAATGATTCAAGAAGGGCCAGCCACTTGCGTGCGCTGGCCCTTTGCTTTGGGACTGGCGTGGGACCAAGATGACAGGCCGCCCCGTCCAGCACTGGGCCGAGCGGGGGGCCCCGGGTTCCTATTCAGCCCTTTGGGGCATCACCCCGCGTACCAGCTCCCCGCCCCCGGCATGGAACCGCTCGACGCCGGCTGGTAGCGCAGCAGACGGCTCAGCACGTGGGCGGCTTCGCCGGTCAGGCCCTCCACCGCGCGTTCGTAGCCGAGCAGGTCGGCCAGCCGGATCTCGGCGCGAAACACGGCGCGATCGGGCTCCAGCTCCACCTCCTGCACGTCGGCATTGCGCTGCTTGAGCTCGCCGAGGGCCGGCAGCACGTGGGCACGCCCGGCCTCCACCCGCAGCTGCATGATGGGTTCCATCAGCTGCTCTTCGCGCGGGCAGATCCAGGTATGCACCAGGGGCTCGCCGAACGAGATCAGCGCGCCATAGGCCTCGCGCAGCAGCGACTGCGCCTCGCCCAGGGCCGACTCGCTGGCCGCATGGATCTGCCCGCCTTCACCGTAGCGGGTGATCTGGAATTCGGCCGGGCGCGACAGCCAGTCGAGCAGCTTGCGCTCGGCGAACGCGAAGCTCGCCTCGCCGGTCGGCTTGACGGACTGGCGCAGCGGCAGGCGATCGAGGACGTCGTCAGCGAACATGGCCGCCCTCCCCACCCATGCCCACCAGGCCGCCCCAGGGGCCGATGGCACCGCCGCCGGGCGCCGCGGACACCGGCTGGTCGGCGCCGCGCAGGTCCTGCGGCACCAGCAGCACGTCGCTGCGGCCCCAACCCAGGATGCGCTGGGCCGCACTGCCGAACAGGAAGTCGAACCAGGCGGCACGCCGCCGCTTGCCGACCACCACCAGCGCAGCACCGGTGTGCTCCTGCTGGATCAGCGCCTGGCGCGCCGGGTCACCGCGGCCGATCGTGGTGCGCACGCGGTTGCGCCGCGCCGAGAACGAATCGGAGACGCGCAGCAGATGCTGCTGCGCATGCCGGGTGGTGGCCTGCCGGTAGGCGCGCACGGATTGCTCGGACGCCTCGGCCGAGCGCAGCCAGGCCTCCTTCAGCGTGCTGGTCGCGTGGAACAGCTCCAGCTCCGCGGTGGGCTCCAGCGCGGCGGCCGCGGCCACCACCTCGAAGCATTCGGGCCCGACGTTGACAGCCACCAGGATGCGGCCGTAGTCGTCGGCCGGCACCGATCGCACCACCAGCACCGGCACGTCGAGGCGACGCAGCAGCCGCTCGGCCGGCTGGCCGGCGAACAGCGCCATCGGCGTGCGCTCGCGCCGGTCCGGCAGCACCAGCAGGTCGCTGCCGGCGAATTCGGCCGCGATCGCATCGATCGAGCGGCCCCCGGCCACGACGGGATTCACGCGCAGGCCGGAGGACTCCTCGATCTGCGCCGCGGCATTGGCCACGCGCTGGCGCGCGTTCGGCAGCGCCGCTTGCGCGCCGCTGGGCATGTACACCAGCTTGAGCTGGGCACCATGGGTTTCGGCGATCCGGCAGGCACGCTGCACGGCCATGCCCTCTCGCAACGACAGGTCGGTCAGGACCGCAACGGTCTGGATGTTCATTTCCCATCCCTCCAAAGTCTGGCACCCGCCACCTTGGATGCGGCCGGCGGGTGAAGGTGAATGGAACTCCATCGGTGGCGCGCGGGTTGCGCGCGCTACCGCGCTGGGTGGGTGGCCCGGCGGTCGATGGTCTGCGTGGGAGGGGGAAGAAGCGGACCGCCGGGCCTACGGATGCGCAGGCGTTCGCTGCTGCGGATGCAGCGGACGCGCGCGCAGTTGCCCCGCGGCCGGCAGCGCGGCGGAAAGGGCAAAACGGACAGGCGTCAGTCGGTTCATGGCCGGGCGAGTATAGGAAGACCCTGCTGCCAGGGCAAGCATGCACCTGCGCCGCGTGCCAGTATTGCCGCACCATGCGCGCCAATAACCGCTCGCTGGCGTGCGACATTGCATGCGGGCTACCATCCTGCGGCCCCGTGTTGCTTCGCATCGCGGGCCTGCAACCATCGCCCCCATGTCACGCCCCTCGTTCATCCCTTGCCCGATGAATCGCCCGTCCGCGGCGAGGCGTGCTGCCGTGCGTGCGATCCGCCCCCACCGGCCGGTCGCACATCCCACCGCCCGGCGATAACCCTTCCCCTTTCGCGCTAACTCTTCATCGCCGGGCCCCTGCCCAGCGCGCCTGCGGCCTGCCCCGCCTGCGCGGGACAAGTCCGCTCATCGAGTCCTGCCCCCGTCGGCCTGAAGCCGGTGGGCAGCCTCGCTTGCCGCATGGACCTGACGAAGAGCTTGATCCGGGCCAAGAGCCCCTGCGCCGCCGGCTTCCGCTGGTTCGCGCGCCATTACGAGGACCGCAGCGACTACCAGCAGGTGCTGGATTCGCTGGTCGCGGAGGGCCGGATCGACGACGCCTGCTGGCTGCTGTCGCAGTTCGGCCCGACCAATGCGGTGCTGCGCGTCGATGCGATCGAGGCGGCCGCGCTGGTGTTCGCCGGCACGCTCGAGGTGAGCGGCGGGATCGAGGTCGATGGCGTGCTGCGCGCCGGCCGCTCGATCCGCTGCGGCGCCGGCCTGCGCGCGGGCGGCCCGGTGACCGTCGGCGAGGACATCCGCACCGAGGGCGGGCTGCGGTGCGCGGGCGCGCTGGAAGCCGGCGGCGACATCCACGTCGCCTGGGGCCTGGAGGCGAACGCGCCGGTGCGCGTCGGCGGCGAGCTGCGCGCGGGCTGGGACATCGCTTGCAGCGAGGGGCTGGACGTGGCCGGCGGCATCGTCACCGGGCAGGACTTGCGCGTGGAGGGCGCGCTCGCCTGCGGCAAGAGCCTGCGCGTGGGCGGCTCGCTCGATGCCGGTGCCAGCGTGCGCGCGGAACAGGGGATCCTGTGCGCGGGTTCGATCGAGGCGCGCCGGCACCTGGATGCGGGCTGGGGCATCCGCGCGGGCGAGAGCATCCGCGCGGGCGGCGCGATCCGCGCCGGCGAGAGCCTGTTCACCGCCGGCGAACTGCGCGCCGGCGACGGCTACGGCGTGTTCGCCGGCCTGTCGGTGCCGAGCGACGCCTGGGACACCAGCGCCCGCGTCAACGCCAGCGCCCGGCCCGACGCCCTGATGAGCGGCTGCTGGGCCGGGTTCAGCGCGGTTTGACGAAGGAGGTTGCCGTGTTTGCGACGACGTTCCCCATGGGTCATGCCCTCGTTCCGCATCGGGACCGCGTCTCCCCCCGCGAAGGCGGGGATCCAGCGCAACGCGCCGGGGCTTTGCTCGCGCGCTGGCTCCCGCGGCTGCCGACCGGACCGCGCGGCCTGGACACCCGCGCCGACCTGCGCATCGACGTCGACCTGCGCCCCGAGGACCTCGAGGGCGAACTGGACAACCTCTACCGCCGCTTGCGAACGCCGGGCGATGCCATGTTCGGCAGCGCCACCGCGCCCATCAACCTGCCCGGCCTCATGTTCCGCACGCGCGAGGCCGACGGCGAGACCTACGTCTACGTCGAAGACGTGGTGCACGCCCGCCTGGCCGGCTACACCGTGTTCAACCGCCTGGTCGAGCTGAACCGCCGCGCCGACCGCCACCTGCGCGCGCCGCACTCGCGCTACTCGCCCGACTACCAGCGCCGCGGCATCGCCACCGCGGTGTACGAGTGGGGACTGGGCGGCGGCCTGTGCCTGATCAGCGGCGCACGCCAGTCGGCCGGCGCGCACGGCCTCTGGCGCGCACTCGCCCGCAGGCGCGAACTGATCTACGTGGACGTGCGCGACAAGGCGCTGCGCTGCCTGGGCAGCGAAGTGGACGATGCGGTGCTCGACGAGCTGCACACGCGCATGGTGATGCTGGGCAACGGCTGGACCCTGGAGGGGCTGTGCGCCGCCACCGGCATGCGGCCGCTGGCGCAGCAGGCCGAGGCCAGCAACGACCCGGTGGCGCAGGAAGCCGATCCGGTCAGGCGTCCTCGTCCGCGTTCCAGGGCGGCAGCGTCCAGCCGCTGAAAACGGCCGCCATGCGCAGGGCGGCGGTGGCCAGCGTCGCCGCCACCAGCGCCAGCCACACCGGCGAGCCGAGCGCGTGGGCGCCCAGCAGCACCCAGCCGCCGGCAAACGAGCACACGGCATAGGGGCGGTGGTCGCTGAAGACGGCCGGCAGGTCGTTGCACAGCACGTCGCGGATCACGCCGCCGAACACCGCGGTGATCATCCCCATCAGCACGCACACCAGCGCCGGCAGCCCCATCGCGTGGGCGATCTGCGCCCCGTTGGCCGTGAACAGCCCGAGCCCGATCGCGTCGGGCCACAGGATGGCGCGCCGCGTGATGCCGAAGTGCCTGGCCCGCAGCAGCAGCATCGCCAGCAGGCACAGCACCAGCAGCGCCCACAGCCACTCCACCCGCTCGACCCAGAAGAACGGCCGCCGCTCCAGCAGCACGTCGCGCAGCGTCCCGCCGCCGAAGGCCGTGACGCCCGCCACCATCACCACGCCCACCGCGTCGAACTTGCGGCCGGCCGCGGCGATCAGCCCGGAGATGGCGAAGGCCAGCGTGCCGAGGGCCTCGGCAAGCAGGAGGGCGGTCGAGATGGCAGAGGGAGAGGGCTGCATGGCGGCGGATTGTCGCGGCTGGTGCGACCCCGGCCCGCCGCCGTGCGCGCCCTTATTTCACGTTGGCGACCATCGCCTTGAGCGCATCCTTCTCGCCCAGGTAGATGTCGCGCGCGTACTTGGCGTAGCTGGCCTGGTCCATGTACAGGGACGACAGGCCGAACTTCTTCAGCGCTGCCTGGAATTCCGGATCGTTCAGGACGTCGCGGAACGTGGCGTCGAGCTTCTTCACCACGGCCGGGTCCATGCCCTTCGGGCCCGCGATGCCGATCGGCGAGGTGTGCACGACCGGGTATCCGAGCTCCTTGAGCGTCGGCACGTTCGGCAGCTCGTCCGAGCGCTTGTCGCCCAGCGCCGCCAGCACGCGCATGCGGCCGGTCTCGACGTACGGCAGGATGGAGCTCGCGCTGACGACGGCCTGCACGTGGTTGCCCAGCAGGGCGGTCATGGCATCGGCGTCGCCCTTGAACGGGATGTGCACCCAGTCGGCGCCGACGTGCGTGCCCAGCTGCGCCATGCCCAGGTGCTGGCTGCTGTACGCACCCGGGGTGCCGTACGAGACGGGCCCCTGCTTCTTCTTCGCGTAGTCGATCAGTTCGGCCATCGTCTTCCAGGGCGAGGCGGCATTGACGGCGATGTAGTAGTTGAAGCCGGCCACCGAGGAGATGTAGGTCAGGTCCTTCAGCGGGTCGTACTGCGCGCCGGTGATGTGCGGCATGCGGAACACGCCGATCGGGATCATCGTCAGCGTGTAGCCGGCCGGGTCGGTGGTGCGCATCTGGACCGCACCGAGCGTGCCGTTGGCGCCGGTCTTGTTCTCGATGACGACAGCCTGCCCCAGGCGCTTCGAAGCGAACTCGGCGAGGGCACGGCCCATCTGGTCGGTCACGCCGCCGGCCGAGTACGGCACGATGAGTTTGATCGGCTTGTCCGGCCAGCTCGAGGCCGAGGCCGGCCCGGCGACGGCAACCAGTGCGGCAGCAGCAACGGCGGTGGTGAACAATCTTCTTTGCATCGGGGTCTCCTTGGGAGAAAGGGAAGGGATCGGGCGCAAGCGCCCGGGCCTGGGATCAGTCCTGGACGAGGCCCCGGCACTCGCCGAGGCCGATGGTGGCGAAGCCCTCGCGGCGGCACTGCCCGCGCAGCACGACCTCGTCGCCGTCCTGCAGGAACATCCGCGTCTCGCCGCCCGGCAGCTGCACCGGCTGGCGGACGCCGTCGGTCAGCTCCAGCAGGCAGCCGCGGCCGCCCGGCTCGGGCGTGGAGATCGTGCCGGAGCCGAGCAGGTCGCCCGGCTGCAGGTCGCAGCCGGCCACGGTGTGGTGGGCCACCATCTGCGCCGGCGTCCACCACAGGTAGGTGGAATCGCCGCGCGACAGGCGGTGGGGCGCCAGACCCTGGCTGCGCATGGTTCGAGTGCTGAGGTAGACCTCGAGTTCCACCCGCAGGCCGCCGGTCTGCTGGTCGGCCTCGTCGTACAGGTAGTCCAGCGGCCGCGGCCCGCCGTCGCGCGCCATGGCCGGTGCGCGGAACGGCGCCATCGCATCGGCGGTGACCACCCAGGGCGACACGCTGGTGAGGAAGTTCTTGCCCTGGAACGCCCCCAGCGGCTGGTACTCCCAGGCCTGGATGTCGCGGGCCGACCAGTCGTTCAGCAGGCCGAACCCGGCCACGTGGTCGCCTGCCCGGGTGACGGCGATGGGTTCACCCAGCGCGTTGCCCGGCCCGATCCAGATCGCCAGCTCGAGCTCGTAGTCCAGCCGGGCGCTGGGCTGGAACACCGGCTGCGGCCCCTGCGGCGTGTCCTGCCGCACCTGCCCGCGCGGCCGGCGCAGCAGCGCCCCCGAAGGCCGCACGGACGAGGCGCGCCCGTGGTAGGCCACCGGCACGTGCTTGTAGTTGGGCAGCAGCGGGTTGTCGGGCCGGAAGAACTTCCCGGCGTTGATGGCATGGTGGATGCCGGCGTAGAAGTCCGTGTAGTCGCCCACCCGGGCCGGCAGCAGCATCTCGCTGTCGCCCTGCGAGCGCAGGATCGGGTGCTGCGCCCCCCGGGCGGCACGACCTTCGCTCGTGTCCGCCGCGAGCAGGGCCGACACGGCATGCCGCAGCGCGCGCCGTTGCGACGGCGCCAGCGCCATCCAGTCGTTGAGTGCCGGCGCCTCCACGGCGGCGGCCTGCGCCGCATCCAGGCCCTGCAGCAGGCCGGCCGCACGGGCCGCCCGCAGGTCGAGCACCTGGTCGCCGATCGCCACGCCGATGCGCGGACCGTCGTCGCCGCGGAACACGCCCAGCGGCAGGTTCTGGATCGGGAAAGCCGGGTGGCCGGCGGCGGATTCGACCCAGCTGCGCAACTCGGGCGCATGGGTGTGGTCGATCGGGGCGATGCGGTTGCTGTTCATGTCCATGCTCATGCCGCCGTGGTGCCGCCGTCCATGGTCCAGGCGGCCCCGCGGACTTCCTGGGCGTCCTCGGAGCAGAGGAAGGCCGTGAGTGCGGCGATCTGCTCGGTCGTGACGAACCGGCCCGACGGCTGGCGCAGGCCGAGCAGCTTGCGCGTGGCTTCGTCGCCATCCAGCCCCTCCTTCTGCGCGAGGGCATCCACCTGGCGCTGCACCAGCGCGGTCAAGGCCCAGCCGGGGCAGATCGCATTGCAGGTGATGTTCGTCTGCGCCATCTCCAGGGCGACCGACTTGGTCAGGCCGATCAGCCCGTGCTTGGTGGCGTTGTAGGCCGACTTGCCGGCGCGACCGCGCAGGCCGCTGATCGAGGCGATGTTGACGATGCGGCCCCAGCCGCGTTCGCGCATGCCGGGCAGCGCCAGCCGGATGGTGTGGAACGCGGCGGACAGGTTGACGGCCAGCATCGCGTTCCAGATGTCCACCGGGAACTGCTCGATCGGGCTGACGTGCTGCATGCCGGCGTTGTTCACCAGGATGTCGACGCCCCCCAGGCACTCGCGGGCCTGGTGCAGCAGGCCCTCGATCTGCGCCGGGTCGCGCAGGTCGGCCGCCAGGTAGTGCGCCCGCACGCCGTGGGCCGCCGCCAGCCGGTCGCATTCGGCCTGGCCCTCGTCCGCCGGAACGATGCCGTTGATCACGAGGTCGGCGCCTTCGCTGGCCAGCCGCTGGGCGATCCCCAGCCCGATCCCGCTGTTGCCGCCGGTGACCAGGGCGGTCCTGTTCTTCAGACTCACGCTTTCTCCTGTCGGGGGAAATCGATGTGCGCCCCCGTTGACGGGGATGCTAGGGAGCCCGCATTGATACGTCCAATATCATTTAGGTTAATCATCTAGACCGAATCAATCTAAGTTGGAGGTGCCAATGGACTTGCGCCAGTTGCGCGGCTTCCTCGCCGTCGCCCATGAACAGAGCTTCACGCGGGCGGCCCAGCGGCTGCACATGGCACAGCCACCCTTGAGCCAGCGCATCCGCGAACTGGAGGCGGAGCTGGGCGTGCAGCTGTTCGAGCGCAATACCCGCCGGGTGGCGCTGACGGCCGCCGGCCACGTGTTCTTCGACGGCGTGCGCCCGCTGTTCGCGCAGCTGGACCAGGCGGTGGAGTCCTGCCGCCGCGCGGCGCGCGGCGAGACCGGGCAGCTGCGCGTGGGCTACACCGGCCGCGGCAGCCAGCTGCTGCTGCTGCGCCTGGTGGCCGCGTTCCGCCAGCGCTTCCCGGAGGTGGCGCTCGACATCGCCGGAGGACCGCTGCCCAGCGGGGCGCTGCGGCTCGGCCTGCTGCAGGGGACGCTGGACGTCGCCCTGTGCTTCCTGCCGCTGGAGGGCGAGGACCTGGCGACGCGCCGCTTCGCCACGACCGAGCTGGTGATCGCCCTGCCCGCCTCGCACCCGCTGGCGGGCTGCGAGGACCTGCGGCTGGAGCGGCTGCAGGACGAACCCTTCGTCGGCTTTCCGTCCAACCAGGGCTACCACCTGCGCCAGGCCATGGATGACGAATGCGGCCGGGCCGGCTTCGACCCGCGCGTGGTGCGCGAGACGGAAAGCTCCCAGGTGCTGCTGTGCCTGGTGGCGGCCGGCACCGGTGTTTCGGTCGTCCCGCGCGAGCTGGAGGCCAAGGAGACGGTGGGCGTGGTGTTCCGCTCGCTCGACTCCCATGCCCATCCGCTCAGCCACGGACTGGCCTGGCGGACCAGCAACCGCAACCCGGCCCTGGCGAACCTGCTGGAGATGGACCTGGGAGAGGACGCGCGGGAGTCCGCAGCTGCCATCGACTGAGTGCCATCCAGCGGCAGGGAGTCATTCCCGACGCGGCCACGTCGCCTGGTGACTGTGCTGCAACTTCGTCGCCATCGCGGGCGCGTCGGCGCCGCTAGCGGAAATCCCGGCTGCGGCTTTGCCGCCCCAGCCGCCCGAGCAGCGGTGTCAGGTCTTCCAGCCGCTCGGCGATCAGGTGGCACACGCGCCCCTGGCTGGCCTCGTCGCGCTGCCAGGTGCCGTGCACGGCCAGCAGCCGGGCGTGCATCAGGGGCTCGCGCTGCTGCTCGCGCACGCCCTTCCAGACGATCACGTTCACCGGGCCGGTCTCGTCTTCCAGCGTGACGAAGATGGTGCCGTTGGCGGTGGACGGCTGCTGGCGCACGGTGACCATGCCGCAGGCGGATACGCGGCAGCCATCGGGCAAGGCCTGCAACTGCTGGGCGTCCTTAAAGCGCATGCGCGCGAGCTTCGGGCGCAGCAGTGCCACCGGGTGGCGGCGCAAGGTCAGGCCGAGCGAGTCGTAGTCGAAGACGATCTCCTCGCCTTCGTGCGCCGCCGGCAGTGCCAGCGCCGCTTCGCGGATCGGCGCGTGCTGCAGCAACTCGGGCGCGCGGCGCTGGGCCGAGGCTTCCCAGACCTGCTGGCGGCGGTGGCCGGCCAGCGACTGCAGCGCGTCGCCGGCGGCCAGCGCGGCCAGGTCCTGCACGTCCAGCCGCGCGCGCAGCGCCAGGTCCTCGGTGTCGATGAAGGCGCCCTGGGCCCGTGCTTGCGCGATGCGCTGCGCCGCCTCTTCGCGCAGGCCGCCCACCAGGCGCAGGCCCAGGCGCACGGCCGGCGGCGCACCCGTGTCCGCCGCCGGCGCTGCGGCCGCCTGCGGCGGCGAGCCGCCCCCCTCCTCCCACTCCAGCCTGCTGTCCCAATCGCTGGCCGACACGTCCGGCGGCAGCACCTTCACGCCGTGCCGCTGCGCGTCCTGCACCAGCTGCGAGGGCGCATAGAACCCCATGGGCTGCGAGTTCAGCATCGCGGCCAGGAAGCAGGCCGGCTCGTGGCACTTGAGCCAGCTGCTGGACCAGGCCAGCAACGCGAAGCTGTAGGCATGGCTTTCCGGAAAGCCGTAGTCGCCGAAGCCCTTGATCTGCTCGAAGATGCGGTCGGCGAACCCGGCGCTGTAGCCGTTGGCGAGCATGCCGCCCTTCAGGCGCGCCTCGAACTTGCCGAGGCCGCCCTTGCGTTTCCAGGCCGCCATGGCGCGGCGCAGCGCGTCGGCCTCGGTGGCCGTGAAGCCGGCGGCGAGCATGGAGATCTCCATCACCTGCTCCTGGAAGATCGGGATGCCCAGCGTGCGCTCCAGCGCCTTCTTCAGGCGCGGCTCGGCGCCGTCCCGGGTCGAGCGCTCGTATTCGATCGCTTCGCCCCGGGCCTTGCGCTCGCGCGCCTTCAGGTAGGGGTGGACCATGCCGCCGGTGATCGGGCCCGGCCGCACGATGGCCACCTGCACCACCAGGTCGTAGAACTCGCGCGGCTTCAGGCGCGGCAGCATGGACATCTGCGCGCGGCTTTCGATCTGGAACACGCCGACCGTGTCGGCGCGCCGGATCATCTCGTAGGTGGGCTCGTCGTGGGTCGGGATGTCGTAGCGCGTGAAGGGCGCGCCGCGCCGCTGGGCGACGAGGTCGATGCAGCGGCGGATGGCGCTGAGCATGCCCAGCGCCAGCACGTCGACCTTCATCAGCCCCATGTCCTCCAGGTCGTCCTTGTCCCACTGGATGACGGAGCGTTCCTTCATGCTGGCGTTCTCCACCGGCACCAGCCGCGTCAATTTCGTCTGCGTCAGCACGAAGCCGCCCACGTGCTGCGACAGGTGGCGCGGAAAACCGATGAGCTGCTGGGCCAGTTCCAGCCACAGCCGGGCCTGGTGCTCGGCCAGCGGCACGCCACCGTGCGCGGCCATCTCGCGCAGGCGCTCGGGCGCCAGCCGGTCGTCGAACCAGAAGTGGTCCTTGGCGAAGGCATCGACCAGCGGCTCGGCCACGCCCAGTGCCTTGCCGACGTCGCGGATCGCGCTGCGGGTGCGGTAGCCGATCACCACCGCGGCGATGGCGGCGCGCTCGCGGCCGTACTTGCCGTAGATGTACTGGATCACCTCCTCGCGCCGCTCGTGCTCGAAGTCGACGTCGATGTCGGGCGGCTCGTTGCGCCGGTCCACGCTGATGAAGCGCTCCAGCAGCGGCTGCGACAGCATCGGGTCCATGGCGGTGATGCCCAGGCAGAAGCACACCACCGAGTTGGCCGCCGAGCCGCGGCCCTGGCACAGGATGTTTTCCGATCGGGCGAAGCGCACGATGTCGTGCACGGTCAGGAAGAACATCTCGTAGCGGCACTGCTCGATCAGCGGCAGCTCCTTTTCCAGCAGCTCCACCACGCGCGGCGGGAGGCCCTGCGGGTAGCGCTCGCGCGCGCCTTCGTAGGTCAGCTGGCGCAAGGCCTGGGTCGGCGTCAGGCCGGGCGGCACGGTCTCCAGCGGGTAGTCGTAGCGGATCTCGTCCAGCTCGAAGCGGCAGCGGTCAGCCAGCTGCAGGGTGCGGTCCAGCAGCTCGCGCGGGTACAGCTCGGCCAGGCGCTTGCGCTGGCGCAGGTGGCGCTCGGCATTGCCCTGCAGCGCCAGCCCGCAGCCGGCCACCGGCCGGCCCAGCCGCACCGCGGTGATCACGTCCTGCAGCGGCTTGCGCGAGCGCGCGTGCATGTGCACGTCGCCGGTGGCCACCAGCGGCACGCCGGTGCGCTCGCCCGCTTCGCGCAGGTCGGCCAGCCAGAGGTCGTCGTCGAGCCGGTGCGGCAGGTTGACGGCCAGCCACAGGCTGTCGCCGTACAGCGCGCGCAAGGCGTGCAAGCGACGGCACAACGCATCGATGTCGAGACGCTGGCCTTCGGGCCGCTGCGGCGCGAACAGGATCTCGCAGCCTTGCAGCCGGCGCAGGTCGCTGGTCTCCCAACCCACCACGTAGGTGCCCTTGGGCGCCCGGGTGGTGCGTGCGGCGGTGATGAACTCGCACAGGCCGCCCCAGCCTGGCAGGTCGCGCGCGATCGCCACCAGCCGGCCATCGCCGAAATCGAATTCCGAGCCGTACAGCAGCCGGAATGGCCGCAGCCGGCGCTGGCCCGGATACGCCTCTTCCAGCCGGCGGATGAAGTCGAGGTAGTCGTGCAGGCCCGATCCCGCGCGCACCACGCCGGCCACCGAGCACTCGTCGGTGATGGCCAGGGCGTCGTAGCCCAGGTCGTAGGCGCGTCGCACCAGCTCCTGCGGGTGCGACGCGCCGCGCTGGAAGCTGAAGTTCGAAAGGCAATGCAGCTCGGCGTAGCGCGGCAGCAGGTCCGGCCCGCTGCCCAGCACAGGCGGCAGGCGCTCCTCGTCCAGCAGCAGCTGCGGCTTGACGGCGCTCTCAGGCATACAGGCCCTGCAGGTACCAGGCGAAGGGCCCCGAGGTCGCGAGCTCCTGCGCCAGCCGACGCGGCCGCTCGCGGTAGATCCACACCAGCCCGGCCTGCGGACTGCGGGCGATGAAGTAGTCGCGCAGGGCCGGGCCGGGTTCTTCCCACCACGCGGTCTCGACGCGGTACAGGCGCGCCAGCCGGCGCAGCGGCCCGCCGAAGCACGGCGTCTCGCCCTGCATGCGCAGCTTCAGCGGCTGCGGCAGCAGCCAGGTGGGATAGAGCGCGTCGCTGTCGGCGCAGGGCGTGGCCTCGTGCGCCCTGGCCGGCCGCCAATCCTGCTTGCACTCGGGCCGGTGGTCCTGCTGCGCCTGCGGCACCAGCACGCTGTCGTCGCCCAGCCGCACCGACAGGCGCTCGACCAGCTGGTGCAGCCGCTCGCCTTCGGCCTGCTCCTGCGGCAGCAGGCTGGCGGTGGCGCCGCCCCAGGGCACCGTCTCCAGCGAACGCAGGCGCAGGTGGTTGGCCGGCGCCGACAGCCGGGCGCGCGCCAGGTGCTCGCCGACCAGCCGGCGCAGGTGCGCCATCTCCTGCGTGGGCTGGGCGGTGCGCACTTGAAGCTGCTCCCTGGGCGGCAGCCTCACGCCGTTCAGGCGGCGCAGGTCCAGCGTCCATTCCAGCTCCAGCGCCAGCACGCCGCGGTTGCGCGCCTGCAGCCAGTGCTGCAGCAGGCGCAGCAGGTGCTCGGCGGCCGGCATCAGCTCGTGGGTACCGGTGGCCAGGCAGTCCAGCTCCAGGTCCAGGTCGAAGGCTTCGGGCAGCGTCTCCCAGGGGTACTGCTCGGGGCGCTGGCCGTAGGCGGCATCGAGCGCGGCCAGCAGCCCCGCGCCGAAGCGGCGCGACAGGCCGCCGCGCGGCAGCGCGCGCAGCTGGCCCCAGCTGCGGATGCCGGTGCGCTCCAGCAGCGGCACGTGCGGCAGCGCGGCGCTGAGCAGCTCCAGCGGCAACCCGTCGGGGACTGGCGCCGGCGCGGCCTGCGAGCGCAGCTTGCAGCGCAGCAGCGCCAGCGCGACCAGCGCCGTCGGCCCGGCGGCCCAGGGCGGCGGCTGCAGGTCGGTGCGCGACTTCAGCAGCAGCTGCAGCAGCCCGCGACGGCCGCCGAACAGCCGCAGGCTGGCCGAGACCTCCAGCAGGATCGCTTCTTCGACGAGCGCGACGCGGGGCGTGAAGCGCAGCGCCCACCAGGTCCAGGCGAGGCGCTCGCCCTCAGGCGGCGGTGACAAGGCGATCCAGTACATGCGATCTCCTGGGGTCGGGTTGCGAAGTGGGCGCCGGCGCGGCGCGCTGCTGGCGCGAGGCCAGCAGCGCCTGCAGCCGCGCCGGCATGGCCGGCAGCAGGATCGGTTCTTCCAGCGGGGGCCCCTTGCGCTTGACGATGCGCACCTGCAGCTCGTCCACGCCTTCCAGCCGCAGCCGCAGCGGCGCCGGGCTGGCCTGCTGCTGCGCGTCGAGGCTGCGCAGCACGAACAGCAGCTTGCGGTGCCGGCCGGCGGCCAGGTGCAGGCGGCGCAGGTCCTGCGAGCGCACCTGCGGCAGCCAGGCCAGCAGGCCCGCCACGTCGGCGCAGCGCAGCGCCTGCTCGGCCGCCCACAGGCGCGCCGCGGCGGCATCGGTGCGGATCCACAGCAGGCGGTCGGCCGGCAGGCCCTGCGCGGCCAGCGCCGGCCCGAACGGCGGGTGCGGCGCGCCGACCAGGGCGATCGGGCCGGGCTGCTCGCGGGTGAGCTGCGCCAGGGCCGGCAGCACCAGTTGCCAGACAGGCGCCTGCGGGCGGGCCTGGATCAGCTCGATCAGGCTGCCCAGCGGCCAGCCGCCGCCGGGCAGGTGCCGGTCGAGCGCCTCATGCCCGCTGGGCCGCGCGCCGGCCTGCAGCGCGAGGTCCTGCACGCGCCAGACATCGGGGACGGCCAAGGCTGCAGCGGGCTGCATGTGGGTGCTCGGGAGGGGGAATCGGGAACGCAGAAAAGACTGGTTGTTTATACAGTAAAGTGCAGCCTGCGTCTGTTTCGCCAAGTCAGGGAAATCGCCGTCCTGTGTTGTTGGCCATGGCATGCTTGCCGGCTTGCCCAGCCACCCACCCCAGCACCTTCTCCACGAGCCGGTCGCCCTGTCGCGCGCGCTCGTGCCTGGGGATTTCGAGGCCGACTCCCACTCGGTCGCCCAGGCCCTGATCGGCGCGACCCTGCTGGTCGATGGCATCGGCGGGGTGATCGTGGAGACCGAGGCCTACGACCGCGAAGACCCGGCTTCGCACGCCTACACCGGCCCGACCGCGCGCAACGCAGCGATGTTCGGCCCGCCCGGCCGCGCCTACGTGTACCGCTCCTACGGCATCCACTGGTGCCTGAACTTCGTCTGTTGCGAGGCCGGGCATGGCGCCGGGGTGCTGATCCGGGCGCTGCAGCCCACCCAGGGCCTTGACGTGATGCGCGAGCGGCGCGGCCTGCACGAGGACCGGCTGCTGTGCTCGGGCCCCGGCAAGCTGGGCCAGGCACTGGCCATCACGCACGCCATGAACGGCCACCGGCTCGATCGCGCGCCGTTCCAGGTGCTGGCGCGCCGCGCGGACGTCGACGTGGACATCGTGGCCGGCCCGCGCGTCGGCATCAGCAAGGCGGTCGACGTGCCGTGGCGGTTCGGGCTGAAGGGTTCGCGCTACCTGAGCCGGCGGTTTCCCGCCTGAGGCGGCGGACAACGGGGCGCCGACCAGTCAGGCAGCGCTGCGCGGTGGCCGTGCGACGGTTCCGGGTTCTTCGGCGGCCCGCCATTGCGCCACGGCCGCGGCCGCGTCGTCCAGCGTCGCCAGCAACCGCACCCCGTCGCTGGCGGCGATCCGGCCGACCCCGGCGCCACCGGCCCATAGTTGCGTGGGCGCCGGCAACGCACCCCGCACCTGGCGCAGCAACGGCGTCACTTGCCGAGCCGGGAAGGCGGCCGAGAACGAGAGCGCAACCGCATCCGCTTGCCGGGCTCCGGCCGCCTGCACGATCTCCAGCACCGGGGTCTGCGTGCCGAGCGGAATGCAGCGGGCGCCTGCGAGCGCGAACACCGCCTCGGCCATCAGGAGCCCCAGCCCGTGCGGCTCCCCGGGCAGGGTCGTCAGCAGCACGCGCGGACCGCCATCGGCCGGCAAGGCGGTGATGGCCTGCCGCAGGATCCGCGCCACGACTTCGGTGAACCAGTGTTCCTCGTGGATGCCCAGCCGGCCGTGCTCCCAGGCGAGGCCGACCGACACGGTGAGCGGCGCCACCGTGTCCTGGACAAACGAGCGCAATCCCTGTTCGACCAGCCGGCGTTGCAGCGTGTGCAGGAGCGCGTCGGGCTGATCGCTGCGCACCCGGTCGAGCAGCCCGTCGAGCCCATCATCGCCAGCCCCTGCGCCGCCCCCCCCACCTGCGGCCAAGCTCGTCGCTGGCCCGCCCTCGCGACGCCCGGCGGTCGGCCGCGGCACGTCGGCCAGCGCCTGCAGCTCGTCAGCCGAGAGCGGCAACAGCCGCCCCGGCCGCCAGCCGCGATCCATCAGCCGCTTGACCAGGCGCAGCCGCTCCACCTGCGCGGCAGGGTAGATCCGCTCGTCGTGCCCGTCCCGCTCGGGGACGGGAAAGCCGTAGCGGCGCTCCCAGACCCGCAGGACGTCCTTGGACAAGCCCAGCTCGCGCTCGACCGCCGAAATGGAAAAGCAGTTTGTTGCCATTTTGTCTAGGACAAATTGTGGACGAATCTGAAATTCGCCCTATCCTACGTCCTCACCGAGTTTTGTCCAGGACAAATCGGTGGAAATGCTTCCAACCCACAGGAGTCTGACCATGAAGCACGCCATTGCCATCGCCACCCTCGTCTTCGTTGCCGCCTCGGCCCAGGCCAAGGACATCGTCGAGACCGCCGCCTCGGCCGGCCAGTTCGGCACGCTGACCACCGCCATCGAGAAGGCCGGGCTCACCGAGACCCTCAAGGGCAAGGGCCCGTTCACGGTGTTCGCGCCAACCGATGCGGCCTTCGCCAAGGTGCCCAAGGCGCAACTCGACGCCCTGCTGGCCGACCGCGAGAAGCTCGCCGCGGTGCTGACCTACCACGTGGTGCCGGGCAGCGTCATGGCCAAGGACGTGAAGCCCGGCAAGGTCCGCACCGTGCAGGGCAGCGAGCTGACCGTGAGCACCCGCGACGGCGTCAAGGTCGACGCGGCGAACGTCGTGAAGACCGACATCGTCGCCGACAACGGCGTCATCCACGTCATCGACAGCGTCGTGCTGCCGCAGTGAGCCGGGCAACCACGGAAGGCACCGGCGGGCGCCGGTGCCTTGCCATCACCGGGTCAGCGGATCGGCGCCGGCTGCCAGCGCCGGTACACCCGCGGCGGCTGCCGCGGTGGCGCCGGCCGGCTGGCCGGCACGGCCGCAGCAGCGCCCATGGCCCGGGTGTCCGCACCGGCGGGCGGCTGCGACTCGGCCAGCACCACGCCGGGACGCATGTCGGCGGGCCGGTCGGGCACCAGCACGATGCCGTCGGCGACCACCGTGTGCGGCAGCCGCATCGCGATGGCCGTGCGCGCGTCGGTCAATAGCGGCCGATGGCCCAGGCTGGTCGCCTGCAGGAAGCCGCGCGAGTAGCTCTGCTGCGGACAGTCCCGCGCCTCGCCGAACACCAGGTGTGCGCCCGGATAGGCGCGGGCCAGGTTCTCGTGCAGCGGCCGGCTCATGTCGAACGGCGGTTCCTGCGCGTTGTAGACCACCCGGTTCTGGGCGTCGTAGACCGTGTAGCAGGCCAGGGCCGGACCGGCGGCGAGCGCCGCGATGGCCAGCAGGACAGGTTGGGGTTTCATCGCATCGGCTCCCGCCATGCCGCAGGCACGGCAAGCCATGGTCCAGCCACGCAACCGCTGAGCACGACAGCCGAAACGACAACCCGCTGTCAGCGGACGCTGGCAGCGGGTTTCAGGCTGTGAGGAATGTACGGGGACGTGCCCGCGCGCTCAGTGCAGCAGCTTCACGCCGGTCTTGGCCTGCACCTGCTCGAGCGTCACGCCGGGCGCGAGCTCGACCACCTTCAGGCCTTCGGGGGTGACGTCCATCACCGCCAGGTCGGTGATGATGCGATCGACCACGCCCACGCCGGTCAGCGGCAGCGTGCACTTGGGCAGGATCTTCAGGTCCTCGGTGCCGTCCTTCTTCTTCGCGACGTGCTCCATCAGCACGATCACGCGCTTGACGCCGGCCACCAGGTCCATCGCGCCGCCCATGCCCTTGACCATCTTGCCGGGGATCATCCAGTTGGCCAGGTCGCCGGTCTCGCTGACCTGCATGGCACCCAGGATGGACAGGTTGATCTTGCCGCCGCGGATCATGGCGAAGCTGTCGTGGCTGCCGAAGATCGACGAGCCCGCGAGCGTGGTGACGGTCTGCTTGCCGGCGTTGATCAGGTCGGCGTCGACCTCGTCCTCGGTCGGGAACGGGCCGATGCCCAGCATGCCGTTCTCCGACTGCAGCCACACTTCCTTGTCGCCGGTGAAGTTGGCCACCAGGGTCGGGATGCCGATGCCGAGGTTGACGTAGAAGCCGTCCTCGAGTTCCTGCGCCGCGCGCGCGGCCATCTGGTCTTGGGTCCAGGGCATGTCAGTTCTCCTGTGTTCCGTCCGTTGGCTTCGCGAACCTTCAGGCGGGACGCGTGGTGCGCTTCTCGATGCGCTTCTCGGGGTTCGGGTTGTGCACGATGCGGTGCACGTAGATGCCGGGCAGGTGGATGTCGTCCGGGGCCAGCTCGCCCACTTCCACCACCTTTTCCACCTCGACGATGCAGACCTTGCCCGCCATCGCGGCGGCCGGGTTGAAGTTGCGCGCGGTCAGGCGGAAGCGCAGGTTGCCGCTCTTGTCGGCCACGTCGGCCTTGACCAGCGCCACGTCGGGCACCAGCGAGCGCTCCATCACGTAGGTCTCGCCGTCGAACTCGCGCAGCTCCTTGCCCTCGGCCACGATGGTGCCGACACCGGTCTTGGTGAAGAACGCCGGGATGCCGGCGCCGCCGGCGCGCAGCTTCTCGGCCAGCGTGCCCTGGGGCGTGAACTCCAGCTCCAGCTCGCCGGCCAGGTACTGGCGCTCGAACTCCTTGTTCTCGCCCACGTACGACGAGATCATCTTGCGGATCTGGCGCGTGTCCAGCAGCTTGCCCAGGCCGAAGCCATCGACGCCGGCGTTGTTGGAGATGACGGTGAGGTCCTTCGCGCCGCTGTCGCGCAAGGCGTCGATCAGCGCCTCGGGGATGCCGCACAGGCCGAAGCCGCCGACGGCCAGCAACTGGCCGCTGCGCACCACGCCATCCAGCGCGGCCGCGGCATGGGGGTAGAGCTTGTTCAAGAGGTTCTCCTGCTGCAGGAAAAGGCCCGGATGGGTTGCGGGCGAACCGGGTTACGATACTACCTAGTGTTCTACGTAGTATCTCGTAAAGGGTTAGCCCGATGGACGTCGATTACCGGCTTGCGTTCGACATGGCCCCGGTCGGGTTGTGCCTGTCGCGCAACCGCGCCATCGTCGATTGCAACCGGCACTTGTGCGAGATGTTCGGCTACTCGCGCGAGGTGCTGATCGGCCAGTCGTTCCTCGCGCTGTACCCCAGTGCCGATGAGTACGAACGGCTGGGCGCGCGGATGGCGCCGATCCTGAACGCCCGGGGCCACTACTCCGACGACCGGATCATGAAGCGCGCCAGCGGCGAGGTGTTCTGGTGCCACGTCAGCGGCCGTGCGCTCAACCGCGAGGCGCCGCACTCGTCCGGCATCTGGGCCTTCGAGGACCTCAGCGCCCAGCGCCCGGTCAAGGCCGAACTCACCGCCCGCGAGCGCGAGGTCGCCGCCCGCCTGCTGGAAGGGTTGACCTCCAAGGAGATCGGCAAGGCGCTGGCCATCAGCCACCGCACGGTGGAGATCTACCGGGCACGGCTGATGCGCAAGTACAAGGCGAACACGACCGCCGACCTGGTGCACAAACTCACGGCCGGTCACTAGGGCATTCACACGCAAGACGCTGCGCGTTTAGCGTGCGCCCTGATCAGTCGGGCGAGAACCGGCAACGCCGGATCCTCGCCCGAAGCGCGTTCGCGCTGCATGCTATTCCGCGCGAACGGCACCCCCTTCGGGGTGTGGAGAGGCCTAGGCCGCCGCCGCCCGCCGCGCCCGCCAGGCGCCGGCCAGCACGATCAGTCCGGGAATCAGGATCATGGCCCAGATGATCTTGTCGAGGTTCGCCTTGACCCACGGCAGCCCGCCCAGGAAGTAGCCGGCGGTGACGATGCCCATCACCCAGATCACCGCGCCCACCACGTTGTACGTGGTGAACTTGGTGCGCGTCATCGCCGCGACGCCGGCCACGAAGGGCGCGAAGGTGCGCAGGAAGGGCGCGAAGCGCGCCACGATGATGGTGATGCCGCCGTACTTCTCGTAGAACGCGTGGGTCTGGTCGAACACATTCTTGTTGAACCAGCGCGACTGTTCCCAGCGGAACACCTTGGGCCCGAAGTAGCGCCCGATCGTGTAGTTGCACTGGTCGCCCAGGATGGCCGCGGCCAGCATCACGGCGCAGGTCGCCGCGTAGTCCATGAAGCCCAGGCCGCACAGCGCGCCGGCCACGAACAGCAGCGAGTCGCCCGGCAGGAACGGCATCACCACCAGCCCGGTCTCGACGAAGATGATCAGGAACAGCAGCGCATACACCCACAGGCCGTAGTTGCGCACGAACGCCTCCAGGTGCACATCGACGTGCAGGATGAAGTCGATCAGGAAGGCCACGTATTCCATGGGCGGCGATTATCCGCCCGCCCCTAGAATGCCCGCCGTGAACGCCGTGCTCCATTCGGACCATCGCCGGCCCATCCGGGAGCTGCCCGACGAGCTGGTCAGCCAGATCGCCGCCGGCGAAGTGGTGGAGCGGCCCGCTTCCGTGGTGCGCGAGTTGGTCGACAACGCGCTCGACGCCGGCGCGGCCCAGGTCGCCGTGCGCCTGCTGGCCGGCGGCGTGCGGCTGGTCAGCGTGGAAGACGACGGCGGCGGCATTCCGCGGGAAGAGTTGCCGGTCGCGTTGCGCCGGCACGCCACCAGCAAGATCGGCAGCCTGGCCGACCTCGAGTCGGTCGGCACCATGGGCTTTCGCGGCGAGGCGCTGGCGGCCATCGCCTCCGTCTCCGAGCTGGCCCTGCTCTCGCGCCGCGCCGGCGAAGCCAACGGCTGGCTGCTGGATGCGCGCAGCGGCGAGTTGCGCCCGGCCGCGCGCGCCACCGGCACCACGGTCGAGGTCAAGGAGCTGTTCTTCAGCACGCCGGCGCGCCGCAAGTTCCTCAAGACCGACGCCACCGAACTGGCCCACTGCATCGAGGCCGTGCGGCGCCATGCGCTGGCGCGGCCGGACGTCGGCTTTGCCGTGTGGCACGAAGGCAAGCTGGTCGAGCAGTGGCGGCCGGGCACGCGCGAGCAGCGCCTGGCCGACGTGCTGGGCGAGGACTTCCTCGAGCAGAGCGTGGCGGTCGACTACGCCGCCGGCCCCATCCGCATCAGCGGCCGCGCCGGCATCCCCGACGCCGCCCGCTCGCGCGCCGACCAGCAGTACGCCTGGGTCAACGGCCGCTACGTGCGCGACAAGGTGCTCACGCACGCGGCGCGCAGCGCCTACGAGGACGTGCTGCACGGCCACCGGCAGCCGGTCTATGCGCTGTACGTGGAGATCGACCCCACGCGCGTCGACGTGAACGTGCACCCGACCAAGATCGAAGTGCGCTTTCGCGACAGCCGCGAGGTGCACCAGGCCGTGCGGCGCGCGGTGGAGGCGGCCCTGGCGGCGCCCCGGGCCGGGCAGGCGGCCGCCACTGCCGATGGCCCGACCGAACCGTCGTCCGCCGCGGCACCTGCGTTCTCCGAAGATCGGCCGCCCGCCGGCCCGCCGGCCTGGGCCCAGCCGCGCTTCGACTTCAGTGCGCCGCCCGGCCACCGCGTGGCGGATCTCTCCGCCTTGTGGGCGCCGAGGACGGCGCCTGCGCCCTCCCCTGGCGCGCCCGCGTCGGCGGCGGGGCTCGAGCCCGTTGCGGACGCCGCACGCCACCTGGCCGCAGGTGACGAGGCCGGCGACTGGCCGCTCGGCCGCGCCGTCGCCCAGCTGCAGGGCATCTACATCCTGGCCGAGAACCGGCAGGGCCTGGTCATCGTCGACATGCACGCGGCCCACGAGCGCATCGTCTACGAGCGGCTCAAGGCGCAGATGGACGATGGCGAAGGCACGGCGCTGGCCAGCCAGCCGCTGCTGATTCCCGCCACCTTCGCGGCGACGCCGCAGGAGGTGGCCACCGCCGAGTCGGCGGCGGCCGCGCTGCAGGTGCTGGGGCTGGAGATCACGCCCTTTTCCGCGAAGACGCTGGCCGTGCGCGCGGTTCCGACCACCCTGGCCCACGGCGACCCGGTCGAACTGGCCCGCAGCGTGCTCGCGGAGCTCGCCCAGCACGACGCCAGCACGGTGGTGCAGCGGGCGCGCAACGAGCTGCTGGCGACCATGGCCTGCCACGGCGCCGTGCGGGCCAACCGCAGGCTGACGCTCGAAGAGATGAACGCGCTGCTGCGGCAGATGGAGGCCACCGAGCGATCGGACCAGTGCAACCATGGCCGGCCGACCTGGCGCCAGCTGTCGCTGCGTGAACTCGACGCGCTGTTCCTGCGCGGGCGCTGAAGGGAACTTACCCCGCGCCGGGTGACTCCTGCCCATCGAGATGACGCGCCGACTGCCTGCCTTTTTCTCCGTGCTGCTGGCCATCGTGCTGTCGGTGGGTTGCGCCACCCTCGACGAGAAGCAGCGCGAATGGATCTTCCAGCCCAGCGACCGGGCCTGGGGCGGCAGCGCCAGCTACGCCGAGGGCATGGACCACGTCTGGATCGAGTTCCCGTCCCGCATCACCGGCCAGCCGGCCAGGCTGCATGCCCTGTGGATCGAGGCGGAGGACGCCCGGGCCGACACCCCCGTGCTGCTGTACCTGCACGGCGCCCGCTGGAACGTCGAGGGCTCGGCCGGCCGCATGCGGCGCATGCGTGACATGGGCTTCGCGGTGCTGGCCATCGACTACCGCGGCTTCGGCAAGAGCAGCAGCGGCCTGCCGTCCGAGCAGACCGCCTACGAGGATGCGCGCGCGGCCTGGGACTGGCTGGCCGCGCAGTACCCCGGCCGGCCGCGCTACCTGTTCGGCCACTCGCTGGGCGGCGCCATCGCCATCGACCTGGCGGCGCAGGTCGATGACGAGCAGGGCACCATCGTCGAGGGCACCTTCACTTCCATCCCCGACGTGGCCAGCACCTTCAAGTGGGGCTGGCTGCCGATCGGGCCGCTGATCACGCAGCGCTTCGCCTCGATCGACAAGGTCGGCAAGATCGGCTCGCCGCTGCTGGTGGTGCACGGCGACAACGACACGCTGATCCGCACCGAACTGGGCCAGCGCCTGTACGAGGCCGCCACCGGCAAGAAGCGCTTCCTGCTGATCGAAGGCGGCTCGCACCACAGCTCGATGGTGGTCGGGCAGGTGCACTACCGCGAGGCGATCCAGCAACTGTTCGGCTGGCATTGAGCGGGCGCGGGCACGCGCGCCGGCGAACGAGCTTCTGCTAGTCTCGCGCCCGATGCCGACCGCACCCCGCCTGCTGGCCCTGGCCGGCCCCACCGCCTCGGGCAAGACGGATGCCGCGCTGGCACTGGCCGCGGCGATGCCCTGCGAGATCGTCAGCGTCGATTCGGCGCTGGTGTACCGCGGCATGGACATCGGCACCGCCAAGCCCGGCCGCGAGCAGCGCGCGGCCGTGCCGCACCACCTGATCGATATCCGCGATCCGGCGCAGCCGTACAGCGCAGCCGAGTTCGCCGCCGACGCCGCGCGCCTGGTCGCGCAGATCAACGGCCGCGGCCGCATCGCCCTGCTGGTGGGCGGCACCATGCTGTACTTCAAGGCGCTGTTCGAGGGGCTGGACGCGATGCCGCCGGCCGATCCGCAGGTGCGCGCGGCGATCGAGGCCGACGCGGCCGAGCGCGGCTGGCCGGCCCTGCACGCGGCACTGGCGCAGGTCGACCCGCGCACCGCGGCGCGGCTCGCACCCAACGACGCCCAGCGCATCCAGCGGGCGCTCGAGGTGTTCCGCGGCAGCGGCCGGCCGCTGAGCGATTTCCACGGCGCCGCGCGCAGCGGCGCCCTGCGACCGGCCGCCCTGCTGTCGCTGGAGCCGGGCGACCGCGCCTGGCTGCACGCCCGCATCGCCCAGCGCTTCGACGCCATGCTGGCGCACGGCTTCCTCGACGAGGTGAAGGCGCTGCGCGCCCGCGGCGACCTGCACCCCGGCCTGCCCAGCATGCGCTCCGTCGGCTACCGCCAGGCTTGGCAGGCGCTGGACGAAGGCTGGCCGCTGGCCGAACTGCGCGAGCGCGGCATCTTCGCCACCCGCCAGCTCGCCAAGCGCCAGCTCACCTGGCTGCGCCCCATGCAGCGGCGCGTGATCGCCTGCGATGCAGCCGATGCGACCGCGCAGGTGCTGCGCGCCGCGCGGGAGGCCGGGCTTTGAACGTGCCCGCTCCGCTGCTCCAGGTGCAGGAGCTGGGCAAGCGCTACGGCAGCGTCGACGTGTTCCGGCACGTGTCGTTGCAGGTGGCGCGCGGCGAGTTCGTCGCCATCGTCGGCGAGTCGGGCGTGGGCAAGTCGACCCTGCTCAACTGCCTGGCCGGGCTGGACCATTGGGACGAGGGCCGGATCACGCTCGATGGGCGCGACCTGGGCACGCTGGACGAAGCGCAGCGCGCGCTGCTGCGGCGCAGCCACGTCGGCTTCGTGTTCCAGGCCTTCCACGTGCTGCCGCACCTGGACGTGGCGCAGAACGTGGCGCTGCCGCTGATGCTGCTGGGCCGGGCCGACCCGCAGCGCGTGCAGGCGATGCTCGCGGCCGTCGGCCTGGGCGGCCTGGGCGAGCGGCTGCCGCAGCAGCTCAGTGGCGGGCAGCTGCAGCGGGTGGCGATCGCGCGCGCGCTGGTGCATGCGCCGCCGCTGCTGCTGGCCGACGAGCCCACCGGCAACCTGGACCCGCGCACCGCCGACCAGGTGATGGACCTGCTGGCGGCGCAGGCGCGCAGCGAGCAGGCGGCGCTGGTACTGGTGACGCATTCGGCCGCCGCGGCGGCACGCGCCGATCGGGTGCTGCACCTGCGTGCGGACGGGGTGGTGTCGCCAGGGTGACCGGCGCCGCCCGCGAGGCGGCAGATGCGGCGCGTCAGCGCCTGCGTGCCGGGACCTTGGCCGCAGGCGCGGCGGGCGCGTGCTGCTCCATGAATTCCCGCACCAGCCGTCGCAGCACCTGCGACGGCGTCATGTCCTGTGCGTAGCACAGCTTCTCGAACGCAGCCTTCCTGGCGGGGTCGATCAGTATGGTGAGCCGGGCGGTCTTGTTCTCCATGGGAGCACGGGCGGCGAAGTCGGCCGATTGTAGTCAGGGCATACCGGGCTTGCCGCTTCCGCCCGTCGGGATGGACCCTGCCCTGCACGTCGCTTTTTCCGGGTTTTTCCGGAGTGCCCGCGGCGCGACCTGTGGTGCGGCTGTGGTACCGCCGCTGCGCCCCGCAGCACAGGCTCACGCGCGGTTTTCCTACAGCCCGCACCACCGCGCCCTTCCAACATCGGGCATCGCCAACCGGAGACCCACCATGCCCAACCGCGCCGGAAAAGACGCCTGCGACCTGCTCGATGCCGACCATCGCGCCGTCAAGAAGATGTTCAAGGAATACGAGGAGCTGACCGGCTCGCGCGCCCGCGGCGCGGCCCAGAAGAAGATGGATCTGGCGCGCCAGATCTGCATGGAGGTGACCGTGCACGCGCAGCTCGAGGAAGAGATCTTCTACCCGGCCGTGCGCGCGGCGCTCAAGGAAACCGACATGCTGGACGAGGCCGCCGTCGAGCACCAGAGCGCCAAGGACCTGATCGCGCAGATCCAGCAGATGACGGATGCCGACGACAAGTTCGACGCCACCGTCAAGGTGCTGGGCGAGTACATCGACCACCACGTCAAGGAAGAGCGCAACCAGATCTTTCCCAAGGCGCGCTCGGCCCGCAAGCTGGACCTGGTGGCCATGCGCGACGAGCTGGAGCAGCGCAAGGAAGAACTGATGTCCGAGATGGGCGCGCTGGCGTAGCGCCGCCCCGCGACAATCGGGCCCATGCGGGCCCTGCTGCGTACCTACTCCTGGCAGGAACTGCGCCACCATCCGTGGCGCAGCCTGACCGCGGTCGGCGCCGTGATGCTGGGCGTGGCGCTGGCGCTGGCAGTGCACCTGATCAACGCCTCCGCGCTGAGCGAATTCTCCGCCGCGGTGCGCTCGGTCAATGGCCAGCCCGACCTGGAATTGCGCAGTGCCCGCGGCAGCTTCGACGAGGCGCTGTTCGCGCGGGTGGCCGGCGATGCCCAGGTGGCGCTCGCCGGCCCGGTGCTGGAGCTGGCCACCAATGCCGTCGGCGCCGAAGGCCGCCGCGTGCCGCTGCGCATCGTCGGCGCCGACGCGCTGGTCGCGGCCGGCCTCGCCCCCGCGCTGATGCCGCGGCTGGACCGCGAAGCCGGCCGGCTGGCGCTGTTCGAGCCCGCCACCGTGTTCCTCAACGCCGCCGCGCGCGAGCAACTGGGCGCGGCACCGATCCGGCTGCAGGCCGGGCTGCAGCTGCGTGCCGTGGCGGTCGGCGGCAGCGTCGGCGCCGCGGGGCCGCCGCTGGCGGTGATGGACATCGGCGCGGCGCAGGAACTGTTCGGTCGAATCGGCGAGCTCTCGCGCATCGACGTGCAGTTGCGCGCCGGCGTCGACCGGCAGCAGTGGCTGCAGCGCATGGACCTGCCCGCCGGCGTGGTCGCGGCCGAGCCGGGCGACGCCACCCAGCGCGTGAGCAACCTGTCGCGCGCCTACCGCGTCAACCTGACGGTGCTGGCGCTGGTGGCGCTGTTCACCGGCGCCTTCCTGGTGTTCTCGGTGCTGTCGCTCAGCGTCGCCCGGCGCTCGCAGCAACTGGCGCTGCTGGGCGTGCTGGGCCTCGATCCGGGCCAGCGGCAACGGCTGGTGCTGGCCGAATCGGCGGCGCTGGGCGCCGTCGGCAGCGCCGCCGGGGTCGCGCTCGGCACCGCGCTCGCGGCGCTGGCCCTGCGCGTGCTCGGGGGCGACCTGGGCGGCGGCTATTTCGAAGGCGTGGCGCCGCGCCTGCAATGGAGCACCGGCGCCGCGGTCGGCTACGGCGGGCTCGGCGTGCTCGCCGCCATGGCGGGCGGCTGGTTCCCGGCGCGCGCCGCGCAGCGCCTGCCGCTGGCGCAGGCGCTCAAGGGCCTGCGCGCCGACGCCCACGGCGCGCGGCGGCGCTGGGTCGGCCCCGCCCTGCTCGCCGCTGCCGTGCTGCTGGCCCTGCTGCCGCCGGTCGGCGGCCTGCCGCTGGCGGCCTACTTCTCGGTCGGCCTGCTGCTGGTCGGCGGCATCGCCGCCCTGCCCCCGCTGGTCGGCGCGCTGTACGACCGCATCGCGCCCCTCGTGGCCCACCGCGTGCTGCCGCTGCTGGCGGTCGAGCGCGCGCGCCGCGTGCGCGAGACCGCCGCCGTCGCCGTCAGCGGCGTGGTGGCGGCGCTCAGCCTGGCGGTGGCGCTGACGGTGATGGTGGCGAGCTTCCGCGACTCGGTCGCGCGCTGGCTCGACGTGCTGCTGCCGGCCGACCTGTACCTGCGCACCGCCGCCAGTTCGTCGGCCGGCGACACGGCCTTCCTCGATCCGGCGCTGGTCGAAGCCGCCGCGCGGCTGCCCGGCGTGCAGCGGGTCGCGACCCAGCGCGTGCGGCCCCTGCTGCCCGATCCCGCCCGGCCGCCGATCGCCCTGCTCGCCCGGCCGATCGACAACCCGGCGAGCGACTTGCCGCTGGTGGGAACGCCCGTGGCCGTGGCCCCGGGCCAGGTGCCGGTCTATGTGAGCGAGGCCATGCTCGACCTGTACGGCGCCCGGGTGGGCCGGCCGCTGCCGCTGCTCGACGCCGCCCTCGGCCTGCCCGCCACCGGCGTCGGTGCGAGCCGCTTCACCGTGGCCGGCACCTGGCGCGACTACGTGCGCCAGAACGGCGCGGTGCTGCTGCGCCAGGCCGACTACCGGCGCTTGACCGGCGATACGCGCAGCAACGACCTGCAGGTCTGGCTGGCGCCCGGCGCCGATCCGGCGCAGGTGCAGCAAGCCCTGCGCGAACGGGCCGGCCCCGCCGCCGCGCTGCTCGAATTCGCCTCGGCGCACGAGATCCGCGCCACCTCGCTGCGCATCTTCGACCGCAGCTTCGCCGTCACCTACTGGCTGCAGGCGGTGGCGATCGGCATCGGCCTGTTCGGCGTCGCCGCCAGTTTCAGCGCGCAGGTGCTGGCGCGGCGCAAGGAGTTCGGCCTGCTCGCCCACCTGGGCCTGACGCGCCGGCAGATCCTGGCGGTGGTGGCCGGTGAAGGCGCAGCGTGGACGCTGATCGGCTCGGCCGCCGGCCTGGCGCTCGGGCTGGCGGTGGCCGTGGTGCTGGTGCACGTGGTGAACCCGCAGAGCTTCCACTGGACCATGGACCTGCTGGTGCCCTGGCTGCGCCTGCTGGCGCTGTGCGCGGCGGTGGTCGCCGCCGGCACGCTGACCGCCTGGGTCGCGGGGCGCGCCGCCGCCAGCCGCGACGCCGTGCTGGCGGTGAAGGAGGACTGGTGATCCGGCGCCGCGAGCTGCTGGCCGCCGCGCCCGCCCTGCTGGCGCTGCCCGGGCACGCGCTGCCCGAGCGCGCGCTGCGGTTTCCGCGCGACCACGGCGCCCACCCCGAGCTGCGCACCGAGTGGTGGTACATCACCGGCGCCGTGCAGGCCGGCGAGCGCCCGTTCGGCTTCCAGCTGACCTTCTTCCGCTCGCGGGTGGACGCCACGCAGGCGATGGCGTCGGGCTTCGCGGCCAAGCAACTGGTGTTCGCGCACGCCGCGGTCACCGACGTGCAGGCCGCCCGCCTGCACCACGACCAGCGCATCGCGCGCGAAGGCTTCGGCGTGGCGCTGGCCGACAGCGCCGACACGCGCCTGCGGCTGCGCGACTGGCAACTTGCGCGCGGCGCCGACGGCGCGTACGTGGCGCGGCTGCCGGCCGGCGACTTCACGCTCGAGCTGCGCGGCACGCCCACCCAGCCGCCGCTGCTGCAGGGCGCGAACGGTTTGTCGCGCAAGGGTCCGGACCCCTCGCAGGCCAGCTACTACTACAGCGTGCCGCAGCTGGCGGTGGACGGCGCGATCACGCTGGCCGGCCGGCGCCACGAGGTGCAGGGCAAGGCCTGGCTGGACCACGAGTGGAGCGAGGCGCTGATGCACCCGCAGGCGGTGGGCTGGGACTGGATCGGCATGAACCTGGACGACGGCGGCGCGCTCACCGCCTTCCAGTTGCGCCGGCAGGACGGCTCGCCGCTGTGGGACGGCGGCTCGTTCCGTCCGGCCGGCGGCAGCGCCGCCATTGCGAGCGAAGGCGCCACCCGGTTCAGCCCGCAGCGGCGCTGGAGCAGCCCGCTGACCGGCGCCTCGTACCCGGTGGAATGGCAGGTGCAGACGCCCGCCGGCCGCTACACCGTGCGCGCGCTGGTGGACAACCAGGAGCTGGACAGCCGCGCCTCGACCGGCGCGGTGTACTGGGAAGGCCTGTCCGACCTGCTCGACGCCGGTGGCCGCCGGGTCGGGCGCGGCTACCTGGAAATGACCGGGTACGCGCAGCGGCTGCGCCTCTAGCCCTGGGTGGACTGCGCGCGATCGCGCCAGCGCACCGAGGATACGAACTCAATCGTCGTTCTGCGCCAGTACCGTCTCGCGCAGCGCCTGCGCCTTGTGCGGATCGAACGGCCCCTGCGCGCGCGCCAGTACGTTGCCGTCGCCGTCGATCACCAGCACGCTGGCATGGTCGGGGTCGGACAGGCCGGCCTCGCGCACGAAGGCCGCGCGATCGGTGAATACCGGCAACAGCAGCGAGCGCTCGGCGACCGCCGGCCAGCGCTCGCGCAGCCGGCGCTCGATGTCGCGCCGCTCGCCATCATCGCCGGGGTCCTGCACCACCGGCAGCTTGACCCAGGCGATGCGCGGTTCGCGCTGCAACTGCAGCCCCTCGATCCAGCCCTGCACCTCGTGGCTCGGGCTGCCGTCGAACACCACCAGCGCCAGCACGCGCTGCCGCGGCCACGGCGGCGCCTTCTGCAGTTGCGCCAGGCGCTGGACCGCGGCGCTGGGCAGCTTGCCCAGCACCTGCCGCTCGTGCGGTGCGAGCCACGCCAGGGTCACCGCCGCCACCGCGGCGGCCAGCCACACCAGCAGCGGCCTCCATTGGCTCCAGGACATGATGCTCGATTGCCTCCCTGGGCCGAGTGTGGCACCCGGTCGCGCCGGCCATGTGTCTGCCTTGTAAGAACCGGTCGCAAATCTCAGTGGGCCCCGGCCGCGGCATCGCCGGGCGCCCCCATCGGCTGCGGACGGCTCAGCCACACCAGCGGGATCAGCACCAGGAAGAACAGCGCCGAGAGCCAGAACAGGTCGGTCGCCGCCATCGTGAAGGCCTGCTGGTCGGCCAGCCGATTGACCTGGGCGAGCGCCTGCTGCGCCGTCAGGCCCTGGGCCTGCAGGCCGGCCAGCGCGGCCTCGACGGCGGGGTTGCCCGCGTTCACCGCTTCGGCCAGCTGCGCGTGGTGCAGCGCCGAGCGGCTCTCCCAGCTGGTGGTGAAGATCGAGGTGCCCAGCGCGCCGGCGGTGATGCGCACGAAGTTGGTCAGGCCCGATGCCGCCGCGATCCGCTCGGGCGGCAGGCCCGACAGCGTGATGGTGGTCAGCGGGATGAAGAAGAAGGCCATCGCGACGCCCTGGACGATGGTGGGCACCATCAGCGTGCCGAAGTCGGCGGTGGTGGCGAAGCGCGAGCGCATCCACAGCACCAGCGCGAACACGATGAAGGCGAAGGTCGCGTAGCGGCGTGGGTCGACCTTGGCGACGGTCTTGCCCACGAACGGCGACAGCACCAGCGCCAGCAGCCCGACCGGCGCCATGATCATGCCCGCGTCGGTGGCGGTGTAGCCCATGAACTGCTGCAGCCACAGCGGCAGGAGCACGACGTTGCCGAAGAACAGCCCGTAGGCCACCGACACCGACAGCGTGCCGGCCCAGAAGTTGCGCCGGGCGAACAGGCGCAGGTCCACCACCGGATGGTCCTCGGTCAGCTCCCACAGCAGGAAGTAGGCGAAGCCGACGGCGGCGACGATGGCCAGCGCCACGATCAGCGGCGAGTGGAACCAGTCGTGCTCCTTGCCCAGGTCCAGCATCATCTGCAGCGCGCCGATCCAGACCACCAGCAGCGCCAGTCCGACCTTGTCGATGGGCAGCTGGCGCGTCACGCTCTCGCGCCGGTGGTAGATGGCCCAGGCCGAGGCGGCGGCCACCAGGCCGACCGGCACGTTGATGTAGAAGATCCAGGGCCAGCTGATGTTGTCGGTGATCCAGCCCCCCAGCAGCGGGCCCAGCACCGGCGCCACCAGCGTGGTCATGGCCCACAGCGCCATCGCCAGCCCGGCCAGCGCCGGCGGGTAGCTGGCCAGCAGCAGCGTCTGCGACAGCGGGATCATCGGCCCGGCCACGAAGCCTTGCAGCGCGCGCGCCGCGATCAGCAGGCCCATGCTGGGCGCCAGCCCGCACAGCCAGGACGCGATCACGAACAGGATCACGCTGCCCACGAACAGGCGCACCTGGCCGATGCGCTGGGCCAGCCAGCCGGTCAGCGGCACCGACACGGCGTTGGCCACCGCGAAGCTGGTGATCACCCAGGTGCCCTGGTTGGGGCTGACGCCCAGGTCGCCGGCGATGGCCGGCAGCGAGACGTTGGCGATCGAGGTGTCCAGCACGTTCATGAACGTGGCGGCGGACAGCGCGATCGTGCCCCAGGTGCGGGCCGCGCCTTCCAGCGGCGGATGCTGGGCCGCCGCGCCGGGGGCGGCGGCCATCAATGGGCTCCGTGGACGGGGGCGTCGAGGGCTGCCGTGCGCGAGCCGGAAGGCGCCGCCGCGCGCGCCGGCGCGCGGCCCAGGTTGGCGGCGATCACGCGCTGCACCGCGGCGTCGGCGGCGGCGTCCTGCAGGTCGAACACCGGCGTCTGCGCGACCGCGGCCGGGCGCGGCGCGTCGGCCAGCGACTTGCCGTCCTGCCGGCTGACGTCGACCGTGGCATCCATCGACAGGCCCACGCGCAACGGGTGCCGCGCGACTTCCTCCGGGTCCAGCGCCACCCGCACCGGCACCCGCTGCACCACCTTGATCCAGTTGCCGGTGGCGTTCTGCGCCGGCAGCAGCGCAAACGCCGCCCCGGTGCCCGCGCCCAGACCGGCCACGGTGCCGTGATAGGCCACCTTCTGCCCATACACATCGGCGGTGAGGGTCACCGGCTGGCCGATGCGGACCTTGCGCAACTGGCCTTCCTTGAAGTTGGCCTCGACCCAGACCTGGTGCAGCGGCACGATCGCCATCAGCGGGCTGCCGGCGGCCACCCGCTGCCCCAGCTGCACGGTGCGCCGGGCCACGTAGCCGTCCACCGGCGCCGGCAGCGCGGCGCGCTGGGTGGCGATCCAGGCCTCGCGCACCTTGGCCGCGGCCACCCGCACGCTCGGGTGCTGCTCCACCGTCGTGCCCTCGGTCTGGGCCTGGTTGCTGGCCAGTTGCTCGCGCGCCGCCGCCACGCCGGCCTGGGCCGCGGCCAGGGCGCTTTGCGCCTGCGCCAGCTGCGCGCCGGCGTGGTTCAGCTCCTCGCGCGACACGGCGCCGTTGCCCGACAGCGACTGCCGGCGCTTCAGGTCGTCGGCGGCGCGCCGCACTTCGGCCTCGGCCCGGCCGATGTCGGCTTCGCGCAGGCGCACCTGCGCGGCCAGCGAGGCGTTGTTGGCGTACAGCGTGCGGACCTGCCGCACGGTCTGCGCCAGCTGCGCCTCGGCCTGCTGCAGCGCCACCTTCAGGTCGACCGGGTCGAGCTGCACCAGCGGCTGGCCGGCCTGCACGAAGTCGGTGTCGTCGGCGTGGATCGCCACCACCGTGCCGCCGATCTGCGGCGTGATCTGCACCACGTTGCCCTGCACGTAGGCGTTGTCGGTGGATTCGTAGCGGCTGGCGACCTGCCATTCGTAGACGGCCCAGACCAGCCCGGCGACGGCCAGTGCGCCGGTCAGCACCAGCAGGCCCTTGCGGCGCCGGCGGTTGCGGGCCGCGCCCGCGGGTTCTTGCGTGTCGTTCATGGTGTTCGGGGGTCAGGGGGCCTTGGCCGCCAGGCGCGGCGGGCCCGCCTCGGGCTGGAAGCCGCCGCCCAGCGACCGCATCAACTGGACCTGGTTGTCGAGGGCGCGCGCCGCCAGGTCGACGGCGAGCCGGCGCTGGTCGAGCACCGCGGTTTCGGCGGAGAGCACCTGCAGGTAGGTGCCCAGACCGGCCTGGTAGCGCTGCACGGCGATGCCGTACGCGGCTTCGGCCGCGCCCTGGGCCTCGCGTTGCTGCATCTGCTGGCGCCCGATCGAGCGGGCCGAGGCGAGCTGGTCGGCCACCTCGCGCACGGCGTCCAGGATGGCACCGTTGTAGCTCTCGATGGCCAGGTCCAGGTCGGCCGCCTTGCCGCGCAGGTTGGCGCGCAGCCGGCCGGCGTCGAAGATCGGCAATTGCAGCGCGGGACCGACCCCCCACTGCAGGCTGCCGCCCTCCAGCAGGTTCGACAGGCCGATGCTGGAGAGGCCGACGAAGGCGCCGAGATTGACGTTGGGATAGAACTGCGCCCGCGCGCTGGCCACGTCATGCGTGGCGGCCTCGATGCGCCAGCGGGCGGCCATGATGTCGGCCCGGCGCGCCAGCAGGTCGGCCGGAATCGCGGCGGGGATCGCCAGCGCGCGCATGGACGCCAGTGCGGGCGGCTGCACGGCCGCGTCGGGCTGGGCCACCAGGGCGGCCAGCGCATGGCGGGTGAGCTGCGCCTGCTCCTGCAGCGCCTCGATCTGCTGGCGCGCGTCGGGCAGCGCGCCCTCGCTCTGGCGCAGCTCCAGCGTGGTGTCCAGCCCGGCATCGAACCGCTCGCGCACCAGCCCGAGCGCCTGCTCGCGTTGCGCCAGCGTGCGCTGCGCCACCTGCAGCTGGGCGTCGATGCGCGCCAGCTGGAAGTAGCTGCGCGCCACCTGGCTGGCCAACAGCACGCGCGCGGCCTCCACCTCGACCTCGGCCGCGCGCGAGCTGCCCAGGGCCGCGGCCAGCGCCTCGCGGTAGCGGCCGAAGAAATCGATCTCCCAGCTCGCGCCCAGCTGCAGGGTGCCGGAGTCGCGCACCGAACCGGCCAGCGGCGGCGGCACGGCGCCGGTCTCGGTGTAGCGCTGGCGCTGCACGGTGGCCGAGCCCTGCAGCTGCGGCCGGGTGGCGGCGCCGGCCACCTCCAGCACCGCCTGGGCCCGGGCCGTGCGGGCCTGCGCGATCTTCAGCGTCGGGCTGTCGGCCAAGGCCTGCTCGACCAGCCGGTCGAGCTGCGGATCGCCGAAGGCGCGCCACCACCCGGGCGCGACCGCGGGGGCCGGCGCGGCCGTGTCCGCTGCCAGGCCCACGCTGGCAGGGGAGCGCCGCTGCGCCTGCGACTGGATGCCGGCGGGGCTGGCGCAACCCGCCAGCAGCGCCGCCGCCAGCAGCGGGCCGGCGCGCCAATCAGGCAGCTTCATCTCGGGTCCGTTCGCGTTCGCGCTTGAGGGCCACGCCGTTGTCCAGCAGGCGGTGCAGCAGGCCCTTCAGCAGCAGCCATTCCTCGCGGCTGACGCCGCGCAGGTGGGCGTTGAGCACCTTGCACAAGGCCTGCGGAATGTTCCCGGCCGCGGCCCGGCCCGCTTCGGTGAGTTCCAGGTGCACGATACGCCGGTCCTGGGCCGAGCGGACGCGCCGCAGCAGGCCCTTGGCTTCCAGCCGGTCGAGCATGCGCGTCATGGCGCCGGCATCGAGCTGGCACTCGCGCGCCAGTTCGGCGCCGGTGTTGCCGTGGCCGAGGAACAGCTTGTACAGCGGCACCCATTGCGCGTGGGTCAGGCCCAGCGGCTCGAGCTCGTGCTCGACTTCACCGGCGAAGCTGGCGAGCACCCGTCGCATCAGGTAGGCGACGCTGTCGTCGGGCCGGTAGCTGGCCGGCGTGTAGTAGGACGCCGCCGCGGGCTTGCGGCGCGACCGGGGGCTGGCGGGCTTGTCCATGGCAGCGGCGGATATTATTTGCCTAGTCAATCATTGTCAAGGCGATGCTTGGCTGGGCAGTTGTGGCTACACTGCCCCGCATGGCCGACGCCGTTCCCGCCCGGGGCTCGCCCCGCTCGCTCTCGGGCCTGCTGCCCTTCCTGCGCCCGTACCGCGGCCGCATGGCGCTGGCGGCGCTGTTCCTCGGCCTGGCCGCGGCGGCGACGCTGCTGTTTCCAATCGCGCTGCGCGGCCTGATCGACCAGGGGCTGGCCGCCGCGGGCGGCCCCGGCGAGCGGCTGGTCGCGCTGCGCGAGCACTTCGGGCTGCTGTTCGGCGTGGCGGTGGCGCTCGGCCTGTTCTCGGCGGCGCGCTTCTACATGGTGAGCTGGCTGGGCGAGCGCGTGACCGCCGACCTGCGCAGCGCGGTCTACGCCCACGTGCTGCGCCAGAGCCCGGAGTTCTTCGAGCACACACGCACGGGCGAGGTGCTGTCGCGCCTGACCACCGACACCACGCTGGTGCAGACCGTGGTCGGCTCCTCCTTCTCGCTCGGCCTGCGCAACGTCGTGATGGGCGTGGGCGCGCTCGGCATGCTGGTGTACACCCACCCCTACGTGATGTCGCTGGTGTTCGCCGCCGTGCTGCTGGTGGTGCTGCCGGCGATGGCGTTCGGCCGGCGCGTGCGGCGGCTCTCGCGCGCCAGCCAGGACCGGGTCGCCGACTCCAGCGCGATCGCCGCCGAGGTGCTGAACGCGATCCCCGTGGTGCAGAGCTACACCGGCGAGGCGCGCGAAGCGGCCCGCTTCCGCGAGGCCACCGACAGCGCCTTCCACACCGGCGTGCGCCGCACCAAGGCGCGCGCCGCGCTGGTGGCCTTCATCATCATCGCCAATGCGGCGCTGCTGCTGTGGGGCCTGTACCGCGGCGCCCAGGCGGTGATGGCCGGCCAGCTCAGCGCCGGCCAGCTCGGGCAGGCGGCGCTGTACGTGATCATCTTCGCCGGCGCGGTGGCGGTGCTGGGCGAGGTCTACGGCGACCTGCTGCGCGCCGCCGGCGCCACCGAGCGCCTGATGGAACTGCTGGCCAGCCGCTCGCCGGTGGCTTCGCCCGAGCGAGCCGTTGCCGCGCCGGTGCCCGCGGGCGGCGGCCGCGTCGCGTTCGAGCACGTCTCCTTCCACTACCCCTCGCGCCCGGCCACGGCGGCGCTGCAGGACTTCACGCTCGACGTGCGGCCCGGCGAGACGGTGGCCCTGGTCGGCCCCAGCGGCGCCGGCAAGAGCACGGTGTTCTCGCTGCTGCTGCGCTTCTACGACCCGGCGCAGGGCCGCATCACCGTCGACGGCGTGGCGATCCGCGACCTGGCACTGGAAGACCTGCGCGGCCGCATCGGCCTGGTCGCGCAGGAGCCGGTGGTGTTCTCCACCAGCGCGCTGGAGAACATCCGCTACGGACGCCCCGGCGCCAGCGACGAGGAGGTGGTGCAGGCGGCGCGGGCCGCCTACGCGCACGACTTCATCATGGCGCTGCCCGAAGGCTACGGCACCTACCTGGGCGAGCGCGGGGTGCGGCTTTCCGGCGGGCAGCGCCAGCGCATCGCGATCGCCCGCGCCATCCTCAAGAACCCGCCGCTGCTGCTGCTGGACGAGGCCACCAGCGCGCTGGACGCCGAGAGCGAGCGCATGGTGCAGGCGGCGCTGGTGTCCGCCATGCGCGACCGCACCACCCTCGTGATCGCGCACCGCCTGGCCACCGTGCAGCAGGCCGATCGCATCGTCGTGCTGGACCACGGACGCATCGTCGAGCAGGGCCGGCACGAAGCGCTGGTGGCGGCCGGCGGCGTGTATGCGCGACTGGCGGCGCTGCAGCTGCTCGATTGAGGCCGCCGCCCGTGCGCGGCGACCGGACTTGCAGCGAGCCGCGCTCGTGCCGAGCAACGAGCCGTGACTTGATCTCGCCTGCTGCCGTCCTATAGTGATCGGGCCGCGCGGCGGCTCGTGCTCGTCGTGCATCGTCGCTCTCGAGCCCGGTGGCTTGCGCGGCAGCGCCGCCCAGCAAGGCGGCATTCCTCGGCATAGGAGGCCCACACCATGGCAACTCCCGTTTCGATCAGCAAGTTCGAAGTCAAGTCGCACGCCTCGCCCGACGAGGTCCGCTCGCCCGACAAGACGCGCGTCGAGGTGGTCAAGCTCGAGGGCTACACCATCGGCCGGCTCAACTTCCAGCCGGGCTGGCGCTGGTCCGAATGCGTGAAGCCGGTGGCCAAGACCGACCTCTGCCAGCTGTCGCACGTCGGACACGCGGTATCCGGGAAGATCCGCGTGCGCATGGCCGACGGGTCGGAGAAGACGATCAGCGCCGGCGAGTCGTACACCATCCCGCCGGGCCACGATGCCTGGGTCGAGGGCAGCGAGCCGTTCGTCGGCGTCGAGGTCCTGAGCGCGGATGTCTACGCGAAGCCGGCGTGATGGCGAGTCGGGGCGCGTCGTTGCGCTGGATCCTCCGCCTGCGCGGAGGATGACGGTGACGCGGGGTGGATGACGGTGACGCGCGGTGGATGACGGCGCACCGCAGTGGATGACGACGAAGCGCGATGACGCGCCGCGCGGACGAGCCGCCTACTGCACCGGCCCCTTGAGCGCCTTCGGGATCGGCAGCGGCAGCACGCCGATGCCCTCTTCCAGCAGGGCCTGGGTTTCCTCGCGCGAGGCCTGGCCGCGGATGCCGCGTTCCTCGCTCTCGCCGTAGTGGATGCGGCGGGCCTCCTCGGCGAAGCGCTCGCCGACGTCCTCGGTGTGGGACATGACGTGCCGCACCATCTTCAGCCAGGCCTTCTGCATCTCGGCCTCGGGCACGGCCGCCGCCTCCTGGCGCGGCGAGGCGTCGGGCTGCGCGCCCAGGTTCAGGCGCGGAGCGCTGGGCATCTTGGCGACGGCGGTGTCACCGCACATCGGGCATTCGACGAGGCCGCGCTCGAGCTGGCCCTGGAAATCATCTTCCGAGCCGAACCAGCCTTCGAAGGCATGGCGATGCGAGCATTGCAGGTTCAGGACCTTCACGGCGTCGACGGGCCGCCCCGGCTCGCCGCGCCCCCTCGGGGGCCGGCGCAACCACGGAGTGGGCAAGCGTGGGGGTTCATGATGCGCAATTATGGGCGCCAGTCGAGTTGCCAAGTGCCGGCAAGGACGTTCTGCAGCCACAGCGCGCCCACCAGGGTCTTGGCATCGGTCACGCTGCCGTCGCGGCACCAGGCCAGCAACTGCTGGGGCGTGGCGGTGAAGACGTCGAGGAACTCCTCGTCGTCGAGCCGGCGCTCGCCGGCCGCCAGGCCGCGCGCGAACCAGACATCGATGAATTCGGTGGCGTACGAGATCACCGGATGCAGCTGCCCGGCGAAGGCCCATTCGCGGGCCGTGTAGCCGGTCTCTTCCTGCAGCTCGCGCCGGGCGCAGGCCAGGTGGTCCTCGCCCGGGTCGAGCTTGCCGGCCGGGAATTCGACCATCACGCGCCCGATCGGGTGGCGGTACTGGCGCTCCAGCACCACCCGGCCATCGTCCAGCAGGGGCACGACCATCACGGCGCCGGGATGGATGACGAACTCGCGCGTGGCGTGCACGCCACCGGGCAGCACCACGCGGTCGCGCACCACGTGCAGGAAGTCCCCGCGCAGCAACTCATCGCGCGCGATCGTGCGCTCGACCAGGTGCCGGTCGGCCTCGTCAGCCACGGCGCCGCTTGCCCAGGTAGCGCCAGACGAAACCGGGGAAGGCGAAGGTCAGGAACAGCGCCCCGGTGACGGCGTAGAACTCCCAGCCCTGCGGGGCGATCTGCCCGGCGCGGTTCTCCAGCGCCAGGCCGAGGGCGCCGACCAGCAGGTACAGCACGAGCAGCTCGGCCAGGCGCAGCGCGAAGGGCTTGGGCGCCTTGAGCGGCCACACGCCCAGCACGTGGCGGTCGAGCAGGAACGGCAGGTTGGCGGCGGCGAACGCCACCGCGATCACCAGCCAGACGGAGGCCGTCAGCGACACGGGCTTGCTGGGGTGCTCAGGACGCCAGCGTCTTGAGCACGGCCTCGGTGCACAGCGCCATCAGCCAGCCGGGCACGATGCCCAGCACCAGCACCAGGGCGCCGTTGACGGTCAGCACCGCACGCACGTCGGCCGGGGCCGAGACGGTGGTGGCGGTGATCGGCGAGTCGAAGTACATGACCTTGATCACGCGCAGGTAGTAGAACGCGCCGACCAGCGAGGCCAGCACGGCGAAGACCGCCAGCCCGATGTGCAGCACCGTGCCGCCGGCCACCAGCGCCTGCAGCACCATCAGCTTGGCGTAGAAGCCCACCATCGGCGGGATGCCGGTCAGCGAGAACATGCAGATGGCCATGATGCCGGCGTACAGCGGGCTGCGCTGGTTCAGGCCGGCCAGGTCGGCGATCTCCTCGCTCTCGAAGCCCTCGCGCGCCAGCAGCAGGATGATGCCGAACGCGGCCAGGAAGGTCAGCACGTAGGTCACGATGTAGAACATCGCCGAGCTGTAGGCGGCCTGCGCGTTGGCGGTGCTGCCGTCGACCACCCCGGCCGCCAGGCCCAGCAGCACGAAGCCCATCTGCGCGATGGTCGAGTAGGCCAGCATGCGCTTGAGGTTGCTCTGCGCGATGGCCGCCAGGTTGCCCACCAGCAGCGAGGCCACGGCCAGCACCATCAGCATCTGCTGCCAGTCGATGGCCAGCGGGATCAGGCCTTCCACCAGCAGGCGCATGGCGATGCCGAACGAGGCCAGCTCGGGCGCCGAGCCGATCAGCAGCGTGATGGCCGTCGGCGCGCCGTGGTAGACGTCCGGAATCCACATGTGGAACGGCGCGGCGCCCAGCTTGAAGGCCAGGCCGGCGACGATGAAGACCAGGCCGAACACCAGCACCTGGTGGTTGATGCGGCCGCTGGCGATGGCGCGGAACACCTCGTTGATGTCGAGCGAGCCGGTGGCGCCGTACAGCATCGACATGCCGTACAGCAGGAAGCCGCTGGCCATGGCGCCGAGCACGAAGTACTTCATGGCGGCTTCGGTGGAGGTCGCGTGGTCGCGCCGCAGTGCCACCAGTGCGTAGCTGGACAGCGTCATCACCTCCAGGCCCAGGTACAGCACCAGGAAGTTGCTGCCGGAAACCATGACGAACATGCCCAGCAGCGAGAACAGCGACAGCGTGAACAGCTCGCCGCCGCGCAGCATGCCGCGGTCGGCCGCGTAGGGGCGGCCATAGACCAGCGTCACCATCAGCGCGATGGCCGAGAAGCACTTCAGCCAGTTGCCCATCGGGTCGCTCACCGTCATCCGGCCGAAGGCATAGAAGGTGCGGCCGTCCATGGCGAAGTCGGCACAGACGTAGGCGACGGCCGCCAGCGTGGCCATGGTCAGCCAGTGGGTCAGTCCGCGCAGGCGCGAGTTGACGCCCAGGTCAACGATGGCGATGACGCACGCCATCACCAGCAGCAGCAGCTCCGGCAGGACGACGATCAGGCTCAGGGAATCGATCATGGCTGCGGGTTCAGTTCAGTTTGGAAGCGGCCACGTGCTTGAGCAGGTTGGCGACCGACGCGTCCATCACGTCGGTGAAGGGCTTCGGGTGGATGCCCATGTAGAGCACGGCCAGGGCCAGCAGCCCCAGCATCAGGTACTCGCGGCTGTTGATGTCGGTCAGCTGGCGCACGTTGTCGTTGGACACCGGGCCCAGGTAGACCCGCTTGTACATCCACAGGTTGTACGCCGGGGCCCAGATCAGCGCGCTGGCGGCGGCCAGGCCGAGCCAGAAGTTGGCCTTGACCGTGCCCAGGATCACCATCCATTCGCCGACGAAGCCGGCGGTGGCCGGCAGGCCGGAGTTGGCCATGGCGAACAGCAGCGCGAAGGCGGCGAAGTTGGGCATGGTGTTGACCACGCCGCCGTAGCTGGCGATCTCGCGCGAGTGCACGCGGTCGTACAGCACGCCGATGCACAGGAACATCGCGGCCGACACGAAGCCGTGCGAGATCATCTGCACCAGCCCGCCGGACACGCCCAGCGGATTGAAGATGAAGAAGCCCAGGGTGACGAAGCCCATGTGGGCCACCGACGAATAGGCCACCAGCTTCTTCATGTCGCGCTGCACCAGCGCCACCAGGCCCACGTAGATGATGGCGATGATCGACAGCGCGATCATGAACCAGGCCCACTCGCGCGAGGCGTCGGGCGCGATCGGCATCGAGAAGCGCACGAAGCCGTAGGCGCCCAGCTTCAGCATGATGGCCGCCAGCACCGCGGAGCCGCCGGTGGGCGCCTCCACGTGCACGTCGGGCAGCCAGGTGTGCACCGGCCACATCGGCACCTTGACCGCGAAGGCGGCCAGGAAGCCGAAGAACAGCAGCGTCTGCGCCGTCATCGGCAGCGGCAGCTGGTGCCAGGTGGCGATGTCGAAGCTGCCGCCCGAGGCGCCATACAGGTAGATCAGCGCCACCAGCATCAGCAGCGAGCCGAGCAGCGTGTACAGGAAGAACTTGAACGCGGCGTAGATCTTGTTCGGGCCGCCCCACACGCCGATGATCAGGTACATCGGGATCAGCGTGGCCTCGAAGAACACGTAGAACAGGATCGCGTCGAGCGCGCAGAACACGCCGATCATCAGCCCCGACAGGATCAGGAACGCGGCCATGTACTGGTTGACGCGCTCGGTGATCGCTTCCCAGGCGGAGATCACCACGATGACGGTGATGAACGCCGTCAGCGGCACGAACCAGAACGACAGCCCGTCCAGCCCGAGGTGGTAGTTGATGTTGAAGGTTTCGATCCAGGGCGCCTTCTCGACGAACTGCATCTGCGCGGTGCCGGTCTGGAACCGGCTGTACAGCGGCAGCGTGACCAGGAAACTGACGATCGATCCGACCAGCGCGATCCAGCGCACGGCGCGCGCCTGCTCGTCCCTCCCCAGGGCCAGCAGCACGGCGCCGAACACGATCGGCGTCCAGATGGCAAGGCTCAAAAGACCCACTTTCTTGTTCTCCTTAGCGGCCCAGCCAGACGAACCACGTCATGAGGACGAAGACCCCCAGGAGCATGGCCAACGCGTAGTGATACAGGTAGCCCGATTGCGCGCGGCGCACCACGCCGGCGACCCAGCCGACCAGGCGCGCGCTGCCGTTGACCACCGCCCCGTCGATCACGGCCTGATCGCCGCCCTTCCACAGCCCGATCCCGATGCCGCGCGTCAGGCGCGCCAGCACGTTCTCGTTGAACCAGTCCATGTAGTACTTGTTTTCCAGGATCGTGTAGATCGGACGGAACGCGCGCGCGATCTTCGCCGGCAGCGCGGTGTTGACCAGGTACAGGTAGTACGCCAGTGCCACGCCGGCGACGGCCAGCCAGAACACCGGCGTCATGAAGCCGTGCAGCGCCATCGCCACCGGGCCGTGCCAGATCTTCGCCAGTTCGGCCATGGCCGGGTGGCGCGCCGCGTCGACCAGGATCGAGTCCTTGAAGAAGTCGCCGAACAGCATCGGGCCGATGGTCAGGAAGCCGATCACCACCGAGGGGAAAGCCAGCAGCAGCAGCGGCACGGTCACGACCCAGGGCGACTCGTGCGGCTTGTGGTGCTCCTCCTGGTGGTGGTGCGGATCGGGCTCCTCGGCCGGGTCGTGCGCGTGCGCCGGGACCTGGTCGAAGCGCTCCTTGCCATGGAACACCAGGAAGTACATCCGGAACGAATAGAACGCGGTGACGAACACGCCGGCCATGACGGCGAAGTAGGCGAAGCCGGCGCCCGGCAGCGTGCTGTGGTGCACCGCCTCGATGATGCTGTCCTTCGAGTAGAAGCCCGAGAAGAACGGCGTGCCGATCAGCGCCAGCGACCCCAGCAGCGAGGTGATCCAGGTGATGGGCATGTACTTGCGCAGCCCGCCCATCCAGCGGATGTCCTGGTTGTGGTGCACGCCGATGATCACCGAGCCGGCCGCCAGGAACAGCAGTGCCTTGAAGAAGGCGTGCGTCATCAGGTGGAACACGGCGACCGAGTAGGCCGAGGCGCCCAGCGCCACCGTCATGTAGCCCAGCTGCGACAGCGTGGAGTAGGCGACGACGCGCTTGATGTCGTTCTGGATCACGCCCAGGAAGCCCATGAACAGGGCCGTGATGGCGCCGATCACCAGGATGAAGGACAGCGCGGTGTCGGACAGCTCGAAGATCGGCGACATGCGCGCGACCATGAAGATGCCGGCGGTCACCATGGTGGCCGCGTGGATCAGCGCCGAGATCGGGGTCGGGCCCTCCATCGAGTCGGGCAGCCAGACGTGCAGCGGGAACTGCGCGCTCTTGCCCATGGCGCCGATGAACAGGCAGATGCAGATCACGGTGACCAGCATCCACTCGGTGCCCGGGAACTGCAGCGCGGCCAGCTCGCCGGCCTTGGCGAAGGCCTCGGTGTAGTTCAGGGTGCCGGCGAAGGCGGCGATCAGGCCGATGCCCAGGATGAAGCCGAAGTCGCCGACCCGGTTGACCAGAAAGGCCTTCAGGTTGGCGAAGATGGCGCTCGGCTTGTTGTACCAGAAGCCGATCAGCAGGTAGGACACCAGGCCCACCGCCTCCCAGCCGAAGAACAGCTGCAGGAAGTTGTTGCTCATGACCAGCATGAGCATGGAGAAGGTGAACAGCGAGATGTAGGCGAAGAAGCGGTTGTAGCCCTCGTCCTCCTCCATGTACCCGATGGTGTAGATGTGCACCATCAGCGACACGAAGGTCACCACGCACATCATCATGGCAGTCAGGCCGTCGACCAGGAAGCCGACCTCCATCTTCAGGCCGCCCACCACCATCCACTCGTAGATGGTCTCGTTGAAGCGGGCGCCGTCCAGGGCCACGCTCTTGAGCGTCAGGGCCGACAGGATGAAGGCCACCAGCACGCCCAGGATGGTGCAGGTGTGCGACAGGCGCCGCCCGATCCGGTTGCCACCGAAGGTGGTGCCGAAGATGCCGGCGATCGCGGAGCCGGCCAGCGGCGCCAGCGCCACGGCGAGCAGGGTCGATGCGTTGAGGGTTGTAGCCATCGTTTCTTTTTCTCGCAGCCTGCCCCCGTCACGCCGGGCGGCTGGCCCGGCATGACAGCGGCGGACGAATCGTTGTCAGCCTTTCAGCTCGTTCAGCTCTTCGACGCTGATGTTGGACTTGTTGCGGAACAGCAGAACCAGGATGGCCAGGCCGATCGCGGACTCGGCGGCAGCCACCGTCAGGATGAAGAACACGAACACCTGGCCGTGCATGTCGCCCAGGTAGTAGGAGAAGGCGACGAAGTTCATGTTGACGGCCAGCAGCATCAGCTCGATGGCCATCAGCAGGATGATCAGGTTGCGGCGGTTCAGGAAGATGCCCACCACCGACAGCGCGAACAGGATCGCGCCCAGCGACAGGAAGTGGCCCAGCGTGAGCATCATGCCTTGCCTCCTTCGGCGGCGGGGGTTGCCGGCTCGGGTTGCGGCGGTGCGGCCACCACCGGCGGCATCTTGACCACCTGCAGGCGGTCGCTGGCACGCACGCGCACCTGCAGCGACGGGTCGATCCGGCGGTTGTCCTTGCGCTTGCGCAGGGTCAGCGCGATGGCCGAGATGATGGCCACCAGCAGCAGCACTGCGGCCAGCTCCAGCGGGTACAGGTACTGGGTGTACATCAGCTTGCCCAGTTCCTTGGTGTTGGACACCTCGGCGGCCAGCTGGCCGCCGGCCTGCGCGGCCGCCTGCACCGCTGCGGCGCCGCCACGTGGCGCCTCGGCGATGCGAAAGCCCCCCATCAGCACCGCCGCCATCTCCAGCGCGATGACCACGCCGACGACGGCCGCCACCGGGAAGTGCTTCCAGAAACCGGCGCGCAGGGTGTCGGTGTTGATGTCCAGCATCATCACGACGAACAGGAACAGCACCATCACGGCGCCGACGTAGACCAGCACCAGCACGATGGCCAGGAACTCGGCCTTGAGCAGCAGCCAGATGGCGGCGGCCTGGGTGAACGTGAGCACCAGGTACAGCGCGGCGTACACCGGGTTGCGCGCGGTGATGACCCGGAAGGCCGCGAACAGCAGCACCGCCGAGAACAGGTAGAAGAAACCGGTCGTGAAGTCCATGGTCACTTTAGAGGCCACCGCGGAACCGGCTTTGCCGGGCCGCTGTGGCGCCCCTTGAGGGGAGGCGCCGAAGGCGCTTCGGGGTGGTTGTCATTTCTTTACCGGTACTTGGCGTCAGCGGCCCTGCGGGCGGCGATCTCGGCCTCGTAGCGGTCCCCCACGGCCAGCAGCATGTCCTTGGTGTAGTACAGGTCGCCGCGCTTTTCGCCGTGGTACTCGAGGATGTGGGTCTCGACGATCGAGTCGACCGGGCAGCTCTCCTCGCAGAAGCCGCAGAAGATGCACTTGGTCAGGTCGATGTCGTAGCGCGTGGTGCGGCGGGTGCCATCGGCGCGCTGGTCGCTCTCGATGGTGATGGCCAGCGCCGGGCAGACCGCCTCGCACAGCTTGCAGGCGATGCAGCGTTCCTCGCCGTTCTCGTAGCGGCGCAGCGCGTGCAGGCCGCGGAAGCGCGGGGACAGCGGTGTCTTTTCTTCCGGGAACTGCACCGTGATCTTGCGCGCCCAGAAGTACTTGCCCGTGATGCGCAGGCCCTTGAACAGCTCCACCAGCATGAAGCTGGAGAGGAAGTCCTTGAGCGAGAACGCCGAGGGCTGACGTTGCAGGGTATCGGTGGACATGCTTGCGTCCGCTTTACTTCCAGATGTTGTAGGGGGTCTGCATCCACAGGCCCACGACCACCAGCCAGACCAGCGTGACCGGAATGAAGATCTTCCAGCCCAGGCGCATGATCTGGTCGTAGCGGTAGCGCGGGAACGTCGAGCGCACCCACAGGAACATGGTCACGACCACGAAGGTCTTCAGGCCCAGCCAGATCCAGCCGGGAATCCAGGCCAGCACGGCCGAGTCGATCGGGGGCAGCCAGCCGCCCAGGAACATGGTGACGGCCAGGATCGAGACCAGCCACATGTTGGCGTACTCGGCCAGGAAGAACATGGCGAAGCTCATGCCCGAGTACTCGATCATGTGGCCGGCGACGATCTCCGACTCGCCTTCCACCACGTCGAACGGGTGGCGGTTGGTCTCGGCCAGGCCGGAGATGAAATAGACCACGAAGATCGGCAGCAGCGGCAGCCAGTTCCACGACAGGAAGTTCAGCCCCAGGCCGGCGAAGTAGCCCTTGTCCTGGCTGAGCACGATGTCGGTCATGTTCAGGCTGCCCGTGACCATCAGCACCACCACGAAGGCGAAGCCCATCGCGATCTCGTAGCTGATCATCTGGGCCGAGGCGCGCATCGCGCCCAGGAAGGCGTACTTCGAGTTGGACGCCCAGCCGGCGATGATGACGCCGTACACCTCCATCGAGGTGATCGCCAGCAGGAACAGCAGGCCGGCGTTGATGTTGGACAGCGCCAGCTCCGGCCCGAACGGGATCACGGCCCAGGCGGCCAGCGCCGGCATGATGGTCATGATCGGACCGAGCAGGAACAGGCTCTTGTTGGCCGCCGCCGGCAGGATGATTTCCTTGGTCAGCAGCTTCACCGCGTCGGCGATCGGCGTCAGCAGGCCGAACGGGCCGATGCGGTTGGGGCCCGGGCGCAGCTGGGTGAAGCCGATGCCCTTGCGCTCCCAGAGCGTCAGGTAGGCCACGGCGCCCATCAGCGGGGCGACCACCACCACGATCTTGATCAGGTTCCAGACCACCGGCCAGCCGGCGGCGGACCACCAGGGCGCCGCGATCAGACCGTGGCCGTAGCCGTAGATGGCGTCGATCATGCGAGGGCCTCCTGCTGGCCGCGCACCCGCGGCACGCGCTGCGAGGCCGGCAGCGCGGCCTGGCCGTCGGCCGTGAGCTGCAGCGATTCGGCGCGGCGCACGATGCCGTCGAGCTGGTAGATGGCGGCGCTGGCTGGGGTGTCGGCCGGTAGCGAGACATCGATGGCCGCTTGCGTGCGGTTGGACAGCACGTTGCCCTGCACCATCGGCTGGGCGGCATCCGCCTCGCCGCGGGCAGCGGCCAGCACGTCCTGCGCCGACTCGAACTCGAAGCCCTGCAGGCCCAGCAGGTTGCCCAGCACGCGCAGCACCTTCCAGCCCGGGCGCGTCTCGCCCAGCGGCTTGACCACGGCGTGGAACGACTGCACGCGGCCCTCGGCGTTGACGAAGGTGCCGGGCGTTTCGGTCCAGGGCGCGATCGGCAGCAGCACGTCGCTGAACTCCATGTTGGCCATGAAGGGGCTGAGCGTGACCACCATTTCGGCCTGGCCCAGCGCCTCGGCGGCGCGGGCACCGGCGGCCGAATCGAACACCGGCTCGGTGTTCAGCAGGATCGCGGCCTTCAGCCCGCCCGCCGCCAGCATCTGGCCGGCGTTCAGGCCGCCCTCGCCCGGCAGCGCGCCGGCGAGTTGCGCGCCGACGGTGTTGGCCGCTTCGGTCAGGTAGCCGACAGAGGCGCCGGTGGCCTCGCCGATCCACTGCGCCAGCGCCAGCAGCGTGGACGCATTGGCGTGGTGCGCAGCGGCGTTGCCCAGCAGGATGGCCTTGCGCTCGCCCGACAGCAGCGAAGCGGCGATCGCCTTGGCTTCGTCCGTGGCCGTGCCCTTGGCCGGCGCGGCGCCGTTCTTCTCGGCAGCGACGGCCGTGGCGATGTCGGCCAGCGCCTGGGCCCACTGGCCGGCGGGCGCGGTGACCGAGGTGGCCATGGCCATCGCCCAGTCGTGGGCGATGTCGTTGATGCGCGAGACCTGCGCACCCTGATGTGCGGCGGCACGAACGCGCATGGCGAACAGCGGGTGCTCCTTGCGCAGGTTGGAGCCGACCACCAGCACGCGCTGCAGCTGCGACAGCGACGCAATGCTCGTGCCCAGCCAGCGCACGCCTTCGGCCGGCGCGAACTGCGCGTGGCGCAGGCGCGAATCGATGTTCTCGCTGCCCAGCGCGCGCACCAGCCGGCCGGCCAGGAACAGTTCCTCGACGGTGCTGTGCGGGCTGGCCAGCACGCCGACGGAGGCGGCGCCATGGTCGGCCGCCACGTGCTTCAGGCCGTTGGCGACGTATTCCAGCGCGGTCTGCCAGTCGACCGCCTTCCACTCGCCGCCCTGCTTGAGCATGGGCGAGGTCAGGCGGTCGTCGCCGTTCAGGGCTTCGTAGGAGAAGCGGTCGCGGTCGGCCAGCCAGGACTCGTTGACGGCCTCGTTTTCCAGCGGCAGCACGCGCATCACGCGGTTGTTCTTGACCTGCACGATCAGATTGGCGCCGGTGGAGTCGTGCGGGCTGACCGACTTGCGGCGCGACAGCTCCCAGTTGCGCGCGCTGTAGCGGAACGGCTTGCTGGTGAGCGCGCCGACCGGGCACAGGTCGATCATGTTGCCGGACACCTCGGAGTCGACGGTGTCGCCCAGCACGGTGGTGATCTCGGCGTGCTCGCCGCGGTTGACCATGCCCAGCTCCATCACGCCGGCCAGTTCCTGGCCGAAGCGCACGCAGCGGGTGCAGTGGATGCAGCGGCTCATCTCCTCCATGGAGATCAGCGGGCCCACGTCCTTGTGCAGCACCACGCGCTTTTCCTCCTCGTAGCGCGAGGCGGAGGCGCCGTAGCCGACGGCCAGGTCCTGCAGCTGGCATTCGCCGCCCTGGTCGCAGATCGGGCAGTCCAGCGGGTGGTTGATCAGCAGGAACTCCATCACCGTCTGCTGGGCCTTGAGGGCCTTCTCGCTGCGGGTGTGGACCACCATGCCGTTGGTGACCGGGGTGGCGCAAGCCGGCATCGGCTTGGGCGCCTTCTCCACCTCGACCAGGCACATGCGGCAGTTGGCCGCGATGGAGAGCTTCTTGTGGTAGCAGAAGTGCGGGATGTAGGTGCCCGCCTTCTCGGCCGCATGCATGACCATGCTGCCGTCGGGCACCTCGACCTTCTGTCCGTCCAGTGTGATTTCAGCCATGTTTGATGGGCGCATTCAACGCGCCGTTCGCCGCGCCCGCGCCCGCGATGCGGGCCTCGAACTCGTGGCGGAAGTGCTTGAGCATGGCTCGCACCGGCATCGCGGCGGCATCGCCGAGCGCGCAGATGGTGCGGCCCTGGATGTTGTCGGCCACCGAGTCGAGCAGGTCCAGGTCGGCCGGCTTGCCGTGACCGTTGAGGATGCGGTCCTCGACCCGCCACAGCCAGCCCGTGCCCTCGCGGCAGGGCGTGCACTGGCCGCAGGATTCGTGCATGTAGAAGTACGACAGGCGCAGCAGGCTCTCGACCATGTCGCGCGTCTCGTCCATCACGATGACGGCGCCCGAGCCCAGCATCGAGCCGGCCTTGGCGATGGAGTCGTAGTCCATCGTGCACTCCATCATGATGTGCGCCGGCAGCACCGGCGCCGACGATCCGCCCGGGATCACGGCCTTGAGCTTGCGGCCGCCGCGCACGCCGCCGCACAGCTCCAGCAGCTTGCTGAAGGGGGTGCCGAGCGGGACCTCGTAGTTGCCCGGCAGCTCCACGTCGCCCGAGACCGAGAAGATCTTGGTGCCGCCGTTGTTCGGCTTGCCGCATTCGAGGTAGGCCTGGCCGCCGTTGCGGATGATCCAGGGCACCGCCGCGAAGGTCTCGGTGTTGTTGATCGTCGTGGGCTTGCCGTACAGGCCGAAGCTGGCCGGGAACGGCGGCTTGAAGCGCGGCTGGCCCTTCTTGCCCTCGAGCGACTCCAGCAGCGCGGTCTCCTCGCCGCAGATGTAGGCGCCGAAGCCGTGGAAGGCATGCAGCTGGAACGAGAAGTTCGAGCCGAGGATGTTGTCGCCCAGCAGGCCGGCCGCCCTCGCCTCTTCCAGCGCTTCCTCGAAGCGCTCGTAGACCTGGAAGATCTCGCCGTGGATGTAGTTGTAGCCCACCGAGATGCCCATGGCGTAGGCCGCGATGGCCATGCCCTCGATCACGATGTGCGGGTTGTAGGCCAGGATGTCGCGGTCCTTGCAGGTGCCCGGCTCGCCCTCGTCGGAGTTGCACACCAGGTACTTCTGCCCGGGGAACTGGCGCGGCATGAAGCTCCACTTCAGCCCGGTCGGGAAGCCCGCGCCGCCGCGGCCGCGCAGCGCCGACTCCTTGACGGTGGCGATCACCTGGTCGGGCGTCAGGCCTTCCTTGAGGATCTTGCGCAGCGCCTGGTAGCCGTCGCGCGCCTCGTAGTCCTTCAGGCGCCAGTTGGTGCCGTCCAGGCCGGCGTAGATCTGCGGCTCGATGTGGCGGCCATGGAAGCAGGTCTGCACGCCCGTGGCCTGGAACTGCGCCAGCACTTGTTGTGCGTTCATGCCGCGCCCTCCGCCTTGCGCAAGCCGTCGACCAGCTCGTCGAGCTTGTCGGCGCTCATGAAGCTGCACATGGTGCGGTCGTTGACCAGCATCACCGGCGAGTCGGCGCAGGCGCCCAGGCACTCGCTTTGCTGCAGCGTGAACAGGCCGTCGGGCGTGGTCTCGCCCATCTTGATGCCCAGGCGCTGCTCCAGGTGGTGCAGCGCCTTGGCGCCGTCGCGCAGCTGGCACGGCAGGTTGGTGCAGACGTTCAGCTTGTACTTGCCGACCGGCCGCTGGTTGTACATGTTGTAGAAGGTCGTGACCTCGTGCACCGCGATCGCGGGCATGCCCAGGTAGGCCGCGATCTCGCTTTCGGCCTCGCGGGTGACGTGGCCCTGCTCCTGCTGCACGATGGCCAGGCAGGCCATCACGGCGGACTGCTTCTGGTCCGCGGGGTACTTGGCCACTTCGCGGTCAAAGCGGCTCTTCATGCTGTCCGTGATCATCTGTCGATTTCTCCGAACACGATGTCCATGGTGCCGATGATCGCCACGGCATCGGAAATCATGTGGCCGCTCGACATCTCGTCCATCGCGGCCAGGTGCGCGAAGCCCGGCGGGCGGATCTTCAGGCGGTAGGGCTTGTTGGCGCCGTCGCTGACGATGTAGATGCCGAACTCGCCCTTGGGGTGCTCCACCGCCGCGTAGGCCTCGCCCTCGGGCACGCGCATGCCTTCGGAGAACAGCTTGAAGTGGTGGATCAGCTCCTCCATGTTGGTCTTCATGCTCTCGCGGTCGGGCGGCGCCACCTTGTGGTTGTCGGTGATCACCGGGCCCGGGTTGGCCCGCAGCCACGCCACGCACTGCTTGATGATGCGGTTGGCCTCGCGCATCTCCTGCACGCGCACCAGGTAGCGGTCGTAGCAGTCGCCGGTCTTGCCCACCGGCACGTCGAAGTCCATCTTGTCGTAGACCTCGTAGGGCTGGGTCTTGCGCAGGTCCCAGGCGACGCCCGAGCCGCGCAGCATCGGGCCGGTGAAGCCCAGGTTGAGCGCGCGCTCCGGCGTGACCACGCCCACGCCCACGGTGCGCTGCTTCCAGATGCGGTTGTCCGTCAGCAGCGTCTCGTACTCGTCGACGTAGCCGGGGAAGCGCTGGGTGAAGGCGTCGATGAAGTCCAGCAGCGAGCCCTGCCGGTCCTCGTTCATGCGGTCGATCTCGCGCTGGTTGCGGACCTTGCTGGCCTTGTACTGCGGCATGCTGTCCGGCAGGTCGCGGTAGACACCGCCCGGGCGGTAGTAGGCCGCGTGCATGCGCGCGCCCGAGACCGCCTCGTACATGTCGAAGATGTCCTCGCGCTCGCGGAAGCAGTAGATCAGCATGTTCATGGCGCCGCAGTCCAGCCCGTGCGCGCCGAGCCACATCAGGTGGTTCAGCAGCCGGGTGAGCTCGTCGAACATGACGCGGATGTACTGCGCGCGCACCGGCACCTCGATGCCCATCAGCTTCTCGATGGCCAGGCAGTAGGCGTGCTCGTTGGACATCATCGAAACGTAGTCCAGCCGGTCCATGTAGGGCAGCGACTGGATGTACGTGCGCGTCTCGGCCAGCTTCTCGGTGGCGCGGTGCAGCAGGCCGATGTGCGGGTCGGCGCGCTGGATCACCTCGCCGTCGAGCTCCAGCACCAGGCGCAGCACGCCGTGCGCGGCCGGGTGCTGCGGGCCGAAGTTGAGCGTGTAGTTCTTGATCTCAGCCATGGTTGTCGAGGCCCCGTCCGGCCTGGAGTCCTCCGTAGTTCTCTTCCCGGATGATGCGCGGCGTGATCTCGCGCGGCTCGATGCTCACGGGCTGGTAGATCACGCGCTGGCGCTCGGGGTCGTAGCGCATCTCCACGTGGCCGGAGATCGGGAAGTCCTTGCGGAACGGGTGGCCGATGAAGCCGTAGTCGGTGAGGATGCGGCGCAGGTCGACGTGGCCCTCGAACACGATGCCGAACAGGTCGAAGGCCTCGCGCTCGAACCAGTTGGCCGAGGCCCACAAGGTGGTCAGCGAATCGACCAGCGGCAGTTCGTCGTCGGCGCAGAACACGCGCAGGCGCACCCGCTGGTTCAGGCTGACCGACAGCAGGTGCGACACCACCGCGTAGCGCAGGCCGTCCCAGGCGCCGTTGCCGTAGTCGGAGTAATCGACGCCGCACAGGTCGAGCAGCTGCTCGAAGCGGCAGGCGGGGTGGTCGCGCAGCGCCTGCGCGGCCTGCAGGTACTTGTCGGCGGCGACGGTGACCGTCACTTCACCGAGCTTGAGGTCCACCCGCCGGGCCAGCGGACCCAGGACTTCGGTGATGGTGGCTTGCAGCGCGGCGGGATCGACCGCAAAGGACGTGGGGGCGGTCATCGGTTCAGGCACGCGCGATGGTCTGGGTGCGGCGGATCTTCTGCTGCAGCTGGATGATCCCGTAGAGCAGCGCCTCGGCGGTCGGGGGGCAGCCGGGGACGTAGACATCGACCGGCACGATGCGGTCGCAACCGCGCACCACCGAGTAGCTGTAGTGGTAGTAGCCGCCGCCGTTGGCGCAGGTGCCCATGGACAGCACCCAGCGCGGCTCGGGCATCTGGTCGTAGACCTTGCGCAGCGCCGGCGCCATCTTGTTGCACAGCGTGCCGGCCACGATCATCAGGTCCGACTGCCGCGGACTGGGCCGGAACAGCATGCCGAAGCGGTCGATGTCGTAGCGGGCCGCGCCCGCGTGCATCATCTCCACCGCGCAGCAGGCCAGCCCGAAGGTCATCGGCCACAGCGAGCCGGTCTTGGCCCAGTTGATGACGCTGTCCACGGTCGTCGTGACGACGCCCTTGTCGAGGATGCCTTCTTTAGCCATTGCGTTGAGAGTCCGTTGCGGGGCGCGGGAGCTTCACTCCCAGTCGAGCGCGCCCTTCTTCCATTCGTAGATGAAGCCGACCACCAGGATCGCCAGGAAGACCATCACGGCCCAGAAGCCGGCCGGCCCGATCTCCTTGAGCGCGACGGCCCAGGGGAAGAGGAACGCGATCTCCAGGTCGAACAGGATGAACAGGATCGCCACGAGGTAGTAGCGCACGTCGAACTTCATGCGCGCGTCCTCGAAGGCCTCGAAGCCGCATTCGTAGGGGGAGTTCTTGGCCGGATCGGGCTTGTGCAGGCCGGTGGCGCCGGCGAAGGCCCATCCCAGCACCTGCGGCAGGACCCCGACCGCAACGCCCACCAGGATGAACAGGAGGACAGGCAGGTACTGGTCAAGGTTCATTGCGGGACTCTGCTCAGCTCGCGGGCCGCCTTGCGCGGCCCGCGGCTCTTGGTTCTGGTGCCGTCGGCGAGACTCGAACTCGCACAGCTTTCGCCACTACCCCCTCAAGATAGCGTGTCTACCAATTTCACCACGACGGCGTTTGTGGTTTCCCGGTGCCAATGAGGCTTTGTTGTTGGCTTCCGGGCAGCCTTGGAGTTTACCCCGAATCCCCTTGCCGTCCCGCTGTGGCAAGGGGGATTAGGTAGAGCTACTTGCGCGGGATCAGCCCCGGCCTACTTGCCGGGAATCTGCGCTGCGCCGCCAGCGCCGGCGGGCGCGGCCGGGGCGGCCGGCGTCGCCGGTGCCGCGGGGGCCGGAGCGGCAGCGCCGCCCGCGGCCGGCGCGGCGCCGGGGATCTGTGCCGCCGCACCCGAGGCGGCCGGCGCGGGCGCCGGAGCCGGGGCGGTGGCGGGCGCGCGGTCGAGCACGCTGCCCGAGTCGGGCGCGCCGCGGTAGTTGCCCAGGTAGGCCAGCGCCAGCGTGCAGACGAAGAACACGGTGGCCAGCACGGCGGTGGTGCGCGACAGGAAGTTGGCGCTGCCGCTGGCGCCGAACAGGCTGCCCGAGCTGCCGCTGCCGAAGGCGGCGCCCATGTCGGCGCCCTTGCCGTGCTGGATCAGGATCAGGCCGACCATGACCAGCGCCGACAGGATCTGCACGGCAAGGAGGGCGGTGAGAAGCACATTCATTTTCGGTTCACTCCGGAGGGATGGGGCGCCGGCCTCAGCCGGCGGCCGCGATGATCTGCAGGAAGTCGGCGGACTTGAGCGACGCGCCGCCGATCAGGCCGCCGTCGATGTCGGGCTGGGCCAGCAGGCTGGCCGCATTGGCCGCGTTCATGCTGCCGCCGTAGAGGATGGCCACGCGGTCAGCGTGGGTGGTGGCGGCGCGCAACTGCGCGCGCAGCACCGCGTGCACCTGCTGCGCCTGCTCGGGCGTGGCGGTGCGGCCGGTGCCGATGGCCCAGACCGGCTCGTAGGCCACCACGACCTCGCTGATGCAGGGGCCATTGGCATGGACCACGGCGGCCAGCTGGCGCTTGACGACCTCCTCGGTGTAACCGCCTTCGCGCTCGGCCAGGGTCTCGCCGACGCAGACGATGGGCGTGATGCCGTGGGCCAGCGCCGCCTTGGCCTTCTCGGCCACCGTTTCGTCGGTCTCGCCGTGGTACTGGCGGCGCTCGGAGTGGCCGACGATGGCGTAGCGCACGCCGAATTCCTTGAGCATGGGGGCCGACACCTCGCCGGTGTAGGCGCCCTGCTCGTGGCGCGACACATCCTGCGCGCCCAGCTCCAGCGCCGAGCCCTGGCGCAGCGCCTGCACCTGCGCCAGGTAGGGCGCCGGCACGCAGACGGCCGCCTGGCAGGCTGCGCCGTGCAGGCCGTCCACCACGGCGCGCACCAGCGCCTGGTTGGCGGCCAGGCTGCCATTCATCTTCCAGTTGCCGGCAATCAGCTTCTTCTTCATGTCAGTTGCTCCACCGCGCGCGGCACGACGCGCGCCGTTCGAAATCGCACGGCCTGGTCCAGTGCCACCGAGGAACCGGCTCCGCCGGGCCGCTGGTGGCGCCCCTTGAGGGGAGGCGCCGAAGGCGCTTCGGGGTGGTCGTCACTTCACCAGGTCAGGACGATCTTGCCAATGTGGCGGTTCGACTCCATCAGCTCGTGCGCCTGCGCGGCGTCGGCCGCCGCGAACACGCGGTGCACCATCGGGCGCACCGTGCCGGCGGCCAGCAGCGGCCACACCTTCTCGCGCAGCGAGGCGGCGATGGCCGCCTTGAAGGCGACCGGCCGCGGCCGCAGCGTCGAGCCGGTCACCGTGAGGCGCCGGCGCAGCACCAGCCCGGCATCGAGGTTTGCCTTGACGCCGCCCTGCACGGCAATGATGACCAGCCGGCCGTCATCGGCCAGGCAGCTGACCTCCCGCGCGACGTAGTCGCCCGCCACCATGTCCAGGATCACATCGACGCCGCGGCCGCCGGTGAGGCTCCGCGCTTCCTCGGCGAAATCCTGCGTGCGGTAGTTGATCGCGTGGTCTGCGCCGATCTGGAGGCAGGCGGCGCACTTCTCGTCGCTGCCGGCGGTGGCGATCACCGTCGCGCCGAAGGCCTTGCCCAGCTGGATGGCGGTGACGCCGATGCCGCTGGTGCCGCCCTGCACCAGCAGGGTCTCGCCCGGCTGCAGGCGGCCGCGGTCGAAGACGTTGCTCCAGACCGTGAAGAAGGTCTCCGGCAGCGACGCCGCCTCGACGTACGTCAGGCCTTGCGGCACCGGCAGGCACTGGGCGACCGGCACGACGCACAGTTCGGCGTAGCCGCCGCCGGCCACCAGGGCGCAGACGGCCTGGCCCACTTGCAGGCCGGCCTGGGCCATGGCCTGCGCGTCGCCGGCGACGATCTCGCCGGCGATCTCGAGGCCGGGGATGTCGGACGCGCCGGGCGGCGGCGGGTATTTCCCGGCGCGCTGCAGCACGTCGGGGCGGTTGATGCCGCTGGCCGCCACGCGGACCAGCACCTCGCCCGGCCCCGCCACGGGGTCAGGCCGTTCGCCCACACACAGCACCTCGGGGGCGCCGGGACGGGTGATCTCGATGGCTTTCATCCTTGTCTTCCCAAGCAGTCAGGGCGGTTGGACATGGAACCTGTCATGGCGGGCGGCCCGCCATCCATCTCCCCCCGCCGGAACACGGCGCTCGCGCGCCCGGCCAGCCGGCGTTGGATCCCGACGTCGATCGGGATGGCACGCCGGCCGGACTCAGTCCTGCGGATCCAGCGTGGACTGCGGCTGCGCGTCCGGACGGTCGCCGCCGTTGCCGCGCTCGCCGTTGAAGTCGCCGCGGTCGCCGCGATCACCACGGTCGCTGCGCTCACCCCGGTAGTCGCCACGATCGCCGCGGTGCTCGCCACGCTCACCCCGGTCGCCGCGCGGCGGGCGGTCGCCACGATCGCGGCGCTCGCGCGGGGGCTGGTCTTCCATGCCGGCCGGGCGCTCGGTCAGCGCCTTCATCGACAGCTTGACGCGGCCCTTGTCGTCGGTCTCCAGCACCTTCACGCGCACCACCTGGCCTTCGCTCAGGTAGTCGGTGACCTTCTCGACCCGCTCGTGGGCGATCTGGCTGATGTGCAGCAGGCCGTCCTTGCCGGGCAGCAGGTTGATCAGCGCGCCGAAGTCCAGGATCTTGGTGACCGGGCCTTCGTAGACCTTGCCGATCTCCACTTCCGCGGTGATCTGCTCGATGCGCAGCCTGGCCTCTTCCGCCTTGGCCGGATCGGTCGAGGCGATGGTGATGGTGCCGTCCTCGTCGATGTTGATCTGGCAGCCGGTCTCGTCGGTCAGGCCGCGGATCACCGAGCCGCCCTTGCCGATCACGTCGCGGATCTTCTCCGGGTTGATCTTCATGGTGTACAGGCGCGGCGCGAAGCTGCTGATCTCGGTCTTGGCCTCGCCCATGGCGGCCTGCATCTTGCCCAGGATGTGCATGCGCGCTTCCTTGGCCTGCGCCAGGGCGACCTGCATGATCTCCTTGGTGATGCCCTGGATCTTGATGTCCATCTGCAGGGCGGTGATGCCGTTGGTGGTGCCGGCCACCTTGAAGTCCATGTCGCCCAGGTGGTCCTCGTCGCCCAGGATGTCGGTCAGCACCGCGAAGCGGTTGTCTTCCTTGATCAGGCCCATGGCGATGCCGGCCACGTGCGCCTTCATGGGCACGCCGGCATCCATCAGCGACAGGCAGCCGCCGCACACCGAGGCCATCGACGACGAGCCGTTCGACTCGGTGATCTCGGAGACCACGCGGATGGTGTAGGGGAACTCGTCCTTGGACGGCAGGCAGGCGACCAGCGCCCGCTTGGCCAGGCGGCCGTGGCCGACCTCGCGCCGCTTGGTGCTGCCCATGCGGCCCACTTCGCCGGTGGCGAAGGGGGGCATGTTGTAGTGGAACAGGAAGCGGTCCTCGAACTCGCCGGCCAGCGCGTCGATGCGCTGGGCGTCGCGCTCGGTGCCCAGGGTGGTGACCACCAGCGCCTGCGTCTCGCCGCGGGTGAACAGCGCCGAGCCGTGGGTGCGCGGCAGCACGCCGTTGCGGATCTCGATCGGGCGCACGGTGCGGGTGTCGCGGCCGTCGATGCGCGGCTCGCCGGCCAGGATCTGGCTGCGCACGATGCGCGACTCGATGCCGAACAGCAGGTCGTCGACCTTGACCGCGTCGAACTCGACGCCCTGCTCCTTCAGGCCGGCGTGCACGGCGGCGTTGGCCTCGCGCAGGGCCTGGGTGCGGGCCTGCTTGCTGCGGATCTGGTAGGCGGCGCGCAGCTTTTCCTCGCCCAATTGCTCGACCTTGGCGATGAAGGCCTCGTCGCGGGCCGGCGGCTGCCAGTCCCACAGCGGCTTGCCGGCTTCGCGCACCAGCTCGTGGATGGCGTCGATGGCGATCTTGCCCTGCTGGTGGCCGAACACCACGGCGCCCAGCATGATTTCCTCGGGCAGCTGCTGCGCCTCGGACTCCACCATCAGCACGGCGGCCTCGGTGCCGGCGACCACCAGGTCGAGCAGCGAGTCCTTGCGCTGGGTCTGGCCCGGGTTGAGCACGTACTCGCCGTTGATGTAGCCGACGCGGGCGGCGCCGATCGGGCCGGCGAACGGAATGCCGGAGATCGCCAGCGCGGCGCTGGTGCCGATCATGGCGGCGATGTCGGCGTCGACCTCGGGGTTGAGCGACACGGTGTGGATCACCACGTGCACTTCGTTGAAGAAGCCTTCAGGGAACAGCGGGCGGATCGGGCGGTCGATCAGGCGGCTGGTCAGCGTCTCCAGCTCGCTGGGCTTGGCCTCGCGCTTGAAGAAGCTGCCGGGGATCTTGCCGGCGGCGTAGGTCTTCTCGATGTAGTCGACCGTCAGCGGGAAGAAGTCCTGGCCCGGCTTGGCGGTCTTGGAGCCGACCACCGTGGCCAGCACCACGGTGTCGTCGATGTTGACCAGCACGGCGCCGGAGGCCTGGCGCGCGATCTCGCCGGTTTCCAGGGTGACCGTGTGCTGGCCCCACTGGAAGGTCTTGGTGACTTTGTTGAAGATGGACATGTGTGCGTTCTCTCTCGGTGGGATGGAGAGCCGGAACCGAACGCGATGCCATTCCTGGGAGGCTAGCTCCTAGCCCCCGAGGAATGACACAGCGCGCGCCCTTTCCGCTTCTCCGATGTGCAAAGCGCCTGAGCCAGCAACAGCCAACCCAGGCGCCCTGCGTTTCTCGAAAGCCTGCTTACTTGCGCAGGCCCAGCTTGCCGATCAGCGCGGTGTAGCGGTCGGCATCCTTGTCCTTCAGGTAGGCCAGCAGGCGCTTGCGGCGGTTCACCATGCGCAGCAGGCCGCGGCGGCCATGGTGGTCCTTGGCGTGGGTCTTGAAGTGGGGGGTCAGCTCGTTGATGCGGGCGGTCAGCAGCGCGACCTGCACTTCGGGGCTGCCGGTGTCGCCGGTGCCACGCGAATGCGCAGCGACGACCTCGGCCTTGTTGATGGCGGACATCTGGATTTCCTTTGTTGGGGGTTTCACTTGCGCTCGGGGCTGGAAGGGCCCCGGCGTGCTGTCCTGCAGCCCTGGTGGGCGCAGAACCGGTGGATTGTACACGCGGAGCGCCGCTCAGCCCTGCCGGCCAAGCCAGCCCTGCAGCCGCTCCACCCCCCGGTCCAGCCGGGCCGGGTCCTTCGAGGCGAAGCACCAGCGCAGCCAGCCCTGCGCCTGCGGCGCGAAGGCGTTGCCCGGCGCAATGCCCAGGCCGGCCTCGACCACCAGCCGCTTGGCCAGCTTGAGCGAGTCGCCGAAGCCGCCGAGCTTGAAGAACGCGTACATGCCGCCCGCGGGCAGGGCCAGCTCCACGCCCGGCAGGGCCTGCAGCTGCGGCACCAGCCGGTCACGGCAGGCCTTCAGGTGGGCCACCACCCGCGGCGTGACCTCGGCCGTGCGCTGCACCGCCGCCAGCCCGGCGCGCTGGGTGAACACACTGGCGCAGGAGGTGTTGAACTCGATCAGCTTGCCCATGGGGTGGGTCATGGCCGCCGGCATCACCAGCCAGCCCAGCCGCCACCCGGTCATCAGGAAGCTCTTGGAGAAGCTGTGCGCCACCACCAGCCGGTCGTCCGGGCCGGCGATGTCGAGGAAGCTGGGCGCACAGCCGGTCTCCGTCGGCCCGTAGTACAGCCGCTCGTAGACCTCGTCGGCCAGGATCCAGGTGCCGGTGCGCCGGCAGTGGTCCAGGATGGCCTGCTGCTCGGCCCGGGTCAGGGTCCAGCCGGTCGGGTTGTTCGGCGCATTCAGGATCAGCAGCTTGGTGCCCGGGCGCACCGCGTCCAGCAGCTGCGCCAGGTCCAGCTTCCAGGCGCCGGCCTGGGGCTGCAGCGACACCCGGCGCAGCCGGGCGCCCAGGATCAGCGGCTGGGCCGTCAGGTTGGGCCAGACCGGCGTGACCGCCACCACGTCGTCGCCGGCCTCCACCAGCATCTGCATGGCCAGCATCAGCGCGTTGACGCCGCCGGAGGTGATGGCGATGCGCTCGCTGCCCATCGGCCCGTGCAGCCGCGAGGTGTAGGCCGCCACCGCCTCGCGCAGCTCCGCCAGGCCCAGGTTGTGGGCATAGAAGGTCTCGCCGGCGCGGATCGATTCGATGGCGGCTTCGCGGATGAAATCCGGCGTGACCTCGTCGCTCTCGCCGAACCAGAACGCCAGCACATCGCTGCGGCCGATGCCGGCATTGGCCACCTCGCGGATCTTGGATTCCTCGAGGTTCAGGATGGCTGGGCGCATGGCGGCTCCTCTATCAGGCGGACGGCCGCTGCATGCGGCAGGTGCTCGGCAGCTCGGCCTGGTTGGGCGCGATGGTCTTGACCACGCGGAAGCCGTAGCCGGAGCCCTCGACGTCGAACTTCACGCCGGGGCCGCCCTGGCGGTCCATCACGCCGACCACCAGCGTCTGCTGGAACTGGTGGTCGAGCGCGCGCATGGCGCCGCCCTGCCCGGCCAGGCTGACCCGGGCATTTTCCAGCGCCGAAGCCACCGCCGCCGTTTCGGCGCTGCCGGCCCGCTCCAGGGCCTGCGCCAGCGCTTCGACCATGAGCTGCATGCGCATGTGGACGTAGTCGTCCTGCGGCCGGGGAAAGCGCTCGCGGAACGACTGGTAGAAGGCTTCGCTCTGCGCCGTCGGCAGGTTGGGCAGCCAGTCGGCCACGGCGACCACCTTGCCCAGGCCGGCCTCGCCGATGGCGGCCGGCGCGCCCAGCGCGTTGCCGTAGAAGGTGTAGAAGCGGCCGTCGAAGCCGACGTCGCGCGCCGCCTTGACCAGCAGGGTCAGGTCGTTGCCCCAGTTGCCGGTGATCACCGCGTCGGCGCCGCTGGCCTTGATCTTGGCGGCATAGGGCAGGAAATCCTTGATGCGGCCCATCGGGTGCAGCTCGTCGCCGACGATGCGCACGTCCGGCCGCTGCGCCCCCAGCTGCCGCTTCGCCTCGCGCAGCACCGCCTGGCCGAAGCTGTAGTCCTGCCCGATCAGGTAGGTGGTCTTGACCGACTTGTCCTCGCGCAGCACCGCCATCAGGGCGGCCATGCGCATGTCGGCGTGGGCGTCGAAGCGGAAATGCCAGAAGCTGCAGCGCTCGTTGGTCAGGATGGGGTCGACCGCGGAATAGTTGAGGAACAGCACCTGGCGCGAGGGATCGCGTTCGTTGTGCTTGTTCACGGCTTCGACCAGCGCCGCCGCCACCGCCGACGAGTTGCCCTGGAGGATGACGCGCGCGCCGTCATCGATGGCCGCGCGCAGCATGGCCAGCGCTTCCTCGGCCTGGCCCTTGCTGTCGTAGCGCTCCAGCGCCAGCGGGCGGGTGCCGCCGGGCAGCTTGACGCCGCCGCGGGCATTGACGCGCTCGACGGCCCACAGCAGGTTGCGGAACACCGCCTCGCCGGTGTTGGCGAAGGCGCCCGAGAGCGATTCGATCATCGCCAGCTTGATCGGCGCGCCGGCCGGTTGCGCGTGCGCGAAGGCCGGCACAGATAGCGCCGCCGCAAGGGTTTTCAAGACCCGCCTGCGGGTGCTTTGCATCGATGGATTCCTCTTGAAAAAGTGCGCCCGGAGCGCACGTTGGCTGCAGGCGGCAATCGGAAATTGAAGCGAGAGCCGCGGAGTTTAGTTCCACGTCATTGCCAAGGAGCCCCGCATGTTTTTCGCACCCGTTGTTCGTACCCGCGCCGGCGTGCCGGCCTTCCGTTCCTTCGACCGCAACTTCGAGCGCTTCGTCAACGAAGCCTTCTTCGGCAGCGGCACCGCCGGTGCGACGAAGCTGGAGCAGGACGACAAGGCCTGGAAGCTGAGCCTGGACCTGCCCGGCGTCGCCCGCGAGGACCTGTCGATCAGCATCGAAGGCGCCGTGGTGCGCATCGAGACCAGGCCCGAAGCGCCGCGCCGCTACAAGGCGGCCTACGAGCTGCCGCAGGAGATCGACGTCGCGGCCACCCGCGCCAAGCTGGAGAACGGCGTGCTGACGCTGACCCTGGCCAAGCAGCAGCCGGTGAGCAAGGCGCGTCAGGTCGAAGTGCAGTAACGGGGCACCCCATCCCGGTCGGCCCCGCGGTCACGCGGCCGCCGAGATCTCGTCCAGCGGCCAGCGCGGTTTGACGTCGAAAGCGTACGACCGGCTGGCCGCCTGCACGCGGGCGCCGATGCGCATCGCGGCGGCCATGGCGATCATGGCGCCGTTGTCGGTGCACAGCGCCAGTTCGGGGTAGTGCACGCGCACGCCCCGTTTGGCGCAAGCCGCATCCAGTTGCGCGCGCAGCAGCCGGTTGGCGCCGACGCCGCCGGCCACCACCACCCGATCGAGCCCCGTTTCCTTCAGGGCCGCCAGCGACTTCTTCACCAGCACCTCGACGATCGCCGCCTCGGTGGCCGCGGCCAGGTCGGCCTTGCGCGGCGCCAGTTCGTCACCCAGCTTGCGCGCCTGCGTCAGCACCGCCGTCTTCAGCCCGGCAAAGGAGAAATCGAGGTTGCCGCTGTGCAGCAGCGGGCGCGGCAGCGCGAACGCCTTGGCGTCGCCCTGCTCCGCCAGCCGCGACAGCGCCGGCCCGCCCGGATAGCCCAGCCCCAGCAGCTTGGCGCTCTTGTCGAAGGCCTCGCCGGCGGCGTCGTCGATGGTCTCGCCCAGCAGCTCGTACTGCCCGACGCCATCGACCCGCATCAACTGCGTGTGGCCGCCGGAGACCAGCAGCGCGACGAACGGAAACTGCGGCGGATCGACGCTCAGGAAGGGCGAGAGCAGGTGCCCTTCCAGGTGGTGCACGCCCAGCACCGGCTTGCCCAGCGCCGCGCCCAGCGCGCAGGCCACGCCCGCGCCGACCAGCAGCGCGCCGGCCAGCCCCGGCCCGCGCGTGTAGGCCACGGTCTCCACTTCGTCCAGCGCGCGCCCGGCCTGCTGCAGCACCTCGCGGGTGAGCGGCAGCACGCGGCGGATGTGGTCCCGGCTGGCCAGTTCCGGCACCACGCCGCCATAGGCCTCGTGCATGCGCACCTGGCTGTGCAGCGCGTGGCCCAGCAGGCGCGGAATGCCCGGCCCGCCGGCATCGACGAGCGCGACCCCGGTCTCGTCGCAGGAGGATTCGATGCCCAGCACCAGCATCGGGCGAGTGTAGCCAGCGGCGCTTGAGCATATGACCCATGGTGCTGAACGCTTTGGGACAATCCGCCCGATGGGGATTCGCCAGTACCTCCGGGAGATCGGCCGCGGCAAGGACGGCGCGCGTGCGCTCACCCGCGCGCAGGCGGCCGACCTGTTTGGGCAGGTGCTGGACGGCGCAGTGTCCGACCTGGCGGTCGGCAGCTTCTGCATGGCCATGCGCTGCAAGGGCGAGACCTGCGACGAGCTGGCCGGCTTCCTGGATGCGCTGCACGAGCGCATGGCCCGCGTCGATGCGCGCGGGCTGCCGGTGGTCGTGCTGCCCAGTTACAACGGCTCGCGCCGGCTGCCGCTGCTCACCCCGCTGCTGGCCCTGCTGCTGGCGCGGCGCGGGCTGCCGGTGCTGGTGCACGGCACGCCGACCGAGGACAGCCGGCTGCCGCTCACCGACCTGCTGGCGCCCCTGGGCATCGAGACCCTGGCGCAAGCGCGTGCACCCGCGCCGGCCGAAGCCGTGTTCGTACCGACCGAAGTGCTGCACCCCGGTCTGAAGCGGCTGCTGGACGTGCGCCGGACCACCGGCCTGCGCAACCCGGCGCACAGCGTGGTCAAGCTGATGAATCCCTGCGCCGGGCCGGCGGTGGTGGTCGGCAGCTACACCCATCCGGAATACGCCCGGTCCATGGGCGAGGTGTTCGAGCGCATGGGCTGCACCGCGATGCTGCTGCGCGGCACCGAGGGGGAGCCGGTGGCCGATGCGCGCCGGCAGCCGCGCATGGAAGGCTTCGTGCGCGGCCAGCGCAGCGTGCTGCACGAGGGCGAGCGCGGCACGCTGCCCGAGGTGGCGGGCTGGCCCGCGGACAACGAGGCGGCAGCGACGGTGCGCTACATCCGGCAGGTGCTGGACGGCGCCCAGCCGGTACCGCCCGCGATCGCGCTGCAGGTGGACCATCTCGTGCGGCTGGCCGGTGCCGCCGCCTGAACGCGAAGGACGACGCATGAACGACACGACGGCCACCGGCGCGGTCACCCTGGTCGGCGCCGGCCCGGGCGACCCCGAACTGCTCACGCTCAAGGCCGTGCGCGCGCTGCAGGCGGCGACGCTGGTGCTGGCCGACGACCTGGTCGGCGACGAGGTGCTGGCGCTGGCCTCGCCGCGGGCGCGCATCGTCCACGTCGGCAAGCGCGGCGGCTGCCGGAGCACGCCGCAGGCCTTCATCGAGAAGCTGATGATCTCCGCCGCGCGCGAGGGCGAGCAGGTGGTGCGCCTGAAGGGCGGCGACCCGTTCGTGTTCGGCCGCGGCGGCGAGGAGGTGGAGCGGCTGCGCGCGGCCGGGGTGCCGGTGGCGGTGGTCAACGGCATCACGGCCGGACTGGCGGCGGTGACGTCGCTGGGGGTGCCGCTCACCCATCGCGAGCATGCGCAAGGCGTGGTGTTCGTCACCGGCCACCCGCGCCGCGGCGGCGAAGGGCCCGATTGGCATTCGCTGGCGCAGGCGGCGCGGCAGTCGCGCCTGACGCTGGTGATCTACATGGGCGTGCGCGGCGTGGCGGCGATCCAGCAGCAGCTGCTCGCGGCCTTGCCGGCCGAGACGCCGGCCGCGGTCGTGCAGCGCGCCAGCCTGCCCGGCCAGCGCCACGCCGTCACCACGCTGGGCGAGCTGGCCGCCACCATCGAGCGCGAGCAGCTCGCCAGTCCCTCCGTGATCGTGGTCGGCGACGTGTTGCGCGGCGTGGCGGCGGTGCGTGCGCAGCCTGCGCGCACGCGTGCCGGCTGATGCCGGCGCCCGTGGCGCTGCTATAAACGGCTCCTTTTTCTTCGGGGGCAGGACGGTGCACGCGTACGACGCGGTGGTGATCGGCGCGGGCGCAGCCGGCTTGTTCTGTGCCGGCGTGGCCGGGCAGCTGGGCGCGCGCGTGCTGCTGCTGGACCACGGCGAGAAGATCGCCGAGAAGATCCGCATCTCCGGCGGCGGCCGCTGCAACTTCACCAACCGCGACCTCGATCCGCGCGCCCCGCACAGGCACTTCCTGGGCGAGAACCCGGACTTCTGCCGCAGCGCGCTGTCGCGCTACACGGCGGCCGACTTCGTGGCTCTGGTGCGGCGGCACGGCATTCCCTTCCACGAGAAGCACAAGGGCCAGCTGTTCGGCGACCGCAGCTCGGAGGACTTCATCCGCATGCTGCTGGCCGAGTGCGAGGCGGGGGGCGTGGCGCGCTGGCAGCCGTGCCGCGTCGGGGCGGTCCGGCATCGCAACGCCGACGGCGCGCCGCTGTACGAGATCGACACCGAGCGCGGCACCGTACGGACGCCCCGGCTGGTCATCGCGACCGGCGGGCTGTCCATTCCGAAGATCGGCGCGACCGACTTCGGCTACCGGATCGCCAGGCAGTTCGGCCTGCGCGTGGTGCCGCCGCGCCCGGCGCTGGTGCCGCTGACCTTCGATGGCGGCGACTGGGCGCCCTATGCGCAACTGGCCGGGCTGTCGCTGCCGGTGCGCATGGCCACGGCGCCCCTACCGGCCGCCGGCGTGCGCGGATCGACCGCCGCCTTCGACGAGGACCTGCTGTTCACGCACCGCGGCCTGTCCGGCCCGGCCGTGCTGCAGATCTCCAGCTATTGGCAGCCGGGCGCGCCGGTGCGCATCGACCTCGCACCCGGCACCGACCTGGCGGCCGAACTGCGCCAGGCCAAGTCGCTCTCGCGCAAGCGCCTGGCCAACGAGCTGGCCACCTTCGTGCCCGCCCGCCTGGCCGACGCCTGGGCGCAGCGCGACGCCGCCTGGCAGCGGCCGGTCAACGAAGTCCCCGACAAGGCGCTCGCCGCGCTGGCCCAGGCCCTGTCGCACTGGGAGCTGGTGCCCTCCGGCACCGAGGGCTACCGCAAGGCCGAAGTCACCGCCGGCGGCATCGACACGCGCGAGCTGTCCTCCCAAACCTTGGAAGCCCGCACCCAGCCGGGCCTCTTCTTCATCGGCGAAGTCGTCGACGTCACCGGCTGGCTCGGCGGCTACAACTTCCAGTGGGCCTGGTCCAGCGCCTGGGCCTGCGCCCAGAAATTGGGGTCAGATACGAATTAATCGGGCTGGGCGAGAAATTCTTATCTGACCCCAATTAGCCGAGCAGGCGCTGCAGCACCTCGGTCAGCAGGTCCAGGCTGACCGGCTTGACCAAGTGCTCGTCGAAATGGGAGGCGAGCGCGCGGGCGCGGTCGCTTTCCTGGCCGTAGCCGGTCAGGGCGACCAGGCGCACGTCCCGCCCTTCAGGCTGCTGGCGGATCAGGCCGGCCAGCTCGTAGCCATCGACCTGCGGCAGCCCGATGTCCAGCAGCGCGAGTTGCGGGCGGAATTCCTTGAGCACCTGCAGCGCCGCATTCGCTTCGCCGGCGGTGCGCGCCTCGTAGCCGATCACTTCGAGCAGTTCGGCCAGCGTCTGCGCGGCGTCGGCGTTGTCGTCCACCACCAGGATCCGCCCGCTGCCGCGATGCTCGCCGACCGGGGCCGGCGCCGGGGCCGGCGTGGGCGCCGGCAACGGGGCGGAACCGGACGGCGGCAGGGTCACGGTGAAGGCGGCGCCGTGGCCTTCGCCTTCACTGTGCGCGCGCGCCGTGCCGCCGTGCCGCTCGACCATGCTGCGCACGATGGCCAGGCCCAGCCCGAGCCCGCCGGCGCGCCGGTCCACCGGCTGGGGGCCCTGCACGAACTGGTCGAACACACGCGCCAGCAGCTCCGGCGCGATGCCGCAGCCGGTGTCGCTGACCTCGATTTCCCAGTTGCCGCGCTGGCGCAGCCGCAGCGCCACCACGCCGGCCGGCGGCGTGAACTTGGCGGCGTTGACCAGCAGGTTGCACAGCACCTGCGACAGCCTCACGAAATCGCCATCGACCAGCGCTGGGCCCTGGGGCAGCTGCACCTGCACCGGCTGCGGCCGGACCGCGTACACCGGCCGGGTCAGCTCGAGCGCGTGCGCCACCACCGCCCGCAGGTCCACCCGCTCCCGGCGCAGCTGGACCTTGCCGCGGGTGATGCGCGAGATGTCCAGCAGGTCGTCGATCAGGCGCGAGAGGTGATCCACCTGCCGGCCGATCACGCGCCGCTCCTGCACGGCCGCGTCCGGCTCGCGGCGCGCCATCAGCTGCAGCGCGGTGCTGATCGGCGCCAGCGGGTTGCGCAGCTCGTGCCCGAGCATGGCCAGGAATTCGTCCTTGGCGCCGTTGGCGGCCTCGGCCTGCTTGCGCGCGGCCTCGCCTTCGGCGAACAGGCGCGCGTTGTCCAGCGCCAGCGCGGCGCGCCGGCCCAGGTCCAGCACCAGCGCCCGGTCGTCCTCGTCGAGCTTGCGGCCCGATTCCGCCTGCAGCACGCCCATGGCGCCGATGGTGCGCCCGTGCGCGACCAGCGGCAGGATGAAATGCGAGTGCATGCCGAAGGCGCGCGTGAATTCGGCCATGGCGGGGTCTCGCTGCGCCGCGTCGAGGTCGCCATGGTGCGGACGGCCGGTGCGCACCACCCAGGCCATGCTGCCCACCGCGTCGGGTCGGGCGCGCAGGCGTCCGGCGAGCTCCAGCGCCTGCTGCGAGCGCTGCGGGTCGCTGTGCCAGGCCAGCTTGCGCTGCAGCACGCCGTGCTCGTCCAGCAGGTCGATGCGGCACCAGTCGGCGATGTCGGGCACCAGGGTGCGTGCCACCGCCTCCAGCGTGGCTTGCGGGTCGAGCGAACGCGCCAGCCGCTCGCCGGCTGCGGCCAGCAGTTCCATGCGGCGGCGCGCCGCCTCGGCCTCGCTGCGGGCGCGCCGCTCGGCCGCCAGCAGTTCGACCCGCTGCGTGACATCGGTGCTGGCGCCGACCATGCGCAGCGGCCGGCCCGAGCCGTCGCGCACCAGCTGGCTCTGGGTCGCGATCCAGCGCACCCTGCCGTCGGGCAGCGGGGTGCGGAACTCGATGGCGTAGGGCGCCCCGCCCGCGAGCGCCTCGCCGATCGCGGCCTCCACCCGCGGCAGGTCGTCCGGCAGCACGTGGGAGCGGAACCCGTCCACCCCGCCGATGTCGCTGCCCGCCGGCATCTGGTGCATCTGGTACACCCGTTCCGACCAGTTGACCCGGTCGGAGACGATGTCCCAGTCCCAGATGCCGACCTCGCCGGCCTCCACGGCCATGCGCAGGCGCTCCTCGCTGTGGCGCAGGGCCACTTCCACCCGGCGCTGGCGCTCCAGCAGGCGCGCATTGGCGACCAGCGGTGCCGCCAGCTCGGCCAGCTCGGCCGCGAAGGCCAGGTGCTCGCCGGTGTGGCGCCGGCCGGAGCGGCCCATGAACAGGGTCAGCGCTCCCATGAGCTCGCCGCGCCAGCGCACCGGCACCGTCAGCATGGAGCGGAAAGCCAGCCTGCGCAGCAGCTGCAGGTGCTGGTCGCTCGCCGCGGCACGGCGGTACCAGCGATCGTCGGTGTCCGGGTGCAGGGCCGGCTCGCCGGTGGACAGGGCACAGAGGTTGAACTCGGGATGGACCCGCCGCACCCAGCGGGTGGTCGCCAGCAGCGCCTGCAGCCCGGGATCCTCGTGCGCGGCGCAGGTGCGGCGCACGTCGTCGTCCCCGATCACGGTATCGAAGCAACCGAAATCGGCCAGGGCCGGCAGGCAGGCGGCGATGGCCTGGCGCAGGGTTTCGTCGAAATCGGCGGCGCCGGCCAGCAGGCGGGCGGCACGCCCCAGCACCCGCCGCTGCTCGTCGGCAGGGATCGCCGGGGGGTACGACGCCATCGCCACGCCGGCAATTCTGTCCCAATTGGCGTTGCCGCGGCCCCCGGTGTTTGCCGGCTCGGCGCGTGCCGCTATAATTTCTGGCTTTGCCGGCATACCCCGACGGCCTGATCAGTTACCGAGTCGGGACCCCCGCCGCAAGCCCGATCTTCTTGCGGCACCTTCGAGATCGAACCCATAGATGACGACCATTCGCGTTAAGGAAAACGAGCCGTTCGACGTGGCCCTGCGCCGCTTCAAGCGCACCATCGAGAAGCTGGGCCTGCTGACCGAGCTGCGCGCCCGCGAGTTCTACGAAAAGCCCACGGCCGAGCGCAAGCGCAAGAAGGCGGCGGCGGTCAAGCGCCACTACAAGCGCGTGCGCAGCATGCAGCTGCCCAAGAAGCTGTACTGACCACCGGCGCCGCCACGCGGCTGCCCGCCCAGCCTGCCCGGGGACGCCTTGGCAGGCTTTTTTCGTTTGCAACGGGGAGTACACCGATGAGCCTGAAAGAACGCATCACCGACGACATGAAGGCCGCCATGCGCGCCAAGGACATGGGCCGCCTGGGCACCATCCGCCTGCTGCAGGCGGCGATGAAGCAGAAGGAAGTCGATGAGCGGGTCGAGCTCGACGACGCAGCCGTGGTCGGCATCGTCGACAAGCTGATCAAGCAGCGCAAGGACAGCATCGACGCCTTCACGAAGGCCGGCCGGCAGGACCTGGCCGACAAGGAAGCGGCCGAGCTGCAGGTGCTGCAGGCCTACCTGCCGGCGCGGCTGTCGCCCGACGAGATCGCCGCCGAGGTGAAGGCCATCGTGGCCGAGCTGGGCGCCAGCGGGCCGGGCGACATGGGCAAGGTCATGGGCGCGGCCAAGCAGCGCCTGGCCGGCAAGGCCGAGATGGGGCAGGTGTCGGCGGCGGTGAAGGCGGCGCTGGGTTGACCGTCTCCTCCGCGGAGGTCGGAGGGGATCCAGCCCAACGCGCCTGCGGCGCTCGTGCGCCGCGTTGCGGTGGAATCCCGCCTTCGCGGGGACGGCCGGTTCTCGCTCGGCTTCGCCGCGCTACGAACCGGCCACCTTCATCCGGTTGACCAGCACCGACCCCACGGTCTTCGCGCCGTAGTTGTAGGTGTCCGCGCCCACCGCATCGATGCCCAGGAACATGTCCTTGAGGTTGCCGGCGATGGTGATCTCCTGCACCGGGTAGGCGATCTCGCCGTTCTCGACCCAGAAGCCGCTGGCGCCGCGCGAGTAGTCGCCGGTCACGTAGTTGACGCCCTGCCCCATCAGCTCGATGACGAACAGGCCGGTGCCGAGCTTGCGCAGCATGGCCGGCAGATCGTCGGCCGGATCGGTCAGCCGCGAGGTGAGCGACAGGTTGTGCGAGCCGCCGGCATTGCCGGTGGTCTTCATGCCCAGCTTGCGGGCCGAATAGCTCGACAGGAAATAGCCCTCGACGCGACCGCCATCGACCACCTTGCGGGCCGAGGTGCGTACACCTTCCTCGTCGAACGGCGAGCTGCCCTTGCCGCGCGGCAGGTGCGGGTCCTCCAGCACGTCGACATGCCCGGGGAAGATCGACTTGCCCAGCGAATCGACCAGGAAGCTGCTGCGCCGGTACAGCGAGCCGCCGCTGACCGCCTGCACGAAGCCGCCCAGCAGCCCGGCCGCCAATGGCGACTCGAACAGCACCGGGCACTCGCGCGTGGCGATCTTGCGGGCCTTGAGCCGGGCCAGGGCGCGCTCGGCGGCGTAGCGGCCCACCGCCTGCGGCGCCGCCAGTTCATCCGGCGCGCGCATCGACGAATACCAGGCGTCGCGCTGCATGTGCTCGCCGCGGCCGGCGATCGGCGCCACCGAGATCGAATGGCGCGAGCTGGCGTAGCCGCCCCGGAAGCCGCGCGTGTGGGCGCTGAAGAAGTGGCTCTGCTGGGCCGACACGCCGGCGCCTTCGCTGTTGGTGATGCGCTTGTCGGTGGCGAAGGCCGCGGCCTCGCACTCGAGCGACAGGCGGGCCGCCTCCTGGCTGTCGATGGCCCAGGGGTGGAACAGGTCGAGGTCGGGCTGCTCATCCGGCCCGGCAATGTCCTTCGCGTCGGGCAGGCCCGCCACCGGGTCCTCGGCCGTGAAGCGCGCGATGTCGTAGGCGGCCTGCACCGTCTGCTGGATCGCCGCATCGGAAAAATCGGAGGTGCTGGCGTTGCCGCGGCGCTGGCCGACATAGACCGTGACGCCGAGCGACTTGTCGCGGTTGCGCTCGACGTTCTCGAGCTCGCCCTTGCGCACCGAGACCGAGAGTCCGCAACCCTCCGAAGCCTCGGCGCCTGCGTCGGTCGCGCCGATCTTCTTCGCATGCGCGAGAGCCCGGTCGACCAGCTCCTCGAACTGCTGGCGGCTGTAGGAAAAGCCTTGTTCGGATCGGTTCGTGGCGCGGGAAGCTTGGTTCATGGCGAGGGCTATGATACTTGCGGCCGCCTGCACAGCCGGGCCGCGCCACCCTCTCCACCGCCATGCCACGCAAACCCAAAAAAGGCTATTTCGTGCGCGGCCAGTTCGTCGCCGAGGGCAGCGAGCTGGACCTGCAGCTCAAGGCCGAACTCAAGCAAACCGAGGGCAGCAGCAAGACCGACCTCAAGCGCGAGAGCGCCGAGCTGCAGAAGCTCGGCGAAGCGCTGATCGGCTTGCGCGCCGACCTGTTCGAGCGCCTCGCGCTGCCCGACACCCTCGCCGAAGCGATCGGCCAGGCGCGCCGCATCACCGACTTCGAGGGCAAGCGCCGCCAGTTGCAGTACGTCGGCAAGCTGATGCGCAAGCTCGACGAGGACGCGCTGGCCGCCGTGCGCGAGGCGCTGGAAGCGCAGCGCCTGGGCTCGGCCCGCGACAGCCTGGCGCTGCACCAGGCCGAGCGCTGGCGCGACGAGCTGATCGGCGACGACCAGGCCGTGCAGCGCTGGCTGGCCGAGTACCCCGCCACCGACATCCAGCAATTGCGGGCGCTGGTGCGCCAGGCCCGCAAGGACAGCCAGCCCGACCGCGCCGCCGCTTCGCAGGGGCTGGCGCCGCGCCAGGGCCGCGCCTATCGCGAGATCTTCCAGATCGTCAAGGAGCACCTCCAGCATGAGTGAAGCATTCGACCCGGTGCGCGTCGGCATCGTCTCGGTCAGCGACCGCGCCGCCACCGGCGTCTACGAGGACAAGGGCCTGCCGGCGCTGAAGGACTGGCTCTCGCGCGCGCTGAAGAACCCCATCGCGTTCGAGCCGCGCCTGATCCCCGACGAGGCCGAGCGCATCAGCGCGGCGCTGGTGGAGCTGGTCGATGCCGGCTGTTCGCTGGTGCTGACCACCGGCGGCACCGGCCCGGCCCGGCGCGACGTCACGCCCGAAGCCACGCTGGCCATCGCCGACCGCGAGATGCCCGGCTTCGGCGAGCAGATGCGCCAGGTCAGCCTGAAGTTCGTGCCGACGGCGATCCTGTCGCGCCAGGTGGCGGTGATCCGCGGCGAAAGCCTGATCATCAACCTGCCGGGCCAGCCCAAGGCGATCCAGGAAACGCTGGAAGGCCTGAAGGACGAGCAGGGCCAGCCGCTGGTGAGCGGCATCTTCGCCGCGGTGCCCTACTGCATCGACCTGATCGGCGGTCCCTACCTGGAAACCCGCGACGAGGTCTGCAAGGCCTTCCGGCCCAAGTCGGCGGTGCGTCCGCCGCGCGCCGCATGAACGCGCAGGAGGCGATCCAGCGCACGCTGGCCGACATCGCGGCGCGCGACGGCGACGTCGGCGCCTTCGTGGCCCTGGCCGATGCGGCGCAGGCGCAGCGCGAATGCGAGCGGGCACTGGCCGGCGGCGGCGCGCTGCAGGGGCTGGCGGTCGGCGTCAAGGACATCTTCGACACGGCGGCCTTCCCCACTTCGTATGGTTCGCCGCTGTTCGCCGGCCACCGGCCCCGCAGCGACGCTGCGATCGTGCAGGCGATCCGCCGCGCCGGCGGCGTGGTGGTCGGCAAGGCCAGCACCACCGAGTTCGCCTTCCTGCACCCGACCGCCACGCACAACCCGCGCGCGCCGGGGCACACCCCGGGCGGGTCGTCGGCGGGTTCGGCGGCGGCCGTCGCGGCCGGCCTGGTGCCGCTGGCGGTGGGCACGCAGACCGGCGGCTCGGTGATCCGGCCGGCGTCCTACTGCGGCGTGGTCGGCTTCAAGCCGGGCTTCGGCGAGCTGCCGACGCCGGGGCTCAAGCCGTTTTCCTGGTCGCTCGACACGGTCGGGCTGTTCACCGCCGACGTCGGAACCATGGCCGCCTGCGCGCAGGCGATCAGCGGACGGCCCTGGGCGCGGGGTTTGAAGGACGGCGCGGCGCCGGTGTTCGGCGTCGCCTGGGCCTATCCCTGGGACGAGCTGTCGGCCAGCGGCCGGCAGGCGCTGGAGCGCGCCGTCGCGGCCCTGCGCGCGGCCGGTGCCACCGTGCGTGAAATCGACCTGCCCGCCTGGCTGGGCCCGGTGTTCCAGGCACACGACGCCGTGCAGGGCTGGGAAGCGGCGCGCACGCTGGCGGACGAGTACGCCTTCGGGCGCGATCGGCTCTCGCCCATCCTGCGCGACTACCTGGCGCAGGCGCGCGGCATCACCGATGGCGACTACGCGGCGGCGCTGGATGCGGCAGCGGCCGGCCGGGCCGCTCTGGACGGGCTGTTCGACGGCATCGACGTGCTGCTCACGCCCAGCGCGCCAGGCGAGCCGCCAGCGGGCTACGGCTCCACCGGTTCGTCGAGCTGGAACCGCGCCTGGACGCTGCTGCACGTGCCGTGCCTGAACGTGCCCGGCGCGACCGGCGCGACGGGGCTGCCGATGGGGGTGCAGGTGATCGCGCCGCTACGGCAAGAGGCGCTGTGCCTGAAGGCGGGGTGGGTGCTGGAGCAGGCGCTTTCTCGTCCTCCCCGCGAAGGCCGGGATCCAGCCTCCGGCGCCTGAACAGGCCCAGCTGTTGATCAGCGCGCGGGAGGTGGATGGCGGCTCAGGCCCGCCATGACACCTTGGCGGAGGACGCCATGCCCTCCGCTCCCCGTGCCCTCACTTGCGCCCCCGCGCCATCGCCCGCGCGATCCCGCGCAGGATGTGGATCTCCTCGGCCGTCGGCCGGGCCCGGTTGAACAACTGATTGAGCCGCGGCATCAGCTTCTTCGGCGCCTGCGGATCGAGAAAGCCGATGTCCACCAGCGCCTGCTGCCAGTGGTCCAGCATCCCCGCCAGCGCCTGCGCGTCGGCCGGCACCGCCTCGGGCGCCGAGGCCGTCACGGCGTAGCCGCCCAGCGCCAGCCGCCACTCATAGGCGATCAACTGCGCCGCCGCCGCCAGGTTCAGCGACCCGTAGTCGGGCGCGGTGGGAATCGTCAGCGCCACGTGGCAGCGGTAGACGTCCTCGTTGCGCATGCCGTAGCGCTCGGAGCCGAACAGGAAGGCCACGCCCTGCGATCGTGTCGCCAGCGCCGGCAGGTGCTCGCGCGGGGTCGCGGTCGGCGGGCCGAAGTCGCGCGGGGTCATGGCGGTGGCGCAGAGGGTGTCCATGCCCTCCAGCGCCTCGTCGAGCGTCTCGACCACCCGGGCCCGCTGCAGCACGTCTGTGGCGCCGCTGGCGCGGTCGATCGCCTCCTGCCGCTGCAGCACGTCGGGCCAGCGCGGCGCCACCAGCACCAGGTCGTCGAAACCCATCACCTTCATCGCCCGCGCCACGGCGCCGACGTTGCCGGCATGGCTGGTCTGGATCAGGACGAAGCGGGTCTTCAAGGCAGGGGCCGGTAAAATCGCCGCCATTGTCGCCGCCCCGCATCGTCGGGCCGATCCCCGCACCGCCAGGTGCTGCTCTTCGAACAACGGCGCGCGCACCCCGTGCCGCGCCCGTGTCCGCACAACCCATGTCGTCCAACCTGCACCCCATGCTCAACGTGGCCATCAAGGCCGCACGCGCCGCCGGCGCCATCATCAACCGGGCCGCGCTCGACGTGGAAGCGGTGCGCATCTCGCAAAAGCAGATCAACGACTTCGTCACCGAGGTCGACCACGCCAGCGAGAACGCCATCATCGAGACGCTGCTGACCGCCTACCCCGACCACGCCATCTGGGCCGAGGAATCGGGCCAGCAGCACGGGCGGCAGGGCTCCGACTTCACCTGGATCATCGATCCGCTGGACGGCACCACCAACTTCATCCACGGCTTCCCGGTCTACTGCGTCAGCATCGCGCTGCGCGTGAAGGACCGCATCGAGCAGGCCGTGGTCTACGACCCCACCCGCAACGACCTGTTCACCGCCACCCGCGGCCGCGGCGCCTACCTCAATGAGCGCCGCATCCGCGTGTCCAAGCGCACCGAGCTGACGCGCTGCCTGATCGCCACCGGCTTCCCGTTCCGCCCCGGCGACAACTTCAACCTCTACCTGCGCATGATGGCCGAGGTGATGCAGCGCACCGCCGGCCTGCGCCGCCCCGGCGCCGCGGCGCTGGACCTGGCCTATGTCGCGGCCGGCTTCACCGACGGCTTCTTCGAGACCGGCCTGTCGCCCTGGGACGTGGCGGCCGGATCGCTGCTGGTGACCGAGGCCGGCGGCCTGATCGGCAACTTCACCGGCGAGGCCGACTTCCTGGAGCAGCGCGAATGCCTGGCCGGCAACCCGCGCATCTACGGCCAGTTGGTCGGCCTGCTGGGCAAGTACAGCAAGTTCGCCAGCGCCGGCGAGAAGGCCCGCGTGCGGCAGGCGGCGGAACCGGTGCCGCCGCTGACCACGCCCACCGCTTACCTGGACGACGCCCCCGAGGCCCGCGAGGCCCCCGACGCTCCCGCCGATCGTCCCGAGTGACATGGGGGGCGACCTGATCGACGCGCTCTGGCGCGACCACTGGGTCGCGACCGCGCTGCTGGCGCTGGCCGCCGTGGTGGTCGCGCTGGTGGCCCATCACGTGCTGACCCGGCTGCTGCGCCGCGCCACCCGGGGCGCGCCCATCGTCCATTCGGTGCTGGTGCATTGCGAGAGTGCCGCCGGCGCGGCGTTCCCGCTGCTGGCGCTGCAGCCGGTCTGGCAGCTCGCGCCCAACACCCTGCACCTGATCGAGAGCGTGCGCCACGTCAACGGCGTGCTGCTGATCGCGGCGCTCACCTGGCTGGCCATGGCCGCCATCCGCGGGCTGGCACAAGGCGTGATCGACCAGCACCGGGTCGACGTCGAGGACAACATGCATGCGCGCCGCATCCACACGCAGGCGCGCGTGCTCTCGCGCAGCGCCATGGTGCTGGTACTGATCGCCGGCGCCTCGATGGCGCTGATGACCTTCCCCGGCGCGCGCCAGGTCGGCGCCAGCCTGCTGGCCTCGGCCGGCGTGCTGGGCATCATCGGCGGCATCGCGGCGCGGCCGGTGTTCAGCAACCTGATCGCCGGCCTGCAGCTGGCGCTGGCGCAGCCGATCCGGCTGGATGACGTGCTGATCGTGCAGGGCGAGTGGGGCCGGGTCGAGGAGATCACCGGCACCTACGTGGTGCTGCGCATCTGGGACGAGCGCCGCCTGGTCATCCCGCTGCAGTGGTTCATCGAGAACCCGTTCCAGAACTGGACGCGCACCAGCGCGCAGATCCACCAGGCGGTCTACCTGTTCGTGGATTTCGCCACGCCGCTGGAGCCGCTGCGCGCCGAGCTGCAGCGGGTGGTCGAGGCCGCGCCCCAATGGGACGGCCGCACCTGCACCCTGGTGATCGTCGATGCCACCGAGCGGGCGATGAAGATCCGCGCGCTGGTGTCGGCGCGCGCCTCGGGCCCGGCCTTCGAGCTCGGCTGCCTGGTGCGCGAAGCCCTGTTCGGCTTCATGGCGCGCGAGTACCCGCACTGCCTGCCGACGGTGCGGGAACTGCACAAGGTCGAGCAAGCGCAGGCGACGCTGGCCTGACTACTCCGGCCGCCCGTTCCACGCCAGCGCCGGCCCGCGCGGCGGCTGCTTGCGGAAGGCGGACACGTACAGCTGGCCGAAGAACAGCACGATGTTCAGCTTCTGGATGGCCTCGCGGTGCAGGCGCCAGACATGCTGCAGCTGGGACGGCTTGAGCCCGCCGGCCACCGCGTCGGCCAGTTCGGCGCGCGCGGCCGAGGCCGCGTCCTGCGCCTTCGCGGCCGCCCGGCTGGCGGCGTTGCAGACCACCTTGAGATACCCGAGCTGGTGCGCCGGCACCACCACGAATCCGACCTTGCCCGACATCGCCACGCCTCCCTGCGTCGTCTCGTCCGCAGCTACGCATGGTGGCAAGCCGGGCCGGGACGGCCTGTAGGACGCCCGCGACGCCCGCTGTGGGCAGCCGCCACGGCGCGGGCAACGATAATGACCGACCGCTGTGCCAGCCCTCCCGGCCGCAGCCCTGCACGAGATTCCATGGACGAGCCCCGCGACGCCGTCGCCAGCGCACCCGCGCCCGCCCACACCCCCATGATGGCGCAGTACCTCGCCATCAAGGCCGAGCACCCGAGCACGCTGGTGTTCTACCGGATGGGGGATTTCTACGAACTGTTCTACGCCGACGCGGAAAAGGCCGCCCGGCTGCTGGACATCACGCTCACCCGCCGCGGCAACTCCGCCGGCCAGCCGGTGCTGATGGCCGGCGTGCCCTTCCACTCGGTCGAGAGCTACCTGGCGCGCCTGATCCGCCTGGGCGAGTCGGTCGCGATCTGCGAGCAGGTCGGCGACGTCGGCGCCTCCAAGGGGCCGGTCGAGCGCAAGGTGGTGCGGGTGGTCACGCCCGGCACCCTGACCGACACCGAGCTGCTGGCCGACAAGTCCGAGGCCGTGCTGCTGGCCGTGCACCAGGGCTCGCGCCACCGCTGCGGCCTGGCCTGGCTGAGCGTCACGCAGGGCGCGCTGCAACTGGCCGAGTGCGCCGGCGACGAGCTGGAAGCCTGGATCGCCCGCATCGCACCCAGCGAGCTGCTGCACAGCACCGACGTCACCCCGGCTTTCACCCAGCGGCTGCAGGCGCTGCGCTTTTCGAGCAGCGTCTCGCTGACCGAGCGCCCCGGCTTCCAGTTCGACCCCGGCCTGGGCTTGCGCAAGCTACTGGAGCAGCTGAATGCCGCCACGCTCACCGCCTGGGGTGCCGACGAGCTGGTGCACGCCCATGCCGCGGCGTCGGCCCTGCTGGCCTACGCCGAGCACACCCAGGGCCGGGCGCTGTCGCACGTGCAAAGCCTGCAGGTGCAGCGCGACGACGAGCTGATCGACCTGCCGATCGCCACCCGCCGCAACCTGGAGCTGGTGCAGACCCTGCGCGGCGAGGACTCGCCGACCCTGTTCTCGCTGCTGGACACCTGCATGACTGGCATGGGCAGCCGCCTGCTCAAGTGCTGGCTGCTGGAGCCGCGGCGCGAACGCAGCCAGGCGCAGCAGCGGCTGGACGCCATCGAGGCGCTGCGCGGCGGCGCCTGGCAACGGCTGCGCGCCGAGCTCAAGGGCACGAGCGACGTCGAGCGCATCACCGCCCGCACCGCCCTGCGCCAGGTGCGCCCGCGCGAGCTGGTCGGCCTGCGGCTGTCGCTGGACAAGGCGGCGCAGCTCGCGCGCGCCCTCGAGGGCGGCACCGAACTGCTGGAGCGCCTGCGCGCCGAGCTGGTCCCGCCGCCTGGCTGCGCCGAGCGACTGGCGCACACCCTGCTGGACGAGCCGGCCGCGCTGGTGCGCGACGGCGGCGTGATCGCGCCCGGCCACGACGCCGAGCTGGACGAGCTGCGCGCCATCCAGGAGAACGCGGACGGCTTCCTCGTGCAACTGGAGCAGCGCGAGCGCGAGCGCACCGGCATCGCCAACCTCAAGGTGCAGTTCAACCGGGTGCACGGCTTCTACATCGAGGTCACCCAGGGCCAGCTGGACAAGGTGCCGGCCGACTACCGCCGCCGCCAGACCCTGAAGAACGCCGAGCGCTTCATCACGCCCGAGCTCAAGGCCTTCGAGGACAAGGCGCTGTCGGCGCAGGAGCGCGCCCTGGCGCGCGAGAAGTGGCTGTACGAGCAGCTGCTGGACGAGCTGCAGCCGCACGTGCCGGCGCTCACCCGCCTGGCGCGCGCCCTCGCCTCGCTGGACGCGCTGTGCGCGCTGGCCGAGCGCTCGCTGACGCTGAACTGGTGCCGCCCGCAGTTCATGAAGGAACCGGGCATCGAGATCACGCAAGGGCGCCACCCGGTGGTGGAAGCGCGGCTGGCCGAGACCAGCGGCGGCGCCTTCATCGCCAACGACACGCGGCTGGGTCCGCGGCAGCGCATGCAGGTCATCACCGGCCCCAACATGGGCGGCAAGAGCACCTACATGCGGCAGGTGGCGCTGGTCTGCCTGCTGGCGGCAATGGGCTCGTACGTGCCGGCGGCCGCCTGCCGGCTGGGCCCGATGGACGCGATTCACACCCGTATCGGCGCGGCCGACGACCTGGCCAACGCCCAGTCCACCTTCATGCTGGAGATGACCGAAGCGGCGCAGATCCTGCATGCCGCCACGCCGCAGAGCCTGGTGCTGATGGACGAGATCGGGCGCGGCACCTCCACCTTCGACGGGCTGGCGCTGGCCTCGGGCATCGCCGCCCACCTGCACGACAGGACCCAGGCCTACACGCTGTTCGCCACCCACTACTTCGAGCTGACCGAGTTCCCGGCCCGGCACCACGCCGCGGTCAACGTGCACGTCAGCGCGACCGAGAGCGGCAGCGACATCGTGTTCCTGCACGAGATCCAGCCGGGGCCGGCCAGCCGCAGCTACGGCATCCAGGTGGCGCGGCTGGCGGGCATGCCGGCGGCGGTGGTCAACCATGCGCGGCACGCCCTGGCCGCGCTGGAGAGCCAGCAGGAGCGCTCGCGCGAGCAGGTCGACCTGTTCGCGCCGCCGCCGCAGGCGGTCGAGCCAGGGCCCAGCCCGGTCGAAGCCGCCCTGTCGCAGCTCGATCCCGATACCATGAGCCCACGCGAGGCGCTCGATGCGCTGTACGCGCTCAAGAAGAAACTGGAGGCGCCATGACGTACTGCGTCGCCATCAAGCTTGACGCCGGGCTGGTATTCCTGTCGGACTCGCGCACCAACGCGGGCGTCGACCACATCAGCACCTTCCGCAAGATGACGGTCTATGAGCGGGCGGGCGACCGCTTCATGGTGCTGCAAAGCGCCGGCAACCTGTCGATCTCGCAGTCGGTGCGCGAGCTGCTGCCGGTCGAGCAGATCCGCGACGAAGGCGGCGAGCCGGTCACCATCTGGAACGCGCGCACCATGTTCGACGCCGCCCGCGTGCTGGGCCAGGCGGTGCGCCGCGTGCACGAGCGCGACGCCGAGGCGCTCAAGGCCGCCGGCGTGGAATTCAACGCCGCGATGATCTTCGGCGGCCAGATCCGCGGCGAAGGCATGCGGCTGTTCCAGGTCTATTCGGCCGGCAACTTCATCGAGGCCACCTGCGAGACGCCCTACTTCCAGGTCGGCGAGGCCAAGTACGGCAAGCCGGTGCTCGACCGCGTGGTGCGCCCCGGCATGCCGCTGGCCGAGGCCGCCAAGTGCGCGCTGGTGTCGATGGACTCGACCATGAAATCCAACCTGTCGGTGGGCCCGCCGCTGGACCTGGTGGTGTACGAGGTCGACAGCTTCCAGAGCGACAAGCTGGTCCACATCGACATGACCAACCCCTACTTCCGCATGCTGCATGCGAGCTGGGGCGAGAAGCTGCGCGAGATCTTCGATGCGCTGCCCGACCCGGTGTGGGACGAATCGCAAAGCGGCACGCCGCTGAAGGTGACCCAGCCCCGGCAGCGGCCGCTGGACAAGGTGACGGCGGGGTGAGGGCGGCTGCGTTGACCATCCACCCCCGGACGTCGCCATTCATCCCCTGATATCGTCATCCTCCGCGCAGGCGGAGGATCCACCGCAACGCGGGCGCGGGCGCCGCAGGCGCGTTGCGCCGGGCCTCTAGCTTCGCGGGGATGACACCCAAGAACAATGTCCCTGATCGTCTTCTCCCACGCCAACAGCTTTCCCGCCGCCACCTACGGCGTCCTCTTCAAGCACCTGCGCTCGCGCGGCTTCGTCGTCAAGGCGGTCGACAAGTTCGGCCACGACGAGCGCTACCCGGTCACCAGCAACTGGCCGCACCTGGTGCAGCAGCTGCACGACTTCGCCCAGCGCGAGGTGGACAAGGCGGGCGAGCCGGCCTTCCTGGTCGGCCACTCGCTGGGCGGCTTCCTGAGCGTGCTGTGCGCGGCGCGCCACCCGCAGCTGGCCCGCGGCGTGCTGCTGCTGGACTCACCCCTGCTGGGCGGCTGGAAGGCGACCGCCGTCGGCGCCGCCAAGCGGGCGCAGCTGGTCGGCTCGATCTCGCCGGGCCGAATCAGCCGCGCGCGCACCAACCGCTGGCCGACCCGCGCCGCCGCGTTCGAGCACTTCCGCCACAAGCGCGTGTTCGCCCAGTGGGACGAGCAGGTGCTGCACGACTACGTCAACCTGTGCACCCACGACGAGGACGGCGCGCGGGTCCTGAGCTTCGACCGCGCCATCGAGACCGCGATCTACAACACCCTGCCGCACAACCTGGCGCAGGTGCTGGGGCGGCATCCGCTGCGCTGCCCGGCCGCCTTCATCGGCGGCTGCCAGTCGCAGGAGTTGAAGCAGGTCGGGCTGGCGCTGACCGAGAAGATCACGCAGGGCCGGATGATGATGCTGGACGGCAGCCACCTGTTCCCGATGGAAAAGCCGCTGCCCACCGCGGCCGCCATCGAGGCCGCGCTGCGCTCACTGGAGCACGGGAGCTGAGGCGCGCCTCAGCCGTGCCACTCCACCCAGCCCATCGACGAGGTCAGCAGCACCAGCAGCCCGAAGGCGATGCGGTACCAGGCGAACGGCGTGAAGCTGTGGCTGGAGATGTAGCGCAGCAGCCAGCGCACGCAGACCCAGGCGCTCAGGAACGAGAACAGCAGCCCGACCCCGAACAGCGGCAGGTCCTGCAGCGACAGCAGGGCGCGCTCCTTGAACAGCATGTACACGCCGGCGCCGATCAGCGTCGGGATCGCCAGGTAGAACGAGAAGTCGGTGGCCGCCTTGCGCGACAGCCCGAGCAGCATGCCGCCGATGATGGTGGCGCCGCTGCGGCTGGTGCCGGGGATCATGGCCAGGCACTGGACCAGGCCGACCTTGACGGCATCCAGCGCGCTCATCTGGTCCACGTCCTCGATGCGCACGCTGGACTGCTGGCGCCGCTCGGCCCACAGGATCACCAGCCCGCCGAGGATGAAGGTGGTGGCGACCACGCCGGGGGTGAACAGGTGCGCCTTGATCGCCTTGCCCAGCAGCAGGCCGAACAGCACGGCGGGCGCGAAACCAATGGCGACGTTGAGGGTGAAGCGCTGCGCCTGCCGCTGGGTCGGCAGCGCGACGATGGTGGAGCGGATCTTCTGCCAGTAGACGATGATCACCGCCAGGATCGCGCCGGTCTGGATCGCGATGTCGAAGACCTTGGCCTTCTCGTCATCGAAGCCCAGCAGGGCGCCGGCCAGGATCAGGTGGCCGGTGCTGGAGATGGGCAGGAACTCGGTGAGCCCTTCCACCACCCCCATGACTGCGGCCTTGGCCAGCAGGACGACATCCACGCGCGCTCCCTTTCGGACGAAAGCGGGGGATTATCGTTGGGTCAGCCGTTGGAACGCGCGGACTGGCCCGATCGGCCCATCTTTGCGCCGGTGCCCCTTACCCCGCCCGCAGCGCCTCGCGCAGCTGCGCGGCGCAGATCTGCACCGCCGCGTTGGCCTCGTCGATCACCTTGCCCATGGTGATGAAGCCGTGGATCTGCCGCTCGAAGCTGACCAGCGCGGCCCGGTTGCCGTTCTCGCTGAGCTTCTGCGCATAGGCCACGCCCTCGTCGCGCAACGGGTCGAAGCCGGCGGTCAGCACCAGCGCCGGCGGCAGGCCGCGGTGGTTCTCGTGCAGCAGCGGCGACAGCCGCCAGTCCAGGTCATGGCCGGCCGGGCCCACGTACAGGTCGTGGAAGTAGGTGATCGTGTCCTTGGTGAGCAGGTAACCCTCGCCGTTGGTGGTGTGCGAGGGCCAGCCGCGGCGCTGGTCGGTGGCCGGGTAGATCAGCAGCTGCCAGGCGAGCGGCAGGCCCCCGGCGCCGGCGTCGCGCTCGGTCAGCGACACCACCGCCGCCAGGTTGCCGCCGGCGCTGTCTCCGCCCACGGCCAGGCGCGAGCCATCCAGCCCCAGGCTGCCGGCATTGGCGTGGATCCAGCGGGTGGCGGCGATGGCATCGTCCACCGCCGCCGGGAACGGGTGCTCGGGCGCCAGCCGGTAGTCCACCGCCACCACCGCGCAACCGGAGCCGTTGCAGAGCTGGCGGCACAGCACGTCGTGCGTGTCGAGGTTGCCGATCACCCAGCCGCCGCCGTGGTAGTACACCAGCACCGGCAGCGCCTGCCCGGCATCGCTGCCCGCCGGCCGGTACAGCCGCAACGCGATGTCGCCGGCCGGCCCGGGTGCAGCCAGGTTGCGCACCAGCCCGACGTCCGGGGGGTCCGGCTGCGTCACCGTGCGGCGCATCAGGTAGAACTCGCGCGCCTGCTGGTGCGACAGGGTGTGGGTGGGCGGAATGCCCTTTTCCACCAGCATTCGCAGCAGCATCTGGTCGGCCGGGTGCAGCATGGCTTCGCCTCCTGGTTGTCGGCTCGGCAAGTCTGACACAGGGGCTCGCGGCCCGGCGGTCCCATCGCGGCGAGCGACTTTCACCCCGCCGATCCGCATTTCGCTCCACGCCGCCTGCATTCCGTCGCAACCGGCTCGCGGGCCGGCGGCCCGGTCGGCACAGTGCGGCCATCGCGCCACCCACCGGAGCCCACCATGCAACTGACCCCCGTGATCGCCGTCCACATGACCGCCGCCCTCGGCGCCCTGGCCCTCGGCCCGGTCGCGCTGTGGGCGCGGCGCGGCCGCACCCAGCAACCCAGGCTGCACCGCGCCTTCGGCTACGCCTGGGTCACGCTGATGGTGGTGACCGCCCTCTCCGCCCTGTTCATCCGCGACACCCTGCTGCCCAACATCGCCGGCTTCACGCCCATCCACCTGCTGGTCCCGGTCACTCTGGTCGGCCTGTTCGGCGCCTTCTGGCAGCTGGCCCGCGGCAACGTGCGCGGCCACAAGACCACGATGCAGAACCTGTACTTCGGCGCCTGCGTCGTCGCCGGCGCCTTCACCCTGCTGCCGCATCGCTACCTGGGCCAGCTGCTGTGGAGCAGCGTCGGCCTGGCCTGATCCCCTGCCACCACGCCAGCCACGGAGAACGTCCATGCTTCTGCACATCGCCCTGCACCAGCCGCAGATGCTGGCCACCATCGGCGTGGAGATCGCGATGCAACCCGCGCTCGTTGCCGACAGCGGCTTCGCCTGGGCATCGCCACCGTCTACGGCATCTTCAACGGCCTGTTCGTCGGCCGCTTCCTGCGGCTGGAAGCTCACCCGCCCCACCGCCATCCCCGCCCTGTAACCCAACCCCTGGAGAAGACCATGAAAACCACCGAAAACACCTCGATCGAACGTCTCGCCCGCCGCCGCGCCGGCGCCAAGATGGGCTGGTACGTCCACGCGATGGTCTATACCGCCGTCAACCTGTTCCTCTTCGCGCTGGCCGCCACCGGCGAGCGCCAATGGGCGATCTTCCCGGCGCTGGGCTGGGGCGTCGGGCTGGCGGCGCACGGACTGGCGGTGTTCTTCGTCACCGGCGGCGGCGGGCTGTACCAGAGCCTGCTCGATCGCGAGCGCTCGCGCCTGCAGGTGCAGCGCGACCCCTGGTAAGCCGCGCGGGCCCACCCCTAGAATGCCCTCGCACATGAGCGCCCCCATGACCGACGAAGAGATCGACCGCCTGGCCCGCCGGCGCGCCGGCGCCAAGCTGGGCTGGTACATCCACGCCACGGTGTACCTCGCGGTCAACCTGTTCCTGCTCGCGATCTCCGATCAGGGCTGGGGCACGCGCCGCTGGACCTGGTTCCCGCCGCTGGGCTGGGGTCTCGGCTTGACCCTGCACGGCATCAGCGTGTTCGTGCTGGGCGCCGGCAGCGGCCTGCGCGAGCGGCTCGAGCGCCGCGAGCGCGAGCGGCTGCAGCGCGAACGCCAGCGCCCATGAAGCTGGACGGCGTCGCCAAGCTGCAGCACCTGCTGCAGGCCGTGGCGTTCTGCCTGGCGGTGGCCGCGGTGCAGGTCGGCTTCAACCCCGACCAGAGCTGGGGCCCGCCGCTGGTCTATTCGCTGTGCATCGGCCTGATCGTCTGGGCCATCGTCGACCTGGGCCGGCACCTGCTGCCCTCGGCGCAGGACACCGGCTGGCCGACCGGCGCGGCCGGGCTGGTGCTGGTGGCCGGCGGCATCGTCGCCGGCTTCCTGCTCGGCACGCTGCTGGCCGACCAGCTCTGCCGCGCCTGGGGCCTGTACGGCCCCGGCCCCCTGCCCTCCCGGTCGCATGCCTTGCGCTCCTCGGTGCTGGTCACTCTGGTCGCCAGCGTGACCGGTTGCTACTACTTCTACAGCCGCGCCCGCAGCGCCTGGCTGGAACACCGCATGGGCGAAGTCGAGCGGCAGGCCGACGACGCGCGCCTGAAGCTGCTGGAGACCCAGCTCGAGCCGCACATGCTGTTCAACACGCTGGCCAACCTGCGCGCGCTGATCGGCGTCGATCCGCAGCGGGCCCAGCAGATGCTCGACCACATGATCGCGTACCTGCGCTCGACGCTGGACGCCTCGCGGGCCACCACCCACCCGCTGCAGGCCGAGTTCGACCGCCTGCGCGACTACCTGGAGCTGATGGCGATCCGCATGGGCCCGCGGCTGTCATACCGGCTGGCGCTGCCCGCGGAGCTGGCGCAGCGGCCGGTGCCGACGCTGCTGCTGCAGCCGCTGGTGGAGAACGCCATCCGCCACGGGCTGGAGCCGCAGGTGGCCGGCGGCCGGCTGGAGGTGTCGGCCCGGCAGGAAGGCGCCGAGCTGGTGCTGGAGGTGCTGGACACCGGCGTCGGCCCGGCGGCGGCGTCCACGCCCGGCAGCGGCTTCGGACTGACTCAGGTGCGCGAGCGCCTGGCCACGTTGTACGGCGCTGCCGGCCGCGTGCAGTTGCAAGCCGCGCAGCCGCAAGGCACGCTGGTGTCCGTCCGCCTGCCCGCCGCTGCCGCATGAACGCCACCGCCCTGATCGCCGAAGACGAGCCGCTGCTGGCGCAAGCGCTGCAGGCGGAGCTGGCCCGCGCCTGGCCGGAGCTGCGCATCGTGGCGGTCGTGGGCGACGGCGCGTCGGCGGTTCGCGAGGCGCTGGCGCAGCGCCCCGGCGTGCTGTTCTTCGACATCCGCATGCCGGGCCTGGACGGGCTGGACGCTGCCGCGCAGCTGGCCGACGAGTGGCCGGCCGATGCGCCGTTCCCGGCGCTGGTGTTCGTCACCGCCTACGACCAGTACGCCGTGCAGGCGTTCGAAGCCCAGGCGGTGGACTACCTGCTCAAGCCGGTGCAACCGGCGCGGCTGGCGCGCACCGTCGCCAAGCTCCAGGAAGAGCTGGCCCGGCGCACGGGCAACACCGGCAGCGCGGTCGGGCTGGACGCGGCGGTCGAGCAACTGCGGCACCTGCTGGCCGCGCCGCCCGCTGCGCCAGCTGCCCCGGCGGCGCCGCTGAAGATGATCCAGGCCGGCGTCGGCAGTGGCATCCGCATGGTGCCCGTCCCGGAGGTGCTGGCCTTCGAGGCCGCCGACAAGTACGTGCGGGTGCTGACCGCCGGCCACGAGTACCTGATCCGCACGCCGCTCAAGGACCTGCAGCCGCAACTGGACGCCGCCGAGTTCTGGCAGGTGCACCGGGGCACCGTGGTGCGTGCCGCCGCCATCGAGGCCGTCACGCGCGACGAGGCCGGCAAGCTGCACCTGAGCCTGCGCGGCCGGCCCGAGCGCTGGGCGGTCAGCCGCCTGTACGCCCACCTGTTCAGGGCGATGTAGTCATAAATGCGGTCCCGTCCTACAGCCGCAACGGTGGGGCCGCGGTTTACTACGCCCAACGGTTTGCGGCGGCTGGCCAGGCCAGCCCCGCCATGGAAATCACCCCGACTCCTCTGAGTCCCCTCCTCCTCCGGGGTGAGCTGGTCCGGCCCTCCGTCCCGCGACTGGCAAGTTGCCCCCAGGCCCCAAGCCTGGGGGCTCTTTTTTAGGTTGTTCCAAGAGTCTGGGGGCAGCGTCCGAGCCCCGCTGGCACCAGGTGCCGAACAGTGCCCTTGGCCGGTCACTCCAAGGGAATGTTCCGTGCCTTGATCAGCTGCTGCCAGCCCTGCGTTTCGCTCCGGATGAACTTGCCAAAGTCAGCAGGCGAGCCCAGCACCAGTTCGAATCCCTGCTCCCGCAGCTTGTTGCCCACCTCGGCGGAATTGGCCGCCTTCTTCAACTGCTCGTTCCAGAAGCGGATGATGTCCGCAGGCGTGCCTGCGGGGGCCAGCAGACCTACCCAACCGTAAGCCTCGAAGTCCTTGATCCCCTGCTCGGCGGCAGTGGGCAGGTCCGGGAAGGCCACGCTGCGCGCAGCACTGGCCTGGCCCAGCGCCTTGGTCTTGCCGGCCCGCACCAGGCTCTGCGCGTAGGGCGCCGTGCCCCACATGATCTGGATCTGCCCGGCCATCAGGTCGGTTTGCGCCGGCGCTCCGCCCTTGTAGGGGATATGCGTCGTCTTGATGCCGGCCTTCATGTTGAACATCTCTGCCGTGAGATGGCTTGCGCTGCCGGGGCCGACCGACCCGTAGTTGATGGCGTCGGGCTGCGCCTTGGCGTACTTGACCAGCTCGCCCAGCGAATTCACCGGAACCTTCTCGTTCGCCACCGCGACCATCGGCGCCCGGGCGATCAGCGAGATGGGCGCGAAGTCCTTCTCGTTGTCATAGGCCAGCTTCTTGTAGACCAGCGGATTGATGGCGTGCGTGTCGAGCACCATCAGCAGCGTGTAGCCGTCGGCCGGCGACTGGGCCGCCGCGGCCGCCCCCACCGAACCGCCCGCGCCGCCGCGGTTGTCGATGACGATGCTCTGCTTGATCTCGGCGCCGATGGCCGTCATCAGCGTGCGGGCGATGCCATCAACCAGGCCACCGGCCGGGAACGGCACGATGACCTTGACCGGCCGGTTCGGGTAGCCGGCCGACTGGGCCAGCGCAGCCTGGGAGGCGCCCAGGCCGATGCAGGCGCCGACGGCGGCGGCAAGGAACCGAAGGCGATGGCGGAAAGGATTCATGCTCATGTCTGTCTCCTGTTGTGGTGAAAAAAGGGGGTGGTCGTGAAAAGGGGGGGCCTACGCGTAGCCGTGGGCACGGTCCACCTCCACGGCGCCGGCGGCGCGCGTCGGCGGCAGCCCGTAGCCGCCGCCGCCGGGGGTGCGCAGGGTGACTTCGTCGCCGGGCTGCAGCACGTGCTGCCGGCGGGCATCGATCGGCTGGCCGTTGATCAGGACGGCCCCGCAGGCGCCCGCTTCGCCCCCGTCCAGCCCGGGCGCCGCCTGGCGCAGGCGTTCGGCCAGGAACACGACCGACAGCGGCCCGCTGTGGCGGCTGACGAAACAAATCTCCTGCCCCAGGCCGCCGCGGAACCGGCCGGCGCCGCCGGACCCGGGGATGAGCCGCTTGTGCCGGAACTCGAACGGCCCGTCGCGCTCGGCCACTTCGATGGGTGTCGGCGAGATGTTGCTCGGCCAGGACGTCGTGCTGTTGCCGTCCTTCAGCGCGGTGGCCCCCATCCCGCCGTTGTAGAAGAACACCGTGGCGAACGGCCGCCCGTCCGCGCGCGTGCCGCTCATGTTGACGATCCACAGCGGCGAGCCCACTCCGGCCATCACCCGCTCCGGCAGGATGGCGTGCAGGGCACCGAAGATGACGCTGGGCACGTAGTGACCGGTGCAGGCGCGGCCGCCGACGGCCGCCGGGTACGTGGGATTGAGCAGCGAGCCCTCGGGCGCGCGCACCCGGATCGGCCGGAACAGGCCCTCGTTGTTCGGCAACTCGGGCAGCAGCAGGCTCTTGAGGGCGTAGATGCTCATGGCATTCGTGTACGCCAGCACGCAGTTGATGCCGCGCGGCTGCTGCGCCGAGGTGCCCTCGAAGTCACAGACGATCTCGCCGCCGCGAATGGTCACTTTCACCCGGTACGTGAAGAAGGACTCGAAGCCGTCCGTCTCCATCGTGTACTCGTACTCCCCTTCCGGCAGCTGGGCGATGGCGCGGCGCATCGCCGCCTCGCTGCGGTCGAACAGCGCGCCGGCGATCGGCGCGATGTCCTCGATGCCGTACTCGCCCATCACCTCGTTGAGTCGGGCGTCGACCAGCTCGACGGCGCCGACCTGCGACCAGACGTCGCCGATGGTCTGCTCGGGCGTGCGCACGTTGGTCCGCAGCAGCCCCAGCAGCGTCTCGTCGGGCTGGCCCTGCCGCAGCAGCGGCATCATGGGGATGTGGAATCCCTCTTCGAACAGCTCGCGGGCCTCGACCGAGCGGATGCGGCCGCCGATGTCGGGCATGTGGGCGGCGGTGGCCGCGAAGGCGACCAGGCGGCCGCCGTGGAAGACCGGCTTGACGAAGCAGAAGTCGTTGAGGTGGCCGGTGCCGTGCCAGGGGTTGTTGGTGATGTAGACGTCGCCGGGCTGCATCGCGTCCACGCCGATCCGGTCGATCGCATGCCGCACGGTGGCGGGCAGCGTCCCGATGAACGAGGGCACGCTGCCGCTGTTCTCGATGATCGAGCGGCCGCCGGCGTCGGTCAGCACCACGGCAAAGTCGTTGGCCTCCGACGAGAGCGTGGAGAACGAGGTGCGCACGATCAGCTTGGCTGCCTCGTCCACGATGGAGCGAACCCGGGTCCAGAAGACTTCCAGGAAGATGGGGTCCAGCGGCATGTCCGCCGGACGCTGGTTGTTGTCGATGCTCATTTCGCTGCCTCTTCGAGGTCGATCACCAGGTTGCCGCTGGCCATGCGGGTCAGGCGGCCGCAGGGCCCGACCACCAGGGTGGAATCGGGGTCCTCGACCAGCAGGGGGCCGGCGAGCGCCACGCCCAGGGGGATGTCCTCTCGCCGGTAGATCGGGGTGTCCAGGTAGGCGCCGGCTTCCGCGAAGAACACCGGGCGCTGGCCGTGGGGCTGGCCGCCGCTGCCGGCGGCCACCGGCGACGGCTGGAAGGTTTGCTGCGGCATGGCGCTGGCACTGACGCGCAGGCTGACCAGCTCCACCGGCACGTCCGGCGGCGTGCGGCCGAACTTGCGGCGGTAGCCCGCCTCGAACGATTCCTTCAGCGCGCGGCGCACCGCCTCGGGGTCGCTGCCGCCGCCGGTGTACGGCGCCGGCGGCAGGTCCACCGTCAGGGTGAAGCCCTGGCCGACGAAGCGCCCGTCGGCCTGCCGCTTGACGGCGACCGGGCCGAAGCCCGGCTCCAGCGGGCGCAGGCTGGCGACGGCCTCGGCCTCCAGTTCGGCGAAGTCACGCTCGAGCTCCTCGAGCCTGCCGGTGTCCGGCCGGAACCCGACCGTGCGCGATCGGTCCGAGCGCGCTGGCGACAGCAGCAGCCCCACCGCCGACGCCACGCCCGCCGACGCCGGAACGACCAGCTTGCGCACCCCGATCTTGCGGGCGACGGCGTACCCGTGCAGCGGGCCGCCGCCGCCGGTGCAGACCATCACGAAGTCGCGCGGATCGTGGCCGCGTTCGGCCACGTGCAGGCGGGCCGCCGCCGCCATGTTCTCGGCGACGATCTCATGGACGCCGCGCGCCGCCTCGTGCGGCGCCAGCCCGAGCGAGGCCCCGAGCTGGGCCAGCGCGCCCTGCGCGCGCGCCACGTCGATGCGCATGCTGCCGCCGGCGAAGTAATCCGGGTTGAGGTAGCCGAGCACCAGGTTGGCATCGGTCACCGTGGCGTGTTCGCCGCCCCGGCCGTAGCACGCCGGCCCCGGCTCGGAGCCGGCGCTCTGCGGGCCGACCTTGAGCAACTGCATGTCGTCGGCCCGGGCCAGGCTGCCGCCGCCGGCGCCGATCTCGATGAGGTCGACCGTGGTGATCCGGATCGGGATCCCGCTGCCTTCGGCGAAGCGCTTGCGCCGGGCCGCTTCGAACCCGTGGGCGACGGCCGGCCGGCCCTGCTCCACCAGGGCCAGCTTGGCGGTGGTGCCGCCCATGTCGAAGGCCAGCAGGTCCCGCTGGCCGTCGCGCGCGCCCGACCAGGCGGCGGAGATCGCTCCCGCGGCCGGCCCCGACTCCAGCAGCTCGATCGGCTTCTTGCGGGCCTGCGACACGGAGCACAGGCCGCCGTTGGACAGCATCATCAGCACGCCGGTGTCGATGCCCAGCTCGGCGACGCGGGTCTCCAGAACGCTGAGGTAGCGGTGGGCAATCGGCTGCACGCAGGCGTTGGCCGCCGTCGTGCAGACCCGGTCGTATTCGCGGATCTCCGGCGCGATCTCGCTCGACAGGCTCAGGCTGAGCTGCGGGAACGCCTCCCGCACCCAGGCCGCTACTTGGCGCTCGTGCACCGGGTTGCCGTACGAGTGCAGCAGGCAGATCGCCAGGGAGGCGACGCCACGCGTGACCAGCCGGTCGACGGCGGCCAGCACCTCCTCGCGCGAGACCGGTTCGAGTTCGCGCCCGCCGGCGTCGAGCCGGCCGCCGATCTCCTCGCGCAGGTTGCGCGGCACCAGCGAGGGCGCGCCCTCGATCTGGACGTCGTAGAGGTCGTAGCGGCGCTCGCGCCCGATCTCGATGATGTCGCGAAATCCCCGGGTGCACAGCAGGCCGGTGGGCACCCCCTTGCCTTCGATCAGCGCGTTGGTGAACAGCGTGGTGGCGTGGACCAGGCGCAGCACCTGGCCCGGCTCGATGCCGGCCTGGGCGAACAGGGATTTCACCCCGCTCACCACGGCGATGCTGGGGTCGGAGTAGGTCGTCAGGACCTTGCGCGAGTGGACGAGGCCGCTTCGGTAGTCGAGGGCGACGACGTCGGTGAACGTGCCACCGATGTCGGTGCCTATGGCAATGTGCTTCATGGGAGCAGGCGGGACAGGATTGCTTGGAAAACCGGCTTGATCAGGGATGGAAATCGCCGTGCCGGGCGAAGTAGGGGATGAGGCCGCCGGCCTGGAGGATGGCGGCCATGATGGGCGGCAGCTGGGATGCGGCGCGCTCTTGCCCGTCGCGATGCAATTGCAGGGTCAGCCTGCCGTCTGCCTCGACGATCGAGAGCGCGTCGCCCTCGCGGATGCCCGAGGTGTCGGCGACCACGGGCAGCAGCCCGTTGTTCACCGCGTTGCGGAAATAGGTGCGCGAGAAGCTGCGCGCGATGACCGCGGGAATCCCGGCGCCGATGACCACCGTGGCGGCGACCTCCATCGCCGAGCCGCAGCCGAAGTTCTCGCCGGCCACCAGGACGTCGCCGGGTTGCACGGTCGCCGCGAACTGCGGATCCAGGTCCTCCAGCAGGTAGCGCGACAGCTCCTTCGGGTCGAGGCTGTCCCGCTTGCGGCGCGAGGAGATGATGTAGTCGGTGTTGACGTGGTCGCCGAGCACGCGGGCGCGCAGGCGGTTCAGGTTCCTCATGGCGCGGCGCCCTCCAGCGCGACAAGGCTGCCCTCGGCGGCGGCCGCCGCGCAGGCGGCGGGGGAAGCCAGCCAGATCGACGCCTTGGGATTGCCCATGCGGCCGATGAAGTTGCGGTTGGCCGTCGACACCACGGTCTGGCCGTCGGCCGGAATCGTGCCGCAGGTGCCGCAGCACGAGCCGCAGCCGGGCACGCCCAGCGTTGCGCCCATGGCGCGGAACTGCGCCAGCTCGCCGCCGGCTTCGAGTTCCTGCTCGACCTCCCGCGATGCCGGCGTCACCACCAGCTGGACGCCCTGGCGCACGCCGCCGCGCGCTTGCAGCACCGCCAGCGCCTCGCGCAGGTCCTTGGCGCGCCCGCCCGTGCAGGTTCCGAGGTAGACCATGTGAACCGGGACGGCCCCGGCATCGCGCAGCGGACCCACGAGATCCGGCTGGTGGGGACGGGCGACCAGCGGCTCCATGCTGGACAGGTCGACCCGGACCGAGCCGGCATAGCTGGCGCCGGGGTCCGCCGCCACCGGCGCCGCGGCGCGGCGCACCGGCCGGCCCTCCAGGTAGCCCAGCGTCCGCGCGTCGCACGGGAACACGCCGGCCTTGGCGCCCATCTCGACCACCATGTTGCTGATCACCAGCCGGTCGGCCATGTCCAGCGCCGCGACGCCCGGACCGGTGAACTCCAGCACCTGGTAACGGGCCCCGTCGCCGCCGAAGCGGCGCAGCAGCTCCAGTGCCACGTCCTTGGCCGCCGCTGGCGCGCGCAGGGCGCCGGTCAGCTCGACGCGAATGGTCTCTGGCACCTTCAGCCACGCCTTCCCGCTGGCCATGGCGACGGCCAGGTCGGACGAGCCGATGCCGGTGCCGAACGCGTTGAGCGCGCCGTAGGTCACGGCGTGGCTGTCCGCGCCCAGCACCAGCGCGCCGGGCGTGACGTAGCCCTGCTCCACCATCAGCTGGTGCCCGATGCCTTCGCCGACCTCCCAGACGCGGATGCCGCGCTCCCGCGCGAACGCCCGCGCCACGTCCTGCAGCGCCTGGGACTTGGGCGTGGGCGCCGGCGCGTAGTGGTCCAGCGCGAACACGATGCGGTCCGGCTCGGCGACCGTTGCCCGCTCGCCCAGCTGGCCGAAATAGTCGATGGCCATCGGCACCGATCCGTCGGTCCCCATCACGGCGTCGATGCGGCAGATCGCGATATCGCCGGCCCTCAGGGTCGCCCCGGCCTTGGCCGAGAGGATCTTCTCCGCGATGGTCTGCTTCACCCCTGCAGCGGCCATGTCAACGCAACTCGCTGCAAAAGCGCTGGATGCGGTCGCAGGCCTGCTCCAGCTGCTCCACCCCGGTGGCGTAGGAGATCCGGAAGTGTCCCGCCAGGCCGAAGGCGGACCCGTGCACCACGCCGACCCCGGCCTCCTCCAGCAGCGCCAGCGCGAAGTCTTCATCGGTGGCCAGCGCCCGGCCCGACGGCGTGGTCCGGCCCAGCAGTTCCTGGCACGAGGGAAAGATGTAGAAGGCGCCGTCCGGGCGGTGGCAGTGCAGGCCGGGCACGGCTTGCAGCCGCTGCAGGACCCGGTCGCGGCGCTGGACGAAGCTGGCGCGGCTGGCGTCCAGGAAGTCCTGCGGACCGGTGAGCGCCTCCAGCGCCGCCCATTGCGCGATGACGCAGGCCCCGGAGGTGAAGTGGCCCTGGACCTTGGCCATCGCGGAGATCAGCGCGGCCGGACCGCCGGCGTAGCCGATGCGCCAGCCGGTCATGGCGTAGGCCTTGGAGACGCCGTTCACCGTCAGCGTGCGCTCGTGCAGCGCGGGCTCCACCTGGGCCATCGTGGCGAAGCGCAGGTCCCCATAGAGCAGGTGCTCGTAGATGTCGTCCGCCAGGATCCACACCTGCGGGTGCCGCAGCAGCACGTCGGCCAGCGCCCGGATCTCGTCGCGCGAGTAGGCCGCGCCCGAGGGGTTGCTGGGCGAGTTGAAGACCAGCCACTTGGTGCGCGGCGTGATCGCCGCCTCCAGCGCCTGGGGCGTGAGCTTGAAGCCGGTCGCGGCCGAGGACGGCACCGGCACCGGAGTGGCGCCGAACAGGGTGACGAGCTCCGGATACGACACCCAGTAGGGCACCGGAACGAGGACTTCGTCGCCCGGGTTGAGCGTGGCCAGCAGCGCGTTGGCGATGACCTGCTTGCCGCCGGTGCAGACGATGGTTTCCTGCGGCTTGTACGGCAGTTCGTTGTCGCGCCGGAACTTGTCGGCGACCGCCTCGCGCAGCGGCACGATCCCGGCGGTGGGCGGGTAGCGGTTCTCGCCCCGGTCGATGGCGGCGCGCGCCGCGGCGCGGATGTTCTGCGGCGTCTCGAAATCCGGCTGCCCCTGGGTCAGCGAGATGATGCTGCGGCCCTGGGCCTTCAGCTGGTTGCCCTTCTCGGTCAGGCCGCCGGTGGGCGAAGCCTTGATGCGGGAAAGGCTGTGTGCGACGAGCGTCATGGGCTTTAAACTCCCGCGCAGCCGCGCTCGCGCAGCGCCTTGTCCACCCAGCTGCGATCGACCGTCCCGGCACGGGTGGCCTGCAGCACGCGGGCTTCCCGCTCGAGGGTCGCCTGGACGCCGCGGTAGACGGTTTCGGTGGCGTCGAACGGAATCGCCAGCACGCCGTCGTCGTCGCCGATCACCAGGTCACCGGGTGCGACGACCATGCCCTCGATCGAGATCGGCGCGTTGATCTCACCGGGCCCGTCCTTGTAGGGCCCGCGGTGCGTGACGCCGGCGGCGAACACCGGCAGGCTGCCGGCGCGGATGGCCGCCAGGTCGCGGACGGCGCCGTGGATCACGATGCCGCCGACGCGCTTGGACTCGGCGTACGCCAGCATCAGTTCGCCGATCAGGGCGTTCGTGAGGTCGCCCGCCGCGTCGACGACGATCACGTCGCCGGGCTGCGCCATGTCCAGCGCCTTGTGCACCATCAGGTTGTCGCCAGGGCGCGTCCTCACGGTCAGAGCCGGGCCCGCCATCGGCCCCCCCGCGTGCAGCGGCCGCAGCCGGGCGCCCGCATGGGACAGCCGGGCCATGTTGTCACTGGCGTTGGCGACCGCCACGGTCCTGAACTTCTCGATGGTTTCGGCGCTGACCGAGCGTGTGCGGCTGTGAACCGCGAACCCATACGACATGGCTTTCCTGATCTCTTCAATAAATCGACACCGGCGAGTATCCGAAGAGAGTCCAGGAGAAAAAAGCGATTAATCGCGATCTGAAAACATGAAGAAAATTCGTGTTTCGGATGGCTAGGCCGCGCGCGGCCCCGCTCGCCAGCTCACCGGCTCGTGGTGTTCCGCGGCCGCCGGCCGGGGGTGTCCCACTGCGGCTTGGCGAAGCTGCAGATCGACTGCGCCATCGCCGCCACCCGGGTGCTGAACGACACCGGACCGTCGCGCAGGTAGAGGGCGCAGTAGGGAATCTCGGGCAGGTTCTCGTCGCTCTCGATGACGCGCAGCCGCCCGGCCTCGACGTGTTCCATGAAGAACTCGCTGGGCAGGAAGCTGATGCCGAAGCCGCCGATGGTCAGCGCGCTCAGCGCCACCAGGCTGTTACCGGCGTACAGGCGGCGCAGGGTCAGGTCGCGCTCGCGGAACCAGCGCTCCAGGCCCATGTCGACGCCCGAGCGCTCGATCTGCATCAGGATCGGGTAGCGGGCGATCTCGGCCAGCGCCAGCCGGGGCGGGCCGTCGTACAGGCTCGGGCTGCACATCCAGGACAGCCGCAGGTTGCGCAGCGGCGTGGACAGCATGCTGCTTTCGTTGAACACCGACGGCACGACGACCAGATCGAGCGCGCCCCGGCCCAGTTTCTCGTAGAGATTGGCGCTCAGGTCGATTTCCGGCTGCACCTCCACGTGCGGGTACTGGGCGCGCAGCAGCTTCACCAGGCGCGGCAGCCAGGTCAGGGCAATGAGCTCGGTCACGCCGATGCGGAACTGGCGGATGGTCACGGCCTCGCGGCCGGCGGCGGCCAGCAGGCGTTCGCGGGCGTTGAGCAGCTCTTCTCCGAGGGCCACGATCTCCCGGGCCTTCTCGGTCAGGCGCGCGGTGCGCCGGGTGCGGTCGAACAGCGCGACGCCCAGGATGTCTTCCAGTTCCGCGATCCGCTTGGAGATCGCCGACTGGGTCGTGTGCAGCCGGTCGGCCGCGGCCGCAAAGGAGCCGCTGCGGGCCACCCAGTGGAGGGCCTCGATCTGCTTGAACGTCAGCATGGGAAGGCACCCGGTGCGCGCGCGGCGGCCGGGGTACAGCTGGCAAGGAAGCTCACGCTCTTGCCAGGGCGGGACAGGAACTCATCGTTCCGATGATCGAGCATTCCGCGCGATCGTCAAGTACGGGAAAACTTCTCACCAGTCGGCCCCCGCCGTCGCGGCCCTTCGGACCCGGTTCCTTGCTACGCGCCCTGACCGCAAGGTTGGGTCGGGTAGGGGCCGTCCTACCGTCGCCGCTGAAGCGTTCGGGCACGCCCGCTGCATTCGACTGGGTACGGTGCCGCCATGCGGGCCACCTTCGTGGCCTGCGCCTCAAAGCACAGCATGGCCCGCCACGATTCCCGTCCCTCAGCCGACACCGAGCGCAAGCGCGACGGCGCCCCCAATGGGAAGCCAGCGGGCGCCGCCAACCAGGTTCGCCACGGCGGCTACGGCATGGACAGCATCCGGCGAAACCTGCGGGCACAACTGGAGCAACGCCGCCTGGGGCTCTCGCCTTGGGATGACGACGAGCCCGGCAGCAATCCGCGGCCGAGGAAGACCTGACCGCCCCTGCCAAACCTGCCGGTTGCGCCGCGCGCGCCCAAAAAAAACCCCGCGGCGCAGAGCGCACGCGGGGGACCTTGGAGAAAACCTGTTTACGGCGTTTGTGTCGCGTCAGCGATCAGCGCCAGTGGCCATGGCCGTGACCATGACCGTGGCCACGGTGCTTGCGGTGGCGATGGCCGTCCCACTGGCTGCGCGGAGCCCAGCCATTGCGATAGACGACGACCGGCGCCGGCTGCGCGTAATAGATGCCGCCCGGGTAGGCCACCTGCGGCTGCGTATAGATCACCTGCGGCTGGGTGTAGACCACCGGCGGCACGATGACCGGCGCGGGCGGCGCCACCACCACCGGCGCCGGTGGGCGGTGGTTGCCGACCCCCACGTGGACGCCCGGCGCCGCGTGCACGCCAACCGACCAGTACACGTCCTTGGCTTGCGCCGTGCCCAGCGCGGCGAACGCCAGACCGCCCAGCAGGGCCGCCTTGCCGATGAGGGAACGGGTGGAAGTCATGGAAATCTCCTGTTGAGGGTTCTTGCGGCGCCGACAGCACACCGCCTGTGCGTATTTAACGCTGGCTGAGCTCCCCTGACTACGCCGGTCCGGTCAAGAGCGTTGCCAGACGTAACCCAGGGCAGCCCGGGTAACCCGAAGGTGCCACCTAGAATCGGCTCCGATATGACCTCTTCCGCCGAGAAAGACAGCGCCAGCGCCAAGCCCAGCCATTTCCTGCGCCAGATCATCGAGCGCGACCTCGAACAGGGCACGTACTCGCAGCGGCACTGGGCCGGCCAGCCGGGTGATGCAGCCACGCAACAGGCAGGGCCGCTGGACCCTGCGCGCATCCGCACCCGCTTTCCGCCCGAGCCCAACGGCTACCTGCACGTCGGCCACGCCAAGAGCATCTGCCTGAATTTCGGGCTGGCACGCGACTACGGCGGCATCTGCCACCTGCGCTTCGACGACACCAACCCCGAGAAGGAGGAAGTGGAGTACGTCGAATCGATCAAGGACTCGGTGCGCTGGCTCGGTTTCGACTGGGATGCGCAGGGCACCAGCCACCTGTACCACGCCAGCGACTACTTCGACTTCATGTACCGCGCCGCCGAGTACCTGATCGGCGCCGGCCTGGCCTATGTGGACGAGCAGACGCCCGAGCAGATGCGCGCCAACCGCGGCGACTTCAGCAAGCCGGGCGTGGACAGCCCGTTTCGCACCCGCAGCGTCGACGAGAACCTGCAGCGCTTCCGCGAAATGCGCGACGGCAAGCTGCCGGACGGCGCCGCCGTGCTGCGGGCCAGGATCGACATGGCCAGCCCCAACATCAACCTGCGGGACCCGGCCCTCTACCGCATCAAGCACGCCGAGCACCACAACACCGGCGACAAGTGGTGCATCTACCCGATGTACACCTTCGCGCACCCCATCGAGGACGCGCTGGAGAACATCACCCACAGCTTCTGCACGCTGGAGTTCGAGGACCAGCGCCCGTTCTACGACTGGCTGCTGGACCGCCTGAGCGAAGGCGGCCTGATCAACACGCCGCACCCGCGCCAGTACGAATTCGCGCGGCTGAACCTGACCTACGTGGTCACCAGCAAGCGCAAGCTCAAGCAGCTGGTCGACGAAGGCCACGTGAGCGGCTGGGACGACCCGCGCATGCCCACCATCGTCGGTCTGCGCCGGCGCGGCTACACGCCCGAATCGCTGCAGCTGTTCGCCGAGCGCATCGGCGTCACCAAGGACTACAGCTGGATCGATTACGGCGCACTGGAAGCCGCGCTGCGCGACGACCTGGACCCCAAGGCCGCCCGCGCCATGGCGGTGCTGGACCCGGTGAAGCTGGTGATCGAGAACTGGGGTGAAGTGATGGGCAGCGACGACCAGCTCGATGCCTGCAGCGCACCGGTGCACCCGCACGACGAATCGCGCGGCCGCCGCCAGTTCATGTTCGGCCGCGAGCTGTGGATCGAGCGCAGCGACTACGAGGAAACGCCGCCCAAGGGCTTCTTCCGCCTGTTCCCGGGCAACAAGGTGCGCCTGAAGTACGGCCACGTGGTGGAGTGCATCGGCGCGGACAGGGATGCGAACGGCGCCATCACGCAGGTGCGCGCGCGCCTGCTCCCCGACACCAAGAGCGGCACGCCGGGGGCGGACGCGGTGAAGGTGAAGGGCAACATCACCTGGGTCGGCGTGGCCGATGGCCTGCAGGCCGAAGTTCGCCTGTACGACCGCCTGTTCTCCGTGCCGCAGCCGGGGACGGGGGACAAGGACTTCCTGGAGGAGATCAACCCGGATTCGCTGAAGGTAGTGATTGCCTATGTGGAGCCGTCACTGCGCGAGGTGAAGGGGGATGAGAAGTTTCAGTTCGAGCGGCACGGGTATTTCGTGGCGGATCGGGTGGAGCATCGGGCGGGAGACGGTAAGCCGGTGTTCAGCCGGGTGACCGGATTGAAGGACAGCTGGGCGAAGTAGCTTCGAGCGACCCTGGCTGAGAGTCCGCCGGTGTTGCTCCGGCTGAAGCGGGGTTCGCGCTCCAGCTGTCTGACGTCCGCTTCTGGGTCCCGAAGCAGCCCTGGACGCGGCTCGAAGCGCCCGCCTTCGCCGCCGGTATCCATTCACTTGCCATTCACGCGGCCAGCTGGCGGCGACGCATCGCCGCCCTCACCCCGCAGGCGGACTTGCTGGTCGTTCTCGCCCTTGCGCACTTCCACGAGCGCCTCCATGCCCTTGAGCATCCCCGAGAAGGTCGTAAAACCGTGTTCAGTCACGTCGAAGGTGGAATCCAGGCGCTTGACCATGGGCAACACCTCCGCTTTGTTGACCCAGGGTTCGCCGTGCTTTTCCGCGAGCAGCCGCAACGCGCGGCGCACCAGGTCGACGTGGCTGCCGGTGGGCGACTCCACAGGGGCGGCGACCGCGCCGGGCCCATCGACCTGCGGTTCACCTTCGGGGGCTGCGGCGGCCGACTGGTCGGCCACCGTGGCGCCGGCCTCAGGTCCCACCGGGGCGACCGTGGCGACTGCGTCCCTGACTTCCACCAGGTTCTCGTAGTAGCGGAACTCATGGCAGCTCTTGGCCCAGTGCCGGTTCGTCGCCTTGCGCGTGCCCACGCCGATCAACGTGCGGCCGGCGGCCTTGATCTTTTGCGACACCGGCATGAAGTCGCTGTCGCCGCCCACGATGATGACGGTCCCGATGTGGGCGAAGCGGCCGATGTCCTCGGTGGCGTCCAGACACAGCTTGATGTCCGCGCCGTTCTTGGCTGCGCCGCCCGGCGGGAACAGCTGAATGAGCTCCACGGCGTTCTGCAGCAGCGCGTCCCGGTAGCGGCCGTAGAACTGCCAGTTGCAATAGGCGCGATTGATGGCGATCGGCCCGAAGGAGGCCGCCAGGTCGACCAGGGCCTGGACATTCACGAGCGGCTCCTGCGGCCGGAAGCGCGCATCGGGGTTGCGATAGGAGCCCGGCTCCCGTTCATCGCACAGCCCAGCATGGATGTTCTCGAAATCCCAGTACAGGGCAACAGTTCGGCCTTCGGCCGAGTCGTTCTTGGACATGGTCCCTCTCCTGGCTGGATGGTACCCAGCGGCGCCGGCGCTGATTCTATGGAGCAGCAGGTGGCCCGCCGATGACCAGGTCAGCGCTTGGTCGGAACGAAAAAAAACCGGCTGAGCCGGTTCTTCGTTGGAAGCGACTGTGGTCAGTAACGGCCACCGCCGTAGCCGCCGTTGCCGTAGCCAACGTCAGCTCGCGTGGTTGCCTTGAAACAGTCCGCACCGTAGCCACCCGAACCACGGCTCTCTTCACGAGGGCGGGCCAGGTTCACGACGATCGAGCGTCCATCCACGGACATGCCGTCCAGCGCTTTGATGGCGGCCTGGGCGACGTCCGCAGACGCCATTTCCACAAAACCGAAGCCCTTGGAGCGGCCGGTTTCGCGGTCCATCATGACCTTGGCGGAGGCAACGCCGCCGAACTCGGAAAAATTGCTTCGCAGGGTCGAATCGGTCACGGAGTAGGGCAGGTTGCCCACGTAGATTTTGCTGCTCATGGAAGAGCCTTTCTCAATGATGGCGCGCAAGGGCGCACCGTGGGGAGCGGGTGTGCGGAACGGGATTCCGGCGCAACGGGGAAGGCTGGCGTGGATCTGCGTCGAGCAGACCATCAGCACGCGGGGGGATGCACCATCTAGTGCATTCAGGACCGCAGGCTTGGATCAACCTGCGTAAGCATCAAGGACTCGGTTGGCTGCAGCTCGACAGACCAACTGGGCGACCAAGGTCGCAAGAGGCACGCTGCATCGCTCGGCTCGCCGTTCGGATGGAGAACCCCCGTCAGGAACTCTCTCTGCAACCTACCAGAGCGTGCGAAGCACGCCCTTGAGACTGCGCTTCAGTTGATCAGTAGCGATTGCCGCCGTAACCGCCAGCGCGGGGGGGACGCGCCTCCATCGGCTTGGCAATGTTCACGACCATGTCACGACCGCCCAGGTCCTGGCCATGCAGCGCCTCGACCGCGGCATTGGCTTCAGCGGCGGTGGACATCTCGACAAAGCCGAAGCCCTTCGACCGACCGCTGTCGCGGTCCATGATGACCTTGGCGCTGTTGACCGACCCGAACTCACTGAAAGTGCGCTGCATGTCGTTGTCGCTGAAGGCGTAGGGCAGGTTGCCCACGTAGAGTTTGTTTTCCATGATGTCTCCATTGAGGAAGGGGCCGCGCAGCAACATGCCGTGCGGTGCACAACGCCAGAGAACATCGAGAGGAATTCAGACAACGACGCGGCGGGTGCAAATCCGCCGGAGGGAGAAAGCAAGACCTGAAGAGCGACGATCTATTGAACGTCCAGCAGCCCGCAGCGTAGCACGTAATGCACTTTTGTGCAATGCAGCTTGGCGCCGCTTTGATCTCGATGGCCGGCTTGGAGCTGGAATCTGCAACCCCGCTCAGCGGGGCTCGAGCAACCTGCCGCCAGGTGTTGAATATCAGTAGTCTGTTCACCACCGGGACGCGAGTGGTGCGCTGCTGGAATGAACTGGAGTCGTGATTGGGCTGAATGCCAGCGCGTCACTCGCCGCTGATTCGGACTTGCGACCAGGGGCGGCTCTCTGGTTCGCTAGAAACGAGCTTGATGCTCTCGGCAATACTGACCTCCCTTGAATCGAGGCGCGTTGTTCCAGCAGAACCGACCCTCTGCAAAACTGATCTTCTCGTTGCAGTGCAGACAGATCAGCCTCTTTTCACCGGAACCGTTCTCGCCGGAATTGCCTGCAGCAGGCAAGACCGTTTCGGCTACTGGGATCTGAATGAAATCCGTGCTTTTTGGGTCAGGCTTGGTTTTTCCCCGAACCTTCTTCACCTGCATGAACTCTGGCAAATCAAGCAGATTGCCAGGCCGGTGCTGTCGAATCAGCTTCTCGCCCCACTCCTTGATCGTCTCGAGCGATCGCAGGTTGGCGATGGCCTTGAAGATCTTGGCTCCCCCGACCTCGCGGTCCACGTACTGCTCGCGCCACGACGGGAACTGGTCCGCCTTGATCACGTTGCGGGTGTCGAACTCGCTCGGCTTCGGACGCGTGATGATGGACTTCGGGTTGAACATCACGACGTGGTGGCACTGCATAGCGCCCCCAATCCGGGCTTCGATGCCCAGGCGATCCATGAGGCGCAGCAGCACCCGTTCGTGCCGGTGGCTCTGCTCGATGGGGGAAGGCACGCCGAAGCGGTCGCCGTCGTAATCGACGGTGAATTCGCCGTGCGCGTTGATGCTCACATTGCCGGCGTAGTTCTTGGTCTCGATCAGGTAGATGCCGAGGGCGCGGCTGATCACCAGGTGGTCGATCTGCGCGACGTCGCCTTCGAACACGAATCGCAAGTCGTGCAGGACGACGTGGTTCTCGGAATCCTTGAAGTACTGGTCCAGGTAGTACGCCGAATCGCGTTCGCCCTGGATACCCTTTCGCAGGCGGCCCAGTTCTTCGCGCAACCACTGCTTCTGCCGATAGTCCAGCAAGAGGTGGACTTCTGCAGGTCTTCAAGCAGTGCGAGCCGTTTGGTCTTGTCGTCTGCCTTCTTGAGCGGCATGGCGTTTCCTCCTCGTCCGCTCCATTCTGGGCAGTAGCCCAGCAGCGGACGAGGGGGAGAACCATTCAACCTTTCGAACTAATTGCTTCGGCCAATTGCCGGAGCAGCACTCCACCATCCCCCCGCCACGCACTCCCATGCATGCAAGCCAGCGTGGTCGGCTTCAGCTCCGCCAACCGCGCCAACGTGGCCCCCGTCTGCGGCGCATGGGCGAAGTAGTCCATCGGCTGCCGGAACGCTTCGCTCGGCCCGAGGATGTCGCCTTCGGTGAGCGGCTCGTCGCCATGCCCCGGCTGGGTGAAGAGGTCGCCGCAGAAGAAGGTGCCGGTGGTCGCGTCCATCATCAGGCCGCAGTCCCAGCCGTGCGGCACGTGCGGGGTGTCCAGCCACTGCAGGGTGTGGCGGCCCAGGCTTAGCGGCTCGCGGTCGGCCAGGGCGCGCGGGGCGCGGTCGACCATGTCGGAGACGGACACCATGGCCGCGATGCGGCTGCAGACCGGCACGGCGTCGGGCGCGGCGGCCAGCCACAGGTCGAGCGCGCCGCACTCGTCGGCCTCGAAGTGGGACAGGGCCGCGTAGCGCAGGCGCTCCACCGGCATCACGGCGGCCATGGCCTCGCGCACCAGCGGGAACATCTTGCGCGGGCCGGTGTGGAACAGCAGCGGCTCGTCGTCCAGCACCAGGTACTGGTTGAAGCAGAAGCCGTTCCCGTCGGGGAAGTCGACCGGCGTGTTGATGCGGTAGATGCCGTCGGCGATCTCGTGGATGTTGGTGCGGCTTTGCGGGTTCGTGATCATCGGTGGGCCTCGCCGGGTGGATGGTCGGAAGCTGCTTGTAGCGCGAGGCCTGCCCGGCCGTTGCAGCCATTTGTTCCGGCGGCCGGCCGCTACCGCTGGCCGAAATGCAGGCCCGCGAACAGGTCCTTGTGTTCGCGCGGCTGCGAGCGCCAGTAGGGCTTGGGCGCCTGCACCTGCGCACCCAGCCTGGCGGCCGCGTGCCAGGGCCAGCGCGGGTCGTACAGCATGGCGCGCGCCAGCGCCACTGCATCGGCCTGGCCGCTGGCGACGATGGCCTCGGCCTGCTCCGGTTCGGTGACCAGGCCGACGGCCACAGTGGGCAGGCCGGTTTCGGCGCGGATGCGCTCGGCGAACGGCACCTGGTAGCCCGCGCCCAGCGCGATCTTCTGCTGCGGCGAGACGCCGCCGCTGCTGACGTGCATGGCCGCGCAGCCGCGGGCCTTCAGCTCATGCGCCAGCGCGATGCTGTCCGGCAGGTCCCAGCCGCCCGGCACCCAGTCGGTGGCGGAGATGCGCACCCACACCGGCAGGTCCGCCGGCACCGCGGCGCGCACGGCGTCGAACACCTCGAGCGGAAACCGCATGCGGTTGGCCAGGCTGCCGCCGTAGGCGTCGGTGCGCTGGTTTGCCAGCGGCGAGAGGAACTGGTGCAGCAGGTAGCCGTGGGCGAAGTGCAGTTCGATGCCTTCGAACCCGATCCGCACGGCGCGCCGGGCGGCGTCGGCGAACTGTTGGCGCACGCGCGCCAGGCCCTCGTCGTCGAGCGCGGCGGGCGCGTGCTCGCCCTCGGCGTGCGGCACGGCCGACGGCGCCTCGGCGAGCCAGCCGCCCGGTGCATCGGGCGCGACCTGCTGGCCGCCATCCCACGGCGCGCGGCTGGACCCCTTGCGGCCGGCATGGGCCAGCTGCACCGCCACCGCGATCGGCGAGTACGCGCGGATCGCTGCCAGCACCCGCGCCAGCGCGCGCTCGTTGTCGTCGCTGTACAGGCCCAGGTCGCCCGACGTGATGCGCCCGACGGCCGAGACGGCGGTCGCCTCGACGATCAGCAGCCCGGCGCCGGACAGCGCGAGATGGCCCAGGTGGATCAGGTGCCAGTCGGTCGCGTTGCCCTCCTCGGCCGAGTACTGGCACATCGGCGCGATGACGATGCGGTTGGCGAGGCGCAGCGCGCCCAGTTGCAGCGGTTCGAACAGTCGGCTCATGCAGGTTCCCTCGGAAGGGCCCCATTGTGTCGGCTGTGGTCGAGCGGCTCGGGCCGGCGGATCCGGAGCACGAGCCGCCCACGGTCGCGCGTGGCGCTACGCCGTCGGCGCCGCAACCTTGTCGAGGAAGGCCGCGATCGCCGCGTTCACCGGCTCCGGATGCGTCACCGGCGCCATGTGCCCCAGGTCGGGGAAATCGACCCACCGCACGTTCGGGAGCACCGGGATCACCCGCTCGGCCACGCAGCGCGACGACTCGGGCGAGCGGCCGCCCACCATGTAGAGCACCGGCACGCTCACCTGCCGCAGTTCGTCCAGCGTCGCCGGTTCGGTGAGCAGCGCATGCGACCACTGCGGCAGGTTGCGGCAGGAGTCGACGATGGACGGGCGCCGCTCGGGCGGGGTGCGCTCGTAGCTGCCCTCGCCCATCCAGAAGTCGATGAAGGCGCGGGCCGCGGCTTCGGCGTCGCCGCGTTCCAGATCGGCGATGCCCTCGCGCACCACCTGCTGGATGCCTTCGGTGCCGTTGGGTCGCGGCGTGTCGCGGTCCACCATCGCGAACAGCGTGGGTTCGTACACGGCCAGGCTGAGCACGCGCGGCGGGTGCATCAGCGCCGCCTTGAACGCGATCGCCGCGCCATACGAGTGGCCGACCAGGTGCACGCCTTCCGGCGCGGAGGCCAGCAGGGCGTGGATCAGCTCGACTTCGTCGGCCAGCCGCAAGGGGCGCCCGGGCGGGGTCGGCGGCGACTTGCCGGCCCCGTAGGTATCTGCCGCAAGCACGCGGAAGCGGCCGGAGAGCGGGTCCATGAGCGGGCGCCACTGGCCGGAGTGGCTGGCATTGGCGTGCAGGCACAGCACCGTCGGGCCGGCGCCGGCTTCGCGCACGTAAGGGCTGATGGGCATGGCAGCGAGGGAGAGTGGCTGCGACTATCGGCCATCGGGCCGGCGCGGTCAACGCGGGAGAACCGGCTGAGCCGGCCCGCTGCGGATCACGGCACACTCCCCTGTTCCGAACTGGAGAACGGCCCATGCACGACCTTGCCCGACCCTGGCTGCAGCGCAGCGCATCCGTCGAAGCGGCGCAGGCCGCCGGCCGCCCGGTGGTCGCGCTGGAGTCGACCATCATCGCCCACGGCATGCCCTACCCGCACAACGTGCAGACGGCGCGCGAGGTCGAAGCGCTGATCCGGTCGATCGGCGCGGAGCCGGCGACCATCGCGCTGATGGGCGGCAGGATCCGCATCGGCCTGTCGGACGACGAGCTGGAGCTGCTGGCCCGCTCGCGCGAGGTCGAGAAGGTCAGCCGGCGCGACCTGCCGGCCGTGCTGGCCAGTGGTGGCCTCGGCGCGACCACGGTGGCGGGCACCATGAGCTGCGCGGCGCTGGCCGGCATCGAGGTGTTCGTCACCGGCGGCATGGGCGGCGTGCACCGCGGCGCGGCCGAGAGCTTCGACATCTCGGCCGACCTGCAGGAGCTGGCCCGCACCTCGGTGGCGGTGGTGTGCGCCGGCGCCAAGTCGATCCTGGACATCGGCCTCACGCTGGAATACCTGGAGACGCACGGCGTGCCCGTGCTCAGCTGCGAGCAGGACGCCTTTGCCGCCTTCTACACGCGCGACAGCGGCTTTCGCGCCGACTACCGGATCGACGACCCGGTGCAGCAGGCGCGCTTCCTGCGCACCAAGTGGGACCTGGGCCTGGCCGGCGGCGTGGTGCTGGCGACGCCGGTGCCCGAAGCGGCGGCCCTGCCGCGCGAGGAGGTCGACGCGTACACCCGCCAGGCCATCGACGAAGCGAAGGCGCAGGGCATCACCGGCAAGGCGCTCACGCCCTTCCTGCTGACGCGCATGGAGCAGCTCACCGGCGGGCGCAGCCTGGCGACCAACATCGCGCTGGTCAAGCACAACGCCGAAGTGGGTGCGCGGCTGGCCTGCGCGCTGGCGCAGCTGCGCCGGGCGCCGGGCTGAGGCCGCATGGCCATCGAGATCACCGAGCAGGAAGGCCTGCGGCTGATGCGCTTCGGCACGCCCTGGTGCCAGGGCGCGATGCGCATCGCCGCCCCGGACGAGCTGGTGATGGCGTACGCGGTGCGCATGTTCGGCTGGCTGCTGTTCCACGACCCTGCGGCCCTGCCCGACCAGCACCTCGTGACGCTGGGCCTGGGCGCCGGCTCGCTCACCAAGTTCGCCCATCGCGTGCTGGGCATGCGGGCGACCGCGGTGGAGATCGACGCGGGCGTGATCGAGGCCTGCCGCACCCACTTCCTGCTGCCGCCCGACGGCCCGCGGCTGCGGGTGGTGCATGCCGATGCGGCCGACTTCGTCCGCGAGCTGCACGGCAGCGACAGCGTCGACGTGCTGCAGGTGGACGCGTACGACGCGTCGGTCGACCGGCCGGCGCTGGACAGCGAGGCGTTCTACGCCGACTGCCGCGGCGGCCTGCGCGAGGGCGGCACGGTGGCCGTCAACCTGGTCGGCGGCGCGCTGGACGTGCGGGGCAGCGTGGCGCGCCTCCGCAGCGGCCTGCAACCCTCGGCCGTCTGGCAGTTCCCGCCGACGATGGCCGGCAACGTGGTCGTGCTCGCGCACTGCGGCAAGGTGCCGGCCGACGACGTGCTCGCCGCAAGGGCCGCGGAGATCGCGTCACGCTGGGGGCTTCCTGCGCCGGACTGGCTGGCCATGGCGCGTCGAACGCCAGGGGTGGTGCGCGACACCGGTTGACGGGCTGGCCCGGAGGACCACCAGGCCCCCTCAGGCCCGATCAGCCACCTTCTGCTGGACCTCGAGGGCGCGCTGCAGCAGCTTCGGCTGCCCGATGCGCTCCGTCCACGCCGCGAACGCCTGCGTCGGTCCCGACCAGCGCAGCGCCTCCACGTCCTCGAACAGCCGCGCATCGCTCTTCAGCGTGGCCAGCTGCTTGAACAGCTTCGCGGCCTCGGCCTGTTCGCCCAGCACGTCGGCCGGGAACGCCTCGATCGGCCCGTACCGGTTCAACAGCCGCGCGGCGCCGACCGCACCGATGCCCGCGATGCCGGGATAGCCGTCGGCGGCGTCGCCCACCAGCGCCAGGAAGTCGGGGATCAGGGCCGGCTCGACGCCGAACTTGGCCCGGATGTCGCCGGCGGCGCGGATCTGCGGGCCGCGGCGGTCCACCTGCACCACGCGGTCGCCGCGCACGCACTGCGCCAGGTCCTTGTCCGGGGTCCAGACGAGCACCTTCTGCACCCGCTCGTCGGCAGCGGCGATGGATGCGGCGCTGGCCAGCGCGTCGTCGGCTTCCAGTTCGACCATGGGCCACACCGCGACGCCCATCGCCGCCAGGCCCTCTTCCAGCGAATGGAATTGCGCGAGCAGCGCCGGCTCGATGCCCTCGCCGGTCTTGTAGCCGGGCCAGAGCCGGTTGCGGAACGACTCGATGACGTGGTCGGTCGCCACCCCGACGTGGGTGGCGCGGTTCTCGAGCAGCTGCAGCACGCCGTTGAGCACCCCGGCCACCGCGCCGAACGGCCGGTCGGCGCCCTTGGTGAAGCGGCGCAGGCCGTAGAAGTGCCGGAACAGCTCGTAGGTGCCGTCGATCAGGTCGACGATCACGGCCCGGTCGCGATCGGCTCGAAGCGCGGCCGGCGCGCGCCGTCCACCTCGATGCTTTCGAAGAACATGGCGTGCGGCCGCACCCACAGGCCCTGCTCGCCATACAGCGCGCGGTACAGGACCAATGGCTCCAGCGTCTCGCTGTGGCGCACGGCGCCGAGCACCTCGTACTCGCCGCCCTTGTAGTGCCGGTAGCGGCCGGTGCGAGTGGGGGGCAGCGGGGGAAGGTCGGACATGCGCGGCAATGTAGCAGCGGGCCGCATCGCTGCGGCAAGGGGGTGTGCGCCGGCCGTGCGCCCGCTGCCGTGCTCAGCGCGAGGCGGCATCGTCCAGCGGCACCTGCCGCGTGCCCGGCCGCGCGTTCGGGAAGTCGCGCAGCGACGCCCGCAGCAGCGCCACCGGGCTGGTGCCGGCGCTGCCGCTGGCTTGCGACTGGAACACCACTTGGCCGCTGGCCAGGTCGCGGATCTGCACGTCCAGGCGCTGCGCGGGCCGCGCGCCGCTGCCGCCGATCGGAAAGCCGAGCCCGATGCCGATGCCGCCGACGCCACCGCTGCCGCCCGCGACGCCGACGCCCACCGTCGGCCCGCCGCCATACGGTGCGTCCCAGGGGCCGTAGCCGTAGCTCCCCGGGTCGCGTCGGGCCGTCAACTGCACGGCCAGCCGCGGCGACACGTCGTCGCGCCGCAGCCCGGCGCGCGCCAGCAGCGCATCGGCGGCGGCTTCCAGCTCGTTCTGGCTCGGCTGCGCGGCCTGCGAGGGCAGGCGCTCGTAGCGGTAGCCGGACCCGGCCGGCAGTTGCAGCGGCCAGGTGAAGACCTGCACGGTCGCGGGCGGCGGCGTGCCGGCGCAGGCCGCGAGCACGACGGCGGCGGACAGCAGGAGCAGGCGACGTTGCGGGGACGGGACCATGGGCGGATGGTCGCGCTGCTTCGGCGCTTGCGGTGTAGGACCGCAGCCGCTGCACGGGGTGCTTCGTGGCTGATCCGGCCGGCTGGCTCAGCGCCGATGCCCGCCCCTCTGGCAGCATGGCGCCCCACGCACCGGAAGAACACATGGCACCGCCCGAGTCACTGCCGATGGGAAAAGTGCCCGCAGGGGAGGCTGGGCTGCGCCTCATCCACCTCGACGCCGACCTCGCCGCCATCGACAAGCCCGCCGGCCTGCTGGTCCACCCCAGCAGCCTCGACGCGCACGAGACGCACACCGCCGTCGACCTGCTCGAGCGGCAGCTCGGCGAGCGGGTCTTCCCCCTGCACCGCCTGGACAAGGCCACCAGCGGCGTCCTGCTGTTCGCCCGCCACGCGCAGGCCGCGCGCGAGCACGGCCAGGCCTTCGAGGCTGGCCGCATCCGCAAGCAGTACCTCGCGCTCGTGCGCGGCTGGCCGCCCGAAGCCGGAGAGATCGACTACCCGCTGGCCCGCGATCCGGAGCTGCCCTCCGCCGGCCAGCCGCGCGTGGCGGCCCTCACCCGCTACCGGCGACTGGCCTGCTTCGACTGGCCGTTCAGCGTGGACGGCCGGCACCCGAGCAGCCGCTATGCGCTGGTGGAAGTGGATCCGCTCACCGGGCGGCGCCACCAGATCCGCCGGCACTTCAAGCACCTCGCGCATCCGCTGGTGGGCGACACGACGCACGGCAAGGGCGCGCACAACCGGGCGGTGGCGCAGTGGCTGGGCGTGTCGCGGCTCTGGCTGCATGCGCTGCGCGTCGAGCTGCCGGGCGGCTTGAGCATCGAGGCGCCCGCCGGAGCGGAATGGGCGCCCTTGCTCAGCTGAGCGCTCGCCCTTCGCCGCCGAACGGTGCCACCATCCACGCAACCGCAGGAAAGGCCCGCCCCGATGCCCTACGAACTCCACTACTGGCCCACCATCCAGGGCCGCGGCGAATTCGTCCGGCTGGCGCTGGAGGCGGCCGGTGCGCCCTACGTCGACGTCGCGCGCGAGGAAGGCGGCATGCCGGCGATGGACCGCTACCTGTCCTCGCCCGAGGTGCAGCGCCCGCCGTTCGCGCCGCCGTTCCTGGTCGACGGCAAGCTGGTGCTGGCGCAGACCGCGGCGATCCTGCTGTACCTGGGGCCGAAGCTGGGGCTGGTGGGCGCCCGTGCGGCCGATGCGCTCTGGACGCACCAGATCCAGCTGACGATCGCCGACTTCGTGGCCGAGGTGCACGACGTGCACCACCCGATCGCCAGCGGCCTGTACTACGAGGACCAGCAGGCGGAAGCGCAGCGCCGCGCGGCCGACTTCCGCCGCCACCGGCTGACCAAGTTCATGGCCTGGTTCGAGGCGGTGCTCGAACGCAACCCGCGCAACGCCGGCGCTTCCATGCCGCAACTGGTGGGCGGGCGGCTGTCCTATGCCGACCTGTCGCTGTTCCAGGTGGTGGACGGGCTGCAGTACGCGTTCCCCAAGGCAACCCGGCGCGTGCTGAAGAAGGCACCCCGGGTGGCGGCGCTGCACGCGGGCGTGGCCACGCACCGGCGCCTGCGCGCGTACCTGGCCAGCGGGCGGCGCATCGCCTTCAACGAGCAAGGGATCTTCCGGCGCTATCCGGAACTGGATGCGTAGGCGCCGCCGGCGACGGTGAGCGCGCAGCCCCCCGGATAATCCCGGCATGAATGCCGCGTTCGACCTTCTCACGCTGCGCGTCGTGATCGCCGTGGCCGAGTCCGGCTCGATCAGCGCCGGGAGCGACCGACTGCAGCTGGCCGTCGCGGCGGCGAGCGCGCGCATCTCGTCGCTGGAGGCGGCGCTGGGCATCCGCATCTTCGAGCGCTCGCCGCGCGGCGTGGAACTCACGTCCGCCGGGCGCGTGCTGGTGCAGCGCGGGCGCGGGCTGCTGGCCGATGCCGACCGACTCGCCACCGACCTGCACGACCTGAGCCAGGGGCTGGCCGGCCAGGTGCGCATGCTGGCCAATGCGTCGGCGCTGCTGGAGGTCCTGCCGGCGCGGCTGCAGGCGTTCACCCGCAGCCATCCAGGCATCCGCGTCGACGTGGAGGAGCGCATCAGCCCGGAGATCGCGCAGGCGCTGCTGGAAGGCCGCACCGACGTGGGCGTGGTCGATACCCGGACGCTCTCGGCCGGACTGGAATTCCTGCCCTTCTTCCGCGACCGGCTGGTGCTGGTGGTGCCGCGCGGCCACCCGCTTGGCGGCGCCGGCCCGCTGCGCCTGGCCGACCTGGTGGACGAGAACTTCATCGTGGTGGCCGGGCCGAATGCGGTCAGCACCCGCCTGTTCAACGCGGCCACGGCGCTGCGCCAGAGCATCAAGGTGCGGCTGCAGATGCGCAGCTTCGACGCCGCCAGCCGCCTGGTGGCGGCCGGCCTGGGCGTGGCCGTGCTGCCGGGCGAAGCCATCGCACCGCAGCTGCAGCACCTGCCGCTGCAGGCCCTGCCGCTGGCGGAGGACTGGGCCGAGCGCACGCACTACCTGGCCCTGCGCACCGGCAGCGATGCGCCGGCGGCGGCCCGCACGCTGGTGCAGGCCCTGCTGACCGAGGGCTGAGCCCGCTGCGGGCCGCGCGCCCCGGGGGAACCCTGATTTCGCGGTACGCGAAAGCCGGCATCGCGGCGTCTGCTTGCCACCCCGCCGGGGCATCCGGACACTGGCCGGCCATGCCAACCATCACCGCCGTCCGCGCCACCCCGCTCAACCTGCCCGTCACCGTGGGCAGCGGCAGCCGCAGCAAGTCCACGTTCCTGTCCATCTGCATCGTCGAGGTGGAACTCGACGACGGCCGCACCGGCTGCGGCATGACCGCGATCACCGAGGAAGAGGTGGTCGCCGCCATCGTCAACGAAGTGGCCGGCCATGCCCTGGTCGGCATGGACCCGCTGCGCCACGAGCAGATCTGGGACAAGCTGTTCTGGCTGCTCGCCCCGCGCGGCCAGTCGGGCTACGCCAGCCACGCGATCGCCGCGATCGACCTGGCGCTGTGGGACCTCAAGGGCCAGATCCTGGGCCAGCCCTGCTGGCGCCTGCTGGGCGGCGCGCGCGACCGGGTGCCGGTCTACGCCACCTTCGGCTTCGCCTTCTTCGACCGCGACGAACTCGCCGCGGCGGCGCGCAGCTGGGTCGAGCGCGGCTTCAAGCGCCTGAAGATGACGGTCGGCCACCACGCGCTGCAGCGGCGCGACGAGCCGCGCCCGCTGGCCGACGTGATCCGCGAGGACGTGGAGCGCATCCGCGCCGTGCGCGAGGCGGTCGGCCCGGACGTGCAGCTGTACATCGACGCCAACTGCAGCCTGGACTACTTCCATGCCCAGGACCTGGCCCGGCGCATCGAGGACTTCGACATCAGCTTCTTCGAGGAGCCGGTGGCGCAGAACGACATCCCCAACCTGGCCAAGCTGCGCGCCAGGACCCGCATCCCGCTGGCCGCCGGCCAGAACGAGGGCCTGGCCAGCCGCTTCCGCGACATGCTGGCGGCGCAGGCCGTGGACGTGGTGCAGCCCAATGCCTGCATCACCGGCGGCTACACCCAGTGCCTGAAGATCGCCGGCCTGGCCGCCGCCTTCAACGCCGGCTTCGCCAACGGCGGCGCCTGGCCGCACCACAACATGCACCTGCACGCCGGGCTCGCCAACGGCAGCCTGGTGGAGTACCACTCGGTGGCGGTCGAATGCTGCAAGCTGGTGTTCGACGGCCTGCCCGAGCCGGTCGAGGGCATGCTGGCGCTGCCCGAGGCGCCGGGCCTGGGCTTCCGGCCCAACCGCGAGCGCGTGGCCGAACTGGCCAAGCGCCCCGGCTCGCGCGGGGCCGGCAAGGCCTGAGCCACCGAACCACAACGAACTCAAGGAGACTACCCGTGACCAAGCGAATCCCTTCCTTCCTGGCCTCGCGCCGCGCCCTGCTGGCGGCCGCCACCCTGGCCCTGGCCAGCCCGTTCGCGGCGGCCCAGGCCTTTCCGGACAAGCCGGTCAAGCTGCTGGTGGGCTACAACGCCGGCGGCGGCGTGGACGCGATGGCGCGGCTGCTGTCGGCCCGCCTGCCGGCGCTGCTGGGCCAGCAGGTGGTGGTGGAGAACCGGTCCGGCGCCAGCGGCATGATCGCCGCCGAGGCGGTCGCCAACGCGGCCCCCGACGGCTACACGCTGCTGCTGGGCGAGAGCGGCATGATGATCACCTCGCTGCTGCAGCCGCGCGGCAACCTCGACCCGATCAAGTCCTTCACGCCGGTGGCCGGCGCCTTCGTCACGCCGCTGATGGTGGTGGCCGGCAACAGCCTGCCGGCGAACAACCCGAAGGAGCTGCTCGAGCTGATCAAGGCCAAGCCGGGCGGCCTCTCGTATGCGACCTCGGGCGTGGGCACCGTCCACCACCTCGGCTTCGAGATGCTGAAGGCGCGCTCGCAATCCTTCATCGTCCACATCCCCTACCGCGGCGCCTCCCAGATCGTGCCGGACGTGATCGGCGGCCAGGTGCCCATCGGCGTGGTCAGCGCGGCGGCCGGGCTGACGCAGGCGAACGCCGGCAAGCTCAAGGCCATCGGCATGATGAGCGCCGGCAAGCTGGCCGGCGCCGAGAAGGTGCCCGCCTTCGCCGACGCCCTGCCCGGCTTCGACGTCGCGCCGCGCCTGTTCGTGCTGGCCCCGGCCGGCACGCCGGCACCCGTGGTCGCCAAGCTGGACGAGGCCCTGCGCAAGGTGCTGTCCAGCGCCGAGCTGGAGCAGGCGGCCTCCCGCGCCGGCGGCGTCGTCTCGTACCTGCCGCCGGCACAGCTGGGGCAGGCCATGGCCAGGGAAACGGCCGACTGGTCCAAGCTGATCAAGTCGCAGAAGATCGCCGTCCAGTGAGCGACCGCGTGCCCACGATCGGCCTGGTCGTGCCGCCCGGCCATGGCCGGGTGCCGCAGGACGGCCCGCTGCTTTACGGCGATCGCGTGCGCTTCATCGCCCGCGGCCTGGGCATCGCCGGGGTGTCGCCGGAAGGCTTCGCGCCGGTCATCGACACCGTGCTCGACCGCGCCTGCGAGCTGCGCGAGGCCGGGGCCGAGGCCATCTCGCTGATGGGGACTTCGATCAGCTTCTACCGGGGCGCGGCGTTCACCGAATCGCTGCGCGAGCGGATGCAGGAAGCCACCGGCGTGCCCTGCACCACGATGAGCCACGCCATCCTGGCGGCGCTGCGGCAGCTGGGCATCCGGCGCGTCGCGGTCGCGACCTCCTACATCGACGAGCTGAACGACAAGCTGGAGGCCTACCTGACGCAGGCCGGCTTCACCGTGACGGCGATCCAGGGGATGTCCATCACGGGCGTGCAGGAAGTCGGCGAGGTCTCCACCGAAGCGCTGGTGCGCCTGTCGCACCAGGTGCTCGCGCAGAACGCCACGGCGGACGGCGTCTTCATCTCCTGCGGCGGCCTGCTCACGCTGGACGCGATCCGCCAGCTCGAGCGCGAGCTGGGGCTGCCGGTGACCGCCAGCTCCCCGGCCGGCTTCTGGGATGTGGTGCGACTGGCCGGCGTGGCACCGCGGTCGCGCGGATTCGGGCGGCTGTTCGAATCGCAAAATCTCCAGCCCGCCTACTGATCCTGCGCGAACGCCTTCAGCTTCGCCAGCGCCGTGTCCCACTGGCGCCCGATCACCTCGAGGGTCCGGCGCGCCTCTTCCAGCTGGGTGGGATCGAACTGCCACAGCCGCTCGCGGCCGATCTTCAGGTCCTTGACCAGGCCGGCGTCGGCCAGCACCTGCAGGTGCTTGGTCACGGCCTGGCGGCTGATGTCGGTGTTGGCGGTGAGCTGGGTGATGGAAAAGGCGCCGCCGGCGCACAGCACGGCGACCAGGCGCAGCCGCGTCGCGTCGCCCAGCGCGAAGAACACCTGGGCGAGCTGCGACGGCGGCGCGGCTGGTGGCTGGGGCCGCACCGGTCCTGCGCCGGCAGCCTCGGCTGCGGCAGACTCAGCGCGCGGCTTCGGCATGGCGGCGGATGTTCTCCAGCTGGGCGGTCCAGCCGCCGGAGTTCATGCGGAAGGCCTCCAGCCGGCGGTGCGGCGGCACCTGGTCGAAGCCGGACTCCACCGTCCTGACCAGGGTGGCGTTGTTGGGCGCGTCGTGCAGGGTCCAGGTGACCAGGGTGGGCTCTTCGCCGCTGTAGTCCACGGCCGGATCGACCGCGTACGGGTGCCAGCGCCACGAGAGCAGCTGCTGCGGCTCGACGCGCTCGACCTTCACCTCGAACAGGATGTGGGTGTAGCCCTCGATGGTGATCGGCCCGCGCGTCACCTGGCCGGGCGCGAAAGTCTGCCCCTTCAGGTCGGCGCCGAACCAGCGACCGAACCGTTCCGCATCGGACAGCAGCTGCCAGACCTTGGCGCGCGGGGCGTCGATGAGGATGCTGCGCTCGATGCGATCGCTGGCCTGGGATTCGCTGGGCTCGGTCATGGTGCTCTCCTGGGGTGGGATGGAACGAATCGGCAACCGATTCGTTGCATGTCATTGTGCGCCCGAATCCGGCATCGCGCAACCGATCGGTTGCCGTTCTGTTCCACCCGGTCCGGACCCCGGCAGATTCCCTCGCTGCTGTCTGCAACCCATTGCAGCGGACGCGACATATGCACGGGGCTGACTGCCGGCAGCAACGCCGAAGCCCGGGGCCGCCCCGGGCGCAGCCTTGCGCGGCCGCCGGGCTGCGGCCAGCCCAGCCGGATCGTTTCTAATACGGGCCCCGCGGGCAGGCAGCCGCCTTGCGCCGACGGGCGAGCCGGGCTCCGGCTCCCGGGCCTCCGGCCCACCTGCCGCGGGCGCTGCGCCCGCGGGAATCAACCACGAGGACCGCAGCGCACCCGCCCCGGTGCAGAGGATCGCTTTCTTGCACAGCACGTTCGGCACTTCCCGGCTCGTCCGCCTGCTCGACCCCTGGGCGCGGGTGGACGCGGACCGGTCCGGCATGGACGTCGCCGAGCGGACCAGCCTGTGGATCGGCCCGCTCGACGCGATCCGGCTGCAGGCGGCGCACCAGGCGATCCCGGCGACGCCGGCCACGGCCCCCCGCCGCCCGGCGCGAAGCCAGGCGATCGCGGCCCTGGAAGAAGACGTCCAGCGGGTGCGCGGCGTGCTGGCCAAGGCCATCGCGCAAGACCCGCTGGCGCTCGCCAACCTCGAGCCGGACGACCCCGGCGTCAGCTACGCGCCGTTCCGGCAACGCCAGCTGGAACTGCAGCGCCAGATGGAGCAGATGGTGGCGGCCCTGCGCGACCACGTGCGGCAGGCCGTCGCCGCCGTGTCGCCCCGGCTGCGGCAGCTCGCCGCGCTGGACGCGGCGCTGGAAGAGGTGCTCGCCGCGCGCGAACAGAAGCTGCTGCCCACCGCCGCCACCCTGCTGGAGCGCCGCTTCCACCAGTTGCGGCGCGCGCACCTGCAGCCGACGGATGCGGCCGAGCCGGGCGGGGACCGCCCCGGCGCCTGGCTGCCCGCCTTCACGCGGGACTGGCACCAGGCGCTGCTGGCCGAACTGGCGCTGCGCCTCGAACCCGTCGCCGGCCTGCTGGACGCCCGGCGCAACGAACACGAACCATGAGCAATCGAATCTTCGCCCTGGCCTTCTTCCTCGGCCTGCTGGCCCTGGGCTGGGTCGCCACCGGCTTCGTCGGCACCAGCGCCCTGGCGCTGGCCATGACGGCCGTGATCGCGGCGACCTACCTCGTCGGCGCCCACGAGCTGCGGCAGTTCCGCGCCGCCACCGGCACGCTGCGCGCCGCACTCGACGGCCTGTCCGAACCGCCGGCCGCGCTGGCCGACTGGCTGCAGCGCCTGCCCGCCGGCCTGCGCGATGCCGTGCGGCTGCGCATCGAAGGCGAGCGCGGCGCCCTGCCCGGCCCGGCGCTCACGCCCTACCTGGTCGGCCTGCTGGTGATGCTGGGCATGCTGGGCACCTTCCTGGGCATGGTGGTCACCTTCAAGGGCGCGGTGTTCGCGCTGCAGGGCTCCACCGACGTGCAGGCGATCCGCGCGGCGCTGGCCGAGCCGATCAGGGGCCTGAGCCTGTCGTTCGGCACCTCGGTCGCGGGCGTGGCCGCCTCGGCGCTGCTCGGGCTGATGTCGGCGATCGCGCGGCGCGAGCGGCTGGACGCCGCGCGACTGCTCGACGCCAGGGCCGCCGGCGTGCTGCAGCCGTTCTCGCTGGCCCACCAGCGGCAGGAGGCCTTGCGCGCCGTGCAGGCGCAGTCGCGCGTGCTGCCGGAGGTGGCCGAGTCGCTGGGCGCCATGCTGGAGCGCATCGAGCGCCGCAGCGAGCAGCTTGATGCGCAACTGGCGGAGCGGCAAACGCAGTTGCAGCGCGAAGTGACCGCCGCCTACGCCGAGCTGGCGCGCAGCGTGGGCCAGTCGCTGCAGCAGCACCTGGCGGCCAGCGCGCAGGCCACCGGCGAGACCATCCGCCCGATCGTGCAGTCGGCGATGGCGCAGGTGGTGCAGGAGTCGCAGGGCCTGCACCAGCGGCTGGGCGAGGTCGCGCAGGCGCAGGTGGACGCCCTGGCCCGCCAGTTCAGCGCCGCCGAGCAGCAGCGGCTGCAGGCCTGGACCGACGCGCTGGAGCAGCGCGCCACCCAGGTGGCCGATCGCGCCGGCGCGCAGGCGCAGCGCGCTCTGGAGCAGGTGGCGCAGGTGCTGGCCCAGTCGGGCGAACTGGTGCAGTCGCGCGCCGAAGCCGAGTCGCGCTGGCTGCGCGAGCACGGCGAGGGCATGGACCGGCTGGCCGCCACCTGGCGGACCGAGCTGTCGGCGCTGCGGCAGGAGGAAAGCCAGCGCGGCGAAGCGGCCGTGCAGCGGCTGGGCGACCTTCGATCCACGGTCGCGGGGGAACTGGCGGCCCTGCGGCAGCAGGAAAGCCAGCGCGGCGAGGCGGCCACGCAGCGCCTGGGCGAGCTGCAGTCCACGCTGGCGCAGCACCTGGCCACCCTGCGCCAGGAAGAAAGCGCGCGCGGCGAGGCCGCCGTGCAGCGCCTGTCGGACCTGCAAGGCGCCGTCACCCAGCACCTGGCCACCCTGGGCGCCGCGCTGGAAGCGCCGCTCACCCGCCTGCTGAATACCGCGGCCGAAGTGCCGCAGGCGGCAGCCGGGGTGATGTCGCAGCTGCGCGAGGAGATGAGCCGGGTGGCCGAGCGCGACAACCTGGCGCTGCAGGAGCGCACCGTGCTGCTGGAGCGGCTGGGCGCACTGCTGCACTCGCTGGAGCAGGCCTCGGGCGAGCAGCGCCAAGCCATCGAGTCGCTGGTCGAATCGGCGTCGGGCGTGCTGGAGCAGGCCCAGGCGCGGTTTGGCCAGGCGCTGGAGGCGCAGGCCGGCCAGGCCGCCGACGCGGCGGCGCACGTGGCCGGCAGCGCGCAGCAGCTGGCCGGCGTGGCCGAGTCCTTCGGCGAAAGCGTGCGCGCCTTCCAGGCCAGCCACGACAAACTCACCGACGCGCTGCAGCGGGTGGAAGCCTCGCTGCGCCAGTCGACCGAGCGCAGCGACGAGCAGCTGGCCTACTACGTGGCGCAGGCGCGCGAGGTGATCGACCTGAGCATCGCCTCGCAGCAGGCCATGATCGACAGCCTGCGCCCCTTGCAGGGCAAGGCGCAACCGGCGGCGCTGGCCGAAGCGGGCGCCTCATGATCGGCGCGGACGACGGCGACGCCGCGGCGCAGGAGGTCGCGCCGGCCTGGACGGTGTTCGCCGACCTGATGTCGGGGCTGCTCGGCGCGTTCGTGCTGGTGCTGATCGGCGTGCTGGTCAGCCAGATGGACCTGGCGGCCAGCCTGCAAGCCGAGATCGAGAAGCGCCGCATCGAGGAGCAGCGACGCATCGCGCTGGAAAAGGCGCTGGCGATCCCGCTGGCCAGCGGCCGCATCACCGTGGACAACGGCCGCATCGGCATCAGCGGCAGCGTGCTGTTCGCGGTCAACTCCGATCGCCTGCGGCCCGAGGGGCGGCAACTGCTCAAGAGCCTGGTGCACCCTTTGCGCGTGTACCTGGGCGAGCGCCAGGAGATGCTGATGGTCAGCGGCTTCACCGACGACACGCCGGTCAGCGGCGGCAACCGCCGCTTCGAGGACAACCTGGAGTTGTCGGCCCAGCGGGCGCTGACCGTGACGCGGGCGCTGGTCGAGGACGGCATGCCGGCCTCGCAGGTGTTCGCCGCGGCGTTCGGCGCCGAGCAGCCGGTGGCCTCGAACGCGGACGAGAAGGGGCGTGCGCTGAACCGGCGGGTGGAGATGGCGCCGGTGCCGCGCACGGCCGCGGCGAAGGAAGCTGACGGCGCTGGCGCTGGGCCGGCGCACGGGGCGGCGGCCGGGGGTTCGCGTGGGTGACGCCGCGGGCGATTCGGCGGATGCGCCGCGCACGCTGGCGCAGCTGAACGCCTACATCCGCCGCGCAACGGCGGCACGGCGCGCGGCCCCCGCGCCCGGCGAGCCCGCGGACCCGCACGAGCTCGCCAGCGTGCGCCGCTTCCGCCAGGCCTGGGACCGGCACCGCACGATCGACCAGTTGCAGCAGGCCGTGGCGCGTACGCCGGCCAATGCCGGCCCGCTGAACTCCCACGCGCTGGTGCTGCGCTCGCTAAAGCGGATGGGCGAGCTCTCGCCCGACTACCTGCGCCGCTTCATGGCGCAGCTCGAGACGCTGCACTGGCTGCAGCGCGCCGCCGAGCAGTACCCGCGCGAGCGCGGCGCCGAGGCAGGAAAGCCGGCGAAGGGACGGCGCAGGAAGTAGAAGGGGGCCATTGCGGTCTCGAGCCGCAAACCGGCGGTGTCATTGCGGCCTTGAGCCGCCATCCACCCACGCGCTGGTTCCTGAGCGGGAGATGGATCCCGGCTGGCGCCGGGATGACAATTCCACGTGACCGGCCTTGCCCGAGGCCATCTCCATCCACCAGGAAGCACCCCATGGTCCTGCTCGAATTCGCGATGTCGCCCGCCGCCCCCGGCGGCGAAAGCCTCAGCCCCTATGTCGCCCGCATCCTGGACATCATCGACAGGAGCGGCGTCACCTACCAGCTCACCGCCATGGGCACGATCCTGGAAGGCGACTGGGACGAGGTGATGGCCGTGGTCGGCGCCTGCTTCCGGGCGCTGGAAACCGACTGCCCGCGCATCGGCATGAACCTGAAGATGGACTACCGGGCCGGCCCCCAATCGCGGCTGCGCAGCAAGATCGATGCGGTCGAGCAGCAGCTCGGCCGCAAGCTGCGGACCTGAGCGTCGCGGTCAGCCGGCCTGCGCGCCGCCGCTGACCATCCACGGCGTGCCGAAGCGGTCGCTGCACATGCCGAAGGCTTCGGTCCAGAAGGTCTTGCTCATGGGCATGGTCACGCTCCCGCCGGCCGACAGCGCCGCGAAGATCCGCTGCGCCTCCTGCGCCGTCGGGTAGTTCAGGGCCAGGCCGAAACCGGCCATGGCCGCCTTGTGCTGGCCGGCCGGCGAATCCGAGGCCATCAGCCGGCGCTCGCCCTCGAGCAGCAGGCTGGCGTGCATGATGCGGTCGGCCGAGCCGGGCGGGCAGTGTTCCGGCTGCGGCGACTGCGCGTAGGTCATGAAGGTCTCCATCCGGCCGCCGAGCGTGCGCTCGTAGAAGCGCATGGCCTCGGCACACTGGCCGTCGAAGAAGATGTAGCAGTCGAGCGTGGGCATCTGGGTCTCCTTGCAGGGTTCGGCAGCGGGGCCGGATCGCGGCCCGCTCCGTTCACGACGAACGGGGCCCATCGGAATCGACGGCCCTTGCCTCGGCAGTCCCTCGAATCGGGGCCGCCCTCGCCGCAGCCTACGCTCGCCGGCCGCTCTTCCGCGCGTCGTTTGTTTCGTGGTGCTCGCGCGAGTCGCCCGGCGCTTGCTCGCGATCGGCCATGCCGTAATCGCGCACGACGCTGGCGATGCGCAGCCGGTAGTCCTCGAACACGGTGGCCCGGCCGAGTTCCTGGGCTCGGCGGTGCGCCTCGAGCTGGCGCCAGCGGGCGACCGCAGCTTCATCGCGCCAGAAGCTCAGCGACAGCAGCTTGCGCGGCTCGGACAGGCTCTGGAAGCGCTCGACGGACAGGAAGCCGTCGACCTGCTCGAGCAGCGGACGCAGGGCGGCCGCGGTGTCGAGGTAGGCGGCCTGGCGGCCGGGTTGCGGGGTGACTTCGAAGAGGACGGCGATCATCGGGGCTCCTGGACAAGGAAGGTGCGGCGTCGGGCAGGGCCGCCCGTGCACACGGCCGGCCCTGCCGGGGGAAAGAAGGCGCAACGCTCAGCGCAATTCGGGCAGCAACGCTTCGGGCACGGCCTCGCAGAAGGTCCGCTCCTCGCGCAGGATGAAGCGCTGGCGCTGGGCGAACTCGAAGTTGGCGCGGCCTTCGGCATCGGCCTTCAGGCGGGTGCGGTAGGCCTCGTAGGCGGCCAGGCTGTCGAAGGCGACCAGGCCCCAGGCGATGTTGTTGCTGCCCTCGTGCGGCAGGAAGTAGCCGAGCAGGCGGCCGCCGCAGCGCGGGATGATGCGGCCCCACTGGCGGGCGTATTCGGCGAACGCTTCGCGCTGGAACGGGTCGATCTGGTAGCGGATGAAGCAGGTGAGGGTCATGGCGGTCGGGCCGGAGTGGGCGAAGCCGTCATGGTCCGGCGCCCGCCCGCGCCGATGCTTCGCTGCCGGACGAAGCATGGCCCGCCACCCCTGCGGCACACTGCGCGCATGAACACCAACCAGTTGGCCCGGGTCGCCTCGCTGGTGGGCGAGCCGGCGCGCACCGGCATGCTGGTCGCGCTGATGGACGGCCGCGCGCTCACCGCGCACGAGCTGGCGAACGCCGGCCGCGTCACGCCCGCCACCGCCAGCCGCCACCTGGCCCTGCTGGTGGAAGCCGGCTTGCTGCGCCTGGAAAAGCAGGGCCGGCACCGCTACCACCGGCTCGCATCCGCCGACGTGGCACGCCTGCTGGAAGGGATCATGCAGCTGGCCGCCGCCTCCTCCCCCGCGCCGCACCGCGTGGCCACCGGGCCGCGCGACGCGGCCCTGCGGTTGGCGCGCACCTGCTACGACCACCTGGCCGGCGGCCTCGCGGTGGCGATCGCGGACCGGCTGGTGGATGAGGGTGCGGTGGTGATCGAGGAGGACACCGCCGTGGTCACGGACAAGGCCGCCGCCGCGCTCGCCGGCCTGGGCCTGGATGCCGAGGCGCTGCAGGCGGACGGCCGCAGCACCCGTCCGCCCTGCCGCCCGTGCTTGGACTGGGGCGAGCGGCGCATGCACCTGGCCGGCCGGCTGGGCGCCCTGCTCTGCTCGCACTGCCTGCAGCAGGGCTGGCTGCTGCGCAAGCCGCAGACGCGTGCGCTGCAGCTCACGCCGGCCGGCGCGATCGCTTTGCGCGACTGGCTGGGAACCGAGCGCTGGCAGTCGCTGGTCGACGGCTGAGGCGGCGTCGCACACGGCCACGCGCGTGCGCCGCCCGCGGTGCGGCCTTCAGCGCCGGCCGCCCACCATGGCCAGCACCTTGCCCGCGTCCAGCGTCTGCGCCTGCTGCTGCATCTGCGGCAGGTAGCGGGCCTGCAGGCCCTGGGCTTCGCCGGCGATGCCGGCATAGGCTTCCTTGAGCATCTGCGTGGACAGGGTGCGGCCGCCGGCGTAGTAGCGCCGCGCGACGTGGCCGAGCGCATAGGTCGCCACGAAGCTCATGCCCGAACTCACCGCCTGCCGGCCGACGCCGCCCAGCAGCCCGCCGCCGACACGGCCGAGCAGGCCGCCCAGCAGCTTGCGGCCGGCCTGCTCCAGGTACTGCGAGGTCAAGCCGACGCCGACGGTGGCCAGGAAGTCCTTGACGTGCCCCTGGTCCAGCTCGTAGCCGTACGACTGCCCGATGCGATAGACCAGCCGCATCTGCAGCGGGATGATGGCCAGCGTCGACAGCGACTCGGGCAGCAGCTCCAGCGCGCCGTTGGTGATGGCGGCGTTCAGGATCATCTGGTCGAGTTCGGCGTCCGCCAGCCGGGATGGACGAGCGGCGGCCACCGGCTGGCCGGGCGCGACAGTTGCCGGCGCACCGGCCTCGGGCAGGGGCCCGTCCAGCGGCGCGGCGGCCAGCGCTTGCGCGGCGTCGGTGAACTGCCGGGCGGGGCCCGCCTCCAGCCCGAGGGCCGACCGCAGCTGCGCCAGGAATTGCTGCTCGGGCACCGATTGCACGCCGTCGGCGTCGCACACGCACACGGCCATCTCGTAGGCCAGCTGGCGCGCGTCCGGAGAGCCGAGCGAGGCGGCCGCCTGCTCGATCGTCACTCGCTTCATCAGCACGTCCTGCACCAGCGTGGGCAGGTGCACCGGGTCGGCTTGCGCCAGCCCGTCGGCGATGCGCTTGACCTCCTCGCGCTCGCGATCGTGCTTGCTGCCGTCGGCGAACGCCGCCATCAGGCTGAGCGTGACGATGGCCTGGGTGTCGGAAGGGCTCATGCGCGGGAACTCCTGGCAAAAGAAGGTTGGTGCTCGCGGCGACGGCAGCGGTTCCCGGCCGCCCTGATCAGGCACCACGAGTGGCGCACACCCCCGCGCCGGCAGCCCTCAGGCGTCCGGCACCGGCATCGTGAACCAGAACGTCGCGCCCAGGCCGGGCTGCGCTTCGGCCCAGACGCGGCCGCCCTGGCGCGTGACGGCGCGCGCCACGGTGGCCAGGCCGACACCGGTGCCGGGAAATTCGTCCTGCCGGTGCAGGCGCTGGAAGGTGCCGAACAGCTTGCCGGCGTGCGCCATGTCGAAGCCGGCGCCGTTGTCGCGCACGAAGAACTCGCCGCGCGGCGGCGCCCCGCCGAATTCGATCTCGGCTCGCTCGGTGCCCGAGGTGAACTTCCAGGCGTTGCCCAGCAGGTTCTCCAGCACCGAGCGCATCAGGCGCACGTCGCCCAGCACGAGCAAGCCCGGTTCCACCCGCCAGCGCACATCGCGCTCGGGCGTCTCGGCCTTCATGCGCTCCAGGATCTCGACGGCCAGGCCGCTCAGGTCGACCCGGCCGCGCACGATCTCGGCCTGCGACACGCGCGCCAGCGACAACAGCCCCTGCACGAGTTGCACCATCTCCTCCGCGTTGGCTCGGATGCGCTGCAAAAAGTGCGCGGCCCGCGTGCCCTCCAGCTCCGTCCCCAGCTCCTGCTGCAGCAGCTGGGCGAAGGCGCCGATGCGCTGCAAGGGCGACTGCAGGTCGTGCGAGACCGAGTACGAGAACGACTGGAGCTGCTCGTTGGCCAGCCGCAGCGCGGTCTCCTGCGCGATCAGGTCGGTGATGTCGGTGTCCACGCCGACCCAGAACGCGATCTGGCCGTCCTCGCCGCGCACCGGGCTGGCGCGGTAGGTGGTGGTGTGCCAGGTGCCGTCGCGCGCGCGCAGCCGGCGCGTGCCCTGGAACGTGCAACCTTCGACGCGGCAGCGCACCCAGTCCTCGCGCATCCGGGCCAGGTCGTCGGGATGGATCAGCTCGATCCACTCGTTGCCCAGCCAGCGCGGCGGCGCGCCGCCCACCAGCTCGTACCAGGCGCGGCTGATGAAGGTGATGCGGCCCTGCGGATCCATGGTCCAGATCGGCAGCGGCGCCTCTTCGGTCAGGGTGCGGAACAGCGCTTCCTGCTGCTGCAGCTCGCGCGTGCGCCTCTCGATGCGCTGCTCCAGCGTGGCATTGAGCTGGCGCACCTGCTCGACCAGGTGCATCTGCTGGGTGACGTCCTGCACGGCGCCCTGCAGGCGCACCACGGCGCCGCTGGCATCGCGCACCGGCTCGGCCATGGCGCGCAGCCAGCGCCAGTGTCCGCCGGCGGTGGACACCTCACCCTCGGCCTCGAACGGCACGCCCTGGTGGATGGACTTGCGCAGCGCCGCCTCGACGGTCTCGCGGGACTTCGTCGGGAGCCCCGCCAGCAGCTGCGTCAGCCGCTGCGGGACGGCGTCCTCGAAACCGAACACCGCCCGGGCCTGCTCGGACCAGCCGATCCGCCCGCTGCGCACGTCGAGGTACCAGCTGCCCATGCGTGCCAGCCGCCCGGCCATGCGCAGCATCTCGGCCTGGCGTTCGAGCTGCTCCTGCGCCATCTTCAGTTCGTGCACGTCGGTGGAGGTGCCGTACCAGGAGACGATGTCGCCCCGCGACCCGTGGTTGGGCATCGCGCGCACCAGTTGCCAGCGGTAGCTGCCGTCGGCCTGGCGCAGGCGCATCTCCACCGACACCGGCATGCCGGCATCGGCCCACTCGGCCCGGTGGGCGGCGACCCGCGCCCGGTCGTCCGGATGGCACAGCTGCTCCCACTTGGCGCCGATCGCGGTCTCCACCAGCAGCCCGGTGGCCGCCGTCCAGCGCTCGTTGACGAACTCCACCGTGCCATCGGCATCGGTGGTGAAGACGATCTGCGGCATGGCCTGGGCCAGTTCGCCGAAGCGCCGCTCGATGTGCCGGCGGCGCAGCGACTGGCGCTGCAGCTGCCAGCCCAGCACGGTGGCCGCGGCCAGGGCCAGCGTCCACAGCCCGCCGGTCAGCCAGGCGAAGCGGTTCCAGGGCGCAAGCAGCTGCGACACCGAGGAGCCGACGTTGACGATCAGTTGCGGGTAGAGCGGCAGCGTGCGGTACGCCACCACGCGATCGACCTCGTCCAGCACGCTGCGGATGCGCAACACGCCGTCGGGCGAGGCCGGCAGCAGCCGGGTGAACAGCGGCAACTGCGACAAGTCGCGCCCCATCGCCTGCTCGTTGGCCGGGCTGCGGATCATGAGCTGGCCGCTGCGGTGGAACAGGCCGATCACGCCCTGCGCGCCCAGGTCCATTTCACGCCAGGCCGACTGGAAGTACGGCGGCTCGATGGCCGCCGCGATCACCCATTGCACGCGGCCGTCGGGATCGCGCACCGACCGGGAAGCGACGACGATCCCCTTGTGGGTGACGCGGCTGCTCACGACCCGCCCCACGAAGAATCCCGGCTCGGGTGAATCCAGGTGGAACCGGAAGTACTCGCGGTCCCTCACCGAGAAGTCGGCAGCGCCCTCGTTCGACCAGAACAGGATGGTTCCCTGCGGGTCGATCACCCACAGGTTGCGAACGAAGGGCAGGCCCTCCAGCTGCTTGCGCAGCATGGCGCGGGCCGCCTCGGTGTCCAGCGGGCCTTCGGCGCCCATCACGCGCAGCTCGTGCCCGGCCAGCTGCAGGCGCACGTCCACCACCTGCAGGCTGCGCGTGGTCTGCTCGGCGATGACCTGGGCCAGCGCCTGCGTCACCTGCTCGCCGGCGCGCAGCGCCTCGACCCGCAGGTGGGCCAGGGCCAGGGCCAGCAAGGCGCCCAGAACCAGGGCGAAGCCGGCCACCCACCACAGGATGCGCGGCCGCCAGGGGCGCGCCGGCCCCCTCATCGGTTCTGAAACGGTCGGCCCGAATTCGGCCGCCCTGCGCCGCAGCATCCCCATCCTTCTCCTTCCGGGTCTTCTTGAATATGTACCCGGATGATGCCTGCGCCGGGGCGCGCGTAAGGAATATGACAAGACTTTGCCGCAAAGTCCGTCGGCGCGCATACTCGCGCCGATAACAGATGCGCCAGCCAGGCGCCTTCCCCGCGGAGGATTTTCATGGGCTTGATGGATCGGCTGCTCGGCAAGGGTGGCGCGGGCGGCTCGCGCGCGGCGAGCGCGGCTGCGCAGGGACCGCAATCGACACTGGGCTCGCCGCAGTCGGTGCGCAAGGAGCTGGCCCGGCTGGCGGTGCGCGAGGCGCTGCTGCACAGCGGCATCCCGGCCACCTGGATCCGCGCCGACCCGCTCACCACGGCCTCGCCCGGCCGCGAAACCGGGGTCCATGTGCGGCTGGTGGTGCAGCACTGGGACGCGCGCTTGATGCTGCACGCCGTGCCGCTGCAGGACACGATCGAGAAGCGCATCCAGGCGCTGGACCCCGAGGCCGGGCAGTGGCTGATGGGGCTGTCCTGGCAGTTCGCACTGGACGATGCCTCGGCCTGCCCGCCGCTGCCGCACCCCGGCAGCTGGACGGCCCCCTCGGCGCCCGCCGCCGCGCAGGGCCAGGAGCCGGATGCCAGGCCCGACGCCGCCGCGCACGGGCAGCCGGAAGGCGCGGGCCGACGGGCCGAGCTCGAACGCCTGATGAGCGCACGCGATGCGCAGTTCCGCGCCGAGGAAGAAACCGGCGACGGCTTCGGCAAGACCCAGCCCATGCCGTTCGAGAAGACGCAGCCGATCACCGCGCTGGAGAAGACCCAGGTGATGGAGCGCACCCAGGGGTTCCAGAAGACCCGGCCGATGCAGCCCGAGCCATCCCCGGCGGCGGGCGACGACAAGACCCGGCCGACGGCGCGCCCCGACCAGGGCTGATTCCGCCGATCGAACCGCGCGGCCGGCACGCCACGCTTGCGGGCCCGTGCTCCGCTAGCATCGCAGCCGATGAGCAGTACTGCTGCCGCCCTGCCGGCTGCCGCCCTCTGGACCCGCTTCGGGGCCTTCCTCGCCCCGTTGGTCCTCACCAACGTGCTGCAGGCGCTGTCCGGCACGCTGAACAACATCTACCTGGGCCGCATGCTCGGCACCGATGCCCTGGCGGCGGCGGTGGCCTTCTTTCCCCTGCTGATGTTCCTGATCGCGCTGGTGATCGGGCTGGGCACCGGCAGCTCCATCCTGGCCGGGCAGGCCTGGGGCGCCAGGAAGCCCGAGGTGGTGCAGCGGGTCGCCGGCACCACCCTGGCCGGCGCCGGGGCGCTCGGCCTGCTGGTGATGGGGATCGGGCTGCTGGCGATCGAGCCGGTGCTGCGCGGCCTGCGCACGCCGCCCGAAGTGCTGCCGCAGGCGGTGGCCTATGCCCGGGTGCTGCTGCTGGCGCTGCCCGCGCTGTTCCTGTCGCTGCTGTCGGCGGCGCTGCTGCGCGGCGTGGGCGACAGCATCACGCCGCTGCGCATGCTGGTGATCACCACCGCGGCCAGCATGCTGCTGACGCCCGCCCTGATCCGCGGCTGGCTGGGGCTGCCGCAGCTGGGCGTGGCCAGCGCGGCCTGGGCGGTGCTGGCCGGCAACGTCGCCAGCCTGGGCTGGCTGGCCTGGCATCTTTCCCGGCGCCACCACGTGCTGGCCTGGCCGGGGGTGTCGCGCCACCTGGGGTTCGACGCCGCGCTGCTGGGGCAGGTGGTGCGGCTGGGGCTGCCGACGGCGCTGTTCTTCATCACCGGATCGCTGGCCGACATCGCCCTGCTGTCGCTGGTGAACGCGCACGGGCTGCACGCCACCGCCGCCTGGGGCGCGGTCAACCAGGTGATGGCCTACGTGCAGTTCCCGGCGATCTCGATCTCCATCGCCGCCTCGGTGTTCGCCGCGCAGGCGATCGGCGGCGGACGCCAGGCGCAACTGCCGCAGGTCACGCGCATCGGGCTGGGCATGAACCTGGCGCTCACCGGCGGGCTCGCGTTGCTGGTGGCGCTGCTGGCGCGCCGCGCGGCCGGCCTGTTCGTCGACGACCCGGCGGTGGTCGACCTGGCGACGCAGGCCCTGCGCATCGCCGTGGCCGGCAGCGTGCTGTTCGGCATGGCCAGCGTGCTCAGCGGCGTGATGCGGGCGGCGGGCACCTTGCGCGTGCCCACGCTGATCTCGCTGGGCTGCCTGGCCTTGCTGATGTTCCCGCTCGGCTGGACCTTCGGGCGGACCTTCGGCCTGCCCTGGATCTGGCTGGCCTACCCGGCCACCTACGGCGTCGGCCTGCTGCTGCAGGCGGCGTACTTCTTCGGCGCCTGGACGCGCCGTCCGGTGCGCGCGCTGGTCTGAGGGCGCCGCCTCAGAACAGGTCGCCGGTGCGCGGCGGCGGCGGTCGCACGGTGCGCACGCTGCCCGCCTTGGGCGCCCGCGGCGGCAGCGGCGAAGCCTGGGCCAGCAGCGGCCGGTCCCAGGCGCGGAAGTAGGCCGGCGCGTCCCGCACGCGGCAGGTCAGCCAGTTGCCGTAGTCCTCCGGCTCCAGGATCACCACCATCCGCTTCTCGTCCTCGGGCCGGTGGAAGCGGCGCATCAGCGGGTGGTCGTCGGCGTTGACGGTCAGCATGGCGAAGCTCAGGACCTCGCGCCCGTCCGGGTGCCGCCAGGGTGCCCAGATGCCGGCCACGCCGAACGGCACGAAGCCCTCCTGGTGGATCGCCCAGCGCACGCATTCGCCGCTTTCCCAGTTCGGCTCGTAGATCGCCTCGCACGGGATCACGCAGCGCTGGCCGCGCGCCCAGGCGTCGCGAAAGCTCGGCAGGCGGTCCACCGTTTCGCTGCGGGCGTTGTAGGTTCGGCGGCCGAACGCCAGCTCGGTGGCGAACTGCGGCAGCAGCCCGAAGATGCCGTCGTCCACCACCCGCTCGAAGCCCGAGCCGTCCTGCGCCAGCCGGATGAAGGGCGCCAGGCCCAGCGGCCAGGTGTCGACCGGCTCGTCGTCGCGCTCGCGCACCACGCCGAAGAACGCCAGCAGCCGGTCGCGCCGGCTGACCGGCACGTAGTTGGAGCACATGGGGCGATGCTAGCCCGCTCCGTGTTTTCCCTTTCACCCGTTTGGGGGGAAGTCGGCGGCCGCGCCGGGAATGCCCGCGCCGGCGGGCTGGCCAAGGGTTAGCCAGCTATTGTTTGTGTAGCGGGGGCTTCGTACACTCCCCTCCCCCGCGAGCCGACCGGCGCGGCGAACGAGAGAAGGCGAGGCATGAGTTCCAGGGACAACGCGGCCATCTTCCAGCTGCTGGCGCTGCTGGAGGCGCGCTATGCCATCCGCGTGCTCTGGGCCCTGCGCGACGGCCATCCCCAGACCTTCCGCCTGCTGCAGGACAGCGTGGGCGGCATCACGCCCAACACGCTGAACACCCGCATCAAGGAGCTGCGCGAGGCCGGCCTGATGGGCCGCGTGGCCGAAGGCTATTGCGTCACGCCGGCCGGCGCCGACCTGCTCAAGCGGCTGTCGGACCTGCCGGCCTTCGCGGTGCGCTGGACGGCGTCGCAGGGACGCAAGCGCCAGCCGCCGGCGGCCGACTGAGCGGCACGCGGTTACGGTCGAGCCGGCCCACGTCGGTACACTCGCCGGCCATGATCACGACCCCTTCCGGTCTTCAGTACGAAGACACCGTCCCGGGCACCGGCGCCGAAGCCACCCCCGGCCAGCACGTGCACGTGCACTACACCGGCTGGCTGTACGAGAACGGCCGCGCCGGCGCCAAGTTCGATTCCAGCCACGACCGCAACGACCCCTTCGCCTTCTCCCTGGGCGCCGGCATGGTGATCAAGGGCTGGGACGAAGGCGTGGCCGGCATGAAGGTGGGCGGCAAGCGCACCCTGATCATCCCGCCGCAGCTGGGCTACGGCGCCCGCGGCGCCGGCGGGGTGATCCCGCCGAACGCGACGCTGAAGTTCGAGGTGGAGCTGCTGCAGACGCATTGATCCCCTCCCCCGCGGGGGTACCGTTCGCGCGGAACAGCATGCAGCGCGAACACCCTTTGGACAAGGATCCGGCTTTGCCGGCCCTTGTCCAACCGATCCGAAAACCACGTTGGAATCGCACAGCGATTTCAACGTGGTTGTCTGCGCGCCGTCACCTCGATCTCGATCTTCATCCGCGGGTCGAGCAATCCCGCCTGGATCATCATCGCCGCCGGCCGGGCCGCGCCGAAGTACTGGCGCAGCACCGGCCAGCAGGCCTCGAAGTCCTTGCCGTCGGGCAGCACGTAGGTGACCCGCACCACGTCGTCGAGGCTCGCTTCGGCCTGGGCCAGCGCCGCCGCGATGTTGCGCAGGCATTGCTCGCACTGGGTCGCCACGTCCTCGGCGATGGTCATGGTGGCGTAGTCGAAGCCGGTGGTGCCCGAGACGAACACCCAGTCGCCGTCCACCACCGCGCGCGAGTAGCCGATCTGCGCCTCGAAGGGCGAACCCGAGCTGATCCATTGACGTGCCATGCGAGCCTCCTGCCGCAAAGCCGCTACTGTAGGGGCCGGCGCCTTGCCCATCCGTGGCTGCGGTCGGGGTGGCGCGGCTAGCCCGTTCGGGCTGGCTCAGCCTTTTTTTGCCGGCCGGGCCGGTTCGCCGGCTTGAAAACGAATACCCTGCCCCAAGCTGCTGCGCTGTTTTCACGCCGATCCGACAACATCGAGATGAACCCCGAAGACCCCAAGATCGAACCGACCCTGGATGGTGCCCCGGCCCCGGCCGACCTCAGCACGGAGGAGCGGGAGGCCGCCGCCGCGGCCAACGAGGCCGACCTCGCGGCGTCCCTGGGCGAGCTGGAGACCCTGCGCGCCAAGAACGCCGAGCTGTCCGAACAGTATTTGCGGGCCCAGGCCGAGGTCCAGAACACCCGGCGACGGGCCGACGAGGAGATCGCCAAGGCGCGCAAGTTCGCCGTCGAGAGCTTCGCCGAAAGCCTGCTGCCGGTGTGCGACAGCCTGGAGGCCGGGCTGGCGGTGCAGGAAGCCACCGTCGAGCAGATCCGCGAAGGCTCCGAAGTCACGCTGCGCCAGCTCAAGCAGGCGCTGGAGCGCAACAAGGTGGTGGAGGTCAACCCCGCCGTGGGCGACAAGTTCGACCCGCACCTGCACCAGGCGATCTCCATGGTGCCGGCCCCCGGCCAGGAGCCCAACACCATCGCCTCGGTGCTGCAGAAGGGCTACCTGATCGCCGAGCGGGTGCTGCGGCCGGCCCTGGTGATGGTGGCGGCCCCCCAGTGAGGGCGCGCCAACGGCTTGAAACAACGCGGCTTATCCACAACTAGGCGGCAGATACGGAACAAGGGGGCGCCTGCCCCGCGAGCAAAGCACAGGAGAAGACTGACATGGGCAAGATCATCGGCATCGACCTGGGCACCACGAACTCGTGCGTGTCCATCATGGAGGGCAACACCCCCAAGGTCATCGAGAACAGCGAAGGCGCGCGCACCACGCCTTCCATCGTGGCGTACCAGGAAGACGGCGAGATCCTGGTCGGCGCCTCGGCCAAGCGCCAGGCGGTCACCAACCCGCGCAACACCATCTACGCGGTCAAGCGCCTGATCGGCCGCAAGTTCGAGGAAAAGGAAGTCCAGAAGGACATCCACCTCATGCCCTACCAGATCACCAAGGCCGACAACGGCGACGCCTGGGTGGAAGTGCGCGGCAAGAAGCTGGCGCCGCCGCAGGTCTCGGCCGAGATCCTGCGCAAGATGAAGAAGACCGCCGAGGACTACCTGGGCGAGCCGGTCACCGAGGCCGTGATCACGGTGCCCGCGTACTTCAACGACGCCCAGCGCCAGGCCACCAAGGACGCCGGCCGCATCGCCGGCCTGGACGTCAAGCGCATCATCAACGAGCCGACCGCGGCCGCGCTGGCCTTCGGCCTGGACAAGCAGGAAAAGGGCGACCGCAAGATCGCCGTCTATGACCTGGGCGGCGGCACCTTCGACATCTCCATCATCGAGATCGCCGACGTCGACGGCGAGAAGCAGTTCGAGGTGCTGTCCACCAACGGCGACACCTTCCTGGGCGGCGAGGACTTCGACCAGCGCGTCATCGACTACATCATCTCGGAGTTCAAGAAGGAACAGGCCGTCGACCTGTCCAAGGACGTGCTGGCCCTGCAGCGGCTGAAGGAAGCCGCCGAGAAGGCCAAGATCGAGCTGTCCAACAGCGCCCAGACCGACATCAACCTGCCGTACATCACGGCCGACGCGTCGGGCCCGAAGCACCTGAACATCAAGCTCACCCGCGCCAAGCTGGAAAGCCTGGTCGAGGAGCTGATCGAGCGCACCATCGCGCCCTGCCGCACGGCCATCAAGGACGCGGGCGTCAGCGTCAGCGACATCCACGACGTGATCCTGGTGGGCGGCCAGACCCGCATGCCCAAGGTGCAGGAGAAGGTCAAGGAGTTCTTCGGCCGCGAGCCGCGCAAGGACGTCAACCCCGACGAGGCGGTGGCCGTGGGCGCCGCCATCCAGGGCCAGGTGCTGGGCGGCGACCGCAAGGACGTCCTGTTGCTGGACGTCACCCCGCTGTCGCTGGGCATCGAGACGCTGGGCGGCGTGATGACCAAGATGATCGGCAAGAACACGACCATCCCGACCAAGTTCGCCCAGACCTTCTCCACCGCCGACGACAACCAGCCGGCCGTGACGATCAAGGTGTTCCAGGGCGAGCGCGAGATGGCCAGCGGCAACAAGCTGCTGGGCGAGTTCAACCTGGAGGGCATCCCGCCGGCGCCGCGCGGGCTGCCGCAGATCGAGGTGACCTTCGACATCGACGCCAACGGCATCCTGCACGTGTCCGCCAAGGACAAGGGCACGGGCAAGGAGAACAAGATCACCATCAAGGCGAACTCGGGCCTGTCGGAGGACGAGATCCAGAAGATGGTGAAGGACGCCGAGCTCAACGCCGCCGAGGACAAGAAGAAGCTCGAGCTGGTGCAGGCCCGCAACCAGGGCGAGGCGATGGTGCACAGCGTGCGCAAGAGCCTGAGCGAGTACGGCGACAAGCTCGAGGCCGGCGAGAAGGAGAAGGTCGAGGCCGCGCTGAAGGACGTCGAGGAAGCCCTCAAGGGCGAGGACAAGGCGCAGATCGACGAGAAGACCAACGCACTGATGACGGCCAGCCAGAAGCTGGGCGAGAAGATGTACGCCGACATGCAGCAGGCCCAGGCCGCGCAGGCGGCCGGCGGCGGTGCCGCCGGCGCCGACCAGCCCCAGGGCCCGTCGGCCAGCGCCGCACCGGCCGACGACAACGTGGTCGACGCCGAAGTCAAAGAGGTCAAGAAGGGCTGACCGCGGCGCCCAGCCGATGGAACGCGCGCCGCGTTGGTGAAGAGCCAACGCGGCGTTCGCGCTGAAAGAAACGAACGACGACACGATGGCCACGAAGCGCGACTACTACGAAGTCCTGGGGGTACCCAAGAACGCCTCGGAAGACGAGATCAAGAAGGCTTATCGCAAGCTGGCGATGAAGTTCCACCCCGATCGCAACCAGGGGGAGGCGGCCAAGGAAGCGGAGGTGAAGTTCAAGGAGGCCAAGGAGGCGTACGAGATGCTCTCGGAGGCCGACAAGCGCGCGGCCTACGACCAGTACGGGCACGCCGGGGTCGACCCGAACATGCGCGGCCCCGGCGCCGGCCCGGAAGGCTTCGGCGGCTTTGCCGAGGCCTTCGGCGACATCTTCGGCGACATCTTCGGCCAGGGCCGCGGCGGCGCGCGCGGCGGCCGCCAGGTCTATCGCGGCAACGACCTGTCGTACGCGATGGAGGTCTCGCTGGAGGAAGCGGCGGCGGGCAAGGAAGCCCAGATCCGCATCCCGACCTGGGACCCGTGCGACACCTGCCACGGCAGCGGCGCCAAGCCCGGCACCCAGGCCAAGTCCTGCGGCACCTGCCACGGCGCCGGCGTGGTGCAGATGCGCCAGGGCTTCTTCTCGGTGCAGCAGACCTGCCCGACCTGCCGCGGCGCCGGCAAGATCATCCCCGAGCCCTGCCCGACCTGCCATGGCCAGGGCAAGGTCAAGAAGCAGAAGACCCTCGAGGTGAAGATCCCGGCCGGCATCGACGACGGCATGCGCATCCGCAGCGCCGGCAATGGCGAGCCCGGCCACAACGGCGGCCCGCCGGGCGACCTGTACATCGAGATCCGGCTGAAGAAGCACCCGATCTTCGAGCGCGACGGCGACGACCTGCACTGCGTGGTGCCGATCTCCTTCACCAGCGCCGCGCTGGGCGGCGAGATCGAGGTGCCCACGCTGCAGGGCAAGGCGGCCATCGACATCCCCGAGGGCACCCAGGCCGGCAAGCAGTTCCGCCTGCGCGGCAAGGGCATCAAGGGCGTGCGCTCCAGCTACCCGGGCGACCTGTACTGCCACATCAGCGTGGAGACCCCGGTCAAGCTCACCGAGCACCAGCGCAAGCTGCTCAAGGAACTGGACGACTCGCTCAAGAAAGGCGGCTCGCGCCACTCCCCGGGCGAGGAGAGCTGGAGCGACAAGCTGAAGAACTTCTTCAGCGCCTGACAGGGAGCCCGGGAGGCAGGGAATCCGGAAGTCTGGCGTCCAGGCATCCGGGCCTTCCTGCCGACGTTTGCCTGCGCACTGTCCTCCCAACGCGACAACACCATTGGCTGCCGCAAGCCCGCCCGCCACAATGGCGGGATGTCGCTGAAGCTGTTCAGATCGACCGGCTACCACTCCATCCTGACCCCGGGGGAGGCGCGGCTGGCGCTGCATCCCGGCTGGGCGGTGACGATCGTGGCGGGCTGGGTCGGGCTGGCCAGCAACGTGTGGTTCTGGCAGGCGCTGGCCACCGGCGGCCAGGACGCGCTGCCCGCTGCCGGGTCGGCGCTGGCGCTGTCAGGCGCCGCCGGTTCCGCGCTCAGCCTGTTCGGCTGGCGCCGCACCTTCAAGCTCGCGGCCACCGGCGTGCTGCTGTTCGGCGCGCTGCTGGCCGGCGGCGTCCTGACCCAGGACATCCCGGCGCGCCAGCTGGCCGATCCCGCCCTGCGGCTGTCCACCCTGCTGCCGACCTGGGCCAGCCTGTTCCGCTGGCAGGTGCCCACCCTGCTGGTGCTGCTGGGCGGCATACCGGTGATCTACCTCTGGAACGTCCAGCTGCGGCGCCTGGCCGGCTCCGAGCAGTTCCGCACCAACCTGGCGGGGCTGGTGACCTGGGCGCTGGTGTTCGCCTGCGGCTTCGCCGTGCTCTACGCCACGGCCTGAGCCTCAGAACAGGCACCCCTGGCCCGGCGGCGACGGCGGGCGGAACAGCCCCATGTCCATCTCGATCCGCTCGCGGTTGAACCCCAGCCGCTGCGTCGCCTTGCGGAAGCGCTGTGCCAGCAGCTCGGCCCAGGGGCCGCTGCCTTTCATGCGCGTGGCGAAGTCGGCGTCGTAGTCCTTGCCGCCGCGCATGTCCTGCACGCGTGCCATCACGCGCTGGGCCCGCTGCGGGTAGTGCAGTTCGAGCCACTGGCGGAACAGCGGCGCCACCTCCCAGGGCAGCCGTAGCACGTGGTAGAAGGCGCTGCGCGCGCCGGCGTCCCAGGCGGCTTCCAGCACCTGCTCCATGTCGTCGGTCAGGAACGGGATCTGCGGCGCCAGGCTGACGCCGCACGGCACGCCGTGCTCGGCCAGCGTGCGCAGCAGGCGCAAGCGCCGGTGCGGGGCGGCGGCGCGCGGCTCCAGCTGGCGGGCCAGCTGCGCATCGAGCGTGGTGATGGTGACGTACACCGCCGCGAGCTTGCGGTGCGCCATTGGGGCGATCAGGTCGAGGTCGCGCTCGACCCCGCTCGACTTGGTGACCAGCGAGAACGGATGGTCGGTCTCGTGCAGCACCTCGATCACCGAGCGCGTCAGGCGCAGCTCGCGTTCCACCGGCTGGTAGCAGTCGGTGGCGGTGCCGATGGCGATCATGCGCGGCTGGTACTTCGGCCTTGACAGCTCGCGCCGCAGCACCTCGGCGATGCCGCGCTTGGCGATGATCTTGGTCTCGAAATCCAGCCCGGGCGACAGGTTCAGGTAGCTGTGGGTGGGGCGCGCGTAGCAGTAGATGCAGCCGTGCTCGCAGCCGCGGTACGGGTTCAGGGAGCGGTCGAAGTACACGTCGGGCGAATCGACCTGGCCGACGGCGCTGCGCGGGTCTTCCCAGATCACCTCGGTGGCCGGCGGCAACGGCGCGCCGTCTTCGATGGCGGCATCCCAGCCGTCGTCGAAGGCCTCGCGCTGCTCGCGCTCGAACCGGTGCGGGTGGCGGGTGGCCGTGCCACGGCCCTTGATCGCCTCGACGGGGATGCGGTGGTCGGCCATGCACTGTATTTTCATACAGTTTTCCGGCGGACGCACAAGTGTCGCGCCATGGCCGGGCTGGCCATCACGCCACGCGGGACGCGAATGCGCCTACGCTGTCGCACGGCCTGCCCCGAGCCGGAAGGACCCCATCCCATGGACACCCTGCTGCTCTCGCGCATCCAGTTCGGCGCCAACATCAGCTTCCACATCCTGTTCCCGGCCATCAACATCGCGCTGGCCTGGTTCCTGGTGTATTTCCGGGTGCGCGGCAACGCCGCCCACGGCCGAGCGGGCGAGCAGCACTGGGAAGAGGCGTACTACCTGTGGACCAAGGTGTTCGCGCTCAGCTTCGCCCTGGGGGTGGTGACCGGGGTCACCATGAGCTTCCAGTTCGGCACCAACTGGCCGGGCTACCTGGAGCGGGCCGGCAACATCGCCGGGCCGCTGCTCGGCTACGAGATCCTCAGCGCGTTCTTCCTGGAAGCCACCTTCCTCGGGATCATGCTGTTCGGGCGCAGCCGGGTGTCGGACCGCACGCACCTGTTCGCCTCGCTGATGGTGGCGGGCGGCACCACGCTGTCGGCCTTCTGGATCCTGAGCCTGAACTCCTGGATGCAGACGCCCACCGGCCACAGCATCGTCGACGGCGTGGTGCATGTCGACAGCTGGTGGCAGGTGATCTTCAACCCGTCCTTCCCCTACCGGCTGGCGCACATGCTGCTGGCGTCCACGCTGACGGCGTCGTTCCTGATCGCGGGGCTGTCGGCGTACCAGTACCTGCGCCGCGCCGCCAACGCCGGCAGCGCGCTGGCCCTGCGGACCTCGATCGCGGTGGCCGCGGTGGCCGTGCCGCTGCAGATCCTCGCCGGTGACCTGCATGGCCTGAACACGCTGGAGCACCAGCCGGCCAAGATCGCCGCCCTCGAGGGCATCTGGCACACCGAAAAGGGCGCCGCGCTCACGCTGTTCGGCTTTCCGAACGAAGCCGAGCGCCGCACCGAGTACGCCGTCATGGTGCCCAAGCTCGCCAGCCTGATCCTGGCGCACGACGCGGACGCCGAGATCAAGGGCCTGAACGAGTTCCCCGACGCCCACCCGCCGGTGGCGCCGGTGTTCTGGAGCTTCCGTGTCATGGTGGGCGTGGGCGTGCTGATGCTGGCGGTGTCCTGGTGGATGGCGCTGACCTACTGGCGAAGGCGGCTCGACACCGGCCAGCCGATGCCGCTGTCGCGCTGGCAGTTGCGCGTGCTGACGGCCATGACCTTCTCGGGCTGGGTCGCCACGCTGGCCGGCTGGTGGGTCACCGAGATCGGCCGCCAGCCCTTCATGGTGTACGGCGTGCTGCGCACGGCCGACCTGGTGGCGCCGCACCCGCCCGGCGTGGTGCTCTCGACGCTGGTGGGCTACCTGCTGCTGTACGCCTTCCTGCTGGTCGCCTACGTGGCGGTGCTGATGTACATGACCACCCACCCGGCGCAGCAGCCGCCGCCCACGCCGCAGGGTGCGCGCCCCGGCACCCCGATCGGCGGCCGCGCCTGAAGGAGACCGCCATGGACATCGACTGGGCGACGCTGCTGCCGCTGTTCTTCATGGGCGTGATGGGCCTGGCGCTGCTGGTCTACGTGGTGCTGGACGGCTACGACCTCGGTGTCGGCCTGCTGCTGCCGTTCGCCAGCGACGAGCAGAAGGACGTGATGGTCTCCAGCATCGGTCCGTTCTGGGACGCCAACGAGACCTGGCTGGTGCTGGGCGTGGGCGTGCTGCTGATGGCCTTCCCGCAGGCGCAGGGGCTGGTGCTCAGCAGCCTGTACCTGCCGGTGGCGATCATGCTGCTGGGCCTGATCCTGCGCGGCGTGTCGTTCGACTTCCGGGTCAAGGCGCGCGACCACCACAAGGCCTTGTGGAACCGGCTGTTCGCCATCGGCTCGCTGATGGCGGCTGCCGCGCAGGGATGGATGCTGGGCAGCTACCTGGTGGGCTTCGATCGCGACCGCTGGTCGCTGGCCTTCGCCGCCGGCATCGCGCTGACGCTGCCCACCGCCTACGCGATGATGGGATCGGGCTGGCTGATCATGAAGACCGAAGGCGAGCTGCGGGCCCGGGCCGTCGGCTGGGCGCGCAAGGTGCTGTGGCCGATGGGGCTGGCGCTGGTGGGCATCTCGCTGGCGACACCGGTGATGAGCCAGACCGTGTTCGAGCGCTGGTTCGACATGCCGCAACTGATCGGGCTGCTGCCGATCCCGGTGGCCTGCGCCGCGGCCTTCTATGCGGCCTGGCACGTGATCCAGCGGCCGAACGTGGTGGCCGCCGGCTACGGCTGGATCGTGTTCGCCAGCACCGTGCTGATCTTCGTGATGGCCTTCCTGGGCCTGGCCTACAGCCTGTACCCGTACATCGTGATCGACCGGCTGACGGTCTGGCAGGCCGCCGCCTCGACCGACTCGCTGGTGTTCAGCTTCATCGGCACGGCGATCACGTTCCCGGTGATCACCGCCTACACGATCTACATGTACCGGGTGTTCTGGGGACCGGCGCGGGAGCTGAGCTACGGGGCCGGCGAAGCGGCGCCGCCGGCCGCTTCCGTGCACCGGCCCTGACCGGCCGGCTCAGGCGGGCACGCCGACCCGTTCGCGGGCCCGGGCGTACTCCTGCTTCAGCTTCGCGATGAAGGCGGCCGCCGTGCTGACCTGGTGCACCGCGCCGATGCCCTGGCCGCAGCCCCAGATGTCCTTCCAGGCTTTCTTGGCGCTCTCGCCGCCGCCGAAATCCATCTTGCTGGGGTCGCTCTCGGGCAGGTTGTCCGGGTCCAGGCCGGCGTTGCGGATCGAGGGCTTGAGGTAGTTGCCGTGCACCCCGGTGAACAGGCTCGAGTACACGATGTCGTCGCTGGTGCCCTCGACGATGGCCTGCTTGTAGGCGTCCGAGGCGCGCGCCTCCTCGGTGGCGATGAAGGCCGAGCCGATGTAGGCGAAGTCGGCGCCCATGGCCTGGGCCGCCAGCACCGCACCGCCGGTGGCGATGGCGCCGGACAGCGCCAGCGGGCCGTCGAACCACTCGCGGATCTCCTGCACCAGCGCGAACGGGCTCTTGGTGCCGGCATGGCCGCCGGCGCCGGCCGCCACCGCGATCAGGCCGTCGGCGCCCTTCTCCACCGCCTTGCGCGCGAAGGTGTTGTTGATCACGTCGTGCAGCACCACGCCGCCGTAGCCGTGGATCGCGTCGTTGACGTCGGTGCGCGCGCCCAGCGAGGTGATGATCACCGGCACCTTGTGCCTGACCACCATCTCCATGTCGTGCTCGAGCCGGTCGTTGCTCTTGTGCACGATCTGGTTGATGGCGAACGGCGCGGCCGGCCGGTCCGGGTGCTGGCGGTTCCACGCCGCCAGCGTCTCGGTGATCTCGTGCAGCCACTCGTCCAGCTGCGAGGCCGGCCGGGCGTTGAGCGCCGGCATGGCGCCGATGATCCCCGCCTTGCACTGCTCGATGACCAGCTTGGGGTTGCTGATGATGAACAGCGGCGAGCCGATCACCGGCAGCGAAAGGTTTTGCAGGGCGGGGGGCAGGCGCGACATGGGTCTCCTTCGTCGGTCAGAAAGCGTCCAGCGCCATCGCGGTCACGCTCTCGGCGCCGTCGACGATGGCATCGCGGGCGGCCGGCGCACGCGACAGGATGTGCTCCGCATAGAAGCGGGCGGTGGCGATCTTGGCCTGCATGAAGGCGGTGTCCTCGCCGCGGGCCGCCAGCTCCTCGGCCACCAGCAGCGAGCGCGCCAGCTGCCAGCCGGCCACCAGGTTGCCGGCCAGCAGCAGGTAGGGCACCGACCCGGCGAAGGCCGCGTTCGGGTTGCCGCGGGTCTCGCGGGCGATGAAGTCGACCACGTCGAGGAAGGCCTGGCGCGCCGCCGCCAGCCGCCGCAGCACGGACTGCGCCGCGGCCGAATCGCGGCTGGCCAGCTCACCCTCGGTCTGCTCGATCTGCCCGGCGATCGCCTTGGCCACCTGGCCGCCGTCGCGCGCGGTCTTGCGGCCCACCAGGTCGTTGGCCTGGATCGCCGTCGTGCCCTCGTAGATCGGCAGGATGCGGGCGTCGCGGTAGTACTGGGCGGCGCCGGTTTCCTCGATGAAGCCCATGCCGCCGTGCACCTGCACGCCCAGCGAGGTGACTTCCAGGCTCATCTCGGTGCTGTAGCCCTTGACCAGCGGCACCATGAATTCGTAGAAAGCCTGGTTCTGCTGGCGCACCTGCGCATCGGGGTGGTGGTGCGCGGCGTCGTAGGCGGCGGCGGCCACGCTGGCCATCGCACGGCAGCCCTCGGTGAGCGCGCGCATGGTCATGAGCATGCGGCGCACGTCCGGGTGGTGCACGATCGGCGCGCTGGCATTGACCGAGCCGTCGACGGGCCGCGACTGCACGCGCTCCTTGGCGTACTCGGCGGCCTTCTGGTAGGCGCGCTCGGCGATCGCGATGCCCTGCACGCCCACCGCATAGCGGGCCGCGTTCATCATGATGAACATGTACTCCAGGCCGCGGTTCTCCTGGCCCACCAGGTAGCCCACGGCACCGGGTCCGGTGCCATTCACATTGCTCGCCGCCGTTCCGTCGCCGTACTGCAGCACGGCCGTCGGCGAGGCCTTGATGCCCAGCTTGTGCTCGATGCTGACGCAGTGAACGTCGTTGCGCGCGCCGAGCGAGCCGTCCGGGTTGACCAGGAACTTGGGCACGACGAACAGGCTGATGCCCTTGACGCCCTCCGGCGCACCGGCCACCCGCGCCAGCACGAGGTGGACGATGTTCTCGGCCATGTCGTGCTCGCCGTAGGTGATGAAGATCTTGGTGCCGAACACCTTGTACGTGCCGTCGGGCTGCGGCTCGGCGCGGCTGCGCACCAGCGCCAGGTCGCTGCCGGCCTGCGGCTCGGTCAGGTTCATGGTGCCGGTCCACTCGCCGCTCACCAGCTTGGCCAGGTAGATCGCCTTCAGGTCGTCGGAGCCGGCCGTCAGCAGCGCCTCGATCGCGCCGTCGGTCAGCAGCGGGCACAGGGCGAAGCTGAGGTTGGCCGAGTTGAGCATCTCGCTGCAGGCGGCGCCCACGGTCTTGGGCAGGCCCTGGCCGCCGAAGTCGGCCGGGTGCTGCAGGCCCTGCCAGCCGCCTTCGGTGTACTGGCGGTAGGCCTGGCTGAACCCCGGCGTGGTGCTGACCTGGCCGTCCTTCCAGCTCGAGGGCTCCAGGTCCCCCGGCCGGTTGAGCGGCGCGACCACTTCCTGGTTGAACCTCGCGCACTCCTCCAGCACGGCCTGGGCGGTGTCGAAGCCGGCTTCCTCGAAGCCGGGCAGCCTGGCGATCTCGTCGATCCGCGCCAGGTGGCGGATGTCGAAGAGCATGTCCTTGAGGGGGGCGCGGTAGGTCATCACGGTCTCCAGATGGCGCCATCCCGGGCCAGGCCCGGGATGACGCGGTACTTTGCTGCGCTCAGAGCGCCTTCACCAGCTCCGGCACCGCCTGGAACAGGTCGGCCTCCAGCCCGTAGTCGGCGACGCTGAAGATCGGCGCTTCGGGGTCCTTGTTGATCGCCACGATCACCTTGGAGTCCTTCATGCCGGCCAGGTGCTGGATGGCGCCGCTGATGCCGGCGGCGATGTACAGCTGCGGCGCGACGATCTTGCCGGTCTGGCCGACCTGCAGGTCGTTGGGCGCGTAGCCGGCGTCCACCGCGGCGCGGCTGGCGCCGATGGCGGCACCCAGCTTGTCGGCCAGAGGCGTGATCACCTCGTTGAACTTCTCCGCCGAGCCGAGCGCGCGGCCGCCGGAGACGATGATCTTGGCGGCGGTCAGCTCGGGGCGGTCGCTCTTGGCGATCTCCTGGCCGACGAAGCGGCTCTTGCCGCTGTCGGCCACGGCGCTGGCGCTCTCCACCGCGGCGCTGCCGCCGCTGGCCGGCGCGGCATCGAAGCCGGTGGTGCGCACCGTGATCACCTTCACCGGGTCCGCGCTCTGCACGATGGCGATGGCGTTGCCGGCGTAGATCGGGCGCTCGAAGGTGTCGGGGCTGTCGACCTTGGTGATGTCCGAGACCTGGGCCACGTCCAGCTTGGCGGCCACGCGCGGGGCGATGTTCTTGCCGCTGGCGGTGGCCGGGAACAGGATGTGGCTGTAGTTGCCGGCGATCGCCAGCACCTGGGCCGCGACGTTCTCGGCCAGGCCGTGGGCGAACTGCTCGCCGTCGGCGTGGATCACCTTGGCCACGCCGGCGATCTGCGCGGCGGCCTTGGCCGCTTCGCCGGCGTTGTGGCCGGCCACCAGCACGTGGACGTCGCCGCCACAGGCCGCGGCCGCGGTGACGGTGTTGAGGGTGGCGCCCTTGATGGACGCATTGTCGTGTTCTGCGATGACGAGGGAGGTCATGAATCTGTTCCTTGATGTGGGCAGTCGGCCCGCCTTCACTTCGTCGTCCTCCGCGAAAGGCGGAGGATCCGGCGCAACGCGCCTGCGGCGCTCATGCGCTCGCGCTGCGTGGATTCCCGCCTTCGCGGGAATGACGGGGGCCGGCGGATGACGAAGCGGGTCAGATCACCTTCGCTTCGTTCTTCAGCTTGTCGACCAGCGTCGCCACGTCGGCCACCTTCTGGCCGGCGCTGCGCTTGGGCGGCTCCATGACCTTCAGCGTCTTGAGCCGCGGCGCGACGTCCACGCCCAGGTCGGCCGGGGTCACGGTGTCGAGCGGCTTCTTCTTGGCCTTCATGATGTTGGGCAGCGTGACGTAGCGCGGCTCGTTCAGGCGCAGGTCGGTGGTCACCACCGCCGGCAGCGTGACCGACACGGTCTCCAGGCCGCCATCGACTTCGCGCGTGACCTGGGCCTTGCCGTCGGCCACTTCCACCTTGCTGGCGAAGGTGGCCTGCGGCAGGTCGGCCAGCGCCGCCAGCATCTGGCCGGTCTGGTTGGCGTCGTCGTCGATCGCCTGCTTGCCCAGGATCACCAGGCCGGGCTGCTCCTTGTCGACCAGGGCCTTGAGCAACTTGGCGACCGCCAGCGGTTGCAGCTCCTCGTCGGTCTGCACCAGGATCGCGCGGTCGGCGCCGATCGCCATGGCGGTGCGCAGGGTCTCCTGGCACTGCTGCACGCCGCAGGACACCGCGATGACCTCGGCGGCCACGCCCTTTTCCTTCAGGCGCACCGCCTCCTCCACCGCGATCTCGTCGAACGGGTTCATGCTCATCTTCACATTGGCGATGTCCACACCCGTGTTGTCCGACTTGACGCGGACCTTCACGTTGTAGTCCACCACCCGCTTGACCGGGACGAGAACCTTCATCAGGGGGCTCCTAAAGGGAAGAATTGACGTTGACGTAAAGCCCAAAATTCTATGCCGCACTGCGGCATGGGCTAGAGGCAAAAAAGAACGGTCGTTCACTTTTGATTATAGGGAGCCCCGCCGCCGGGGCCGGGCGCATGCGCCTGCCTCTGTCGTCGCGACGACATTCGATCGACCGCGCGGTCGATGAATTCGGGTATTTCTGGACCGACATTCGTCAAGGGCGGGCATACAGTGCCGCGACCCCCCTCGCAAGGAGCTTTTCACCATGAAACGCCTGTCGCTCTCGGCCGCCGCACTGGCCGCCGCCTTCGCCTGTGCCCCGGCTGCCGCGGAGACGGTGCTCACGCTCTCGAGTTGGGTGCCGCCCACCCATGCGCTGACCCTGGCCCAGAAGGAATGGTGCGACCTGGTCGCGCAGAAGGCCGCCGGCAAGATCAAGTGCAACCAGCTCCCGCGCGCCGTCGCCGCACCGCCCGGCACCTTCGATGCGGTCAAGAACGGCCTGGCCGACGTGTCCTTCACCGTCCACGGCTACACCCCCGGCCGCTTCGTGCTGACGCAGATGGCCGAATTCCCGTTCCTGGGCGACAGCGCCGAGCCGCTCTCGGTGGCGTTCAACCGGGTGGCCGCCAAGCACCCCGAGTTCGCCAAGGAGCACGCCGGCGTCCACGTGCTGACCTACTTCACCCACGGCCCGGGCATGGTGCTCAACACCAAGAAGCCGGTGGCCAAGCTGGAGGACCTGCAGGGCCTGAAGTGGCGCGTGGGCGGCGGCATGGTCAACGAGATCGCCAAGACGCTGGGCATGAACGTCACGCTCAAGCCGGCGCCCGAGTCCTACGAGCTGCTGTCGGGCGGCGTGATGGACGGCACCCTGTTCCCGGCCGAGTCGGTCGATTCGTTCAAGCTCGACAAGCTGATCAAGTACGCCACCACCTTCCCCGGCGGCCTGTACAACACCAGCTTCGTCTTCATGATGAACGAGGACAAGTACAAGAAGCTCAGCCCGGAGGAGAAGAAGGCCGTCGACGACGCCTCCGGCGAAGTCGCCGCGCGCATCTTCGGGCGCGGCTGGGACAAGGTCGACAACAAGGCCCTCGAGAACATGAAGGCCAACGGCGTGCAGTTCACCAAGGCCGACGCCAAGTTCGTCAACGACGTCAAGTCGCACACCTCCAAGCTGGAGGAAAAGTGGGCCAAGGACGCCGAGGCCAAGGGCCTGAAGGACGCGGCCAAGGTGCTGGCCGAGTTCCGCTCCGAGATCGCGAAGGCTTCCAAATAAGCACAGGCCGGCCCGAACGGAAGGCGGCATCCTCTGCCCGGAGGTGCCGCCTTCGCACATGGAGCGCCCGCCGTCCGCGGCGCGCCTGACGGAAGTCCCCCGATGAAGAAAACCCTCGTGCTGCTGTGCGGCCTGCTGTCCGGCGCCGCGCTGTTCGGCATCATGGCCCTGACGTTCTTCGACGTGCTGGGCCGCAAGTTCCTCAGCAACTCCATCCCGGGCTCGCTCGAGGTCACCGAGCTGCTGATGGTGGTGGTGATCTTCGCCGCGCTGCCGCTGGTGTCCGAGCGCGGCGAACACGTCGAGTTCGACTCGCTCGATCCCTACCTGCCCGGCTGGCTGCGCCGCCTCCAGGCCGTCGTCGTGCACCTGCTGTGCGCGGCCGCCCTGCTGGCGCTGGGCTGGCTGATGTGGCGCACCGGCAACCAGTTCCTGGCCAGCGGCGAGACCACCGCCCAGTTGCAGGTCCTCAAGGCGCCGTTCCTGTACGGCATGAGCGTGCTGTGCGCCATCACCGGCGCCGTCCACCTGTGGCTGATGGGCCAGGAGCCGGTGGACCGCGCCGAGGGCGAAGGAGCCGCGCTGTGACCGAAGCCCTGCTCGGATTCGCCGCGATCTTCGCGCTCGCCCTCATCCGGGTGCCGCTGGCGTTCGCCATGGGCCTGGTCGGCTTCGCCGGCATCGGACTGACGCGCGGCTGGACGCCGGCGCTGGCCAGCACCTCGCAGGCCGTCTATGAAACCGGCTTCGCCTACACGCTGTCGGTGGTGCCGCTGTTCATCCTGATGGGCAACTTCGTGGCCCGGGCCGGCCTGGCGCACGAGCTGTTCCAGGCGGCGTACTCCTTCGTCGGCCACGTGCGCGGCGGGCTGGCCCACGCCACGGTGGCGGCCTGCGCCGGCTTCGGCGCGATCTGCGGCTCGTCCATCGCCACCGCCGCCACCATGAGCAAGGTGGCCTATCCGTCGATGCGAAAGCTGGGCTACAGCGAGGCCCTGTCCACCGGCGTGATGGCGGCCGGCGGCACGCTGGGGATCATGATCCCGCCGTCCACCATCCTGGTCATCTACGGGATCATCACCCAGACCAACATCGGCAAGCTGTTCGCCGCCGGGGTCATCCCCGGCGCGCTGACCGCGCTCGCGCTGATGGCGGCCATTTCCTACCTGACGGCGCGCGACCCCGAGCATGCGCCGCCCGGCGAGCGCGCCAGCTGGCCCGAGCGCTGGCAGGCCGTGCGCGGCATCTGGGGCGTGGCGGTGCTGGTGGTGGTGGTGCTGGGCGGCATCTACGGCGGCTTCTTCACCGCCACCGAGGGCGCCGGCTTCGGTGCGTTCGGCGCCTTCCTGTTCGCCCTGGGGCGGCGTCGGCTGACCTGGGCCATCCTCTACCAGGTGCTGGTGGAGTCGGCCCGCACCACGGCCATGCTGTTCACGCTGCTGATCGCCGCCACCATCTTCGCCAACTTCGTGAACTTCACGACCATGCCGGGCGACCTGCGCGACTGGATCACCCACCTGGGCCTGTCGCCCACCATGGTCGTGGTGGCGATGATGGCGATCTACGTGGTGCTGGGCACGGTGATGGAGGAGCTGACGATGGTGCTGCTGACCATCCCCCTGTTCTTCCCCATCGTCACCAGCATGGGGTTCGACCCGATCTGGTTCGGCGTGCTGATCGTGATGGTGGTGCAGATCGGCCTGATCTCGCCGCCGGTGGGCATGAACCTGTTCGTGCTCAACTCGCTGCTGCCCGGCGTCGGCCTGCCGACCATCTTCCGCGGCTGCTGGCCGTTCGTGGCGGTGATGGTGCTGATGCTGGGGCTGCTGGTCGCGTTCCCACAGCTCAGCCTGTGGCTGCCGTCGCTGATGGGGTGAAGCGGTCCGGCCCCTCCGGCGGGCCCGCAGCTTGAGGCGTCTCAAGGCCTGCGGTCCGCATCCTGGCTAGATTGGCCTGTTGCCGGCACCCGCTGGCAAAAGGAGATCGGCCATGTTCTTCGCCCAACTCTTGCGCTCGCTCGCCGGTGCGATCGTTCCAACGGCCCAGGCCCACTGCGACACCACCGACGGCCCCGCGGTCACCGACGGCCGCCGTGCACTCGCCACCGGCAACATCAACCACGCCCTCAAGTGGATCCAGGCCGACGGCGAGGCCGAGCTGAAGGAGGTTTTCACCAAGGCGCTGGCCGTGCGCAAGCTCGGCCCGCAAGCCGCCGAGGTCGCCGACCGGCTGTTCCTGGAAACCCTGGTGCGGATCCACCGCATGGGCGAGGGCGTCGGCTTCACCGGCATCCAGCCGACCGGTGCGCATGTCGAGCCGATCGTCGCGGCAGCGGACCGGGCGCTCGAAACCGGCGATGACCGGGAAGTCCGCGCACTGGCGCCCGCGGAACGCCGCGACGAGTTGCATCGGCGCTTCCACGCGGCACTGGGCAAGAAGGGCTTCGACGTCGATGACGTTCCCGCGGCCCGCGACTACGTCGCCGCCTACGTGAGCTTCTTCAAGTACGCCGAGGGCGAGGACCACGACCACGGCCACCCTGTCCCTGCCGGCGGCGCGCATGCGCACCCTGCGGAGCACCGCCACTGAGGTGGCGCGCTGGACGCCCCTCGTGCGCATCCGCGGGCGCTCCATGCAGCCCACGCTGGCGCCCGGCCGGCTGCTGCTGACGCGCCCGCCGTTGGGGCGGGTCGCCGTCGGTGACATCGTGGTGATCACCGCCGCGCCGGGCACCCGCTACGTCAAGCGGGTCGCGGCCGGGCCGGGCGATCTCGTCGAACTCGAAGCCGGCCGCCTGTACGTCAACGATCGTCCGTGGGACGGGCAGCCCCGGGTCGCCGGCGCGCGGGTGCAGTCCTGGCGCGTGCCCGAGGGCCACTGGTTCGTCGTCGGCGACGACCTGCAGGCCTCGGACGACTCGCGCGTGTGGCCGCGGCCGTTCGTCGCGGCTTCCCGGATCAGCGGGGTGGCGCTGGGCCGCTGGCGGCGTCCCGGCCTCGCCGCCTCGGCAAGCGCGGCTACCCGCGGACCAGCTCGATGCCGCTCTCGCGCAGCCCCTTGAGCACGGCCAGGTTCACGTCCGAGCGCACATTCAACTGCAGCGTGCTGGCATCGGGGATCCAGAACTGCACCGTGAACTCCAGCCCGTTCGGCAGGAAACGGCCCAGCCGCGCAGCGGGCGGCGGATCGCTCATCACGAGGGGCACCGAGCGCGCGGCGGCCACCAGCACCTGCTGCACCCGTTCCACGTCGCTGTCGGCCACCACCGTCACGTCGGTGGTCACCATCACCTTGGGATCGGCCGCGGACAGGTTCTCGGTGCGCTCGATGATCAGCTTCTCGTTGGGCACGAACGCCTCGCGCCCGTTGGCCGCCCGGATCCGGGTGTAGCGGGTCTTGATGTCCAGCACCCGGCCCTCGAAGTTGTCGACCTTGACCAGGTCGCCGATGCGCAGCGAGCGCTCGAACAGGATCACGAAGCCGCTGATGTAGTTGGACGCCAGCTTCTGCAGGCCGAAGCCCAGGCCCACGCCGAGGGCGCCGCCCAGCACCGACAGCGCCGTCAGGTCGATGCCGGTGGCCGACAGCGCGAACAGCAGCGCCACCAGCAGCAGGACCGAGCGGATCGCGTTGGCCGCCACCTTGCGCAGCGAGAGGTCCTGCACCGCCGGCTGCAGCACCCGCCGCTCGAGCACCGCCGAGGCCCACAGCGCGCCCACCAGCACCACGCCGGCCCACAGCAGCCCCTCGAGCAGCGTCAGCACGCTCACGCGCGACTTGCCGAAGGCGAACTGGAAGGCGTCCAGCTGGGCCATCACGGCCGGCAGCACGCCCGCCACCCACAGCGCCGCGGCGATCCAGGCGAGCCAGGAGAACACCCGCTCCACCAGCCGCGCCAGCCCCGAGTTCGGGAAGGCGACCGTCAGCACGCGGGCGATGAACCGGATGCCGGCCAGCGACAGCAGCACCGGCACCGCCAGCCGCAGCAGCGCCAGCGGCAGGTAGTCGTCCAGGATGGCCCGCGCGGTGGTCACCAGCGCCAGCGCCAGCAGCGGGAACAGCAGGCCATCGACCACGATGCGGCCGAACCAGACCGAGCCGGGGTGGCGCCCGCGGCCCATCCACCACGACAGGCCGGCCGCCAGCAGCAGGCAGCCGAGCAGCACCCCCGCCTCCACTGGGAGGCCGGGATGGTCCAGGCTGAGGATCAGGCGTCGCAGCGGGTTCATGCGGCCGCGCCCCGGGACGCCGCGCGCATCAGTTCCACTTCGGCTGGCGCTTCTCGGTGAACGCGGTCACGCCTTCCTGGGCGCAGCCGTCCATCATGTTCACCGCCATGGTCTGCGAGGCCAGCTGGTAGGCCGCCTCGATCCCCAGTTCGCGCTGCCGGTAGAACAGCTCCTTGCCCATGGCCAGCGCCTTGCGCGGCTTGGCCAGGATGCTGGCGACCAGCGACTCGATCTCCGCGTCCAGCCGCTCGGGCGCAGCGACCCGGTTGACCAGGCCGCGCTGCTTCGCTTCCTCGGCGCCGATGAACTCGCCGGTGACCAGCATCTCCATCGCCTGCTTGGGCGCGATGTTGCGCAGCAACGGCACGCTGGGCGTGGAGCAGAACAGGCCGAAGTTGACGCCGCTGACGGCGAACTTCGCGTCGGTCGACGCCACCGCCAGGTCGCACTGGGCGACCAGCTGGCAGCCGGCGGCCGTGGCGATGCCGTGTACCCGGGCGATGACCGGCACCGGCAGCTTCTGGATCGACAGCATCACGCGGCTGCACTGCGAGAACAGCTGCTGGTAGTAGTCCAGCTCGGGCGTCGCGATCATCTCCTTGAGGTTGTGCCCCGGGCAGAAAGCCTTGCCCTCGGCGGCAATCACCACCACCCGCACCGACTCGTCGCCGGCCAGCTGGTCCAGCGCGGCCTGCAGCGCGCCCAGCATCTCCTCGCCCAGCGCGTTGAAGTTGCCCGGCCGGTTCAGGGTCAGGGTGGCGACGCCGCGCGCGTCGCGGGTCTGCAGGATCGGCGGGTTGTCGTTGTCCATGTCGGTCTCCTTGTCCGGTACGTTCGTTCAGAGGTCCGCCAGCACGCGCACATGCGCCTCGACGCTGCGGCCCAGCGCGCCGAGGTTGTAGCCGCCCTCCAGGCTGGAGACGATCCGGCCGTCGGCGAAGCGGTCGGCAATCTGCCGGATGCGGTGGGTGATCCAGGCGTAGTCGTTCTCGGTCAGCCCGAGCTGGCCCAGTTCATCCTCGCGGTGGGCGTCGAAGCCGGCGCTGATGAAGATCATCTGCGGGCGGAACTGCTCCAGCCGCGGGATCCACAGCATCTCGACCAGCTCGCGCACGTCCATGCCGCGGGTGTACGCCGGCACCGGCACGTTGACCATGTTGTCGGCCGCCGGCGGGTCGCCGCTGTAGGGATAGAACGGGTGCTGGAAGATGCCGACCATCAGCACCCGCGGGTCGCCGGCCAGGATGTCCTCGGTGCCGTTGCCGTGGTGCACGTCGAAGTCGACGATCGCCACCCGCTTCAGGCCGTGCCGCTCCAGCGCGTAGCGCGCCGCGATCGCGACGTTGTTGAAGATGCAAAAGCCCATCGCCCGGTCGCGGCACGCATGGTGCCCGGGCGGGCGCACGGCGCAGAAGGCGTTGCGCAGCTCGCCGGCCAGCACCGCGTCGGTGGCCGCCAGCACGGCGCCGGCCGCATGCAGGGCGGCGTCCCAGGTGTGGGGGTTGAGGGCGGTATCCGGGTCGATGTGCGCGTAGGGGCTGCCGCCGGCGGCGATCTGCTCGCGCAGCTGCTCGCGCAGTCCGCGCATCGCCGCCACGTGCATCCGGTCGTGGGCCAGTTCCAGGTCGGCCAGCGAGGCCTCGGGCGCCTCGCGCTGGTCGAGCGCATCCAGGACACCGGTGATCAGCAGGCGGTCTTCGATGGCGGCCAGCCGTTGCGGGCACTCGGGGTGGCCCTCGCCCATCTCGTGCAACCGGCACGACCCATGCGTGAAATACCCGGTCTTGTTCGCACTCATGGCTGGCGGCACGCAAATTTCGGATAACGTCAGGCCCTGATGGAAGCACGACAAAAACTCAAGGCGCTGCTGGACCAGCTTAACACGGTGATCGTGGGCAAGACCGACCAGGTGCGCGATTGCGTGGCCTGCCTGCTGGCCGGCGGCCACCTGCTGATCGAGGACGTTCCCGGCGTCGGCAAGACCACCCTGGCGCATGCGCTGGCGCGCTCGTTCGGGCTGCACTTCTCGCGGGTGCAGTTCACCGCCGACCTGATGCCCAGCGACCTGTCCGGCGTGTCGATCTACGAGCGCGGCAAGGAAGCCTTCGTCTTCCACCCCGGGCCGATCTTCGCCCAGGTGCTGCTGGCCGACGAGATCAACCGCGCCAGCCCCAAGACCCAGAGCGCCCTGCTGGAGGCGATGGAGGAGAAGCAGGTGACGATCGAGGGCGAGACGCGCGCCCTGCCCGCCCCGTTCTTCGTGATCGCCACCCAGAACCCGCACGACCAGCTGGGCACCTTCGCCCTGCCCGAGTCGCAACTCGACCGCTTCCTGATGCGCATCTCGCTCGGCTACCCGGACCGCGCGGCCGAGCGCGAGCTGCTGTCCGGCGCCGACCGCCGCGACATGGTGGTGGGCATGGCCGGCAAGCTCACGCCGGCCGACCTGGACGCGCTGCAGCGCCAGGTGCTGGCGGTGCACACGGCCGAGCCGCTGCTCAACTACGTGCAGGACCTGATCGCCGCCACCCGCAGCGGCCGCTGGTTCCTGCAGGGCCTGTCGCCGCGCGCCGGCATCGCGCTGGTGCGCGCGGCCAAGGCGCAGGCCCTGATCAGCGGGCGCGACTACGTGGCGCCCGACGACGTCCAGGCCATCCTGCCGCAGACCATCGCGCACCGGCTGGTGCCCGCCGGCGATGCCGGCCGCGGCCCGGTCGAGCAGGTGCGGGCGATGCTGGAGGCGGTGCCGCTGCCCTGATGACCCAGCCCCGAAGCGCCTTCGGCGCTCCCGCTCCAAGGGGTCGCCGCCTGTGGCCCGGCAAAGCCGGTTCCTCGGGGGCTCGCGAATGGAATCCGGCGGCCCTGGTGCGCGGGCGCTTCCGCGCCTGGTGGCAGGCGCGCCTGCCGCTCGCGGACACGCTGGTGCTCACCCAGCGCAACGTCTACATCCTGCCCACCCGCCCCGGCCTGATGCTGGCGGCCACGCTGCTGGTGCTGCTGGTCGCCTCGATCAACTACCAGCTCAACCTGGGCTACCTGCTGACTTTCCTGCTGGCCGGCAGCGCCGTGGCCGGCATGCACGTGTGCCATGCCACGCTGCGCGGCCTGACGCTGGTGCTGGCGCCGCCCGAGCCGGTGTTCGCCGGCAGCAGCGCGCCGCTGCGCGTGACGCTGACCAACGGGCGCAAGGCCGCGCGCTACGGCATCGGCCTGGCCGTGCTGGACGACGGCCACGAGGACCACTGGGCCTGGACCGACGTGCCCGGCCTGGGCACCGCCGCCGTCTCGGTCGCGTTCCAGCCGCCGCGGCGCGGCCTGCACCGGGTGCCGCCGCTGACCGCCGAGACGCGCTTTCCGCTCGGCACCTTCCGCGTCTGGACCGTGTGGCGGCCGGCCGCCCAGGTGCTGGTCTGGCCGGCGCCCGAGCCGCTGCCGCCGCCCCTGCCCGAGGGCGAGCCGCGCGCCGGCACCGCCGGCCCGACGAGGGTTCAGACCGCCGGCGAGTTCGACGGCGTGCGCGCCTACCGCCGCGGCGACCCGCTCAAGCTGGTGGTCTGGAAGAAGGCCGCCAAGTCCGACGAGCTGGTCAGCCGCGACACCCAGCAGGCGCAGCGCCGCGAACTCTGGCTGGACTTCGCCCGCGCCGGCGCCGCCGACGGCGAGGCCCGCCTGTCGCGGCTGGCGGCCTGGGTGATGCAGGCCGACAAGCTGGGGGTGGACTACGGGCTGCGGCTGCCCGGCCTGGAGATCGCGCCCGACAGCGGCGAGGGCCACCGGCGGCGCTGCCTGGAGGCGCTGGCGCTGTGCTGACCGCGCAACCCGCCTCTGCCCCGCCGGGCCGGCAGGCGCTGGCCGCGGCGCGGCGCCCCTGGCAAACGCTGGCCGCGCTGCCGCGCGAGGCGCGCGACACACTGTTCCTGCTGGCGGTGATCGGCTGGCTGATCCTGCCGCAGGCCGGCCGCCTGCCTGCATGGTGCATCGCGCTGGCGGCGGCCATCCTGGGCTGGCGCGGCGTGCTGGCGGTGCGCGGGGCGCCGCTGCCGCGCAGCGCCTGGGTGCTGGGGCTGCTGGCGGCGACCATCGCCGCCACCCTGCTGTCGCACCGCACCCTGCTGGGCCGCGATGCCGGCGTGACGCTGATCGTGGTGCTGCTGGCGCTCAAGACGCTGGAGCTGCGCGCCCGGCGCGACGCCTTCGTGGTGTTCTTCCTCGGCTTCTTCACCCTGCTGACCAACTTCTTCTTCTCGCAATCGCTGCTGACCGCGGCGGCGATGCTGGTCGGCCTGCTGGGGCTGCTGACGGCCCTGGTCAACGCCCACATGCCGGTCGGCCGGCCGCCGCTGATGCAGGCCGCGCGCACCGCCGGCAGCATGGCGCTGCTGGGCGCGCCCATCATGGCCGTGCTGTTCATGCTGTTCCCGCGCTTCGCGCCGCTGTGGGGCATCCCCAACGACGGCATGACCGGGCGCAGCGGCCTGTCGTCCACCATGCGCGTGGGCAACGTGGCCCAGCTCGCGCTGGAGGAAGGCATCGCCATGCGGGTCCGGTTCGAGGGGGCGGTGCCGCCGGCGCACGAGCTGTATTTCCGCGGACCGGTGCTGTCCAGCTTCGACGGGCGCGAATGGAAGCCGCTGCTGCCGCGGTTGGGCGCCTATGCCGCGTCGCTGCTGCCGCCGGTGAACCTGCAGGGCTTCGGCGCGCCGGTGCGCTACACCGTGACCCTGGAGCCGAGCAACCGGCCCTGGCTGCTGGTGCTCGATGCCGCCACCCAGGCGCCCTCGGGGCCGGGGCTGGAAGCCCTCAGCGGCGGCGAGCTGCAATGGATCTCGACCCGCCCGGTCACCGACCTGCTGCGCTACCAGGTGGAAAGCCACCTCGACTGGCGGGCCAACGCGCAGGGCCGTTCGGCCGGGCTGCCGCCGCAGTACCGCGAGCTGCCGGCCTCGTACAACCCGCGCACGCTGCAGATGGCCGCCGAGATGATGCGCGCCGCCCCCGGCGGCGGCGCCGACAAGCCGGCGCTGGTGCGCGCGGCGCTGGAGCGGCTGCGCACCGGCGGCTACGTCTACACGCTCGAGCCCGGCGTCTACGGCGAGCACACCGCCGACGAATTCTGGTTCGACCGCAAGGAGGGCTTTTGCGAGCACATCGCCTCGGCCTTCGCGGTGCTGATGCGCGCCATGGACATCCCGGCGCGCATCGTCACCGGCTACCAGGGCGGCGAGCTGAACGCGGTCGACGGCTACTGGACCCTGCGCCAGAGCGACGCCCACGCCTGGACCGAAGTCTGGCTCGCGGGCCGGGGCTGGGTGCGGGTCGATCCGACCTCCATGGTGGCGCCCTCGCGCACCGGGTCGCTGCAGCGGCTGCGCGCCCCGCAAGGCGCCTTCGCCACGGCGCTGGGCACCGTCGACCCGACCCTGCTGGCCGGGTTGCGCCAGGCCTGGGAGGCGGTCAACAACCGCTGGAACCAGTGGGTGCTCAACTACACCCAGAGCAAGCAGCTGGACCTGCTGCGCAAGCTCGGGTTCCAGTCGCCGCGCTGGGAGGACCTCAGCTATGTGCTGATCGCCATCGTGACCGCGGTGGCGGTGGCCGGCGCGGCCTGGGCGCGCTGGGATCGCAGACGGCAGGACCCGTGGCTGCGCCTGCTGGCCCGGGTGCGCGGCAAGCTGCAGCAGGCCGGCGTGGCGCTGCCCGCGGCGGCCGGCCCGCGCCGGATGGCCGCTGCCGTCACCAACCGTTTCGGCAGCGAAGGACAGCCGCTGGCAGACTGGCTGTTGCGGCTGGAAGCGCAGCGCTACGCGGCGCAGGCACCCGCCCCGCTGCCGGCGCTGCAGCGCGAGTTCAACCGATTGCCCTGGCCCCTTTCCCGATGAATGCATCCCGACTGGCCGCCGCGCTGGCGGCCATGGCCCTGGCGCTGCCCGCGCCCGGCGTTGTGGCCAAGCCGTCCTCGCCCAAGAAGGTGAAGGTGCAGGCGCCGGCGCGCCAGGGCCCGCCCTATGCCGGCCGCGAGGAGGCGATGGCCTTTGCCGAGCAGGTGGCCGAGCGGCGCGGGCTGGATCCCGACTGGACCCGCCGGGTCGTGGCCCAGGCGCAGCGCCTGGCGGTGGTCGAGCGGCTGATGCAGCCGGCACCGGCCGGCACGCCCAAGAACTGGGCGGTGTACCGCAGCCGCTTCATCGACCCGGTCCGCATCCAGGCCGGCGTGCGCTTCTGGCAGGACAACCGCGAGACGCTGGCCCGCGCCGAGCAGGACTTCGGCGTGCCGCCCGAGATCGTGGTCGGCATCCTCGGGGTGGAGACGATCTACGGCCAGCAGATGGGCAATTTCCGGGTGCTCGATGCGCTGGCCACGCTGGCCTTCGACTTCCCGGCCGCCCACCCGCGCGCAGTCGAACGCAGCACGTTCTTTCGCGGCGAGCTGGAAGCGTTCCTGGCGCTGCAAAGCCGGCTGGGCGGCGACCCCGCCCGGCCGCTGGGCAGCTATGCGGGTGCGATGGGCATGCCGCAGTTCATGCCCAGCAGCTGGATCCGCTGGGCGGTCGACTTCGACGGCGATGGCCGCATCGACCTGTGGGGCAGCCCGGCCGACGCGATCGGCTCGGTGGCCAACTACTTCAGGGCGTTCGGCTGGCACCCCGGCATGCCGACCCACTACCCGGTGAGCTTCGACACCGACCGGCTCGACCTGGACGCGCTGCTGGCGCCCGACATCCTGCCCACCTTCAGCGTGCCCAGTTTCCTGGCCAAGGGCGCGCACCTGGAGGGCGAGGCGGTGCAGCACGAGGGGCCGCTGGCGCTGGTGGAACTGCAGAACGGCAGCGACCCGCCGACCTACGTGGCCGGCACCGAGAACTTCTACGTGATCACGCGCTACAACTGGTCCAGCTACTACGCGATGGCGGTGATCGAGCTGGGGCGCGAAGTGAAGGCGGCGCTGCCGCGCGGCGGCTCATGACCATCGGCCTGGCATCCTGGCAGCGGCTGTGGGGCGAGCTGGGCGCCGCCACGGTCAACGGCGGCCTGCTCAACCAGCTGGTGGCGGCCTGGGGCGAGCCCCAGCGCCACTACCACACGCTGCAGCACCTGCGCGAATGCCTGTCGTACCTCGAAGCGGCCTCGATGCTGGCGCGGCGGCCGGCCGAAGTGGAACTGGCGCTGTGGTTCCACGACGCGGTGTACGACCCGCGGCGCGACGACAACGAGCAGCGCAGCGCCGACTGGGCCCGGGCCGGCGTGCGGGCCGCCGGCTGCGCACCCGAGGTGGCCGATCGCGTGCACGCGCTGGTGATGGCCACGCGCACGCACGCCTACGCCGGCGACGACCCCGACACGCGCCTGCTGCTGGACATCGACCTGTCCATCCTTGGCGCCGCGCCGGCCCGCTTCGACGACTACCAGCGCCAGATCCGCGCCGAATACGCCCACGTGCCCGAGCCGCTGTACCGCGAGCGCCGCGCGCAGGTCCTGCGCGGCTTCCTGGCCCGCCCGCGCATCTACCTCACCGACGCCTTCCACGACGCGCTGGAAGCGCGCGCCCGCGGGAACCTGGCCCGCGCTTGAGGCTCGCGCTCCGCGGCGGCAGGCTGCTTGGCGGCGGTCACGCGCAGGCCAGCCCCCGTGCCGCGCTCCTCAGGGGCCCGCCTCGGGCAACCGGTGCTGCCAGTACCTGGGACCCGCCGCGCGCTCGCAGCGCAGGGCCTCGGGGCGGGCCGAGGACCACCAGGCCGCGCCGCAGCGCGCCGACTCGACCAGCGCCACGTTGCGCTGCAGGTAGCGGTCGACCACCGACGCTGCCGGATGGCCGAAGCGGTTGCGGTAGCCGGCCTGGACCAGCGCCCAGCGCGGCTGCACCGCATCGAGAAAGCCGTCGCTCGACGAGGTGCGGCTGCCGTGGTGCGGCACCAGCAGCAGTTGCGCGCGCAGCGGCGCGCTGCGCGCCAGCAGCGCCGCCTCCTGCGGCTGCTCGATGTCGCCGGCCAGCAGCGCGGCCTGCCGCCCGTTGGCGATGCGCAGCACGCAACTGAGTGCGTTGGGCTTGGCCGCCCGGCCCGCATCGGCCGCGGGCGGATGCACGAACTGGAACTGCACGCCGTCCCAGTCCCATTGCTGGCCGTCCAGGCACGGCGCGGCCGCGTGCCGCACCGCCAGCGGGTGCGCCGGCTCCAGCGACGCCAGCAGGCGCGCCTGCGGCTGCATCGCCAGCACCGATCCGGCGCCGCCGGTGTGGTCGCTGTCGCGGTGGCTGAGCACGATCGCATCCAGCCGTTCGCCCAGCGCCCGCAGCAGGGGCACCAGCGTGCGCTGGCCGGCATCGCTGTCGCTGCCGAAACGCGGCCCGGCGTCGTACAGCAGCGCGTGCGTGGCGGTGCGCACCAGCACCGCGTTGCCCTGGCCAACGTCGGCGGCCAGCACTTCGAACTCGCCCGGCGCCGGCCGCGGGGCCTGCCACAGCAGCACCGGCAGCAGCAGCGGAACACCCAGCGCGCGCACCGGCGCGGGCCAGCGCATCGCCAGCAGCAGGCCGCCCAGCACGCCCGCCGCCCCGGCCCACCCCGGCGGCGCCGCGCTGTTCCAGACGGCGAACGGCAGCGCCGCCAGCAGCTGCAGCAGGCCGGCCAGGCCCTGCACCGCCAGCGCCGCCGCATCCCAGGCGGGCGGGAACGCCACCCCCAGCATCGCCAGCGGCGTGACGACCAGCGTCACCCAGGGGATCGCCGCCAGGTTGGCGACCAGGCCGACCAGCGACACCTGCCCGAACAGCAGCAGGGTGAGCGGCGACAAGGCGAGGGTGACGACGCCCTGCTCGCGCAGCAGGGCGAGCAGGCGGCCCGCCCCGGCACGGGCCGCGCGGCGGGGCCAGGCGCCGAATTCCGGGCGGGGATCGGCGCGGACCTCGGCGTCATGGCGGCCCTCCTCGCGGGTCTCCCGGCCGCCGACGGCGGTGGCGAACAGCACGCCCACCGCCACGAAGCTCAGCCAGAAGCCCGGCTGCATCAGCGCCCACGGATCCGCCGTCACCACCACGGCGCAGGCGAACAGCCAGGTCGCCGGCCCGGGCCAACGCCGCCCGGACAGGCGCAGCCAGGCGACGCTGGCCAGCATCAGCAGCGTGCGCTGGGCGGGCACGCCCCAGCCGCTGAACAGCGCGTAGGCCGCCGCCAGCAGCAGCCCGCCGAACAACGCGGCGTGCTGCGCCGGCCAGGCCAGGCACAGGCGCGTGCTGCGGCGCCAGCCCCAGCCGACCGCGATGCCGGCCAGCCACGCGAACATGGTCACGTGCAGGCCGGAGATCGACATCAGGTGGGCCACGCCGGTGGCGCGGAACACGTCCCAGTCGTCGCGCGCGATCGCGTTCTGGTCGCCCGCCACCAGCGCCGCCACGATGCCGGCCGCCTGCGGATCGGCGATGCGGGCCTGGATGGCGTCGCGCACCGACTGGCGGGCCCGCTCCACGGGGTGGCGCCAGCTGGTGCCGATGCGCTGCGGCGCCGGATCGTCGCGGCCGGTGCGCACGTAGCCGGTGGCCTGCACGCCCTGCTCCCACAGCCACAGCTCGTAGTCGAAGCCATGCGGGTTGACGTTGCCGTGCGGCGCGCGCAGGCGCACCGTGAAGCGCCAGCGGTCGCCGGCGCGCACGTCGGGCAGGGCGCGCTGCGGCTCGACCAGGCCTTCGTCGGCAAAGGCGCCGGCCGCATACCAGCCGAGCGCCAGCCGGTCGGGGATGCGCAGCGGCACCCCGTCACGCTGCGCATCCTCCACCGCGAAGCGGAGGCCCTGGCCCCACTCGTGCCGCTGCGGCAAGGCCGCGATGCGCCCGGTGACCACCAGGTCGCGCCCCTCCAGCGCCGGGTCCAGCGCCTGCGAGGCGAACACCGCCGCGCGCGCGCCGCACCCGGCGAAGCCCGCCGCGGCGGCCAGCGCCAGCACCAGCGCCGGGTGGCGCCAGCGCGGCTGCCGCAGCACAGCCGCCAGCGCCAGCAGGGACAAGGCCAGCAAGCCCGCATAGGCTGCCGCCGAGCCCAGCCGGGCCTGCTGCAACTGCAACGCCGGCCCCAGCACCGCGCCGGCCAGCAGGGGGAGCCAGGCACGGGCGGGCGCGGCGTGTCGGTCGTGCATGGCCTGCTCAACGGCTGCCGGCCGGGCGGCGACGACAGCGACTGCGCCGCATTCGGGAAGCGGTCCGACGCTCATCCGGCCACGGCGCTGCCATCCTGCGGCCGTGCTGGTCCTGCTTGCCTTCCTCGCCGCCCTGCTGGTCGCCCTGGTCGTCGTCAACTTCGGCGGCGGCGAGCGCCGGGTCGATCACCCGATCGAGCACCTGTATCCGGTGGACGACCCGCAGTTCCACCGCTCCATGGCGCTGATGCTGGGACCCACCATCGTCGAGGGCAACCGGGTCGAAGCGCTGATCAACGGCGACCGCATCTTCCCGGCCATGCTGGAGGCGATCCGGGGCGCGCGCCGCACCGTGCTGTTCGAGACCTTCATCTACTGGTCGGGCGCGATCGGCGAGGCCTTTGCCGAGGCGCTGTCGGATCGCGCCCGCGCCGGGCTGAAGGTGCACGTGCTGCTGGACTGGGTGGGCAGCACCCGGGTCGATCGCGAGCTGGTGCGCCGCATGCGCGCCGCCGGCGTGGAGGTGCGCATGTTCCACCCGCTGCGCTGGTACAACCTCGGCCGCATGAACGACCGCACGCATCGCAAGCTGCTGATCGTGGATGGGCGCATCGGCTTCACCGGCGGCGTCGGCATCGCGCCGCAATGGTGCGGCGACGCGCAGGACCCGCAGCACTGGCGCGACTGCCACTTCCGGGTCGAAGGCCCGGTAGTCGCGCAGATGCAGAGCGTGATGCTGTCCAACTGGAACAAGACCACCGGCCGCGTGCTGCACGGCCGCGCCTACTTCCCGGACCTGGAGCCGGCCGGCGGCATGCCGGCGCAGATGTTCGCCAGCTCGCCCAGCGGCGGCAGCGAGTCGATGCTGCAGATGATGCTGCTGGCCATCACCGCGGCGGTGCGCAGCATCGACATCGCCAGCGCCTACTTCGTGCCGGGCGACGTCGCGCTGGCGGCGCTGCAGGCGGCCGCCGGGCGCGGCGTGCGCGTGCGCGTCATCACGCCCGGCCCGCACACCGACCAGGACACGGTGCGGCGCGCCTCGCGCGGCCTGTGGGGCCCGCTGCTGGAGGCCGGCGTGCAGATGCACGAATACCAGCCGACCATGTACCACTGCAAGCTGATGATCGTCGACGGCCTGCTGGCCTCGGTCGGCTCGACCAACTTCGACCCGCGTTCGTTCCACCTCAACGACGAGGCCAACCTCAACGTCTACGACCGCGACTTCGCCCGGCGCATGACCGAGGTGTTCGAGGCCGACCTGCAACACAGCCAGCGCATCACGCTGGCCGACTGGCAGCGCCGGCCGGTGCGGGAAAAGCTGCGCGAGCACGCCACCGCCTGGCTGGCGCCGGTGCTCTGAGGCGGGCTCGCGTCCAGCCCGGCCGCTGGCCGGCGCCGGCCTGCGCCAACTGCCTTGTCGCGTTGGACGAGCGCGCCGCCGCCGACGTACAGTGGGCCAGGCTTTCAGGAGACCGCCCATGCGCAAACCCCACACCCTGGCGGCTGCGGCCGCCGCGCTCGCCCTGGCGGCGTGCAGCACGATGGCGCCGGGCCCCCCGGCCGTCGCCAACCTGGCGCCGACCACCGGCAACACCGCCAGCGGCCAGGTGCGCTTCGCGCGCGCGGGCGACCTGGTGCGGGTCAGCGGCGAAGTGCGCGGCCTCAAGCCCAACACCGAGCACGGCTTCCACGTGCACGAGAAGGGCGACTGCTCCAGCGGCGACGGCATGAGTGCCGGCGGCCACTTCAACCCGGCGGGCGCGCCGCACGGCCGCCACGGCAGCGGCGCCCACCACGTGGGCGACCTGCCCAGCCTGCGCGCCGACGCCGCCGGCGTGGCCCGCATCAGCTTCGAGAGCCGCAGCATCGCCCTCGGCAGCGGCCCCGCCGACATCGTCGGCAAGGGCCTGATCGTGCACCGCGATCCCGACGACTACACCACCCAGCCGACCGGCAACGCCGGGCCGCGGCTGGCCTGCGCCGTCATCCGGCCCGCCTGAAATCGGGGCCGGATTCCAGTTTCCGCTGCGCCTCGGCCAGCGCCTGCACGGTGTCGATGTCCACCACGATGCCGCGGTCGTCCACCGGCAGTTCCGTGACGCGGTGAGCCTGCACGACGGCGGCCGCGCCTTTCGGCCCCGACAGGGCGGCGAGCGCGTCGCCGCAGGCGCCGGCAAACCCGACCGGGTGCCCGCGTTCGCCGCGGAACGTCGGCACCACGACCTCGGCGCCGCCGGCCAGCGCCTGCGCCACCGCGCGCAGCGTCTGCGGCCGCACCAGCGGCAGGTCGCCCGGCAGCACCAGCCAGCCTCCCCGCGCCGCGCGCGTGGCGCGCACCGCCGCCGCGATCGAATCGCCCATGCCCGGATGCCCGGCGTCCTCGACATGGAACGGCAGCCCGCTGGCGCGCACCGCCTCCATCGTCCACTGCAGCACCGGCTTGCCGGCCAGCAAGGCCTGCAGCTTGTTGCCCGAGCCGCCGGAGGCCAGGAAGCGCTCGCCGCGTCCGGAGGCGAGCACCAGCACCACGGGATCGGCGGCGGCTTGGTTCATCCGGGCCACTGTAGCGGGCCCGCGCACCGTGCGACAACCGGCCGCGCCGGCACAATCCGCAGCGCCATGGACAAGCTCTCCCCGGTCGGCCAGGCCGACGCCCTGCAACTGGCCTTCGACCTGTCCCCGGTGGGCATCTGCGTCACCGAGCACCGCAGCGTGGTGCTGTGCAACCCGGCCTTCGGCACGATGTTCGGCTATGCGCCGGGCGAGCTGCTGGGCCAGCCGCTGGAGCCGCTCTATCCGTCGCACGCGGAGTTCGAGCACATCGGCAGCATCGGCCGGCCGGTGATGGAGGCCTGCGGCACCTACAGCGACGACCGGATCATGCGCCGGCGCGACGGGTCGCTGTTCTGGTGCCACGTGGCCGGCAAGGCCGTCGATCGCGCGCAGCCCTTCGCCCGCGCGGTGTGGATGTTCGAGGACCTGTCGCCGCTCCGCCCGGTCGCCGGCCCGCTGACCTCGCGCGAGCGCGAGATCGCCCGGCAGATCGTCACCGGCGCCACCAGCAAGCAGATCGGGCGCTCGCTCGGCATCAGCCCGCGCACGGTCGAGGCGCACCGCGCGCGCCTGATGAAGAAGCTGGCGGCTGGAAGCCAGCGCGAACTGGTGGCTCGCCTGCTGGGTTCCGCGCCCTCCTGAAGCGGCCCGCCGACCCCGGCCGGGCGGGCTGAAGTGTTTCTACGCTATGGCCTTGCGGCGCCCGCGCGGCTATCGTTCGCGCCATGAACCTCGCCCACGCGCTGGCCCGCATCGCGCGCCAGGATCCCCGCCGGCCCGCCGTCTTCGTGGGTGACCGCCTGCACCGCGACTACGGCGCGCTGGCGGACCACGTGGCGCGGCTCGCAGCCGGGCTGCTCGAGCAGGGCCTGGTGCCCGGCGACCGCGTCGCCCTGTTCATGCACAACCACCCGGCTTACCTGGAGCTGCTGTACGCCTGCTGGTGGGCCGGGCTGGCCGTGGTGCCGATGAACGCCAAGCTGCACCTGCGCGAGGCGCAGTGGATCGCCGACCACGCCGGCGTGCGCTGGGCCTTCGTCACCGCCGATGTCGGCGCCGGGCTGCAGGCCGAGCGCTGCATCGACGTCGACGGCGCCGGCTACGCCGCCCTGCCCGCCCCGGTCGGCCTGCCGCTGGCCAGCTGCGCGCCGACCGACCTGGCCTGGCTGTTCTACACCAGCGGCACCACCGGCAAGCCCAAGGGCGTGATGCTCACGCACCGCAACCTGCAGTGCATGGCGATGGGCTACTTCTGCGACGTCGACCCGATCGAACCGGAGGACGCCATCGTCTATGGGCCGCCGATGTCGCACGGCGCCGGCCTGTACGCGCTGCCGCACATGGTGGCCGGCGCGCGCCACGTGGTGCCGGCCTCGGGCGGCTTCGAGCCGGAAGAGATCTTCGAGCTGGCGCGCCGCATCGGCCGCCTCACGATGTTCGCCGCGCCGACGGTGGTCAAGCGCCTGGTCGACCACGCCGAGGCCCACGGCCTGTCCGGCGAGGGATTCAAGACCATCGTGTATGGCGGCGCGCCGATGTACGTGCAGGACCTGCAGCGCGCGCTGCGCGTGCTGGGCCCGCGCTTCGTGCAGATCTACGGCCAGGGCGAAAGCCCGATGGTGATCACCGCGCTGTCGCGGCGGCACCTGCTGAACACAACGCACCCGCGCCATGCCGCGCGCGTGGCTTCCGTCGGCGTCGCCCAGACCCCGGTGGAGGTGCGCGTGGCCGACCCCGAGGGCGGGCCGCTGCCGGCCGGCGAGGTCGGCGAGGTGCTGGTGCGCGGCGACACCGTGATGGCCGGCTACTGGCGCGACCCGCAGGCGACCGAAGCGGCCATCCGCGACGGCTGGCTGTTCACCGGCGACATGGGCAGCCTGGACGAGGACGGCTTCCTGACCCTGCGCGACCGCAGCAAGGACATGATCATCAGCGGCGGCTCCAACATCTACCCGCGCGAGGTCGAGGAAGTGCTGCTGACGGCGCCCGGCGTGGCCGAGGCCTCGGTGGTCGGCGCGCCCGATCCCGAATGGGGCGAGATCGTGGTGGCCTTCGTGGTGCCGCAGCCCGGCACCCCGCTGGACGAGGCCGCGCTCGACGCGGTCTGCCTGCAGCACATCGCCCGCTTCAAGCGGCCCAAGCGCTACGTGTTCACCGACGCGCTGCCCAAGAACAACTACGGCAAGGTGCTCAAGACCGAGCTGCGCCGGCAACTGAAGGAGGAATCGGCATGAGCACCAGCGACTTGCAGGGCCGTCGCGCCCTGGTCACCGGTTCGGTGCAGGGCATCGGCCTGGCCATCGCCGAGGCGCTGGCCGCGCAGGGCGCCGCCGTCGTGCTGCACGGACTGGCCCGGCCCGGCGAACTGGAGGCGGCCCGCGCGGCGCTGCGGCAGGCCGGCGCGCCGCAGGTCGATGCCTTCGCGCACGACCTGCGCCAGCCCGACCAGGTCGAGGCGCTGGTCAACGCCGCGCTGGCCGGCGGCGCCGTCGACATCCTGGTCAACAACGCCGGCATCCAGCACACCGCCGCCCTGGCGCAGATGCCGCGCGCCAAGTGGGACGACATCCTGGCCGTCAACCTGTCGGCCGCGTTCGACACCATGCGCCTGCTGCTGCCGCGCATGGCCGAAGCCGGCTACGGCCGGGTGGTGAACATCGCGTCGGTGCACGGCCTCGTCGCTTCCGTGCAGAAGGCCCCCTACGTGGCCGCCAAGTTCGGCCTGGTCGGCCTGAGCCGGGTCGCCGCGCTGGAGTACGCCGCCGCCGGCCTGCGCGCCAGCGGCGGCGTCACCGTCAACTGCGTCTGCCCCGGCTGGACCGAGACCGCCATCATCCAGCCGCAGATCGACGCGCGCGCCGCCGCGCTGGGAGCGTCGCGCGACGACGCCATCCGCGACCTGCTGCGCGAAAAGCAGCCCAGCGGGCGCACCTCGCTGCCGCAGGAGATCGCGCGCGTGGTCTGCTGGCTGTGCGAACCGGCGGCGCACAACCTCACCGGCGCCTCCATCCCGGTGGACGGCGGCTGGACGGCGCAGTAGCGCAGGATGGAAGCACCCCAGGCCCAGCTGCGCGGGCCGGATCCCGCCCTGGCATCGGTTGCTCGCGGCAGCGCCGTCGAAGTGCTGCGCGCCTTCACCCGCCTGGGCCTGACCTCGTTCGGCGGGCCGGTGGCGCACCTGGGCTACTTCCGCACCGAGTTCGTCGAGCGCCGCCGCTGGCTGGACGACCGGGGCTTTTCCGACCTGGTGGCCCTGTGCCAGTTCCTGCCCGGGCCGGCCAGCAGCCAGGTCGGCATGGCGCTGGGGCTGGCGCGCGCCGGCTGGGCGGGCGCACTGATGGCGTGGATCGGTTTCACGCTGCCGTCGGCGCTGGCCCTGATCGCGTTCGCCTACGGCATCGCCCGCTGGCAGCAGCTGGCTGAAAGCGGCTGGGTCCATGGCCTCAAGGTGGCGGCGGTCGCGGTGGTGGCGCAAGCGGTCTGGGGGATGGCCCGGGCGCTGTGCCCGGACCGGCTGCGCGCCGGGCTGGCGGTCGGCACCGCCTTGCTGGTGCTGGCGCTGCCTTCGGCGTTGAGCCAGCTGGCCGCCATCGCCCTGGCCGGGCTGGTGGGCGGGTGGTGGCTGAAGCTGCCGCAGCAGCCGCCCGCGGCGCACCTCGTCTTCGGTGTGTCGCGCGCCGCCGGCTTCGCCGCGCTGGCGACCCTGTTGCTGCTGCTGGCCGGGCTGCCGCTGCTGGCCGCCGCCACCGGCTCGCCGTTCTGGCAGCTGGTGGACGGCTTCCACCGCACCGGCGCGCTGGTGTTCGGCGGCGGCCACGTGGTGCTGCCGCTGCTGCAGGAGGTGGTGGTGCCGACCGGTGCCGTCTCGTCGTCGGACTTCCTGGCCGGCTACGGCGCCGCCCAGGCGGTGCCCGGCCCGCTGTTCAGCTTCGCGGCCTACCTGGGCGCGGTCACGCCGGGTCCATTGCCGGGCTGGCTGGGCGGGCTGGTGTTCCTGGTCGTGATCTTCGTGCCGGCCTTCCTGCTGCTGGTGGGCGCGCTGCCGTTCTGGGACCGCCTGCGCCAGCGCGACGCGGTGCAGGCGGCCATGGCGGGCGTGAACGCCGGCGTGGTCGGCATCCTGCTGGCGGCCCTGTACGACCCGGTGTGGACCAGCGCCATCCACACCCGGGCCGATTTCGCCATCGCGCTGGCGGCGTTCGCGCTGCTGGTGGTCGCGCGGCTGTCGCCGGTGCTGGTGGTGCTGCTCGCCGCGCTGGCGGGCTGGGCCTTGCCGGGCTGATCGGGGGGTTGCACCAGCGGACTGCCAACAATGCTCTGGCTCACCTTCAAGTACCTGGTGACGGCCGCCCTGGTGGTGGCCGTGTCCGAACTGGCCAAGCGCAGCGACCGGCTGGGCGCCCTGCTGGCCGCGCTGCCGCTGGTGACGACGCTCACCCTGATCTGGCTGCACGTCGAGGACCAGCCCCGCTCCACCATCGCCAACCACGCCTGGTTCACGTTCTGGTACGTGCTGCCGACCTTGCCGATGTTCCTGCTGTTCCCGTTCCTGCTCGGGCGCCTCGGCTTCTGGGGTGCGCTCGGCGGATCGGCCGTCGTGACGGTGGCGAGCTTCGGCGTGACGGTGCTGGTGCTGCGCCGCTTCGGCATCGAGCTGCTCTGAGGCGCCGCTGGCGCTTCGAAGGTGGGCTCCTGCTTCAGCCCGCCAGCCGCACGCGGGCCAACTTGCCGTGGTGCGCCAGCTCGCGCAGCAGCAGCACGTGCGCGATGAAGGCCGGCTCGTCGGCCTGGCTGGCGAAGCGGCCGAGCGTGCGATCGACGAGGCGCAGGAACAGGGCCTCCAACGCCTCGGTGTTCCATTCGCGGGCGCCCGCCAAGTCCGCCGACTGCAAGCCCTCGGCCAGCCGCCCGGTCTCGTCGTGCACGTCCAGGATCTGGCCTTGCAGCGCTGCGGCATGCGGCATCAGCCAGTCCTCGGCCCGCTCGATGGCGGCTTCCAGCTGCGCCTCGCCGATGCGGCCGGCGGCGGGCAGCAGCGCCGCGGCGCCGCCGGCCAGGCGCGCCAGCTCGGTCCAGCCGCCGCCATCGGCCCGGCGCGCCAGGACGTAGCCGTTCCCGGCGATGAGCAGCCGCGCAGTCACGCCAGGTAGCCGGCCGCGAGCTGGGCGGCGCGGGCATCGATGCCATGGGCCAGACCGGGCAACACGTCGACGGTGGCGCGGCCGCCCAGGCGTTCCAGCGCCTGCGCCGCCTCCACGCTGAAGCGCGCGGCGATCACCGGGTCGTCGGCGCCGTGGATGAAGTGGAAGCGCACGGCGGCCGGCGCGCGGCGCGGCGGCTGCGCGAAGCGGCCCGACAGCGCGACCACGCGGGCGGCCAGCGGGTCGCCGTCCTGGGTGGATTCCAGCGACATGATCGAGCCCTGCGAGAAGCCGATCAGCGTCGTGCGCTCCGCCCCGGCGCCGCTTTCCCGCTGCCAGTGGGCGACCGCCTGGCGGAACAGCGGCATGGCGGCGTCGATCCGCGGCATGCGGTTGTCCTCGGTCACGCCCAGCACCGAGAACCACTCGCGCCCGCCGCCCAGCCCGGACGGTTGCGGCGCATCGACACTGACCACGAAGGCCCCGGGCCGGGCCGCCGCGATCCACTCGGCCAGCGGCAGCAGGTTGGCGGCCGAGGCGCCGACGCCATGGAACAGCAGCACCAGTTCGGTGGCGGGGCCCTGAGGCCGGGCGGCAACGATGGAAGCGTCGTTCATGCCGCCACCTCCGGCGCCGCCAGGGCGAGCTCGACCTCGCGCCCGAACAGGTACGACTCCATCACCAGCACGCCGTCGCGGATGCCGCCGTCCAGCACGGTGGCCGGCGCACCCTCGGGCGAAGCGCCCAGGGCCACCAGCAGGGGCAGGAAATGTTCGTCGGTCGGATGCGCGCGGTCGGCGTGGGGTGCCTGCTGCAGCGCGTGCAGCAGCCGGTCGCGGTCGCCGGCCCGCACCGCCTGCCGGATCCACAGCGCGAACTCGCGCGCGTACGGCGCCCCCTGGTCGCTGCCCATGCGGAACTCGTACAGGTTGTGCGTCAGGCTGCCGGAGCCGACCACCAGCACGCCTTCGTCCGCCAGCGGCGCGAGGGCGCGGCCGAGCGCGAACGCGCCGGCGCTGCCGGCGCCGAGCGGCAGCGACACCTGCAGCACCGGCACGTCGGCCTCCGGGTACAGGTGCATCAGCGGCACCCAGGCGCCGTGGTCCAGGCCGCGCTCAGGGTCCAGGGTCAGGCCCATGCCGGCCGCCCCGAGCAACTCCGCCGTGCGGGCAGCCAGGGCCGGGCTGCCCGGCGCCGGGTAGCTCAGCTGGTAGAGCGCCCGCGGGAATCCGCCGAAGTCATGGATCGTTGCGGGCTGCGGCGCGGCGCCGACCTCGACGCCGCGCGTCATCCAGTGCGGCGAGACGATGACGATGCCGCGCGGCTTGCCGAGGGCACGCCCGAGCGCGCCCAGCTGCGCGCCGGCCAGACCCGGCTCCAGCGCGAAGGTGGGCGCGCCGTGGGAAACGAACAGGGCGGGCATCGTGGTCATGGGGCGGGCTCCTTCTTGATTTGTTGCTCCATTCTGGGCGCCGCCCATCCGGCGAAAAACCGCCGGGCCCGCCATGCGGCATTGCTGTTTCAGCAACAGTGGGAGGCGCTGCCGGCGTTGGCGCTAACCCTTCAACTGCTTGCTGCGCTGCTCGAACTCGGCCGCGTCGATCTCGCCGCGGGCGAAGCGTTCCCGCAGGATCTGCAGGGCGCTGTCGTGCCTGGGCCTGCCGCTGCCCGCCAGTGCCCGCACCACGACCACGGCGGCGGCGATCAGCAGCACCCACCACAGGACGTGCATCAGGCCGAAGAATCCCCAGCCGCCGTCCCAGCCCCACATCGAATGCCACATGGAAAACTCCTTGCCGCCCATTGTCCGTCCGATCACGCGCTCCGATCGGCCATGCGGGCACGCCGCCGCTGCGACAATCCACCCATGAGCACCACTTCCAGCCGCCTCGCCGACCTGCGCAAGAGCTACGAGCGCGCCGAGCTGAGCGAGGAAGCCAGCCACGCCGACCCGCTGCGCCAGTTCGAGCAGTGGCTGAACGAGGCGATCGCCGCCGAGATCCCGGAGCCCAACGCGATGACGCTGGCCACCGTCGGCAGCGACCTGCGGCCCAGCACGCGCATCGTGCTGATCAAGGGCTACGACGAGCGCGGCATCGTCTGGTACACGAACTACGACAGCCGCAAGGGCCGTGAGCTGGCCGGCAACCCCTACGCCGCGCTGCAGTTCCACTGGGTCGAGCTCGAGCGCGTGGTGCGCATCGAAGGCACGGTGGAAAAGACCAGCGCCGGCGAGAGCGACGCCTATTTCGCCAGCCGGCCGCTCGACTCGCGCATCGGCGCCTGGGCCAGCCCGCAAAGCGAGGTGATTCCCAGCCGCGCCGTGCTGGTCGCCAACGCCGCGAAGTACAGCGCCCAGTTCCTGCTGAACCCGCCGCGACCGCCGCACTGGGGCGGCTATCGGCTGGTGCCGCACGAATGGCAGTTCTGGCAGGGCCGCAAGAGCCGGCTGCACGACCGGCTGCGCTACACCCCCGACGGCCCCGGCTGGCTGCGCGAGCGGCTGGCGCCCTGAGCGGCCCGGCCGCTTCACCCGATCCCGCTGCGACGACGGCGATCAAGCCGGACCCCGGCACGTCGATCCGGGTCGTGCCGGAGGCCCCACTCAGGCATCGATTTCGCTCCCGACCTTCAGCCGTGCGCCCGACGCTTCGCTCCCGCGCACGAGGAGCAGCGCGCGCTGCGATGTCTCCAGCAGGCGCTTGAAGACCGGTGCGCGCCCGGCGCCCAGCGCGCCGTGCCATCCGAGCGCCAGCACGCTGCTGTCCAGGCGTGCGGCCTGCTCGAGCAGCACGGCGGCCGGCTCGCCCCGGCACAGCAGGACGTCATCGACGCAAGCCGCTTCCTGCTCCGAGCAGCGCGCCAGGCCGCGCGCCACGAGCTGGTCCAGGCGCCGGGGGTATTCGTGGTGCGGGGCATCCGCGTAGGCCGAGCCCAGGGCCGCCCCCGCTGCCCCCGACGGCCCATCCTCGGAATGCACGACCGTGACGCGGATGCGCAGTGCCGCCGCCAGCCGCGTCGCCGTGTCCAGGGCCTGGTCCGCCGCGGCCTCGCCGCTGGCGGCCGCGAGCATCGAGGTCCAGGGCAGGCGTTCGCGATAGCGCGCCGGCAGCAGCACGACGGGCGCCCGGGTGCGCTCGATGACCGCCCGGACGACGCTGCCCAGCGCGCGGGCGGGCTGCGCATCCGCGGAGGCCGACTCGCCCCGGGCGGTCATCACGACCAGGTCGATGCGATGGGCCTCGATCTCCTCGAGGATGGCCGGTTCGGCCTCCCCCTGGAGCTGGTGCACGACGACCTGGCTGCCCCGTGCATGGGGCACGCGCAGGCGCGCGAGTTCGTCGGCCGCGGCCAGCGGATGCCGCGTCGCATGCACGACGTGCAGCGTCGCGCCGAGCGCGTCCGCGAGCCACAGCGCACAGGATGCGCCCCGGGCCGCCTCGGGCGAGCCATCGAGCGCCAGGAGGACGGAGTCGAAGCCTCTCATGGTCGTACCACCTTCACAGGATGCGAGCGCCCGCGCCAGGCCAGCGTCGCCTCCACGCCGTCCCACCCCGCCGGCAGCCTCTGCCCGGCGAGCGGGTCGACCCGGGGGCCGTCGTCGGCGAAGCGCACGCCCAGGAAACCGAACACCAGGGCCTGCCAGGTGCCGCCGATGGCGGCCGCGTGCACGCCCAGCATGCTGTTGTCCATCGCATTGGACAGGTCGAGCCAGAGGCTCTGCTCCCAGTAGCGCTGCGCATCCTCCAGCAGGCCGATGCGCGCCGCGATGGCGGCATGGACCCCGGGCGACAGGCTGCTGCCGTGGTCCGTCAACGGCTCGTAGTAGCGGTAGTTCGCCGCCACGACCTCGTGCGGGAAGGCGTCGGGGAACAGCAGCGGGAGCATCAGCACGTCGGCCTGCTTGACCAGCTTGAGCCGGTTGATCGCCTCCCAGTCGAACAACCGGCTGATCGGCGCCTTCAGGCGCTCTTCCTTCGGCAGCGGATAGTCCCCGAGTGCAAAGAAGCCCTCGAACTGCTCGATCACGCCGTCCGCGCCGGGGCCCGGGCAGTACAGGGAGCCGGCCAATCCGCTCCACTCCTGCGCTTCGGCCTCGTGCAGGCCGAAACGCCGGGCGGCCCATGCGGCCTGCTCGAGGTTGAAGCGGGCCATCCAGTTGGTGTACGCGTTGTCGTTCACGCCATGGTGGTATTCGTCCGGCCCGACCACGCCGCGGATGTGGTGGTGGTGCTCGCCCGGCACCATGCGGCTGGCCCAGAAGCGCGCCGTCTCGAACAGGATCTGCGCTCCGGGGCCGCTGAGGAAATCCTCGTCCCGCGTCGCTTCCCAGTAGCGCCACACCGCGTAGGCGACGTCGGCGGTGACATGCACCTGCTGGCTGCCGGTGAAGATCGGGATCTCCTTGCCGCTGCTCCTGAGCACGATCTTGCTGGGCGTGACGTCGTCGCCCGTGACGGTCGACTCCCAGGCGTAGCAGGCACCGCGGTAGCCGAGCTCGCGTGCGCGCCGCCGTGCCCCTTCGAGCGTGTGGTGGCGGTACATCAGCAGCGTGCGGGCCCGCCCGGGCTCGGTGTGCAGGAAGAAGGGCAGCATGAAGATCTCCGTGTCCCAGAACACGTGCCCCTCGTAGCCGCGGCCGGTGAGCGTGCGCGCGCCGATCGACACGCGCGGGTCGTCGCCGGCGGGCAGGCGCAGGTGGTAGCTGCCGAAGCGCAGCGCCTGCTCGACGGATGGACGGCCCGGCACGCGGATGTCGGCCCGGCGCCAGAACTCCGCCCAGGCCTGCGCATGGGCGTCGAACAGCGCCTCGAAGTCCTGCCCCTCCAGCGACTGCAGGTGCGCGAGCGCCGCCGCCCGTGGATCCGCTGTGTCGCGGCTGGTGTACACGACGATGCGCCGGCGCAGCCCCTGGGGCTCGCGCGAGGTGCGCGACGCCAGGCAGATCTCGAAGCCCGACGCCAGGGTCCGGTAGCGCACGAGCGGGGCATCCGGCAGGCTGGCTGTCTCGATGCGTTCCACGTGCGGATGGCGGGCTGCCGTCTGCGGGGGCTCGAGCGCCGGCTCCAGTGCCACCGCGGCCCAGTGGTTCTCGCCGCTGGCGACGGCTTCCTGCAGCAGCAAATGCGGATCGGCGAGCGAGGCGCAGCGGCGCGTCCGGATGGCGGTGCGGCGCCCGCCGGGCGTCTCGTAAAGCGCCTCGATGTGCAGCACGCCGGTGCGCAGGTCCAGCGTCCGGCGCAGTTCCCGCCCGTGCGGCCCGCCGAAGGCCAGCGGCTCGCCCTCGAGCTCGGCCGCCAGAGTGAACGGGAACGGCACCGACACCAGTTCCGCGTAGAGGTCGTCGCGATCGGGCGTCAGGAACTCGGTCTCCGAATACGGCAGGTCGGGACGCTTGCGGTCGTAGATGCCCGCGATGAACATGTCGCACTGCGAGCCGGGCGGCGGCATGTCCAGCGCGCCGCGCACGCCCAGGTAGCCGTTGCCCACCGCGAACAGGCTCTCCATCTGGCGTTCGCGGGCGGCGTCGAAGCCCTCCTGCTCGATGCGCCAGGCGATCTCCTGCTGGCGCGCGCGCAGCGCCGCCTCCAGGCGATCCGCGTCCAGCCCGGCCAGGTCCTGGACGACGACATCCGCCCCCGCGCGGGCCAGTGCGGCCGCATTGCCGCCCCGATCGATCCCCACCACCAGCCCGAAGCCGCCGCGGCGACCGGCCTGGACGCCGGCGACCGCGTCCTCGAAGACGAGCGTGCGCCCGGGCGCCGTGCCGAGCGCTTCGGCGCACTTCAGGAACATGTCGGGATCGGGCTTGCCGGCCAGCCCGAGCTCGCCGATGTCGATGCCGTCCAGCCGTGCATCGAACAGCGACCCGATGCCGGCGATGCCGAGGATCTCCCGCCCGTGCCGGCTCGACGTGACCACCCCGGTCCTCACGCCGCGCTCGCGCAGTGCGCGCACGAGGGCGATGGTGGAGTCGAAAGTCTCGACGCCCTGCTCCTGCAGGCGCCGCGAGAAAAGCAGGTCCTTGCGCCGCGCCAGCTCCTCCACCTCCGCTTCGGCCAGGCTGAGCTGGCGGGCCCGCAGGAAGCTCCGCACGCCTTCCAGGCGGGGCTTGCCGTCGACAAGGGCGCGGTATTCGGCGCGCTCGTCGAAGGGCTGCCAGGCCTGTCCATCCGGGGCCATGCGGCGCAGCAGGTCGTCGAACAGCTCCTTCCAGGCCGCCGCATGCAGGCCGGCGGTGCGCGTGATGACGCCATCCATGTCGAAAATGGCGGCCCGGAAGCTCAGGCTCATCGGTCAGCCCAGCGGGAAGAAGAACGCCGCTTGTGCAATCCACTTGACCTTGCCCCGGGGGCAAGGTTCAAAGTTATCGCCTGCCGATAATGCAAGACCCCAACCCCTAGAATCGTTGCCGAATGTCCGCCATCCGCATCCTGCTCGCCTGGCTGCTGCTGGCCGCGCTGCCCCTGCAGGGCTTCGCGGCGGCCACCACGCTGCTGTGCGGGCCGGCGCACCACGGTGCGGCGAGCGCGGCAGCGGCCGGCCCGGCCGATCGGCAGCCGGCAGCGGTCGAGGGTGATGGCCATCGCCATGCCCATGCGTCCGCGGCCGGTGCGCACCACGGTGCCGCCGGCACCGATGCGGCACCGCTGGCGTCGAACGGCACCGGCCACAGCTGCAACCTCTGTTCCGCCGCCTGCCATGGCCTCGGCATTGCCAGCCAGCCGAGCCAGGTCGCGCCCACCGGCGCGCCCCATGTGCCGCTGACCGAGGCGTTCCAGCGCCTGGCCAGCCGGCCCGCACCCGTCCCCGACAAACCACCTCGCGCCTGAGCTCCACGGCGCCCGCCGCGTGCGGGCCGCCCAGGCTCGTCCGTTGCCTGCCGCCGCAGGCGACGCGTCCCCATCGTTCGCGCGAGGCTTCATGCACGCATCCGTCTTTTCCTGGTGGCCGCTCCTGCTGGCCGCCGGCGCCGCCGGTCCCGCCGGCGCGCAGCCCGATCCCGCCCCGGCGCCGCCGCCGGCGTACCACTCCGCCTTCGAGGGCTACCAGCCCTTCGGTGATCAACCCGTCGCGTCCTGGAAGGCCGCCAACGATACGGTCGGCCGCATCGGCGGCTGGAAGGCCTACGCCCGGGAGGCGAGTGGCGAAACCCAGCCGGCCGCAGCGCCAGCGCCCGGCCCGGCCGATACCGGCGGCAAGCCTGCGCAGCCCGCGCCGGTGGACGAGCGCGGGCACGGCCGCCACGGCCACCATCGATAGGGCGCCGCCGATGCCGATTCCTTCCCTTCGGATCACGGCCCTCGCGGCAGCCGCGCTGCTGGCCGGATGCGCCACCGTCGATATCGACCAGGCCGTCGGCCAGACCAACGAGACCGCCGCCGGCTTCACCCAGGGCCGGCTGGAGCTGAGCCGCACGGCGCAGCAGCAGGAGCGCCGCGAACGGCTGGCCCAGCAACTGCTGGCCGAGCCGCTGGGCCAGGCCGAGGCGGTTCAGCTCGCGCTGGCCAACAGTCCCGCCCTGCAGGCCCTCGTAGCCCAGGGCTGGAGCGACCTGGCAACCGCTGCCCAGGGCGGCCGCATCGCCAACCCGGTGTTCAGCTTCGAGCGCGTTCGTTCCGGCAGCGAGCTGGAGATCGGCCGCCTGCTGTCCTTCGGGCTGCTGGACCTGCTGACCCTGCCGCAGCGCGCATCGCTGGCGCGCAACCAGTCGGCGCAGGCGCAGCTGCAGCTCACCCGCGACGTGGTGGACCAGGTGAGCCAAATGCGGCAAGCCTGGGTGCGGGCCGTGGCCGCGCAGCAGCAACTGGACTACGCCGGCCAGGTCAACCGCAGCGCGCAGGCCAGCGCCGAACTGGCGCGGCGCATGCAGGCGGCGGGCAACTTCAGCAAGCTGCAGCGCGCGCGCCAGCAGGCGTTCCATGCCGACGCGACGGCGCAACTGGCCACGGCGCAGCACGCGGCGACCGCCGCGCGGGAGGAGCTGGTGCGCCGGCTCGGATTGAGCGATGCGCAGGCCGCCCAGCTCCGACTGCCCGATCGCCTGCCGGAGCTGCCGGCGCAGCCGCGCACGCCGGCTGAAGTGAGTGCTGCCGCGGTCGACCAGCGGCTGGACGTGCGCATGGCCCGGCTGCAACTGGATGCCGCGGGGCGGTCGCAAGGCCTGGATCTGCTCACCGCACTGGTCGACACCGAAGTCGGCATCCGGCGCGACACCCAGTTCGACAACGCCGACGGCTCCCGCCGCACGGCGCGCGGCTGGGAAGCCGACATCCGGCTGCCGCTGTTCGACTGGGGCGGTGCCCGGCGCGCGGCCATGGACGCGCAGTCGCTGGCCGCCGCCCACCGCCACGACGACACCGTGCGGGCCGCCTCCTCGCAGTTGCGCGAGGGCTACTCGGCGTACCGCACGGCCTGGGACCGGGCCCGCCACTACCGCGACGAGATCGTGCCCCTGCGCAAGACCATCTCCGAGGAGAACGTGCTGCGCTACAACGGCATGCTGATCGGCGTGTTCGAGCTGCTGGCCGACCACCGCGAGCAGGTCGGTGCCGTCGTGGCGGCCATCGACGCCCAGCAGGCGTTCTGGCTGGCCGACGCCGCCCTGTCGGCTTCCCTCATCGGCCAGCCGCTCGCCGCGGCGCCCGCCACCCCCCTCCGCTCCGCCGCCACCGGCGAAGCGGCCGCCCATTGAACGCGCCCGCCATGAACAGCAGACGCCACTTCCTCACCGGCGCCGGCGCGATCACGGGTGCCGTCGCCGCCGCCTCCGTCAGCCGCGTGGCCATGGCCGCCCTGCCGGAGCCCGTCATCCAGGACCAGCCGGACACCGCACCGCCGCTGGCGCCGCCCAACGGCCGCCCCTACGACCCCGTCGTCACCCTCAACGGCTGGACCCTGCCCTGGCGCATGAACGCCGGCGTCAAGGAATTCCACCTCGTGGCCGAGCCGGTAGTGCGCGAGATGGCGCCCGGCTTCAAGGCCCACCTGTGGGGCTACAACGGCCAGTCGCCGGGCCCCACCATCGAAGTGGTCGAGGGCGACCGGGTGCGCATCTTCGTGACCAACAAGCTGCCCGAGCACACCACCATCCACTGGCACGGCCAGCGCCTGCCCAACGGCATGGACGGCGTCGTCGGGCTGACGCAGAAGCCCATCCCGCCCGGCAAGACCTTCGTCTACGAATTCACGGCGCGCCGGCCCGGCACCTTCATGTACCACCCGCACGCCGACGAGATGGTGCAGATGGCCATGGGCATGATGGGCTTCTGGGTCACCCACCCGAAGGGCCGGCACCCGCTGATCGAGCCGGTGGACCGCGACTTCGTGTTCCTGATGTCGTCCTTCGACATCGAGCCCGGCTCGTACACACCCAAGGTGATGACCATGCTGGACTTCAACCTGTTCACCTTCAACAGCCGAATCTTTCCGGGGATCGCCTCGATGAACGTGCGCAAGGGCGACCGGGTGCGCATCCGCGCCGGCAACCTGACCATGACCAACCACCCGCTGCACCTGCACGGACACGAGTTCACGGTCACCGGCACCGATGGCGGCCCGACGCCCCCGGCGGCGCGCTGGCCGGAGGTGACCACCGACGTGGCGGTCGGCCAGATGCGGCAGCTGGAGTTCGTCGCCGACGAGGAAGGCGACTGGGCCTTCCATTGCCACAAAAGCCACCACACCATGAACGCCATGGGCCACGGCGTTCCCACCATGATCGGCGTCGACCATCGCAAGGTCGTCAAGGAGATCACCGACCTGATCCCCGACTACATGGTGATGGGCGAGCGCGGCATGTCGGACATGGCCGAGATGGAGATGCCGCTGCCGGACAACACCGCGCCCATGATGGCCGGCCAGGGACCGTTCGGGTCGCTGGAGATGGGCGGTATGTTCACGGTGCTGAAGGTGCGGCGCGAGCAGCCGCCGGGCGACTATCGAAACCCGGACTGGTACAAGCACCCGGCTGGCACCGTGGCCTGGGAGTTCACCGGCAGCCTGCCGGCCTCGCCGCGGGCGCCGGCTGCCGGCAACGGTGCGGCGCCGCCGCACCGGCCGGCCGGGAAGCAGGACGTCGAGGTGCGGGTGCGCAAGCCGGGGGCGGCGAACCCGCACGGCGGACACGATCACTGATGGAAAGGAAGACGGATCGATGAAGTACACGAACGGGATGGCGGCCTTGTTGCTGGCGGCACTGGCCGCGGGTGCGCAGGCCCACGGGAACGCGGGCCACGCCGCGCGGCATCACGCGCCGGTTGCCAAGGAGCAGAAGCCCTGGGGGATCGCCGGCGCTGCGTCCGCGGTGCGTCGCACCATCGACATCGCCATGACCGACACCATGCGCTTCACGCCCGAACGCATCGAGGTGCGCGAGGGCGAGACGGTGCGGCTGCGGGTGCAGAACAACGGCCAGGTGCTGCACGAGCTGGTGATCGGCACCCGGGCCGACCTGGACGCGCACGCCGAAATGATGGCCAGGCACCCCGGCATGGAGCACGACGAGCCGCACATGACCCACGTCAATGCCGGCGCATCCGGCGAGATCGTGTGGAACTTCAACCGTCCCGGCGAGTTCGATTTCGCATGCCTGATCCCCGGCCACTACCAGGCCGGCATGGTCGGCAAGATCAAGGTCATTGCACGCAAGGAGTCCAAGAGATGAGCCATCGTTCCCCCCTCACCCGCCGTCGCCTGCTGGTCGGCGGACTCGCGCTGGCGGCCGCCGCCACGGGCGTGCAGGCCCAGCCGAAGAAGACCGGCATCCCGCTGGAGGTCTGGAAGGACCCGAGCTGCGGCTGCTGCAAGGACTGGGTCGAGCACATGCAGGCCAACGGCTTCGCGGTCAAGGTGCACGAGACCGGCAACACCGGCGTGCGCGCCCAGCTCGGCATCGACATGAAGTACGGCTCCTGCCACACGGCGGTGGTCGGCGGCTATGCGCTCGAAGGCCACGTGCCGGCGCGCGAGGTCCACCGGCTGCTGAAGGAAAAGCCGCAGGCGCGCGGCCTGGCGGTGCCCGGCATGCCGATCGGCTCGCCGGGCATGGACGGTCCGGCCTACGGCGGCCGCCGCGATGCCTACGACGTCGTCCTGCTCACCCGCGACGGCGGCGCCAGGGTCTACCAGCACTACCAAGGGAACAAGGCATGAAGCGCATCCACCTCCTGCTCGCAGGGGCGGCCATCGGTCTGGCGGCCGGCCCGCTGATCGCCCAGCCGTCGTCGCACGCGAACCATGACGCGCACGCGGCCGCCGGCAGCGTGGCGGCGCCCGCGGCCGACATGAGCGCGGGCGAGGTCCGCAAGATCGACAAGGCGGCCGGCAAGGTCACGCTCAAGCACGGGCCGATCCGCAACCTGGACATGCCGCCCATGACCATGGTGTTCAAGGCCACCGACCCGAAGCAGCTGGACAAGCTCAAGGTCGGCGACAAGGTCCGGTTCGTAGCCGGCCGCGGCGACAACGGCGGCTTCACGGTTCAGGCGATCGAGCCGGCGCCGTGACAGTGCCTGTTCCCGTTCGGGCCCGGGCAGCGCCTGATCCTGCTGCCCATTCACTGCAGGAGTCGTCATGAAGTACCGCGCTCTCCCCCTCGTCCTGGCCTTCGCCGCCACGGCCGTCTCGGCCCAGGTCGGCCAGGACGACCATTCCGCTCACCATCCGGGCGGCGGTGCGCCGCCGTCCGCCGCAGCGCCCGCGCAGCCCGGCGGACCGGCCGGGGCCGACCGCTACGCCGGGCAGATGAAGCAGATGCAGGACATGCACGCGCGCCTGCAGGCGGCTAAGACGCCCGCCGAACGCAGCGCCCTGATGGACGAGCACCTGAAGTTGATGCAATCCGGCATGGACACGATGGCGCAGATGGGCGGCATGGGCATGGGCGGCGGCATGGGCATGCAGGGCGGACCCGCCCCCGGCATGCCCGCTGCCCCCGGCATGCCGCCCGCCAACAGCGCCTCGCCGCCCGGCGGCTCGGGCATGGGCGGCGGCATGATGGGTCAGGGCATGATGGGCATGCACGGCGCCATGGAACGCCGCATGGCCATGATGGAAATGATGATGCAGATGATGGTCGACCGCGAGGCCGCCGCATCCGACCGGTAGACCGAAAGCCTCCCCTGGAACACGTGCAAGCCAGCGGCCGGCCCTCCTTCTGGCGGTCACCCTTCGGCGGTGCCTGCAACGGGGCCAGGCTGCGCTGACCCTGCTGCCCAGTTCCCCGCAGGCGGCGCCAAGACCGGCCGCGCATTGCCCCATCGCCCCGCGTTTCTTCACCACGGCCGTGCCCGTCCAGATCATCCAGGACGAATACGACACCGGCGGCCGAAGCCGCCGGTGTCAGTCGCCAGGCCGCCTGCCAGAGGCTGCGGGGCAAGCAAGTCCTGGAAGCGAGGAAGCCGCCTGGCGGGACGTCAGTTCGGCTCGACGTTCGCGCGCCGCATGACATCGAGCCACTTGGCGTTCTCGCTGGCCGTGAACTTCGCGAATTCGTCGGCCGTCAGCTTGCTGGCAATCACGCCATTGCTCTTCATGCGCTGCTGGACGGCCGGTTGGTTCGACGCATCCCGCATCGCCTTGTTCAGCTTGGCCACGATGTCGCGCGGCGTGTTCTTGGGCACCCACATCGCGTACCACGACGTCACGTCGAAACCGGGAATGCCGGACTCGGCCACGGTCGGCACGTCCGGCAGCAGGTCAATGCGCCGCGCCGAGGTCACGGCAAGTGCGCGCACCTTGCCGCTCTTGACCAGGGGCAATGCACTCGCGACGGACGCATAGAGCACGTCGACGTGGCCGCCGGCGACGTCGGTGAGCGCCTGGCCGGTCCCGTTGTAGGGGACGTGGGACATCTTGGTGCTGGTGCTCAAGTTGACCAGCTCGCCCACGAGGTGCGGGAGCGATCCCAGGCCACCGGATGCGAAAGACAGCTTCCCGGGATTCGCGCGTGCCCGGTTGATCATGTCGCCGAAGCTGCTGATCTTGGACTCGCTGTTGACGAGCACCACCATCGGTGCGAAGCCGAAGACGCCAACCGGGGTGAAGTCCTTGATCGGGTCGAAGGACAAGGACTTGAACATGCCCGTGTACATCACCTGGATCGAGGCGTTCATCAGGCCCGTGTAGCCGTCGGGCTTGCTGAGCGCGACTTCCCGCGCCCCCGTGGTTCCGGCCGCGCCCCCCTTGGCGTCGACGATGATCTGCTGCCCCAGCAGCTCCGACATCTCGGTCGTGAGCATGCGCCCGAACGTCTCGGTCGTCGATCCCGCCGTGTGGGGCGAGACGATGCGGATCGGCTTGCTGGGATAGGCATCGCTGGCGTGCGACGGGGTGCTTGCCGCGGCGGCGAAGGCCATCACGGCCGCCACATGAAGGAACTTGAATTTCACGGAGGTCTCCTGATTGGAAGGTTGGACATGCCGCTTGGCGCGGCTTCTACGGATGCCTGGAACTGCCCGGCGGCACCGCCAGGCTAGGGCTCGCCGGCCGCGGCTCCCAGCGCGCCGCAACGAGCGAGTTCTCGGATCTCCTCGCCGCTGAAGCCCGCCTCGCGCAGGACTTCGTGCGTGTGCTCGCCACGGCCCGGCGGCAGCCTGGACAGCGTGGCCGGCGTCCGCTTGAGCTTGACGGGAAAGCCGGTCCCCCTGTAGCCATCGCGTTCGAGAAACATCTCGCGGTGCTTGGCATGGGGCGAGGCGGCGACGTCCGCGATGCCGAGCACGGGCGCGACCGGCACACCCGCTTCGTGCAGGCGCGAAGCCACGGCCTGGCCATCCTGATGCGTCAGCTGGCGGCTCAACACCTGCCGGAGCTCGTCGCGATGGGCGATGCGGTCGACGTTGCGGCGAAAGCGTGGATCAGCAGCCACTTCCGGGCAGTCGAGCAGCGTGCAGAGCATCGCGAACTGGCGGTCGTTCCCGACGGCGATGTAGACCGGGCAGGTGGCGGTCTCGAAGGCGTCGTACGGCGCGATGTTGGGATGCGCGTTGCCGGAGCGGCTCGGTTCCTTGCCGCTCCAGGCGTAGTTGGGCAGGTGCGGATGCGTCACGCTGAGCGCGCAGTCGTAGAGCGCGACGTCGCACATCTGGCCCAGGCCGGACCGCGAGCGCTCCTGCAGAGCGGCGAGCACCGCAATGGCCGCCTGCATGCCGGTGGCAAGGTCGACGACGGGGACGCCCATGCGCAACGGCGGGCCTTCGCTCGCGCCGTTGACGCTCATCAGGCCCGACATGGCCTGGATCGCTGCGTCATAGCCCGGCAGGCCGCCGAGCGGACCATCGTCCCCGAAGCCAGTGATACGGCAGTGCACGAGGCGCGGAAAGCGGCGGCAGATTTCCGATGGGTCCTCGATGCCCCAGTTGCGCAGGGTGCTCGCCTTGAAATTCTCGATCAGCACGTCGGCTGTTTCGAGAAGGCGCCACAGGACGTCGCGGCCCTGCGGACCGCTCATGTCGAGCGTGATGCCCCGCTTGTTGCGATTGAGGGCATGGAAGTACGCGGCGCTGCCGTCGCGAACCGGTGGCCCGAACGTGCGGGTCTCGTCGCCTTCGGGCGACTCGACCTTGATGACCTGGGCGCCATGGTCTCCGAGCATCTGCCCGCAGTAGGGGCCGGCCAGCACACGCGACGCATCGATCACGGTCAGCCCGGTGAGGCTTTGGGTCATGCCGGCACCTTTCAGCTGGCGGAGGCGAGACTGCCGCGCAGACGTCGCGCGATCCGCCACTCGAACGCCTCGTCGCCCAGGTCGCGCCGCCGCGTCAGCTCGAGCTGGAGACGGCGGTTGTGCGCCGACAGCGCGCCTTCGAGGAGCTGGTTCCACATCTGGAACGCCGCCCCGTGCAGCGAAGGCAGGCCGGCCATCAGCTTCCAGCTCGTCTGCCGCACCCCGACGCCCTGCGGGCTCTCGACCAGCTCGGCGCTGTCGCCCTGAGCTCGAGCCAGCATGACCATGAAGCGGGCGAAGTCGCCGGCATCGCCGTGATCCGGAACCCCGAATGCGGCGGCGGTCTCGCTGTAGAACTGCATGCCGATCAGGCGCGCCGTGATGCCGCCGAGGTATTCGGCTTCGTGCGGGCCGTGCAGCGCGATGAGCTCGGGCAGGGCGGTGCGCACGTACTCCATCGCATAGTTGCGGCGAGCCTTCTGCAGCCGCTCCTGCGGCCAGTCGGCCGTCGGCAGCACCGGCATGCTGGCCGGATCGACGTCGGGCATCTCGACGCCGCGCTCGAAGCGCAGGCGCTCGTCGGGCTCGATGTCGCGGTCGTATTCGCAGTAGTAGCCTTCGAGCCCCGGCTGGCCGTCGACGGTCTGCTTGGTGCAGACGAAGCCGAGCCTGCGCGACCCGAGCGTCACCCCGTTGTGCGCGTGCCAGCCGCGCAGCACCGCGCGCGACACCTCGCCGGGGATGGCGCAGATGGCAGTGCCGTGCCAGGCCCAGCGCGGCGGCGGGTAGCGCACCCAGACCTTCTGGGGCGTTTCCTCGAGGTACTCCACCCGCACGCCGCCGATGGCATTGGACAGGTAGTGGTACCGCGCTGCCGTCACCGCCGGGGGCAGGCCCGTGAGGCCCAGCTTCTCCAGCCCCGGGAGAAAGCGCTCGAGGTGCTGGCGGCGGAAGATGTGGTAGGTCAGCTCGGCCGCCTCGCGCGCGCCCTTGCGCGACACCATGGTCATCAACAAGCCGGTGAAGTAGGCGTGGTACCAGTTGGCCACGGCGGCCCACTGGGCGGTGCCTGGAGGCGGGGCTTCCTGGAAGGTTCTTGCTTGCATGCTGGATCTTTTCTCGGTCAGTGCGCCTTGGCGCTGCGGCGTGCGCGCTGTGGCGCGGCAGTGGGGCGGGAAGTGGGGACGTTGTCGCTGCGATAGGACTGCGTCAGGCCGGAGATGGCAAAACCTGCGAGCTGGTCGCCGATGCGCTCGCGGTCCGCCGCTGTTTCCCCGGGACGGGGTTGGTACCACATGGTGGTGCAGTTCAGGGCTCCGAACAGCGGCTTGACCGCCATCCGTGCGTCCTGCTGCGGCAACTCGCCTGCCTCGACGGCCTGCGAGATGGCGCGCACGAAGATTTCCTGGTAACGGTCCCGCAGGACGATCACCTCGTTGAGCTTGGCGCGCTGATCCTCGTTGACGCGTCCCATCAGCTGCGCCTCGATGCCATGCACCGCCAGCCGTTGATACGAAAGGTGCTTCATGACCTGCAGCGAATGGGCGTGCGCCATGCGGTACAGCCGCTCCAGCGGGAGCAGCGCCTCGTCCTCGGCGATGGGCGAGATGGTTTCCAGGTTCATCTCCATCACGCGCCGGTAGACGGCGACGAACAGCTCGACCTTGCTCCGGTAGTGGTAGTAGATGCTCCCCTTCGTGACGCCCAGCGCATCGCCGATGTGGTCGAGGGTGGTGGCGTCGTAGCCTTGCTGGTCGAAGGCGTCGGCAGCTGCATCAAGGATTTCCGACACGCGGTCCGGCATCTCCGGCGTGCGCGGTTCTGTGGTGGCCTTGGGCATAAGAGGTTCGTCTCCTCTGGAAGAGATGGATGGCTGCACGATGGCGCGTGCGATCCGCGCGGCCTGGCGCTCCGCGGGGCCCGCGACGGACTGCTGCAGGCGGCGGGCCGCCAGGAACTGATGCATGCGCGCCGCGTCGACCGAAGGATGGCCGCCTACGACCTGAACTGTCAGGTTCAGCATGCGCTCGGCGCATTCCATGGCGCAGAGCAGCGCCTTCGCGCTGGCCAGCCGGATGTCCTCGCCGGAATCGGCGGCGCGCGCGGCTTCATAGAGCATCATGCGTGCAGCCGAGATGGCGGTCGCGCAGTGGGCGAGCTTGAGGGAACTGCGCTCTGCCTCCTGCGCATCCGACCCTGCCAGGCCGAGCGTCTTGCTTGCCTCTTCGTACGCGGCGATTGCAAGGCCGCTGGCCTGTGCCGCGCTGGCCAGGCGATCGAGCGCGAACGTCGCGGCCATGACGGAGGCGGCCTGTCCCGCCGGGCCCAGCAGCAGCGAGCCGTCGGCGAGCACTTGCATCTGGAGCGTGCCTTCACTGGCCATGCCCGCGGGCCCGGACGTCGCGTGGACCGATACGCCGGCAGCAAAGCGCGGGATGATGAACGCGGACGCTTGCCCGGACTCGCCATTGGCTTGACGGTGGCTTGCGAAAACCACGAAGGCGGGTGCCTCGACGCCCGCCGCGCCCCAGCGGCCGCCGCCTTCCAGGAGCCAGTCGCCCTGCTGCAGGGCGACCCTCATCGGCGCCTCGTCCGCCCCCGCGTCTGCGTTGCGCAGCAGGACAGGCGCCGCGCCGTCGCCGTGAACCAGGGCATCGAGCGAGGCCGCCTTCTGGCGCGCGCTTCCCAGCTGCGCAACGGGCACCGTGCCGATGACGGCTTGCGCGAGCGCGGCTGCGGCCAGAGGGGCCCCCATGGCCAGACCTTCCAGGGCTGCCACCAGCGAGGTGAACGAAGCCCCGCCGCCCCTCTTGTGCGACCGGGAGGGCAGCAGCTTGACTAGCAGCCCGGCTTCGCGCATCGATTGCAGGGCCGCCGCCGGATCCAGCGCGCCAGGCACGCGTGCGGCCAGGACCTGGCAACGGGCCGCGCCGGACTCGAGGTTGGGGGACCATATCAGCGTAGGCGACATACTACCAGGTAGTTTAGAGACCTTTCGGCAAGAGTCAAGCCGGAAGTGAAGCCCCCCGGAAGGCTTGCGCTCGGTGGTACGTCAGGTACATACTACCGCGTAGGTAGCCATTCTTCCGAGACGTTCCGTCACCTCACAGATGCCTCATAGCTTCACTCCTCTTGGCCGGCGAGAGCCGCTTGACTGGCCGTTCTTCGGCCCCGAACACAGTGCGTTCATGCAATCGGTCGACGAGTTCGCCGACTCGGGCGCACTGGATGCCGTCGATCACCGCGATGTCGATGCTTCGTGCCGGCGCCTGGTCTCCGAACTCGGCCGCGCCGGCCTGCTGCGCGCCTGCGTGAGCAGTGCCTACGGCGGCTTCTCCCCGGCCATCGAATCGCGCCGCTTGACGCTGGCACGCGAAGGCCTGGCCTACCGCTGTGGGCTGGCGGACTTTTCGCTGGCCATGCAAGGCCTGGGCAGCGGACCCATTGCGCTGGAGGGCAGCGAGGAATTCAAGCAGGCCATCCTTCCCAAGGTGGCGCGGGGCGAGCTGATCCCTGCCTTTGCGCTGTCGGAGAAGGAAGCCGGCTCCAACGTCGGCGCCATGACCTGTACGGCCGTACGCGACGGCGATCACTATGTGGTGAACGGCGAAAAGACCTGGATTTCCAACGGCGGCATCGCCGATGTGTACACCTTGTTCGCGCGCACCGGCGAGGGGCCGAAGACGCGTGGCATCTCCGCCTTCGTCGTGTACCCCGACGACCCGGGCTTCTCGATCGCGGAGCGCATCGAGGTGATGGCTCCGCATCCGCTGGCGACCCTGCGGTTCGAGAACATGCGGCTTCCGGCGTCGCGCCTCCTGGGCAAGCCGGGCGAAGGCTTCAAGCTCGCGATGCGCACGCTCGACATTTTCCGCGTGTCGGTGGCCGGGGCTGCGCTGGGTTTTGCCCGGCGCGCTTTCGACGAAGCCTTGGCGCACGCCCGCTCGCGGCAGATGTTCGACGAGCTGCTGGGCGACATGCCGGTGACCCAGGACCGAATCGGCGCGATGGCGGCGCGCATCGACGCTGCAGCATTGCTGACCTACCGCGCGGCATGGCGGCGCGATGTGCTGCAACTTCCCACCACCCGGGAAGCGGCCATGGCCAAGATGGCGGCCACCGAAAGCGCGCAGCGAGTGATCGATGCCGCCCTGCAGTTGTTTGGTGCCAGGGGCGTCCAGGTGGGCGGCGTCATGGAAAGCCTGTATCGCGAGATCCGCGCGCTGCGCATCTACGAGGGCGCCACCGAAGTGCAGAAGATGATCGTGGCGCGGGAGGTGCTGAAGAACGGCGTCAGCCTGGCCACGGGTTCGCAGCAGGCGCAGGCATAAGCGAGGAAACCAACGTGAACTTCGATCTCACCCCGGAACAGGAACAGATCCGCGAGGCGATCCAGCGCCTGTGCGAGCCTTTCGACGCCGACTACTGGCTGCGCAAGGATCGCCAAGGCGATTTCCCGCTGGACTTCCACCGTGCGCTGGCCGACGCGGGCTGGCTGGGCATCGCGATGCCGCCGGAGTATGGCGGGGCCGGCCTCGGCATCACCGAGGCCGCGCTGATGATGCAGACCATCTCGGCTACCGGCGCCGGCCTCTCCGGCGCCTCGGCCGTCCACATGAACATCTTCGGCCTTCATCCCGTCGTGGTGTACGGCACGGACGAGCAGAAGCGGCGCTGGCTGCCGCCGCTCATCGAGGGCCGTGACAAGGCCTGCTTCGGCGTCACCGAGCCCAACGCCGGCCTGAACACGCTGAAGCTGAAGACCCGCGCCGTGCGCGAAGGCGACCATTACGTGGTCTCGGGCCAGAAGGTGTGGATCTCCACCGCGCAGGTCGCCAACAAGATCCTGCTGCTGGCCCGCACGACGCCGGTGGAGGAGGCACGTGGCACCGCGGGGCTTTCGCTCTTCTACACCGACCTCGATCGCACGCACGTCGAGGTGCGCGAGATCGAGAAGCTGGGCCGCAAGTGCGTCGACTCGAACCAGGTCTTCATCGACGGACTCCGCATCCCCGTGGCCGACCGCATCGGCGAAGAGGGGCGCGGCTTCGAATACATCCTGCACGGGATGAACCCGGAGCGCATCCTCATCGCTTCGGAAGCCGTCGGCCTCGGCAGGGTGGCCCTGCAGCGCGCCGCCCAGTATGCGAACGAGCGCGTCGTGTTCGAGCGCCCGATCGGCCAGAACCAGGGGATCCAGCACCCACTGGCCAAGTCGTGGATCGAGCTGGAGGCGGCCAACCTCATGGTCATGAAGGCGGCGTCGTTGTACGACGCGGGCAAAGCCTGCGCCGCAGAGGCCAACGCGGCCAAGTACCTGTCGGCCGAGGCTTGCTTCCACGCCTGCGAGAACGCCATCCTGACGCACGGCGGCATGGGCTATGCCAAGGAGTACCACGTCGAGCGCTACATGCGCGAAGCCTGGATTCCCCGCATCGCGCCGGTGAGCCCGCAGCTCATCCTGTGCTTCATCGCGGAAAAGGCGCTCGGGCTGCCCAAGTCCTACTAATCAACGGGGCAGAAACTCATGACCTTTACCGTCGGCTATGCCGTGCACGGCTCCATCGCCGTGCTCACGCTCGACCATCCGCCCGTCAACGGCTTGGGGCATTCCTTGCGGGTGGGCATCGCCGCTGCGCTGGATCGCGCCCTGGCGAATCCGGCCATCCGCGCCCTCGTCCTGACCGGGGGCGAGCGTATCTTTTCAGCGGGCGCCGATGTCCGCGAGTTCGGCACGGCCAACTCCAGCCGGGATCCGATCCTGCCATCGGTGATTCGTGCGATCGAGATGTCATCCAAGCCGGTCGTCGCGGCGATCGCAGGCACCTGCCTCGGCGGCGGACTGGAGCTTGCACTGGGCTGTCACTTTCGTGTCGCCGGCTCGGAGGCCACGCTGGGGCTTCCCGAAGTCAAGCTCGGCCTCTTGCCCGGTGCAGGCGGCACGCAGCGACTGCCCCGACTCGTCGGACTGGAGCGCGCGCTGGACATGATCCTCTCCGGAGCGCCCCAGGCCGCGCGCTCCTTCGAGGGAACGCCGCTGATCGATGCCTTAATCGACGGCGAACTGATGCCTGGCGCGCTGGCCTTCGCGGAAAAGGTGATCGCACAGGCGATGCCGATATCCCGCGTGCGCGACCGGGTGGTGGATGCGCCGGCGGCAGAGCCGTTCCTGCAGTTCGCGCGCAACACTGTGCGCGCCGCGTCGAAGAACATGCCGGCTCCGCAGAAGTGCGTGGAGGCACTGGCCGCCTCCGTTGGCAAGCCTTTCGACGAGGCGCTGAAGCTGGAGCGCGAGTTCTTCTTCCAGCTCATGAACACACCCGAGTCGCGGGGGTTGCGCCATGCATTCGCCGCGGAACGTGCGTCGACCAAGGTTGCCGGTGTGCCGGACGGGACGGCGGCACGACCGATCCGCCAGGTCGCCGTCATCGGCGCAGGGACGATGGGCACCGGGATTGCGATCACCCTGGCCAACGCCGGCATCGCGGTGAGCTTGCTCGAGACGGGGCAGGAAGCGCTGCAGCGCGGCATCGACTCGATACGCCGCACCTACGAGAGCGCATTGAAGAAGGGGCGGCTGACGCCCGACGCGCTCGAGCAGCGCATGAACCTGATCGCGCCGACTCTGAGTTACGACGCACTGGTCGATGCCGATCTGGCCATCGAAGCCGTGTCCGAAAGCCTCGAAGTCAAACGCGTGGTGTTCGAGCAGCTCGACAGGGTGTTGCGGCCGGGGGCGATCCTCGCGTCTAACACCTCGGCCTTGAACCTCGACACGATTGCAAGCTTCACGAGTCGGCCGCAGGACGTCGTCGGATTGCATTTCTTCAGCCCTGCCCACGTGATGCGGCTCCTCGAGGTCGTGCGGGGCGCGGCCACTTCGGCCGAAGTGCTGGCCACGGTGATGCAACTGGCCCGGCGGATCGGCAAGGTCGCCGTCGTGGCCGGGGTCTGCGACGGCTTCATCGGCAACCGGATCCTGGCGCGCTATGTCTCCGCGGCCAACGACCTGCTGCTCCAGGGCGCGTCGCCCCAGCAGGTGGATCGGGCGCTCGAGGAATTCGGCTTGGCCATGGGGCCTTTCCGGGTCGGCGATCTGGCGGGCCTGGACATCTCGTGGGCGGTCCGCAAGCGCCGCGCCGCCGAGAATCCCGGCGTGGATTTCAGCATCGCTGCCGACCGCCTTTGCGAGGCGGGTCGCTTCGGGCAGAAGAACGGCGCGGGCTGGTACCGCTACGAGCCGGGGCGGCGCGACCCCATTGCCGATCCGGCCGTCGACGCGCTGCTGGCCGAATACCGTCGCGACAAGGGCGTCACGCCGCGCGCGGTCGGCAAGGCCGAGATCGTCGAGCGTTGCCTCTTCGCGATGGCCAACGAGGGCGCACGCATCCTGGACGAGGGCATCGCGCAGCGCGCCTCGGACATCGACGTGGTCTACCTCAACGGCTATGGCTTCCCGCGCCATCGCGGCGGCCCCATGCACTACGCCGAAGAGGTCGGGCTGTCGGAGGTCGTGCGTGCGCTCAGGCGCATCGCCGCCGAGCCAGGCGCCGACGCCCGGGCCTGGACGCCCGCGCCGCTGCTCGACCGCCTGGCCGCCGAGGGTCGCGGCCTGAAGGACCACCTGGAAGGGGCTCGTAAGTGAACGAAGCTGTCATTGTCTCCACCGCCCGCACCGCCCTGGCCAAGAGCTGGAAGGGCGCTTTCAACATGACCTATGGCGCCACGCTCGGCGGCCATGCGGTGCGACATGCGGTCGAGCGGGCCGGCGTCGCGCCGGACGAAGTCGAGGACGTCATCCTGGGCGCAAGCCGTCCGGAAGGCACCACCGGCGGCAACATCGCCCGCACGAGCGCCCTGCGCGCCGGACTCGCAGTGAGCACCGCGGGCCTGACGGTCAGTCGCTTCTGCGCCTCGGGCCTGCAGGCCATCGCCATCGCGGCGCAGCGCGTGATGGTCGAGCAGGTGCCGATCATCGTGGCCGGCGGCGTGGAAAGCATCTCCTGCGTGCAGAACGAGATCAACACGCACATGCGCGCCGACCCCTGGCTCGCGCAGCACAAGCCCGAGATCTACTGGAGCATGCTGCAGACGGCCGAGCAGGTCGCCCGGCGCTACGGCATCTCGAAGGAGGCGCAGGACGAATACGGCGTCCGCAGCCAGCAACGTGCCGCCGCGGCCCAGGCGGCCGGGCGCTTCGACGCGGAGATCGTGCCGATGACCACGACGATGGGCGTGGTCGACAAGTCCAGCGGCCGCATCGCGACCCGCGAGGTTACCGTCTCGGCCGACGAGGGCATCCGCGCCGACACCACGATCGAAGGCGTGCGCGGCATTCGAGCTGCACTGCCGGGTGGCGTGGTCACTGCCGGCAACGCGAGCCAGTTCTCCGATGGAGCCTCCGCGTGCGTCGTGATGAATGCCCGCCTCGCCGAGCGGCGCGGGCTGCAACCGCTCGGGATCTTTCGCGGCTTCGCCGTGGCCGGCTGCGAACCCGACGAAATGGGGATCGGCCCGGTCTTCGCCATTCCGCGCCTGCTGGAGCGCCACGGACTCAAGGTGGAAGACATCGGCCTGTGGGAGCTCAACGAGGCATTTGCCTGCCAGGTGCTGTACTGCCGTGACCGGCTCGGCATTCCGGATGAGCGGCTCAACGTCAATGGCGGCGCGATTGCGGTAGGCCATCCCTATGGGGTGAGCGGTGCACGGTTGACCGGGCATGCCTTGATCGAAGGACGCCGCCGCGGCGCGAAGTACGTCGTCGTCACCATGTGCATCGGCGGCGGCCAGGGCGCCGCGGGTCTTTTCGAGGTGTGCTGACAGGCGAGCGGGCGACCGCCCGGCTCGATATCGGCAGACAGGAGTCATGAAGGAGTTGCAACATGCCAGGCCTCTACTACGAAGAATTTGAAGTGGGTCGCCGGTTCGACCACGAGTGGACGCGCACCGTCACCGAGATGGACAACGTGCTATTCAGCACGCTCACCATGAACGTTCAGCCGCTGCACATCGACAGCCACTTCTCGGCGCAGACCGAGTTCGGCAAACCCATCGTGAACAGCCTGTTCACGCTGGGGCTTGTCATTGGCATGTCAGTGAACGACACGACCTTTCGCACGACCGTGGCCAACCTGGGGATGAGCGACATCAGCTTTCCGGCCCCGGTGTTCGCCGGCGACACCATTCACGTGCGGACCACAGTGCTCTCCAAGCGCGAGAGCAAGTCGCGGCCCAGCGCGGGCATCGTGGAGTTCGAGCACGTGGGCCTGAACCAGGACGACAAGGTCGTCTGCCTGTGCAAGCGTGCGGCCTTCATCCACAAGCGCCCGCAGGCGGTCAGCGCATGAACGCCTCCATGCTGTTCGTGCCGGCCAACCGGCCGGAGCGCTACCTGAAGGCGCAGGCGTCGGAAGCCGGCGCGCTGATCCTCGACCTGGAGGATTCGGTACCGCCTTCGGCGAAGGAAGAGGCGCGCGCCAACCTGGCGCAGATGCTGTCCGCGCAGCCCCGGCACCAGCAGGTCTGGGTGCGCGTGAATCCGGCGTCTTCCGGCCTGCTTCTGAAGGACCTGGCCGCCGTGGTACCTGCAAAACCGTTCGGCATCCTGCTGCCCAAGTGCAGCGGCCGGGAATCGTTGATGCCGGTGTGCCACCAGCTCGACGCGCTGGAGACAGCCTTCGGCGTGGGGCTGGGGCACACGCAGATCCTGCCCATTGCCACCGAGACCGGCGGCTCCATGTTCCACCTGGGCGAATTCGCGGGGGCCACGCCGCGCCTGTGGGGCATCACCTGGGGCGGCGAGGACCTGGCTGCGGACATCGGTGCGTTCGGCAACCGCGCGGATGGGCGCTTCACCGAGCCGTACCGCCTGGCACGGTCCATGTGCCTGTACGCCGCCGGTGCGGCGGGCGTGCGCGCCATCGACACCGTGAGCGTGGCGATCAACGCGCCCGGCGAGGTGCAGGCCGAAGCGGCCGAGGCCTTCCGCGACGGCTTCGTCGGCAAGATGGCGATCCACCCCAGCCAGTTGGCGCCCATCAACGCGGCGTTCCGCTACGCGCCCGAGCAGGTGGAGTGGTCGCGGCGCGTCATCGCGGCGTTCGAGGCGCAGCCGGCGGCCGGCAGCTTCCAGCTGGATGGGCAGATGATCGACATTCCGCACCTCAAGCTGGCGCGGCGCATCCAGGAGAGCCTGTGACAACAGGCCGGCTGAACCCCCGCGCGGGTGCGCGGGAAAAAGGTCAGGCCCTCAGGTCGTAGCAGCCCGCCCCCGTTTCAGCACGGCCGCTCAGCGTCCGGTGCCCGCGACCAGCCCGAAGTCGATCCCCATCAGCACCACCACGCCGAACACGGCGAACAGCGCGGCGGCGACGAAGCGCATGCGCGACAGCGGCACGTACCGGGCCAGCCGCTCGCCCAGCAGCACCGCCGGCACGTTGGCCGCCATCATGCCCAGCGTGGTGCCGACCACCACCATCGACAGGCTGGCGTAGTTGGCGCCCAGGGCCACGGTGGCGAACTGGGTCTTGTCGCCCATCTCGGCGATGAAGAAGGCGACCAGGGTGGTGAGGAAGGGGCCGAGCGCGCGCCGCTGGCTCGATTCGGCATCGTCTTCCAGCTTGTCGGGGATCAGCGCCCAGGCCGCGAAGCCGAGGAAGGCCGCGCCCAGCACCCAGCGCATGACCTGCGGATCGACATGGGCGGCGATCCAGTCGCCGGCCGCCGCCGCCAGGAAGTGGTTGGCCAGGGTCGCGGCCAGGATGCCCCAGATCAGGGCCCAGTGCCGGCCCTTGAAGCGGGCCGCGAGCAGGAACGAGAGGAGCTGGGTCTTGTCGCCCATCTCGGCGACGGCGACCAGCCCGAACGAAGCGAAGAGGGCTTCCACAGGAGCTTTCCAGGCCGGGCTTCGATCCATTGACCACGGCGCCCCCCGGCCGGGAAAGGCGGCATGGTCAAAGGTCTTGCCAAGTGCGGGACCGCCTGCGCCATGGCCCGGAGGGCCAAGTGTGTTGACGCAGGCTCCTTTCCGGTGCGGAAAGGACGGCTACTCCCCAGTGACGGACGCGATTGTACGGGGCGGTGGCGCAGTTCATCGGCGTGCCGGCCGATGGCGGACGCAGCGGGTGGGATTCGCCGTGCGCGGTCGGCGACCTCGCCCCGTGCCGGCCCGTCGTCAGCGATTCTCGCGCGCGGCCTGGTTGATCCGGTCGTGCTTGGCCCGGACCTCTGCCGGCCACTGCGCCTTGATCCACGAGAGCACCGCCACGATCTCGGCGTCGCTCAGCACGCCCTCGTACACGGGCATGCTGGTCTGGTAGTCCTTCAGCCCCGCCACTTTCGCGACGCCGTACTTGGTGAGCGCGAACAGCTGCTCGTCCGGGTGGTGCCAGGTGTGGCCCGAGGCGTCGTGCGGCGGCGCCGGCAGCCGGCCCGATGCATCGCGGTCGCGCCAGTTCGGCTGGCCTTCGAGCCTGGCGCCGTGGCAGGCGACGCAATGGGCGGCATAGACCTGCTGGCCGAGTTGCACCACCTGCGGGTCCGCCGGCCTGAGCTCGACGGCCCGGGGGCCGGCATCGCAGCCCGCCAGGGCCGCGCAGCAGGCCAGCGCGAAGGCAGTAGAGTGGAAACGGTCCGCATCGGTCATCGCCTGCCATGGTAGTGCCGTGCGCTGGCCCGCGCTCGCCCAGCCCGGCGCGCCCTCCCCTTGACCTTCCCACCGGGACAAGGTTCAGAGTCCTTGCTTGCGACCACAGGAACGCCCGATGACCGATCACCACGCACACCACCGCCATGCGCATCCGGACCACGCGCACCACGGGCATGGGGCCGGCGGCCACAGGGGGCACGCGCCCGCCCAGCCGCTGTCCGCAGCCGGGGGGGCGCCCGAGGGCACGATCTACACCTGCCCCATGCATCCGGAGATCCGCCAGGACCGTCCGGGCAACTGCCCCAAGTGCGGCATGACGCTGGAGCCGCTGATGCCCTCGCTGGAGGACACCGGCGATCCGGAACTGGAGGATTTCCGCCGCCGCTTCTGGTGGACACTGCCGCTGACGCTGGTCGTCACCACGCTGGCCATGTTCGGCCATTCGCTGGGCTGGTTCGGCATGGCCACCCAGAGCTGGATCGAGCTGGTGCTGACGCTGCCCATCGTGCTGTGGGCCGGCCAGCCGTTCTTCGCGCGCGGCTGGCAGTCGGTGGTGAACCGCAGCCCCAACATGTGGACGCTGATCGCGCTGGGCACCGGCGCTGCCTTCGTGTACAGCGTGGTCGCGACCATCGTGCCCGAGGTGTTCCCCGAATCGTTCCAGTCCATGGGCCGGGTCGGCGTTTACTTCGAGGCGGCGGCGGTGATCATCTCGCTGACCCTGCTCGGCCAGATGCTGGAGCTCAAGGCGCGCTCGCAGACCTCGGCCGCGATCAAGTCGCTGCTGGGCCTGGCGCCCAAGACCGCGCGCCGGGTCTCGAACGACGGCAGCGAGGAGGACGTGCCGCTGGCCCACGTGCACGTGGGCGACCTGCTGCGCGTGCGTCCCGGCGAGAAGGTGCCGGTCGACGGCGTGGTGGTCGAGGGCCGCAGCTCGCTCGACGAATCCATGCTCACGGGCGAGCCGCTGCCGGTGTCCAAGCAGGCCGGCGACAAGCTGGTCGGCGCGACCCTCAACACCAGCGGCGCGCTGCTGATGCGCGCCGAGAAGGTCGGCTCGGCCACCGTGTTGTCGCAGATCGTGCAGATGGTGGCGCAGGCGCAGCGCTCGCGCGCGCCGATGCAGCGCATGGCCGACCGGGTGGCCGGCTGGTTCGTGCTGGTGGTGGTGGCGATCGCGCTGCTCACCTTCTTCGGCTGGGGCCTGTTCGGGCCGCAGCCGAGCTGGGTCTACGGCCTGGTCAACGCGGTGTCGGTGCTGATCATCGCCTGCCCCTGCGCGCTGGGCCTGGCCACGCCGATGTCGATCATGGTCGCCACCGGGCGCGGCGCCACCTCGGGCGTGCTGTTCCGCGACGCCGCGGCGATCGAGAACCTGCGCAAGGTGGACACGCTGATCGTCGACAAGACCGGCACGCTGACCGAAGGCCGGCCGGCCTTCAACCGCGCCGTCGGCGCCAACGGCTACACCGAAGAAGAGGTGCTGCGGCTGGCCGCCAGCCTGGACCAGGGCAGCGAGCACCCGCTGGCCGACGCCATCGTGGCGGCGGCGCGCGAGCGCGGCCTGGCGCTGACCAAGGCCGAGGCGTTCGACTCCGCTTCGGGCATCGGCGTGCGCGGCCAGGTCGAGGGCCACGCCCTGGCGCTGGGCAACACGGCCCTGATGCAGCAGGAAGGGGTGGACGTGGCGCCGCTCGCGAAGGATGCCGAGGCCCTGCGCAACGAAGGCGCCAGCGTCATGCACCTGGCGGTGGACGGCCGGCTGGCCGGCCTGCTGGCGGTGTCCGATCCGGTGAAGGCGACCACGCCCGCCGCCGTGCAGGAGCTGCACGCCGCCGGCCTGCGCGTGATCATGGCCACCGGCGACGGCCTGACCACGGCGAAATCGGTCGCCGGGAAGCTGGGCATCGACGAGGTGCATGGCGAAGTCAAGCCTGTCGACAAGCTGCAACTGGTGGAGCAGCTCCAGCGCGAAGGCCGCGTGGTAGCCATGGCCGGCGACGGCATCAACGACGCGCCGGCGCTGGCCCGGGCCGACGTCGGCATCGCCATGGGCACCGGCACCGACGTGGCGATGCACAGCGCCCAGCTCACGCTGGTCAAGGGCGACCTGCGCGGCATCGCCGCGGCCCGGCGGCTGTCGGAGCAGACGGTCGCCAACATGAAGCAGAACCTGCTGTTCGCCTTCGTCTACAACGCGCTGGGCGTGCCGCTGGCCGCGGGCGTCCTCTTTCCGTTCACCGGCTGGCTGCTCTCGCCGATGATCGCCGCGCTGGCCATGAGCCTGAGTTCGGCCTCGGTGGTCTTCAATGCGCTGCGACTCGGGCGGGCGAAGGGGTGACTGCGCTTGCGATGTCCCGCAGAAAAAAATGGCGGGCCGGGCCCGCCATGACAGAGGCAGTGGCCCCGTTCCTCAGCCCCGCGCGCGCTTGCCGTCCAGGCTCCAGCGGCCCGGTCCGAAGGCCCAGGCCACCAGCAGGCCGCCGAGGATGGCGAGGTTCTTCCAGAAGGCCTGCCGCTGCATCATCTGCTGGGCCTCGGGCATGGCCCAGTAGTTGTGGAAGATCGGCGTGATCACCGCCACGAAGATCGCCAGGCCCAGCGCCGCCCAGCGCGCCTGCCAGCCCACCAGCAGCAGCAGGCCCAGTCCGAGCTCGATCGCGATGGCGAGCGCGGCGCAGACCTCGGGCATGGGAATGCCCTTGGACGAGATGTAGCCCACCACGCCGCTGAAGCCGGCGATCTTGGCCCAGCCCGCGGGGATGAACAGCCATGCCAGCAGCACGCGGCCCAGCAGCGTGGCGGCATCCTGGGCGCCTGTCGTCGCGAAGGCGCCCTGCCCGGCGGCCGGGAAAGAGGTCGTCGTGGTGTTCATCGGTTGTCTCCTGTCGTGATCGTGAAGTGGTTGAGAACGAAGCGGCCGCACCGGGGGCACAGCCTGCTTCGCCCGTCCAGCCAGGCGGCCGGACGGGCGCAGTATGCGATGGCTCAGCCATTTCCGTGCAGCCGCCCGGGGTTTCCCGCCCCGGCCGCGGGTATCCTCTTCCACGGCATGAGTTCCCGAACCACACTCACCTTCCTGGGCGCCGCCGGCACCGTCACCGGCTCGCGCTACCTGCTGGCCCACGGCGGCCGCCGCCTGCTGGTCGATTGCGGCCTGTTCCAGGGCCTCAAGCAACTGCGCCTGCGCAACTGGGACCGCTTCCCCGTCGATCCGCACGCCATCGACGCGGTGGTGCTCACCCACGCCCACATCGACCACAGCGGCTACCTGCCGGCGCTGGCCAAGCAGGGGTTCCGCGGGCCGGTCCATGCCACCGAAGCGACCTGCGAGCTGGCCGGCATCCTCCTGCCCGACTCCGGCCACCTGCAGGAGGAAGAGGCCGAGTTCGCCAACCGGCACGGCTTCTCGAAGCACCACCCGGCGCTGCCGCTCTACACCGAGGACGACGCCCGCCGCGTGCTCCGGCAGTTGCGCCGCACGCCCTTCCACTCGGTGTTCGAACCGATCCCGGGCGTGCGCGTGCAGTTCATCCCGGCCGGCCACATCCTCGGCGCGGCCAGCGTCCACGTGCAGTGGGACGGCGGCTCGGTGCTGTTCTCGGGCGACCTCGGGCGCGACGAAGACATCCTGATGCGGCCGCCCGAGACGCCGCCGGCGGCCGACACGGTGCTGATCGAGTCCACCTACGGCGAGCGCGCGCACCTGGAGGAAGACCCGGCGACGACCCTGGCCGAGGTGGTCAGCCGCACCGCCGCGCGCGGCGGCGTGGTGGTGATCCCGGCCTTCGCGGTCGGCCGGGCGCAGGCCCTGATGCACCTGGTCGCGCAGCTCAAGGAGCAGCGGCGCATGCCCGACGTGCCGGTGTTCCTCAACAGCCCGATGGCCGCCAACGTGACCGAGCTGTACCACCGCTACCGCGCGCAGCACCGGCTGGACGAGGCCCAGTGCCGCGCCATGTGCCAGGCCGTGCGCATCGTCAACACGGTCGAGGAGTCGCAGCGCCTCAACGAGATGCGGGTGCCGGCGGTGATCATCGCCGCCAGCGGCATGGCCACCGGCGGGCGCGTGGTGCACCACCTCAAGGCCTTCGCGCCGGACCGGCGCAACACCATCCTGCTGGCCGGCTACCAGGCGGCCGGCACCCGCGGCGCGGCGCTGGCCGGCGGCGCGCCCGAGGTCAAGATCCACGGCGAGTACGTCAAGGTGCGCGCCGAGGTGGTGAGCCTGGGTTCGCTGTCGGCGCACGCCGACCGCAGCGAACTGCTGAACTGGCTGGGCAAGCTGCCGTCGGCGCCGCGCCAGGTGTTCGTCACCCACGGCGAGCCGGTCGCCTCCGACAGCCTGCGGCTGGCGATCGAGGACACCCACGGCTTCGCCTGCTCGGTGCCCGAGCAGCGCCAGGAAGTCGAGCTGTGACGGCGCTGCGTGCCAAGCCGGCGCCGGCGACGCTGGTCGCCCGCCGGGCCGGCATCGACACCTACCAGGCGCCCATCGTCTACATGCGGCCGGACTGCCCGGTCTGCCTGGCCGAGGGCTTCGAGGCCCAGGCCCGGGTCGAGCTGGTCAACGACGGCCGCAGCGTGCTGGCCACCGTGCACCACGTGATGGCCGACTGGCTGCAGGTGCACGAGGCCGGCCTGTCCGAGGCCGCGTGGCGGCTGCTGGGGCTGCAGGGCGGCGAGCCGCTGGAGATCCGCCACCCGCCGGTGCTGCAGTCGCTGCGCTTCATCCGCGCCAAGACCTACGGCGATCGGCTCGACTACCCGCAGTTGCTGGCGATCATGCGCGACGTGGCGGCGGGCCGGCTGTCGGACCTGCACCTCGCTTCCTTCGTCACGGCCTGCGTGGGCGACCGCATGGATCGCGAGGAAACCATCGCCCTCACCCACGCGATGGTCGATGTCGGCGAGCGCCTGCAGTGGCCGTTCGACACCGTGGTCGACAAGCACTGCGTCGGCGGCCTGCCCGGCAACCGCACCACGCTGCTGGTGGTGCCCATCGTCACGGCCTGCGGCGTCGCCATGCCCAAGACCTCGTCGCGCGCCATCACCTCGCCGGCCGGCACCGCCGATGCGATGGAAACGCTGGCGCCGGTGGCGCTGGACCTGGCCGCCATGCGCCGGGTGGTCGAGCGCCACAGCGGCTGCATCGTCTGGGGCGGCGCGGTGCAGCTCAGCCCGGCCGACGACGTGCTGATCCGGGTCGAGCGGCCGCTCGACCTCGACGGCACGGCGCAGCTGGTGGCCTCGGTGCTGTCCAAGAAGGCGGCGGCCGGTTCGCGCCAGGTGCTGATCGACATCCCCGTGGGACCGACCGCCAAGGTGCGCACCGAGGCCGCCGCGGCACAGTTGTCGGCAGCGCTGACGGACGTGGGCGCGGCCATCGGCCTGGACGTGCAGGTGCTGCAGACGGACGGGTCGCAGCCGGTGGGCCGCGGCATCGGCCCGGCGCTGGAGGCGCACGACGTGCTGGCGGTGCTGCAGGGGCAGCCGCAGACGCCGGCCGACCTGCGCGAGCGGGCGCTGGTGCTGGCCGGCCGCCTGCTGGAGATGGCCGGACGCACCCCGGCCGGCGAAGGCCTGGCGCTGGCGACGCAGACGCTGGACAGCGGCCGCGCCTGGCAGCAGTTCGCCGCCATCTGCGAAGCCCAGGGCGGCCTGCGCCAGCCCGGCCGGGCCCGGCACGTGCGCGCGGTCACGGCCGAGCGCGCCGGCGTCGTGCAGGCCATCGACAACCGCCGCATCGCCATGGCCGCCAAGCTGGCCGGCGCGCCCGGCGATGCCGTGGCCGGCGTCAGCCTGGAGGTGAAGCTGGGCCATCGGGTCGAGCGCGGCCAGCCGCTGTTCATGCTGCACGCCCACAGCCCCGGCGAACTGGACTACGCCACCGACTACGTGCATGCGCAAGCGGGCCTGGTCGAGATCGGAGAAGGCGAATGAACACGGTGATCCTCCCCGCGCCCGGCGCCGAAGCGGCCGCGGAGCTGTTTGCCAGCCACCTGCGCGCCGGCTCCGGCCGCGACGTTCGCGTCGGCCGCGTCGAGTTCCGCCGCTTCCCCGACGGCGAGGCCTATGTCCGCCTGCTCGACAGCGTGCACGACGCGCACGTGTGGGTGATCGCCACCCTGCGCGAGCCCGATCCGCAGGCGCTCACGCTGCTGTTCCTGGCCGACACCGCGCGCGAGCTGGGCGCCGCCAGCGTCGGCCTGGCGGCGCCCTACCTGCCCTACATGCGGCAGGACATCCGTTTCCGCGACGGCGAGGCGGTGACCTCGCGCACCTTCGCGCGCGTGGTGTCGCAGGCGTTCGACCGGCTGGTGACGGTCGATCCTCACCTGCACCGCTACCCGTCGCTGGACGCGGTGTACCGCATTCCCGCCGCCGTGGCGCCGAGCGCGCCGGCCATCGCACGCTGGATCTCGCAGCGGCTGCCGCGGCCGGTGGTGATCGGCCCCGACGGTGAAAGCGAGCAGTGGGCGCGCGACGTCGCCGCCCGCGTCGGCTGCCCGGTGCTGGTGCTGAGCAAGCAGCGCCTGGGTGATCGCGCGGTGGAGATCTCGCTGCCGCAGGCCGAGGGGCTGGCCGACCGCCAGCCGGTGCTGATCGACGACATCATCTCCAGCGCCCGCACCATGGCCACCGCCGTGCGGAACGTGCGCGCGGCCTTCGGGCAGGCGCCGCTGTGCATCGGGGTGCACGCGGTGCTGGCGCCCGATGCGCTGGACGTGCTGCGCGAAGCCGGGGCCGGCGAGGTGGTCACCTGCAACACGCTGACGATGGCCCCGGGTTCGATCGACGTGCTCGGCGAACTGGCCCAGGCCGCCGCCGCCCTGGCGGCACTCAGACCAGCGACGCCGCCACGGTCGTGAGGGCCGCGCCGGTGGCCGCCGCCGCGCCGTAGCCGGCGGCCACGCGCCAGCCGAGCGCACGGCCGCCGAGCGTGCTGGCCATCCCCAGCTTGACGATCATGTTGGCGACCGCCGCCAGCACGATGGCCGCGGCAGCCGCGCCGGCCGCCAGCTCGCCCCGACCCAGCATCTGCACGCTGGCCAGCACGATCGCATCGACGTCGACCGCGCCGGAGACGAAGGCCACCGCGAACACGCCGCCGGTGCCCAGCAGGTCCTGCGCCGCGCGCACCAGCACGGCGACGATGCCCAGCGCCAGCGCGAAGCCGAAGGCGGTGCCCAGGTCGAACAGCTTGGCTTCGCCCTCCACCGACGCCGGCTGCCGCTGGCCGCGCCGATGCCACAGCACCGCGGCGGCGGCGAAGCAGGCCGCGCCCATGGCCGCCAGCAGCGCGCCCAGCCGCACGCCGGCGCCGGCCAGCAGCAGCGACACGACCACCGCCATGCGGACGAACATCATCCCGTTGGCCGCCACCACCGCGGCGGCGGCCGGCCTGGCCAGTTCCGGCGTGGCCCGCACCGATCGCGACAGCGACAGCGTGGCGGCGGTGGACGAAGCCAGCCCGCCCAGCACACCGACCCACAGCAGGCCGTGCTGCGCGCCGTGCCAGCGGCTGGCCCAGTGCCCCAGCAGCGACAGCGCGGCGATGAAGATCACCGCCAGCCAGAGCTGGAACGGGTTGATCGCCTGGTAGGGGCCGAAGCCCTGATTGGGCAGCAGCGGCAGGATGACGGCGCTGAGCACGCCCAGCTGCAGCACCGCATCGAGTTCGGTCTCCTGCATGCGGCGCAGGCCCCGGTGCAGCGGGCCCTTGAGGTCCAGCAGCAGGGCCACCCCCACGGCGGCCCCGACCGCGTGGAGCGGGTAGCCCTGGCCGGCGATGGCGCCCAGCACGAAGGTGACCAGGCCCGCGATGGCGCTGGTGATGCTGAGGGTGCCGGCGGCATCGGCGGCCGGGCGCCAGGAGATGGCGAACAGCGCGCCGGTGGCCAGCAGGCCGGCCGCGATCGGCCAGGGCGAGCCGGGCCAGCCCCAGCCGAGCAGGCCGCCCAGCAGCCCGATCAGCGTGAACGTGCGCAGGCCCGCGACCCGCCCGCCCTCCGGCCGCTCGCGCGCCTGCCAGCCCCGCTGCAGGCCGACCAGCAGCCCGGTGGCGAGCGCACCGCCGATGGATTGCAGGGTGGGGATCAGGTCGGCGGGGAGATTGCTCATCGGTGCGCAATTGCACCATGGAAGCCGTCAGCGGCCACGACGCGCGCCGCAGTCCGCGCGCCCGCGGGAATGGCGCTCACGCCGGCGGATACCCCGCCTCGGCCAGCGCCGCGGCGAACTTCTCCCTGGGCTGCGCCGATTCCACCGTCGCCTGCTTGCGTCCCAGGTCCACCTGCACCTTCGCCTGCGGATCGACCTCCTGCGCCGCTTCGGTCACCGCCTTCACGCAGTGGCCGCAGCTCATGTCGGGCAGCTTGAATTCATGCATCGCATCTCTCCTGTGGGGTTGAACGGCACCACTGTGAAGCTTGCCCCCGTGGCAAGGTCAAGCGCAGGCCCGCCGCGCCCTTGACCGGGATCATTGAAAGCTTCCCGCTTGACCTTACCATCATGGAAAGGTTCAAACTGCCGCCATGAACACCGCCACCCTGTCCTTGCCCCCCGCCGCGCCGCCCGTGCGGCTGCAGATCGAGGGCATGACCTGCGCCTCCTGCGTCAACCGCGTGGAGAAGGCGCTCAAGAAAGTCCCCGGCGTCGGCTCGGCCGAGGTCAACCTCGCCACCGAGACCGCCGAAGTCGCACTGCTCGATCCGGCCACCGACGTGACCGCCCTGTCCGCCGCCGTCGAGAAGGCGGGCTACCACGCGCACGTGCTGCAGGCGGAAGAAGCGCCGGCCGAGCCGCCCGACAACGTGCTTCACAGCGCCTGGCCGGTGATCGCCGCGGCGGTCCTGTCGCTGCCGCTGCTGGCGCAGATGGTGCCGATGGCCGCCGGCAGCGACTGGATGCTGCCCGGCTGGCTGCAGTGGGCACTGGCCACGCCGGTGCAGTTCTGGCTGGGTGCGCGCTTCTACCGCGCCGGCTGGGCCGCGCTGCGCGCCGGCAGCGGCAACATGGACCTGCTGGTGGCCATCGGCACCTCGGCCGCCTATGGCCTGAGCGTGTGGCAGCTGCTCGCGCACGGCGAGCACGGCATGCCGCACCTGTACTTCGAGGCTTCGGCGGTGGTGATCACGCTGGTGCTGCTGGGCAAGTGGCTGGAAGGCCGGGCCAAGCGCCAGACCACCGCTGCCATCCGTGCGCTCAACGCGCTGCGGCCCGACGTGGCGCGCGTGCAGCGCGACGGCCGCGAGGTCGAACTGCCGGTCGCGCAGCTGGTGCTGGGCGACCGCCTGGTGGTGCGCCCCGGCGAGCGCGTGCCGGCCGACGGCGAGGTGCTGGAAGGCAGCAGCCACCTGGACGAATCCATGATCACCGGCGAGAGCCTGCCGGTGGCCAAGCACGCCGGCGACCGCGTGACCGGCGGCTCGGTCAACGCCGAGGGCCTGCTGGTGCTGCGCGCCACCGCGCTGGGCGCCGAGAGCACGCTGGCGCGCATCGTCCGGCTGGTCGAATCGGCGCAGGCGAAGAAGGCGCCGATCCAGCGGCTGGTCGACCAGGTCAGCGCGGTGTTCGTGCCGGTGGTGCTGGTGCTGGCGCTGCTCACCCTGCTGGGCTGGGGCTTGGCCACCGGCCACTGGGAAGCGGCCATCCTCAACGCCGTCGCGGTGCTGGTGATCGCCTGCCCCTGTGCGCTCGGCCTGGCCACGCCGGCGGCCATCATGGCCGGCACCGGCGTGGCGGCGCGGCGCGGCATCCTGATCAAGGACGCCGAAGCGCTGGAAGTCGCGCACAAGCTGGACGTGGTCGCCTTCGACAAGACCGGCACGCTGACCGAGGGCAGGCCGCGGCTGGTCGCCTTCGAGCCGGCCGGCGTCGAGCGCGGCGAGCTGCTGCGCCTGGCGGCCGCGCTGCAGGCCGGCAGCGAGCACCCGCTGGCGCGCGCCGTCGTCAACGCCGCGCAGGAGCAATCGATCGCCGTGCCGGCTTCCGAGGGCGTGAAGGCAGTCGCCGGTCGCGGCGTCTCGGGCCGACTCGAAGGCCGCGAGCTGCGGCTGGGCAGCACGCGCTGGATGGCCGAGCTGGGGATCGACACCGGCCCGCTGGCCGCTGTCGCCGCCCAGGCCCAGTCGTCCGGGCAGACCGTGTCGTGGCTGGCCGAAGCCGGTGCCGCGCCCCGGTTGCTGGGCATGCTCGCGTTCGGCGACACGCTCAAGGCCAGCGCCGCCGAGGCGATCGCGCTGTTGCACCGCCTGGGCGTGCGCACGGCGCTGGTCTCCGGCGACAACGCCGGCGCGGCCGGCGCGGTGGCCAGGCAGCTCGGCATGGACGACGTGCGCGCCGAGGTGCTGCCGCAGGACAAGGCCCGCATCATCGGCGAGCTCAAGGCCGGCCACGGCACCGTGGCCATGGTGGGAGACGGCATCAACGACGCGCCGGCGCTGGCCGCCGCCGACGTCGGCATCGCCATGTCGACCGGCACCGACGTCGCCATGCACGCCGCCGGCATCACGCTGATGCGCGGCGACCCGGCGCTGGTGGCCGACGCCATCGACATCTCGCACCGCACCTACGCCAAGATCCGGCAGAACCTGTTCTGGGCCTTCGTCTACAACGTGGTCGGGATTCCGCTGGCCGCGTTCGGCCTGCTCAGCCCGGTGCTCGCCGGCGCCGCGATGGCCTTCAGCAGCGTCAGCGTGGTGACCAACGCGCTGCTGCTGCGCCGCTGGAAGGGAGCCCGTCATGGCTGATGCCGGACCCTGGAACATCGGCGAGGCGGCGCGCCGCTCGGGCGTGTCGGCCAAGATGGTGCGCCACTACGAGTCGCTCGGCCTGCTGCCGGCCGTGCACCGCACCGACTCGGGCTACCGCCAGTACGGCGAGCGCGAGGTGCACACGCTGCGCTTCATCCGCCGCGCGCGCGACCTCGGCTTCTCGATGGCCGAGATCGCCGAGCTGGTCAAGCTGTGGCAGAACCGCCGCCGCTCCAGCCACGAGGTGCACCGCATCGCCAGCAAGCACGTCGAGGAACTCACGCGCAAGCTGGAGGAGATGGAAACCATGCGGCGCACCCTGCAGCACCTGGTGGACTGCTGCCATGGCGACGAGCGGCCGGACTGCCCGATCCTCGACGAGCTCGAGAGTGGCGGGCATGCGTGCCGGCATTGAAAGAAGTCGATGTGAGTTGAGGCAGCGCGGCGCGGGCGCGAACACCGGCCGCGCCGCGCGGCCCCTCACGCACCCGGATGCGCGCTCACGCGTGCGTCAGCTTCAACCCCACGATCCCCGCCAGGATCAGCCCCACGCACACCAACCGCGCGATCGTGGCCGGGTCGCCGAACAGCACGATGCCCAGGATCACGGTGCCGATGGCGCCGATGCCGGTCCACACGGCATAGGCGGTGCCCACGGGCAGCGTGCGCATCGCCAGCCCCAGCAACACCACGCTGATCGTCATCGCGACGACCGTGCCCACCGTCGGCCAGAGACGCGTGAATCCCTCGGTGTACTTCAGGCCGATGGCCCAGCCCACCTCGAACAAGCCGGCAACCACCAGCACCAACCAGGCCATTGCAGCCATCCTCGATGAATGAATGAAGGCGCCGAGGCTAGCACCCGCGCCCGTCAATCCTTCGCCAGCGCCGCGAAGGTCTTGCGGAACTTGGCCACCTTGGGCGCGGCGATGGCGACGCAGTAGCCCTGGTAGGGGTTCTTCTCGAAGAAGTCCTGGTGGTAGGCCTCGGCCGGCCAGTAGTTGGCCAGCGGCTGCACCTCGGTGACGATGGGCTGGCCGAACAGCTTGTCCCGGCCCATTTCGCGGATCAGGTCTTCGGCCACCTGGCGCTGCTCTTCGGTCGTGTAGTAGATGCCGCTGCGGTACTGGGTGCCGGTGTCGTTGCCCTGGCGGTTGAGCTGGGTCGGGTCGTGCACGACGAAGAAGATCTCCAGGATCTGCCGCGTGCTGATCTGCGCCGGGTCGTAGGTCAGCTTGACCACCTCGGCATGGCCGGTGGTGCCGGTGCAGACCTGCTCGTAGCTGGGGCGCTGGACGTGGCCGTTGCTGTAGCCGGATTCGACGTCGGTGATGCCGCGCACCTTGACGAAGACCGCCTCGGTGCACCAGAAGCAGCCGCCGGCGAGGACGAGGGTTTGGGGATCGGTCATGGCGCGGGACTCCGGGCAAAGAGGGTCACTGTAGCCCGGGGCCGAAATGCCGTGTCTGCGCGGTCCTGCCAGCCTCTAGCATTCACCCCATGCTCCCTGGCGAACTCAAACCGATCCTCACGGCGCTGGTCATGCCGCCGACCGCGCCGCTGCTGCTGGCCCTGCTCGGCCTGCTGCTCGCCGCCCGCAAGCGGGTGCGGGCCGGCCTGACGATCGCCTTCATCGGCATCGCGGGGCTGTGGCTGCTCAGTTGCCACGCGGTCGCGATCGCGCTGGCCCACACGGTGCTGCCGCAGGTACCGGCGGCCCAGCCGGCCCAGCTCGCGCAGGCCCGGGTGCAGGCCATCGTGGTGCTCGGCGGCGGCATCGTGCCGCAGGCGCCGGAGTACGGCGCGGCACAACCGACCGGCTACACGCTGGCGCGGCTGCGCTACGGCGCCTGGCTCGCGCGCCGGACCGGCCAGCCGTTGGCCTTTGCCGGCGGCATCGGCTGGGCGGCCGGCGACGGCTTTCCGCCGGAAGCCGAGGCCGCGCGCCGCACGCTGGCGGAGTTCGGCGCCGAGCTGCGCTGGGCCGATGCGCAATCGCGTGACACCGCCGAGAACGCCGCCCGCATGCACGAGCTGCTGGCGCGCGAGCAGATCAGCCGCATCGCGCTGGTGACCGACGCCTGGCACATGCCGCGCTCGGTGCTGGAGTTCGAGCGCGCCGGCTTCACGGTCCTGCCCGCGCCCACCGGCTTTGCGGCCGCGCCGACCCGTCCGCTGCTGGCCTGGCTGCCGTCGGCCGACGGCCTGGCCTTGTCGCGCCAGGTGCTGCGCGAGGCACTGGGCCTGTGGGTCGCCCGGCCTTGATCTGGCTCAGGGGGATGGCGGTCGCCCGGCACTTAGGCTCGCGCCGGCGGCTCCGGCTTGACGGTCCGGCTCCCCCGCGGCTACATTACTAACCAGTCAGTCAGTAATTCATGTCCCCCGCCAAACCCCTCGCCGCCCCGCCCGAGCCCGCCGACGAAGTGGCCGGCAAGCGCGAGCGCCGCAAGCAGGCCCGCCCCGGCGAGCTGCTGGATGCCGCGCTCGACCTGTTCGTCGAAAAGGGCTTCGCCGCCACCCGCTCGGAGGAAGTGGCCGCCCGCGCCGGCGTGTCCAAGGGCACGCTGTTCCTCTACTTCCCGAGCAAGGAGGAACTGTTCAAGGCGGTGGTGCGCGAGAACGTGTCGGGCCGCTTCACCGAGTGGTACGAGGAGTTCGAGTCGTTCCAGGGCTCCACGCCCGACATGGTGCGCTACTGCCTGCAGGTCTGGTGGGACCGGCTGGGCGCCACCCGCGCCTCGGGCATCACCAAGCTGGTGATCAGCGAGGCACGCAACTTCCCCGAACTGGCGGCCTTCTACCAGCAGGAGGTGATCAACCCCGGCAACCGGCTGATCCGGCGCATCCTGCAGCGCGGCATCGACCGCGGCGAGTTCAAGCCGCTCGACCTGGACTACGCCGTCTACTCGATCATCGCGCCGATGGTCCACCTGATCATGATGAAGCACTCGCTGGCGCCCTGCGCCCCGCAGGACTACGCCCTCGACCCGCAGCGCTACCTGCAGAACGTCGCCGACATCCTGCTCGGCGGCATCTGCGCGCCGGCCGCCCACCGGACGGGCAAGCGATGACGCGCCGCCGATTGAAGTGGGCCATCGCGGCCCTCGTCCTGGTGCTCGCCGCCGTCGGCGCGTTGCGGCTGGCCGCCGCGCGCAAGGAGCGCGCCGCCGCCGAGCCGGTGGCCAAGGCGCAGGCCGTGGTGGAGCTGGCCGAATCCGACGTACTGAAGGTGCGGTCGGTGGCGCTGTCGCAGGGCCTGCCGGTGTCGGGCTCGCTGCGCGCCGTCAACTCCGCCCAGGTGAAGGCACGCGTGGCAGGTGAACTGCAAGGCCTTTCGGTCCGCGAAGGCGATGCGGTGCGCGCCGGCCAGGTGATCGCACGCATCGACGCCACCGAATACCAGGCGCGCCTGCGCCAGGCCAGCGAGCAGGCGGCCGCGGCCCAGGCGCAGATCGACATCGCCCAGCGCCAGTGGGACAACAACAAGGCGCTGGTGGACCAGGGCTTCATCTCCAGGACCGCGCTGGACACTTCGCTGAACAACCTGAACGCGGCGCGTTCGACCCACCAGGCCGCCGTGGCGGCAGCCGACATGGCGCGCAAGACGCTGGACGACACCGTGCTGCGCGCGCCCATCGCGGGCGTGGTGTCGCAGCGGCTGGCCCAGCCCGGCGAGCGGGTCGGCGTCGATGCGCGGGTGGTGGAGATCGTCGACCTGTCGCGGCTGGAACTGGAAGCGACCCTGAGCGCGGCCGATTCGGTGCAGGTGCGCGTCGGCCAGACCGCGCAGCTGCAGGTGGAAGGCCTGGAGCGGCCGGTCACGGCGCAGGTCGTGCGCATCAACCCGAGCGCCCAGGCCGGCAGCCGCAGCGTGCCGGCCTACCTGGCACTGCAGGATGCAGCCGGGCTGCGCCAGGGCCTGTTCGCGCAGGGCCGGCTGGCCACCGGCCGCGCCGATGCGCTGGCGCTGCCGCTGGCGGCGGTGCGCACCGACAAACCGGCGCCGTACGTGCAGGTGGTGGACAACGGCGCCGTGGCGCACCGCGCGGTGACGCCGGGCGCGCGCGGCGAGGTGGAAGGCGAGAGCTGGGTCGCGGTGGACGGCCTCGCGGCCGGAACCGTGGTCATCAAGGGCGCCGTCGGGCAGCTGCGCGAAGGCACGCCGGTGCGGTTCACCGCAGCGCCCGTGCCGGCGGCGCGCGCCGCCGCGGGCAAGACCCCCAGCCCCTGACACCCCATGTGGTTCACCCGCGTCAGCCTCAAGAATCCCGTCTTCGCCACCATGCTCATGCTGGCGCTGGTGGTGCTCGGGCTGTTCTCGCTGCAGCGGCTCAAGGTCGACCAGTTCCCCAACATCGACTTCCCGGTGGTAGTGGTGCAGACCGAGTACCCGGGCGCCTCGCCCGAGGTGGTCGAGAGCGAAGTCACGCGCAAGATCGAGGAGGCGGTCAACTCGATCGCCGGCATCAACGCCCTCACCTCGCGCAGCTACGAGAACCAGTCGCTGGTCATCATCGAGTTCCAGCTGCACCTGGACGGCCGCAAGGCGGCCGACGACGTGCGCGAGAAGGTGGCCAACATCCGCCCGCTGTTCCGCACCGAGGTCAAGGAGCCGCGCGTGCTGCGCTTCGACCCGGCCAGCCGGCCGATCTGGTCGGTGGCGGTGCTGCCTGACGACAGCAAGGGCAAGGCGTTCTCTTCGGTGGAGCTGACCAACTGGGCCGACCAGGTGCTCAAGAAGCGGCTGGAGAACGTGCGCGGCGTCGGCTCGGTCACGCTGGTGGGCGGCAGCAAGCGCGAGATCAACCTGTACCTCGACCCGCAGGCGCTGGAGGCCTTCGGCATCACCGCCGACCAGGTGGTGTCCGCGGTGCGCAACGAGAACCAGGACCTGCCGGTCGGCGCCATCCGCTCGCTGGCACAGGAGCGCGTGGTGCAGATCGACGCGCGCATGCAGCGGCCCGAGGACTTCGGCCGCATCATCGTCGCGCGCAAGGGCGGCGCGCCCGTGCGGCTGGAGCAGGTGGCCCGCGTGGCCGACGGCGCCCAGGAAGTGGAGAGCCTGGCCCTCTACAACGGCCAGCGCACCCTGCTGCTGTCGGTGCAGAAATCGCAGGACGAGAACACCATCGCGGTCACCGATGGCCTGGCGCAGACGCTGCGCGACATGAAGGCCGAGCTGCCCCCCGGCATGCGGCTGGAGCCGATCCAGGACGCCTCGCGGCCGATCCGCGTCGCCGTGCAGAACGTGCGCCAGACGCTGATCGAGGGCGCGGCGCTGACGGTGCTGATCGTCTTCCTGTTCCTGAACTCGTGGCGCTCGACGGTCATCACCGGGCTGACGCTGCCGATCGCGCTGATCGGCACCTTCCTGTTCATGCACGCCTTCGGCTTCACCATCAACATGATCACGCTGATGGCGCTGTCGCTGTGCGTGGGCCTGCTGATCGACGACGCCATCGTGGTGCGCGAGAACATCGTGCGCCACGTGCAGATGGGCAAGCCGCCCTACCAGGCCTCGCTGGAGGGCACGCAGGAGATCGGGCTGGCGGTGCTGGCCACCACCTTCTCCATCGTCGCCGTGTTCCTGCCGATCGGCTTCATGGGCGGCATCATCGGCAAGTTCTTCCACGAGTTCGGCATCACCATCGTGGCGGCGGTGCTGATCTCGATGTTCGTCAGCTTCACGCTGGACCCGATGCTGTCGTCGATCTGGCACGACCCGGAGATCGACCGCCACGGCCAGCCGCGCGAGGCGCGCACGCTGTACGACCGCACGATCGGCCGCGTGACCGGCGCCTTCGACCGCGCCACCGAATGGCTGGCGCAGACCTACCAGTCGCTGCTGCGCTGGTCGCTCGGCCACAAGCTGGCCACGCTGGGTCTTGCGCTGGGCATCTTCGTGGCCAGCGTGTTCATGCTGCCGCTGCTGGGCACCGAGTTCGTGCCCAAGGCCGACTACTCCGAGACCTCGGTCAGCTTCCACACGCCGGTGGGCTCGTCGCTGGAGGTGACCGAGGCCAAGGCGCGCCAGGTCGAGGCGATCCTGCGCGAGCTGCCGGAGGTGCAGTACACGCTGTCGACCATCAACACCGGCACCGCGCAGGGCAAGATCTACGCCTCGGTGTACGTGCGGCTGGTCGACCGCGACCAGCGCCATCGCAGCGTCGACCAGCTCTCCGGCGTGCTGCGCCAGCGCCTGCTGCAGGTGCCCGGCATCACCGTCACGCACGTCGGCCTGGTCGATGCGGTGGGCGGCAACAAGCAGATCGAGTTCTCCATCCTCGGGCCCGACCAGCAGGAGCTGGAGCGGCTGGCCCGGCTGGTGATGGAGCGCATCCGCGGCACGCCCGGCCTGGTGGACCTGGACTCCAGCGTCAAGGCCGACAAGCCCACCATCGAGGTGCAGGTGCAGCGCGACGCCGCCTCCGACCTGGGCCTGTCGGTCGGCCAGATCGCCGGCTCGCTGCGCACCCTGGTGGCCGGCCAGACCGTGGGCAACTGGCGCGCGCCCGACGACCAGACCTACGACGTCAACGTGCGGCTGGCGCCCGACGCCCGCGTCGCGCCGCAGCAGCTCGATCGCTTGCCCTTCGCCACCGGCCAGAACGCCGACGGCAGCGCCCGCATCGTGCGCCTGGGCCAGGTGGCGCAGGTGCGCGAAGGCACCGGCCCCAACCAGGTGAACCGGCGCGACCTGACGCGCGAAGTGGCGATCAACGCCAACGCGCACGACCGCGCCGCCGGCGAGATCTCGGCCGACATCCGCAAGCAACTGGAGGGCATCGCCTTCCCGCCGGGCTACCGCTGGCAGTTCAGCGGCTCGGCCAAGAACATGGCCGAGTCCTTCGGCTACGCGATGTCGGCGCTGGCGATGGCGGTGATCTTCATCTACATGATCCTGGCCAGCCAGTTCAAGAGCTTCCTGCAGCCGCTGGCGCTGATGACCTCGCTGCCGCTGACGCTGATCGGCGTGGTGCTGGCGCTGATGCTGTTCGGCTCGACCGTCTCGATGTTCTCCATCATCGGCATCGTGATGCTGATGGGGCTGGTGACCAAGAACGCGATCCTGCTGGTGGACTTCGCGATCCGGATGCGCGAAGAGGGCATGGAGCGCGCCGAGGCGCTGCTGCTGGCCGCCCGGGTGCGGCTGCGCCCGATCCTGATGACCACGCTGGCGATGATCTTCGGCATGGTGCCGCTGGCGTTCGCGCTGAGCGAAGGCTCCGAGCAGCGCGCCCCCATGGGCCAGGCGGTGATCGGCGGCGTGATCACCTCCTCGCTGCTGACGCTGGTGGTGGTGCCGGTGGTGTACTGCTACCTGGATGATTTCGCGGCCTGGCTGCGCCGCCGCTCGCGCGGCGGGCGCGTTGCGCTGGATCCCCGCATGCGCGGGGATGACGACACGGGCCATGGCGCTTCGGCGGCTTCCCCGGCGCTGGCCGGGGGCGGGAATCCGGCCCCGGGCGCCGGCGGCGGGGCCGCTGCTGTGCCCGCTTCTAAAATTCGGGGTTTGCCCTAGTCCCCAGCCTCTCGAGTAGAAATGAACGCCGAACCGACCCTTGCCGAACTCCGCTTCAACATGATCGAGCAGCAGATCCGCCCCTGGGATGTGCTGGACGAGCCGATCCTGCAACTGCTGGCGCAGATCCGGCGCGAGGAGTTCGTGCCGCCCCGGCACCGGGCGCTGGCCTTCGTGGACATGATGCTGCCGCTGCGCGGCGAGCGCGACGAGGCGCTGCGCCTGGGCCAGGTGATGCTGGAGCCCAAGGTCGAAGCGCGCCTGGTGCAGGACGTGAAGCTGCAGGGCCACGAGAAGGTGCTCGAAGTCGGCGCCGGCTCCGGCTACATGGCGGCGCTGCTGGCGGCGCGCGCCCAGCGCGTGATCACGCTGGAGATCGAGCCCGAGCTGGCCCGCATGGCGCGCGAGAACCTGCAGCGCGCCGGCGTGCGCAACTGCGAAGTGCGCGAGGCCGACGGCTCGCGCGGCCTGGCCGCCGAAGGCCCGTTCGACGTGATCCTGCTCAGCGGCTCGGTGGCCGAGGTGCCGCAGGCGCTGCTGCAGCAGCTCAAGCCGGGCGGCCGCCTCGCCACCATCACCGGCGACGAGCCGGTGATGCGCGCCACCATCATCACCCGCACCGGCGACGCCACCTTCACCACGGCGCAGCCCTGGGACACGCTGGCGCCGCGCCTGCTGAACTTCCCTGAGCCCTCGCGCTTCAAGTTCTGATGATCGACCAGGTCCGCCCCACCGACCTCGACGCCTGGCTGGCCGCCCAGGGCGGCAACGGCCTCGTGCTGGACGTGCGCGAGGCGCCGGAGCTGCGCGCGGCCAGCGTGGCGCCGGCCGGCTTCGAGGTCGTGGCCATCCCGATGAACGAGATCCCGGCCCGGCTGGCCGAACTGGATGCCGACCGGCCGGTGGCCTGCCTGTGCCACCACGGCGCACGCAGCCAGCGGGTGGCGATGTTCCTGGCGCACAACGGCTTCGAGCACGTGGCCAACATCGTGGGCGGCATCGACGCCTGGTCGCTCGAGCGCGACTGCGCCGTGCCGCGCTACTGAAGCCCCCACCACCGAATCGACCGACAGAACTCGAGCAAGGACGGACGAATGACAGCTTCACGGCGACTCCCCCTGGCAGCGGCCCTGGTCGCCGCCTTCGCGGCCGCACCCGCGGGTGCGCAAAGCCTGCTGGAGCTGTACGAGTCGGCGCGCGCCCACGACGCCGCCTGGCAATCGGCCAAGGCGCAGTACGACGCCAACCTGGCGCGCGCCGAGCAGGCCCGCGCCGGCATCCTGCCCAGCGCCAACCTGTCGGCCGGCGTGAGCCGCTCCAGCCTCGACGTCAACACCCCCCCGACCGACCGCAGCTTCGGCACCCGCACGGCCAGCATCGCCGCCTCGCAACCGCTGTACCGCCCGGCCAACTGGGCCACCTGGCAGCAGGGCAAGCTGCAGGCCGAGCTGGCCCAGTCGCAGCTGACGGCCGCCGCGCAGGACCTGATCGTGCGCGTGAGCCAGGCCTACTTCGACGTACTGGCCGCGCAGGACACGCTGGCCTTCGTGCGGGCGCAAAAGACCGCGGTGGGCGAGCAGCTCGCCTCGGCCAAGCGCAACTTCGAGGTCGGCACCGCCACCATCACCGACACCCGCGAGGCGCAGGCGCGCTACGACCTGGTGACCGCGCAGGAGATCCAGGCCGAGAACGACCTGCGGGTGCGCCGGCTGGCGCTGGAGACGCTGACCGGCAAGCCCGATGCGCAGCCGACGCCGCTGGCCGCGCCGCTGAACGTGCCGGCCCCCGAGCCCGCCAGCGCGGAAGCCTGGGTGTCGCAGGCCGAAGGGGCCAGCCCGGTGATCCAGCAGGCCCGCACCGCGCTCGACATTGCCGAGTGGGAGATCGAGAAGGCCAAGGCCGGCCACAAGCCCACGCTGGACCTGACCGCCAGCTACGGCGTGCAGCGCAACCTGGGCGGCAGCACCACCAGCGCGCTGGACAACCGCAGCAACGTGGGCCAGCTCGGCGTGACCTTCAACCTGCCCCTGTTCGCCGGCTTCGCCACCCAGAACCGGGTGCGCGAGACCCTGTCGCTGGAAGAAAAGGCGCAGGCCGACCTGGAGGCCGCGCGCCGCAACGTGGCCCAGGCCACCCGCACCGCCTATTTCGGCGTGCTCTCCGGCCAGGGCCAGGTGCGCGCGCTGGAAGCCGCCGAGGCGTCCAGCCAGCTGGCGCTGGACGCCAACCGCCTGGGCTACCAGGTCGGCGTGCGCATCAACATCGACGTGCTGAACGCGCAGAGCCAGCTGTTCCAGACCAAGCGCGACCTGGCACAGGCCCGCTACAACGTGCTGCTCGGCCACCTGCGCCTGCGCCAGGCCAACGGCACGCTGGTCCCGGAGGACCTGGCGCGGCTCAATGCGCTGGTGGTGAAGTAGCCCGGTGCAGGCCGGGCCCGAGGGGGTGCTCCGCGCCAACTCAACCTTGCATCGCGTGGGCTCATCGTTCCACTTTTTGTTGCAACCAGAGGTAGCACTGGCTAGCATCGGCCCCGTTCAGCCAGGGGGACATCGATGCCGGAACAGACCGACCCGCAGCGCCGCGAGATCCAGGCCCTGATCCTCGACCGCATGGCGGACCTGATCCAGGCCGACGCGCGCGCCGCCGCCATCGCGATGGCCACCGCCTCGCTGGGACTGCTGGCCCGACTCCATCCCCCCGAACTTTCCGTGCCCGACTCGCCGGGTGCCGTGCTGGCGAAACACCGCGCGGTGGGCGCCATCAACCGGGCGCTCGAGCAGGCGGTGGCCGAAGGCATCAGCCCGGTGGCGGCGGTGTCGCTGGCGATCCGGACCGCCGTCGCGCGGGCGGCGGAATTCAACCTGCATCCCTTCCAGGTGATCCGGCCGCTGATCGAAGGCATGCGGCAGGCCCTGCAGCGGCTGGCGCACCACTCCGCATCCGAACGCGAGGAGGCGGCCGTGACGGCCCTGGCGCGGCAGCTGGGCATCTCCCGCTCGCAGGCGCGGGAGCGACTGCGGCACGTGGGCAAGCCCTGAGCTTGCCGCAGCCGGCGCCGCGGCAATCTAGCGCCGCGCGGACAGCTTGCCGCGCAGCCAGCGGCCGGCGTACACCCCGGCCATGGCCACCACGATCGACAGCAGCGCCCCGCCGGCCAGGTAGGGCAGCGCCGCCAGCAGCTCGTCGCCCCGCATCGACCCGCGCAACTCGGTGGCCACCACCAGCACCGGCACCGCCAGCGGCGCCACCAGCGAGAAGAAGGTGTTGCGCGTGAGCGCACCCAGCACCAGGGCCAGGCCGAAGGTGGCCCCGATCACGATGACGGCGGTGGCGAGCGGCGACACGGATGGCATGGTCCGAGCCTAGCGCAATCGCGTGACGGCACGCGTGGTCGCGCGCGTGTGGCAGTGTCGCGTGATGCGAAAGGCCGCCGCCCTCAAGCCTTCGACCGGCGCAGCCAGTCGCGCACGCCCTGCACGCTGTCGAGCGGGGCCGGCCCCTGCACCGCCGCCACTTCATGCAGGCGCTGCGCCAGGCCGGCCTGGCGGTCGGCAGCCCGCAGGTACAGCGTGTCCGGCGCGACGAAGAAGCAGCGCGGGTGCTCGCCGGCCGTCACCACCTCCAGCGGCAGCCCGGCCGCATCGAAGAACTGCCAGGCGGTCCCGTCGCTGTCTTCGGCGTGCGCGATCGCCGCAACCTCGGCCTCGAAGACCAGCAGCCTGCGCTCGGCGACGCAGAGGGCGAAGATCATGGACCCGGGGCCGCCTGCAAGAGCCCGGCCGCTACTGGCTTGCGGCCTTGCGGGCGAGCTCGTCGCGCAGCCTGTCTTCCTGTTCGCGCAACTCGGGCGTGAAGGCCTCGCCGAAGTCGTCGGCCTCGAAGATGCGCCGGATCTCGATCTCCGATTCGCCGGGCATGGGATTGGGGCAGCGCTTGACCCAGTCGATGGCCTCCTGCATCGACGCGCACTGCCAGATCCAGAAGCCGGCGACCAGCTCCTTGGTCTCGGCGAACGGGCCATCGACGACCGTGCGGTCGCGCCCGGCGAAGCGCACCCGAGCGCCCTTGGCGCTGGGGTGCAGCCCTTCGCCGGACAGCATCACGCCGGCCTTGACCAGCTCTTCGTTGAAGCGCCCCATCTCGGCCAACAACTGCTCCGAGGGCATCACGCCGGCCTCGCTGTCGGCCGTGGCCTTGACCATCACCATGAATCGCATTGCGTTCTCCTTCTGAATGGACAGGGAGCGGCGCTCCCCTGCTGCCACGACGATCCGGGCCGCCGGATTTCGACAGACGCGTCATGCCGGCCCGCTCTCCTCATCCGTTCTCGGCGCAGCCGGTGCCTGCTCATCGAGCGATTGCCGGTAACGCACGCACCCGCGCAGGAACTGCGGCCAGTGCGGCACCGCGATGCGGGGCTCGACCTTCTCGGGCAGCAGGGACCAGAGGGCCGGATGATGCCAGCACAGCTCGTGCCCACCCTCACGGCTCCGGTGTACCGGTGTCGAAGCTGCCCTGGCCCACGCCCGCCCGTGCGGCCGCGGCCAGTGCCTCGTACTTCGCCCGGAAGGCGTCGATCGCCTGGTCCTCCAGTTCCTCCAGGTCGAGCAAGGCGTTGTGCGCCCCCTGGGTCGCGCGGATCAACTCGTCCAGCTTGATCTGGATCGCCTCGGTGTCCCGGTTCTGGGTGTTCTGGATCAGGAACACCATCAGGAACGTGACGATCGTGGTGCCGGTGTTGATGACCAGCTGCCACGTGTCGCTGAAGCCGAACAGCGGCCCCGTGACGATCCAGACGCCGACGACGGCGACCGCCAAAGTGAACACGCGCGGGCGGCCACAGAAATAGGCCGCCGCCCGCGCGAACCGGGTGTACCAGCTGGTGCTTCGCATGGCATGCTCCTGCGGGGTCTGCGGGCGCGGGCGTACGGATGCCGTCCGCGCCCAGGGGAACCGTCAGCTTCCGTCCGTCTCCGGCGGCGTGCTGCTGAGTGCGTACACGTAGGCCTGCACCTCCGATCCGGTGTCGAGCTTCGCCGAAACCAGGACGCGCTGGTAGCCGGGGCCTTCGAACTCGTCCAGGCGCGGCCAGTCGGCCCGCAAGGCGGGAGAGCTGAAGACGAGGCCCCGGACCTCGCCGGCGCGCGGGTCCGGGATGATGCCGGGCCAGCCGGCAGCGGCGCCCCACCCCTGCGGCAGCAGCCGCCCGCGCACCGTGGCCGGCTCCCAGGTGCCCGCCACATCGGCCAGCACATGCGCATTGGAGCGACCCGGTGCCAGCGTGCCGTAGACGAAGAGCCGATCGATCATGGAACTTGCGCTCACACGCGCAGCGAGCCGCGGAACCCGCGCGCGGCGTAGTACGACTGCGCGCCGTTGTGATACACGAACACCATGCCGTACCGGCGATCGCAGAACAGGGCACCGCCGAGCGAGCGGACATCGGCCGGTGTGTCGATCCAGCTCGACGTCTTGGTATCGAACTCACCGAGCTGCTGCAGTTCCCGGTACTGCGCTTGCGTCAACAGCTCGATGCCCATCGAGGCGGCCATCCCGAGGGCACTGCCTTGCGGCCTGTTCTCCTTGCGGGACTCGAGTGCCCCCGGGTCGTAGCAGAGGCTCCTGCGCCCGGCCGGGCTCTCCGGGGAGCAATCGCAGAACCGGAACTGCCCGCCCTCCCCGGCCTGGCCGATCACATCGGGTTCGCCGCCGGACGTTTCCATCGCCAGCAGCGATGCCAGCGCGGCAGAGTTGCCTGTCAGCCTGGCCTGCACCTCGGGCCATGCGACGCCCGGGTGGCGATGCATGTTCTTCTCGAACCGGGCCTTCAGCATTTGGAGCAGTTCGTCGCGGTCTTGCATGGCGGGCGTGGGCTTACGGCTGCTTGACGATGTCGACCGAGATCTCCACCGCCGGGATCGTTCCCCGGTTCTCCAGCCAGTGGACGGTGTTCCTGTCCTCGGGCCAGCCCACGCCCGGCCCGTAGTCGGTGGCCACCCCGTTGCGGTGGTCGGTGATCGTTCCCTGCAGGATGTAGACGGTGCCCGGCCGGTCCTTGTGGTCGTGCACCGGCCCGAAGACGCCGCCCGGCTCGATGGTCACCTTGCGCATCCGCAGCTGGCGGCCCGCCATGCCCTCGATCTCGGGGCCGAGGTCGACGGTCGCCAGCAGAGCCACCGTCACGCCCTTCGTCTCGTGTGCCTCGTGTTCGTTTCCCATCGTGCGCTCCTATCTGCCGCCCACATCGGCCGGTGCTCCACCTGGCCCCGCCTGCAGCGCCTGCCAGCGCGCCAGGCTTTCCGGCGGCCAGTACGCGTTTCGATCGTAGTACGCCGGCACGGCCGGCGTGCCCGGCGGCAGGACCACCCACGGCTGGCGGGACCGGGTGAAGATGTGGATGTCCGGCGGCAGCCGGTCGGGCTGGTCCAGCGTGCCGACGCGCACGAATTTCGCGCGCGTCCCGCCGCCCGCATAGTGGCTCCACAGCGCCATCTTGCAGTGCGGGCAGCGCGCGATGAGCTGGCCGCGGCCGCTGGCCGACGGCGTTTGAATCACTTCGGGCGCCTGGCCCAGGTCCGTGACCCGGTCCGACTCGATCATCGCGTTGAGCACGAAGGCGCTGCCCGATTCGCGCTGGCACCAGCGGCAGTGGCAGGCATGCACGAACAGCGGCGCCGTGGCCATGCGGTAGCGCACGGCGCCGCAATCGCAGCCGCCTTCGATCGGGAAGTCGGGCGCCGCGGCTGCGGCCGCATCACCTGCGCCCTCCCCCAGGCTTGGCCGCGGCGGCTGCTGGTGGAAGCGCCGGTGCAGCTCGTGCACCGGCTCGGCGAGCTCCGGCACCGGGCCTTCCACGCCAAGGCTGGGCACCACCTGCCGGATCGGCAGGGCCTGCACCGGCGACGCGGGCACGCCCATCTGCGCCAGCCAGCCCGACAGCTGCTGCGAGGAGGTGGCGAAGACGATGCGCCCCAGCCCCACCCAGCCATGCGCGGCCGAGCACATCGGACAGTGCTCACCCGAGGTGTAGACGGTGGCGGCCGCGCGCTCGGCGGGGCTCAGGTTCGCGGCGGCCCAGCGCGCGAGCTCGAATTCGGGGTGCCGGGTCTCGTCACCGCCCCCGACGCGGTTGCGCTCCTCGGCCAGCCTGCGCCCGTCGGCGCCCACGAGCACCGAGCCGAACGGCTGGTCGCCCGCCTCCAGCGCCTCGGCGGCCAGTTCGATGCAGCGGCGCAGGTGATGCAGGTCGGTGTCGGTGGGCATGGAGGTCTCCGCTTCAGGGGCGCGACTGGTGGACGCCAGCAGGCGCGACACGGAAGCGCCATGTTAGGGCGCGCCCAGCCGAACCTCCCGCAGAGGTTCGCCGCCGTCCACGACCAGGCGGCCGCCCGGGCGCAGCGCGCTGGCGATCCGGCTGAGCGCTGCCTGCTCGAGCTCGGGATGGCGTCCATCGAGCGCGCCGACCCGCACGGCAAAGGCGATGTCGTACGGTGGCTCGCCAGGCTCGAGCGTGAACGCCTCGATGGCAGCGACGCGAAAGCCCAGGCGGCCGGCGGCTATCTCCGCCGTAGAGCTCGCGCGGGCCTGGGCAATGGCCTTGGCCGAGCGGTCGATACCGAGCACATAGCCTTCGCCGATGCGCCGGGCGATGGCACGCGCAGCCGCACCCGGCCCGCAACCGATCTCCAGGACACGGATGCCGGGCCGCAAGGGCAAGGCGTCGACCACGGCCGCGAGCCGGGGTGAGAGGTCGTCAGCCATCTTTCCGGGCGGCATAGGCAGAAGCAGCAACGGTCCGCATGGTGTTCACCAGATCCAGCGCGGGACCCGCCGGGCGTACTCGTGCCACTGCTCGCCGTGCCTGTGCGCGAGCCAGGGTTCTTCACCCAGGACGACGCGAAGGTGGAACGCGACCGCCACCACCGCGGCGTACACATAGAGCCCCGCCACCCCGAACGATGCCGCCCATCCCACCAGGATCAGAAGGACCGCGACATACATGGGATTGCGTGTGTAGCGGTACAGGCCGACGACCACCAGATGGGCCGGAGGCGACCAGGGAGCGAGGGTGCCCTTGCCCTGGACGTAGAAGTCCCGCACGCACCACAGCAGGCCGATGCAACCGATGCCCAGCGGGACGAGGCCAAGCGGCCATACGACTTGCGCATCGGAAGCGGCGAGTACCCAAGCGAGGGGAATGGCAAACGCGACGATGCCTGGTAGTGCGAGGAAGGCGAGGACGGCGCGAAGGAACACGAGCTTCTAACGTTGGACGTGGCCGGCGCTCATGCGGGACGTGCTCGATGCGCACGGCGGGACTTGTGCGCCCGTGTCGCCCGCCGTCAGGTGGCTGGACCCTGGTTATCCGGATCTGGGCGGCGCGCGTTCCTGATCAACGACACCAGGCAATAGATGAAAGTGCCGGCACAAAGGATGCCAAGGGCCAAGGCGCCAACCGCCAAGAGGCCGGCTCTCCCGGCGGGCCACTGCTGCAAGCCCTCGAGCCAGACGAAATAGACGAAGCCCAGGCTCGCGTATGCGGCGGCTGGCAGTGACAGGGCGAGGCCAAGCCACAGGACTACTCTGCGACGTTCGGTCATGTGCAAGCTGACTTGAGACTCAATTAGGCGCACAGCGTGTCGGCTGACGCGGGCCTGACTGGAGTCCGTGAACGTGACCGACCCGAACGGTCGTCGCATTGACCGCACTCTCCGTTATGTGAGAGTGTCGACCAAAGCGAGGCAAGCTCCGTGTCCTCGTCGAACGATCTGTTAGGCAGCGTCACAGCTTGGTTTTAACTGCTTGCACCATGTGCTTCACCTCCTTCACCAACTGTGCCGCTTTTGCGGGCGTGATCTGGTCCTCTGGCGCGATGATGCTCCCATCTGGAAGTTCCTCGGGATAAAGGAACCTGTTTCGCATGGGCGCCAGCCGCACGGCCAACAGGGCGACTTGTTTTGATATTCCAACCTGCTTCGCCGCATGCTGGAAGCGCTTGATCTTTGTCGGATGCGACACAGTCTTTCCCATATCGAAGCCGACGTGCACTCCGAGCGCAGATCCGGACGACTCGAAGGCGTGGTACGCGAGAAAGCTCGCCTTCTCATGAGTTCCGGCCGAGAGCGCTGCGTCTCCGGCCTCAGTTGAGCGCTCCGCAACACGAATAAACCGCGTCTTCACCTTTAGACCTCTCTCGGAATCAGTATTCCACGCTCGGCGAACTGCCGATAAAGCCGCGGCGATAGTTCTTCAAGACGATCCCTGTAGCGCAAAAAAATGGGTTCCAGCACCGGCAGAATGTCCGAATGTATGAAGAACTCTGCCAAGGGTGGCGCAAGTGCGTCGATAGCTGCGTATGTCGTTTCGTGTCGGTGGAATGCGCTAAGTCGGACAAATGTAGGGTGCGCGTGAGCGCGGTTTGAAGCCATGGCGACCATGTCATCGATGTAGCGCAGGCGACCACGGTGGTGACGCATAAAGTAGGGAATCTCTGAAAGAGCCGGAAGTGACCGAACTTCAGCCGCCGCAGTCGCATCAGTGATTCGATAACGCGTTACGAGGTGCATTGCGCTTGCTCTTGAGTGGTTCCAGGCCTAGGTTGATGTTTACCAGATTGCGGGAGCGGAGGAAGCTCTGCAGCACGTCGGGCAGAACGAGGTTAGGCCGCATTGCCGCGACGCTTCTTGAATTGTTCGAAACGGTCCCGATACGAGAAGAGGTAGTCCAGGATGGCGTTCGTGAACTCGATCGCGTCCTTTGCGTCTGGCTGCGAGATTGCGACGCGAACACCATGCGCGGCTTCGTTGCCGACGACACGCAGCGCATCCGACCACTCAAACAATCGATCGTCGATGAGGGTCAGTTCCTTCATCTTCCGCAATGACGCGCTGAGATTTCGCTCCTCTACCCCATGAGCGGCACAGACGCCTTCGAGTGTCTTGCGGCACATAATGGCTGAGGCGGTGTACGCCTGCGTGCGATAGCACGTGCAGGCTTCCTCAAAAGCGGCGCGGATTTCGCTGGGTGCGCTCGGATTGACACGGATATCACCCTGAGGATGGACGACGAAGGGCGTATCCCACTTGTCACCCTCTGCCATGTTTCCGATGTTCGTTTGACCGACGAGGATTGGCTCCTGGCATTGAGCGCAAGCAAGCAGGGTGTAGCGCCGGGACGGCTCCCGTCCATCGAAGTGACGCCAGTACGACCCGGTCTCTCGCGCGTCCACGTACTGACGACAATTTGAGCACTCGATGATCAAGCTGAATCTTTCCTGTGCGGCCTAATGTCTGCGTTGCCCGCCCGTATCGAACGACCTGTTAGACCATGACCCGCCAATTGTTCTCATACTTTTGCAAGGAACCGTCCGGCTCCAGCTTGTGATTACTGACGGTAAGGGTCCGTGCTTTGGTCTGGCGTTCTGGATTTTCTTTCGAGAGGAACTGCTCGACTTCATGTGCGGCGAACACCAGGTACCTCGGGTGGGTCTTGTCCCGGTCAAGAAGAACCACGACCAGGTAGTCGAAGCCAGAGGTGAGCTTGCCGTTTACAGCCTTCTCCTTCGGCCAGCTAATGGTCTTTACTTGAACGGTCTTCAGTTCGTCACCACGCTTGAGAATGATGTCCCACCCTTTTTGAGTGGGACCTTGAGCGAGATACGCACTCACACCGAGACGCAACAGCTGTCCGAGCACCAAGTGCTCTCCTGCTGCTGTCGAATACGAACCGCCGTCACTCATGGTCTAACGTAGAAGTGACCGGCGGACCATAGGCACGCGACAGCGTGCCGCGAGTACGTCCGTGTCGACTGCCATGTTAGACATCAGAAGTAGTCCGATCCGCGTGCTTGGTGCTCGCGCATCGCGGCCTCCTCTCGGGCACGGGCAGCTGGGGTGGTGTAGCCGCACCTGCACGCGCGGCACGAGTAGTGCCCGTCCCCGCTGCCCTGGAGTCGCACCAGCTTTTCCTCTGTGTCATAGCAACGCTGGCAGAAGGGCCCGTCGCGGCCCGACTCGGTTTCGAGCCAGTAGAGAGGCTCTTCCCACTTCACCTTTGCGCGAATGGCAAGTTGTGTCTTCAAGTCTTTGATCTGGCTTTCAGCTTCGGCCGCGGCCTGCTGAATCTCCGCTACTTCGATCCTCGCATCCGCAAGCGCGTTCATCAGGTCCGCGAGCTTCAGCTTCAACTCCGCCTTTTCGATTGACAGATCGCTCTCGCGAATGAACTTCGCGATGTCTGTCGCAGTCTTGATGCTGCCCAGAGCCGCAGTAACCGATGCGATGTCCATACGTGGCCCTCTGATGTCTAACGTCGGAGATGACCGGCGGCCAGAAGGCGGGCGGAGCCCGCCGATAGGACGTCCGCGTCGATCGACCTGTTAGCCCTCTGCCGAAGCGAGAGCCCGTCCACATAGTCCCCAAGGACAGTCCTTCGTCCGCGCAGTTCAACTACATCGCCGGACTTGAGGTGAGGGTAATCAAAGAGGCGCTTCGAAATCACGAGGTGGCGAGGTTCTCTCGTGATGTCGTCCCGGTACTCCAAGGCCACAGACTTGTACCGCGAGCCGTAGTACTCCGCTGAGTCAATGGAAACTCGTGCGGTGTAGGTTTGTTGCGGAAGGAGCTTCGTTGTGATTCCGAACAGGTTGGGACTAAGGGCCGCGCCCGAGTACGTGAACATAGCGAGGCCGCTGATTACCCCGATCCAGTGAAGGACCTTCTGCCGAGTGGTTCCACCAACAGACGCTTCCTTCGGCGGCCTTCCCCCGTTCAGCCCCAACAGAACTGCGACAAGTAATGCGCTCCCTGCCATCGAGAAGAACAGCCGGTCGACAACTCCCCTCTCGTGGACGAAGGGAAGGATGTTCACGAATGGCAACATGAACACGGGCAAAGCCCAGACGGTGGCTGCGTAGACCATGCACGCGATTGCCAAGGCTTGTTTCCACCTAGGGACCCGGGGAATTCGCTGGCGGTTCATCGCTGAGGGCTAACGTAATGTCGGCCGCGCCTCGCGCGCAGCCCAATGCCGCAAATCCGGACCTGCAACCCCGCAGGCGCGGAATAAAGCTGCCATGGAAGTCACGGCAAGTTGTTGATCTCGAAGGAAATGCGAACCTGCCCGCCGCATATGCAGGTCAGATAACTCCCGACCCCAACTCCGTCGTCGCAGGCCGTTCTTGCCCGTGGAATTGAACAGCGAGGAAAAGCCCCCGCCAGCGGTCCACCGCATGTCTCCCCTCCTCCATGCCGCGCTGCAGCGCGGTCGTTGGGTAGGCATCGTAGGGACCGCGGTCTTGCCGTCCACAGGCAAAACCCCAACGGGGGCGCCTAGAAGACAGCGACGGCAGGGACGGCATGGAAGGCAGGGCGGCTGCCAGTACGCTGACGCGGCGACCGCATCCCATGCGGCGCCGCACCATCACCCTCACTTCAAGCAAGGGGCGGAACCGCCCCCTACGCCACCATCCGCCCCCGCCCGTTCGTGTTCTCCCCGCGCCCCCCGTGCCGTTGCACGCGCTCCGAGATGCGCTCGCGCAGCCGCCACCTCGCCGCGTCGGTGAGCATGCGCCCCGCCCAGCGGTAGACGTTGTACTCGCGCACCGTGCTGCGCAGATTGGACATGCGCTCGCGCTGTTCGGCGGCGGGCATGACCAGCGCGCGGTGCAGCGCATCGGCGACTTCCTCGACGTGGTAGGGGTTGACCACCAGCGCCTCGGGCATGTCGCGGGCGGCGCCGGCGAAGCGGCTGAGGATCAGCACGCCCTGCTCGTCGTCGCGGGCGGCGACGAATTCCTTGCACACCAGGTTCATGCCGTCGTGCAGGCTGGTGACCAGGCAGACGTCGGCGGCGCGGTACAGGCGGTTGACCTGGTCGTGCTCGTGGTGCTGGGCCAGCAGCCGCACCGGATCAAACCCCTTGCTGCCGAAGCGCTTGTTGATGCGCTCGGCCAGTTGCGTGATGCGCTGCTGGAAGGACTGGTACTCCTCCAGCTGCGCGCGCGTGGGCGCGGCCACCTGCACGAAGGTGAAGCGGTCGCGCCACTGCGGGTACTTCTCCAGCAGGCGCTCGACCGCATGCATGCGCTCCAGGATGCCCTTGGTGTAGTCGAAGCGGTCCACGCCCACGGCGATGTGGTGCGAGCCGGGGATGTCCAGCGCCTCGCACACCTGGCGCCGGCACTCCTGCGGTGACGGCAGCTGCTGCACCTGCAGCGCCGAGGGCCACTCGATCGAGATCGGGTAGGCCTCGACGAAGGTCTGCTCGCCGCGGTACGACACGGTGGAGTGCTCGTGCTCGATGCGCGCCTCCAGGTAGCGGTCGACCGCGTCGATGAAGTTCTTGCAGTGGAACGGCGTGTGGAAGCCCATGATGGTGCTGCCCAGCAGGCCTTCCAGGATCTCCTGGCGCCACGGGCAGATGCCAAACGATTCCGGGTTCGGCCAGGGGATGTGCCAGAAGGTCAGGATGGTCGCGCGCGGCAGCTTGGCGCGCACCATGGCCGGCAGCAGCGCGAAGTGGTAGTCCTGCACCAGCACGATCGGGTCTTCGCTGCGCGCCTCGGCCACCACCGCGTCGGCGAAGCGCTGGTTGATCGCGCGGTAGGCCTCCCAGTCCGACTCGCGGAACACCGGCCGCACGTGCGCCACGTGGCACAGCGGCCACATGCCCTCGTTGGCGAAGCCGTAGTAGTAGCCCTGCTCCTCCTCCTCGGTCATCCAGATGCGGCGCAGCTGGTATTCGCTCTTGCCGGGGGGCAGTTGCACGCGGTCGTGCCGGTCCACCGCCTCGCGGTCGGCGCTGCCGCTGCCGTGCGCGATCCAGGTGCCCGAGCAGGCCCGCATCACCGGCTCGACCGCCGTCACCAGCCCGCTGGCGGGCCGGCGCACGAAGGTCTTGCCGTCGGGGCTGCGCTCGTGGATGTAGGGCTCGCGGTTGGAGACCACGATCACCTGGTCGCCGCGCAACTGGCTGCGCAGCAGCGCCTGCAGGCGCGGGGCGTCCCAGCCGGCTTCCTGGATCTGGCTGCGGCGGTATTCGTCCTCCAGGTCGCGCAGGCGCGAACGCAGCTCGGCCGCGATCGGCTCCAGCTCGGGGGCGCCGCCGCCCAGCGGGCGGATCAGGCCCTCGCCGCGCAGCAGCGCCCGCGTGCCCGAGACCCAGCCGCGCCAGCTCAGCTGCGCGACGGCCATGGTGACCAGCGCGATGATCACGCCCAGGCCGGCGATCAGGATGATCAGGTAGCGGCGCGTGTCCTGGCTTCGGCGGTCGATGAAGCTCAGGTCGTGCATCAGGATCAACTGGCCCACCGGCCCGGACTCCGCGCGCACCGGGTGCGAGCTGACGTACACCGGCCCGCTCGGCAGGCGCAGCTGCGGGTCGGGCTCGGCGCTGAGCTGCTCGGCCGCGCTGCAGTTCAGGTCGCGCGGGAAGTTGGCGGTGCGCACCATCAGCTCGCCGAACGGCGAGCACCAGCCGATCGCCACCATCCGCTCGTCTTCCACCGCCCGGTTGAACAGGGCCTGCAGCTTGCGGCCCTTCGGGTCCTGCAGCGCGTCGGCGATCGATTCCGACATCGTGTTGGCCACCAGGTTGCCGCGCATGTTCATGTCGCGCGCGAACCAGCGCAGCGTGAGGCGGTCCATCACGGGCAGCGCCAGGTAGGCCGCGGCGACCAGGACGACGATCAACGGAAGCAGGAAGCGGAGCTGGAGGTTGAAGGCTTTCATCAGGGGATCGCCGGCCGCGAGTCACCTCGAAAGGGACAGCCCCGCTGGGGCCGCTCGGGTGGGGCTTGGCGGACATCGCCGTACCCAGGGGCTCGTGCCGGTCTGCAGCGAGTGCGTAGTTCCGGGGTGCCTACTGTACCGCCGAGCCCGCGCTGCGGGGCCGCCGCAACGCTACCGTGAGGAAATCGCGTTCACAGCAGGCGCCGCAGCGCCTCGAAGAAGAGCTCGGATTGCAGCCGCTCGCCCTGCGCCTGCTGGCCCACCTTATGGGCCAGCTCGGCCGCCACCGGCGCCAGCGGCCGGCCCGTCGATTGAGCCAGCACCTGGTGCAGGCAGGCGCGCTCCAGGTAGTACAGGTCGTCGTACGCGTGGGCGATCCGGTCGCCGCAGACGATCACGCCATGGTTGCCGAGGAAGGCGACGTCGCGCCCGGCCATCGCGCGGGCGATGCGCTCGCCCTCGGACGTGTCCAGCGCCAGGCCGTTGTAGGCGTCGTCGATCGCGACGCGGTCGTGGAAGCGCATCGCGTTCTGCGACAGCGTGGTGTCGAGCGCGCGGTCCGCGGTCAGCGTCAGCGCCGTCGCGTACGGCATGTGGGTGTGCAGCACGCAGGCCTTGCCGGCGATGCGGTGCACGGCGGCGTGGATGAACATGGCGGTCGGCTCCACCGCGTGGCGGCCGGCCAGCTTCTCGCCGTGCCCGTCGACCATCACGATGTCGTCGGCGCCGATCTCCTGCCACAGCAGCCCGCGCGGGTTGAGCAGGAAGCGGCCGGAGCCGTCCGGCAGTTCCACGCTGAAGTGGTTGCACACGCCCTCGGCCAGCCCGTGGTGCGCGGCCGCGCGCAGGGCGAGGGCGAGGTCTTCGCGCAGCTGGCGGATGACGGGGGCTTCGAAGTCTTGCGGGTGCATGGCGATCATGGGCGGGTGGGGGCTTCGTTGTTTCCGGGAGTCTGGCGTCATTTCGAGAAAGGACGAACCAGCTTCAGCACCGCCTGCGCCGTGCGGTCGGCGGCGCCGCGGTGGGCGGCTGCGAATTGCAGGGCGGCTTGCGCATGCGCTGCGCGCCGTGGCGCATCGAGCGCCAGCTGCACCGCGGCGCGCACGCCTTCGTCCAGCGACGCCACGCGCAGCGCGGCACCGGCGGCCTGGGCGTTGTCGGCGGCTTCGGCGAAGTTGAAGGTGTGCGGCCCCATCACCACCGGGCAGCCGCAGGCGGCGGCCTCGATCAGGTTCTGCCCGCCCAGCGGCAGGAAGCTGCCGCCCAGCAGCGCGACGTCGGCCAGGCCGTAGTACAGCGCCATCTCGCCCAGCGAATCGCCGACCCAGACGTCGGCGCGCTGCGGACCCTCTTCCCGCGGCCACGCGCTGCGGCGCGACACCGACAGGCCGGCCTGCTGCGCCAGCGCGGCCACTTCGTCGAAGCGCTGCGGATGGCGCGGCACCAGCAGCCACTGCACACCCTGCCCCATGGCTTCGTCCGCAGCACGCGCCGCGGCGAGCACGCGCAGCAGCTGCGCCTCCTCGCCCTCGCGCGAGCTGGCGAACATCAGCACCGGGCGTGCCTGGCCCTGCCGCCACTGCCGCCCCTGGGCGAGCTGGTCCTCGTCGGGATCCGCATCGAACTTGAGGTTGCCGAACACACCGGAGACGCGGGCGCCGGTGCGTGCCAGCCGCTGCGCGTCGGCCTCGGTCTGCGCCCACACGGCGCGCAGCGACGCGTAGGCCGGGTGCGCCAGCCGCTTCATGCGCAGCGCCTGGCGCAGCGACTTGTCGGACAGGCGCGCATTGGCCAGCGCCAGCGGCACGTGCGCGCGCCGGCAGGCTTCGGCCAGGTTGGGCCAGACCTCGGTTTCCATCAGCACGCCGGCGGCCGGCCGGAAATGCGCCAGGAAACGCTGCACCGCCTGCGGCGTGTCCCAGGGCAGCCAGGCCTGCACGTCGCCGTCCTGCAGCAGCCTGGCGCCCTCGGCGCGGCCGGTGGCGGTGCCGTGCGTCAGCAGCAGGCGCAGCGACGGCTGGCGCTCGCGCAGCGCCTGCACCAGGATCGCCGCCGCGCGCGTCTCGCCCAGCGACACCGCATGCACCCACAGGGCGCCGGGCACGGCCGGTTCCTGGTAGATGCCGAAGCGTTCGTCGACCGCTTCCAGGTAGCCCGGCTCGGCCGCGCCGCGGCGACGCAGCTTGCGGCGCAGCAGGGGCTGCGCGCCGCGCATCACCAGCGAATAGAAGCGTCGGATCATCGGGGGCTGACGGCCCGCCACGCGTCCCACACGGCGGCCGGCGACGGGCACGGCGAACCATACACGCTGCGCTGGCGCCCCGGCGGCACGCCGGGCACGTCCGGGCCGGTGCGCCAGGCGGTGTCGAAGTTGTAGATCTGCACGTGCGGCAACGCCAGGGCCACCGCGATGTGGCTCAGCCCGCTGTCGACGCCGACCACGCCGGCGCACGCAGCCAGCCGGTCGGCCAGCGCGCCCAGGTCCAGGCGCGGCCACACGTGCGCGTGCGGGCCGATCGCCGCCGCCATCGCTTCACTGCGCTGCCGCTCGGCCTCGCTGCCGTGCGGCAGGCCGATGGAGAAACCCTCGCCGACCAGCCGGCGGCCCAGGTCGATCCAGTGGTCCTGCGGCCAGCACTTGTCGTCGCGCGAGGTGCCGTGCACGAAGGCGATGCAGGGGCGGGCGTCGGCCGGGTCGCGCTGCGGCTCGGCGCGCAGGCCGTAGTGCAGGACCGGCGGCAACTCGTAGCCCAGCGCCGCTGCGCACAGCTCGCGCGAGCGCTGCACGGCGTGGCTGCGGGCGGGCACCCGCACCGCCACGTCGGCCACCCAGCGGGTGGGCGCTTCGTAGCTGGAGCCGTCGGTGCGGTTGGCCAGCGCGAAGCGCCGGCCGCCGGCGGCCAGGCGCGAGGTGTGGGCGACCAGCGCCGACTTGGTCAGGCCCTGCAGGTCGAGCACCGCATCGTAGGGATGGGCCTGCAGCTCCTGGCGGAACGCGCGCCATTCCTGCCGCGTCACCGGCGCCAGCGGCGCCTTGCGCCAGCGGCGCATCTGCAGCTCGATCACCCGGTTCACGCCCTCGCAGCGCCGCACCAGCGGGGCGAAGGCGCGCTCGACCACCCAGTCGATGCGCGCATCGGGCCGCGCCGCGCGCAGGTCCTGCAGCGCCGGCATGGCGTGCACCACGTCGCCGAGGGACGAGAGCTTGACGATGAGGATGTCCACGGGGGCATTGTCGGGCCAAGTCGCCGTCGTCCCCGCGCAGGCGGGGACCCGGCGCAACGCGGTCACGCCGCGCGAAGGCGGCGGCTACGGGAAGGCGGGAGCGCGTTGCGCTGGATCCTCCGCCTTCGCGGAGGATGACAAGAAACTCAGTGCCCCGCCGCGGCGAACTGCGCATCGGGCTTGACGCTGCGCAGCAGCGCCAGCATCTCGCCTTCGATGCGGTGCAGCGCCGCCTCGGTCTGCCCTTCGAAACGCAGCACCAGCACCGGCGTGGTGTTGGACGCGCGCACCAGGCCGAAGCCGTCGGGCCAGTCCACCCGCACGCCGTCGATGGTCGACACCTCGGCCGGCGACGCGAACTGCGCCTTGGCCATCATCTCGGCCACCAGCCGGTGCGGCTCGCCCTCGGCGCACTTCACGTTCAGCTCGGGCGTCGAGAAGCTGGTGGGCAGCGCCTCCAGCACCGCGCTCGGGTCGGCCTCGCGCGACAGGATCTCCAGCAGGCGGGCGCCGGCGTAGGTGCCGTCGTCGAAGCCGAACCAGCGCTCCTTGAAGAACACGTGCCCGCTCATCTCGCCGCCCAGCGGGGAGCCGACTTCCTTCATCTTGGCCTTGATCAGCGAGTGGCCGGTCTTGTACATCAGCGGCGTGCCGCCGGCCTCGCGGATGACCGGCGCCAGCCGCTGCGTGCACTTGACGTCGAACAGGATGGTGCCGCCCGGCACGCGGCTGAGCACGTCGCGCGCGAACAGCATCATCTGCCGGTCGGGGAAGATGTTCTGGCCGCTGCGGGTGACGATGCCCAGCCGGTCGCCGTCGCCGTCGAAGGCCAGCCCCAGCTCGGCGCCGCTGGACTGCAGCGCGGCGATCAGGTCCTTCAGGTTCTCCGGCTTGCTCGGGTCGGGGTGGTGGTTCGGGAAGTTGCCGTCGACCTCGCTGAACAGCTCGATCACCTCGCAGCCGAGCGCGCGGAAGATGGCCGGGGCCGAGGCGCCGGCCACGCCGTTGCCGGAATCGACCACGATCTTCATGCGCCGCGCCAGCTTGACGTCGCCGGCGATGCGGTCGCGATACGGCCCGAACACGTTGATGTTGCGCACCTTGCCGCTGCCGCCGGTGTCCCACGCCTCCTGCTCCATCACGCGCCGCAGGGCCTGGATCTCCTCGCCGAAGATGGCGCGGCCGGCCAGCACCATCTTGAAGCCGTTGTAGTCCTTGGGGTTGTGGCTGCCGGTGACCTGGATGCCGCTGTTGCACAACGTGCTGCCGGCGAAGTACAGCATGGGGGTGGTGACCACGCCGACGTCGATCACGTCCACGCCGGCCGCCACGAGGCCGCGCACCAGCGCCGCCGACAGCGACGGCCCCGACAGCCGGCCGTCGCGACCCACGGCCACCGTGGTCTCGCCTTCCTTGCGCGCCAGCGTGCCGAAGGCCCGCCCCAGCCCTTCGGCGACCGCCTCATCCAGCGTCGCGGGCACGATGCCGCGGACGTCGTAGGCCTTGAAGATGGATGCGTCGACTTGCATGGGGAGGACTGCCTGTGGTGCGTGAAGGGAAGCCGGCCATTCTAGGCAGGCCGGCCGCAGGCACATGTCCGGAAATGGCGAGTCCGCACCGGGCGCGCACCTATGATGAGCGCCATGCCCCCCGAAGACACGCTCCAGCCCGACGCCTGCTACCTGGCGCTGAAGGCACGCGACGCGCGCTTCGACGGCCGCTTCTTCACCGGCGTCACCTCGACCGGCATCTACTGCCGTCCGGTTTGCAAGGTGCGCACGCCGCGGCGCGAGAACTGCCGCTTCTTCGCCCACGCCGCGCAGGCCGAGCGGGCGGGTTTCCGCCCCTGCCTGCGCTGCCGGCCCGAGCTGGCGCCGCATGCGCTGGCCTGGTCGATGCAGGATGCCGGCAGCATCCTGGCCCAGCAGGCGGCCCGGCTGCTGGACGAGCCCGAGGCCTGGAACGGCTCGGTTCCGACCGTCGAGCACCTGGCGGCACGGCTGGGCGTGAGCGAGCGCCACGTGCGCCGCATCTTCGAGGCCCAGTTCGGCGTCTCGCCGCTGCAGTACCTGCAGACGCGCCGCCTGCTCACCGCCAAGCAGCTGCTGGCCGACACCCGGCTGCCGATCACCCAGGTGGCGCTGGTCAGCGGCTTCGGCAGCCTGCGCCGGTTCAATGCCGCCTTCGTGCAGCACTACGGCCTGGCGCCGACGCGGCTGCGGCGCGAAGGCGCACAGCCCGGGCAGGAAGGCCTGCAGGTGCGGCTGGGCTGGCGGCCGCCCTACGACACCGCGGCCATGCTGGGCTTCTTCGGCCAGCGCGCCATCGCCGGCATGGAACTCGTGGTGCCCGACCCGGCCGGCGGCCGCCTGCTGCGCACGCTGCAGGCCAGCGTCGCCGGGCGCGAGCACGCCGGCTGGATCGAGGCGCGCTTCGACATCGCGCACCACCAGTTGCTGCTGCGCGTGAGCGAATCGCTGCACGAGGCGCTGCCCCAGGTCATCCGCCGCACGCGCGCCGCGCTCGACCTGGACTGCGATCCGCTGGCGGTCAATGCGGTGCTGCACGAGGCCTTCCCCGGCCGCGACGGGCTGCGCGTGCCGGGCGCCTTCAGCGGCTGGGAGCTGGCGGTGCGCGCCGTGCTCGGCCAGCAGATCACCGTGGCCGCCGCCCGCACCCTGGCGCACCGGCTGGTCGAACGTTTCGGCGAGCCGGTCGACACCGGGCAGCCCGGCCTGACGCGGCTGTTCCCGACACCGGCGGCGCTGGCCCACGCCGAGGGCGACCCGCTCGGCACGCTGGGCATCGTGCGCCAGCGGCAGGCCGCCATCGTCGCGCTGGCGCGCGCCGTGCAGTCGGGCACGCTGCCGCTGCACGGCGGCGCCGACGTGCAGGCGACGATCCACGCTTTGAAGCAGTTGCCCGGCATCGGCGACTGGACGGCGCAGTACATCGCCATGCGCGCCCTGCGCTGGCCCGATGCCTTCCCGGCCGGCGACGTCGCCTTGCAGAAAGCGCTGGGCGTGCAGCACCAGCGCCAGGCCGCGCGCGCCGCCGAAGCCGCCTCGCAGGCCTGGAAGCCCTGGCGCAGCTACGCCGTGGTCCGCGCCTGGGCCGGCCTGGCCCTTCCCCCTCCACCGGGCACCCGACCATGAAATTCGATCCCTCCCTGGTGGCCGCGCGCCACTCCAGCCCGCTGGGCGGCATGCTGCTCGCGGCCACCGACCGCGGTTTGGCCGGCCTGTGGTTCGACGGCCAGCGCCACCATCCCGATGCCGCCGGCTGGCGCTTCGACCCCGCGCACCCGGTGCTGGTCCGCACCATGCGGCAACTCGACGAGTACTTCGCCGGCCGCCGCACGACGTTCGACCTGCCGCTGGACCTGCAGGGCGGCACGCCGTTCCAGCAGTCGGTCTGGCAGGCCCTGCTTCGCATTCCGTGCGGCGAACGCCGCACCTATGGCCAGCTCGGGGCCGGCATCGGCCGCAGCACCGCGGTGCGTGCCGTCGGCGCCGCAGTTGGCCGCAACCCGGTCTGCATCGTCGTGCCCTGCCATCGCGTGCTGGGCGCCGACGGCTCGCTGACCGGCTATGCGGGCGGGCTGGAGCGCAAGACCGCCTTGCTGCGCATCGAGGGGCTCATGTGAGCGCCGGCCGGCGCGGGCCGCGCGCCTGGGTGATCGACTTCGTGCTGCTGGCCGCGATCTGGGGCGGCTCCTTCCTGTTCATGCGGCTGGCCGTGGTCGAGTTCGGCCCGGTCGCGACCGCGGCCTTGCGCGTGGCCATCGCCGCTGCCTTCCTGCTGCCGCTGGTGGTCTGGCGCGGGCTGGGCCCGCAACTACGGAAGCACTGGTTCCGGGTGTGCGCGGTCGGGCTGGTCAACTCGGGCATTCCGTTCGCTCTCTTCTCGTTTGCGGTGATGTCGATCACCACCGGGCTGTCGGCCATCCTCAACGCCACCGTGCCGCTGTTCGGCGCCTTGATCGCCTGGGCCTGGCTGAAGGACAGGCCCGCGCCCGTGCGCGCGCTCGGGCTGGTCGTCGGCTTCGCCGGCGTGGCGCTGCTGGCGACCGACAAGTCCAGCTTCACGCTCGCTACCGCGACGGCCGCGCCCGGCTGGGCGGTGGCCGCCTGCCTGCTGGCGACGCTCTGCTACGGCATCGCCGCCAGCGCGACCAAGAAGTACCTGTCCGGCCTGCCGCCGCTGATGACCGCAGCGGGCAGCCAGCTCGGCGCCACCGCCGCGCTCGCACTGCCGGCGATCTGGTACTGGCCGCAGCAGCTGCCCGGTGCGCGGGCCTGGCTCGCGCTGGTCGCGCTGGCGGTGGTCTGCACCGGCCTGGCCTACATCCTCTACTTCCGGCTGATCGAGGAAGCGGGCCCGGCGCGCGCGCTGGCCGTCACCTTCGTCGTGCCGGTGTTCGCCGTGCTCTACGGCGTGCTGTTCCTGGCCGAGGCGGTGACCGCGTGGATGGTGGTGTGCGCCGCCGTGATCGTGATCGGCACCGCGCTGTCCACCGGCCTGTTGCGCTGGGGACGGATGAGGACGGCTTAGGCCCAGCCGCAACCCCAGCAAGAGTCGCTCCCGCCAACCCAAGAGCGGGAAGCCCAACGCGCAATGCGTGTGGGCGCCTGCGTGGACCCTCCGCGTTCGCGGGGGTGGCGAATCGCGTGCCGCAAGCCCATCCGCGCAACCCATCCGCCAAGCTCTTCCGGCAATAGCCTGAAAGAGCCATGACCCCCCTGGATGCATCGCCCCATTGGGGAAGGGGGTTGTTTGAGAATCGTCTGCAATGACGGATGGCCAGGACGAAGTGATGCACCGAACCCTCCCCGCGCTCATGCTCTGCATGGCTCTGCAGCCGGCCTGGGCCGGCGGGCCTGCCGCGGGACCCGCACAGGCAACAACGCCCGGGCCGCAGCCGGTGCTGCACGCCACGCTGGCCGCGCCGGCCAAGGCAGCTGCCAGGGGCACAGCCGGGCACGGCCCCGTCGTCGTCGTCGCGCTGCAGGACGACGAGGCGCCGCCTGCCTCCGACACGGAGCCCGAACGCCAGACCACCCGGGGCATGCTGCTGGCGGCGCTGGCCCTGATGGCCGGCATCGTGCTGCGGCGCTGGGACGCGGGCGAGCGATGACGCCGGGTGCCCTCCGATCGCTCGCCGAGCGCGCGTTCAAGTGGAGCGCGCTCACCACCGCGGGCCGCTTCGTGCTGCAGTTCGTGGCGCAGGTCGTGCTCGCGCGGCTGCTGGGCCCCGGCAACTACGGTGTCTACGGCATCGGGCTGGTGGTGCTCACGTTCGCGGCCTTCCTGTCGGGCAACGCTTTCAGCTACATCCTGATGCTGCAGAAGGAGGTGGACGCCGAGGACGTGCGCTTCGCCTTCACCTGGCAGCTCATCGCCGGCGTGCTGTGCGCCGGCGCGATGTACGCCAGCGCCGGCTGGATCGCCAGCTACTTCGGCGACGCCCGCATCGAGCACATGGTGCACTGGCTGGCCGCGGCCTGCCTGCTGATGGCGCTGGCCGGGCCGGCCACCTGCCTGCTGCAGCGCGACCTCAACTTCCGCGTGCTCGGCCTGCTGCAGATGGCCAGCTACGCCGCCGGCTACCTCGTGGTGGGCGTGCCGATGGCGCTGCAGGGTTACGGCGCGCAGGCGCTGGCCGCCGCCTGCGTGGTGCAGGCCGCAGTCGCGCTGGTCGGCGCCTTCGCCGCCCGCCCGCACTCGATCCGCCCGCTGCTGCACCACCCGCTGGCCCGCGACACGCTGGACACCGGCCGCACCGTGTTCCTGACCAACATCGTCAACTGGCTGCTGTCCAACATGGACCGCATCGTGATCGGCCGCCTGCTCACGACCCATGCGGTGGGCCTCTACGGCGTGGCCTACAACATCGCCTCGATCCCCAACGTGCTGCTGGTGCACGCCATGCAGCCGACCTTCCTGGCCGCCGGCGCGCGCCTGCAGGACGAGCCGCAGCAGCTGGCCCGCGTCTGGCTGACGGTGCTGGCCTGCGTGCTGGTGCTGCTGACGCCGGCCGCCGTGATGATGTCGCTGCTGGCCGGCGACCTGGTGCGCGTGCTGTACGGCAGCGCCTGGCTGGATGCCGGCTGGGTGATGGCCGTGCTGTTCCTGTGCGTGCCGGCCTGGGCCTGCCTGGGCCTGTCCACGCCGGTGCTGTGGAACACGCAGCGCAAGCACCTGGAAGCCGCGCTGCAGTTGCCGCTGCTGCTGCTGGCGCTGCCCGCCTGGTGGCTGCTGGCGCTGCACGGCGGCCTGCATGCCGTGGTGTTCGCCTCGGCGGTGCTGATCTTCGCCCGCGCCGGCGTGGTGGTCGCCACCTGCCTGGCCGCCTTTCAGATGCGCGGGCGCGAGCTGCTGCCGTTCGCGTTGCGCGGCGTGGCGCTCGGCGCCCTGGCCGGCGCCGCGGTGATGGCCGGACGCGCGGCCGCCGCGCCGCTGGGTCATCCGCTGCTGACGCTGCTGGCCGGGGCCGGCACCGGCGCCGCCGTCGTGGCTGCGCTGGTGTTCGCCCGTCCGCAGGTGCTGGGCCCCGAGGCGCGCGGCGTGCTCGCCCGCCTGCTGCCGGGGCCGCGCTGGGCCGCCGCCGGTCCGGAGGTGCATCCATGAACCGCAAGACCGTGCGCCGGCCGGGCGCCGCCGAAGCCACCACGGTGACCGCGCGCGAAACGGCGCGCCCCGAGCCGTTCAAGCTGGGCCGCGACGGCCTGGTGTGGCTGGTGTTCCCGGCCCTGCTGGTGCTCTCCGCGATGGAGGTGCTGCTGTCCGGCCGCGACCTGACCCAGTCCTTCCTGGCACTGCAGCGCGAAGTCCAGTCGCTGGTGGAATCGACCCGCCATCCGCTGCTGGCCTGGGTCCAGCGCGGCGTCTCGCTGATGCTGATCGCGGTGTGCCTGGAACGCATGGTCAGCCACGTCGTGCAGCGCAAGCCGGTGCCGGCGCCGATGCTGACGTGGACCTTCCTGTTCTTCTGGCTGACCACGGTGGCCGCGCCGGCGGTGTTCAGCTCGCACCCGAGCCTGTCGCACGAATACCTCTACCCGCTCCTGCTGGGCCTGGCCTGCTCACTGGCCGGCCCCGGCGACCGCGAGCGCATCTTCGCGGTCACGCGCAACGCGCTGTTCGTCTTCCTGCTGGCCAGCGCCGCACTGATCCCGGTGATGCCCTCGCTGGTACTGGACACCTCGTACACGCAGGGCCTGATCCCCGGCCTGCCGCGCTTCGGCGGGCTGGCCACGCACGCGGTCGGCATGGGCATGCTGGCGCAGACCGCACTGGTGATCCTGTGGGCGCGGCCCCTCAAGCACGGCTGGCTCAACGCGGCCTGCTGGGGCCTGGGGCTGGGCGCGCTGTTCCTGGCGCAGTCCAAGACGGCCTGGCTGTGCTTCCTGCTCAGCGGCACCTGCCTGATGGCGGTGCGGCGCGCGCCCGACGCCATGCAGCGCGCCGGCGACCCGCGCCGCAGCTCGTTCGGCGTCGGCCTGTGCCTGCTGGTGATCGGCGCGGTGCTGGCGGCGCTGGTGGCGGTGCTGGCGTTCGACCTGCCGACGGCGATCACCGACTTCTTCGACACCCGCGAAGGCGCCCAGCTCGCCTCGCTGACCGGCCGCGACCGCATCTGGGTGGTGGCCATGGAGGAATGGGCGCGCCAGCCGGTGTTCGGCTACGGCCTGACGCTGTGGGACGCTGGCTACCGCGAGGCGATCGGCATGCCGCAGGCCACCCACGCCCACAACCAGATGATCGACACGCTGGCGCGCTCCGGCACGGTGGGTGCGGTCGGCCTGGTGCTGTACGCCCTGGTGCTGACCGTGATGGCGTTCCGCTACGCGCGCGCCACCGGCGGGCTGAGCCTGGCGCTGTACGTGAGCCAGGCCCTGCTGTCGATCAGCGAGGTGCCGCTGATCCTGATCGACTACGGCAGCCACGTGATGACCCACTTCCTCCTCATCGTCGCCGTCGCATCCGGCGCGGCTGCCCGCGTGCAGGCGCGCGCGGCGCCGGTGGTGCCGATCGAACCGACCCTCAGGACCAGGACCGCGCCATGAAGTTTTCCGTCGTCATGCCCCTGTACAACAAGGCCCGCTACGTGCACAGCGCAGTGCGCTCGGTGCTGGCCCAGACGCTGCCGCCGCACGAGGTGATCGTGGTCGACGACGGCTCCACCGACGGCAGCGCCGCCGCGGTCGAAAGCATCGGCGACCCGCGCGTGCGGCTGCTGCGCCAGTCCAACGCGGGCGTTTCGGCCGCGCGCAACCGCGGCATCGCCGAGGCCAGCGGCGACTGGATCGCCCTGCTCGATGCCGACGACTGGTACCACCCCGAGATGCTGGCCGCGCTGGCCCAGGCGCACCAGGCCTGCCCCGAGGCCGACCTGCTGGGCACCGGTTTCCGCAAGGTGCCGCACCTGATGGGCGCCGATCCCGAGCCCTGGCCGGTGACCGACAACTTCTACGAGGTCGAGGTGGTGGACGACCTGCGCCAGCGCTGGATGCGCACCTCGCCCTTTTGCAGCAGCAGCGTGGCGATCCGCGCCGCGCGGCTGAAGGACATGCAGCCGTGCTTCGCCGAGGGCGACCACTACGGCGAGGACCTGGACCTGTGGTTCCGGGTCGCCGACACCTCGCCGGTGGCGATCGTCAACGCGCCGTTCGCGGCCAACCGCGTGCTGTCCGACAGCCTGTCGGCGCGCCAGCCGCGCCACACGCTGCCGCGCTTCCTGCAGCAGATGCGCGACGACGCGCGCGCCGGCCGCATCCCGCCGCGGCACCGCGAATCGGCGCTGTGGTTCGTCGGCCAGCAGGAGGTGACGCTGGCGCGCGAAGCGCTGGCCTTGGGCGACCGCCGCACCGCGCTGCGCTTCCTGCTCGACGCGCGCCGGGTGGCGCTGACGCGGCGCTGGCAGCTGACGCTGCTGATGGCCCTGTTCATGCCGGCGCGCGTGGCCGACAGCTGGCAGCGCTGGCGCCTGCGCAGCGCCGAGGTGTTCTCGCCGGAGGGCCCATGACCCGCAGTTCGCCCTGCCGCGTCTCGATCGTCATCAAGGCGCTCAACGAGGAGGCGAACATCGCCGCGGCGATCGAGAGCTGCCTGGCCGCGCTGGCCGGACTGGACGGTGAGGTGGTGCTGGCCGACTCGGCCTCGACCGACCGGACCGTGCAGGTGGCGGCCCGCTACCCGATCCGGATCGTGCAGCTGGCGCGACCGGCCGAGCGCAGCTGCGGCACCGGCCCCCAGCTGGGCTGGCAGCACGCCGACGGCGAATACGTGCAGATCATCGACGGCGACATGAAGATGGTGCCCGGCTTCCTCGAGCAGGCCCTGGCGTTCCTGGCCCAGCACCCCGAGATCGCCGGCGTGGCCGGGCGCGTGGTGGAGCTCAACACCGAAAGCCTGGAGTACCGCGAACGCACCGAGCGCAGCCGCCGCAGCGAAGCGCACCGCGCGCCCGGGCCGGTCGACCGGCTGGACGGCGGCGGGCTGTACCGGCGCTGCGCCATCGAGGAGGCCGGCTGGTTCTCCGACCGCAACCTGCACAGCTACGAGGAATTCGACCTGGCGGTGCGGCTGCGCGCGCGCGGCTGGAAGCTGTGGCGGCTGCCGATCGATGCCGTCACCCACTACGGCCATGATTCGCCGCCCTACCGCCTGCTGCTGCGCCGCTGGCGCACGCGCTATGCGTGCGGCGCCGGCGAGGTGCTGCGCGCGGCGCTCGGCCAGGGCCATGCCCGGGCGGTGCTGCGCGGGCTGCGCGAGCTGCGCCTGTACCTGGCGGTGATCGGCTGGTGGCTGCTGCTGGCCAGCGCGCCGCTGTGGCCCCTGCCGCAGCGCAGCGCCGCGCTGCTGTTCGCCGCGCTGCTGGCGGCGCCGTTCGCCACGATGGCCTGGCGCAAGCGCTCGCTCGCCCGCGCCGTCTATTCCGTGCTGGCCTGGAACGTGCACGCGGCCGGGGTGGTGCGCGGCCTGCTGGCGCCGCGCCGCCCGCCGCGGGCGCTGATCCCCAGCCTCGTGATCAAGGACCCCCACCCCGCGGCCCGCCACGGCCAGGAAATGTGCTCATGACCCGGCCGATGGACCGCTCCTCCACCCTCGACCTCCCCTCCCGCGATGCCGGCGAGACGCGCGCGCAGCCGGGCCGCTTCATCTACATCGCCGTGCCCTGGACCCCGGTGGGCGGCGGCATGTTCAAGGTCGCCGACTACCTGATCCAGTCGCAGGCCGCAGCCGAGGGCGGGCCGGTGCTGCGGCCGCTGGACACGCGCGGCAGCGGCAACGCCGCCGCCTCGCTGTTGCAGGTGCTGCGCGCGGTGGTCCAACTGGCGCGCGCGCGCCTGGGCGGGCAGCTGGCCGGCGTGCACGTCAACATGGCCGAGCGGCTGGACTTCGTGCGCGAGTCCCTTGTGCTGGTGGCCTGCCGCGCGCTGGGCATCCCGACCGTGCTGCACCTGCACGCGGCGCAGCTGCACCACAGCTATGCGCGCTTGCCGCGGCCGCTGCAGGCGCTGGTGCGCTGGATCTTCTCGCTGCCGCGCGCCTGCGTGGTGCTGGGCCAGGTGTCGGCCGCCTTCGTCACGCGCGACTTGCGGGTGCCGGCCGAACGGGTCGAGGTGGTCATCAACGGCGTGCCCGATCCGGCCGTGCCGCGCCGCAGGGCCCGCGAGCGCGAGGCGTTTCAGGTGCTGTTCGTCGGCAACCTGTCCGAGCGCAAGGGCGTGGCCGACCTGCTGCAGGCACTGGCCCAGCCGGCGCTGGCCCGCCTGCCGCTGCGCCTGACGCTCGCCGGCGGCGGCGACACGGCCGGCTATGCGGCGCACGCCGAGCGGCTGCGGGTGGCGCACAGGGTGCACTTCCACGGCTGGGCCGACCAGGCGCAGCTGGGCCGGCTGCTGGCCGAGGCCGATGCGCTGGTGCTGCCGTCCTACGACGAAGGCCTGCCGCTGGCGATCCTCGAGGCGCTGGCGCACGGCGTGGCGGTGGTGTGCACGCCGGTCGGCGAGATCCCGCACGTGCTGGCCCACCTGCGCGACGCCGTGTTCGTGGAGCCCGGCGATCCGGCCAGCATCGCCCGCGGCCTGGGCCAGGTGCTGGCCGAACCCGAGCTGCGCGAGCGCCTGGAGCACAACGGCCGTGCGCTGCACGAGGCCCGCTTCTCGCTGGCGCGCTTCTCGGCCGCCATCGCTCGCATCCACCAGCGGCACTTCGGCCTGAGCGCGCAGTCGGCGCCGGCGCCGGATGCCCCGGCGCAGCCGCGGGGAGCGGCGCCGCGGCGGCCGCGCGAGGCGCCGGCCGGAGGGATCGCGCCGTGATCGGGCACGCCAACGCCGTGCCGCGCGGCACCGTGCTGGACGCCGACGTCTGCGTGGTCGGTGCCGGCGCCGCCGGCATCCCGCTGGCGCTGTCGCTGTCCGGTCGCGGCCTGTCGGTGCTGCTGCTGGAGGCCGGCGAGCGCACGCGCGACGGCCAGGCCCAGGCGCACTACGAAGGCGAGGTGGCCGACGAGCGCCTGCACAGCCCGCTGCACCGCTACCGCCTGCGCGGCCTGGGCGGCTCCACCAGCCTGTGGGGCGGCCGCTGCATGCCGTTCGATCCGATCGACTTCGAGGCCCGGTCCTGGGTGCCGCACAGCGGCTGGCCGATCTCGCACGAAGGGCTGCAGCCCTACTACGCGCGGGCCAACGCCTGGGCCGAAGCCGGCTGCTATGCCTACGACGCGCGGACCGCGCTGCCGCTGGCGCCGCCGCTGTTCGCCGGCTTCGACAGCGACATCGTCCGCACCCACGGGCTGGAGCGCTTTTCCTGCCCGACCGACTTCGGCGTGCGCTACCGCAAGCGGCTGGAGGTCGCGCCCGACGTGCGCGTGCTGTCCGGCGCGCACTGCACCGCGATCCGGCTCGATGCGAGCGGCAGCGGCGTGCGCGCGCTCGAGGTCGCCACGCTGGCCGGCAACCGCTTCCAGGTGGCGGCGCGGGCCGTGGTGCTGGCTGCCGGCGGACTCGAGACGGCGCGGCTGCTGCTGCACTCCAGCGACGTGGCGCCGCAGGGCGTGGGCAATGCGCACGACGTGGTCGGCCGCTACTACCAGTGCCACATCGCCGGCAACGTCGGCACCCTCACCGTGGCCGGCAGCGTCGATGGCGTGCGCCACGGCTACGAGGTGGCGGCCGACGGCGTCTACTGCCGCCGCCGCATCGCCATCGATCCGGTGCAGCAGCGCCGCCACGGCCTGCTCAACGCGGTGGCGCGCCTGCACTTCCCCCGCATCACCGACCCGGCGCACCGCAGCGGCGTGCTGTCGGGGCTGCTGCTGGCCAAGGGCCTGATCAGCTACGAGTACGGCAAGCGGCTGCGCGACACGCAGCCGCTCAGCGCCGCCGACTGGGCACGGCATGCGCTGAACGTCGCACGCGACCCCGGCGACACTGCCGCCTTCCTGGCCCACTGGCTGCGCAAGCGCACCCTGGCGCAGCGCAAGTTCCCCTCGGTGATCCTGCGCAACCGCAGCAACCGCTTCAGCCTGGAGGTGCAGGGCGAGCAGCAGCCGCTGGCCTCCAGCCGGGTGCACCTGACGTCCGCGGTCGATGCCCTGGGCATGCGCAAGCTGCGGGTGGACTGGCGCTACGGGCGCGGCGACATCGAGTCGATCGCGCGCACGCTGGACCTGATCGCCGCCGAACTGGCGCGCACCGGCGTCGGCCGCTTCGAGTACGACCCGGCCACGCTGGAAGAAGACCTGCTGCGCTACGGCGCCTATGGCGGCCACCACGTCGGCACGGCCCGCATGGGCAGCGACCCGCGCACCAGCGTGGTCGATGCCGACTGCAAGCTGCACGGGGTGGACAACCTGTACGTGGCCGGCAGCGCGGTGTTCCCGACCTCCAGCCAGGCCAACCCGACGCTGACCATCGTGGCGCTGTCGCTGCGCCTGGCCGACCGGCTGGCCCGGCGCCTGCAGCCGCGCCGGGCCGCGGCCGAGGAGGTGTTCGCATGAGCCGCAGGGCCGCTCCCAAGGCGAATACCGCAGTGCGCAGCACGGAGGTTTCCGAATGAAGGTGCTGGTGCTGGGCGGCCGCGGCTACATCGGCTCTCGGCTGGTCGCGCTGCTGCGGACCGCCGGCCACGAGGCGATCGTGGCCTCCTCGCGCGCCGTGCCGGCCGACGGCCTGCTGCGCGTCGATGCGCGCGATCGCGCCGCGGTGCAGGAGGCGCTGCGCGGCATGGATGCGGTGGTCAACTGCGTCGCCGGCGACGGCACCTCGATCGCCGACGGCGCGCGGGTGCTGGCGGAAGCGGCGCTGGCCTCGCCGCGCTGCCGGCGGCTGGTGCACCTGAGCAGCATGTCGGCCTACGGCGCGCTGGAAGGCCGCATCACCGAACAAGCCCCACCTGGCCCGCTGCTGGGCTGGTATGACCAGGCCAAGCGGCAGGCCGAGCAGCACGCGACCGCGTTCGCGCGCGGCGGCGGCCAGGCCGTGGTGCTGCGGCCGGGCTGCGTGTGGGGCCCCGGCAGCGAACTGTGGGTCGGCCGGATCGGCCGCTGGCTGCGCGCCGGCCGGCTGGGCGACCTGGGCGTGGCGGGCGATGGCTGGTCCAACCTCGTGCACGTGGACGACGTCTGCACCGCCGCGCTGCGCTCGCTCGAGCTGCCGCTGGCGCGCGGCGAGCGGCGCAGCTTCAACCTGGCCGCGCCCGACAGCCCGCGCTGGAACGAGTACTTCATCGACCTCGCGCTGGCGATCGGCGCCACCCCGGTGCGCCGCCTGTCGGGGCGGCGGCTGCGGCTGGACGCAGCCCTGGCCGGCCCGGCGCTGCACCTGCTGCGCAAGGGCCTGCAGCGGCTGGGCCGCGCGCCGCGCGGCCTGCCCGAACCGATCACGCCGGGGCTGGTGGCGCTGTGGCAGCGGCACCTGCACCTGGATGCGCGCGCGGCCACCGGCGAGCTGCGCCTGGACTGGACACCGTACCCGGCCGCCCTGCAGGAGGCAGCGGCCTGGTTCCTGGAACAGGAAAGCCAGGCGCGCAGCCGTGTCCGCGCCGTGGCCGCGGCCCATTGAGCAGGCGGGCGACGCAGCGCGCGGGCGCAGGCGGCGCCCTCCCCCGCGGCGCCTCGAACACCGGGAGACGAACAAGAGCCATGAAGATTTCGGTGATCCGGGCGCATGAACTGGGGCCGCCCGAGCGGGCCCGCTGGCGTGCCCTGCAAAAGGCCAATCCCAGCCTGGCCAGCCCCTGCTTCTCGTGGCAGTTCACGCAGGCGGCCGCCGCCGCGCGGCCCGACGTGCGCGTCGCAGTGCTCGAAGACGGCCACAAGGTGGTCGGCTTCTTCCCTTTCCAGCACCGGATGGGCGCCGGCCAGCCGGCCGGCGGGCGCCTGTCGGACCACCACGGCGTGGTGGCCGCGCCCGGCACGCGCTGGGACTGGGCCGAGCTGCTCAAGGGCTGCCGACTGTCGTTCTGGCAGTTCGACCACCTCGCGGCCTGGCAACGCCCACCGGTGCCGGTGACCTGCGCCAGTTCCCCGGGGCTGGACCTGTCGCGCGGCTACCCGGCCTGGCTGCAGGCCAAGCTCGACCAGGGCAGTTCGCTGGCCACGCTGCCGCGCAAGCTGCGCAAGCTCGAGCGCGAAGCGGGGCCGCTGCGGTTCGAACTGCGCGGCGGCGACACGGCGGCCTTCGACGAGGTGATCCGGCTCAAGTCCGAGCAGTGCCGGCGCACCGGCCAGCTCGACTTCTTTGCATGGGAGTGGACACGGACGCTGGTGCGGCGGGTGCGCGACACCGACGATGCGGATTTCGGCGGCTGCCTGTCCACCCTGCACGCGGGCGACACGCTGGTGGCGGCGCACTTCGGCATGCACACGCCCGAGGTGCTGCACTGGTGGTTCCCGGTCTACAGCCAGGCGCACGCGCCGTACTCGCCCGGCTCGCTGCTGCTGCTGGAAGTGGCGCGCGCGGCGGCCGCGCAGGGCCACGCCCTGCTGGACCTGGGCAAGGGCGACGAGCGCTACAAGCGCAGCTTCGCCGATTGCAGCTGGCCGCTGCTGGAAGGCATCGTCAGCCGGCCGACCCCGCTCACGCTGGCGCGCCAGCTCAAGAAACGCGTCGGCGCCTGGGTCCGGACCTCGCCCCTGGCCGCGCCGGCCCGGCCGCTGTTGCGCCACCTGAGGCGCGCCTCGTCGTAACGCGCCGCTAACAAACGTAACTTGTGCGGCTCGAATTGTCGTAACCCGATTTGTCGGGCCGGCCTCCCTGGCCGCCTCGAGCTCGGCCCCTGCCGCGGCCGCGTGCTGGGCTGCACCAGCTGCAGAGCCTGACGCAGCCGCTTTCCCAGCCGTTGTCCTGTTCGCATGAACAGGGTTCGGCGCGCCCCCTGAAGATGCTGTTACGGCCGCGCCAGCGGCAGCCCGACAGTCGCTCCCATTCGTTACTTTTGCAGGACGGCGCCCCGCCGTTTTGTCGGACTGCGCCTACTACAGTCCGGGCTCCTCGCTGAGGCAGCCACCCCCGCAGCCGCACCGGACTCTCGCCCGCGACACACCGCGGCACCGGACGGGCCGCCGGCGCCGAGGCACATCTTCCAACCTGGTCAACAGGTGCGCGGCAGCCCCGCTGTCCGCCCAGGCCGCCTTACCCAACAAGCCCAAGAATGCAAAGACGACTCTTCCTGCGCACCGGTTCAGCCTCGGCCCTGACTCTGGCCCTTGCCGCCTGCGGCGGCGGTGGAGGCGGCGGCAGCGAGCTCTCCACCGGCGTGACCGCGGACGGCATCGGCCCCGGCAGCACCAGCCGCCGCGCGGTGGACGGCCCGGATACCTACCCCTTCGGCGCGCGCCTGGACCCGTATGTCGCCGGCATCCTGCCGTCGGCCAGCGCCGACCAGATGGACGCGGTGATCCGCCGCTCGTACGACGCCTGGAAGGCGCGCGCCATCGTCGACGTGCCCACCGTGCGCGGCGGCAAGGCCGTCAAGTTCGGCAACTCCGGCGCCTACCTCACGGTGTCCGAGGGCATCGGCTACGGCATGCTGATCACCGTGCTGATGGCCGGCCACGACCCGCAGGCCCGCTCCCTCTTCGACGGCCTGCTGACCACCGTGCGCGCCCGCCCGGCCTACAGCATCCCCGAGCATGGGCGCTGGCTGCTGGACTGGCGCCTGACCATCGACGGCTCGTCGACCGACGCTGCCGGCGGCGGCTGGAACGCCATGGACGGCGACCTGGACATCGCCATGGCGCTGCTGATGGCCGACCGCCAGTGGGGCTCGTCGAGCGGCTGGAACTACAAGCAGGAGGCGATCAACACCATCAACGCGATGGCCGCCTGGAACATGAAGCCCGACGGCACGACCAAGGGCATGGCCACCCCGCACGTGAGCCGCACCTCGGACTACATGACCGGCCACTTCCGCGCGTTCAAGCGCGCCACCGGCGATGCCCTGTGGGACCGCGCGATCGACCGCTCGTACCAGCTGGTCGACCGCATGCAGTCGGTGTTCTCGCCCAACTGCGGCCTGATGCCCGACTTCATCATCCACACCGACACTGCCAACCCGATCCCCTCGCCGGGCGGCTACGGCGACTTCGTCGACACCGAGGGCTACTACTTCGCCAACGCGCAGCGCAACCCGTGGCGCTGGGGCACCGACTACGTGACCTCGGGCGACACGCGCTGGCGCGACGTGTGCAACAAGCTGGTGAGCTTCATCGAGCGCGACACCGGCGGCCAGGCCAACCGCATCTCGGCCGGCTACCACCTGGACGGCTTCGCGATGAACCGCAGCTACGAGCCCGAAGGCATGATCGGCCCGATGCTGTGCGGCGCGATGGTGGACCCGCGCTTCCAGGGCTTCCTGGACAACCTGTGGAACTGGAACGCCGGCAACTTCACCACCGACTACTACGACTCCGAGCTGCAGCTGATCCCGATGATCGTCGCCTCGGGCAACTGGTGGAACCCGTAACGGGCGACGGCGTCGGCAGCGGCGGCACCGGCTGAGGCCGCCGTCCGGGCCGCCAAGCCAAGCGCGGCCCCGCCGTCAGGCCCGGCACCAGCGCACCACGCCGCGGGTGTCGGGCGCTTCCAGCGACAGCTTCACCGGGCGGCCCAGGGCCGCCAGCAGCGCTTCGGCCGCCAGCGCGCCGGAGCGCGTCGCGCTTTCCATCGAGCACGGCAGCGCCGTATCGGTCCAGTCGCCGGCCAGCCACAGCCCGGGCACGGGGGTGGCAGCAGCCGGCCGCAGCGCCTCGGTGCCGGGGCGCGGCTGCGGCACCGCCATCGGCGTGCGGTGCACGCGCGCATGCATCACCTTGGCCTCGCGCGCGGCCGGCGCGAACTCCCGCACCTCCTGCGTGGTCTGCAGGACGATGCGGGCATCGTCCCAGTCCTGGCGCGCCCTCGGCCCGACCGCGTGGGCCGCGATCACGGCGCCGCGGCCGGCCAGCGCCGGCCGGATGTTGGACAGGTCGTGGAACGCGGTGTTCAGGCCCTGGCAGGTCCAGGCCCGCGCCCAGAAGCGCTCGCGCGTGACCGGCCGGTCGAACCACAGGTAGGTGCTGATGCAGGGGCTGGCGCGGAAGTAGCGCGCCACCGTCGCCAGCGGCGCCAGTGCGGCCTCGTCGCTGGCGCCGGCCACCGCGGCCAGCGCCTGCGGCGGCAGCGCCAGCACGCAGTGCGGCGCGGCGATCGAAGGGCCGCCCTCCACCTCGACGCGGGCAAAGCGCCCCCCCGCCAGCTGCAGCCGCCGCACGCGCGCGCCGAACAGCACCTGGCCGCCGGAGCGCATCACCGCGCGGCAGGCACCCGGCACGAACAGTTGCGACAGCGCCAGCCGCGGGAAGCCGAAGTGCCAGCCACTGCGCCCGAGCAGCAGCCGCCAGGCCCGCATCATGGAAGCGGCCGAGCACTGCTCCAGCGGCACGTTCAGCAGCGCCAGCATGGCCGAGCGCCAGAACCAGTCGATCGCGGCCGGGCTCACGCCCATCTCGCGCAGGAAGGCATGGGCGTCATCGGCGTCCAGGTCGCGCACGCTGCGCTCGTCCATGCGGGCGGCGCGCCAGGCGATGGCGCGGTGCGACCAGCCCTCGCGCAGCGACAGGCGCGTGAGCACGCCCGGCAGCAGCGCCAAGCCGTGCAGCGGCGGCGGCAGGCGCGGGCTGGGCACGCGCAGCACGCCCTTGGCATCGACCACGGTGAGCAGCGGGCTGCGCTGCCACTGCACCTGTTGCGCCGTGCCCAGGCGCTGCAGCATGGCGATGAAGTTGCGGTGCTCGGAACTGATCGCCTGCGGGCCGGTGTCGACCTGCAGGCCGGTGGTGTCGTCGGCCCAGCTCGCCGCCCGGCCGCCGGCGTGCGGGGCGGCTTCCAGCACCACCACCTTCAGTCCCGCATCGGCCAGCGCCAGGGCGCAGCGCAGCCCGGCGATGCCGGCGCCGACGACCAGCGCGTCGGCGTTCATGCAATCGCCCCAGCGAAGGGGCATGGCGAACGGAGCAGGACGAGCCGGTGCATTGCGCCAGCGTAACCAGCCGTAGCTGCGCTGTCCTGCCTCAGCAGCGACGGTGTGCGTCAGTGGGAATTGATGAGGCCTACGCCACGGCCGGCCAGCCGCGCCGGATGGAGCGCTGGACCATGGCGAAGGCACGGCGCAGGAACACCGGGTTGCCGCGCACGTAGCGCTGCCACAGCCGGCGCGGCTCGCGGCCGAGGCGATAGGCCCATTCCAGGCCGCTGCGGCGCATCCAGCGCGGGGCCCGCGTGACCTTGCCGCCGAGGAAGTCGAGGATGGCACCGCCGCACACGATCAGGCAGGGGCCGCCCAGCGCGCCGCGCAACGCCAGCGCGACCTCCTCCTGCCGCGGCATGCCCATGCCCAGCACGATCACGCGCGGGCGGCACTGCGCGGCCAGCCGGATGTAGTCGTCCAGCGGCAGGAAGCCGTTCAGCGCCACGCAGGGGCTCGCGGGCGAGAGCCGCTCGCGCACCACCTGCTGCGCCCGCGCCAGCCAGGGCTCGCTGGTGCCGAACAAGGCGATGCCCAGGCCGTTGGCGCGCGCCAGCAGCCGCGGGATCAGGTCGGTGCCGTTCAGGTTCTGGCCCGGCGGTTGGTTCAGCAGCTGCATCAGCAGCGACACGCCGATGCCGTCGCGCACCACCAGGTCGGCCGACATCAGCGACTGGTAGAACGGCTCGGACTCGGCCGCCATGTTCATGGCATGCGCGTTGACGAAGGCCAGCACGCGCGCCTCGCCCGGCCGCAGCAGCCAGTCCAGCAGCTGCTCCTCGCCGCCCGGGCTGTGGATCCGGGCCATCGAGCGCACGAGCTGGTACCAGCGCATCTGCCAGTCCCGCGTGGGGGACGGCAGCGCCGTGGCCATCAGACGGCTCCTGCCCCGTTGAGGACGGCGCCCACCACCGTGACGCCGAACTCGCGCAGGTCTTCCGACAGCTTGATCACGCGCGGCATGGAGCTGCGGTCACGGCAGGTCACCATCAGCGCCGCGCCGGCGCGGGCGGCCACGGTTTCGGCGTCGGCCCAGGAGCCGGCGGCCGGCGTGTCGACCAGGATCACCTCGTACATGCCGCGCAGCGACTGCACCAGCCGCTGGAACTGCGGCCGCGACAGCAGCTCCTGCGGGTTGGGCGGCAGCACGCCGGCCGGCAGCACCGTCAGGCCGGGCAGCGGCTTGATGTCGCACATCACCTCGGCCCCGGCGCGGCCGGCCAGCAGTGCCGACAGGCCGATCTTGCCGGGCAGGCCGAAGATGCGGTGCTGGCGCGGCCGCCGCAGGTCGGCGTCGATCACCAGCGTGCGCTTGCCCATCTGGGCGAACAGCACGGCCAGGTTGGCGGTGATGTAGCTGCGGCCCTCGCCGTGGCCGGGGCTGACGATGGCCAGCGCCGACTGGTGCTGCACCTCGTTGTCGAACCAGCGCAGCGTGAGCTGGGCGCGCAGGCTGCGCAGGTGCTCCACCGCCGGGCTGTCGGGCTCGTAGGCGGCGACCAGGTCCTTGCCCAGGCCGGCATCCGGCGAGATGGTGGCGTGGCCGAACTGCAGAGCCAGCGCATGGCGCACGTCCTCGTCGGTCAGCAGCCCCATCGAGATGCCGGCTTCGCCGAACGGCAGGCCGACCTTCATCTGGTAGTCGTGGATGCGCTCGGCCTCGTCGTGGGTCAGGCGGCCGGCGTCGACCAGCAGGTGCCCGATGGGCAGGGCCGGGTCGCGCCCGGGCGGGCCCACGAGGTCGAGCTCGCGGTGCAGCGGCAGGATCTGGCTGTTCATGCGAGGCTCCCCTGGTAGGCCAGCGCCGGTCGCGTGGGCGCCTGCGCCAGTCGTTTGAGCGACTCGCGGCCGTCGTGGGCCGGCACGGTCGCCAGGATCGGCAGGTGGGTGGCGATGGCCAGGTCGTCGACCGAGCGCACGCGGCGATTGAGCAGCTCCACCAGCACCGCGCCGGCGATCGCCAGCAGCGCGCCGGCGAAGGCGGCCAGCGCCAGCGCCAGCCGGGCGCTGGGGCCGGTGGGCTTGAGCGGCTCCACCGCGGTGGCCAGGCGCTGGATGTTGGTCTGGTTGGTCAGGGCCTGCAGCTTGGACTGCGAGGCGCGCTCGCTGACCTGCTCGTAGGCGCGCTGGGCGGCGTCGAGGTCGCGCCGCAGCACGTTGAGCTCGTCGCGGTAGCGGTTGAACTGCATCACCCGGCCTCGCTGCGCATTGACTGCGGCCTGCAGTTCCTTCTCGCGGGCGCGGCCCACCTGGTAGGCGGTGTCGACGGCGCTGCCGATGCTGGAGGTCTCGGTGCGCAGGCGCGCGCGCATGGCGTTGAGCTCGTCCTGCATGCGCACCATCTGCGGATGCCGCGCGCCCAGGTTGGCGCTGGCCTCCTGCACGCGTGCCTCCTGGCGGGCGATGTCGGCCTTGAGCGTGTTGATCAGCGGGCTGTTCATCGCCTCGGAGATGCTGGCGGCCGAGGCGGCGCGCTTGTTGGCGACGTCGGTGAGCTGCCCCTGCACCAGCGTGAGCTGGGACGACAGCTCGTTCAGGCGCTGGGTCTCCATGTCGACGCCGTCGGCGCTGATCACGCCGGTGCGCTGCTGGTAGGCGGTGAGCGCGCCCTGCGCCTGCTCGAGCCGGTCGCGCGCGAACTTCAGCTGCTCCTCGAACCAGGTGGAGTACTTCTTGGCCGGGTCGGTCTTGATGTCCAGCGCCGTGTCCAGGTAGGCCTGCGAGAACGCATTGGCCACTTTGGCCGCCTCGGCCGGGTTGGGCGCGGTGTAGGAGATGTTGATGATGTTGCTCTCGCGCGCCGGCTTGACCTCCAGGTCGGCCTGCAGCTCGCCGGCCAGCCAGGACTTCAGCGTGCCGCTGCCGCCGGCGCTGCGCCAGGCCTCGGTCGACTTCGGGTCCTTCTCCAGGCCCAGCGCCTCGACCACCTGCTCGGCCACGCGGGTGCTGCGCACGATGTCCATCTGGGTGGCCATGTAGGCCTGCGGCACGATGCTCTGGTAGTTGGGCTGGGCCAGCGGGTCGTTGGCGCGCAGGTCCACCAGGATGGGCGCGTGCGCGGTGTAGTTCTTCGGCCGCAGCATCACCCAGGCCAGGGCCAGGGCGATGGTGGTCACGAAGATCATGAAGGCCATCGTGCGGCGGGCACGCAGGATGGACAGGAATTGGTAGAGGTTCATGGGCGGGCCTTCCTTCGTTCCGGCGGCGGGGTCAGAACAGGCTCTCGCGCACGTAGATCACGTCGTTGGGCAGCACCGGGTCGCTGAGCTTGGCGTCGCCCTCGACCTGCTTGCCGTCCGGCCCGGTGCGCGACAGGCGCAGCCGGTTGAGGCTGCCGCGCGGGGTCGGGCCGCCGCCCTGGGCCACCGCCTGCTGCACGGTCATGCCGCGCTCGATGCGGTAGGGGCCGGGGCGCTGGGCCTCGCCGTAGATGTAGTAGACCGGCGCCTTGGCCACGTACAGGGTGTCGCCGCCCTGCACCTGGATGTCGTCCTGGCCGCGCTGGTTGAGGAACAGGGCCGGGATGTCGATCACCTTGCGGAACGGCTGGCCGCTGCGCGTGCCGGTGACGATCAGGGTGTCGTCGCCCATCGGGGTGACGCCCCCGGCGGCGGCGAGCAGGTCGCTCACCCGGGTGTTGGTGGTCTCGAGCGGAAAGCGCCCGGGCTTTTGCACCTGCCCGAGCACCGCCACCTGGTTGCCGCGCACCTGCAGCAGCACGATGTTGACCTGCGGCTGCTTGAGGAACTGGCCGTTCTTGAGCGCCGAGGCGATCTTGTTCTCGGCCTGGGAGATGGTGGAGCCGCCGAGGTTGACGGACCCCACCAGCGGGTAGTTGATGGTGCCCTGCTCGGACACGCGTGCCTCGATCGACAGGTCCGGGTTCTGGTAGACCTGCACCCGGATCTGGTCGCCCGGGCCGAGCCGGTAGTCGGCGCTCGGGGCCCCCTTGCTGGCGGCGGCCCCGGTGTCGCTGCCGCCGGTTGCGGCGGCGGCCGGCGCGGCCGCCCCACGGGGGGACGGCCCGGCGGCCTGGGCCGCCAGCGCCATCCCGGCTGCCAGCAGCAGCCCGCCCAGGTTTCGGAACACGCTTTTCATCGTTTCTCTCCCTTGCAATAAGCCTGCGGTTGCCCGCGCGGCGCGTCAGATCGTCAGCTTGGCCGTCAATCCGATCACGTTGGCGCGGTAGTTGAAGATGGGCAGCGACGACGAGCGGCGCTCGTGGCGGTATTGCGCGCCCAGGGTGACGGAGCGGCGCACCGCCCACTCGACCCCCAGCGCGCCGACGTTGAACTTGTCGCGGCGGCCGGCATCGGCGCTGCCGGTCACGTCCTCCCAGCGGCGGGTCTCGTGCTCGTAGCGCAGGTTCACCGAGATCAGCTCGGTCGGGCGCCAGACCGGGCCGACGTACCAGCGGTCGCTGGACAGGTGGCCGCCGGTGCCGAACAGGTAGCTGCCCAGGTCGCGCGCGTAGCCGGCGGCCAGGCTGGTCTTGGCGGTGATGCCCCAGTTGACGCCGAGCGAGCCGACCACGCCGCTGAAGTCGCGCGTCGGCGCACCCGAGTGCTCGCGGTCCAGGTGGGCCAGGCGCGCATCGACCGAGGTCTTGGGCGAGACCGCCCAGCGCACGGTCGCCTCGATCTCGTTGTCGTCGAAGTCGGCGGCCACCGGCGAGTTCATGTACTCGCCGTTGCCGCGGCGAAAGCGCAGCGCCACGCTGGAGCCGGTGGCCGGCTCGTAGCCCACGCCCACGCGCACGCTGCTCTGGCTCAGGCTGCCGTCCCAGGCGGTCGGGTCACTGCTGCGGGTGGCGTTGTGCTGCAGGCCGCCCAGCACGCGCCAGGAGGCGCCCAGCTTGTAGCCGGCCTCGAACAGCTCGTTGCGCTCGGTGCGGCGGTTGATGCCCGCGATCACGCCGTTGGAGGTGACGTCGCGGAACTGGCGGCGGTCGGCGCTGAGGATGCCCTCGAGCCGCTCGCCGGCCTGCCACTGCCACGCCGCCGAGTAGTTGAGCGTGTTGTAGTCGGTGCCGATCTTGTCGAAGTTGTAGTGGTTGACCTCGGCATCCACCACGAACTGCTGTCGGCTCACGCGCTTCTGGAAGCGCAGGCCCAGGCCCAGCCCGGTGATGGTGTCGGAGATCTCGCCGCCGTTGGTGCGCAGCACGTTGTTGTCGCGCTCGACGCCCGCGGTGGCGCGGAACTGGAAGCCCTCGCGCTGGTCGGCGCCGGAGGACACCGGCGAGTACGGTTGCGAGATGGCCTGCGCGGGCGACATCGGCACCGCCATGGGCACGGCCATGGACTGCCCCATCGGGGTGCCCATGGACTGCCCCGCCGGCTGGGCCGCCGACTCGCCCAGGCCGCCTGGGGACTGCAGGGTGGTTTGAGCGTGCAGCGCCATCGGGAGCAGGCAGGCGGCTGCCGCCACGGCTGTCATCACGGGCCGGATGGAAGGTTTCTTCATTGGTGTTCTCTCACAAGAACGCCCGGCGACGCACACACTGGCTCATGCTCGGCATGGTCGCGCACAGGCTCACGGGCGGACAATGGCTCATTGGTGCTAGTGCTCAATAAGCCGCGCCATCCTTGAACACCAGGCGGATGGTCCTCAGGATGATGTAGAGGTCCAACCGCAGTGACCAGTTTCGCAGATAGTCGAGATCGCAGCGAATGCGCGCTTCCATCTTTTGCAGCGAGTCGGTCTCGCCGCGACAGCCATTGACCTGGGCCCAACCCGTGATTCCGGGTTTGACCTTATGGCGGATCATGTAGCTCTTGATCAGAGGCCGGTAGAACTCGTTGTGCGCCACGGCATGCGGGCGCGGCCCGACGATGCTCATGCGCCCCTGCAGCACGTTGAGGAACTGCGGCAACTCATCCATGGAGGTGCGGCGCAGCAAGCGACCGAGCGGGGTGACGCGGGCGTCGTCGCGGCGCGCCTGGGTGACCACGGCGCCGTCCTCGGCCACCGTCATCGAGCGGAACTTGTAGACGATGATCTCCTGGCCCCACAGCCCGTAGCGGCGCTGGCGGAACATCACGGGCCCCGGCGACGTCAGCTTGATCGCCGCGGCGATCGCCAGCATCAGCGGCGAAACCAGTAGCAGGATTGCAACAGCGAGCACGATGTCGCTGGCCCGCTTGACCACCGCGTTGGGTCCGCGGAAGGGGGTCTCGCACACCGAGATCACCGGCATGCCGCAGATCGAGTCGGTGCGGCCCTGCACCAGGTCGGTCACGAACATGTCCGGCACGAAGTAGACCGAGGCCGTGGTGTCCTTCAGCGCGTCCAGCAGCAGCTTGATGCGCGGCTGCGACGCCATCGGCAGCGACAGGTACACCAGCTGCACGTTGTGGTGCTTGACGTACTCGGCGATCTCCTGGATGCGCCCCAGCATCCGGTGGCGCCCGCGCCCGTGGATGCGGTCGGGCGTGCGGTCGTCGAAGAAGCCGAGCAGCTCCACCCCGGTGTAGTGCGCCATCGACAGCCGGTCGGCCAGCGAGCCGCCCTGCTCGTTCATGCCCACCACCACCGCGCGCAGGGGCGGCCCCTGCAGCCGGATCAGGTGCGGGGCGGCCGCGCGCAGGGCCCAGTGGGCCGCCAGCTGCGAGGCCGGCGCCAGCCACAGCCAGTTCAGCACCACTTCGCGCGAGAAGCTCGCCAGGGCGTCGATCGCGTAGCCGGTGGCCAGCAGCAGGCCGCAGGTCCAGGCCCAGGCCAGCACCGTGTCGGCCACCACCCGGGCGGCCGACGCGCGCAGTTGCGGCCGCCCGGGATAGACCAGCGCGAACGACACGATCGACAGGCCCACCCAGCGCGGCGCCAGCGCGCCTTCGAAGAACAGCACCAGCGCCCACAGCGACAGCACGGTGGCCAGCGGCTCGACGAAGGCCTCGAACGCGCGCAGCAGGCGGCTGTGGCTGAAGACGGCCGACCCCGGCAGGGCCGGCGCGGGCGGCGGCGGTGCGGTGGCGGGCGGTGCCCCGGAAGCCGCGGCGGCCCCGAGGACGCGCTCTGCTTCAGGCATACGCGGCCATCCGGGTGAGGCGGGCCACGGCCTGGGCGCGGTTGGTCACGTCCAGCTTGCTGAAGATGCTCTTCATGTGGTTCTTCACCGTGAACTCGCTGATGCGCAGGATGCAGCCGATCTCCGGGTTGGTCTTGCCCATCGCGACCCAGACCATGATCTGGCGTTCGCGCTCGGACAGCTGGCCCAGGCGCACCACCAGGTGCTCGACCTGGCTGCGCTCGGCGCCGGGCTGGCGCATCGGGGCCGGCGGCATGCGGCGCAGCGAGGAATCGACGAAGGGCACCAGCAGCTTGAGCGCGGCGGCACCGGCGGGCTGCGCCGGCTCGCTGCTCAGGGCCGCGAAGATGCGTTCGCCGCCCAGGCGCGAGTCGCCCACGCCGTGCACCAGCGCCGAGTGCATGCCCGGCGTGCCGGGGGCCGGCGCCCAGCCCTGCCCCGCCTCGCCGAGGAGCGGGCCGCAGCCGGAGATGTCGAGCTCGCACGGCTGCGACTGGGCGGCCACCCAGCAGTCGCGGAAGTAGTTGACCAGCGGCGCGATGCGCGAGGCCGGGCACAGGTGGGTGCGCAGGCCCGGCAGGCTGGAGACGATGTCGTACTGCAGGTCGCCGGCGCGGAAGTCGCCCCAGCCCACCAGCAGGATGTCGTGCGGCAGCCATTTCTGCACGTCCCCCTGCAGCCAGCGCCAGAGGTCCGCGTGGGTGCGCAGCTGCGCACCCTGGCCGGCAATCTTGAGGAACTCGACCGGATCGACGTCCGGAACGGCTGGCGTGGTGATCATGAGGCTCTCCCGTCGTTGGTCCGGGCGGCGCAGGCCGCCGACATGAACCGAAACACTTTTCGGCGCGCGCAGGCGTCAGCAAGCGTGTCTTCGCATTGCGCTGCGAAACCAGGTGTGAAGCCCGTTGCCCCTGTGCCACGGTCGGCTTGACAGGGGGTTTCCGACATGAAAGAGGGCGACTTCACGGACTGGTTCACGCTTCGTATTCCGCAGCCGTGATGGTGTGAAAAATGGACATGCACACCGGGTAGGCTCCACCCGCCCCTTGCTGTCGTCACCGGCGCATCGGTGTGTCGGGGGAATTCGACACAACCGGTATGTAACCGTGCCTGGCGGACCGCTACCAGGTGCAGCGGCCAGAGAGGAAGTGTTCGGAAAGGCCGGCGCGGGATTGGGAGTGCCGAAGCGTTGGAGCGGACGGCCGCCTTCCGGCCGGGCGCTCAGAAGCGCGGCAGGTCGTCCAGCCGGCGGCCGTCGCGCTCGTCGGCGAGCACCAGCGCTTCGGTACCGCCGGGCAGCACGTCGACCTTGACCTCGGGGCCGGGTTGCAGGCCGCCCTCGTCGTCGGGGAACAGGCTGATCACGGTGTCGCCCTCGACCAGGCGGTCGACCACCTCGGACACGCGCGTGGGCGCCGGCCGCAGGTCCCAGCGGGCGCTGGCCGAGTCGATCAGGCCCATCATGGCCTCGACGACCTGCGTCCCCGCATAGCGCAGCGCGGTGATGCCGTAGGTGGCTTTCTCTGCCATGGCGACATTCTGTGAACGGCGGCGCCCCGGGTCATCGGCGGAGGGCGCTACCGGTCGTCAGCGGCTGCCTACGGGAGAGGTTGCGGCGGTGCTGCAGGACGCCGCCGGGCCGCGGAAGGCGCCAGGCGGGAACCCCTAACATCGCCGCATGCCCCAGCACAGCCCGCCGTCCCTGAGCCGCGCCCATGCCCGGCGGCTGCGCGACGTCTATCGCTCGGCCGGCTGGCCCTGCCAGGACACGCTGGAGATCGAGCTGCTGGCGGCCGGCCTGCTGCACCGGGTGCTGGCGCCGTCCGGCCACGAGTCGCTGCGCGTCACCGCCGCCGGGCTGCAACTGATGGCCGATGTGCTGGCCGGCAACCGCGCGCGGCTGTCGGCGCACGAGGCGCTGGTCGAGCGAGTGGCGCGCGAGATGGGCCGCGCCGGCCGCCTGGCCTGGCGCGGGCTGTCCTTGCGCGCGCAGGTGCCCGCGGCCGGTGACGGGTCCGAGGCGCGCTGGTGCATGGCCCGGCCGGACGTCTTCTCGATCCGCAACACCTCGGTCGCCGAGTACGTCGAGCCGGTGGTGCACGAGGTCAAGGTGCGCCGCGCCGACCTGTTGTCCGACCTGCGCCAGCAGGACAAGCGCGCGGCCTACCTGGACCTGGGCGAGTGCTGGTACGTGCTGGGATGCGATGCCCGCGGGCGCTGCATCGCGGCGCCGGAGGAAATCCCCGAGAGCTGCGGCGTGCTGGTGGCCGAGGGCGAGCGGCTGGTGGTGGCGCGGGCGGCGCCGCGGGCGCGACGCAGTGCCTTGCCGTTCGGCGTCTGGATGGCACTGGCGAAGGCAACGCCGGCCACCGGGCTGGACGAGGAAGTTCAGGGGCTGCTGGCCTGAGCGCCGCGCCGCGCCGCGGGGCGCCTACTCCATCGGATGCTCCGAATGCCCGTCGTCGGGCTCCGGCTTGTGGTGCTTCTCCGGGTCCTTCGGCTGCCGGCTGTGCACCGGCTCCGGATTGGTGGGCTTGGGCGGCTCCGTGTTGGCCGGGACCGGCGGTTCCGGATCGGTCGGCTTCGGGGGCGCCGTGGGCTGCGCGGCGGGAACGGGGTGGCTGCCGCTCATGAACGATCGGCGTCCACCTCGGTGTGGCGCGCGGCTTCCTCCGGATCCTCGTTCGACGGGGTCGGGATGTCTTCCTCGACCGAGAATTCCGGCTCCTCGGCTTCCAGGCGCGGGATGCCCGTGGGATTGGCGGTGCTCATCGTGGGGTCCTTGTTTCGGATCGGAAGCGGTCGATGCCTGGCTTCTGGCCCCGGGGGGTGGATCGAAGCGGCATCAGGGTTTGGGGGGCTTGCCGACCGGCTCGCCCGGCTCGGGCGGCGGCTCGATCGGCCCGAACTCGGGCTCCACCGGCAGGCGCGTCGGATTGGGCGTGCCCGCTTCGGTGCCGGGTTCGTCGGACTCTTCGGGTTCGACCGGGTGGGTGGCCATGCCGGCGCCTGTCAGAAGTCGCTCTTGGACCAGGGCGCCGGATGGGGCAGCTCGGCCGGGTCGGCCAGCGATTCGCCGGGCTGCGCCTGCGGCTGGGCGGCCGGCGGCGAGAAACCGTCGCCGAGCTGGGGCGGCGCCGGCTCGCCGTCCGCGCCCGGTCCGGGCACGCGTTCCGGCGCTGGCTTCGAAGCGGGTTTCTCGCTGGCAGTCATGCTTGCAGGCCCGCCCGGGCGATGGCCCAACGCCGTCGGCATGCGCCGACCGTCAGGCGCTCTCCTTTTCCTTTTCGTGCTCGCCGGGCTCGCGCGTGGCCTCGGCGGCCAGCGTGCGGCTGGGGTCGTGCGTGAACGGCAGCTGCGGCAGGCCGACCAGCACCTGCAGATGGGCATGGGCGCGGTCCATGTCGGCGCCGATCATGGCCAGCGCGACCTCGTGCCCAGGCTCGTTGCGGGCGATCTCCAGGTAGGCGGCGCGCAGCCGGTTGTAGTCTTCCTCGGCGCGCGCGACCTCATGCTGGGCCGCCAGCATCTTGGCGTATTCGGCACGGCTGTATCGCATGGCCCCATGCTAGGCACGGACGAGCGCCGGCCCTGTAGGACAAAGCTGCTTGCGGGCGCAGTCCCTTGCTGGGTTCGCCGCTGCGGCTCAGCGGCTGGCGCCGGCGCCCAGCCGCACGCTGCCGTCGGGTTGCGGCACCGCGATCGGCGCGACCTCCACCGTGGTCACGCCCTCCTCCGGCTCCAGCCCGATCCGCCGCGCGGTGGCCGGCGACAGGTCGACGATGCGGCCTTCGACGAACGGCCCCCGGTCCTGGATGGTGACGACCGCCCGCTGGCCCGTGTCCAGGTTGGTGACCGTGGCGGTGGTGCCCAGCGGCAGCGTCCGGCTGGCCGCGTTGTCGCCGTGCGGGTCCATCGGCGTGCCGTCGGCCATCGGGCGGCCGGCGAACTTGCGCGCATAGAACGAAGCCTCGCCCACCTGCTTGCGGCCGGAATGGTCGAGGCGGGCCGCGCGCGCGCCGTCGCCGCGGGCCGCGCCGCCGGCCGAGGCGGCACCGCCCGCCAGCAGCAGGCCGATCGACAGCAGGAGGACAGCGGGAGAAGCCATGGCAGTCACGCGGCGCCGGCGCGGCCGGCTCTGCGGGCTACTCTCGCTCGATCGGGGTCCGCTCCAGGTCGGGCCGGACCGCCGCCCGGCGTAGGAACAACCGGCTCGGCCGCGTCGCATGGCCCCGCTGCGGCGGCCTGCCTGGCGGGTTCTTGAAAAACCGCCCGCGCGCCGCTATGTCGGCGCTGCGCGGCCTCCGCCGCGCGGTTCACCTGACAGACTTCAAAGGAGCGCAGCGATGTTGCACGCATCATTCAGACCTGCCGCGGACGTCTTCGGGGAGCTCAACCGATTGCAGAGCCTCCTCGACCAGGTCTTCCGTCCCATGGACCGGACCAGCATCCGATCGCTGGCCGGGGCGGCCTTCCCGGTGATCAACGTGGGCACCACGCCCGAATCGGTGGAGATCATGGCCCTCGCACCCGGGCTGGACCCGGCGACGCTGCAGGTCACGGCCGACCGCGGCCTGCTGGTCATCGCCGGCGAGCGTCCCGATGCGGTACCCCGCGACGAGGGCTCGAGCGTCTATGCGCGCGAGCGCTTCACCGGCCCGTTCCGGCGCGTGGTCAACCTGCCGCAGGAGGCCGACCCCGCGAAGATCGAAGCCAGCTACCGCGACGGCATCCTGCGCATCACGGTGGCCAAGCGCGAGTCGTCCCGGCCGCGCCGCATCGAAGTTCAGTGAAGGAGGCTGCGATGAGCAACGACATGCAAACCACCCCGCGCCGCGAGGTCGGCGCTTCCGCCACGCCGGAGAGCAACAGGCAGTCGTACGCCGTGCCGCCCGTGGACGTGTTCGAGGACGACGCAGGGATCACCCTGCTGGCCGACCTGCCGGGCGTCAGCCGCGAGCGGCTCGGGGTGCGCGTGGACGGCGACAGCCTGGTGATCGAAGGCACCGCCGAAGTGCCGGCGCCGGCCGAGATCGACATGGTGTACGGCGAGGCGCGGCTGGCCGCGTACCGGCGCGAGTTCACCTTGAGCCGGGAACTGGACGCCTCGCGCATCGAGGCCCAGCTCAAGGACGGCGTGCTGCGCCTGACGATCCCGAAGTCGGAAGAGGCAAAGCCCCGCCGCGTCGAGGTGCGCGCGGGCTGAGCCGCCGCCGCCGCGCCCGCTGCTGCCATGCACGGATGGCCGGCCGATGCCGTCATCCATGCGCGCGCCGGCGCGGCGGCGGTTTCAACGCGCCTGCCGCAGGAAGCGCCGGACGTTGTCGGCATCGGGGCCGATCGATTCGACCGCGTGCTGCAGTTCCTGTTCGCTGCAGCCGAGCCAGCGCATCCAGTTGCGCCGCTCCCATTCGTCCTCGAGGCTCACCAGCAACTCGTTCGCGCAGGGGGCATCGGCGTCGTCGGGCATCGAAGTACTCCATTCACTCGATGCCACCACCTTAGGCAGGCCGGGCAGTGCCGGCATCGGATGCGGTTGCGGCCGGCGGTGCGAGACCGCCGGCACCGGCTGTAGGAGCATGGATGGGGCGCTTGCGGGCCTGCTTCCTGGGGCGCACCTTCAGCCGCCGCCGGGGCGGCCCGACCACCACAGCCAACCGGCCCAGCCCACCGCTGCCCAGATGGCGACGACCAGGGCCGCACCGAGGACGCTGCGCGGCCGGGCCCCGCGCTCGTGCAGCCACTCGTCGCTTCGCGTCCGGCATTCCTGCATCACGTCGGCGGGGATCAGGCGCAGGGCAACCCACATCAGCGCCGGCAGCAGCAGGACGTCGTCGACGTAGCCCAGCACCGGGATGAAGTCGGGCACCAGGTCGATCGGGCTGAGGGCGTAGGCCACCACGAACACGCACAGGGCCTTGGCGGCCAGCGGCGTGCGCGGATGCCGCGAGGCGAACCAGAGCGCCACGGCATCGCGCTTGATGCCGCGGGCCCATGCGCGCAGGCGGCCGGGCAGGCTGGGCGTCATCGGGCCTGCGGCCCCGCCCCGTCGTACGCGCGTTGCAGCAGCGCCCGCAAGGCGCCGCGCTCCAGCGGACGCGGATTGGGATACGGCGTCTGCACCGCCAGCTCCGCCACGCGGTCGAGGCCGCTTTCCGGCATGCCGAGCTCGCGCAGGGAGGTCGGCGCGCCGGTGGCCTGCTGCAGCCGGAAGATCGCCTCGGGCGCGTTGCCGGGGGCGCCCAGCGCGCCGGCGATGCGCGCCAGGGCCTGCGGCGCGTGCGAGGCGTTGTAGGCCAGCGTGTGCGGCAGCATCACGGTGTGGGTCTCGGCGTGCGGCAGGTCGAAGCTGCCGCCCAGGGTATGGCACAGCTTGTGGTGCAGGCCCATGACCACCGAGCCGAGCACCGTGCCGCACAGCCAGGCGCCGTACAGGGCGTCGGCGCGGGCCGGGCGGCGCTCGTCGTCGGTGCCGTTCGCCAGCAACGGCAGCGCGGCCGCCGTGGCGCGGATGCCCTCCTGCGCCATCAGGTCCATGACCGGATTGCCGTCGGCCGCATACAGCCCCTCGGCCGCGTGCGCGATCGCGTTGAAGCCGCTGGTGACGGCCAGCGCCGCCGGCAGGCTGGCGAGCAGGTCGGGGTCGTAGATCACGCAGCGCGGCAGCACGCGTGCATCGCGGCCGGTCTTCTTCAACCCGCCCTCGGTGATGCCGTGGATCGGCGTCATCTCGCTGCCGGCGTAGGTGGTCGGGATGGCCAGGATGGGCAGCCCCGACGCCAGCGCGATGGCCTTGGCCAGCCCGATCGTGGAGCCGCCGCCGACGGCGATGGCAAGATCGGCGCCGGCCTGCCGGGCCAGCGCGCGGGCCTGGCGCGCAACTTCGATCGGCACGTGCATGGCCGCGCCATCGAACACCCCTGCCGCCCGCGGCCCGAGGCGGGCCGCCAGGGCCTCGGCCGTGGCGCGCTGCTGCGGCCCGCACAGCACCAGCGCGCGGCTGGCGCCCAGCGCCTGCACCTCGCGCTCCAGGTGCTGCAGGCTGCCGGCGCCGAAGACGACGCGGCCCGGCCGCCCCTCCCAGGTGAAGTCGCGCTCGCTCCGCATCACGCGGCCCCGCCGGCGGGGTTGAGCACGAAGTCGTAGGCCAGCGTGTAGTAGCCGCCCTCGTGCGGGTGCTGCGCATCCGCTTCGTGCCGCTGCCAGTCGGCCACCAGGCTCTGGCGCACGCCGAACACCGCATCGGAATCGAGGTAGGCATCGCCGTCGCGGAACACGTGGGTGATCAGCCGCTCGTAGCCGGGCGCCGCGATCATGAAGTGCAGGTGCGCCGGCCGCCACGGATGGCGGCCCAGTGCCTGCAGCATCCGGCCCACCGGCCCGTCGTGCGGGATCGGGTAGCAGTGGGCGAGGATGGAGCGGAAGTGGAACCGGCCCTGCGCGTCGCTGCGCAGCTGCGCGCGGGCGCGATGCGTGTGCGCGCCGGCGGCGTCGGGCTGCTGCACGTCGTAGAAGCCCTGCTCGTCGGATTGCCAGACGTCGATCACCGCGTCGGCGACGGCCTCGCCGCCGATGCCGCGCACCTGGCCGCTGACGTAGCAGGGCGTGCCCTGCGCGCCGTTGGCGATGTCGGCGCCGTTGTCCATGCGCGGCGCCCCCTCGACGAAGAACGGGCCGAACACGGTCGCCTCGGTGCAACCGGCGGGCTTGGCGTTGTTCTGCGCGGTGACCAGCGTGGACAGCCCGAGCACGTCGGACAGCAGGATGAACTCCTGGCGCCGGTCGTCGGTGATGTGGCCGGCCTGGGTCAGGAAGCGGATGCCGGCCTCCCACTCCTGTTCGGTCAGCTGGGTCTCGCGCGCGAAGTCGTGCAGGTGCCGCACCAGCGAATCCATGATGGCCTTCAGGCGCGGGCTGGGGCAATCGGCCATCGCGGCGAGGACGGCGGGCGTGATGGTGTTCTCGTCGATGTTTCGCATGGAGCTGGGCAGATAAACTGGGCCGGGCCGGCCCCTTCGCACTCGCGCGTTGCGCTGGATCTCCGCTTCGCGGGATGACGGATCGATCAGTCTATCCCTGGCCCGACGCATGCAGCACGAATTCACCACCGATGTCCTGGTCGCCGGCGGCGGCCCTTGCGGCCTGATGCTGGCCAACGAGCTGGGGCGGCGCGGCGTGCGCTGCCTGCTGGTGGACCCCAAGCCCGGCACCGCCTTCAACCCGCAGGCCAATGCGACCCAGGCGCGGACCATGGAGCACTTCCGGCGGCTGGGCTTCGCGCAGGAGATCCGCTTCCTCGGCCTGCCGGCCGACCACCCGACCGACATCGCCTACTTCACCCGCTACGCCGGCCACGAGCTGGCGCGCCTGGCGCTGCCCACCGCGCGCGAAGCCGTGAGCCGGATCCGGTCGATGGCCGGCTCCTGGAGCGCGGCCGAGCTGCCGCACCGCATCTCGCAGAAGTACGTCGAGGCCGTGCTGCTGCGCCACGCGAAGGAGTGGCCGTCGTGCGACATCCGCTACCAGTGGCGGCTGGAAGACTTCGAGGACACCGGCGAGGGCGTGCGGGCCACGATCCGGCCGGTGGCCGGCGGCGACGGGGCGGGCGTCACGGTGAGTGCCCGCTACCTGGTGGGCGCCGACGGCGCGCGCAGCAGCATCCGCCGCCGGCTCGGCATCGAATGGACCGGCATGACCGGCGTGCAGCGCGACTTCATGGGCGGCAAGATGTTCGCCGTGTACCTGCGCGCGCCCGAGCTGCAACGGCAGATGCCGCACCCCCCGGCCTGGATGCACGTGACCGTCAACCACGAGCGGCGCGCCTTCATGGCCGCCGTCGACGGCGTGGCCGAGTACGCCTTCCACGCCGCGGTGCACCCGCACGAGAACGCCGACGACTGGACCGAGGCCGATGCGCGCCGCGTCTTCGCGCAGGCGTTCGGCAGGGACATCGCCATCGAGGTGCTGTCGGTCGGCACCTGGGTGGCCGGGCATTCGCTGGTGGCCGACCGGTTCCGCCAGGGCCGCGTGTTCATCGGCGGCGATGCGGCCCACCTGTTCACGCCCACCGGTGGCCTGGGCTACAACACCGCGGTCGAGGACGCGGTGAACCTGGGCTGGAAGCTGGCCCATGTGCTGCGCGGCCAGGCCGGCGAAGCCCTGCTGGACAGCTACGGGCCCGAGCGCCAGCCGGCGGCGCAGCGCAACACCGGCTATGCCCGTCGCTTCGCCGATTCGGTGGGACTGTTCGCCGCCTCGCCCGAGCTGGAAGCCGAAGGCCCGCGCGGCGACGCTGCCCGCGCCGCAGCTGCGGAGCACCTGAACGCGCACGCCCGGCTGGAGTTCAACATCCCCGGCGTGACCTTCGGCACCCGCTACGACGGCTCGCCGGCCATCGTGCCCGACGGCAGCACGCCGCCGCCGGACGAGCCCAATGCCTACACGCCCAGCGCCTGCCCGGGCGGGCGGGCGCCGCACGCGTGGCTTGACGACGGCCGCTCGCTGTACGACACGTTCAACTTCGAATGGACGCTGCTGGCGCTCGGCACCGATGCGCCGGACACCCGCGCGTTCGAACGGGCGGCGGCCGCGCGCGGGATGGACCTGCGGGTGGTGCGCCACGCGCAGCCGCAATTGCGGGAGCTGTACCAGGCTCCGCTGGCGCTGATCCGGCCCGACCAGATCGTGGCCTGGCGCGGGCACGACGGCGCGGCCGCCGACGCCGTGCTCGCCCGTGTCAGCGGGTCAGAACCGGTCGCCCCGCGGTAGGTAGCGCCACTGGCCCGGCGGCAGGCCGGCCATGGGCACGCGGCCGATGCGGATGCGCTTGAGCGAAGTGAGCTTCAGGCCCACCTGCTCGCACATCCAGGGCACCCATTGCGGGGCGATGCCCTTGACGGCAAAGCGCAGGCGCGTCTCGCTCTGCCAGCTCACGCTGGCTGGCGGCAACGGCTGGCCGTCCCGCACCAGGCCGCGGCACAGCCGCTCCAGGCCGCCGGGTGCCAGGGTGCCGGCCACTTCGGCCACCAGCTCCTGCTCGATGAGGCCGGCCTCCTCCTGCAGCTTGCGCACGATGCGCCCGTCCTGGCTGAAGACCGACAGCCCGCTGGCCTGCGGCGGCAGCGCCAGCAGGGCCACCAGCCCGACCCCATGGCTCTTGACCCGCCGGATGCCGGACGAGTCCCCGGTCCAGTGGGCGGGCGCGCCCAGCAAGGCCCTCGCCTGCTCGGTCGCCATGCCCGCAGGCTTGTGCACCAGCAGGGTCGCGGGCTCCGGAGGCTGCAGCCGGGCCTGCGGATCGACTTCGACGCGCTGCCCATCCGCGACGCGGAACTGAGGCTCTTCCACCCGCTGGCCGTCCACCCGCACCCAGCCTTCGGCGATGTACTGCTCGGCTTCGCGGCGCGAGCAGGGCACCCGGGCCGCGACCACCTTGGAAAGACGCTGCGGCTCCTCAGACATGCGACCTCGACACCTGGAAGTACCTCCGGATCGCCTCGGGCACGGCCTTGCGCTGGCTTCGCTGCAGCTTCACCAGCAGGTCGTGCGGGGCGTCCTCGACATCGTAGTCGCGCCGGATGTCCCCCTGGATCCGGGACAGCAGCGCCGCGGCGACCTCGGCATCGGCCATCGCCCGGTGGGCCCGCCCCGCGAAAGGGAGGGCGTGGAAGGATGCCAGGGCACCGAGCCGGTAGCTGCCGGCCTGGGGATAGAGGCGTCGCGACAGCAGCATGGTGCAGGCGAATGAAGGCTCCGTGCTCGCCTGCCCACCCAGCCGGCCCAGTTCCGCGGCCCAGAAGCGCTGGTCGAACGACGCGTTGTGCGCCACCAGCGGCGCACCCTGCACGAAACTTGCCGCCTGCGCCATGACTTCGGCGGCCGGCGGTGCGGCCCGGATCATCTCGTTGCTGATGCCTGTGTAGTTCTCGATGAAGGGGGAGATCCGCACCCCCGCGTTCATCAGCGACTGGAACCGTCCGACGACCTTCGTTCCCTCCAGCAGCACGATCGCGATTTCGGTCGCCCGGTCGCCCATGGCTGGCGACAAGCCGGTGGTCTCGAAGTCGATGACGGCCATGCGGTTCATCCGCCCTCCCAATACATGAGGTTGGGATGCTAGCCGGTCACCGCGGCTCGCCGGCGGCATCGCCGGCGCCGCCGCCAGGGTGCATGCTCCGCCCATGCAACTCGATTACCTGCTGTTCGACTTCACCGACGAGGAAAGCGGCTCCGGCAGCTTCGACGCCATGGCCTGGGTGCTGCCCGAGCGGGTACCCGCCTTGCTCGGCGAAATCGAGGCCGTGCTGGGCTGGGGCCACCAGGCGTTCGGGCCCCCGGACGCAGCGGTAGACGCCGGCTCGTGGGACTTCGACCTGCAGGGGGCGAGCGAAACGGATGATCCGCTCGGCGTGACCTATGACGCGGCCTCCGGGCGCGTGATCCTGCTCCCCAGCGGTAGCGGCGGCGGCATCACGCTGGCGCTCACGGTCGGCGGTTCGCGCGACTTCTGCGAGGTGTTTCGCCAGGCCTTCACGCTGGACTGAGGGGGAGCGGTGACGCTGCCGCCGAATCCAGCCACCATGCAGCGCTCAGGGGTTTGTCACTTCCGAGGGCCCGCGAGTGTCCAAGGGCCACGAGGCAACAGGCCCGGACCCGCCGCGCCCCACCCAGCGGCCCAGGAGCAGCATCATGACGACCATGGCGATCCGCCTGCAGCGCAGCGAGGAAGTTGCACACGGCACGACGGCCTTTCATTTCGACAAGCCGGCCGGGTTCAGCTTCCGGCCGGGCCAGGCCATCGACCTGATCCTGCCGGATCCGGCCGTCGCCGGCACGGACGGCGCGCGCCATGCCTTTTCCATCGTCAGCGCGCCCCACGAAGACGAGCTGGTGGTGGCCACGCGCATGCGCGACAGCGCGTTCAAGCAGGCGCTGGCGCGCCTGCCCATCGGGGGCCAGGCCGAGATCGACGGACCCTTCGGCTCGCTGACCCTGCACAACAAGCAGGAACGGGCCGCCGTGTTCATCGCCGGCGGCATCGGCATCACGCCCTTCATGAGCATCCTGCGGCACGCCACCCGGAACGCCCTGCCCCAGCGCCTGGTCCTGCTGTATTCCAACCGGCGGCCCGAGGACAGCGCGTTCCTCACCGAACTGCAGCGGCTGGAAGGCGACAACCGCAACTTCCGGCTGGTCGCCACCATGACGCGGCTGGAAGAGTCGCGCCTGCCGTGGATGGGCAGGACCGGCCCGATCGACGAAGCCCTGCTGAAGCGGATCGCCGCGGAGCTGCCGGCTCCCGTGTACTACGTGGCCGGTCCGCCGGCCATGGTGGGCGCGCTGCGCAACACGCTGGAGCGCGCCGGGGTCGACGGCGACGACATCCGCAGCGAGGAGTTCTACGGCTATTGAAGGACGCCATCGCCATGGCCGACGGCAATCGGGAAAAGACCGCCTTCGTGCTGGCCGGAGGCGGCAGCTTCGGGGCCATCCAGGTGGGCATGCTGCGCGAGCTCGTGGCGCACGGCGTGCGGCCGGACCTGGTCGTGGGCGCCTCGGTCGGTTCCCTGAACGGCATCCATTTCTGCTGCGATCCCACGCCGGCCGGGGTGGCGCGGCTGGAGGCGATCTGGTGCGGGTTGCGGCGCAGCGACGTGTTTCCGCTGTCGCCGCGCAACCTGTTCGGCGTCTTCCGGGGCGCGGCCTCGCTCGTCGACCCGAGCGGGCTGCGCGGCCTGGTGGCGCGGCACCTGCCCCATTCGCAGCTGCAAGACACCGTGATTCCGATGCACGTCGCGGCAACCGACCTGCTCACGGGCGCATCGGTGCTGCTCTCGTGCGGCCCGGCTGCCGACGCCATTCTCGCCAGCTGCGCCATTCCCGGCGCCTTTCCGCCGGTGCGCATCGGCGACCAGTACCTGATCGACGGCGCCGTCGCCAGCAACACGCCGGTGATGGCGGCGCTGGCGCTCGGGTGCACGCGCCTGGTCGTCCTGCCCACCGGCTTTGCATGCGCGCTGAGCACGCCGCCGACGGGCGCGCTCGCGAGCGCCTTCCATGCCCTGAACCTGCTGGTGGCGCGGCAGCTGGTGCGCGACCTGGAGCAGCTGGACGGCCGCGTCGAGGTCGCGACGGTGCCGCCCCTGTGTCCGCTCGCGGTATCGGCCTACGACTTCTCCCGCGCACGCGACCTGATCGAACGCGCTGCCCAGGGCACTCGCCGCTGGCTCGAAGGCGGCGGACTTGCGCAGCAGCGCATCCCGGGTGCGCTGCGGCCACACGTGGACGAGCCGCAAGCCGGCACACCCAGTGGACAGCCGCGATCGGCAGGGCTCAGCCCTGTGCCATCGGCACCGTGAAGTGGAAGGCACTTCCCTTCCCGGCGGTACTCTCCACCCACAGCCGCCCCCCGTGCGCAGCGACGATGCCGTTGGAGATGAACAGGCCGAGCCCTGAACCGATCGTCGCGTGCTCCCTGGCCGACCAGTAGGGATCGAACAGGTGGGCCAGCGCCTCGGCCGGAATGCCCGGGCCGCTGTCGACAACCGAGAAGCGCACCGCCCCGGGCTCGCGTGCCGCCAATAGCCAATAGCCGGACGGTGTCGCCGCCCGCGCAGAACTTGATCGCATTGCCGATCAGGTTGGCGAACACCTGCTGGATCCTTCCGTGGTCACAGCAGACGGACTCGCCGTGCAGATCGAGCTGCACATCGAGTTCAATGCCCTTCTCCGCCGCCGAAGGTGCGTGCGCCTCGAACGCCTCGGTCGCCAACGCCTTCGCGTCGCAAGCCTCGAATTCCACCGAAAGACGCCCCGTCTGCGTGCTCGCCATGTCCAGCAGGTCTCCGATCAGCTGCTTCATGCGACTGCTGGCGCGCAGGATGGTCTCCACGGGCTTGCGGCCGCGGCCGTCGCCGTCGGCATCGGCCTCTCGCGCCAGCAGCTCTGCCGCCAGGCTGATCGTGCCCAACGGGCTGCGCAGGTCGTGGGAGACGATGGCGAGAAGGTCGTCACGGGTGCGAACCGCCTGCTCGAGCTCCCGCATGAGCCGCTCGCGCTCGAATTCGGCGTGCTTGTGCGCGGTGTTGTCCACGACCACGCCGATGAAACGTCGCGGGCGCCCCGCGCGGTCGAACAGCACCTGGCCACGTTCAGCGACTCAGCGCTCCGGACTGCCGTCAGCGGGCAGGACCCGGTATTCGGCCCGGTACGCGCCCCCGCTGGCCGGCTCCGCGGCAGCCGCGAAGAGCCCCAGCGCACGCTCGCGGTCGTCGGGGTGGATCAGCGCCGCCCGTTTGTCCGGGGTCACCCGCACATCTGCCGGCAAGCCGAACACCTCGCAAACCTTGCCCGACCAGCGGATCATCCCGGCGGGCAGGTCCCAGTCGTAGGTGCCGAGATCGGCGACTTCCATGGCCAGCCGCAGGCGCTCCTCGTTTTCGTGGATCGCCTCTTTGTCACGCAGCCGCCGACCGATGTCGGTGCCGCTGGTCGCCGGTTGGCGCCGGTTACTTTTCATCTCGCGTCTTCATGGCATCCGCATTCACACGCGCGACATTCACTTTATCCAAAAGCCCGCTTCGCCGGGCTCGATGAGGCGCCGCCCCGGCAAGCCTTGCTGACCAGTGAGCACTACCGTGCCACGGCCGAGCAGCGGGGATCGCGTCGCCGTGGAGATGCCAGCTTCACCTGAGTCTTGGCCAGTCACGAAGGTCAGCTACCCCTGTTCTTGCGACGGACTTGCTTCTTCGCGCTCCGGCCCGCCAGGTCCGCCTGTACGTTCAGCATGGTCGCGGCGAGGTCGTTGGCGGCCGGGTTGGGGTGCGAACGCAGCATCGCCATCACGGTGACGGCCTGCGTCATCGAGCGGTCGTGCAGCGGGACGTAGGTCAGCGTATCGCTGCGCGCGCGCAAGATGGTGAGCGGAACGATGGCCACCCCCACGCCGGCCTCGACGAGGGTCAGGTTGGTCGGCACGGCGCTTTCCTGGACGATGCGCGGGGGCCGGGCGGTCTGGGCGAACATCTGGTGCACCATGCGCCGGAAGTAAGGCGAGATCGCCTGCTCGTAGCCGATCAGCGGCACCTCGGCCACCTGCTCCAGCGACACGCACTTCTGCCCGGCCCAGGGGTGGTCGCGGCGCACGGCCAGCACCATGGGCTCGCGGTAGACCTCCGTTGTCGAGATGTCGGCATCGACGTGCACCGGCCGCATCAGGGCGACGTCGATCTGGCGCAGCCGCAGCGCCGACTCCATCGTGCTGGAGTTCATCTCGCGCAGATCGAGCTCGATGTGGGGATGCGTGATCCGGTACTGGTACAGCGCTTCCGCGAGCGGCGAGCAGTTGGCGCTGATCGTCAGCCCGATCGACAGCGAGCCGGCCTCCCCGCGCGCCGCCTGGCGCACGGCCCGAAGCATCAGCCCGGTATCGCTGGCCAGACGCTTGGCGCGCGAGAGCATCACTTCGCCCGCGGGCGTCAGCCGCACGGAGCGGGTCGTGCGCACGAACAGCTGCGCCTCCACCAGTTTCTCCAGCCGCTTGATCTGCTGGCTGAACGGCGGCTGGCTCATGCACATGCGCTCTGCGGCACGGCCGAAATGCAGTTCCTCCGCCGCGACGCAGAAGATCTGCAGCAGCCGGGCGTCCAGGAAGATTGTGTCGTGATTCAACATAGTCGGCGCTCAATTTCGAATTGGACTGAGAATAATCCACGCCGTAGGATGCCGCCCGACCACGGCTTCCCACGCGCCCCCCGACATCGGCGCACCCAGCCGGTGGCGTTTCTTCCACTCCTGGCTTTCGACTTTCTCCGCCGGCCCATGGCAAACGGTTCTTCAAGCGCTGGCACGTCCCTCCCATCCGCCGCAGCAGCTGCGCTGCAGCGGGTCGCACAACGCGACGGCGAGCTGCGCGCCTTCACGAGCGTGGCCGACGAAGCCCTGCTGCGGGCAACCCCGCACATCGAAGGTCCCCTGGCCGGAATGCCTTTCGGCGTGAAGGACGTGATCGACGTGGCCGGGCTGGCGACCCGATGCGGCTCCACGGCCACGCCGGATCGGCCGGCCGCCTTCGACGCCAGCTGCGTGGCCTTGTTGCGCGCCGCGGGAGCGGTTCCAGTGGGCAAGACCGTGACCGCCGAATACGCGTTCGTGCACCCCGGGCCCACGCGAAATCCGCACGCCCCCGGCCACACGCCCGGCGGTTCCTCCAGCGGCTCGGCCGCGGCCGTGGCGGCGGGACTCGTTCCAGCGGCCCTGGGCACGCAGACCGGCGGCTCGATGATCCGCCCGGCCGCGTTCTGCGGCGTCCTGGGGTTCAAGCCGTCGTTCGGCGCCGTGGCACGCGACGGCATGAAGATCACCTGCGAATCCCTGGACGTGGTCGGCTGGTTCGGCGCGGGTTTCGACGAGATCGGGAAATTCGCCTCGGTGCTGCTGCCCCACTGCATGGCGCAGCAGGCGCCCGCCCGCGCACCGCGAGTGGCGGTGATCGAGCGCGTGCCCGGGATCGAGATCGATGCGCGCGCGGCGCAAACCGTGCAGCGCGCGCGGGAGCGGCTGGCTGCCCGTGGCGCCACGATCCTGGGCCCGTGCGAGCTGGCCGAGGCCCCGCGCTGGATGGAAGCCCACCACGCCGTGATGCACTACGAGTTCGCGCGCAGCCTGCTCCCGGTTGCGTCGGTTGCCGCGCACGCGCTCAGCCGCGAACTGCTGGCAGCCGTGGACCGCGGCTTGGCGATCCCGGCCGAGCGCTACCTGCTGATGCGTGCGTTCCAGGCGGAGCAGCGCCAGCGCTGGCACTCGCAGTTCGGCGAGGCGGACCTCGTCCTCACGTTCAGCGCACCCGGCCCGGCACCCGAGGGCCTGCACAGCACCGGCGACTCCAGCTTCAACAAGGCCTGGTCGCTGCTGGGCTGGCCCTGCCTGCACCTGCCGACCTCCTTCACGGACGAGGGGCTTCCGATGGGGGTGCAGCTGGTCGCCCCCTGGAATGCGGATGGCGAGCTGCTGGCCTGGGCCCGCGTGCTGCACCCGGTTGTCGACGAACGCGGAGCGTCCGCGTGCGCGTTGGCCGCCTGAGCGCTGCCCTCCCATCGACATCCGCCCGACACCGGTTTTCATTCTTCCCAACCACTCTTACCAAAGGCCCATGCAGTCGATCCTTCGCTCCTGTCCTTCCCTCACCTCGGTGCAGACCCGCGTGACGCGCCGCCTGTGGTCCGCCTGCATGCTCGCCGCAGCGGCGGCCACCATGGCCCCCGGCGCATGGGCCCAGGCAGGGAGCTACCCGTCCAAGCCCATCGTCTTCGTGGTGCCGTACGCCGCCGGGGGCAGCTCGGACACGCGCTCGCGACAGCTTGCCAAGAAGATGGAAGACTATCTCGGCCAACGCGTCGTCGTCGAGAACAGGCCCGGCGCGAGCGGAAACATCGGCACGCAGGCGATCGCCACCGCCAAGCCGGACGGTTACATGATCGGCCTGGGCAATTTCGCGCCCATGTCGGTGAACCAGGCGCTGTACGGCAAGCTGGCCTACGACCCGAAGAAGGACCTCGAGCCCATTGCGTTGCTCGAGAAGGGCCCGCTCGTGCTCGGGGTCTCCGCATCCGCGCCCTACAAGACGCTGGCGGAGTTCCTGGCCTGGTCGAAGCGCAAGCCAGGCGGCTTCAGCTATGCATCCACCGGCGCCGGCGGAGCCTCCAACCTGGTCGCCGAGTTGTTCAAGGACACGGCCAAGTTCGACGCGGTGCACGTCCCTTATCGCGGCGGCGCCCCGGCCATCAACGACATCATGGGGGGCAGCACCGACTTCATGATGGACCTGGCCAGCCTGTTCATCCCGCACGCCACTGGCGATAGCCCGCGCATCCGCATCCTGGCGGTCACGGCCGAAAAGCGCCTGCCGGCACTGCCCGACGTGCCGACCTTCGCCGAGCTGGGCTACCCGACCATGAACGCTTCCAACTGGTTCGGCGTGATCGCACCCAAGGGCGTACCGCCCGAGGTGATCGCCAAGCTCAACGAAGCAGTGAACCGTGCCACCCAGGACCCGGCCTACCGCAAGGTCGTGGCCGACCAGGGAGCCGAAGTCGGCGGCGGCACCCCCGCGAACTTCTCCAGCTTCGTCGAAACCGAGAGCCAGCGCTGGACGAAGCTGATCCGCGACAAGGGCATCAAGGTCGACTGAGCATCGCCGTGCGGCTCCTCGTCCTGCCATGCGACGGCATCGGCCCCGAAATCGTCGAGGCCTCGGTCCAGGTGCTGACTGCGGCCGCGCAGCGCCACCGCCTGGAACTGAGTCTCGACTACGACAGCGTGGGCTTCGACAGCCTGCGCGATCACGGCACCACGCTGCGGGACGAGGTGCTGCAGCGCGCGCGCGGGTACGACGGGGTCATCCTCGGGACGCAGTCGCATGCCGACTACCCGGCGCCGGAAAAAGGCGGCCGCAACGTGTCGGCGGCGTTCCGGGTCGGCCTGGACCTGTATGCGAACGTGCGGCCGGCGCGCACCCGCCCCTTCCTGCCGTCCAACCTGCGCGAGGGCCGCAGCATGGACCTGGTCATCATGCGGGAGGCGACCGAGGGCTTCTACCCCGACCGCAACATGACGCGCGGGTGGGGCGAGGTGATGCCCAGCCCCGACATGGCGCTGTCCACCCGCAAGATCACGCGGCATAGCAGCGAGCGCATCGCCCGCGCGGCCTTCGAGCTGGCGATGACCCGTCGCAAGAAGGTGACGGCGATCCACAAGGCCAACAGCTTCCACATGACCGATGGCCTGTTCCTCGAGGCGGTGCGCCACGTCGCCGGGGACTTCCCGCAGGTGCAGCTGGACGACCTGCTCGTGGATGCCGCCACCGCCCATCTGGTGCGCGAGCCGGAACGCTTCGACGTGCTGGTTGCGACCAACCTGTACGGCGACATCCTGTCCGACCTGGCCAGCGAGCTTTCCGGCAGCCTGGGGCTGGCGGGATCGATGATGGCCAACGACGAGCTGTGTTGTGCCCAGGCCCAGCACGGCTCCGCGCCGGCCATCGCGGGCCAGGACGTCGCCAACCCAACGTCCATGATCCTTTCGGTGGCGATGCTGGTGGGATGGGTTGGCGACCAGCAGCGGCACGCCGGTTGGCAGCGGGTCCGCGACGAAATCGCCGCCGCGGTGGACCGCGTGCTCGCCAACCCGGCCACGCGCACGCGTGACATCGGCGGCCACATCGGCTGCCGGGCATTCGGGCAGGCAGTCGCCGGGACGGTGGCCACGGCGTGAACTCTTGCCTCGATGGGCACGTCGGGGCGTCGTCGGGCTGTCAGCGGCGCACAAGGGGCGGCATCAACCGCCGCATCCACCCACTGGCACGAAGGCGAAATCGCGGGCTGTGCAAGGCAGCAGGCCGCCCATGGTCAGCAGGCCGACCATCAGCGGCACCTGCAGGGGCGATCGCCGCTGCCATCACGAAGAACAGGCTGCCGGGCGGGCCGACCCGGTAGAGGCGGCAGACCATGGTCATCAGCAACGCGATGCAAGCCAGCACCGGCACCATCGCGGCGGCCAGGAACTGGCTCATCAGCCCGAGCGCCTACGAGGCGGCTTCCGGGCATTCGCCAGCCGCCGCTCAGGTCTCGATCAGCCAGTTGGCCAGTTCGTTCAGCTCTTCGCAGCCGTCTGCAGTGACGACCACGGTACCGCCGATGCACACGCGCTCCTTGTCTTTCAGGGCGTTGGGTTCCATCGCCAGCACCATGCCTTCCCGCAGTTCGAAGTCGCCGGTGATCGGCACGACCGGGGGCAATGGAATGCCGGCAAGGCCCGGCTGGTCCGCTGCGCCGACCATCTGCGCACTGTTGTAGATCACCGGCACGGTCTGCACCAGTGGTCCGATGTTCCAGCATCCGGCCGCGCGCAGCGGCTGCTGCATGAGCTCGCACAGCTGGGCGAACGAGGCGCCCGGGCGGATCGCCTGCAGCCCGGCCTCGTACGACTCGCGGGCGACCGCCCCCAGCATCTTCTGCGTCGGGGTGGCCGGGCCGATGCTGACGGCCAACTGCTGCTGCGACTCCATGCCGCCGTAGGTCGGGAAGATCTCTGCGGCGATCATGTCGCCCCGCTCCAGCCGCCTCGGCTCGCCGCCCATCCAGAGCCACTCGGGGGAATACCAGCCCAGCGACTCGGGGCCGCTGCGCAGGATCATGGTCGGCGACGTGACGTTGCCGCCCAGCGAGTAGATGGCCTGCATCACCGCAGCGAAGGCCTCGCTTTCGCGGGCGCCGGGCACCGCCTGTTCGACGAAGGCGCGCGTGGCGACTTCGCCGATCGCGGCGGCGCGCCGCAGCAGGACCAGTTCCTCCTGGCTGCGCGGCAGGACGGCGTTGGCGAAAGCCATGCTCACGTCGACGAACCGCACCTCGGGCAGCGCCTCGGTGACCTGGGTCCAGCCGGCGTGCGGCGCCACGCCCAGCGGCTCCGTCACGAACACCGCGTCCAGGCCGACCACGCCCACGCGCGCGGCGCCCAGCCGGTGCTCCAGGAAGAAGGACTTCATGTTGCGGCTCACGTCGCCGACGCGGACGTCGCGCACCCAGCGCTCGCGCTTGCCGCCGACGCAATCGTGGCGGGCGAGCACGCGGATGTGGCCGGTGGTGATGTACATCGGCTCGCCTTCGCGAGGCAGGACCACGATGCCGCCCAATGCCTCGTTGGTGAGCCAGGCGTCGAAGTTCTCGCGCGTGCGCAGACCCAGCACCACCAGCGCATCCACGCCGGACGCATCCATCAGCTGGCGGGCGACCTGCCAGCGCCGGTCGCGCTCGGCAAGGCTGAGGACAGGGAAGTGGTCGAGTGTCTTTTGAACATCCATGGAGGTCTCCTCGGTGCTTGCTTTAGGGTTTATCGGTATACCGATAACGGTATACCAACCCGGTATACTACATGAAGCAGCCGCCGGTGCCGGGCGCATAGGTGCGGGCCCAAGCGACGCTGCTGCCGCCAACGCAATACGAACTGGAGACTTCCTTGATCAATCGCCGCCAACTCGCCTGCAGCGTCCTGGCCTTCGCCTCGAGCTGTGCCCTTGCCCAGGCCGGGCCCACCACGCGCCTGCTGGTCGGATTCCCGGCCGGCAGCTCGGTCGACGGGGTGGCCCGGATGGTCGCCGATGAAATGCGAACCACCCTGAACCGCAGCATCGTGGTCGAGAACAAGCCTGGCGCGGGCGGACGCATTGTCATGACCGAGACCAAGCGCGCGGCCCCGGACGGTTCCACGCTGGTGCTGACGCCGATCGGCGCGATGGTCATGATTCCCCATACGGTCAAGAAGCTGGCCTACGACCCGGCGGCCGACTTCACGCCGATCGGCCGCGCGGCCAGCTACGGCTATGTCGTCACGGCCGGGCCGATGGTGCCGGCCACCACCCTGAAGGACGCGCTCGGCTGGCTCAAGGCCAACCCGACCCGGGCAAGCTTCGGCTCGCCTGGCGCTGGCGGGGCCCAGCACTTCGCCGGCGTGCTGCTGTCGCAGGAAGCCGGAGTGGCGATGGAGCACGTCGCCTACAAGGGCAGCGGCCCGGCCCTGACGGACCTGATCGGCGGCAACATCGCACTGACGATCGGCACCTCCACGGAGACCCTGGAGCACCACCGGTCCGGCAAGGTGCGCATCCTGGCCACCACGGCGGGCAAGCGGCTGCGCCAGCTTCCGGATGTGCCGACGCTGCGCGAGGCGGGCCTGCAGATGGCGCCGGTGGAGGGCTGGTTCGGGGTGTATGCGCCTGCGGGCATGCCGCCGGCCGAGGTCGAACGCTGGAGCGGCGCCCTCAAGGCCGCTCTGGCCAAGCCCGCGGTGCAGGACAAGATCCGCGCGCTCGGCGTCGAGCCGGACTACGCCAGCGCAGCCGAACTGGGCGCGCAGCAGGCCGCGGACTACAAGCGCTGGGAAGCGCCCATCAAGGCCTCGGGGTTCACCAACGATTGATGTCCGGATACCCATGGCGCGGCTTGCACCGCGCCCTCACCCTGGCGCTCGCCCCGGTGGTGGCGCTGGGGTTCACCCGTTTCGCGTACGCGCTCCTGCTGCCCGGCATGCAGGATTCCCTGCAGTGGAACCTGGCGCAGGCGGGCGCGCTGAACACAGCCAACGGCGCGGGCTTCCTGCTGGGGGCCATGACCGCGTCGCGACTGGCGGCGCGCTGGGGCACCGCAAGGGTGTTTGCGGCCACCCTCGCCCTGAGCTCGCTGGCCTTGCTGCTCAGCGCCTGGCTGGATGCCTGGCTCGCGTTCCTGCTGGTGCGTGGCATCGGGGGCGCCGCCACGGCCTGCGCCTTCGTGCTGGGCTCGGCACTGGCCCCCTTGACCATGCCGCAGCGCCCGGCCGTGGGCATGGCCGTCTATTTCGCCGGCACCGGGCTCGGCATGGTGGTGGCAGGGGCGACCTACGGCAGTGACTGGTTTGCCGGCAGCGAGCAGCCCTGGCGCCTCGGCTGGACGCTGATGGGGGGCGCCGGCGTGATCGCCGCTGCGATCAGCGCGCGGGTGGCGTTCCAGCTGCCCTCGGTGGAGCGTGGGTGCAGCGGGCGCACGGGTGCGCCGCTGCTTCGCGACGCGATCGCGCCCACGCTGGTGGCCAACAGCCTCTATGGGGCGGGCTACGTGGGCTACACGACCTTCGTCATCGCCCTGCTGGCGCAGCGCGGCTACGGCGTGTCGGCCGCCACGCTGGTCTTCTGCGCCATCGGCGCGGCATCCATGCTGGCCAGCCCTGCCTGGGGGCGCTGGTTGCAAACCCAGCCCGGCGGGCGCGGCTTCGCCGTGGTCAGCGCCTTGCTCTCCGCCGGCCTCATGCCCGTGCTGCTCTCGGACCACCTGCTGGCGGTGGCCACCTCCGCCCTGCTGTTCGGCGGGGTCTTCATGGCCGGCCCCGCCGCCGTGAGCGTCGTCGCACAGCGCGAACTCGGCGCGGCCGATGCGGCGCGCGGGCTGGGGGCGCTGACGGCGGCGTTCTCGCTCGGCCAATCGATCGGGCCCGTGCTCGCCGGGGCGCTCGCGGATGCCACGGGCCGGCTGGAATCGGGCCTCTGGCTGGGCCCGGTGCTGCTGCTCGCCGGAGCCGCGATCGCCTCGGCCCAGAGGGGTGGCCGCTGGGACCCGCGTGCGAAAATGTAAGCTGCACCATGTCAAGCAAGACCGACGAAATCGTCGCCAGCATCCGCGCGGCGATCCTCTCGCAAAGACTCCTGCCCGGCGTCGAACTGCGGGAGATGAGCCTGGCGCGCCTCTACGGCGTCAGCCGGACGGTGGTCCGCCAGGCGCTGCAGCAGCTTGGCAAGGACGGCCTGGTGGATCTGCCGCCCGGGCGCATTGCCATGGTGGCCCAGCCATCGGCACAGGAAGCCAAGGACGTCTTCGACCTGCGCATCGCCCTGGAGTCGCACGTCACACGCACACTGATCGACCGCGGCTCGCCCAAGGACATCGCCAAGCTGCGCGCCCACCTCAAGCGGGAAAAAGCGGCCTTGAAGGCGCAGGACTGGGAACTTGTCCGCCGGCTGGGCGCCGAGTTCCACGCCCTCATGGCGCGCCTGGCCGGCAATGCCCTGCTGGCCCAGCACCTGGAGCAACTGCAGGGGCGGGTCGCATTGATCCTGCAGTTGTACAACGCCGCCTATGACCGCCATGCCGGCTGCCTGCAGGAGGATCATGAACACTTCATCGAACTGCTGGCCAAGCGCGACACCCCACAGGCTCTCGAGCTGTTGTGCTCGCACCTGAGCGTGGTGGAAGACAGCCTTCGGGTGGACGACGCTCAGCGCGGTGACGACCTGCACTTGCAGCGTGCTCTCGCCTTGTCACCCTTGCGCGGCTCGGCCAGCTGAGTCCCCTGCATTCACGAGCAACCCAAGTCACCCAGCCCCGCCGTCCATGACCAGGGGGCCTCGCCATGCACCAGCCCGAAACGCGACCTCGCCCTTCCATCTACTACCGCTACGAAGTGCATGCGCCGCGGCTGCCTGCCGGCCACGAGCCGCAGCAGCGCTGCCCCGTCGTTGTCGTCGGCGCAGGACCTGCCGGCCTTGTCACTGCACTGAAGCTGGCCCAGCACGGCGTGCGCAGCGTGGTGTTGAACTCCGAACTGCAGGTGTCCCAGGGAAGCCGGGCCATCGTCTTCACCCGTCGCAGCATGGAGATCCTCCACCAGCTCCCCGGCGTTGCGCGCCGCATCAGCCAGAACGGGCTGCCCTGGCGCTTCGGCAACTCGTTCTATCGCGGCCAGCGCGTGTTCCGGATGGAAGCCCCGCACGATCCGGACGACCGCTTCTTCCCGATGATCAACATCCAGCAGCAGTTCCTGGAGGAGTACCTGCTGGATGCGTGTGCAGCCGAGCCGCTCGTGGAGCTGCGCTGGGGCAACAAGCTGGAACGGTTCACCCAGGATGAGCACGGCGTCCGGCTGGAGGTCGACACGCCGGCCGGACCCTACACGCTGGAAGCCGAATGGCTGGTGGCCGCCGATGGCGGCCGCTCCGGGATCCGTGCCAGCATGGGCCTGCAGATGGAAGGCGCCTCCTACGAGGGCCTGTTCGTCATCGCCGACATCCGCATCGACCTGCCGTTGCCGACCGAGCGGCTCGCCTTCTTCGATCCGCCGTGGAACCCCGGCAACACGATCCTGATGCACCGGGAGCCCTTCGGAATCTGGCGCGTGGACTACCAGTTGCCTCGCGGGGAGACACCGGAACAGGCGTTGCAGCCCGAGTCGCTGCGCCAGCGCATCGACGCGCAGCTGGCGATGATCGGCCACGCCGGCACACCCTGGGAGATGGACTGGTGCTCGGTGTACTCCGCGCGGGCACTCACGCTGCCCGACTACGTGCAGGGTCGCGTGCTGTTCACCGGCGACGCGGCGCACCTGCTGCCCATCTTCGGCGTGCGCGGCGCGAACACCGCCTTCCAGGACGCGCAGTCGCTGGGCTGGCACCTGGCCGCCGTGGTGAACGGCTGGGCCAGCGTGGCCCTGCTGGCCAACTACAGCGCCGAGCGGGTCGGCGCGGCTCGCGAGATCATCGATGAGGCCGGCAAGAGCACGCGGTTCATGACCCCGCCCTCGCGCGGTTTCAAGCTGCTGCGCGACGCGGTGCTGTCGCTGTCGCTCACGCAGGAGTTCGTGCGTCCGCTGTACCACTGGCGCACGTCGCGCCCGCACGAATACACCGGCTCCGCGCTGAACAGCCCCGGCGACGACACGGCGCTCTTTCGCGCCGGTCCTGCCCACGGTGCGCCTCCCAGGGACGTGCGGCTGGGCAGCGACGACCACCTGCTGGACCGGCTCGGCGCCGGCTTCACCCTGCTGTACGCAGTCGACGGGAGCGCCGTGCCGGCGGCGCTGCGCGACTGCATCGCCACCGTGCGCGCACGCGGCATTCCATTGAAGGTGCTGGCCGTCGGCGCGGCCGGTCCCGTCGAAGGCGCCGACGAGACGATCCCCGACGCGCAAGGGCACCTGCGCGCGAGGTACGGCATGCCCGGCGCGGGTGCCGCCTACCTGCTGCGGCCGGACCAGCACGTGTGCGCACGCTGGCTCACCGTCGACGCCACGCGCCTGCGAGCGGCTTTCGCCCAGGCGCTTCCCCAGCGAAGGAGCCCTCCATGACCGCGCCGCACAGCCTGACCATCCCCGGCCTGGAGACGGTCTACGACCTGCTCGCCACCGCGATCGACGAGGCGGGCCCGGACAAGTCCGAACTGCTGCTCGTCAAGCTCGCGCTGCTGAATGCGAACGCGCTGGGTGACCCGGAACTGTTCCGGGCCCACCTCGCATCCGCCGCGGCGGACCTCTAAGACCTTGGCCGTGGCGCCCTGAGGCAACACTCGGGGCAGCCATCCGGCACCGAGCGGGCGTGACAGAATCGTTCGCGATGCTTTCCAGGCTGCGTCGACACGCGTTCCTGGCCGCCGGCGGGCTGCTGGTGGCCCTTGCGGGCTCGGCCTTGCTGGTCGCTTCCGAACTGGGCCGACAGCGCGAAGCATTCGACACGCAGGCCCGCATCGTGCATCGCCTGCTCAGCCAGCGTGCCGCGGAGAACGATGCGGTGCTGGCGACGCTCGCGCTGCTGCAGCCCTCCCCCGCCGAGCACGCCATCGACCGGCTGCAGGCGATCTACCCCCAGCTGGTCGCCATCCAGCAGCGCAGCGCCGCACGCGACTGGACGCTGCCTTCGCTCGCGATCGCCGAGGAACGCTCCCGCACGGCCAGGCGTGCGGTGATGGCCGACGCGCAGCTCGCAGGCGGCCGGTACTGGCTGGTGCAAGCTGCCGAGCCCGCGAGCTTCGCCTTGCGCATCGACCTTGCGGCGTTGGCGCCCGGGCCCGAGTGGCCGCTGCGCCGTGACACCGGCGACACCCATGTCGATCTGTCGCTCGGCGACCAGCGGTACGTCGTGCAGCAGGCGGCCAGCGCCCAGGGATGGGGAACGCGGCTGGCCGCCAGCAAGGCGCTCGCGGTGGAAAGCCAGCCGCTTGTCGTGACCCTGTCGCGCCGGGTCACGCCCGCGCAGTGGCCGTGGGTGTGGATCGCGCTCTGGTGGCTCGGCACAGGCGGCTTCCTGGCCGCGTTCGCCGCCTGGCGCGCGCAACGCCGTGCCCGGGCCCGGGCCGAAGAGCTGCTTCGCCTGGGGCAGGTCGGCCGCCTGAACGCCTTGGGCGAACTCGCGGCGGGGTTGGCGCACGAGCTGAACCAGCCGCTGACCGCGGTGCTCGCCAATACCCAGGCGGCCGGCCGGCTGCTCGACGACGATCCGCCGGACATCGTCGACGCGCGTGCGGCGATGTCGCAGGCAGCGCAGCAGGCCCGGCGCGCGAGCGACGTGGTGCGGCGCCTGCGGCGCGGGCTCGAGCGGACCGATCCCGGCGCGCCGCAACCGGTCAGCCTGCAGGACGCGGTGCGCAGCGCGTTCGAACTGCTCGAGCCCGAATTCGCCCGCCGTGGGGTCGTCCCGCGATTCCATGCGCAGGCCGAGGTCCGGGTCCGGGCCGAGCCGGTGGCCCTGGAGCAGATCCTGCACAACCTGCTGATGAACGCGTTGCAGGCACTGGAACAGGTGCCACCCGGGGAGCGCTCCCTCTGGGTCGCCCTGTCGCAGGAAAGCGGCTGCGGCGTCCTCACCGTGCGCGACTCGGGGCCGGGCGTGCCGCCGGAGCTGCTGCCCCGCCTGTTCGAGCCGTTCGTGAGCACGCGCACAGGCGGGCTCGGCCTCGGACTGCCCCTGTGCGAGAGTCTCGCCAGCGCGATGGGCGGCAGCATCGCCGCGCAGCCGATCCCGCAACGCGGCGCCAGCTTCCGCCTCACCTTGCCCGCCCTGCCATGACGCCCGACCAATCGCCCGTGATCCAGCTGGTCGACGACGACGCCGCGGTGCGCCAGGCCTTGACGCTGCTGATCGGGACCATCGGCCTGCGCGTGCAGGCCTGGAGCGACCCGACGGATTTCCTGGCCGGCATGGACCACGCAGCCATCGGCGCGATCGTGCTCGACGTGCGGATGCCGGGAATCGGCGGCCTGTCCGTGCTCGAGCAGCTCCTGGCGAACGGGGTCGATCAACCCGTGATCATGCTGACCGGCCACGGCACCGTCGACATGTGCCGGCGGGCGTTCAAGGCCGGCGCGGCGGAGTTCCTGGAAAAGCCGGTCGACGACGAGCTGCTCCTGGAGACGCTGCAGCACGCCGTGCGGCAGCATGTTCGCACCCGTGAGCGGCGGCAGGCCGACCGCGTCACGCGCGAGCGCTTCGCGCAGCTCTCCGGCCGCGAGCGCGAAGTCCTCGCCTTCATCGTGGAGGGGCTCACCAACAAGCAGATCGGGCGTGCCCTGGGCCTGTCGCCACGCACCGTGGAGGCGCATCGCGCGCACCTGTTCGAGAAGCTCCAGGCGCCCTCGCTGGCGCAGCTGATCCGGCAGTACGCTGCCCTGGTGGACGCAGGGCCGGGCGGCGCGGCCGCGTAGTTCTACGCATGCCGTTGCGTTGCCGTGCGGATGGCCGAAGCGGCACCCGCTTCCTACAGTGGCGCCACGGTTGATCGAACCGGCACCGAAGGACACACACCGTGAACGCCAAGCCCCTCCTCCTCGTTTCCACCCTGCTGCTCGCCGCCGTCGGCGCGCACGCGCAGGCCGTGCGCACCGAACGCAACATGTCACTGGACCTGGCCAGCCAGCTCGCGGGCGCCACCGTCGCGGCCTGCTCCGCCGGCGGCTACGCGGTCGCCGCCACCGTGGTCGACCGGGCGGGCACGGTGCGCGCGGTGCACCGCGCCGACCTGGCCGGCCCGCATACGCTGGAAGCGAGCCGCCTGAAGGCCTACACCGCGGCGTCGGCTAAGAACAGCACGCTCGCGATGATGGAAGCGGCGCAGAAGAACCCCGCGGCTGCGAACCTGGTCAACATCCCCGGCTACCTGCTGCTCGGCGGCGGCGTTCCGGTCAAGGTGGGCAACGAGGTGATCGGCGCCATCGGCGTCGGCGGCGCGCCCGGCGGACACCTCGACGAGCAGTGTGCAATGGCCGCGCTCGACAAGGCGAAAGCCCTCCTGCAGTGACGAGGCAGATGCTGACCCGCCTCCTGCCCGCCGCTGTTGCCGCACTCTGGCTGGGTTCGGCGCTCCCGGCCGGCGCGCAAGTGGCCCCGAGCGTCGCGGAAGCAGCCGCCTACGGTGGCATGCACGCGGCGGCGTGGCGGGGCGATGCCGCCGCGGTGCGTCGCCTCGCGGCCGCCGAACCCTGGTCCATCGATGCGCGCGATGCACACGGGCGTACGCCCCTTCACGCGGCCGCGTTCGCCGGGCAACGCGCGGTGATCCGCGTGCTGGCCGAAGCCGGCGCGAAGCTGGACCTGCTCGAGAACGACCGCTACGACAGCGTGACGATCGCCGCCGTCGCGGACGACGGGCAAACCCTCGCGCTGTTGCTCTCCCTGGGTGCGAGTGCCAAGCAGATCACCAGTCGCTATGACGGAACGGCCCTGATCGCAGCCGCCCATCTGGGGCACGCCGGCGTCGTGCGCCAGCTGATCGCGGCCGGCGCCCCGCTCGACCACGTCAACAACCTGCACTGGACCGCCACGATCGAGGCCATCGTCCTGGGCGACGGCGGCCCGCGGCACCAGGCCACCCTGGCGGCTCTGATCGAGGCCGGCGCGAACCTGGAGATCGCCGACCGGCACGGCCGAACGCCGTTGCAGCTGGCGCGCAGCCGCGGATACGCCGCGATGGAGCAGATGCTGGAAACAGCGCTCGGGCGGCGACGCTCGACCGGGCGTTAGCTGGCGCGCAGACTCCGGATCCCGCGGTAGTCGGCCGACCGCCCCAGCGGCAGACTGCCACTTGCTGGCTCGCGTCCGAGGAGAGCCCCGATGTTGCCGGCGAACACTATTTGTTGTCACCGTGTTCATGGGTCCTTGGTCTAGCATCCCGCGGCGCCGCACGGCGCCGTTGCGAACCACAGGAGACAATCGATGCATCGATTCAGCCGTACCGCGCTCGTGCTGGGCATCGCTTTCGCGGGCACCAGCCTGCAAGCCCAGGACACGCTGGTCGTGCGCCTCGGCCACGTTTCGCCCACGTCCGGCCCCGCAGCCCACCTGGGCGCGGACAACGTCAATGGCATGCGGATGGCTATTGACGACCTCAACGCGGCGGGTGTGCTCATCGGGAACCGGAAGGCGCGATTCGAGATGATCGCCGAGGACGACGGCGCCGACCCCAAGCAAGGCACGGCGGCGGCGCAAAAGCTGTGCGACCAGAAGGTCAACGGTGTGGTGGGGCACCTCACCTCGGGCTCCACGCTGCCCGCTTCCCGCATCTACAACGACTGCGGCATCCCCCATATCAGCCCGGTGGCGACCAACGCCAAGCTGACGCAGCAAGGCTACAAGACCAGCTTTCGATTGCTGGCCAACGACAACGCCATGGGCGCCGGACTGGCCCATTACGCTGCGGACACCCTGAAGCTGAAGAAGGTCGCGGTGGTGGATGACCGTACCGCCTACGGGCAGGGCGTGGCCGAAGTCTTCAAGAAGACCGCGCGTTCGCTGGGCCTGCAGGTGGTGGACGAGCAGTACGCGAGCGACAAGTCCGTCGACTTCACGCCCCTCCTCACTGCCATCCGCGCCAAGAACGCGGAAGCGATCTTCTACGGCGGCCTGGATGCGCAAGCCGGCCCCATGCTGAGGCAGATGCAGATGCTCGGCATGGGCAAGGTGAGGCTGTTCGGCGGCGACGGCATCTGCACCCACCGCCTGGTGGAACTGGCCGGCAGTCCCGCCAACGTGGCCGCCGTCACCTGCGGGGAAGGCGGTGCCTCGGTCGACAAGATGCCTGGCGGGGCCGCCTGGAAAAAGCGCTACGACGCCCGATTCCCGGGCCAGTTCCAAGGCAATGCACCCTACGGCTATGACGCCGCGCTGGTCCTGGTGGAAGCGATGAAGCGCGCCGGCTCGGCGGACCCTGCCAAGTACGCGCCGGAGCTGTTCAAGCTGAGCTACCAAGGGGTGACGGGGCGCATCGAGTTCGACTCAACCGGCGAGTTGAAGAACCCGGCCATGACGCTGTTCCAGTTCAAGGATGGGCGGAAGGCGCCGCTGAATTGACCACTTGGGGCCGAGCCGCTCCTGCTTCGCCGGAGATGATCTGGGCGACGCAGTGACCGAAAAACTCGGCCGCCGGTGTCAGGGGGATGTCGGGCCTGGCGAGCAGCAGCAATTCGATGTCGGTCGGCGTGAGTCCGCAATCGGGCACAGCGACGATGCCGCGTGACTCGGGGTGGCCTTGCAGCGGCTCCGGCATGATGCCCACCGCGTCCGAGTTGCGCAGAAGCGTAAGCGCGGCCAGGGTCTCGCACACGACCACGCGCTCGGGCGGCTCCAGCCCCGCCAGAGCGAACATGGCCCAGACCCGGTTCTGACGATCCGCGGGGATCGGATGCGTCATCACCCACTCCTGCTGGGCCAGCAAGGCGGCGCTGGGCTGCGTCAGCACAGGGTGGCCTTCGCGAACCACGATGTGCTGGCGGGCCCGGCTCAGCCGGCGCACGCTGAATTCATCGCCCTGCAGTTCGCCCACGTCGGCGGCGACGACGGCCAGGTCGAGAGTCCCGTCGCGAAGCCGGGGCAGCACGCGCCTCATGAGCCCCTCGCTGAATTCCACCTTGACTTCGCGGTAGCGCTGGCGAAACCAGTGGAACGCCTCGCCCAAGGCGGTGAGCGTCACGTACGGGGTCAGCCCGATCCGCACCCGCCCCTCGTCCTCGCCGGCGAGCTGGCGCAGTTCCTCCTGAGCCAGCTCGACTTGACGCGTGACGAGCCGCGCGCGCGCCAGTAGTTTTTCGCCAGCCTCCGTCGGCTCGACGCCGCGCGAACCGCGGCGCAGCAGCGAGACCCCTGCCACCTCCTCCAGCAGGCGCATGGATTTGGTGACGGCAGCCTGCGAGAGGTGCAGTTGGCGCGCGGCAGCCCGGATGCCGCCGTGGTCCACCACATGGACCAATACCTGGAGTTGCTGGAGCTTCATAGAGGGTTGCGGGACAGCTTTTGGATATCAACGGCCATGAAAACCAGGCCGTACACGTCGGCACAACCCGAAGTTACCCTCATTTGGCGCTACCAGAGGTGCTGATGAACACCATAAGTAGCCTCCCCGTTCACCGCGCGCCCTCCTAGCATTCGACTCCCCCAACGGAGTGGCGCGATGAAGACGATCGAGACCGGCGAGAGCTTCGCCGGAACATCCTGGCGTGAACGGCTTCGGGCAGCCATCCCGCAGGGCATCGCGGTTGCCACCGACGTCTTCGCCGAGCGCGCGCTCAATGCGCAGCTGTGGGACGTCGACGGTCGCCGCTACATCGACTTCGCCGGCGGCATCGGCGTGCTCAACGTCGGTCACCGGCATCCGCGCGTGCTGCAGGCCGTGCATGAGCAAGCCGAGCGCTTCCTGCACACCTGCTGGCAGGTGATCCCCTATCCAGGCTACGTGCAGCTCGCCGAGGTCCTGAACCGGTTGGCTCCACTGGGCGGCGCCGCGGCCAAGACCGCGCTCTTCTCCACCGGCGCCGAAGCGGTCGAGAACGCCGTGAAGATCGCCCGCGCAGCCACCGGCCGGACGGCGGTGATCGCCTTCAGCGGCGCGTTTCACGGCCGCACGGCGATGGGCATGGCGCTGACCGGCAAGGTCACGCCCTACAAGAGCAGTTTTGGCGCCCTGCCCCCGGAGGTGTTCCATGCACCGTTTCCCGCCGATGGCGTGGATGCAGTTGCAGCCTTGCAGGGATTGAACCGCATCTTCCGTGCCGACGTCGATCCCCGCCGGGTGGCCGCGATCATCATCGAGCCCGTCCAGGGAGAAGGCGGCTTCCATGCTGCCCCATTCGAGTTCCTGCGCGAGTTGCGCACCACCTGCGATCAGCACGGCATCGTGCTGATCGCGGATGAGATCCAGAGCGGCTTCGGCCGCACGGGAACCTGGTTTGCGATCGATCAATCCGGCATCACGCCGGACCTCATCACCTGTGCCAAGAGCCTGGCGGGGGGCTTGCCACTCTCAGCGGTGATCGGGCGCGCGGAACTCATGGACGCCGTGCCGCCGGGCGGACTCGGGGGCACCTACGCGGGCAACCCCGTCGCGGTTGCGGCCGCCCTCGCCGTCGTTGAGGTGATGCTTGGCGAGCGACTGACCCATCGTTCGGACGTCCTGGGGCGCCGCCTGCGCGAGCGGCTCGACGCGCTTCGCCCCGAGATCCCTGCGCTGGCCGAATTGCGTGGACTCGGCAGCATGGCAGCCGCGGCCTTCCGGCATCCGGACGGCCGGCCGCACCCTCAATTCGCCAAGCGGGTGGTGGATCAGGCCCTGCAGCGCGGCCTGATCCTCCTGACCTGCGGCGCCGAGGCGGAAGCGATCCGCTTCCTCTACCCGCTCACCATCGAGGACGACACCTTCGCCGAGGCGCTGGACCTCCTCGCGGCCAGCCTGCACGCCTGTGTTGCCTGACGTCATGGCTCACCCGCTCGTCGACGCATTGCAGCAGTCCGCGCCGGAGTTCATCGCGCTGCGCCGCGATATCCACCGCCACCCGGAGCTCGGATTGAAGGAAGACCGCACGTCCGAACTGGTCGCGCAGCGCCTTCAGTCCTGGGGCTACGAGGTCCACAGCGGCCTGGCCCGCACCGGTGTCGTGGCCCGGCTCAAGCGGGGGAATGGAAAGCGCCGGCTCGGCCTGCGGGCGGACATGGACGCACTGCCGCTGCAGGAACACAGCGGCCGTGAGTGGGCCAGCGTCCACCCCGGCGTGATGCACGCATGCGGCCACGACGGCCATACGGCCATGCTGCTGGCGGCCGCTCGCCACCTGGCCATGCGCGGCGAGTTCTCCGGCACGCTCAACCTGATCTTCCAGCCGGCCGAGGAGCACCCTGGGGGTGCTCGCCTGATGATCGAGCAGGGCCTGTTCGAGCGCTTTCCCTGCGACGCGGTGTTCGCCATGCACAACATGCCGGGCACGCCGCAGGGCGATTTCGTCTTCCGGGACGGCCCGGCCATGGCGTCCAGCGACGACGTGATCATCACCGTGCGCGGGCAAGGCGGCCACGGCGCCATGCCGCATCGCGCCACCGACCCCATCGTGGCGGCCTCCAGCATCGTCCTGGCGCTTCAGACCGTGGTGTCGCGCAACGTTGATCCCCAGCAAACCGCCGTCGTTACGGTCGGATCGTTCCAGGCCGGCGCCGCCAACAACGTGATCCCGGACAGCGCTCGGCTGCTCGTCAGCGTGCGCGCCCTCGATCGTGGTGTGCGCGACCTGCTGCAACAGCGCATCACCGCGCTGGCGCAGGCGCAGGCCGCGAGCTACGGCCTGGAGGCCGGCGTCGAGTACCTTCGCGACTACCCGGTGCTGGTGAACACGCCGGCTGAAACGGAGTTCGCGCGCCGCGTCGCCATCGAACTGGTCGGCGCCGACAAGGTCGTCGCGCACGGCCCGGCCCAGACCGGAAGCGAGGACTTCGCCGTGATGCTGGAGCACTGCCCCGGTGCCTACGTGCTGATCGGAAACGGCGACGGCGAAGGCACCTGCATGGTCCACAACCCCGGCTACGACTTCAACGACGGCAACGTGGCCGTGGGCGCCGCCTTCTGGTGCCTGCTGGCCGAGCGCTTCCTCACCGACTGACTTTCCCGCACCTGCAACCGCAAGGAGACAACCATGACCATCGATCGACGCGAACTGCTGTCCGCCGGCGCCGCGGGCCTCGGCTGGCTGGCCGCCGGCTTCTCCGCCAGCGCGCTGGCGCAGGCGAGCGGCCACACGCTCAACATTGCCCTGTTCCCCGAGCCCAACGGCGTGGTCGCCGGCCTGGGCTCCACCGGCCCGGCCCAGACAGTGATCGGCAACATCTACGACGGCCTGCTGCGCTTCGACGAGAAGCTGCAGCCCATGCCCAACCTGGCGACGGAGTGGACCGTCAGCCCGGACATGAAGGTCTACACCTTCAAGCTGAAGAAGGGCGTGACCTTCCATGACGGCAAGCCGTTCACCGCCGACGACGTGGTGTTCACCGCCGACAAGCTGATGCGCACGCTGAACCCGCGCGTGCGCGTCGCGATGGCCTCGGTCGAATCGGTCAAGGCGCTGGACCCGCACACGGTCGAATTCCGCATGGCCATCCCGTATGCGGCCTTCATCCAGTTGTTCGACAGCAGCACGCTGCCGATCGCCCCCAAACACCTGTATGGCGACGACGTCACCAAGCCGCTGTCGCCCAACCCGGTGGGCACCGGGCCGTTCAAGTTCAAGGAGTGGCAGCGCGGATCGTTCATCCACCTGGTCAGGAACGAGAAGTACCACGAGTCCGGCCTGCCCAAGCTGGAGAACGTGTACTGGCACATCATCCCGGACGGCGCTTCGCGCGCGGCAGCCTTCGAATCGGGCAAGGTGGACGTGCTGCCGGGCGGCATGGTGGAGTTTTTCGACGTCGGGCGGCTCGACAAGTTGCCCAACACCGATGTCACGCTCAAGGGCCACGAGAAGCTGTGTCCCATGGCCTGGATGTGGATGAACCACCGGCTGCCGCTGTTCCAGGACCTCAAGGTGCGCAAGGCCGTGATGCACGCCCTCAACCGCGACGCCATGGCCAAGGTGGTCTGGCAAGGCTTCGCCAAGCCGTCCACCGGCGCCTTCAGCCACCAGACCCAGTTCTACACGCCGCAGGTCCCGCAGTACCCCTTCGACACGGCGCGCGCCAGGAAACTGCTGGCCGAGTCCAGCTACAAGGGCCAGGCCGTGCGGCTGCTGCCGCTGCCCTTCGGCGAGAGCTGGATGCGGCTGGCGGAGCTGATCCGGCAGAACCTGACGGCCGCCGGGTTCAAGGTCGACCTGCAGTCGGCGGACCTGCCCGGCACCATCCAGCGCCAGTCGGGCTGGGACTTCGACCTGACCCTTACCTACATGTTCCAGCTTGGCGACCCCGCGCTGGGCGTGGCGCGGAACTACGTGAGCAGCGAGATCCGCAAGGGGTCGCCCTTCAACAACGTGGGCGGTTACCAGAACCCCAAGGTGGACGCCCTGTTCGAGCGCGGCTCGCGCGAGATCGACCCGAAGAAGCGCGCCGAGATCTATGCGGACATCCAGCGCACGCTGTCCGAAGACGTGGCGGCCGCCTGGCTGCTCGATCTGGGCTTCCCGACGGTCTACCGCAGCAAGGTGGACAACCTGATCAACACCTCCCTGGGGCTGATCGACAGCCTGGGGCGGGCCTCGATCAAGTCCGTCTGAGGACGCGCCCGGGAGCCCCAGCTTGGATACCTTTCGCTTCCTGGCGCGGCGACTGTTGCAGGGCCTGGCCGCCCTGCTGCTGATCGCGGTGATGAACTTCCTGCTGGTGCGGGCGGCCCCGGGCGACCCGGCCACCCTGCTGGCGGGCGAGTCCGGCGCAGCCGACGAGGTGTTCCTGCAGCAGTTGCGCGAGCGTTTCGACCTCGACCGTCCGCTGCCCCAGCAGCTCGCGACCTACCTTGGGCAGCTGGCGCAGGGCGACCTCGGCGTCTCCTACCGGCAGCAGCAGCCAGTGATCGACCTGATCCTCGATCGCCTGCCCGCCACCCTGCTGCTGACCGGCACGGCCTTCCTGCTGTCGCTGGCCATCGGCGTGGCGCTGGGCGTCTGGGCCAGCGTGCGCGCGGGCACCTGGAAGGACAGCGCCATCAGCCTGTTCGCCACCGTCTTCTATGCGATGCCGGTCTACTGGCTGGCGCTGCTGGCGGTGCTGGTGTTCGCGGTGTGGCTGCCGTGGCTTCCCGCCTTCGGCTACGAAACGGTGGGTGGTGGGCACACCGGTCTGGCCCGCATGCTGGACATCGGCCGGCACCTGGTGCTGCCTGCGGTCGTGCTCGCCATGTTCTTCATGGCGGTCTATGCCCGCATGACGCGCGCCTCGATGCTGGAAGTCGCCGGCATGGACTTCGTGAAGACCGCCCGGGCCAAGGGACTGCCCGCCGGCCGGGTGCTGCGCGCCCACGTGCTGCGCAACGCCCTGCTGCCGGTGGTCACGCTGGCCGGCCTGCAGGCCGGCGCGATGGTCGGCGGTGCCGTGATCATCGAAACCGTGTTTGCCTGGCCGGGCATCGGCCGACTGCTGTTCGACGCCCTGCAGCAGCGCGACTACTCGCTGCTGCTGGGCACCTTCCTCGTGACCGCCGCGCTGGCGGTCCTGTTCAACATCATCACCGACGTGGCCTACACCCTGGTGGACCCTCGGATCCAGTTGCGATGAACTCCGGATTCGTGCGGCGATTCGCGCGCAACAAGGGCGCGGTGGCAGGACTGGCGGTGCTGCTGCTGGTCGCGCTGGTGGCGGTGGCCGGCCCCTGGCTGGCTGGCTCGCCCTGGGACATGGTGGGCCCGCCCTTCCTGGCGCCGTTCGCGCAAGGCAGCCTGCCGCTCGGCTCCGACGCGCTCGGGCGCGATGTCGCCGCCGGCCTGATCCACGGCGCGCGCGTGTCGCTGCTGATCGGGCTGGTGGCCACCGCCGTGTCGCTGGCCGTGGGCATCGGCGTCGGCGCACTGGCCGGCTACCACGGCGGCTGGGTGGACGCCCTGCTCATGCGCTTCACCGAGCTGTTCCAGGCCATCCCGGCCTTCGCCCTGTCCATCGTGGTGGTGGCGATCTTCCAGCCGACGGTCTACACCATCGTCGCGGCCATCGCGATCATCACCTGGCCGCCGGTCGCGCGGCTGGTGCGCAGCGAATTCCTGACCCTGAGCCAGCGCGAGTTCGTGCAGGCCGCCCTGCTGGCCGGGCAGTCGAGCAGCCGGATCATCTTCACCCAGATCCTGCCGAACGCCATCTCGCCGATCATCGTGATGGGGTCGCTGATGATCGCCAGCTCCATCCTGCTGGAGTCGGGCCTGAGCTTCCTGGGCCTGGGCGACCCGGACATGATGAGCTGGGGCTACATGGTCGGGGCGGCCCGCACGGCGCTGCGCCAGGCCTGGTGGATCGCGGTGTTCCCTGGCCTGGCCATCGCGCTGACCGTGCTGGCGCTGAACCTCGTGGGCGAGGGCCTGAGTGACGGCCTCAACACGCGGCTGGACGGGAGGACGCGATGAGCGCCGCGCCCGTCTCGCTGGCGCATGCGGCGCCACCCGTGCTGCGCATCGAGGGCCTGTCCATCCGGCTGCCGGCCGGCGCCGACCGGCCGCTGGCCGTGGAAGGGGTGGACCTGCAACTGCACGCCGGGGAGACGCTGTGCGTGGTGGGCGAGTCGGGCTCCGGCAAGTCGATGATTGCCAATGCGGTGATGGGCCTGCTGCCCGGGCCGCAGGTTGCGCCGGTGGCGGGCCGCATCCTGTTCGAAGGGCGCGACCTGCTGGCGCTGTCGGAGGACGAGTTGCGCGCGCTGCGCGGCTGCCGCATGGGCATGGTGTTCCAGGAGCCCATGACCTCCCTGAACCCGGTGATGCGCATCGGCGAGCAGATCGGCGAGGTGCTGGACGCGCACCAGAGCCTGCCCGCGCCCGAGCGCCGCGCCCGCATCGTTGCCGCCCTGCGCGACGTCGGGCTGCCCGAACCGGAGCTGATCGCCGATGCCTTCCCGTTCCGGCTGTCAGGCGGCCAGCGTCAGCGGGTGATGATCGCCGCCGCGCTGGTGCTGCAGCCCAAGCTGCTGATTGCCGACGAGCCGACCACGGCGCTGGACGTGACCACCCAGGCACAGATCCTGGCGCTGATGCGCGAGCTGCAGCAACGGCGCGGCATGGCGCTGCTGTTCATCACCCACGACTTCGGCGTCGTCGCCCAGATCGCCGACCGGGTGGCGGTGATGCAGTTCGGCCGGGTGGTCGAGCGCGGTCCGGCGCGGCAGGTGCTGCGCGCGCCGCAGCACGGCTACACGCAGCGGCTGATCGCTGCCATCCCCAGCGGCCAAACCCGCGCCGCGCCCACGGCCGGGTTCGAGCCGCTGCTGCAGGTGGACAGCCTGGCCAAGACCTATCGCAGCGGCGGCGGTCTGTGGCGCAAGTCGCGCGAGGTCCAGGCCGCCCGCGACCTGTCGTTCTCGCTGCAGGCCGGAGAGACGCTGGGCCTGGTGGGCGAATCCGGCTCGGGCAAGTCCACCGTGGGCCGCTGCCTCACCGGGCTGGTGCCGGCCGATGCAGGCCGCATCCGCTTCGGCGGGCAGGAGTTGCCGCTGGACCTGCGGCGCCGGCCGGTGGCCGATCGCGGCCGCATCCAGATGGTGTTCCAGGATCCCTACGCCTCGCTCAACCCGCGCCATACCGTCGGCGCCGCCATCGCCGCCGGCCCCCTGCAGCAAGGCGTGCCTCCCGCGGAGGTGCGCGAGCGCGTGCGTGCGCTGCTGGAGCAGGTGGGCCTGAAGGCCGACGCCGCCGGGCGCTACCCCCACGAGTTCTCCGGTGGACAGCGCCAACGCATCGCCATCGCCCGTGCGCTCGCGATGCGGCCACAATTGCTGGTGGCCGACGAGCCGGTGTCGGCGCTGGACGTCTCGGTGCAGGCCCAGGTGCTGGACCTGTTCGAACAGGTGCGGCGCGACTTCGGCCTGTCGATGGTGTTCATCACCCACGACCTGCGCGTGGCCGCCCGCATGTGCGATCGCATCGCGGTGATGCGCCGCGGCGAGATCGTCGAGATGGGCGCCACCGCCGACGTGCTGGACGCCCCGCGGCACGAATACACGCGCGAGCTGCTGGCTGCCGCGCCGAATTTCCGTTCAACCCTGGACAAGGACACCGACCATGACCCAGCCTTTGTGGCGGCTTGACGCCGTCGAACTCGCCGCCCGCATCCGCCGCAAGGACGTCTCCTGCGTGGAGGCGACCCAGTCCGTGCTGGACCGGATCGCCGCCGTCGACCCGTCGGTGAACGCGCTGCCGCTCAAGTACCCCGAGGAGGCGCTGGCCGCGGCCCGCGCAGCCGACCAGCAGCTCGCCCGCGGCGAGCCGGTGGGGGAGCTGCACGGCGTGCCGGTCTCCATCAAGGTCAACGTCGACGTCGCCGGCCAGCCCACCGACGGCGGCATCGTCGCGCTCAAGGACCTGATGGCGACGCAAGACGCGCCGCTGGTGCGCCACCTGAAGAACGCCGGCGCCGTGATCGTCGGGCGCAACAACGTGCCCTCGTTCTCGCTGCGCTGGTTCAGCGACAACGACCTGCACGGCCGCACGCTCAACCCCTGGGATGCGCAACGCACGCCGGGCGGCTCCAGCGGCGGTGCCGCCGCGGCTGCAGCGCTGGGCATGGGCCCGATCCACCACGGCAACGATTACGGCGGGTCGATCCGCTACCCGGCCTTTGCCTGCGGCGTGGTCGGCATGCGCCCCACCGCCGGCCGCATCGCCGCAGTGAACGCGACCGCCAAGGAAGACCGCATCCTCTCGAACCAGCAGATGTCGGTTCAGGGGCCGCTGACCCGCAGCGTGGCCGATGCGCGCCTGGCACTGAAGGTGATGTCCCAGGAAGACCCGCGCGACCCGCTGTGGGTGCCGGCGCCACTGGAGTACCCGTCGCGCAAGGAACCGCTGAAGGTGGCGCTGTTCAAGCGCTGGTCCGGCTGCGACACGCACCCGACGGTGCGTGCTGCGCTGGAGCAGGCCGCGCAATGGCTGGCGGATGCCGGCTGCGTCGTCGAGGAGCAGGAGCCGCCGCACTTCGAGGAAGCCACGGTACTGTGGCGCCAGCTGGTGCACGACGACATGCGCCGCAGCATGAAGCCGGCGATCGATGCCCTAGGCGACAGAGCCGTGCGCACGGCCGTGCGCGGCTACTTCGGCAGCATTCCCGACTGGAGCCGCGACCAGTACCTGACCGCCCAGCAGCGGCGGCTGACCATCGCGCGCGCCTGGTCACTGTTCTACGCCCAGTACCCGGTGCTGCTGATGCCGGTGAGCTGGGAGCGCCAGTTCCCGATCGACGAGGACCAGCGCGGCCAGGAGCGCCTCGAGCAGATGCTGGCGGCGCAGAGCCCGCTGCTGGCCACGGCCATGCTGGGCCTGCCCGGATTGTCCGTCCCGACCGGCGTGGCCGATGGCCTGCCCACCGGCGTGCAGCTGTGCGCCACGCGCTACCGCGAGGATCTGTGCCTGGCGGCGGGCGAGATCGTGGAGCGCGCCGCCCGCTTCCGCCCGCTGGATCACCTGGCCGGGTAGCCTACCGAGGCGCCGTGCACCTGGACGACACCGACCGCGACCTGCTGGCGCTGCTGCGCAAGGACGCGCGCATGAGCAGTGCCGCGCTGGCGCAGAAGACCGGCGTCTCGCGCGGCACGGTGGCGAACCGGCTGCGCAAGCTGGAGGATGCGCAGGTCATCGTCGGCTACACCGTGCGCCTGCGCCCGGAGGCGCAGCCGCGGCAGATCCGCGCCTGGATGGGGGTGCGTGTGGAAGGTAACCAGACCCGCGCGGTGATCGCCAACCTGCTGGGCGAACCGGGGGTCGAGTCGCTGCACGACACCAACGGGCGCTGGGACCTGCTGGCCGAGCTGCGCGCGGAGACGATGGCGGAACTCTCGCAGGTGCTCGAGCGGGTTCGCCTGATCAAGGGTATCGCCCACACCGAGACCAGCATCCACCTGACCACCTACCGCTAGCTTCTACGAGAGCGCCCCGGCCCAGACGGGCGGCTGCGTGGGGGGCGGCACACCCGCCTCCTGGCACAGCAGCCCGAACAGGTCCTTCGGATCGGCGAGCTGCGGCACCAGGCGCAGCGTCTCGCCCAACCCCATTTGCTGCGCGGCATCGGCTACGAAGCACAGGGCGGCGTAGTCCTCCAGGGCAAAGCCGACCGAATCGAATACCGTCACTTCGGCGTCGTCGCGCCGGCCGGGGTGCGTGCCGTCGAGCACCCTCCAGAACTCGGTGACCGGGAACGACGGCGGCATCTGCTGGATGTCGCCCTCGATCCGCGTCTGCGGCTCGAATTCCACGAACACGCTGGCGCGCTCCAGCACGCCGCGGTGCAGTTCGGTCTTGCCGGGGCAATCGCCGCCTACGGCATTGACGTGGATACCCGGCGCCAGCATTTCCGGAGTGAGGATCGTGGCGTTTGCCTTGTCGGCGGTCACGGTGGTGACGATGTCGGCGCCGCGCACCGCTTCGGCGATGGAGCTGCAGGCCCGCAGTTGCAGCCCCTGGCCGGCCAGGTTGGCCATCAGCTTGGCGGTGGCGGCAGGATCGACGTCGAACAGGCGCAGCTCCCCGATGCCCACCAGATCACGAAAGGCCAGCGCCTGGAATTCGCCTTGCGCGCCGTTGCCGATCAGCGCCATGACACGGCTCCCGGCGCGGGCCAGGTGCTGCGCCGCGAGCGCCGACATGGCGGCCGTGCGCAGCGCGGTGATGAGCGTCAGTTCCGAAAGCACGCGGGGCGCACCGGTGGCGACATCCGCCAGAACGCCGAAGGCCATCACCGTCGGCAGGCCAATCCGGGTGTTCTTCGGATGGCCGTTGACATACTTGAAGGCGAAGCGCCGCGCATCGGCGATCGGCATCAGCTCGATCACGCCCTCCGTGGAATGCGCAGCCACCCGCGCGGACTTGTCGAAGTCCTGCCAGCGCCTGAAATCGGCGGCGATCCGTTCGGCGATGCCGGAAATGCAGGTCGACAGGCCCTTTCGATTCACCAGCCGGACCATGGTCCCGGCATCGATATACCGCGTCGAGGGATACGGGGCGGGAAGCATCGGGAGACTCCTTGAACGAACCACAAGAGTCTCGCGCGGGCGCATGTCAGCCGGAAGGCTGCAGCCTGGCAGATAGTGCCGGGCGGTTTCGACAAAACGAGAGCGGCCATTGGCGCAATGGACAAGGACAGGGTTCGGACCGGCCCTGCTCCTTCCCCCACGCGGACGGAGTCAGTTCCGCGAGGAGCCTGCCGAGCGACCAGGGCTTCAGGCCCGGATCGCCGCCAGCGCCGTCATGTTCACGATCCGCCGCACGGTGGCGGATGGATTGAGCACGTGCACCGAGGCCCGCGCGCCCAGCAGGATCGGCCCCACCGTGATGCCGTGCCCGCCCGTCATCTTCAGCACCGTGAACAGGATGTTGGCCGAGTCCAGGTCCGGACAGATCAGCAGGTTGGCCTCGCCCTCGAGCGAACCGCCCTCCATCAGGCTTTCGCGGCGGATCGGCTCGGAAAGCGCGGCGTCGCCCTGCAGCTCGCCGTCGCATTCGATGTCCGGGGCAAGCTGCGCGAACAGTTCTCGGGCGCGGCGCATCTTCTGCGCCGCACCGCGGGTGGAGGAGCCATAGCTGCTGTGCGACAGGAACGCCACCTTGGGCGGCAGCCCGAAGCGCCGCACCTCCTGCGCCGCCATCAGTGCGATGTGGGCGAGCTGCTCCGCATCGGGGTTCTCGTTGACATAGGTGTCGGCGATGAACAGCGTGCGGTTGGGCAGCATCAGCGCGTTCAGCGTGGCCAGCCCGGGGGCGTCCGGCGCGGTGCCGATGACGTCGCGCACGTGCGCCAGGTGGGCGTCGAAGCGCCCGACCATGCCGCACAGCATGGCGTCGGCGTCGCCCAGGTGCACCGACAACGCGCCGATCAGGGTGTTGGAGCGGCGCACGGCCGCCTTGGCGGCTTCCGGCGTGACGCCGTTGCGCCCCATCAGCCGGTGGTAGGCCTCCCAGTACTGCCGGAAGCGCGCGTCGCTTTCCGGGTTGACGCAGTCGACGTCCTGGCCCAGCTTCAGGCGCAGGCCGGCGCGCGCGATGCGCGCCTCGATCACGGCCGGGCGGCCGATCAGGATCGGCTGGGCCAGCCGCTCGTCCAGCGCGAGCTGCGCCGCGCGCAGCACCCGCTCGTCCTCGCCTTCGGCATAGATCACGCGGCGCGCCTGCGCCCCCTTGGCGGCGGCGAACACCGGCCGCATGATCATGCCGGTCTGGTAGACGAAGCGCGTGAGGCTCTGGCGGTAGGCCTCCAGGTCTTCGATCGGCCGCGTGGCCACCCCTGATTCCACGGCGGCCCGCGCCACGGCCGGCGCGATGCGCAGGATCAGCCGCGAGTCGAACGGCGTCGGGATGATGTAGTCCGGGCCGAAGGCCAGTTCCTTGCCCGAGTAGGCGTTGGCCACCTCCTCGCTGATGTCGGCCTTGGCCAGCGCGGCGATCTCGCGCACGCAGGCCAGCTTCATGGCCTCGGTGATCCGCGTGGCACCGCAGTCCAGCGCCCCGCGGAAGATGTAGGGAAAGCACAGGACGTTGTTGACCTGGTTGGGGTAGTCGGAGCGGCCGGTGGCGATGATGCAGTCCGGCCGCGCCGCCTTCGCCACTTCCGGCCGGATCTCCGGCTCGGGGTTGGCCAGCGCCAGGATGATCGGCCGCGGCGCCATGGTCGCGACCATGGCGCCGGTCAGGACGCCGGGCGCCGAGCAGCCGAGGAACACGTCGGCCCCCTGCACCACGTCGGCCAGGGTGCGGCCCTCCGTGGCCTGCACGTAGCGCGCCTTGGACGGGTCGTAGCCGCCCGGCCGCCCTTCGTACAGCACGCCCTTGGAGTCGCACACGAAGATCTGCCGCTGCGCCACGCCCAGGCCCACCATCAGGTCGATGCAGGCGAGCGCGGCGGCACCGGCGCCCGACACCACCACCTTGACCTCGCCGACGGACTTGCCCACCAGTTCCAGCCCGTTGAGCAGCGCCGCCCCGGAGATGATGGCGGTGCCGTGCTGGTCGTCGTGGAACACCGGGATGTTCAGGCGCTCGCGCAGCTGGCGCTCGATGTAGAAGCACTCGGGCGCCTTGATGTCCTCGAGGTTGATGCCGCCGAGCGTGGGCTCCAGCGCCGCGATGATCTCGACCAGCTTGTCCGGGTCGCGCTCGGCCAGCTCGATGTCGAACACGTCGATGCCGGCGAACTTCTTGAACAGGCAGCCCTTGCCTTCCATCACCGGCTTGCCCGCCAGCGGGCCGATGTCGCCCAGCCCCAGCACCGCGGTGCCGTTGGTGACCACGCCCACCAGGTTGCCGCGCGAGGTGAACTCGGCGGCCAGCGAAGGATCGGTCTGGATGTCCAGGCAGGGATAGGCGACGCCGGGCGAATAGGCCAGCGACAGGTCGCGCTGGTTGGACAGCGGCTTGGTGGGGGTGACGGCGATCTTGCCGCGCGTCGGGCTGCGGTGGTACTCGCGCGCGGCCTCGCGCAGCGCCTGCTCGGCGCCGGACAGCGGCCGGCCCGGTGAAGATGAATCTGCCATGGATGACCGTCCTTGATCTGGATGCGCCGTGCCGGCGCCGACTGCTGGGCTGCTAGAGCTCGACGCAGGCCGCGCCGATGCCGTCGAAGGTCACCGAGACCCGGTCCCCCCGGTTGGCGGGCAGCATCCCGCACCAGGTGCCGGTGGTCACCGATGTGCCGGCCCGCACGACGGCACCGCCTCGGGTGGCGTGCTTCAGCCAGGCGGGCAGCAGCCAGGTGGGATCCCCGAGCGGGTGCGTGCCGCGGTACTCGGCGCTCGAGGCGGCGATCCGCACCACGCACGACTGCATGGCCCAATCCCTGGCCGCGAACCGGCGCCACTCTCCCACCACCAGCGCCCCATGCGACTGCAGGTCGGCCAGCTTCAGCAGGGGCGGCGCGTCGACGCCTTCGGTCCAGCGCGAATCGACGATCTCGATGGCCACCGCCATCGCGTCCACCAGCGCTGCGGCATCGCCGGGCGTCAGCCGGGCCGCCTGCGCGGCCGTGACATCCGATCCCAGCCGCAAGGCGACCTCGGCCTCGATCAACCTGGAATTGAAGTGCGAGTTCCGGGCGTCCGCGGGACTTGGCCAGGTGCTCGCCGCGAACAGCGGCGCGTGGGTCAGCACGGCGCTGCGCGACGGCCCCCCGGATTTCCAGAAAGCCGGCAGTTCGCCTGGCGCCAGGGCCTCGCGCACGAGCCGCTGGACTTCGTAGGCGTCCTGCGGTTCGCGCAGGGAGCCGGCCAGCGCCGCGGCGTCGACGGGACTGCGGTGGCGGCGCGCGTGCAGCAGGGCCTGCGCGACCGACTGGGTGGAAGAGGCGTCCATGGACATCAGCCTTCGAAAAGCAGCAGCGGGGGTTGTTTCATCGTTCCGGGCGAGCGCACCCCTCAGAGCTGCGGCCACCGGTGCGCCCAAGGGCTCGCGTCCTCGAACTTCGCCCCCAGTTCGAGCAGTCTATCGTCGCTGCCGTAGGCCCCGACCATCTGCAGGCCGATCGGCAGGCCCTCGCGCGAGGGCGCACACGGCAGAGCCAGTGCCGGCAGCCCGGCCGCGTTGACCCAGCCGGTATAGATGGCGTGCCCGCGCGGCCCGACCTCCTGGCCGTCGATGTGCGTGGGATACGCCTCCTGCGCCGCCCAGGGCAGCGCGGCGGCGGACGGCAGGACGATCACGTCGACCTGCCGGAACACCGCGGCGACCTGTCGGCGCAAGGCTTTGACCTGCTCCAGGATGCGCCACAGGCGCGCGCCCGGCAACGCCCTGCCCTTCTCGGCCATCTCCAGGTACCTGGGCGAAGCCTGGGCCGCCCATTCGGGGTGCTGCTGGAACAGTTGCGCCAGTCCGATCTGGCCGATCTGCGGCCAGGCCTCGCCATAGAAATCGAGATCCAGCGGCAATGGGCCGGCCTCCACCGAATGGCCCAGTTCTGCGAGCTGCTCCACGGCGGCGCCGACGCTGGCTGCGATCTGCGGATCCAGCGGCGCGCTGCCGAAGCGCTCCACGTACAGGATGCGCAGGGCAGCGCCGGCCCTCACGCTGCCCGCTGCCTGGGCGGCCGCGAGCGAGGAGCGGTCCGCGTCGGCCGGGCCGCGCATCACCTCGAACAGCAGCCGCGCGTCGGCCACCGTGCGCGCCAGCGGGCCGATCACTTCGAAGTCCAGTAGCAGGCTGGGCAGCGCGTGCTCGCGCGGCACCGCCGACAGCGAGGGCTTGAGTCCGACCAGGCCGGTGTGTGAGGCCGGCCGGCGGATCGAGCCGCCGCCGTCCTGTCCGATCGCCAGCGGCGCGATGCCGGCGGCACAGGCGGCCACGCCGCCCCCGGTGGAGCCACCCGGCGTGAGCGCCGGATTCCACGGATTGCCCGTGACGCCGTAGATCGGATTGGCGGTGTAGCCCTCGAGCGCGAACTCCGGCACGTTGGTCTTGCCGATGATCAGCGCACCGGCGGCGCGAGCCCGCCCCACCGACAGTTCATCCTCTGCGGTGCAGTGGTTGCGCAGCGCCGGGCAACCCCAGGTGGTGGGCAGGTCGGCCGTGTACAGGCTGTCCTTCACCGTCAGCGGAATGCCGTCGATGGCGGATCGTGGCCGGCCTTCCTCGTAGCGGCGCGTCGCTGCTTCGGCTTCGGCCAGGAAGGCGGCATCGCGCCGGGCGATCACCGCATTGATCTTCGGATTGACCGCCTCCAGCCGGGCCAGGCAGGCCCTCGCTACCGCGGAGGGGGTGAGATCGCCCGCACGGTAGCGGCGCTGCAGTTCGGTGGCGGGAAGCCGCCACGCTTCGGTCGGTGTCATCGGCGTGCGGCTCACATGTGGCTGGGCAGCCAGGTCGCCAGCTGCGGCACGGCCAGCAGCAGCAGCGTGAAGGCAATCATGATCACCGCGTACGGCAGCGCGCCCCAGATGGCATCCTCGATGCCGCCCTTGTCCGGCCGGATCCCGTGCACCACGAACAGGTTCATGCCGACCGGGGGCGTGATCAGCCCCAGCTCGCACATCAGGACGATGAAGATGCCGAACCAGATCGGGTCCACGCCCAATGCGACGGCGATCGGGTAGGTGATGGGGATGGTGGCCACCTGCATCGACAGCACGTCCATGAACATGCCCAGGATCAGGTAGAAGACGATCAGCACCAGGATCAGGCCGGTGCCCGACAGGCCCAGGCTGGTCACCCACTTGGTCAGGGAGTCGGCCACGCCCGTGAGGCTGATCGCCAGGTTCAGGATGAACGCGGCCGTCATGATCAGCAGGATCATGCCGCTGACGCGGGCGGTGGAGATGAAGCAGTTGCGCAGCAGTTCGCGGTTGAGCCGGCCCGAATGCCAGACGAAGCCCAGCGCCGCAATCACCCCGAGCGCGGCGCTCTCGGTGGTGGTGGCAAGGCCGAAGTACAGGCTGCCCATGACGATGCCGAACACCACCAGCGGCGGAACCAGGTGCACCAGCGTGCGCATCTTGTCGGCCAGCGGGATCTTCGCTTCGCGCATCACCTCGCCGCTGAGGGCGCTGGATACGGCGATGTAGATCATGAAGATCGCAGTCAGCAGGATTCCGGGAATGATGCCGGCGATGAACAGCTGCCCGATCGAGGTATTGGTCAGCGAGCCGTAGACGATCATGTTGACGCTGGGCGGAATCAGGATGCCGAGCGTGCCGCCGGCGGCCAGCGAGCCGAGCGAATTGCGCATCGAGTAGCCGCGCTTTTGCAACGACGGCAGTGCCACGGTACCCACGGTGGCGGCGGTCGCGACCGAGGAGCCCGAGGTGGCGGCGAACAGTGCACAGCTGCCGATGTTGGTATGCAGCAGCCCGCCGGGCAGCCGCCCGAGCCAGGCCGACAGTGCGATGTACATGCGGTCGGCGATGCCCGAGCGCAGCAGCAGCTCGCCCAGCAGCACGAACAGCGGAATGCAGGTCAGCAGGTTCTCGTTGTGCACGCCCCAGACCACCGGGGCGATCGAGTCCATGAACGGGATGCCATAGGCAGCGATGCCGCCGACGATGCCCACCAGCGCCATGGCCACGGCGATCGGCGTGCCGATCAGCATCATGCCCAGCATCAGCGCGAAGGCGATCCCGAAGAAGGAAAGGGTCATCGCGGGGCTCCTTCGGCCGCCTGCCGGTTGGCCAGGTCGTCCAGTTCTTCCTTCAGTTCTTCCTTGGCGCTCCTGGGCTGGAAGTCCTCGTTGAGCGAGTCGATCCGGCACTGCACCCCCAGCCAGCTCGCCCGCAGGGCGTAGCCGGTCGCCACCAGGGCGAAGATCACCAGACCCGCATACCAGACCGATTGCGGCCAGATCAGCGGGGTGGCCCAGGGCGTCTGCGCGGTGCTGCCGTACTGCATCGTGTCCACGATCACCTTGGTCGCCACCCAGGCCATGAAGACGCCGAAGGCGGCGATGCTGGCCACGGCGAACCAGTTCAGGAACGCCTGCAGCGCACGCGGCAACCGCTCGTGGAACACGTCCACCCGGATGTGGTTGCGCCCCATCAGGGCCAGGCTGAAGGCGATGGTGGATCCGACGGCCAGCGCGTAGCCGCCAAGCTCGTCGGCGCCCTGCAGCGAAAAGCTGAAGAGCTTGCGCGACAGCGTTTCCACCGCCACCACGACGGACAGCGCCAGGAAGATGGCGCCGAAGATCCAGGCCAGCACGTTCTCGATGTGTTCTTTCACGGCGGGCCCCGCGGGAGACGCGGGGGCGGCGCCCGGCGCCTCCCCCTTGGCCGCGGGCGCGCCGTCCGGCGCGCCCCGCTTGAGCATGGACGCGCCGTTCTTCATTTCAGCCCCAGCACCGGCGCAACGATCGCCTTCCACTGCCTGGAGCAGTCGGGATTGGACTTGTCGCAGACTTCAGCCCACACCGGCAGCGACACCTTGGTGACGGCGCTGCGCACCAGCTCCAGGTCGGCCGGCGAGACCGGCACGTTGGTCAGCTTGAATGGCTTGCCGGTCTTGCATTCCTTGCCGGTGTTGCAGTTCAGCGCGTCCTGGAACAGCTCCTCCGAGTAGGACCAGATCTCGCTGGTCAGCCCGTCGAACGCCGCCTTCAGCTTGGCCTGCTGATCCGGCTTGAGCTGGTTCCAGGACTTGAGCGACATCGCGTAGCCGTTCAGCGCCATCTGGAAGCCGAGCGGCATCTGGTGCGTCGTCACCTCCGGCCAGCCGGCCGTGTTGGCCGAACTCGGGCCGGTGATGGCGCAGTCGACCACGCCCAGCGACAGCGACTGGTGGGTGTCGGGGAAGGACACCGGCACCGGCGTGCCGCCCACCAGCTCGATGAACTTGGCCAGGTTCTGGTCGTACACGCGGACCTTCATGCCCTTGATGTCGGCCAGCCTGGTGATCGGCTTCTTGCAGAACAGCACTTGCGGCCCGAATGGCCACACGCCCAGCAGCTTGACGTTGAACTGCTTCTGCAAGCGCTTGTCGATGGTGTCGAAGTAGGCCTGGGCGACCTTGCGGCCGGTGGCGTAGTCGGGCGCGGCGCCGACCAGGTCCAGCCCGAGCAGGGTGGGCTCGTCGCGCGAGTTCTGCGAGACGCGCAGCGACACGATGTCGAACAGGCCGGCCTTCATCACGCGCAGCTGCTCCGTGTCCTTCAGGCCGAGGGTGTCGATCGGCTTGTAGTCGATGTCGATCGGCAGGCCTGTCTTCGCCGCGAAATTCTCGAAGAACGGCTGCTCCTTGTTCTTCTGGATCAGGCCGGTGGCCAGCGGCTGGCCGATGGCCTTCCACTTCATGCGGTCATCGGCCTGGACCTGGGTCGGGACCTGCAGCGCGGCGGCGCCTAGCGCGGCGCAGGCCAGCAGGCGCGAAAGGGAAGCTTTCATGGGGGCTCCTTGGGCAGAGGTTGCAGACGGGCGGGGGACTACGGACCGGTGCGCGCGAGGATGCGCGCGATGGCTTCCGGCAGGCCCTTGTGAGGCTTGACCGGCGGGGTTTCGAAGCTGCCGCCCCGGTGCGATCCGGGCTGCAGGGCGACGAGCGTTTCGGCGTGGCGCACGGCGCTGGAGACGCCGTCCACCACCGGCACCGGGAGCTGGTCGCGCAGCGTGCGCGCCAGCCCGGCCAGCGGCGCGCCGGCCAGCACGATCACGTCGGCGCCATCCTGGCGCACGGCTTCGTCGCACAGCTGCGCCAGCCGGTCGGCGTGGTCCTGCTGCACCGACCCGATGGAGAGCTGCCGGTCCAGGCCGCGCATGCTGGCCAGGCGATCGAGCAGCCCGTACGAGTGCACGACCTCGCGGTACCAGGCCTGGATGCGCTGCGAGATGGTGATGATGGAGAACCGCTGGCCCAGCAGGCAGGCGCTGGCCAGTGCGCTCTCGGTCAGCCCGATCACCGGGATGGGCAGCAGTTCGCGGATGCCGCCCACGCCGGGGTCGCCAAAGGCCGCGACGATGAGGGCATCGTGCTGCGCGTACGCCTGCGCCGCCACCTGCGCCGCCGCGTACGCCCCCACCAGCGCCTCGAAGCGGGTCTCGATGTAGGCGACCCCGAACGGTGCGGTGGCCACCGTGATGCGGGTGTCCGGCGCCGCCGTGCGCCGGGCCTCGGCCTCGATCAGCGCACTCACTTCCGTCGAGATATTCGGGTTGACCAGCAGCAGCTTCATGGCCGTCCCTCCGGGCGCTGCGGCAGCAGCGTCGGCCGGCCGCAACGCAGGAAGCGGCCGCGGCCCTCCCGGGCCACGCAGTCGCGGCCGTCCCACACCACCTCGCCGCGGCTGAGCGTGAGCGCCGGCCAGGCCTTGAGCCCCATGCCCTCGTAGGGCGTGTAGTCGACCGCGTGGTGCAGGTCCGCATTGCGCACCACCGTGTCCCGGTGGTCCCAGACCACCAGGTCGGCGTCGCAGCCGATGGCGATGGTGCCCTTGCGCGGATGCAGGCCGTAGGCCTTGGCGGGGTTGGTCGAGGTGAGCTCCACGAATTTCTGCAGCGTGATGCGGCCGCCCAGCACGCCTTCGGAGTACAGCAGCGGCAGCCGCGTCTCCAGTCCCGGGATGCCGTTGGGAATGTGGCGAAAGGCCACCTCCTCGCCGTGCGGCTTCTTGCCCTGCGGATCGTCGTAGCGGAACGGCGCGTGGTCGGACGAGAAGATCGTGAACAGGCCGTCGGACAAGCCGTCCCAGATCACCTGCTGGTTCCGCTTGTCGCGCGGCGGCGGGCTGCAGACGCAGCGCGCGCCGTGGTAACTGTCGTCGATGCCCAGGTCCTCCGCGGTGAGGAACAGGTACTGCGGGCAGGTCTCGGCGAACACCGAGAGGCCGTGGCTGCGGGCCCAGCGGATCTGCTCGACGGCCTCCCCGCCCGAGACGTGGACGATCAGGATCGGCACGTCCACCAGCTGCGACAGGGCGATGGCGCGGTGGGTCGCCTCGCGCTCGACCAGCATCGGCCGGGCATGGGCGTGGTAGCGCGGGGCGGTCCGGCCGGCGGCCTCCAGCCGGCGCGTCAGCCATTCGATGCAGTCGGCGTTCTCCGCATGCAGCATGGCCAGGGCGCCGTGGGTGCGCGCGACGTCCAGCACGTCCAGGATCTGGCCGTCGTCGAGCTTCATGTCGTCGTAGGTCATATAGACCTTGAAGGACGTGTAGCCCTGCGCGATCAGCTGCGGCAACTCCGTGGACAGCACCTGCGGCGTCGGGTCGCTGACGATCAGGTGGAAGGCGTAGTCCACCACCGCGCGCCCCTCGGCACGTGCGTGGTAGTCGTCCACCGCGGCCAGCAGCGACTGCCCCTTCATCTGTGCGGCGAACGGGATCACGGTGGTCGTTCCGCCGCAGGCCGCCGAGCGGCTGCCGGAGCGGAAGTCGTCGGCCATGCGGGCCGGCGCCTCCATCGGCTGGTCGAGGTGGCAGTGGGCATCCACCCCACCGGGCGTCACCACCCTGCCTGCGGCGTCGTACTCGTCGCGGCCCGCCGCCAGTGCCTGCCCCAGTTGCACGATCCGGCCGTCGCGGATGCCGATGTCGCAATCGAAGGTGTCGCTCGCCGTGGCGACCTGCGCGTTGCGCACCACCAGGTCGAAGGCCGCATCAGCCATTCAGCCCCCTGGTCGCCATCTTTTCATGTAGACAATCTATCCGATTCATTGTTGACATTTACTCATGCACAGCTCGCATATGTCGCTCAAATGAGCGCTTCCAAGGGTGCCTACATACCATCGAAAATGGCTCACGGATAGCCACTATGGCTTGGCCGATCGTCCGCCCCATTGGTGTTTACACCGATGTAGACATTGAAAACGCAACAGCTGGCTCTTCCCCAACGCGCCATGCATAATGGCCTTGCACATTGCAGGCACAAATGTCAACAACCCGATTCGGCATCCTGACGCCGTCTTCCAATACGACCCTCGAACCGATCACCGGCGAGATCGTCCGGCTGCTGCCGGATGCCACCGCGCACTTCTCGCGGTTCAGGGTGACGGAGATCGGGTTGGGCGCCGGCGCCCTGGGCCAGTTCGACGAAGGCCCGATCCTGGCCGCGGCCGAACTTCTGGCCCATGCCAAGGTCGACGTGATCGGCTGGAGCGGCACCTCGGCCGGCTGGCTGGGCTTCGAGCGCGACCGGCAGTTGTGCGAGCGGATCCGCTCGCACACCGGCATCCCGGCCACCACGGCCGTGCTGGCCTTGAACGAATTGCTGCAGATCCGCGGCGCGCGAACCCTGGCGCTCGTCACGCCCTACACGCAGGACGTGCAGGTGCGCATCGTCGAGAACTACCGCGCGCTGGGCATCACGGTCGTCGCCGAGCGACACCTGGACATCCGCGACAACCACTCGTTCGCCGGCGTCGAGCCGCAGCGGCTGCGCGAGCTGATCGACGAAGTGGCCGCGCAGCGGCCGGAGGCGATCACCACCTTCTGCACCAACCTGCGCGCCGCGCCGCTGGCCGCGCGCGTGGAAGCCGACACACGCATCCCCCTGCTGGATACGGTGAGCACCACCGTCTGGGGGATGGCACGACTGGCCAGGCGGTCGCCGGCCGGCATCACCGGATGGGGAGAGCTGTTCCAATGGGCCTGAACGCGGCGCAAACCCGACCGCTGGCTAGAATCGCCGGCGAACGCAACCACAAGCAACCGATGGCGACTGCGCGCAAGTCCTCCCCCCGTGCGGAGCGGGAAAAATCGGTGGAAGACATCTACGAGCGCATCTATGTCGCCATCCTGGAGCACCGCCTCCAGCCCGGCACCAAGCTCGGCGAAGAGCGCATGGCGGAGATCTTCGGCGTCAGCCGGGCACGCATCCGCGAGGTGCTCGCCAAGCTGGCGCACGAGCAGATCGTCGAGCTGTACCCCCAGCGCGGCGCCTACGTCGCCAAGCCTTCGATCGAGCAGGCGCGCGACGTGTTCGAGGCGCGCCGGCTGATCGAACCGGCGGTCCTGCGGCGGCTGGTGGACACCCTCACCCCGGAGAAGGTCGCACGCCTGCGCCAGCACCAGGAGCTGGAGGCGGACGCGCGCCGCCGGGCCGACAAGCGGGCGGTGATCCGCCTGTCGGGCGAGTTCCACACCCTGGCGGCGGAACTGGCCGGCAACGCGGCGCTGGCCCGCAGCGTGCGCGAGCTCTGCATGCTGACCTGCCTGACCATCTTCCTGTACGACGCGCCGACCGCCCACGCGTGCCGCAACGATGAACACGAGAAGATCGTCGATGCGGTCGCCAAGCGTGATCGCGCCAAGGCCGAGAAGCTCATGCTCGAGCACCTCGAGCACATCGAGAGCAGCCTCCAGCTCGATGTCGGCAACGGCGAGGTCGATCTCGCCGAGATCTTCAACAGCTAGGCGCGCGCGCCTGCTCCCTGCCTTTTCCGGCGGCGCCGGCGCCCCCTGCGGCGCCGCCATTTCAACAAGGAGACCCACGTGCTGAACCTGAACTTCCACCCCGCCGGGCGCCACTTCCTGCAGATCCCGGGGCCGAGCCCGGTGCCCGACCGCCTGCAGCGTGCGATGAGCTACCCGACCATCGACCACCGCGGCCCGGAGTTCGGCGCGCTTGGCCGCAAGGTTCTCGCCGGCATCCGCACCCTCTTCAAGACCCGGCATCCCGTGGTCATCTACCCGGCTTCGGGCACCGGCGCCTGGGAGGCGGCTCTGGCCAACACGCTCAGCCCCGGCGACGCGGTGCTGATGTACGAGACCGGCCACTTCGCCACGCTGTGGAACAAGATGGCCCTGCGCCTGGGCCTGGAGCCCGAGTTCCTGGGCCTGCCGGGCAGCGAGGGCTGGCGCCGCGGCGTGCAGGCCCCCATGATCGAAGAGCGGCTGCGGGCGGACCGCTCGCATGCGATCAAGGCCGTGTGCGTCGTCCACAACGAGACCTCGACCGGCGTGACGTCGGACATCGCCGCCGTTCGCCGCGCGATCGACGCTGCCGGCCACCCGGCGCTGCTGATGGTGGACACCATCTCGGGGCTGGCCTCGGCCGACTACCGCCACGACGAGTGGGGCGTGGACGTCTCGGTCAGCGGCTCGCAGAAGGGCCTGATGATGCCGCCCGGCATCAGCTTCAATGCCCTGTCGCCCAAGGCGATCGAGGCGAGCCGCACGGCCCGGCTGCCGAAATCGTTCTGGGCCTGGGACGAGATGCTGGAGATCAACAAGACGGGGTACTTCCCGTACACGCCCAACACCAACCTGCTGTACGCCCTGTCCGAAGCCCTCGACATGCTGCACCAGGAGGGGCTGGAGGCCGTGTTCGCGCGCCACCAGCGCCTGGGCGAAGCTTGCCGCCGTGCCGTGCGCGCCTGGGGGCTGGAGATCCAGTGCGCCGACCCGGCGGTCTACTCGCCGGTGCTGACCGGGGTGATGATGCCGGAGGGCGTGGATGCCGACGCGGTGCGGCAACTCGTCTACCAGCGCTTCAACATGTCGCTGGGCGCGGGGCTCGGCAAGGTGAAGGGGCGCATGTTCCGGATCGGGCACCTCGGCGAGTGCAACGACCTCACCTTGATGGCGACCCTCTCGGGCTGCGAGATGGGCCTGCGCCTGGCCGGCGTGCGGCTGCCAGGCAGCGGCTGCGCCGCCGCGATGGAATACCTCGCCGGGACGGCCCAGCGGTCCGACCGGCCCATCGCCGAGTAGCGGCACCAGCGGCCGGCGAGATCCCGGTCCATGAGCCCGGACGCTCAGCCTAGAATTCCAGGATGCTTCTGGAGCCAATGCTTTCACGCCTGGGTGGCGCCAAGACGCTCGACGAGAAGATCCAGGCAGGGCTTCACGACGTCGTCGCACTGCACGGTGCGGAGATGGGGAACGTGCAGTTTCCAGGGAGCGACGGGCGACTGGTCATCGTCGCCGCCCGCGGGCTCGGGTTGGCATTCCTGAAAACCTTCGAGCGGGTCGCCGTCGGCTCCAGCACAGTCTGCGGTCGTGCTGCCCGCTCGGGCAAGCCGGTGTTCGTTCCCGACGTCCGCGTCGATGAGGATTTCAAGCCGTACGTGGACTTCGCGAACTCGGTCCCATTTCGCTCGGTCCTCTCCTTTCCACTGGTTTCCTCTGCCGGAGAATTTGTCGGCATGGTGTCAGCGCACTCCGCCCACGTCCTTGCGCCAACCGAGCTCGAGCTCAGGTCGGGCGAGACCTACGGGCGGCACTTGGCAGACGCAGTGGTCAGCCTTGCGCCCGCACCTGAACGCGTCATGTACGCCGAGCGTCGCTCGGCCGAATTGATCAAGCTCGCGAGATAGCTGCAGGCCGAGAGGCCCGGGCATCAGCAAGCCGGCCCTTGCTAGCGCGCGCAACTTCAGGATGTCTGCTCCTGGCCCGAAAGCAGCCCCATCGCTTGCGGGCGGCAGCAGCTTACGTTTGGCACAGGTTTCTCGACCGCGTGCGAGTATGCTGCCTTCCTTTTTGACCACAGGTACAGCATGACGCAAGCCGAAACACCCAAGAAGAACTCCGCCTTCATGAAGGCGCTGAAACCGAGCCCTGAGCTGGCTGCCGTGATCGGCTCCGAGGCTGTGCCACGCACCGAAGTCACGAAGCGCCTTTGGGAGTACATCAAGGCCCACAACCTGCAGAACCCTTCCAACAAGCGCAACATCATTTGCGATGACAAGCTCAAGGCCGTGATGGGCAAGGGTGAGGTCACGATGTTCGAGATGACCGGATTGGTGGGCAAGCACCTGCACGCGACCTGACCGTCGGGGCGATCTCCTCTCGGAGATCGCCCTGCGGTGCCAGGGGTGCCGCAGGGCGATGCCGGAACCACACCTTCACGGCGAGCAAGTTCTCGCCGACAACGAGGGGCTTGTTCGCGGCGCCGCTGTCGACGTTCAACGCTGGGGCTTGATGTCGACGGGTTGCTCATCGGCTGCAGATTCAGCCGGCCGACGCCGCCCTCCGAGACAGGCGTTCAGCGCGCCGCCCGCCTCTCGTCGGGTCCGATCTCGAACGTGTACTGCTTCCTGGAAGGGAACACCCAGACGAAGTACGGGCTTCCCGGCCTGCCATCAGTCGCAAGGCTGAAAGCGTACCCAAGCAGGAACGGCTCGGATCGCCACCAACGTGTTCTCCCCGCCGATGCGCTCGGCCCAAGTAGCCTCCTTCCTTCCGAAGGGCGCCGCGGAGCCCAGCCGAACTCACGATGATCCTAGCTACCTGGTTAGGGCTTCAGGGACTCCGACGCTCGGGGAAGCCGGCCGGGAGAGCGGACCGAAAAGGCCCCGGCCTGGGCCTTCCCGTCGAGAACTCCGCCTTAGTCGGCGCTGGCGCCGGAGGCCTTGACGACCTTGCTCCACTTCGCCGACTCGCTGCGGATGAATTCGGCGAACTGCTCCGGCTTCTCGGCGTAGGGCTCGGCGCCCTGCTCCGCCAGCTTCTTCTTCACGTCCGGATCGGCCAGCACCTTGACCAGTGCCGCGTTGAGCTGGGCGACGATCGGCGCCGGCGTGGCCGCGGGCGCAAACATGCCGAACCAGGAAGTCGCTTCGTAACCGGGCACCCCGGCTTCGGCAATCGTCGGAACATCGGGCAGTTCGGGGGCGCGCTTGGCCGTCGTGACGGCCAGCGGACGCAGCTTGCCGCTGCGCACGTGCTGGATGGCAGAGGGCATGTTGTCGAACATGATGTCGATCTGGCCGCCCAGCAGGTCGGTGACGGCCGGCGCGCTGCCCCTGTAGGGCACATGGATCATGTTGACCTTCGCCATCGAGTTGAACAGCTCACCCGACAGGTGGATCGAACTGCCGCTGCCGGAGGAACCGAAGTTCACCTTGCCCGGATTGGCCTGCGCGTAGGCGATCAGCTCCTTCACGTTCTTGTACGGCTTGCCGGGATTGGCCACGAGCAGGTTCGGCACCATCGCCACGCGCGTGAGCGGCGCGAAATCCTTGACGGGGTCGAACGGCAGCTTCTTGTACAGGCTCTGGTTGATGGCGTGCGTGCCCACCGTGCCCATCAGCAGGGTATAGCCGTCGGCCGTCGCCTTGGCCGCGAGGGCCGAACCGATGTTGCCGCCGGCGCCCGCGCGGTTGTCGACGATCACCGACTGGCCCAGCTCCTTGGTCAGTGCCTGGCCGATCACGCGTGCCAGGATGTCCGTGGTGCCGCCGGCGGCGAACGGAACGATGACGGTCACCAGCTTGGACGGGTACGCCTGCGCGGTGGCAGTCAGGGGCAGGCCTGCGGCGGCAGCGGCGAGTGCGAGGCCGCCCAGTGCAAAGCGGCGGCGGGAGTCGTGGAACGGGGTCATGGAAGGGTCCTCTTGGTGAATTCAGACGGGAGCGAGTCCAAGGGTGGTGCCGCCACAGACGTAGAGCACCTGGCCGGTGATGAAGCCATTGTCCGGAGCGAGGAAAAACAGCGCCGCGCGTGCGACATCCTCCGGGGTGCCCATGCGCTTGACGACGATGCTGTCCAGGATGCGCTGCGTGCGCGGCGCGCCTTCGGGGTTGCTCTGGCGGAACAGCTCCGTGGCGATCGGGCCGGGCGCAATGGCGTTGACGGTGATGCCGTCGGCCCCGAGCTCCATCGCCATGGTGCGGGTCATGCCGACGAGCCCCGCCTTGGCGGCCGAGTAGGCGATGCGCTCGGTCTTGCCGAGCGCCGCCCGCGACGCCATGTTGACGACACGCCCGCGGCCGCTGGCGCGCAGCGCCGGCAGGAAGGCCTGGGTGAGCAGCATCGTCGCCTGCAGCGTCAGCGCATGGACGTAGGCCAGGTCGGCGGCCGTCTGCGTGTCGATGGAGCCGGGCCGCGTCGCGCCGGCATTGTTCACGAGCGCCGTGATGTCGAATGCGCGCGCGATCTCGGCTGCGCGTTCGAGCGTTTGCGCTTCGCTGGTGAGGTCGGCCTGGAAGGACACCAGGCGCTCGTGCGACCACGCGGGCCGCTGGTAGTCGAGGTTCACCACCGTGCGGCCCTGCGCCAGCAGGCCTTCGCAGATGGCGCGCCCGATGCCGGAACTGCCGCCGGTGACCAGGGTTGCTTCCTGCATGTCAGACGCGCTCCAGGATCACGGCGATGCCCTGCCCCACGCCGATGCACATCGTGCACAGCGCGTAGCGGCCGCCGCTCGCATGGAGCTGGTTGACCGCGGTCGTCGCCAGGCGCGCGCCGGAGGCGCCCAGGGGATGGCCCAGCGCGATCGCACCGCCGTTCGGATTGACGCGCGGATCGTCGTCCCCCAGGCCCAGCATGCGCAGCACCGCCAGCCCTTGCGCCGCGAACGCTTCGTTGAGCTCGATCACGTCGATCTGCTCGAGCGCCAGTCCGGTGAGCGCCAGCACCTTCTGCGTGGCCGGGGCCGGACCGATGCCCATCACCCGCGGCGCCACGCCGGCGGTGGCCATGCCCACGATGCGGGCGCGCGGTGTCAGGCCATGGCTGGCCGCCGTCGCTTCGTCGGCGATCAGCAGCGCGCAGGCACCGTCGTTGACGCCGCTGGCGTTGCCCGCGGTGACGGTGCCATCGGGACGCACAACGCCCTTGAGCTTGGCCAGGGCCTCCAGCGAGGTCTCCCGCGGGTGCTCGTCCTTGCTCACGATGACGGCGTCGCCCTTCTTCTGCGGGATGGTCACCGGCGTGATCTCGGCATCGAAGTAGCCGCGCTTCTGCGCCGCCAGCGCTTTGGTTTGCGACGCCAGCGCCATCCGGTCCTGCGCCTCGCGCTCGATCTGGTGGTCGACCGCGACGTTCTCCGCCGTCTCGGGCATGGAGTCGATGCCGTACTGCTGCTGCATCAGCTTGTTGACGAAGCGCCAGCCGATCGTCGTGTCGTACACGTTGTTGGCGCGCGAGAACGCCTTGTCGGCCTTGGGCATGACGAAGGGCGCTCGGCTCATGCTCTCGACGCCGCCGGCGATCATCAAGCCCGCCTCGCCGGCCTTGATCGCCCGGGCCGCCGTGCCGACCGCATCCAGGCCGGAGCCGCACAGGCGGTTGACGGTGGCGCCGGGCACGTCCATCGGCAGTCCGGCCAGCAGCGCGGCCATGCGGGCCACGTTGCGGTTGTCTTCGCCGGCCTGGTTGGCGCAGCCGTAGATCACGTCCGTCACCGCCTGCCAGTCGACCTTGGGGTTGCGCGCCATCAGCGCCTTCAGCGGAAGGGCGGCCAGGTCGTCGGCGCGCACCGAGGACAGCGCGCCGCCATAGCGGCCGAACGGCGTGCGGATCGCATCGCAGATGAAAGCTTGTCGGGTCATGGGGGTCCTTCAGATCGGGGCCGCGATCGGCAGGTTGATCAGGCGCTCCAGTTCCTCGCGGGACAGGCCCTCGACGGCGTCGATCAGGCGCAGGCCCTGCGGCGTGCATTCGAGCGTGCACAGGTCGGTGTAGATGCGCTTGACGCAGGCGATGCCGGTCAGCGGGTAGGTGCAGCGCTCGACGACCTTGCTGTCGCCGGCCTTGCTCAGCAGATCCATCATCACCCAGGTCTGCTTGGCGCCGATGGCCAGGTCCATGGCGCCACCGACGGCCGGGATGGCGCCCGGCTCGCCGGTGCTCCAGTTGGCCAGGTCGCCGCGGGCGGACACCTGGAAAGCGCCCAGCACGCAGATGTCGAGGTGGCCGCCCCGCATCATCGCGAAGGAGTCGGCGTGGTGGAAATACGAGCCGCCCGCCAGCAGGGTGACCGGCTGCTTGCCCGCGTTGATCAGGTCGTAGTCCTCCTGGCCCGAAGCCGGCGCCGGGCCCATGCCCAGGATGCCGTTCTCGCTTTGCAGGATCACCTCGCGGCCGGCCGGGATGTGGTTGGCGACGGTGGTCGGCATGCCGATGCCCAGGTTCACGTAGGCACCGTCGTGGATGTCCTGCGCCACGCGCCGGGCCAGTTCGTCCTTGGTTCGCTTCTGGTAGTTCGCGGCGTTCATCATGCAGCCTTCCTGAATCCGCCCGCCTGCGTCGCCACCCGCGGGATCTTCACGATCCTGCTCACGTAGATGCCGGGGGTGACGATCGCTTCCGGATCGAGTTCGCCCAGTTCCTTGAGCTCGAACACGGTGGCCACCGTGTGCCTGGCGGCGGTGGCCATCACCGGGCCGAAGTTGCGCGCCGACTTGCGGTACACCAGGTTGCCCCAACGGTCGCCGGCTTCCGCCTTGATCAGCGCCACGTCGCCGTGGATGGGGTACTCCAGGACGTACTGCCGGCCGTCGATCTCGCGCGTCTCCTTGCCCTTGGCCAGTTCGGTGCCGAAGGCGGTGGGGCAGAAGAAGGCGCCGATGCCGGCGCCGGCCGCGCGGATGCGCTCGGCCAGGTTGCCCTGGGGCACCAGCTCCAGCTCGATCCTGCCGGCGCGGTACAGCTCGTCGAACACCCAGCTGTCCACCTGGCGCGGGAAGCTGCAGATGATCTTGCGCACGCAGCCGGTCTTGAGCAGGGCCGCCAGGCCCTGGTCGGCGTTGCCCGCGTTGTTGTTGACCACCGTGAGGTCCCTGGCCCCCTGCTCGATCAGCCCGTCGATCAGCTCGCCCGGGATGCCCGCCGTGCCGAAGCCGCCGATCAGGACCGTGGCGCCGTCCTTCACGCCGGCCAGTGCCTCCGCCACGGAGGCCGCGATCTTGTTGATCATGGAATTCCTTGAATGGGCTGTTGCAGCCCTTGGCAGAAAGAATGTTCGCCATGCGAACACTTGTTCGTATAATGAATTCTACATGCCCACCGCCAGCGCCCGCCCGAACGCCACCCCCGACCCGCGACCGGGGGACGCTTATGTGCAATCGTTCGCGCGCGGGCTGGAAGTGATCCGCTCGTTCAGCGCCGACGCGCCGCGCCAGACCCTGACCCAGGTGGCCGCCCGCACCGGCCTCACCCGCGCCGGTGCCCGCCGCATCCTGCTCACCTTGCAGGCGCTGGGCTACGTGGAGAGCGATGAGCGGCAATTCGCGCTGACGCCGCGCATCCTGGACCTGGGCTTTGCCTATCTCTCCTCGATGCCGATGTGGAACGTGGCCGAGCCGGTGATGGAGGCGCTGGTGGAGCAGGTGAAGGAGTCGTGCTCCGCCGGGGTACTGGAAGGCACCGACATCGTGTACGTGCTGCGCGTATCGACCCGCAAGATCATGCGCAACGGTCTCGGGATCGGCTCACGCCTGCCGGCTTACTGCACTTCGATCGGGCGCATGCTGCTGGCGGGCCGGCCGGACGATGAGGTGGTCGGGTTGCTCAAGTCCACCATGCTCGAGGCGCGCACACGGCACACGGTGGTGGACATCGATGCGCTCCTGGCCAAGGTGCAGCAGGCACGCCGCCAGGGCTGGTGCCTGGTCAACCAGGAGCTGGAGGAAGGCCTCGTGTCGATCGCCGCGCCGGTGATCGACCGCGCCGGCCGCACCATCGCAGCGCTCAACATCAGTGGTCAGGCCAACCGTACGGCGCCGCGGCAGATGCAGGAGACCATGTTGCCGGCGCTGCGCGAAGCGGCGCGCGAGGTCTCGCGACGGCTGCAAGCTGGGGCCGGACCCACCTGAGCACCCGCCCGCATCCCCAACCGATGAGTGATTCGAATCCACGCGTGCGCGGCAGTTGACCGGCCCGGTGCGCCGCGGTATGAAGAGTGCTCGTTTGCGCACGCTTCGCTTGGGCATCCACCGGGGAGGCTTCCATGGCATCCGGTCCCGCTCCCGCCGTGATCTACCGGCACCGGCTGCCGGTGCGGATCATGCATTGGGTCAACGTCGTCTGCGTGCTGGCGCTGCTGGGCAGCGGCTTGCAGATCTTCAACGCCCATCCTGCGCTCTACTGGGGCAAGGACTCGCGGCCGGAAACCCGCGTGCTCGAGATCGGCCAGCGCCGGAACGGCGACCGGCTGGTGGGCATCACGCGGGTCGGCGCCCATGAGTTCCCCACCCACGGCGTGCTCGGCGTCTCACGCGGTCCGGATGGCGCCGAAGTGGCGCGGGGCTTTCCGTCCTGGGCCACGATCCCGGACGGCCAGTGGCTCGCCTTGGGCCGGCTGTGGCACTTCTTCTTCGCCTGGCTGTTCGTCCTCAATGGCGTGGCCTACCTCCTGTGGACGATCTTCAGCGGGCATCTGCAGCGCGATCTGGTGCCGACGGGCCGCGAGTGGCGCGGGATCGGGCGCTCCGTGGTCGACCACCTGCTGCTGCGGCATCCGACCGGCGAGGCGGCGCTCCGCTACAACGTGATGCAGAACATCGCGTATCTCTCCATCGTGTTCATCGTCCTGCCCCTGCTCATCCTGTGCGGCCTGGCCATGTCGCCGTGGCTCAATGCCGCGCTCCCCGGCTGGGTCGACTGGCTCGGCGGCCGACAGGCCGCGCGCACGCTGCACTTCGCCGGCGCGCTGCTGCTGATCGCCTTCGTGCTCGTGCACGTCTTCGAGGTGGTCGTCACCGGGCTGGTCAACAACCTGCGTTCGATGGTCACCGGCTACTGGAGGCTCCCCCGATGAGGCCCGTCAGGAACCCCCCCTTCGAACACCGCCGCGAACGCCGACGGTTGCTGCGCGCCGGCCTTGCCGCGGTCGCGGGCGGAGCGCTCGCCGGCTGCGACGCCCTGAGCCATGACGAGCGGGCCGTGCGCGTGCTGGGCAGCGCCGAGGCGCTGACGCGTCGCGTGCAGCGCGCCCTTGCGGGGCGGGCGATGGCGCAGGAATTCACGCCCGCCGACATCGCGCCGGTGTTCCGCCCCAACGGCACGACCCGGCCGGTCGGCGAGACCTACTCGGCGCACCTGCGGGACGGATTCGCGAACTGGCGGCTGCAGGTGGACGGCCTGGTCGAGCGCCCGGGATCGTTCACGCTGGCGCAGTTGCGCGCCATGCCCTCGAGAACGCAGATCACGCGCCACGACTGTGTCGAAGGCTGGAGCTGCATCGGCCAATGGACCGGCGTGCGCCTTTCGCACGTGCTGCAACTCGTCGGCGCGAGACCGCAGGCACGCTACGTGGTCTTCCACTGCATGGACGTCATGGACGAGGGCGACTACCGGGCCCCCTACTACGAGAGCGTGGACATGGACGACGCCTACCACGAGCAGACCCTGCTGGCCTGGGATCTCAACGGCCGTCGGCTCCCGGTGGAGAACGGGGCGCCGCTGCGCGTGCGCGTCGAGCGCCAGCTGGGCTACAAGCAGCCCAAGTACGTGCAGCGGATCGAACTGGTGGACAGCTTCGCGGCCCTGGGGCGCGGGCGCGGCGGTTACTGGGAGGATCTGGGCTACAGCTGGTACGGGGGCATCTAGGGGCGGCGCTTCCTATCGCCTCATCCGTATTCACGGCAGAGCGTCGTTGAACCGCGCCGCGCTGGCCGCTCGGCTTCCGTAACGGCGACCAGTGCACACACCCCAGCGCGGCCATGCCGCGGGTTCGCGTTTGCCCTAGTTCCGACGTTTCTGCGGCGAGGCGCAAGATGATCGCGCCGTTCTCTCAGCAGAGGCGTGCTTCCCCGCAAGTCAAGGAGGCGCAATGAATCCTGCATCCCGAGACAAGCAACAGTCGCCGAGTGAGCCCTCTCCGACGCGACGCTCGCTGCTGAAGACGGGCGGCGCCGCGGCTGCCGGCACCGCAGTGGCCCTCGCCGCACCCTTCGTGCGAAATGCCCAGGCCGCCGAGACGACCATCTGGAAAGTGCAGACCTCCTGGCCCGCCGGCGTGGGCCTGCAGACCTTCAAGAACTGGTGCGCCACGATCAAGGAGAAGACCGGCGGCGAACTCGAGTTCAGGCCGTTCGCCGCCAAGGAGGTCGTCGGCGACTTCGAACTTCTCGACGGCGTCAAGAACGGCGTGCTCGAGGCGATGAACTCGTTCACGCTGTACTGGGCCGGCAAGCTTCCGGCGACCGCCTTCCTGTCGTCCTACCTGATGGGTCTGCGCTACCCCCACGAGTGGGACATCTTCTTCTACAGCAAGGGCGGCCTGCAGGCGGCACGCGACATCTTCGCCAAGCAGGGCCTGTACTACGTCAACCGCATCCACCACGGACCCAACATCATCCACTCCAAGAAGCCGATCCGCAGCATCGAGGATTTCAAGGACCTGAAGCTGCGCGTCCCGGGCGGGATGATCGCGGAAGGCTTCGCCGCCATCGGCGCCAAGACGACGCTGCTGCCGGGCGGCGAAGTGTTCTCGGCCCTGGAAAAGGGAACCATCGAGGCGGCCGACTACACCGGCCCCGCGGTCAACTGGGACCTGGGCTTCCAGCAGGTGTCCAAGTTCATCTGGACCGGCCCGCCCGGGCTCGAGTCCGTCTACCAGCCGGTGGACCTGATGGACCTGGTGGTGCGGATGGACGTGTGGAACAAGCTGTCGCCCAAGATGAAGCGCTGGGTGGACGACGAAGTGCAGGTCTACTCCAACGAGCACCACGGCGCGATCCAGAAGGCCGACATGGAAGCGTGGGGCAAGTTCGAGAAGGCCGGCGTCCAGATCAACCGCCTGCCCGCCCAGGACCTGCCCAAGTTCCAGCGCACGGCGGTCCCGATCTGGTTCAAGTGGGCGAACAAGGACAAGGATGCGGCGCGCCTGTTCAAGCTGCAGCTGGAGGTGATGGAGTCCCACACGGTCGGCTACGTCACGCCCGACATGTACAAGGGGCTGAAGATCGACGTCTGATGTCCGGCCCGCCGGCCCACCCCGCGAACTCGGGCGCACGGTGCGCATGCATCGTGCGCCCGAGCCGTGAGTCAGCCTGACCTCCACATGCCCAGCCTCGGTTTCATCCTTCCGCACTGGCTCTACTGGTCGGGACTTCTTCTCTTTCCCCTCATCGCCGGATGGCTGGCAGCCCGCCAGCTCAAGCGCCGCCCCGACGGGCGGCCGGTGCTCGGCATCGCCTACCTGTTCTGGCTGCTCGCCGGCTACCTGGGCATCCATCGCTTCTATCTGCGCAGCGCCTGGGGATTCGTGTTCATTCCGGTCTTCCTGGCCATCATCTACTGCAACGCCCAGGTGCGGGACGTGCGCGAGGACACGTCGCGCACGTTCGCGGCGTTCCAGGCGGCGCAGGTCGCCGCGAGCCAAGCCGATCCGGCGGACGCCGCCAAGGCCCAGGCCGAGCTGGCGGCACGCCAGCTCGAATTCGAGCAGGCCAGGGGGGTCACGGAGTTGTGGCACTCCCGGACGCGTGACGTGGCCCTGGCGCTCGCGCTGATGCTGCTGGTGGACGCCGCGCTGCTGCCCGGCCTGGTGCGCCGCCGGCGCGCACTGGAAGCCGGGCAAAGAGCCGGGCAAAGGCCATCGCCCCTCGAGGCAACGCCGGCCGTCGACGTGCAAGAGGGCGGTATCGGCCAGGACCCCACGCTGGAGGTGCGCACCCGCTTCACCGACTGGATCGACGGGCTCAACACCCGCATCGGCGCCTTCGTGGCGTGGTGGGCGGTGATCGCCGTGTTCGCCTACTACTACGAGGTGATGGCCCGGTACATCTTCAATTCACCGACCAACTGGGTGCACGAGAGCATGTTCCTCATGTTCGGCATGCAGTACATGCTGAGCGGCGCGTTTGCCTACCGCGAGGACCAGCACGTGCGCGTCGACGTGGTCTACACGCATTTCTCGCGACGCGGCAAGGCGATCGCCGACATCGTCACGTCGGTCTTCTTCTTCATCTTCGTCCTCACCATGCTCTGGACCGGCGCGCGCTTCGCCATGGATGCGGTGCGGGTCGAAGAGCACTCGTTCACCGAATGGGGCGTCCAGTACTGGCCGGTCAAGCTCATGATTCCGATCGGCGCCTTCCTCCTGGCGCTGCAAGGCGTGTCCAAGCTGATCAAGGACATCCTGATCGTGCGCGAAGCGGGGAGCTAGTGCGATGGGGCTCGAGATCGGCATCGGCTGGCTCACCCTGCTGCTGTTCGGCTCGCTCGCCGTGCTGCTGCTCCTCGGCCTGCCGATGGCCTTCTGCACCGGCAGCCTGGCCATCATCTACCTGTACGTCTTCGGCAGCGGCAGCGTGCTGAACATGCTGCCCTCGCGGGTGTTCCCGTTCATGACGGACTACCAGCTGTCCGCGGTGCCGCTGTTCATCTTCATGGCGGCCGTGCTGGAGAAGGCCGGCATCATCGAGGAGCTCTTCGACGTCATCTACAAGTGGCTCGGGGCGGTCAAGGGCGGCCTGGCGTCGGCGACCGTGGTGGCCTGCACGCTGCTGGCCGCCATGGTCGGCGTGGTCGGGGCCACCGAGGTCACGATGGGGATGATCGCGCTGCCGGCGATGCTCCGGCGCGGCTACGAGCCCAAGCTCGCCTGCGGCGCGCTGCTGGCCGGCGGCACCCTGGGGATCCTGATTCCGCCTTCGGTGATGGCGATCGTCTATGCCGTGGTCGCGCAGCAGTCCCTCGGCGAACTGCTGATCGGGTCCGTCTTTCCCGGCTTGCTCCTCTCCGGCCTGTACATCGCGTACGTCACCGTCCGCTGCTACCTCGATCCGTCCCTCGGGCCGGCGCTCCCCAAGGAAGAACGCGTGTCCATGCGGGAGAAGCTGCGCCTGCTGCGCAACACGATCGCGCCCATCCTCGTGATCCTGCTCGTGCTCGGCGTCATCTTCTTCGGCATCGCGACCCCAGTGGAAGCGGCCGGCATCGGCACCTTCGGCGCGCTGGTGGTGTGTGCGCTGCACCGCCGGCTGACGTGGGTGGCACTGTACGACGCCGGACTGGCCACGCTGCGGGCGACGGCCATGGTCATGTGGATCTTCTTCGGGGCCACCATGTTCGTCGGCTTCTTCGTCGTCAAGGGCGGGCAGACCTTCGTGTCGGAGCTCATCATCGGCACCGGCCTGCCCCCCTACGGCATCCTGTTCCTGATGATGGTCGTCCTCTTCATCCTCGGGATGTTCCTGGACTGGGTGGGCATCCTGCTGCTCACCGTGCCCATCTTCCTGCCGATCATGAAGAGCCTGCAGTTCGACGGTGTGGCCGGCGTAGCCGGCGTCGCCGTGGAACAGATCCCGTTGTGGTACGGGGTGATCTTCATGGTGAACATGCAGATGGCGTTCCTCAGCCCGCCGTTCGGCTATTCGCTCTTCTACCTGAAGAGCGTGGCCCCGCCGCAGATCAGCATGGCGATGATCTTCCGCTCCGCCGTTCCCTTCCTGATGCTGCAGGCTGTCGGCTTGGCGCTGTGCGTCGTGTTCCCGAAAATCGTGCTGTGGCTTCCTGGGCTGGTCTACAGCGGCCATTGAAGCGGGCCTCGACTTCAGTTGGGCCGGGCCGCGCGTCCGGATGCGTGCAGAGGGCACCGCCTAGACGCTGGCGGATGGCCTCCGCCAACCCACCACCACCCCGCTCATATCACGAGCACCAGTCCGTCCTTGCGGCGGTCCGAACCGCCGGCCAGTCCGCCATCCGGCGTGCGCAGGACAAGCTGCGCCCCACCGAAGTCGCTGCGGCCCCCGAGCTCGCCACGTGCGGGTTCCGTGTACCCCGCCGCACGCAAAGCTTGTCGTGTGGCCTGCGGCATGCCGGTCTCGATGGCCAGCTCGCGGCCGCCTTCCAGGCGCCAGCGCGGCGCGTCGATGGCCGGTTGGGGGCCCTGGTTCCAGGCGGCGATGCGCAGCAGCAGCTGCACTTGCCCCTGCGGCTGCATCGCGCCACCGACCACGCCGAACGCGGCATGCAGGCGGCCTTCGCGCAGCGCAGCGCCCGGGACCACCGTGTGGTACGGCCGTTTCCCAGGTGTCGGGCCGTTGCGGTGTCCCGGCCTCGAAAAGCCGAACCCGCGGTTCTGGAGCACGAACCCGCATCCCGGTGCGACGATGCCGGCGCCGAAGCGCTTGAAGATGCTGCTCATCAGGGTGACAGCGAAACCATCGGCGTCGACCACCACCGTGCACACGGTATTGCCGGCCGGGTCGGCGACCGTTCGCGCAGCAAAGTCCTGGGCCTGCTTCATGGCCTGCACCGCCGCCACCATGGTGAGCGGGTCTTCCGGCGCGAGCGCGAGCGGCTCCAGGGCGGCCAGCGCGTGCAGCACCGCCACGCCGTGCGTGTTCGGCGGGCATTGCAGCACCTGCAGTCCGCGAAACGAGCCGGCCACGGGCGCGACGAACTCGCCCCGGTGCGCCGCGAAGTCCTCTGCGGACAGCACGCCGCCGAGCGCCCGGACGGCCCGTTCAGCCGCCTGCGCCGGAACCCCGCGGTAGAAGGCATCCGGCCCGTCCGTGGCGATAGCCTCCAGCACGGCGGCGAGTTCGGGATTGCGGAAGGTTTCTCCCGCGCGCGGCGCGGCGCCGGCCCGGTACAGCGCGGCGCACTCCGGCTGGGCGCGCAGCACCGGCTCGAACCAGGCCCACTCCCGTGCCGCCACCGGCGCAACGGGAAAGCCGGCGGCCGCCACATCGATCGCCTCGCGCAGCAGGCGCCTCCACGGGAGCCGCCCATGGCGTGCATGCAGGTCGTGCCAGCCCCGAACGGCGCCAGGCGTGGTGACGGACAAGGGGTGGCGTTCGGGGATTCGCTCGCCCGGCAAGGCCGCCACCTGCGCCGGATCCAGTGACAAGGGCGCCCGGCCGCTGCCGTTGTATGCCTGCGGTGCCCCCTGCTGCGGCACCAGCATCGCCAGCAGGTCGCCGCCGACGCCGGTGGCCATCGGCTCCACCACGCCCATGACGGCGTCGGCGGCGATGGCCGCATCCACGGCGCTGCCGCCTTCGCGCAGCACGGCGGCGGCGGCCCCGGCGGCCAGGGGGTGGCCCGTGGCCACCATGGCCCGCCCCGGGCCGGCAGTCACGCTTTCACCTACTCCAGTGGTCAGCATCTACGGTATATAGTATACCGACAAATGTCAGTAGACGCTCGTCAGTGGGTCTGTTCCACTTGATCCAAGTCAAACCAGAGCTTGAGGTAGTGCCTGCCGGCACGCGAATTGCATACTGTATTTCGTAGAAACTAATTTCTTCACCGACAGGAGTCGCCATGTCCTACTTGTCCCGCCTGTTCCGCACGATCGGCCTGGCCGTGAGCGTCCTTGCGCTGGCCGGCACCGCGCAGGCGCAATCCGCTGCCACATTGACCAAGGTCCGCTACGAGGAAGTGGTCCGGTCGATCCTGTACACGCCCATGTACGTGGCACTGAGCCAGGGTTACTTCAAGGAAGCCGGGCTGGACGTTGGCCTGAAGACTTCGCAAGGGACCGACAAGGGCATGGCCGCCCTGCTCTCGGGCAGCGCCGACATCGTGCTGATCGGGCCGGAAGCCTCGATCTACGTGGCCAACAGCGAGTCGCCGACCAAGCCGAGGATCTTCTCCGGGCTGACGGCCACCGACGGGTTCCTGCTGATGGCGCGCACCAAGCCGGCCAAGTTCGAGTGGAGCGACCTGAAAGGCAAGAGCGTGCTGTCCTTCCGTCCGGGCTCGAACCCGGACGTGTTCCTCGAGACGGCGATGCGCAAGCACGGGCTCGATCCGAAGAAGGACCTGAAGCTGGTGAACAACATCGGACCGGCCGCGCGCGCCGGCGCCTGGATGGCCGGGCAGGCCGACTACGGCATCTTCCTGGAGCCGGAGGCCGGCATGCTGGAGAAGAACGGCCAGGGCTTCGTGGTCGCGGCCGTCGGCCGCGAGGTGGGCCCGGTGGATTACACCGTCTTCACCGCCACCAGCGACTTCCTGAAGAAGAACCCGGCGGTGGCGCAAGCCTGGACCAACGTCATCCTGCGCGCGCAGAAGCACGTGGCGACCGCACCGGCGGCCGACCTGGCCAAGGCCCTGGCCGAATTCTTCCCCGGCATGACGCAACCCGAGCTGGTCGCAGCCATCGAGCGGTATCGCGGCATCGGCTTGTGGAAGACCAGCACCACGGTCGAACAGCAGGCGATCGAGACCTTGCAGGACATGCTGATCGCCAGCGGGGTCCTCGACCGCGCCAAGCGCGTCAAGTACGAGCAGGTCGTGGCCAACGAGTTCAGCAGCAAGGCCCGCTGATGACGCTCGCCGAGGCAGCCGAGCGCCCCGCCACCGCGTCGCCCCCTCGCGGGCGGCCGCGCATCGAACTGCAGGACGTCTGCCTGCGTTACTTCACCCACGCGGGCGAGACCGAGGCGCTGGACCGCATCCAGCTCGGGGTCGGCGCGGGCGAGTTCGTCGGCCTCATCGGCCAGTCCGGATGCGGCAAGAGCACGCTGCTGTCGCTGATCGCCGGCATCCTCGAGCCCTCGTCGGGCCAGGTGCTGGTGGACGGGCTGCCGGTGCGCGGGCCCTCCCCGCGGGTGGGCTACATGCTGCAGCAGGACTACCTGTTCGAGTGGCGCACCATCCTCGACAACGCGGTGCTCGGCGCGCAGATCCAGCACCGCTCGATGAAGCAGGCGCGCGAGCGCGCCGCCCACCTGCTGCACAAGTGCGGAATGGGCGACTTCCTCGACCACTACCCTCGCCAGCTCTCCGGCGGCATGCGCCAGCGCGTCGCGCTGGCCCGCACGCTGGTCACCGACCCGGACGTGGTGCTGCTGGACGAGCCGTTCTCCGCGCTCGATTCGCAGACCCGCCTGGCCATTGCGGACGAGGTGGTCGACGTGCTGCGCAGCGAGGGCAAGTCGGTGGTCCTGGTCACGCACGACATCGGCGAGGCCATTTCCATGACCGACCGGGTGGTGGTGCTGTCGCGCCGCCCCGGCCGGATCAAGTCGCAGCACCTGATGCGCTTCGCCGGCCACGAGGGCCGGCGGCCCAAGCCGCTGGAGATCCGCGGGCTGCCCGAGTTCAACGACTACTTCCGCACGCTCTGGGACGAGCTGGACGTGCACGTGGAGGGCTGAGGTTCCATGAGCTCCGTTCTGCTGGCCGAGAACGCCGCCCCCGCACCCGCCGCGGCCGGGTCGCCCGCCGCCCCGGCGCACGCGCCCAGCGCCGCCTACCTGGCCTGGCGCGCGCGCGAGAAGCGCCGCGGCCGCTGGATCCAGGCCACCCGCGCGCTGCTGCTGCTGCTCTTTCTGGTGCTCTGGGAAGTGCTCGCACGCACGCACGTGGTCAACCCCCTGATGACCAGCTATCCGAGTGCGCTGTGGCCCACGTTCATCGAGCTCTCGCGCAGCGGGGACCTGCTCGGGCACACCTGGGCCACCTTCCGGGCGACCCTGGTCGGCTTCGCCCTGAGCATGGCGTTCGGCATCGCGGTGGCCGCGGGCCTGTGGTGGTCCTCCTTCGCCCACAAGGTGCTGGATCCGTTCCTGGTGGTGGCCAATGCCATGCCCAAGATCGCCTTCGTGCCGATCTTCTACATCTGGCTCGGCTCGGAGTACTCGGTGTACGGCATGGCCGTGGCGATCGCGGTCTTCGTGACCATCATGGTGGTCTACGAGGGCTTCCAGGGGATCGACCCGAACAAGGTCAAGCTGGCCCGCACCTTCGGCGCCAGCCGCGCCCAGGTGCTGCGGCTGGTCGTGCTGCCCGGAAGCATGCCGACGCTGATCGCGGCGCTGAAGATGAACATCGGCCTGGCCCTGGTCGGCGTCATCGTGGGCGAGTTCCAGTCGTCCAACGCCGGGCTGGGCTTTCTCATCATCAACGGCAGCCAGGTGTTCAAGCTGAACATCGTCATGGCGGCCATCGTGGTGCTCGGGCTGCTGTCGGGCCTGATGTACCTGGCGATCGCCCGGCTGGAATCGGCGTTCGCGCGGCGCTACGCCTGAAGGGACGGACTGATGGAATTCCCGCAATGGGTGGTGGAACGGGTCATCGCTCGCCAGGGCCGGCTGCACCCCTATGACCGCCTGGATCCGAAGCGCACGGCATTCGTCGTCATTGACCTGCAGAACTATTACACGCAGCCCGGATACCTGGGCGAGTGCGCGCCGGCGCGCGCCACCTTCCCGGCCGTCAACCGGCTCGCCAACGCGCTGCGCCATGCGGGTGGCCACGTGATCTGGGTGCAGACCAGCGCCGACGGCGCCGATCGCAGCTGGTCGCACCACCACGCCCACATGCTCACGCCGGAGCGCAGCGCAAGGCGGCTGCGCGAGCTGGCCAGCAGCCATGCGGGCTTCCAGCTGGCGCCCGGGCTGGAGCCCGACCCGGCGGACGAGCGCGTCGTCAAGCGCTGCTACAGCGCACTGGCGCCGGGATCGTCGCGCCTGCACGAGGTGCTCCAGGCGCGCGGCATCACGCACGTGCTGGTCGGCGGCACGGTGACCAACGTCTGCTGCGAATCGACCGCGCGCGACGCGATGATGATGGACTACGCCACCGTCATGGTGCACGACGCGTTGTCGGCGGTGACGCCGCACGAGCACGAACAATCGCTGCAGACCTGGATGCTGTTCTTCGGGGACGTGCTCGGCACGCGCGAGGTGATCGAGCGCCTGGCCGCCTAGGCGCCCGGGCGGTCACCAGGTGCCGGGGTAGGCACCGCCGTCGATCAGCAGGCTCTGCCCCGTCAGGTAGCCCGCATGGGCCGACGCGACAAAGGCGCACAGGGCGCCGACCTCGTCGGGGTTTCCGAAACGGCCCGCTGGCGTCGCGCTCTCCCGCTCGCGCCGCAGTTCGCCGGCATCGCGGCCGGTGGCGCGCGCCAGCGCTTCCAGGTGGCGCCGCTGGGCGTCGGTGTCGAAGGCCCCCGGCAGCAGGTTGTTGATGGTGACGTTGCGCCGCACCGCCTGCCGGGCCAGGCCGGCGACGAAGCCCACCAGCCCCGAGCGGGCGCCGTTGGACAGCCCCAGCTCCGCGTGCGGCGCCTTCACGCTGCGCGAGACGATGTTGACGATGCGGCCGAAGCCGCGCTCCAGCATGGGGTCGATCGTCGCGCGGATCATCCCGATGGGACCGAGCATCATCGCGTCCAGCGCCGCATGCCAGTCGGCGCGCGTCCAGTCGCGGAAATCGCCCGGCGGCGGTCCGTCGGCGTTGTTCACCAGGATGTCCGGCGCCGGACAGGCCTGCAGCGCGGCGGCCCGGCCCGCTTCGGTCGTCAGGTCGGCCACGACCCACGCCACGGGCGCGCCGCTGGCTTGCTGCAGTTGCGCGCTGGCCTGCTCCAGCGTCTCCCGCGTGCGGGCGGCGATGCACACCTGCACGCCCGCGCGCGCCAAATGCAGCGCGCAGGCGCGGCCCATGCCCTTGCTGCCGCCGAACACCAGGGCGCGGCGGCCGGCAATGCCCAGGTCCATCACGCCCGGTCCCTCACTTCTTGATGTCGGCCTGCACCAGCACCTGGTGCCCCTGGCCTTCCAGCAGTTGCTGCAACGCCGCCAGCGCGGCCAGGCCGCACTGGATGTCCTGCTCGCCGTTGCCGCCGCTCAGGCCCACGCCGCCGACCACCTCGCCGTCGACCACCACCGGAAAGCCCCCGACGAAGGCGGCGAAGCGCCCCTCGAAGCTGAGCTGGATTCCGAATGCCTCGTTGCCTGGCAGCGCCGGACCGTTGGGCGGCGTGGTGAACAGGTGGGTGGAGCGCTTGTGGCCGGCCGCGGTGAAGCCCTTGTTCCAGGCGATCTGCGGGCCCGTCACGCGGCCGCCGTCCATGCGCTCGAGCACCAGCGGAAAGCCGCCTTCGTCGGTGATGCACACCGTCTCGGCCACGCCGATCTCCTGGGCGCGCCGCAGCGCGGCGGCCGCCATGACGCGCGCCTCGTCGAGCTGCAGCTTCAGCGACTTCTTCATTGCCTCTCCTCCTCAGGTGCCGCGGTAGACCATGCGGGTCTGCGTGAAGAACTCCAGTCCGGCGCGCCCCGACTCGCGGAACGTCGACGTGCTGGAACACTTGATGCCGCCGAACGGGGCGTTGACCAGGTTGCCGGTGGTGGTGCGGTTGATCTTGACCGTGCCGCTTTGCACTTCACTGGCGAACACGTGCATGTAGCGCGGGTTGCGGGTGGCGATCGCGGCCGCCAGTCCGTAGTCGCTGTCGTTGGCCTGGGCCAGCGCCTCCTCGAAGCTGCCCGCCTCCAGCACCGCCAGCACCGGCCCGAAGATCTCCTCGCGGGCGATGCGCATCGTGGGCGTCACGCCCGCGAAGACCGCCGGCGACACGTACCAGCCGTGGGCGTGGGCCTCGCCTTGGAGCCGCTCGCCGCCGCACAGCAGGTCCGCTTCCTGGCGGCCGATTTCGATGTACGAGAGCACGGTGTCCAGCTGCCGCCGGGTGGAGAGCGGCCCCAGGTCCATGCCCGGCTCCAGGCCGCTGCCGACCTTCAGCCGGCGCACCCGCTCGACCAGCTTGTCGGTGAAGGCGGCGAGCACCGGGCGCTGCACGATGATCCGGCTGGTGCCGGTGCATGCTTGGCCGCTGAGCGACAGGCCGCCCTTGACCGCCAACTCCACCGCCTGGTCCAGGTCGGCGTCCTCCATCACGAGCAGCGGGTTCTTGCCGCCCAGCTCCATCTGCAGGCGCGTGGTGAGCGAGGCGCCCCGGTGGATCTCCTCGCCCGCGCGGGTGGAGCCGGTGAAGGTGATCGCGCGCACGGCGGCCGACCGCGTCAGCACCGGCCCGGTCGCCGCGGCCGCGCCGGTGACGAAGTTGAGCACGCCCTTGGGCAAGCCCGCTTCGGCCAGCGCCTGCACGAGACGCCATCCGCTCAGCGGCGCGTCCGACGAGGGCTTGAACACCACCGTGTTGCCGGTCATCAACGCCGGGGCAATCTTGCGGGCGGGGATGGACGCGGGAAAGTTCCAGGGCGAGATCACCGAGACCACGCCGAGCGGCTCGCGCTGGCTGTACACCACCATGCCCGGGTCGTCCTGCGGATAGGTCTCGCCGCCGAAAGTCTGGGCTTCCACCGCGTAGAAGCGGAAGGTCTGCGCGGCGCGCAGGCATTCGTCCCGGGCCTGCGCCAGCGGCTTGCCCTGCTCGCGCGTCAGGTCGCGCGCATGGCGCTCGACATGCGCCTCCAGGTAGGCGGCGGCGGCGTTCAGGATGGCGGCGCGCTTGCCGATGGGCGTCTTTCGCCAGCCGTCGAACGCCGCCGCGGCCGCGGCCACCGCGGCTTCGGCATCCCGCGCGGTGGAGGCCGGAAAGCGCGCCACGCACTCGCGCGCATCCGCCGGGTTCAGGTCGTCGAAGGTGGCGCCGTCCAGGCCCGCCACCCACTCGCCCTGGATGTAGTTCAGGCCGTCCACCGTTGCAGTGTTCGTGCTCATGCCGCCAGGTTCAGCTCGGGCAGGTCGCGGGCGACGTAGTCGTGGTACAGCGCGGTCGTGTACAGCAGGCGCATCTGGGCGCCGATCTCGCAGATCTTCAGGCAGCGCTGCTGCAGTTCCGGGGTGTTCGCGTGCTCCAGCACGATCTGGTAGCCGCGCTCGCCATGGATCTCGTCGGACACGATGTGCAGGTCGAAGAACTCGACTTCCTGGTCGGTGAAGCCGTACTGCTCGCGCAGCACCGGCGTCTGCTTGCGGTAGATCGACGGCACCTGCGATTCCAGGCCGACCACCAGCCCAGCGACCGCCACCACCGGGTCCTCGCGCATCGCCACCGCGTAGCACCAGCTTTGCAGGCCGCGCGTGGTGGGGGACATGTTGTCGGGATCGATCACCCGCTCGCGCGTGGTGCCGCACGCCTGCGCGAACCGGATCAGGAGGTCGGTGTGGCGGTCGCCGCCGATCTCCTCCTCGTACATGTTCGCCAGCAGGAAGTCCTTGGCCTCCGTCATGTGGTCGGGCGTGCGTGCGTAGATGTAGGCCAGGTAGTCGGCGAACGGCCCGACGTAGTGGTAGTGGTTCTCGGCCCAGCGCGCAAGGTGGGCGCGCGACAGCTGGCCGGTCGCCCAGGCGATGCTGAAGGGCGCCTTGTTGGCGCTCTTGCCCTTGATCGCTTCTTCCAGGGCGCTGCGGAATTCGTCGTGGGTCATCAGGGCGGCGGCCATGCTGTTCCTTTCGTCGGTGAATGGTTGGTATATTGTATACTGTCGACTGCAAAGGTGCCCTCGCCCTCACCATGCCATTCGTCACCTTCCACCAGAACGAGCAGGTCGCGCGCGAGGAAGTCCCCGCCGGCGCCAACCTGGTCGTGCGGGCCGGCATCCGCCAGTTCCCCTACCCCCTGCTGCAGTTCCGCTGCGGCATGGGCCAGTGCGGCCGCTGCGCCAGCCGGGTGCTCGCCGGCGCCGAGCACCTGCCACCCCCGAACTGGAAGGAGGAGAAGCTGCTGGGCGAGCGGCTGGCGCAAGGCTTTCGCCTGGTCTGTCAGTTGTGGCTGTCCCACGACATCGAACTGCGGCAGGACCGGGCATGTACCTGATCCTGACCAGCAAGCCCGGCGTGTACCGCAGCGAACCCGGGGCCGGCCTGGAATCGCTGGAGGCCTACGAATACCTGCACGGGGGCCGGCTGCGTGCGCGCTTCGTCATCGCCCAGCTCAAGGCCGACGACCGCGTGCGCATCGTCGAGGAAGGCGACGGCGGCAGCGTCAACGCCGTTCCGGCCAAGTTCTTCCCGCGCTTTTCCACGCTCGCGTCCGCGCGCGCCGAACTGCGCGAGCTCTGCCGCGATGGCAGCGACTCCAGCCTGCTGCGCCCCGTGGAGCTGCGCCCGCCGCAGCCGGCGGCCGGGGCCGGCACGGTGAGCGTCACCTTCCTGAGCAATGGCGGCAAGGTCGCCGCCGCGCCGGCCAACAGCAACCTGTTGCGGGTCTCCCTGCGCGAGAAAGGCGGCATTCCCTTCAAGTGCGGCGGGGGCCTGTGCGGCACCTGCAAGTGCCGCATCGAGCAGGGCCGCGAGTACACCGACGAGGTCAAGGCCAAGGAGCGCCGCCACCTGACCGAGGCGCAGCTGGCGGACGGCTGGCGCATGGCGTGCCAGACCTTCGTGCGCGGCGACATCGCCGTCTCCTGGTAGCCATGCTGCACATCACGGACGCCATGGTGGAGGGCGCGATCCGCCCGCGCGATGCCCAGCAAGTGCTGCACGACGCGTTCACCAGTTTCACGGCCGGGCGCGCGGCCATGCAGGAGCGCGCGAGGACCGAGGCCGGGGGCGTCAAGCTCTCCACCTTGGGCGCCGTGCTGCCGGACCTGGGGGTGGCCGGCGCCAAGGTCTACTCCACGCTGGCCGGCCGGTTCAGCTTCGTCATCCTGCTGTTCTCCAGCGAGAACGGACGCCCGCTCGCGTCGCTGGACGCCGGCGCCATCACGCGGCTGCGCACCGCCGCCTGCACGGTGCTGGCGGCTCGGCGGCTCGCCCGCCCGGACGCCCGCCGGCTCGCGCTCTTCGGCACTGGCGTGCAGGCCACCGCCCATGCGTTGCAGCTGGCCGAGGCCTTTCCGCTGGAAGCGATCCGGGTCTGCTCCCGCACGGCGGACCCGCGCTGGGCCGACGACCTGCAGCGCGCCTGTGGCGTGCCGGTGTCCTACGGCGACGCAGCCGGGGTGCTGGACGGCGCGGACCTGGTGGTCACGGCATCGCGCTCCCCCGCGCCGCTCTTTCCGGGCGAGCTGCTGCCGCAGGACTGCTTCGTCGCGGCGACCGGCTCGAGCCTGCCGACCACGCGCGAGCTGGACGACCGCGCTCTCGCGCGCGCTTCGCAGATCGTCGTCGAGTGGCGCGCCCAGGCGCTGCGCGAGGCGGGCGACCTTGTGCTCGCAGCGCCGGAGTTGCGGGTGGCCGACAGGGTGGTCGAGCTCGGGGCGCTGCTGGCGCGGCAGGCCCCGGGCCGCGCCAATGCGGACGGGATCGCGATCTACAAGTCGGTGGGGGTCGGGCTGCAGGACGTGGCGCTGGCGGGCCTGGCCTGGCAGCGCCTGCAAGCCCGGGGTTCTAGCTGAGCGGATCCATCTGCGCCGCGTTGTAGACGTGGCGCGTCGCCAGCATCGCGGCCAGCTCGGCATCGCCCTGGATCACGGCGCGCAGGATGGCGGCGTGCTCTTCCCAGTTCTGCCGGCCGCGCACCCGGTTGATCGGCGCGAACAGCAGGGCCGTGCGGTCGCGCAGCGAACGCATGATGTCGCGCAGGACGGAATTGGCGGCGACGTTGCCCAGCGCTTCGTGGAACTGCTGGTTCATCAGCGTGGTCCGGGCCACGTCCGAGCTTTCGGCGAGCCGCGTGCCCTCCTCCAGGATGCGCTGCAGTTCGGCGATCTGTCCGGGGTCGTGGCGCTTGGCGGCCAGCTTCGCATTGAGCCCTTCCAGCGTGGCGCGCACTTCGACCAGCTCGCGCATCTGCTGGTCGTCGAAGGTCACCACCGAGGCGCCACGGCGCGGCTCGATCACCACCAGGCCTTCGGCGGCCAGCTGGCGCAGGGCCTCCCGCACCGGCATCCGCGACACCCCGAATTCCTCCGAGAGGCGGCCCTCGATCAGGCGATCGCCGGGCGGGATGGTGCCCGCCAGGATGCGCTCGCGCAGGGCCTCCACGACAAGCCGGGTGAGCGGAGAGTGGCTGGCACCCAGGCTGGAATCCTTCAGGGTATCCATGTTGGTCCCGGATTCTACGCCGGTATACAGAATCCCAAGCCGCAAATCGTCCACCCGCCACTGCGCCGCCATGCGCGCCCAAGACCTGGATCGGCTGGGGAGCAGCCGTTTCCGATGTGTAGGATCGCGCGTGGATTTCCTTCTGACCCTCGCCCTCGTGCTGGCCCTGTCCTTCTGGATGACCAAGGCCAAGCTGCAGCAACAGCGCATCGCCCTCCTCGCCCGATTCCTTTCGGGCTTCAGCATCGAAAAGAACATCGAGACCCTGACCGAGGGCTACTTGCGGGCCCTGGGCGAAGCCGATCCTGGCCGGCGCGAACAGGTCTGGAACCTGCTGCGAACAACCGAGCAAGCGTTGTGCACGCAAATGCGCCAGTTCGCGAATGACTTCGCGGCTGCCGACGCCGCAGCCACTCGCGTGAGCAAGCTGCCGATCTGGCTTCCGCTGGCGTCAGCCTTCGCCGGTTCTTTCGACATGCGCGAAGCACTCCGTGTCCACGCACGGGGCATCTGCCGTGCCATCGACGAGGAAGGCGCAGGCTCGGCGAAGGATCGCGCGTTCGCCATTTCGGCCGAAATGCTCCTGATGCAACATACCTGCCACTGGTTCTGCAGGTCCAAGACCGTGGCTTCGGCCCGCATGCTTGCGCGCCATCGCACTTCGTACGAGCAACTGGTGGGCGCCGTCCTGCCGCAGACCCGCTCGGACTACCTGGGTCTGGTGTCGCTGGCCAGGCGCGCGTAGGCCACAACGCCATCCGCACCGGGAGGCTGGCCGGACTCGCTTGCGCTCTCGATTAGTGAGAGCGCGCCGGCAGGACATTACTACTAGCCTGGCCGGTAGGTTTTCACCTTGCGGGCAAGCATGGGTGCGTCGAAGGTGGGCAGCGGACCGAAGCACCGGCTCCGATCCCGAACTTGCAAAGGAGGCATGGCCATGAAGACCCTCAAAGCGTCTGCCGCGGCACTGGCAGTCCTGTGCGCAATCCCGACCCACGCCGAAGTTGTCACGAACGACAAGGTCGATGTCACCCTCGCGGTCTTCGTCCCCTGCGCCAATGGGGGTGCCGGCGAAGTCGTCAATCTCAGCGGGCCACTGCACGTCCTGACCTCTTTCACGATCAACGGGAACAGGATCCGCGGCATGAACCACTACCAGCCGCAGGGCATCGCCGGCATCGGCCAGAGCACTGGCGACACCTACCGCGCGGTGGGCAACACGTCGGACTACTTCAACGCCGCGTCCGAGAACGGAAGGTTCAGCCTCACGTTCCTGAACAACTTCAGGATCATCGGACTGGGCCCGGGAAACAACTTCCAGCTGCACGAGAACGTTCACCTCGTCGTCGCGGAAAGCGGCGAACTGACCAGCTTTCACGACAACTTCAGGGTCGAGTGCAAGTAGCCGGCGGGGCCAGCTCCGAAGGGGAGACACCATGGCCGACACCTACGTCCTGGTCCACGGCGCCTGGCACGGCGAGCTCCTGGAGCCCACCGCCAAGCACCTGCGCTCCCGTTGATGCTGCCTTTCCCGATCTGGCGCGAAGCCTTCATCATCGACGCCGACTTCGCGCTGGCCGAGAGCAGCTACGCCCGGCTCAATCCGCAACCGTACCGCACGTTCACCGAGCCGGTCACGCTGCGCACGGAGCTGGCGGCGTTGCAGATCGGCAAGTCCTACGTCAACTTCCAGCCGAAGCGGCCATTGGCTGTCTAAGCCTCACGCACGCCTACCTGCCTTGCTCGCGCAGCGCCGCTGCAGCCAGGCCGGCCGCCTTGCGCCGTATGCGCCGCTTGCCCAATGCCAGGACCACCAATGCGCCAATGGCGGCCGCACCGTACTCCCAGGCGTTGGCGTCCGGCAGGTGCGGCTGCAGCCCCGCATCGGTCCAGATCATCTGGCCTGCGACCCAGCCGAGCAGCATGGCCCCCAGAGTGATGATCACCGGGAAGCGGTCCATCAGGCGCAGCACCAGCTGGCTGCCTGCCACGATCACGGGGATGCTCACCAGCAGCCCGAAGATCACCAGCGGGACCTGGTGCGCGCCCGCGACCTCCGCTGCGGCGGCGATGGCCAGCACGTTGTCCATGCTCATGACGAGGTCGGCCAGGATCACGGTTCTCACCGCGCTCCACAGCTTGTCACTGGTCTGGACCGCACGCTCCTCGCTTTCCGACGGAGAAAGGAGCTTGACGCCGATCCACAACAGCAGCACGCCGCCCGTCGCCTTGAGGTAGGGGACAGCCAGCAGTGCCAACGCGAACAGGATGAGCGCGACCCTCAGGCCGATGGCCCCGAGCGTGCCGTAGAGGATGCCCAGCCTGCGCCGCTTGGGCGGCAGGTCGCGGCAGGCCAGCGCGATGACGACGGCGTTGTCGCCGCCCAGGAGGAGGTCCAGCAGGATGATTTGCCCCACGGCAATCCAGAACGCCGGATGGAGGAATTCAGGCATTCGGCACCGCGCTGATCTTGATGACAGCGCCGCTACTGCGCCGTTGCCGCGTGGCCGGCCAGTTGGAGTGCGTGCGTGCGAAGCACATGCGTTGAAGTACGAATTTGGTGTTCACCTTTGACCCCGGCCTGACCGCGGTCCGTATTCGTTAGACGCGAGTGGGTGCGTCCAGGTGACAAGATCGGGATCGAAAGCCGCTCTTGGCCGCCAGCGACTCCTCGCGCCCGATCCGACAGCGGCTCTTGCCGTCGCTCGCGCTCGACCAACCACGCGTTCACTCACGACCCCGGTTGACCCTCCACGCTCATGCGGGCCGTCTTGGCATCGAGCAGCACCTCGGGCTCGCCGGTCTCCTGCCAGTCGCGGCTGTCCAGCCGGGCGTGCAGTTGCGCCATGTCCAGGTCGCCGGTCCAGCGCGCCACCACCAGCGTGGCGACGGCGTTGCCGACCAGGTTGGTGAGCGCGCGGGCCTCGGACATGAAGCGGTCGATCCCCAGGATGAGCGCCAGCCCCGCGACCGGCACGTGGCCCACGGCCGAGAGCGTGGCCGCCAGCACGATGAAGCCGCTGCCGGTGACGCCGGCGGCGCCCTTGGAGGTGAGCAGCAGCACGCCCAGCAGCACCAGCTCCTGCCCGAAGGTCAGGGGCGTGTTGGTGGCCTGCGCGATGAACACGGCGGCCATGGTCAGGTAGATGCTGGTGCCGTCGAGGTTGAAGGAGTAGCCGGTCGGGATGATCAGGCCCACGGAGGTGCGGCGCGCGCCCAGGTTCTCCATCTTCTCCATCATGCGCGGCAGCACCGACTCGGATGAGGAGGTGCCCAGCACCACCAGCAGCTCCTCCTTGATGTACTTGATCAGCTTCCACACCGAGAAGCCATGCACCCGCGCGATCAGGCCCAGTACCGCGAACACGAAGATCAGGCAGGTGGCGTAGAAGGTCGCCATCAGCTTGCCCAGCGAGAACAGCGAGCCCACTCCGTACTTGCCGATGGTGAAGGCCATGGCCCCGAAGGCGCCGATCGGCGCCACGCGCATGATGAAGCCCACCATGGTGAACAGCACGTGCGAGGCCTTCTCCACCCAGTCGAACACCAGCGAGCCGCGGCCGCCGAAGCGGTGCAGCGCAAACCCGAACAGGACCGCGATCAGCAGCACCTGCAGGATCTCGCCGCTGGCGAACGCACCGACGAAGGTGTCCGGAATGACGTGCAGCAGGAAGTCGGTGGTGGTGCCGATCTTGCCGGGCGCGGTGTAGGCCGACAGGGCCTTCGTGTCCAGCGTGGCCGGATCCACGTTCATGCCGCGGCCGGGGCCGACCGCGTTCACCAGCACCAGCCCGACGATCAGGGCAATCGTGCTGACGACCTCGAAGTACAGCAGCGCCAGCCCGCCGGTCTTGCCCACCTTCTTCATGTCCTCCATGCCGGCGATGCCGGTCACGACGGTGCAGAAGATGATGGGCGCGATCATCATCTTGATCAGCTTGATGAAGCCGTCGCCCAGCGGCTTCATCGCCTCGCCGGTCGCCGGTGCGAAATGGCCGAGCAGCACGCCGGAAATGACGGCAATGACAACCTGGAAGTACAGCGAACGGTACAGCGGCTGACGGCGCGGCGCGTCGGTGGAGTCGTTCGAAGTGGCCATGACATCGACCGGGCGGGAACGAACGGCCACTCTACACCCGGGGGCGCGCGCACGGGGCGCTGGGCGCGCATAGCGCCTACCGTGCCTCTTCAGCCTTGAGTCTCGCCATCAACCCGCCTGGCCCCTTCCAGCGCAGGGCTGAGCCACGGGCCTTGATCTACTGCAGCGCACCTAGAATCCCGCCGGTGCAGGGACTCAAGCGAAAAATTGTCTACGTCGTTTCATTCGAGCTGATCGCCGTCTTGCTTGCCACCACGCTGCTGCGATGGCTGTCCGACAGCCCGGTAGCGACCGCGGGGGTCACCGCGCTGGCATCGTCGGCCATCGCGATGGCCTGGAACTATGCCTACAACACCCTGTTCGAGGCGTGGGAGGTCCGCCAGGCACGCAAGGGCCGCAGCCTGCTGCGGCGCATCGTCCACGCGATCGGCTTCGAGGCGGGGCTGGTCACGATGCTGGTGCCGCTCTTCGCGTGGGTGCTGGGCGTCGGCTTGCTCGCCGCGCTGCTGCTCAACGCGGTGATGATCGTGTTCTTCCTGGTCTACGCATTCCTGTTCAACCTGGTGTTCGATCGGGTGTTCGGATTGCCGTTGTCGGCGCAGGCGCGCTAGGCGCCTCGACAGGCAAGAGGATCTCAAATCGGGTTCCTTCGCCCTCTCCGCGGCTTAGCGCATTCACCGAGCCGCCGTGCAGCTGGACCAGGCGGCGCACGAGCGACAGGCCCAGGCCCAAGCCCTGCCCACCCTGCTTGACCTGGGAGAAGGTGTCGAACACCCAGTCGAGCTTGGAAGGCGGGATGCCTGCACCCGAATCGGTCACGCTGATGCAAACGTCGTTGTGCGCGAGCTTTGCCTCGATGCGGATCACCGAGGCGTCGGGGGAGTATTTGGATGCGTTGAAGAGCAGGTTCGTCAGCACCTGGTACATCCGCGCCGAGTCGACCACCAGTTCCGGTACCTCCCCGGCCACGAAGACTTCGCAGCGCTGCTTCCTCTCGCGCAGCACCGGATCGACCGCTTCGAGTGCGGCCGCGACGAGGTCGGCGATCGCCGCCCTCTCCAGCTTGAGGTCGATCTTTCCCTGCTGGATCCTGGCAGCGTCCATCAGATCCTCGGTCAGGCGGTTCATGTAGGCGGCCTGCCGCGCGAGCGTCGCGGTCGCTCGGCTTCGCGTTTCGGGCTGGGCCCCCCCCAGCTCCAGGATCTGGATGGCCGAACCGATGGCCGACAGGGGACTGCGCATTTCATGCGCCAACGTCGCCAGGAGCTCGGATTTCTGCGCATCGGCGGCCTGCAGCCTTGCGATCAGGTGCTTGGCGGCGTCCCGCGACTTGATTGCGCGGTGGCTGATATAGAGGATCACGGTCACGAGCGCCCAGTAGAAGGCCGACTCCACCGCCTTGGAAGGCGACATGACCATGAGGTGCAGGCGCGGCTCGACGAAGAAGTAATCTGCCCAGAGGAAGGACAGGACGGCGCACAACAGGCCGGCGCGCCAGGTTCCGTGCCAGGAAGCGAATGCGACCGCGGCGAAGGCTGCAGTGAACGCCTGGTGCGCGCCAAGAAGCGGATCGGCAAGGTACCGGATGGCCAGGGCCAAGGCCGAGAAGCCCACCGCCACCATGGCGCGTTTCCAGAATGCCAGTTGCGGCTCATCAGGCCTGAAACGGCCTTGCTGTGCAGTCGATGAGGGTCGTGGCGCAAGCACGCGTTCACAGTAGCAGAACCACCCGCAGATGGCGATCGTTCGCGGCACAGTCTGGCGCGCGCAAGAGTGCAGATGGGCCGCCGCGGTGCGCCGTCAGGCCACGTACGGTGCGAGCGCCTCGCGATCCCAATGGCCGAGGGTGGCGGCCGCGTCGTAGCTGGATCGCAGGAAGGCCAGCAGGTCGGCCTCGGGGTCGGCGGCGTGCCGAACGGCTTCGTACGGCAGGATGAACTCGTGCGCCGTCGGGTGGTAGTACGCCGCGGCCGGCGCGATCGCGTGCTGCGCGTAGCCGGTGGGCTCGGGGTAGGCGTAGGCATAGAAGGCGGGTTCGTCCACGTAGCCGCCGCCCGGCCAGAAGCCGGCGCTGCTGCACTCGTGCGAGTAGGCCTCGTGCATCACGTAGTCGGGGCAGTTGGGCGCGCCGCCGGGATGCAGCGGCGCGCGCCGGCCCGAGAAGCGGGTGACCGCCAGGTCGAAGCTGCCCCAGAAGAAATGCACCGGGCTCTGCTTGCCGGCGAAGTCGCCGCGAAAGCGCTTGAAGACCCCGTCGATCCGCGCCAGCACCTGCCACCAGCGCCGCACGGCCGCGGCGTCGTAGGCGGCGTGCTGCACGTCGTCGGCGAAGGGGATCGCGGTGGCCACTTCCACGGGGCGGCCCATGATCGCCGGGACGATGTCCAGCGAGCGCAGCGCGGCCAGGTAGCGGGCATGGAAATCGGTGACGGTCTGCGGCACCAGCGCCAGGGTGTGCGAGTCGCCGTCGCCGGTGCGCAGGTTCAGCGCATGGGCGATGAAGTCGAACTCCACCGACAGCATGCGGTCGCCCCCATGCATCGCCGACGTGGTGAGGCCGCGCTCGGTGACGTACAGCGTGGTGTGCCACCAGTGGTTCTGCCGCGGCGCCAGCGCCAGCCGGGTCTTTCCGACGATCTGGGTCCACATGTGCAGCGTCGCTGCGGTGTCGCGCCAGCCGGCCAGCGGCAGGTCGGGCCAATCGGCGGCGCGGGTGCGGGCGGATTCGCTGGAGGACATGGCGCGGCTCCTGGTGCCCGGCTGTCCGGCAGCCGGCCGGAACACCATAGCACCGGCGCGCCGGGTCCGGCGTGCGGCCTTTGCCAAGCCCATCGGGGCCTGCCGCGCGCATCATGGTGCCGATGACGCTGGCGGCCCGCTTTCCCTGCGACGACTCGGCGGCCCGGCGCGGCCCCGCGGTGCCCGGCTGCGGTCCCGCACAGAAGCGCTGGGTGCTGGTCGCCTCCATCCTCGGCTCCAGCCTGGCCTTCATCGACGGAACGGTGGTCAACGTCGCGCTGCCGGCGATCCAGCACGAGCTGCAGGCTTCGGTCTACCAGGCCCAGTGGGTGATCGAGTCCTATGCGCTGCTGCTGGCGGCGCTGCTGCTGGTCGGCGGCTCGCTGGGCGACCGACTGGGGCGGCGGCGCGTGTTCATGGCCGGGGTGGTGGTGTTCGCCTTGGCGTCGGTGGCCTGCGCGCTGTCGCAGACCGCGAACCAGCTGATTGCCGCTCGTGCCCTGCAGGGCGTGGGCGGGGCGCTGCTGGTGCCGGGCAGCCTGGCGCTGATCAGCGCGACCTTTCCGGAAGGCGAGCGGGGCGCGGCCTTCGGCACCTGGGCCGCGTTCAGCGGCATCACCTCGGCCCTCGGGCCGCTGCTCGGCGGCTTCCTGATCGACCGGCTGTCCTGGTCCTGGGCCTTCGGGATCAATGTGCCGCTGGCGGCGCTGGTGCTGGCGATCGCGTGGTGGCGCGTGCCGGAAAGCCGCCGGCCCGGCCCCCTGCCCCGGCTCGACGTGGCCGGTGCCGCGCTGGGCACGCTCGGGCTGGCCGGTTGCGTGTTCTTCTTCATCGAGGCACCGGCCCGCGGCTGGGGCTCACCCGCCGTGCTGGCGGCCGGCGCGATCGGCTTCGGCGCGCTCGCGGCCTTCTTCCGGGTCGAGCGCACGATAGCGGAGCCGATGCTGCCGCTGCACCTGCTGCGCAACCCCAACTTCGCCGGCGCCAACCTGCTGACGCTGCTGCTGTATGCGGCGCTGGGCGGCGGGCTGTTCTTCCTGCCGCTCAACCTGATCCAGGTCCAGGGCCTGTCCGCCACCGCCGCCGGCGCGGCGCTGCTGCCTTTCACCGTGATCATGTTCCTGCTGTCGCGCTGGGCCGGCGGGCTGGTCGATCGGCATGGGGCGCGCGGGCCGCTGCTGGCCGGTGCATCGATGGCGGCGGTGGGTTTCGCCCTGCTGGCGCTGCCGGGCACCGGGGCCGGCTACTGGCACTTCCTGCCGGGCATCGCCGTGCTGGGGCTGGGCATGGGGATCGCGGTGGCGCCGCTGACCACGACGGTGATGAACTCGGTCCCGCCCGATGCCGCCGGCGTCGCCTCGGGCGTCAACAACGCGCTGTCGCGCGTGGCCGGGGTGCTGGCGATCGCGGTGTTCGGCGTGGTGATGGTGCTGGTGTTCGAGCCGCGCCTGCGCGGCGCCGCCGCCGCGCTGCCGTCGGAGCTGGGCGATGCGCTCTGGCAGCAGCGCAGCCGATTGGCAGCGATCGAACTGCCGCCGGGCGCGCGCGGTGCGCAGGAGGCCGTGCGCCAGGCCTTCGTCGCCGGCTACCGCTGGATCATGGCCATCAGCGCCGTGCTGGCGCTCGGCGGCGCGGCGGTGGCGGCGCTGTGGATCGAACCGCGCGCGCCGGAGCGAAGTTGATCTTCCCGATCGGGCGCGCCGTCCTCTCTGGCGGGCGCGCAACAGGCGGCTCTAGTGTTCCTGGCCCCAGGCACCCCCCGGCTTGCGGGCATACACGTGGCGGCCCGGATGATCGGGGGTCGGGATGCTCAGGACCTGGGCATCGTGCTCGTCGCGCACGATCGCCGGCGCGGCCCCGCCCAGGTTCGGGTTGCTGTACCTCGCCAGGACGCGCGAACGCAGTTCGCCGTCGGTGCTCTTGAGCGCCACCCACAGGGCGTCGAGTTGTTCGGGTGTGTGCTGCACGATGGATTCCCAAGGTCGAGCAACATCCGCTTGTCCATTCGCCGCCTCCGTGAGCGTCAGGCCAGGTAACGCTCGCTCCAGGCCGCGATCATGTTCGCCGCATAGGTCGCGTCGCGGCGCCGGCGCAGCAGGTGGTCGGCGTCGTCGAGCGAGATGAAGCTCTTGGGATGGCGCGCATTGACGAAGAGGCCGGTGGCATTGCCGATCGCCACGGTCTCGTCCACGGGCGAGTGCAGGATCAGCAAGGCACGCCCCAGCTGGCCGACCTTCTCGCGCAGGTTCTGCTCGGCCGCGTCGGCGAGGAACTCGCGCCGGATGCGGAACGGCCGTCCGGCCAGTTGCACCAGCGCCTCGCCGCGGGCCTCGATCTCGGCCACCTGTTCGCGGAACAGGCCGGAGACATGGCTGACATCGCTGGGCGCGCCGATGGTAGCGACCGCCCGCACCTCCGGCACCGCGGCGGCCGCGGCCAGCACGGCCGCACCGCCCAGGCTGTGGCCGATCAGCAGGGCCGGCGCCGTGTGCTCGCGTCGCAGCCAGTCGGCCGCCGCAACCAGGTCCGCGACGTTGGAGGAGAAGTTGGTGTTGGCGAACTCGCCCTCGCTGTGGCCCAGGCCGGTGAAGTCGAAGCGCAGCACGGCGATGCCATGCTCCACCAGCGCCTGTGCGATGCGGCTGGCGGCGAAGATGTCCTTGCTGCAGGTGAAGCAGTGGGCGAACAGCGCATGCGCGCGGGCCGGTGCATCCGGCGCGTCCAGCCGGGCGGCGAGCAGGTCGCCGTGCGCGCCGGGAAAGGAGGCCTTGTCGGACTGCATCGCACCCTCCTCGCTGGCTAGCGGCCGAGAAACTCGACAAAGCCCTGCAGGAACTGCTGCAGCTGCGCCTTCATCTTCTCGTCCGCCATCTCCCCGGCCGGGTCGAACACCTGGCCAGCGCGCGAAACCATCAACCGGCCCCCGAACCAGGGCCGCGTGCCCAGGGTGCGCAGCACCGGCAGCCAGGCGTTCTGGGCCAGGATCGTGCCGAAGCCCCCAGGCGATGCGCCCAGCACCGCGACGGGACGGTTGCCGAAGATGCGGGCGATATCCGCCGGCGGCCGGCTCAGCCAGTCGATGCCGTTCTTGAGCACGCCCGGCACGCCGTTGTTGTACTCGGGCGTGGCCAGCAACAGGGCGTCGCAGGCGACGATGCGGTCCTTCAGCACCTGGACTGCGGGCGGGATGCCGTCGCGCGCCTCCGCATCGCCGTCGTACAGCGGAATGCCGTGCAGGGTGGCCAGCTCCAGCGTGGAACCGGCCGGCATCAGCCTGGCTGCGGTGCGCAGCAGCGCCGTGTTGAAGGAGCCGGCCCGCAGGCTGCCGGACAAGCCAAGGACAGTGGGCATGGCGGTTCCATCCGTGGGCGCCGCGGCGCCGGGCCATGACCTTAGCACCGCCATCGCTTCCGTGGGACGCGGTCCGGTGAATGAACGAGCCAGTCTCCTGGCCTTGTTCCCGCTCTGCTGCAACGTCCACGCGTGATCGGGCTGTCGCCTGCTACCGAATGTGGGTCCTCGCAAACGACCCCGCACGGCGCGCTACAGATGTTGCACCCATGCGCAGCGGCCCCGCTGGCAGTGCCGCAGCATCGGTCCCCCGCTGCATCCCCGTCCCGTCGACAAGGAAGAAGAGGTCATCGCCATGGAACGCAGGAGCTTCGTGCTCGGTGGGGCCGCCATCGGTGCTACCGCCCTCGCCGGCTGTGCCGGCACGCCACCCGGCAACCCATCTGCAGGGGCCGCACCCGCCGGCCCGGCCCCGGCTGCGGGTCCCGCCGCCCCATCGGCCAACCTGCTGACCGGCCGGGCCGCGTTTGCCGACTGGCGGTCCGATGCCCCCGGCGTGCGGCGCCTCATCCGCGCGTCCGACCTGCCGCCGCCGCCGCCGGTGACGGCCGCCGAGGCCGAGAAGTCGGTCGCCAGCACCGTGAAGGTGGTCCCGGCGCCGGCGGGCGCGCTGCCGCGGGTGCCCGAGGGGTTCGCCGTGCAGGTGCTCGCCACCGGCTTCAAGCAGCCGCGCACGATGCGCATCGCGCCCAATGGCGACCTCTTCCTGGCGGAAAGCGGCGCCGGACGTGTGCTGCTGTTTCCCGCCGGCCCGGGCGGCGTGCCGGCGGCGCAACCGCAGGTCTTCGCCGAATCCCTGGAGCGTCCCTACGGCATTGCCTTCGTGCCGCCGGCCGATCCCCAGTACGTCTATGTGGCAGCGGCCAACCAGGTGGTCCGCTATCCGTATCGCAGCGGGGACGCCAGGGCCTCGGGGCCGGCCGAGGTGGTGATCGACAACATACCGACCAAGCGGCACTGGACGCGCGACCTGGCGGTCACCCGGGACGGCCGGCGGCTGTTCCTGGCCGTCGGCTCGGCCTCCAACCTGGGCGTGGCCGACATGCCCGACCTGTCGCCGCAGGACATCCGGCGGCATGAACAGGTTCACGGCCGCGGCGCCGCCTGGGGCGGCGAAATGAATCGCGCCGTCGTCCGCGTGTTCGATCCGGAAGGAGAAGGCATCCGCAACTACGCCACCGGCCTGCGCAACTGCTCGGGCCTGGCGATGCAGCCCGGTACCGACAACCTGTGGGGCGTGGTCAACGAGCGCGACCACCTCGGCCCGCAGCTGGCGCCCGACTTCATGGCACGGGTGCAGGACGGCGGCTACTACGGCTGGCCCTGGTACTACGTCGGCGGAACGGAAGATCCCGCGCTCAGGGGCAAGCGGCCCGACCTGCGCGGCCAGATGCGCCAGCCCGAGGTGCTGATCCAGCCGCACTCCTCCGCCCTGAGCGTGGCGTTCTACGACCGCGACGCGTTCCCGGCCGACTACCGCGGCGATGCCTTCGTCGCGCTGCACGGCTCCCACAGCGCCCCGCAGCGCACCGGCTACAAGGTGATCCGGGTGCGCATGCAGGGCGGCCAGCCGACCGGCGAGTACGAGGACTTCATGACCGGCTTCCTGCTGGACAACGACCGCACCTGGGGCCGGCCCGCCGGCGTGGCCGTCACGCCCGGCGGTGCGCTGCTGGTGAGCGACGACGCCAACGGCACGATCTTCCGCGTCGCGCGCCGCTGACAGCGGTCGCGGACTGCTGCATCGACACCCCTCCAACCCCCAGCGAACAGGACATTTCTTCCATGAGCAAGTCCGACTATGACCCCGCTGCGCGTTCGACCACCGGCGCCGGCGCCCCCGCGCCGAGCGATCGCAACGTCCTGACGGTGGGCCCGAATGGCCCGATCGTGCTGCACGACGTGCACTTCCTCGAACAGATGGCGCACTTCAACCGCGAGAAGGTGATCGAGCGCCAGCCGCACGCCAAGGGCGGCGGCGCCTTCGGCGTGTTCGAGACGACCGCGGACGTGTCGCGCTACACCCGGGCCGCGCTGTTCCAGCCGGGCGCCAGGACCGAGATGCTGGCGCGCTTTTCCACCGTCGCCGGCGAGCAGGGCAGCCCCGACACCTGGCGCGACGTGCGCGGCTTCTCGCTGAAGTTCTATACGAGCGAGGGCAACTACGACCTGGTGGGCAACAACACGCCGGTCTTCTTCGTGCGCGACCCGATGAAGTTCCCGCACTTCATCCGCAGCCAGAAGCGGCTGCCCGACTGCGGCCTGCGCGACAACCACATGCAGTGGGACTTCTGGACCGGCAACCCCGAGAGCACCCACCAGGTCACCTACCTGATGGGCGAGCGCGGCCTGCCGCGCACCTGGCGCCACATGAACGGCTACGGCTCGCACACCTACCTGTGGGTCAATGCGGCCGGCGAGCGGTTCTGGGTCAAGTACCACTTCCACACCCGCCAGGGCATGGCGTTCTTCAGCAATACCGAAGCCGCCCGGATGGCGGGGCTGGATGCCGACTTCCACCGGCGCGACCTGTTCGATGCCATCGCCCGCAGCGAGCACCCGAGCTGGCTGCTGTCGGTGCAGGTGATGCCCTATGCCGAGGCGCGCAACTACCGCTTCAACCCGTTCGACCTGACCAAGACCTGGTCGCACAAGGACTATCCGCTGATCCCGGTCGGCACCATGACGCTGGACCGCAACCCGGAGAACTTCTTCGCCCAGATCGAGCAGGCGGCGTTCTCGCCGGGCAACACGGTGCCCGGCATCGGCCTGTCGCCGGACAAGATGCTGCTCAGCCGCGCCTTCGCCTACAACGACGCGCAACGCAACCGCATCGGCACCAACTTCCACCAGCTGCCGGTCAACCGGCCCAAGGTGCCTGTCAACACCTACCTGTTCGACGGCCCCATGGCCTACGCGCACAGCGGCAATGCACCGGTCTATGCCACCAACAGCGGCGGCCGCCCCTGGGCCGACGAGACCGGCGCCGCGGCCGAGGGCTGGGAAGCCGACGGCGAGCTGGTGCGCAGCGCCTACACGCTGCACGAGGAGGACGACGACTTCGGGCAGCCCGGCACGCTGGTGCGGGAGGTGTTCGACGATGCGCAGCGGACGGCGCTGGTCGACCAGGTGGCTGGCAGCCTGCTGGGCGGCGTGCGCAGCCCGGTGCTCGAACGCGCCTTCGACTACTGGAAGCAGGTGGACGCCGATGTCGGCCGCCGCATCGAGGAGAAGGTGCGTGCCGGCGCCGCGACCAAGCCGGCCGAGGGCATGGGCGAAGCCTGAGCGCGCCACAATGGGCGCCATGCAACGACGCTTGCTGATCTGCGCCCTCGCCTGCTGTCCCGTTGCCGCGCTGGCCACGGAGCAGGAGCCTGGTGGCCAGCCGCGCCACAAGATTTCCGCCACAACGCTGCACCAGGCCTTGTCGGAACGCTTTCCCGTGCGCCTCGGGCTCGGCGGCCTGCTGGAGCTGCAGGTCAGCGCACCCCGCCTGCACCTGGTGCCGGTGCGCAACCAGCTCGGCGCCGCCTTGCAAGCCCAGGCCGGCGGCCCGGTGCTGCAGCCGCTGCCGCCGGGCGAGCTCGACCTGGTGTTCGGCGTGCGCTACGAACCGGCCGACCGCACACTGCGGGCCCACCGCCCCGAGATCCTCGAGCTGCGCCTGCCCGGGCTGGCGCCCGCAGCGGCCGAAGCGCTCCATGAGCTGCTGCCGGCGATGGCGCGCCAGGTGCTGGGCGACATCGTGCTGCACCGGTTCTCGCCGCGTGAACTGGCGCTGGCCGACACCCTGGGCTTCGAGCCGGACCAGGTCACCGTGGTCGACGATGGCCTGGTGCTGGCGTTCGCGCCGAAACCGCGCCGCTGAGGCGGCTCCACCGAAGCACCTCGCCTCGGCCGGTCACAGCGACCGCAGGTACTGCGCCAGGTCCTGCACCTCCTGCGCCGACAGGCCCAGGTTCAGGCGACGGTTGTAGGTATCGACCACCGCTTCCTGGTCGGCCGCGGAGCCGTCATGGAAGTAAGGCGGGTGCTGCCAGTTGCCGCGCAGCGGCGTGGCGCGGTACATCCCGGTCGCCGAACGGCTGGCGTAGCTGGGCGACTCGGGCTCGGCCATGGATGCCGACGGCGGATGCAGCCGCGAGTCGGTGAAGGTGGCGCCGGAGTGGCAGGTCGCGCACTGGCCGGCACCGAAGAACAGGGCCCGGCCGCGCTCGGCGGCGGCGGCGTTGAACGATCCCGCGGGCGCGGCCGGCGCCGCCAGCGAGAGCTGGTAGGCCTGCAAGGCCGGCAGCTTGGCGGACACCATGTCCTGCGTGCCGTGCACCACGTCCAGGTTCAGGCGCGGCTCGGAGAACGAGCCCTGCCCGCCCATCTCGACCACCGACACGTAGCGGTTCCAGTAGGCGATCTCGTCGCCGTCGCCCGTGTAGGTGACCTTGTTCACGCCCAGCAGGCCGAAGGCCGGCGGGATCACCACCGGCTTGCTCTTGCCGTCCACGTTGAAGCGCGGATCGAACTTGCCCTTGCCCCAGGACGCATAGACCGCCTTCTGGGCCGCGGTCAGTGCCGGCGACAGCGAGATGATCAAGCCGGGATCGAGGTCGCGGTTGGGCCAGCCGTCCAGGCGCTTGCCGATGCCTTTCGCGAACGAGTTGTCGACCGTGGAATGGCACAGCGCGCAGGTGATGCCCACCTTGGTCAGGCGTTCGACGCCGCCGACCGTCTCCACCGTCCCCTTCACGCCGACCACCGCCCCCAGCTGGATCAGCGCGAGCGTGGTCTTCGTGTCGTTGAGGTCGACGGTGCCCTTCTGGATGCCCTCGACGACGGCGGCGGGCAGGGCCTCCGAATCCACCTTCAGCCCGACGTCCAGCGCGATCTTCGGCGTGACGTTCTGCTCGATCACCTCGTGCATGCGCAGCGTGTCGGTCCACTGCGCTTCGTCGCCGAAGGTGTCCTCGCGGAAGATCTGCTTGCCCTGGGCGACGAGCTGGGGATCGAGCGTGGGCGTGGCGGGATCGGAGCCGCCGCAGCCGGCCAGGAAAAGGCCGCTCAGGCCGAGCATGAGTGGATTCAGCACGCGCGACAGGCGGCGGCGCGGATGACGGAGGCGCATCGTGGGGTCCTTGCTGCAACCGGGGATTGGTTGGTGGCATAGACGTGGCGAAGCGCCTGTTGGTGACAAGCCGCGCTTTGCGCGGCTGAGCTGGTACGGCGTAGCGCCGGAGCGGCGGCCGTGCGCTCGTCTCAGCTGGAGCGCGCAGCGGCGCGCCGGCCGGCCAGCCAGGCGACCGCGATCGCGACCACGAGCAGGCCCTGCGCCAGCAAGCCTTGCGCCGTCGGGTGGATGCCCAGCAGCGGCAGCGACAAATGGCCCGCCGGCGTGGCGCCCATCACGCCGGCTTCCTGCAGCGCGGCGATGCCATGGCCCAGGAACACGACGGCGATGACCACCAGCAGCGCGGAGGTGGCGACGAAGAACGGCCCGATCGGCAGGCGCGCACCGAAGCGCAGGATGGCCCAGGCCAGCACCACCAGCAGCGCGGCGCCGGCCAGCATGCCGCCCAGCACCGCGTGCTGGCTGCCCGGCCCGGCCTGCGCCCACAGCGCCTGGTAGAACAGGATCACCTCGAACAGCTCGCGGTACACCGCCAGGAAGGCGATGCCGGCCATGGCCCACAGCGTGCGCCGGCCCAGCGCCGAGGTCACCTGTTCGCGGATGAAGGATTGCCAGGCCTGCGCGTGCGAGCGCTTGTGCAGCCAGGCGCCCACGTACAGCAGCATGGCGCAGGCCAGCAGCGCCGACACGCCCTCGGTCAACTCGCGGCTGGCGCCGGTGATGGCCAGCACGTGGTTGGACACCAGCCAGGTCGCCACCCCCAGCAGCGCCGCCGCGATCCAGCCGGCATGGATCCACGGCATGGCATCGCGCCGGCCGGTCTTGCGCACGAAGGCGATGATCGCGGCCAGCACCAGGATCGCTTCCAGGCCTTCGCGCAGCAGGATCAGCAGCGAGCTGGTGAAGGCCGCCTCGGCCGACAGCCCGCCTTGGCCCAGCTTGTCCTCGGCCTGGTCGAGCAGGCCGTCGATGCGCTCCACCTGCTGCGCGATGGCCGGCGCCGGCCGGCCCTGGTCGATGGCGTGGCGCAGCGCCATCATCTCCTTCTCGGTCGCGCTGCGCAGGGCCGGGTCCACGTTGTCCAGGCTGGACTCGACCAGCTCGAAGCCCTCGAGGTAGGCGGTGATGGCCTCGCGGCGCGCGGCCTCGCGGTCGCCGCGCGCGTAGGCGGCCAGCGTGTCCTGCAGCTTGCTGCGCGTGAACGCCAAGGCGCCCGGACGGGTCGGCTCCAGCAGCCGTGGCTGCGCCAGCAGGAAGGCCTGCACGGCCGGCAGGTCCGGCTGCTGCTGTGCCAGCGCGGCGGGCGCGGCGGTCACCAGTTGCCGCAGCGTACCCAGTTCGTTCTTTCCTTCGCCCTGCTTCCAGCCTTGCTCGCCCTGGCTGATGGTGGACGGCGGGTGGCGCAGCCCGGCCACGAAGAACGCCAGGGCCCAGCGGTCCGCATCCGACAGCTCGCCGAAGGCACGCATCGGCGTGCCCCCCACGCCCAGCGTGACGGTGTTGTACAGGCCGTAGGGGCTGCGCTGGCGCATGCGCGCCTCGTCATGGAAGTTGCTGGCCGGCGGGTCCATGCCCTTGGCCGCAGGCCCGTCGCCCCGGCCTTGCGCACCGTGGCAGGACGCGCACTGCTGGCGGAACAGCGTGGCCGCGCGGGCCAGGTCGGGCGCCTGGCGCGGCGCGACGGCCACCGAATAGATGCGAATCACCTCAGCGGCAACCGCGCGCGCCAAGGCACTGACCTCCGCGCCGGGGGCCCTGGCTTCGACGGACGCCAGCAGCTGGCGCGCCCGCTCGAGCAGCCCGGCCTTGCCCGGAGCGTCCGGCATGCGTTCCAGCAGCGCCAGCGAGCGGGCCGCGAACTCTTTCTGCTCGGCGTACTCGGGAGCGTCGAGCACCTTGCCGTCCTGCACGAACTCGGGGTAGTCCACGCTGACGTAGTCGAGCATGTGGATCACGGCGGGAGCGGCTTCGCCCGGCGACGGGGCCTGCGCAGATGGGCTGGCCGCCGGCTGGGCAAACGCGGCGGCAACTGCGAACGTTAGGAAAAGGCCCAGCCACAACCAGCGGCGCGGCGCCGGTGCGCGTCGGCCCCGGCCACAGCCGGCAAGGCTGGGCAATCTCACACTCCTTCAATGAGAATTATTCGCATTGAAGGAGTGTACGCCGATTCAGCTTCCGTGCCCCTTTCGCGAGAGCGCCCGGCGGGCCGCTTGTCGAAGCCCGCTCAACTCCACAGCGCCAGCATCACGATCGCCCAGACCACCACCACACCGGCGATGCCGGTCCAGAAGTAAGGCGTGCCGACCAGGCCGAACTCTTCCGGAGCCATCTCAGGCTCCCGCGCGGCGGCTGCGGCTCGATGCGTCCATGACGATGACCTCCGGTCGGAAGCCATCGTCGCCAACGCGTTGCGGAAAGTTCGTAGGACGGCGCTGAACGCCGGCGTGCGACGGCGCAGGCGCCGAGCTGGCGCGGGGTTTCGTCCTACACGCGCTGCCGCCCGCCCGCCTACCGCTCAGGCAGCGCTGCGCGGATGATCCCGGCGTGACCCAGCCCGACCTGCGCCCCGACGAACGCGAACTGCTCGCGACCCTGCTGCGTGCCCGCGGGCGCGAGCCCGGCAGCTTCAGCGCCGCCCTGCAGCGCGACGGACTGGTGCGCCTGTCGGGGCCGCGCGGCACGGCGTTCTACCCGCGCGACACCTGGCTCACGCGCTTCTCGCGCCACCTGGACAAGGCGTTCTTCGATGCCCCTGTCCCACCGCCTTCCTGGCCGCAGCGCGGGCGCAAGGGCGAGGCGACGCAGGAATAGCCCGCGGGCCATGCCCTACGATCGGGGCCACATGACCCCGCCTTCGCACGCGCCCATCCCGCCTGAAACCATCGCCGCCGCGGAGCCCCGCGCGTGAATCCGGACGCCGACAAGCTGTGGCGCGCCCCGCGCTGGGCGCTGGCCGTGCTGCTGGCGCTGCTGGGCATGCTGGGGCCGTTCTCGATCGACACCTACATCCCGGCCTTTTCCGGCATCGCCCAGGCGATCGGCGCGACGCCGGTCGAGATGCAGCAGACGCTGTCGGCCTACCTGTTCGGGTTCGCCTTCATGAACCTGTTCCACGGCGCGCTGTCGGACAGCTTCGGCCGCCGGCCCGTGGTGCTGTGGGGCATCGCGGTGTTCACCATCGCCTCGATCGGCTGCGCGCTGGCGCAGACCATCGGGCAGCTGGTGTTCTTCCGGGGGCTGCAAGGCCTGTCGACCGGCGCCGGCATCGTGGTGTCGCGCGCGGTGATCCGCGACATGTTCCCCCCGGCGCAGGCGCAGCGGGTGATGAGCCAGGTGACGATCTACTTCGGCGTGGCGCCGGCGGTCGCGCCCATCATCGGCGGCTGGCTGTTCGTGCACCTGGGATGGCACTCGATCTTCTGGTTCCTCACCGCGGTCGGCGTGCTGCTGTGGCTGGCCAACTGGAAGCTGCTGCCCGAGACGCTGCACGTGGACCACCGGCAGCCGTTCAACGTGCGCAACCTGCTGCAGGGCTACTGGGCGCTGGGCTCCAGCCCGCGCTTCCTGCTGCTGGCGCTGGCCAGCGGCGTGCCGTTCAACGGCATGTTCCTGTACGTGCTGGCGGCGCCGGAATTCCTCGGCACGCACCTGCGGCTGGCGCCGACCGAGTTCTTCTGGTTCTTCCTGCTGACCATCGCCGGCATCATGGGCGGCGCCTGGATGAGCGGCCGGCTGGCCGGGCACATTCCGCCCAAGCAGCAGATCCGGCACGGCTTCGTGATCATGCTGGCGATCTCGCTGGCCAACGTGGCGGCCAACCTGCTGTTCCCGGCGCAGGCCTGGTGGGCACTGCTGCCCATCGCGCTGTTCGCCTTCGGCTGGTCGCTGATGGTGCCGGTGGTCACGCTGCTGGTGCTGGACCTCAACCCCGAGCGGCGCGGGCTGGCCTCGTCGCTGCAGGCCGTGATCGGCTCGACCGCCAACGGCGTCGTCGCCGGCGTCATCGCGCCGCTGGTGATGCACTCCACCGCCTGGCTGGCGATCGCCTCGCTGCTGATGATGGGCGTGGGGCTGCTCGCGTGGATCTACGTCCACCACCGCTGGCCGGAGATCGGACGGCACGCGGTCGCTCACGCCTGACGCGAGCGCCGCGCCGCGTCAGGCATCGAGCAGCCAGCGCGCGCGGCGCTCAGCGATAGGCGCGCTTCTTGGCGTCGCGCGGCACGAACACCTTGCCGCCGTTGCCGGGCTTGGCGAACGACGAGCGCGGCGCCGGCTTTTCCCAGGGCGTCGATTCACGGCGCTCGCGGCGGTCGCCGTTGAAGTCGCCGAAGCCGGTCTGGCGGCCGAATTCGCCGCCAGTGTTGCGGCGGGCGCCATGGCCGCCACGCGGGCCAGGCGCGCCACCGCGCGGACCCGGGCCGCCACGGCCGCGGCCGCCGAAGCCGGGTTGCGGCGCCCGCGGGGCACGCTGCTGCGGCTCCAGGCCCGGCACCACCTCGGCCTTGAACGGCTGCTTGGTGAACGCCTCGATGTCGAAGATGCGGAAGCGGTCGCGGTACTCGGCGAACGTGACCGCCAGGCCATCGCGGCCCGCGCGGCCGGTGCGGCCGATGCGGTGCGTGTAGTCCTCGCTCTTCATCGGCAGGCCGAAGTTGAACACGTGCGTGATCGTCGGCACGTCGATGCCGCGCGCGGCCACGTCCGTGGCCACCAGGATCTGCACCTGGCCGTTGCGCAGCGCGCCCAGCCGGCGGTTGCGCAGGCCCTGGCTCAGGGCGCCGTGCAGCGCCACGGCGGCGAAGCCGACCTGCTGCAGGTCCTCGGCCAGCGCATCGCACTCGACCTGGGTCGAGGCGAACACGATGGCCTGGTCGATCGACGCATCGCGCAGCCAGTGGTCCAGCAACGCACGCTTGTGCTGCGGGTGGTCGGCCCAGTACAGCATCTGCTTGATGTTGGCGTGCTGCTCCTGCGGCGAGTCGATCTGGATCTTCTGCGGCTGGCGCATCACGCGCGCGGCCAGTTGCTGGATGCGCGGCGCGAAGGTGGCGCTGAACATCATGGTCTGCTGGCGCTGGGCGGTGAGCTGTTGGATCTCGGCCAGGTCGTCGGCGAAGCCCAGGTCCAGCATGCGGTCGGCCTCGTCGACCACCAGGAAGCGCACCTGGTCCAGCTGGATCTGGCCCGAGCGCTGCAGGTCCAGCAGGCGGCCCGGCGTGGCGACCACCAGGTTGGCGTTCTGCAGCCGCGCGATCTGCATCTGGTAGGGCATGCCGCCCACCACGTTGGCGATGCGCAGGCCCTTGCAGTGCTTGACCAGGCCGATGGCATCGTGCGCCACCTGCTGCGCCAGCTCGCGCGTCGGACACAGCACCAGCGCGCCGGGCACGGCCGGCTTGAAGTTGCGCGGGTCGGCCGGGTTGCGGCGGCGACGCTTGGGCGGCGCTTCGCCGCGGGCGGAGGCTTCGTCGGCCAGGCGCTTTTCTTCCGCGCGCTCGCGATCGGCGGCTTCGGCCTGCATCTGCAGCAGCGTGTGCAGCACCGGCAACAGGAACGCGGCGGTCTTGCCGCTGCCGGTCTGGCTGGAGACCATCAGGTCGATGAAGGCGTCCCCGCCTTCCACGCCGGTGGGCAGCGCGCGCGGAATCACCTCGTCCTGCACGGCGGTGGGCTGCGAGAAGCCCAGGTCCTCCACCGCGGCGATCAGCTCGGGCGCCAGGCCCAGGCGGATGAAGCCGTTCGGCAGCGCCGGCGCGGCGGCAACGGTGGTTTCTTCGATGGAAAGCGCAGGCGCGAACTCGCCCTGCACGTCAAACGTGTCGGTCATGAAGCTCTCATGCGGCGAGTTCGAATGCCTGGGGATCGGATCGCGGATCTGCGAAGCAGATCGGGCTCTGACCCCCATTGATCGAGCTGCCGTCGTCAATGGTCAAGGGAACATGCAACCATCAACGACGTCCGGCGGAAGGCGCCGGTGGCCCCATCGGGGGGCCTGTGCATGAAGGTCGGATGCGAGGAGTTGCGGCACGCGCGGCGCCGCGAAGCTGGCTATTATCGCACAGGGCGGGCGCGGCTGCCTGAGCGCCGCCTCTAATTCCCGAGCCGGATGAAGTGCTCGCGGTAGTGCACGAGTTCGTCGATCGACTCGTGCACGTCGGCCAGCGCGGTGTGCGACTGCTGTTTCTTGAAGTTGTTGTACACCTCGGGCCGCCAGCGGCGCGCCAGCTCCTTGAGCGTGCTGACGTCCAGGTTGCGGTAGTGGAAGAACGCTTCCAGCCGCGGCATGTACTTGACCAGGAAGCGCCGGTCCTGCCCGATGGTGTTGCCGCACAGGGGCGACACGCCCTTGGCCACGAACTGCGCCAGGAAGGCCAGCAACTGGTCCTCGGCCTGCGCCTCCGAGATCACCGACGCCTTCACGCGGTCGATCAGGCCGCTGCGGCCATGGGTGTTCTTGTTCCAGGCGTCCATGCGGTCGAGCTGCTCGTCGCTCTGGTGGATGGCGAACACCGGGCCCTCCACGCGCGGCTGCAGCAGCGGCCCGGTCACGACCACGGCGATCTCGATGATGCGATCGACTTCCGGGTCCAGCCCGGTCATCTCGCAGTCGAGCCACACGAGGTTCTGGTCGTTCTTAGGCAGGGCCGCGGGCTCGGCGGCGGGAGGTGTAGCGCTCATGGCGGCATTGTCTCCGCTTCGCCGCGACGCGCGGCGCTCGACACGCGGCCGGCGCGCCGCCCGCGGATTCCCTACACTCGCCGCGATGAGCGCCTCCTACCTGTGGACCCTGGCCTTCGCCGTCGCCTTGCTGGGCGGGCTGGGCACGAAGTTCTGGCTGGCCACCCGCCAGATCCGGCACGTGGCGCGGCACCGCGCCGAGGTGCCGGCGGATTTCGCCGGCACGGTGTCGCTGCCGGCGCACCAGAAGGCGGCCGACTACACCCTGGCCAAGGCGCGCCTGGGCCTGCTGGAAATGGCATTCGGCGCCGTGGTCCTGCTGGGCTGGACGCTGCTGGGCGGCCTGCACGCGCTCAACCAGGCGCTGCTGGCCATGCTCGGCCCCGGCATGGTCCAGCAACTCGCCCTGCTGGCCAGCTTCGCTTTGATCGGCGGCCTGCTGGACCTGCCCTTCTCGCTCTACGCCACCTTCGTGGTGGAGGAGCGCTTCGGCTTCAACAAGATGACCTGGAAGCTGTGGCTGGCCGACCTGGCCAAGGGCCTGGTGCTGGCCGTCGCGATCGGCGGGCCGGTCGCCTGGCTGATCCTCTGGCTGATGGGCGCGGCCGGGCCGCTGTGGTGGGTCTGGGCCTGGGCCGTCTGGATGGGCGTGAACCTGCTGGCGATGGTGGTGTACCCGCTCTTCATCGCGCCCTGGTTCAACAAGTTCAAGCCGCTGGAAGACGAGGCGCTGAAGCAGCGCGTCACCGCGCTGATGCAGCGCTGCGGCTTCCGCGCCAAGGGCCTGTTCGTGATGGACGGCAGCCGGCGCAGCGCCCATGCCAATGCCTACTTCACCGGCTTCGGCGCCGCCAAGCGGGTGGTGTTCTTCGACACGCTGCTGTCGCGGCTGACGGCCGACGAGGTGGATGCGGTGCTGGCGCACGAACTGGGCCATTTCCGGCACAAGCACCTGGTCAAGATGATCGCCCTGCTGTTCGCCTTCAGCGCGGTCGGCTTCTGGCTGCTCGGCTACCTGTCGCGCCAGCCCTGGTTCTATACCGGGCTGGGCGTGGGTCCCAACCTGGAAGGCCCGAACGACGCGCTGGCGCTGCTGCTGTTCCTGCTGGTGGTGCCGCTGTTCACCTTCTTCATCTCACCCCTGCTCGCGCAGCTGTCGCGCCGCAACGAGTTCCAGGCCGATGCCTTCGCCGTCGCCCAGACCGGCTCGCGCGACCTGCGCAACGCGCTGCTGAAGCTGTACGAGGACAACGCCTCGACGCTCACGCCCGACCCGCTGTATGTCAGGTTCTACTACTCGCACCCGCCCGCATCCGAGCGGCTGGCGAGGATGGCCGCGGCCGGAGGCACACCATGAGTTCGATGCTGAAGAAAAAGGACTGGGCGGGCGTCGCACGCCGGGCGTTGACGCCGACCGAAGTGGTGTCGCGCCTGGGCTCGATCCCGGGGTGGCAGCTCACCGGCGACGGGCCCGATGTCGCGATCGAGAAGACCTTCCACTTCGCCGACTACTACGAGACCCTTGCATTCGTGAACGCGGTGGCCTTCGTCGCCCACGGGCAGGACCACCACCCCGACCTGTCGGTGCACTACAACCGCTGCGTGGTCCGCTTCAGCACCCACGACGTGCAAGGCCTGTCGGCCACGGACTTCGAGTGCGCGGCCCGGGTCGACGCGCTGCTGGCCTGATGGACGGCGCCCTTGTCTGATCGCGCCGGCCTGTCGCCCGGCCTGGTGGTGGCCGGGTTCGGCCGCCACGTGCTGGTGGAGTCCCCGGACGGATCGCGGCGCATCTGCCACCCGCGCGGCAAGAAGACGCAGGCGGTGGTGGGCGACCGCGTGCAATGGCTGCCGGCCCACGACGAAGGCAGCATCGAGAAGGTCGAGCCGCGTCGCAACCTGTTCTACCGGCAGGACGAGGTGCGCACCAAGTCCTTCGCTGCCAACCTCGACCAGGTCCTGCTGCTGATCGCGGCCGAGCCGGAGTTCTCCGAGCAGCAGCTGGCCCGCGCGCTGATCGCGGCCGAGGCCGAGCGCATCACGCCCCTGGTCGCCTTGAACAAGAGCGACCTGGTCGAGCCGTTCGAGCGCGCCTGGACCCGGCTGCTGCCCTATCAGCAGATGGGCTACGGCGTGCTGCCGCTGTCGCTGCGCCTGTCCGGCGAGGTGGACCGCCAGCACCTGGTGGCGCACCTGCAGGGCAAGACGACGCTGGTGCTGGGCCCTTCGGGCGCCGGCAAGAGCACCCTGATCAACCTGCTGGTGCCCGGCGCCACGGCCCAGACCGGCGAGATCTCGCGCGCGCTCAATGCGGGCAAGCACACCACCACCAGCACCACCTGGTACTGGGTGGACGAAGCGCGCACCACGGCGCTGATCGATTCGCCGGGGTTCCAGGAGTTCGGGCTGCACCACATCGAGCCGATGCAGCTGGCGGAGCTGATGCGCGACCTCAAGCCGCACCTGGGCCAGTGCCGCTTCTACAACTGCACCCACCGGCACGAGCCCGGCTGCGCGGTGATCTCCGCCGCCGCCCACGCCGAGGCCGAGCACCCGGTCACAGCCAACCGCTACCGGATCTACTGCGACCTGTTCGACGAGCTGAGCGCGCCGCAGCGCTATTAGAAGGCGTCATGGCGGGCTCGACCCGCCATCCACTTCCAGCGAAGAACAAGCGCACACGTGTGTCGCGCCCGGGTGATGGCTCCCGGCTTGCGCCGGGATGACATCGATGCGGGCATCAGGCCGCGACGGGCCCTCACCCCAGCAAATTCGCCAGCGTCAGCAGCGCCAGCAGCACCATCCACAGCACCACCGAGCGCCAGACCAGGCCGACGATGCTGCGCAGGTGGGCGGGTTCGGCGTCGCGGCCGGGGGTGCTCTCGCTGTCCGGCGCCTCGGGTGCGCCGGCCGCCGCCACGCTGAACGACGGGGAGCCGTTCGGCGCGAAGGCCGAGCGCAACGCCTCGCCGCCCAGCCGCACGCCGACGGCGCCCGAGGTGGCGGCCAGCACCACGCCGTCGTTGTCGTCGGGAAAGCGCTGCGCGTGGTGGCGCCAGCAGTCGATCGCCTCCTCGAAGCTGCCGACCACGGCAAAGGCCAGCGCCGTGATGCGCGCCGGCAGCCAGTCGATCGCCGACCAGGCCCGGCTGGCAGCGGACTGCAGCGCCTCGCTGGCGGGCTGCGCCTTCAGCCGGCTGCGGTGGCGCCAGTAGCGGGTGACGAATTCGCTCATGCGGTAGAAGACCGCCCCGGCCGGGCCGAGGCCGAAGGCGGCCAGCACCGAGAACCAGGCCAGCACGCCGAACACGTGGCGGTGCGCGGCCAGCACCGAATACTCGATCACGTGGCGCACGATCTCGCGCCGCGGCAGTTCCGCCGCATCGACCTGCTGCCATTGGGCCAGCAGCTCGCGCGCGCGCTCCTCGTCACCGGCATCGAGCGCGTCGCGGATGGCGGTGAAGTGGTGGCTGAATTGCCGGAACCCCAGCGTGACGTAGAGCACCGCCACGCTCCACAGCATGGCGGCCGGCCAGCCCACCCAGAACACCAGCGCCCAGTGGATGCCCAGCGCGGCCAGCGCCGGCAGCACCACGGCGACGCACCAGGCGATCCAGCCGTGGTGCGCCTTGCCGGCATCGAAGTTGCGGCTGGCCCAGCGCGCCCAGGCCCGCAGCCCCGCATGGATCGGGTTGTGCCGTGCCAACGGACGCACCTGCTCGATCAGCAGCGCGAACAGGATGGCGAAGAAGGACATGGGCGCAGATGATACGCATGCCCATCCGGGCCCTCCCGCAGCCGGGCGCGGGCACGTCTCAGGCCGACAGGAACCGGTAGAAGTTGCGCAGCATGGCCGCCGTCGCGCCCCAGATGAAGCGCTCGGTCGGGCCGTCCATGTAGGGCATGGAGAACCACTCGCGCTGCACGCCCATGGCCTCGAAGATGTGGCGGCGGTGGTGCGACGGGTCCATCAGGAAACGCAGCGGCACCTCGAAGGCATCGGCCACCTCGTGCGGATTCAGGCGCAGCGAGGGGTCGGGGCGCACCAGCGCGACCACCGGGGTCACGATGAAGCGCGTGCCGGTGGTGTAGGTCGGCATCTGCCCCAGCACCTCGACCTGGCCGGGCTCCAGCCCGATCTCCTCGTGCGCCTCGCGCAGCGCCGTGTGCGCCGCGTCGGTGTCGGTCTCGTCGCGCTTGCCGCCGGGAAACGCCACCTGGCCCGAATGCGTGTTCAGGTGGGTGGCGCGCTCGGTCAGCAGCACCGTGGGCTCCTCGCGCATGACGATCGGCACCAGCACCGAAGCCAGCGCGGGCTGGCGGTCGGTGAAACGCCGCTCGGCCCAGATCTCCGGCTCCCAGGCCGGCGCGGCCCGGAAGCGCGCGCGGATGGCCAGCGGCACCAGCGCCTCGCGCGCGATCGCGGGCAGGTGCGAATCGATGCCGGCCACCGGCACCGCGCGCGGATCGAAGTGGGGCAGCTTCGACAGCGGCGGCAGGTCGGCCGGCAGGGGCGGGATCGGATCGATGGGCATGGGTGTTCCGGAACGAAAAACCGCCGCAACCCTGCGCGGGCGGCGGCGGCTCCAGGCAAAGGGAAAGCCGGTTACTCGGCGGCAGCCGCCTTGTCCTTGTTGGCGTAGACCAGCTTTTCCTTGATGCGGGCCGACTTGCCGCTGCGCTCGCGCAGGTAGTACAGCTTGGCGCGGCGCACGTCGCCGCGGCGCTTGACTTCGACGCCGGCGATCAGCGGGCTGTAGGTCTGGAAGGTGCGCTCCACGCCTTCGCCGCTGGAGATCTTGCGCACGGTGAAGGCGCTGTTCAGGCCGCGGTTGCGCTTGGCGATGACCACGCCTTCGTAGGCCTGCAGGCGCTTGCGGGTGCCTTCGACCACCTTGACGCTCACGATCACGGTGTCGCCGGGCGAGAAGTCGGGGATGTTCTTGCCCAGGCGGGCGATTTCCTCTTGTTCGAGGGTCTGGATCAGGTTCATGTCGGTTCCTTCGATCGTGCCCGCGCTGCGCTAAAGGCCCCGCGTCAGCCGCCCTGGGGGCGGGCCCGGGGCGGCCGGTCAGAGGATCGGAAAGCTGGAGATTATAGCCCGGGGCCGCCCGCCGGGCCCAGCGTGGCCAGGAATGCCTCGTCCCGGGCGTCGAGCCGGCCGGCGGCACGGGCGGCGGCCAGCAGCTCGGGGCGCAGGCGGGCGGTGGCCTCCAGCCGGCGCTGGCGGCGCCAGCGCTCGATCTGCGCGTGGTGGCCGGACAGCAGTTCGGCCGGCACGCGCCGCCCTTCCCACTCCTCCGGCCGGGTGTAGTGCGGGCAGTCCAGCAGGCCGTCGATGGCGGGGTTGAAGCTGTCGGCCTCGTGGCTGCCGGCCTCGTTCAGCACGCCCGGCTGCAGCCGGGCCACCGCGTCGAGCAGCGCCATGGCGGCGACCTCGCCGCCCGAGAGCACGAAGTCGCCCAGGCTGAGCTGCACGTCCACGTGGGCGTCGATGAAGCGCTGGTCGATGCCTTCGTAGCGGCCGCACAGCAGGATGGCGCCGGCGCCGGCCGACCATTGCGTGACCGCACCATGATCGAGCCGCTGCCCGGTCGGCGAGAACAGCACCAGCGGCGCGGCATCGGCGCGGTCGGCGCGCACGGCGGCCAGGCAGCGCGCCAGCGGCTCGGCCAGCATCACCATGCCGGGGCCGCCGCCGAACGGGCGGTCATCGACCCGGCGGTAGTTGCCCTCGGCGAAATCGCGCGGGTTCCACAGCCGCACGTCGACCTGCCTGGACTCGTAGGCGCGCCGGGTGACGCCGCTTTCGAGGAAGGGCCCGAACAGCTCGGGAAACAGGGTCAGGACGTCGAAGCGCATGGCGCCGCCTTCGGCCTTCAGTAGTCGGGCTGCCAGTCGACCGTGATGCGCCGGCCGGCGACATCGACCTGGTCCACGTAGGCCGCCACGAACGGAATCATGCGCTCGTGCGGCTGGCCATCGGCCTCGTACGCCAGCACCAGCACCGTCTGCGGGCCGGTGGACAGCAGGTCGCGCACGGTGCCCAGTTCGACGCCCTCGCGGTTGACGACGGCCAGGCCGATCAGGTCGACCCAGTAGTACTCGTCGTCGGCCGGCGTCGGAAAACTGGACCGCGGCACGAAGATGCGTGCGCCGCGCAGGGCCTCGGCGGCCTCGCGGTCATCGACTTCACGGGCGCTGGCCACCACGCTGTCGGCGTGCTCCCTGGCTTCGCGGATGCGCAGCAGCACCGTGCCGGCGAAGGCCGGCTTGGCCGCCTTCTCGGGCGGTTGCAGGTACCAGCGGCGGGAAGAAAAAAGCGCCTCCGGGGAAGCGCTGTGGGGCTGGACCTTGAACCAGCCCTTGATGCCCCAGGCGTCGTGGATGCGCCCGACTTCGACCGCATCGGCCGGCAGCTCGGCCGGCTCCAGCCCGGGGGCCATGGGGCGCGTCAGGCCGCGGCGGCGGGGGTGGCCTGGGCGGCCTGCTTGATCAGGCGCTCGACGGTGGGCGAGGCCTGGGCGCCGACGCCGCGCCAGTAGGTCAGGCGGTCCTGGGCGATGCGCAGGGTTTCCTCGCCGCCGCGGGCGGTGGGGTTGTAGAAGCCCAGGCGCTCGATGAAGCTGCCGTCGCGGCGCACGCGCTTGTCGGCGACCACGATGTTGAAGAACGGACGGCCCTTGGAACCGCCGCGCGAGAGTCGGATGACGACCATGATTTATCCTTCGGGTGGAAAACCGGTTCCCCCTGCATGGGGTCTGACACCGGCTTCACGAAATCCCCCAGCGTTGAGACACGCGACATGGCCACCCGGCCAGCGACACGCTGGAAAGCCTGCGATTATAGACTGACCCCCCTGATGCTGATACGCCCGGCCACCGCCGACGACCTGCCCGCCATCGCCTCGATCTACGCCCACCACGTACTCAACGGCACCGGCACCTTCGAGACCACGCCACCCTCGCTCGACGAAGTGACGGCCCGCCACGCCGATGTGCGGGCCAAGGGCCTGCCCTGGCTGGTGGCCGAGCAAGGCGGCGATGTCCGCGGCTACGCCTACTGCCAGTGGTTCAAGCCGCGCCCGGCCTATCGCTTCTCGGCCGAGGACTCGATCTACCTGCACCCCGACGCGGCCGGCCAGGGGCTGGGCAGGCAGCTGCTGTCGGAACTGGTGCGCCAGGCCGAGGCGGCCGGCGTGCGCAAGCTGATCGCCGTGATCGGCGACTCGGCCAACGCAGCCTCGATCGGCCTGCACCGTGCGCTCGGCTTCACGCCGGTCGGCACGATCGCCGCCTGCGGCTGGAAGTTCGGCCGCTGGCTGGACATCGTGCTGATGGAAAAGGCGCTGGGCGCCGGCAGCACCACCCCGCCGGAGGCCGCATGAAGAACAAGACGCTGGCGGTCTGGCTGGCCTTCCTGGGCGGCACCTTCGGGCTGCACCGCTTCTACCTGCGCGGCTTCGGCGACTGGCTGGGCTGGCTGCTGCCGCTGCCCACCCTGGCCGGCGCCTACGGCGTGCTGCGCATGTGGTCGCTGGGGCAGAACGATGCGCTGAGCTGGGCGCTGGTCCCGGTGCTGGGCCTCACCTTCGCCGCCTGCTGCCTGACCGCGATCGTCTACGGGCTGATGACGCCGGAGCGCTGGAACGAGCGCTTCAACCCGCGCGCCGACGCCCAGGCCTCCGCCGGCCAGACCCGCTGGGCCACCATCTGGGGCATCGTCGGCTCGCTGATGATCGGCACCGGCGTGCTGATGGCCAGCATCGCGATCGGCTTCCAGGGGTACTTCCAGTACCAGGTGGAAGAGGGACGCAAGATTTCGCAGTGAGTTACCGCTGCCCGCACGGGCGGTCCGACCGAAGGTCGAACCGTTCGCGCGGAATAGCATGCAGCGCGAACACCCTCGGGCGAGGATCCGGCTTTGCCGGTCCTCGCGCGACTGATCAGAACCATCTGAAAAACGCGCAGCGTTTTTCAGATGACTAGAACACCTGGAGGCTGATCCAGTACCCCACCGCCGCCATGAACGCGCTGGCGGGAATCGTGAAGATCCAGGCCCACACGATGTTCCCCGCCACCCCCCAGCGCACCGCGCTGGCGCGCTGGGTGGCGCCGACACCGACGATGGCGCCGGTGATGGTGTGGGTGGTGGACACCGGGATGCCCGCCATCGTGGCCAGGAACAGCGTCATGGCACCGCCGGTCTCGGCGCAGAAGCCCCCGACCGGCTTGAGCTTGGTGATCTTCTGGCCCATGGTCTTGACGATGCGCCAGCCGCCGAACATGGTGCCCAGGCCGATCGCCGCATAGCAGCTGACGATCACCCACAGCGGCGGCGCCGCGGCGCCGCTGGACACGTAGCCGGTGGCGATCAGCAGCAGCCAGATGATGCCGATCGTCTTCTGCGCGTCATTGCCGCCGTGGCCCAGGCTGTAGGCGCCGGCCGAGACCAGCTGCAGCCGGCGGAACCAGCGGTCGATCTTCGAGGGCCGCGTGTGCCGGAACAGGTTCGCCACGCCCACCATCATCAGCGAGCCGAACAGGAAGCCCAGCAGCGGCGAGACGAAGATGAACAGCACCGTCTTGAGGATGCCGCTGGCGATCAGCGCGCCGGCACCGGTCTTGGCGATCACCGCGCCCACGATGCCGCCGATCAGCGCGTGCGAGCTGCTGCTGGGGATGCCGTAGTACCAGGTGATGACGTTCCAGATGATCGCGCCCAGCAAGGCGCCGAACACCACGTGGGTGTCGACCACGCCCGGCTCCACGATCCCCTTGCCGACCGTCGCCGCCACGCTCAGGTGGAAGACGAAGATCGCGACGAAGTTGAAGAAGGCCGCGAACAGCACCGCCTGGGTGGGCCGCAGCACGCCGGTGGACACCACGGTGGCGATCGAGTTCGCCGCGTCGTGGAAGCCGTTCATGAAGTCGAACACCAGCGCCAGCGCGACCAGCATGATCACCACCCACAGGGCGGCCTGCATCGTTTCCATGCGCAGAAGGCTCCGGGTTCAGGAGTTCTCGAGGACGATGCCCTCGATCACGTTGGCCACGTCTTCGCACTTGTCGGTGATGGTCTCCAGCAGCTCGTAGATGGCCTTGAGCTTGAGCACCTCGCGCACGTCGGGCTCGTCGCGGAACAGCCGGGTCATCGCCGCGCGCATCACCCGGTCGGCGTCGGACTCGAGCCGGTCGATCTCCTCGCAGGTCTTGAGCGCGGCCTCGGCCGTGGCCGGGTCGGCCAGGCTGCCGATCATCGACACCGCCTCGCGCAGGCGCTCGACGCACTTGACCGACAGGTCGGTCAGGCGGGTGATCTCCTCGTTGACGCGGCGCAGGTCGTACAGCGCCATGGTCTCGGCCGAGTCCTGGATCAGGTCGGCGACGTCGTCCATGGTGTTGATCAGCCGGTGGATCTGGTCGCGGTCGATCGGCGTGATGAAGGTCTTGTGGATGAGGCGGTTGACCTCGTGCGTCACCCGGTCGGCCGCCCGCTCGGCGTTGTCCACGTCCCGCGCGTGCCTGTCGCGCTGGTCCACGTCGTCGTAGTTGGCCACCAGCCGGGAGAAGGCATGGGCCGCCTCGACCACCCGGCCCGCGTGCTGGTTGAACATCTCGTAGAAGTTGCCCTCGCGGGGCAGGAGCTTGCCGAACAGCATCGCTGGCTTTCGTTTGACGCTTTTGTGACGGCCGAGTGTACTTCCGTCCCTCCCGGGCCCCGCGAGCGGCTCAGCTGCTGCGGAACATGAAGTACACCGCGCCGACCATGCACAGGGCGGCCCACAGGTAGTCGAGCTTGAGCGGCTCGCGCAGGTACAGCGCGGCGAACGGCACGAACACCGACAGGGTGACCACCTCCTGCAGGATCTTCAGCTGCGCCACCGAGAAGCCGGCCTCCCGGTAGCCGATGCGGTTGGCCGGCACCTGCAGCAGGTATTCGGCCAACGCGATGCCCCAGCTCGCCAGCGCCGCCACATACCACGGGCTGGCGGCCAGGTTCCTCAGATGGCCGTACCAGGCCATCGTCATGAAGACGTTGGAAGCGACCAGCAGCACAATCGCCTGGATCGGAAACGGGATGGCAGCCAGCGCGTTCATCGACAAATTATCCGGCGGCGTCGATGAGCTGCCGCTTCGAATCGTCCACGCCGACGCGCACCTGGTCGTCGCCGACAAGCCGGCCGGCCTGTTGTGCGTGCCGGGCCGCGGCGAAGGCAAGCAGGACTGCCTGTCGGCGCGCGTGCAGGCGGCCTACCCCGACGCCTTGATCGTCCACCGGCTGGACATGGCGACCTCGGGCCTGTGCGTGTTCGCGCGCGGGGCCGACATGCAGCGCCGCCTGAGCAGCGCCTTCGCGGGCCGCGAAGTGCACAAGCACTACGAGGCGATCGTCGCCGGCGAGCCGGCCGGCGACGCCGGTGAGGTCGGACTGCCCTTGCTGGCGGACTGGCCCAATCGGCCCCGCCAGAAGGTCGACCACGAGAGCGGCAAGCCCAGCCTCACGCGCTGGCGCAAGCTGGGCCGCGGCCCGCTGCCCGGCACCACCCGGCTGGCGCTGGAGCCGGTCACCGGCCGCTCGCACCAGCTGCGCGTGCACCTGGCCGCCCTCGGCCACCCGATCCTGGGCGATGCCCTGTATGCGCCGCCGGATGCCTTGGCCGCTTCGCCGCGCCTGCTGCTGCATGCGGCCGCCCTGGCACTGGCGCACCCCGCGACAGGGACGCCGCACCGTTGGACCAGCGCCACGCCGTTCTGAGCCGCGCTGCCTTTGCAGACCTTCGGTTGAATTTCATCCCGAGCGGCTCGGCCGGCAATGAACTGACGGCCGGGCGGGGAACTCGCCCTGCGCCCGGCCAGTCGGATGGCCATGCGCCCTCCCCTCCGCGTCGTTCCCGGCCCGGCTCTGCAGCGGCGGACCGTGGCCGCCGCCATGGTCGCCTGGCCGCTGGTCTGGACCGGCGCACGCGCGCGCGCCCAGGCCGGCCGCCGCCCCACCCCCTCGCAGACCGAAGGCCCGTTCTACCCGGTGCGCCTGCCGGCCGATGTCGACAACGACCTGCTGCGCAATGGCCCGCTGCAGTACGCCCAGGGCCAGCCGGCCTGGCTGGACGGCACGGTCACCGACCTGGACGGCAAGCCGCTGGCGGGCGCCACGGTGGAGATCTGGCAATGCGACGAGGCCGGCCACTACCACCACCCGGCTGACGGCGGTCGCGCCGATCCGGCCTTCCAGGGCTTCGGCCGGGTCACGGTGGATGCCGACGGCCGCTACCGCTTCCGCACCATCCGTCCGGCGCCCTACAGCGGGCGCACGCCGCACATCCACGTCAAGGTCAAGGACGGCCGGCACGAGCTGCTGACCACCCAGCTCTACGTGCAGGGCGACCCGCACAACGAACGCGATTTCCTCTGGCGGCGGCTGGACGAGGCGGATCGCCGCGCCGTGACGGTGCCGTTCCGGCCTGGCAGCGACGGCCTGCAGGCGAGCTTCCCCATCGTGGTCGCGACCTGAGCGCCGGCCCCGCTTAGGATGCGGCCCATGACCGCATCGACCCACCTCACCATCCTCACCGGCGCCTCGCGCGGCATGGGCCTGGCCATGGCCGAGCAACTGCTCGACGCCGGCCACGAACTGCTGTGCCTGTCGCGCAAGACCAATGACGCCCTGGCCCAGCGCGCCGAGCGCGCCGGCCGCAAGCTCGAGCAATGGCCGCAGGACCTGTCGCGTGCCGAAGCGGCAGCGGCCCGGCTGGAAACCTGGCTCACCACGCGCGGCCCGCAGGGGCTGGCGAGCATCACCCTGATCAACAACGCCGGCGTGCTGCCGCAGATCGCACCGCTGGGCGAGATCGGCGCGGCCGATCTGGCCCAAGCGCTGCGCGTCGACCTGGAAGCGCCCATGCTGCTGGCCGGCGCCTTCCTGCGCGCCACCGCCGCCTGGGCGTGCGAGCGCAGGCTGCTGAACATCTCCTCCGGGCTGGGCCGGCGCGCCATGGCCTCGCAGGCGCCCTACTGCGCCGCCAAGGCCGGCATGGACCACTTCACCCGCTGCGTCGCGCTGGAGGAAGCGGGCCGGCCGAACGGCGCCAGGGTGTGCTCGCTGGCCCCCGGCGTGATCGATACCGACATGCAGGTGCAGCTGCGCGACGCCGACCCGGCGCGCTTTCCGGACATCGGCAACTTCCAGGGGCTGAAGGACAAGGGCGGGCTCAGCTCGCCGGCCACTGCGGCCGCCCAGGTGCTCGCCTACCTGAACCGGCCGGACTTCGGCAGCAACCCGGTCGCAGACGTGCGCGACTGAGCACCAGCGGCCCGGGCGGCGGCGCCGCTCAGTCGCCCTGGAAACCGCCGGCGCGGCAGGTCAGCACCAGCGTGTCGCGGTGGCCGCCCTCGCCGGTCGGCTGGATCGGCGTGGTCTCGTGGATCACGCGCTCGTCGTCCAGCAGCAGCAGGCTCCAGGGCTGGTCCAGGGTGAAGCGCTGGCCGGCGGTGCCGTGCGCATCGAACACCCTCGTCTCGCCGCCCTTGATGCCCTGGCGCGAGACCAGGAACACGGCCACCAGGTCGACGCCGTCGCGGTGCGCGCCTTCGGGCGTGGGGCGGCCGATGCCGTCGGTGGTGTCGATGCGGAACTGGTGCGCCTCGATGAACCAGGGCTGCGCCCCCTTCAGGGCCGTGGCGGCGGCGCCCACCGCCTGCAGCAGGCGCGACCAGGCCGGCGCGGCCGCCACCTGCGGTTCGACCGGCTCGAACCAGCGCTGCATGCCGCCGTGCAGCGCGTTGTATTCCACCGGCTGCCAGTGGGCGCGGTGCGGCGCCTGCGCGAGCACGCCGCCCTCCAGCACGAAGCAGGAGTGGCGCCGGCGCCGGTAGCGCCCGCCATCCTTGAGGTAGCCGTCGGGCGGCAGCGCGTCCCAGGACGGGTTCAGCGCCAGCAGGTCGGCCTGCTCGCAGCCGGCCAGGTCGCACACCGCCGGCGGCCCGAGCACGGCGTAACCGCGCTCGCGCAGCAGGGGCGCGGCCTGGGCCGCGGAAGAACAGGTGGGTGCGATCAGCATCCCGCGCAGCTTATCGCGGCGCCCGCGCCCTTGCGCCAACTTGGAAATGACCTGGGTCAAGGTTCTCCGCGGCGCGCAGGCATAGCCTTTCACACCCAAGGAGGAATTTCGAGATGCCGCTACTGCCCTGGTCCGAGGCGTTGAAGCTCGGACTGGACGTGATGGACGCCACCCACCGCGAGTTCATCGACCTGCTCGCGCGCTGCGAGGCCAGCAGCGACGCGGAATTGCCCGCGGCCTGGAACGAGCTGGTCGCACACACCGCCGACCACTTCGGCCGCGAGGACGACTGGATGGAAGCCACCGGCTTCGCCGCCGTCAACTGCCACAGCGGCCAGCACCGCATGGTGCTGCAGGTGCTGCAGGACGGCGTGCGCATGGCCGCCGAGGGGAAGCTGGAGCCGGTGCGCCAGATGATCCGCGAGCTGGCCGTCTGGTTTCCCCAGCACTCCAGCACCATGGACGCCGCCCTGGCGCAGCACCTGCGCAGCGTGGGCTATGACGACGCGACCGGCACCGTGGCACGGCCGGAAGCGCTTCCGGCGGAGCCGATCACGCACTGCGGCACCAGCGAGTGCAGTTGACGGACAGGGCGCGGGCCCCTTTCACCAGCGAGCTTCCTGCCGGCCGCGCGGTCCGCGGCGTCGCAGCAAGCTGATCAATCCCCTGCGCAGAGACGCGGGCAGCCATGCCAGGCGCGGCGGCGCCCTCAGGCCGGCTGCGCGTGTCCTGGCCAACACCGAGGACCGGTCGTAAGGCACCCGGCGAAAGCGCACGCTGGCGGCTTGCGAGTCGAACAGCAGGAAGCTCGCCTGCTGATCGTCGCCGCGAGGCTCGCCGACTGAGCCTGGGTTGACGAGGTAGAGCGCGTCGGGTCGCAACGCGATCGTTTCGCCCTCGAGGAAGCGGATGGCGCCGCCGTAGCGCTCCCACACGCCAGCCCGATGGGTGTGGCCGAAGGCGCACACCCGCGCTCCCGAAGGATGCGCAGCCAGAGCGTCAAAGCTGAGGGCCCGCTTGCCGTCATCGTCGAGCCGAACCAGTTCGCAGCCGATATCCGGATGAAGCGCACCATGCACCGCCACCAGCACACCGTCGATCGCCAGCTTGAGCGGCAGGGCCGCCAGGAAGGCGCGCGTGGCCTCCTCCAGCCGCGGCTGGGTCCAGGCGACGGCACGCCGGGCCTGGTCGCTGAAGCCATCGGTGCCGATCGCGCCGATCACGGCGCGATCATGGTTGCCCGCAACGCACAACGCCCCGGCCTCCCGCAGCATGCGGACGCAACGGCCGGGCTCGGTGTTGTAGCCGGCCACGTCGCCCAGGCAGACGAGGCGGTCCACCTTCTCTTGCGCGATGGCGTCGATCACGGCGGCCAGCGCCGGCGCGTTGGCATGGATGTCGGAAACGACGGCGATCTTCATGGATCCTCACGCGGTCCGTGGGGACCTGCCGATCAGGGGCAGCACGCGGAGCAGCCGGGCCAGCTTGGGCTTCAGGAAAGGCATGGGATCGTCCCAGGCGATGGGCTTGGCCTCGCATCGCGCGACCCAGGCCACCCATGAGAGCGTCGATATCCCCGCCTCGCGCGCCGCGAGCCGGTCCTTGTCGATGCGGCACCAGCAGGGGCCGGGCCGCGCGACGGCCGGACGTGGCCGAGCACGCCCGGTCAGGTCGGCATACACCAGGGCCGGCAGGTTGACGCCGGCCACGGCGCCGAGATGGTGCCAGAGGTTGAAGCGCGGGTTGATCTCCAGCAGAAGCAGGCTGCCGTCGGAGGCGCGCTTGAAATCGAACTTGGCCACTCCGCGCAACCCGATGCGGGCCGCCACGTCGCGGCCCAGGGACACCACGTCGGCCGCCTCGCCCCGGCTGTCGGTCACGGTCAGTGCGGTGCTGTAGCCGTAGTCGGCGGGATAGGTGCGGATCTTTCGCCCGGTGAACTCGCCTGCCACCTGCCCCTGGCCATCCACATACACGTGGTAGCTCTCGATCCGCGTTTCCGGGCCGGGAATCAGTTCCTGCGCCAGCAGATCGATGCCGCTTGGCCACAAGCTCGGCCACAGTACATGCAGATCGGCCGGACGATCGACCCGGATGGCCTTGCCCCCGCTGCGCTCGATCGCCCCCCACGACTCGCGTCGCGTCAGCGGCTTGATGACCAGCGGATACTGCAAGTCGAGTTCCGGCGCTCCCGAGTCCGGCGTCGGATGCAGGCGCCGGGCGCGCGGAACCGGCAGGGCCAATTCCTCAGCCATGGCCTGGAAGCGGGCCTTGTCGACCAGCTGCTCGATGAACCCGGCATCCGGCAGCGCAAAGCGGAAGGCCGCAGCCAGTCGATCACGGTGGCGCGACACCATCAGCAGATGGGCGTCTTCCTCGAAGTACAGCACGGGCTGCTGCGCCTGTCCCATGCCGAACCGCTCCAGCGTCTCGATCAGTTCCTCTTCGCTACCGTGTTCGGCATTGAAGGGCAAGATCCGCTCGGTGTAACGCGAATGAGCCAGCCAGCTTCTCTCCGAGGCGACCACGGCGCAGCGGATGCCTGCCAGCCCGAGCGGCCTGACCAGATCCATATCGCCCAGGACACAGGCCAGCGGCCCGGTTTTTCGACTTGGAAACGCGGTGGCTCGTTTCATTGGCGATGCGTTTCCAATCCGACCAATTTAGAGAGCCGCTGCCGCCTTGCCCTGTAGGCAGGCACGCTGACGCCCTGTAGGTTCGGGCTGTCGTTGAAAGATCCATCCCAAGGCTTTCCTCCACCAAAAGATTCCCCCGCCCGTGATCGACGCGCTGGTAGCGGTCGTGACGCGGGGCGTTTCATCGCTCGCACGAGGAAGGCTGACTTCGGCCACGCGGCGCTGTGCACTCGGGCGCGCTCAGGGCGACAGCCAGGCAGGCACCGGCAGTGACTTCCCCCGCAGGAAAGCCAGGTTGTACAGCTTCGACTGGTAGCGCGTTCCCGAATCGGCCAGGATGGTCACGACGGTGTGACCCGGTCCAAGATCGCGCGCCAGGCGGATGGCGCCGGCCACGTTGATACCGCTGGAGCCGCCCAGGCAGAGTCCCTCCTCCTTGAGCAGGTCGAACAGCAGCGGCAGGGCCTCGGCGTCGCCGATCTGGTAGGCGTCGTCGATCGGCGCGCCTTCCAGATTGCGGGTGATCCGGTTCTGGCCGATGCCCTCGGTGATGGAACTGCCCTCGCTGCGCAGCTCGCCGTGCTTGACCCAGTGGTAGATCCCCGCGCCCATCGGGTCGGCCGCGGCGATGCGCACGCCGGCGTGCCGCGCCTTCAGGTACAGCCCGACCCCGGCCAGGGTCCCGCCGGTGCCCACCGAACAGACGAAGCCATCGACCCGGCCGTCGGTCTGCCGCCAGATCTCCGGGCCGGTGGAGCGGACGTGGCCTTCACGGTTGGCCAGGTTGTCCCACTGGTTGGCGTACAGCACGCCGTTGGGTTCGCTGCGGGCCAGTTCCCCGGCCAGGCGTTCGGCCACGTGCACGTAGTTGTCGGGGCTGCTGTAGGGCGCGGCGGGCACCTCGCGCAGCTCGGCCCCGCACAGGCGCAGGGCGTCCTTCTTCTCCTGGCTCTGCGTCTGCGGGATGACCACGACCGTGCGGTAGCCGCGCGCGTTGCCGACCAGTGCCAGGCCGATGCCGGTGTTGCCGGCCGTCCCTTCGACGATGACGCCACCGGGCCTCAAGGCGCCACGCGCCTCGGCGTCCCGCACGATGTAGAGCGCGGCGCGGTCCTTGACCGAGCCCCCCGGGTTCATGAATTCGGCCTTGCCCAGGACGGTGCAGCCGGTCGCTTTGGAGGCCTTGCGCAGCTTGATCAGCGGGGTGTTGCCCACTGCCTCGGTGAAGCCATCACGCACGTCCATGGCCAGTCAGGATAGCCCCCGCTTCACCGGCGCGCGATAAGACTACTGGCGAGTCGAGCATCCGCGCACCGGAGGGCCCGGGCGATCAGCCCGGCGCATCGAGCAGCGCCCGCAAGCGCTGCCAGTGCGCGCCTTCCCAGTACACCTGCCCGCAGGCGTCGCAGGCGCTGAAGCGCTCGTAGCGCTCGCGCACGAGCGGCGGCAGCCGGTGCTCGATGCACTCCGTGGCCACGGCGTGCAGCGGGGCATTGCAGCCGGGGCAGAGCGTGCACGGCCGGGCACTGCGCTCCAGGTCCAGCCGCTGGACGATCTCGCGCAACTGCTGCTGCGGCCGCAGCGCGTGCACATAGCAGCCGTGCGTGATGCTCCGGCGCTTGAGCAGGTCGCGGTCGCGCGTCAACACGATGCGACACTGCGTCGCGGCGATGCGCGCGATCTCGTCATCGGCGAAGTCGTTGTCGTACAGCGTGTCGAATCCCATCATCCGCAGCAGGCGGGCCAGGGCGCCAAGGTGGGTGTCAGCCACGAACCGCGTCTCGCGCAGCGGCCGTTTGCGCACGCGCAGCAGCGGCGTGATGTCGAACGTCTCGAACCGGGGGTAGACGGCCACACGGTCGCCTTCCCTCAGCAGCGCGTCGAAACCAGCCGACGCGCCGTTGAGCAGGATCAGCTCGACCTCGGTGTGCGGCACGCCGAGCGCCTCGATCATGTGCTTGGCGGTGGCCGCGCGGGCGCAAGGGACGCTGAACTCGCGCCGCTGGCGTCCGGGCTCGAGGAAGTCGTTCAGTTCCTCGTAGAAGCGGAAAGTCGCCGTGACCATGCGCGGAATCCGGGTTCGGCGCCGGCCACCTGCCGCCGCGGCGCCCTGCGTCGCCAGCGCGCCGCCGCGGTCGGCGTCCGGCCAAGCATGCTGCGCCGAATGTGAACCTCGCGCCTCGAAAGATCAACCGCAGCCGAGCCCGATGGAGCCCCTGCGGCGAGCGGTACGGGTACATTCCCGAGCCTCGATCGGAGGTAGCAAAAAAGTCATGGTGACGTTCGCGACGGTTGACTTCCGGCCCGCAGGCCGCCCGCCCGCCGGGTTGTCCACATCGAAGGCAGCCGCATGAAACAGGCCTTGGGCTTCAAGCCGGTGCCGATGGCGATCGCCGTCGCGATCGGACTCCTGATCTGGTTCGTCGTGCCGGTTCCCGCCGGGGTGACCGCCAATGCCTGGCACCTGCTGGCCCTGTTCGTCGCCACCATCACGGCGATCATCGGCAAGGCCATGCCCATCGGCGCCCTGTCGATCCTGGCGATTGCGCTGGTGGCGCTGACCGGGGTGACCTCCGACAGGCCGGCGACGGCGATCGCCGATGCACTGAGCAGCTTCTCCAGCCCGCTGATCTGGCTGATCGGCGTGGCCATCATGATTTCGCGTGCCCTGCTCAAGACAGGCCTGGGCGCGCGCATCGGCTACGTCTTCATCAGCCTGTTCGGCAAGCGCACGCTGGGCGTCGGCTATGCGCTCGCGGCGGCGGAGTTGACGCTCGCGCCGGTGACGCCGAGCAATACGGCGCGCGGCGGCGGGATCATCCATCCGATCATGCGGGGTATCGCCGACAGCTTCGACTCGGATCCCGAGAAGGGCACGCAGGGGCGCATCGGCAAGTACCTGGCGCTGGTCAACTACCACGCCAACCCGATCACCTCCGCGATGTTCATCACCGCCACCGCCCCGAACCCGCTGATCGTCGAGCTGGTCGCCAAGGCCTCGGGGTCCCAGGTAAGGCTCAGCTGGGGCACCTGGGCGCTGGCCATGTTGCTGCCCGGGCTGGTGGCGCTGGCGTTGATGCCCCTGGTGATCTACCTGCTCCACCCGCCGGAGATCAGGCGGACGCCGGACGCGGCGGGCTTCGCGCGCGAGAAGCTGCGCGAGCGCGGGCCGGTCAGCCGCGACGAGAAGATCCTCCTGGGCGTCTTCGCGCTGCTGCTGCTGCTCTGGGCCGGCGTGCCGGAGAGGCTGCTCGGCCCTGGCTGGGCGGTGGAAGCCACGACCGCGGCCTTCGTCGGCCTGGGCTTGCTGCTGCTGACCGGCGTGCTCGAGTGGGACGACCTGCTGAAGGAAAAGAGTGCCTGGGATACCGTGGTCTGGTTCTCGGCGCTGGTGATGATGGCCACGTTCCTGAACAAGCTGGGCCTGATCGCCTGGCTGTCGAGTTCACTCGAAGGAGTCATCGAGAGCCTCGGCCTGGACTGGATTGCCGCCTGCTCGCTGCTGATGCTGGCTTACCTGTATGCCCACTACATGTTCGCCAGCACCACCGCCCACATCACCGCGATGTTCGCCGCCTTCTATGGCGCCGGCCTCGCGCTGGGCGCGCCACCGTTCCTGTTCGCGCTGCTGATGGCCGCGGCCTCCAACATCATGATGACGCTGACCCATTACGCGACCGGCACCTCGCCGGTGATCTTCGGCTCGGGTTACACGACGCTGGCCGAATGGTGGAAGACCGGGTTCGTGATGAGCCTGGTGCTGATCGCGGTCTGGGTGCTCGTCGGCGCGACCTGGTGGAAGCTGCTCGGGTACTGGTGAAGGCGGCAGTACCGGAAACCGGGGGCGCGATGCGAGGCCCGTCGAGCCGCCTCCGCAGGATGGCGGCTTCAGCGCATCAGGGCGACCGGCACCTCACTGACCTGCGCCGTCCTGAGCGCGACCGAGCCCAGCAGGAGGTGATGCATCGCACCCGCGCCGCGGGTCCCCATGGCGATCAGGTCGGCCGTCTGCCGCCTGGCAAACGCGGCGATCTCCACGTCGGCGGCGCCGGTCAGGCGGTGCTCGGCATGGGCAATACCCGCTTCTGAAAGGATCTGCGCCGGCAGCCGGAGCGCTGCGTCCGTTTCCAGCCCGCTCCACGCCTGCAGGACGTCATCGTGCGGCGGCAGGATGGCCGCGGCCAGCGGCAGGCCGGCGTGGAAGTGCACCAGGTCGACATGCATCGGGCCCAGGAGGCCGGCACATCCGGCGAGGCGCCGGACCGCATCGACGGACTCCTGCGATCCGTCCACAGGCGCGGTCACGCGGAGCGTCTTGCCCCGCTCCGCCGGAAGCCGCGCGCCGGGGCGAACGATCACCACCGGACAGGGGGCCGCGGGCGCCACACGCAGGGCGACCGAGCCCATGGCATACCCGCCCAGCGGGCCATGCCTGCCGCTGCCCATCACGAGCGCAGCGGCGCCGCCGTCGCGCACCTCCTGGAGGATCGTCTCGGCGGGCGGGCCGATCCGGACCACGGAGGCCACCTCGCGCAGGCCCGACGGCAGCAACGCGCGCGCGTCCTCGAGGTGGCGATTGCCCTGTTCGCGCAGCGCGCCCTCGAGGACCGACTGCTCCACGCCGGGTTGGGCCGACAGCCGCAACGGCGGACGCTGGACGTTGAGCAACGTGATGCGAACGGTTGGGCGCGCCCCGGCATATCCCGCAACCAGCCGGCAGGCGTGCAGTGCGGCTTCGGAGCCATCGATGGCAATCAGCAGGTTCATGAGTCGGGCGTCGCCAGCAAATGATGGATTCGATTCATGCGCGGAGTATGGAGGACGCCATCACCTGCGGGAACCTGCCACGTCAGCCCGCCTCGCGCGCCAGCTTTGCCCGCCGGGCGACTTCCCTGGCGCCCGGCTCGGAGGGCGCGAACGATCCGGGCGGGACGTCACCGGCCGGCACGTAGGTGCTCATCACGACACCCGTGGCCGAGGTTTGCGAAGCGACGAGCCGCATCGCCCCGGCCTTGGCGCCGGCCTCGAACAGCCGCTTGCCGCGCCCGAGCACGACGGGGAAGGTCCAGACGTTGTACTCGTCGATCAGCGCAGCGGCCCGGAGCGTCTGGATCAGGTTGCCGCTGCCGATGATCTGCAGATTCAGACCCACCCGGCTGCCCGGCGCCTGCACGCCGTCGAGCGAGACGAAGGTGGATGCGATGAGCTTTCTCATGGGGTGCTCCGTCGGTTGGGAAGGCGTTCGAGGCGGACGATGGCCGCTTCGTTTCGACGACGAGCGGGGGCCACGTGAGGGCAGGGTCCGCAGGCACTCCCGAGCTTGCCGGGATTTTCTGCCCGGACCTCAGCGCGGCCGAAGCACAATGACGGTCCGCACGCCATGTCCTTCCTCGAGCACAAGATCCCCCCGCCCGTGATCGGCGCGCTCACGGCCGCCGCGATGTGGGGTGCGGCCGGGCTGGGGCCGCAGTTCACCCTGGCTCCGGCGGTCCGGATGACCGCCGTCGCGGTGCTGGTGGTCGCCGCCCTCGCGTTCGACCTGCTGGGCCTGCTGGCCTTCCGCGGCTCGCGCACCACCGTCAACCCGCTGGCGCCCCAGCGCGCATCGGCGCTGGTCACGGGCGGCGTGTACCGGGTCACGCGCAACCCGATGTACCTGGGCATGGCCTTGTTGCTGCTGGCGTGGGGCGTTTACCTGTCCGCGTGGCTGGCCTTCGCGGGCCCCCTCCTCTTCGTGCTCTACATCACGCGCTTCCAGATCCTGCCCGAAGAGCGCGCCCTGCAGGAGAACTTCGGCGAGGCGTTCACGCGCTATGCCGCGCAGGTGCGGCGCTGGCTTTGAAACGGCTTCGCCGGCGCGGGCCTGCCACCGCTGACCTGCAAGGCGCAATAACCTTGCCGCCTGCGGCAGGTCGACCGCCTCAGGCCTCGACCTTCACGCCCTTCCAGAACGCCACCCGCCCGCGCACCATCTCGGCTTCGGGCTTGGGGTCGGGGTAGTACCAGACCGCGTCGGGGTTCAGTTCGCCGTCGACCAGCAGCGAGTAGTAGCTGGCCTGCCCTTTCCAGCCGCAGGTGGTCTTGTGGTTCGAGAAGCTCACGTACTGCCGGTCGAGCGAGCCCTCGGGGAAGTAGTGGTTGCCCTCCACCAGCACCGTGTCGTCGCTCTGCGCGATGACCGCCCCGTTCCAGGTTGCCTTCATTCCCCTCTCCTTCCATCCATGGCCGGCGCCTGCAGCCAGTGCACGCTGAACAGCGCCTGTTCGTCGGTCCACACCGCGCCCGGCCGGAAGCCGGCTTCCTCGGCCAGCGCCTGCAGCCCGGCGACGGTGTACTTGCATGAATTCTCGGTGTGCAGCGCCAATCCCTGCGGGAGGTCGAAGGTCTCGCCCCCCAGTGTCACCTGTTGCCGCCGCCGGCTGACCAGGTGCATCTCGATGCGCTGCAGCGGCGCGTTGTAGAAGGCACTGTGCCAGAAACCGTCGAGGTCGAAGTTGGTGCCCAGCTCGCGGTTGGCGCGGGCCAGCAGGTTGAGGTTGAAGTCCGCCGTCACGCCCTGGGCATCGTTGTACGCGGCGTGCAGCACCGCCGGATCCTTCACCAGGTCCACGCCCAGCAGCAACCCGCCGCCGCGCAGCAGGCGGGCCGCGCCGCGCAGGAACTGCAAGGCCTCCTGCGGCGTGAGGTTGCCGATGGTCGATCCGGGAAAGAAGCCGACGCGCGCCGCCCCGGGCAGCGCCGGCGGCAGCCGCACCGGGCCCAGGTAGTCGCCGGCCAGCGGCACCACCACCAGGCCCGGGTGCTGGCGCACCAGCTCGGCGGCGGCCTGCTGCAGGTGCTGCACCGAGATGTCGATCGGCAGGTAGCGCCGCGGCTGCAGCTCGGGCAGCAGCAGCCGCACCTTGCGGCACGAACCGGCGCCGAACTCCACCAGGTCGCAGCCGGCGCCGACGTGCGCGGCGATCTCCGCCGCATGCCGCTGCAAGATTGCGCGCTCGGTGCGGGTCGGGTAGTACTCGGGCAGTGCGCAGATGCAGTCGAACAGGCGCGAGCCTTCGGCGTCGTAGAAGTACTTGGGCGAGATCGCATGCGGGGGCGCGGCCAGCGCCTGCCGCAGGTCGGGCCCGAAACCGTCTTCCGCTTGCTGTGCCTGAAGGTGCAGCGGCGGCACGGCGGTCAGCGGCGACCTCATGCGGCCACGCTCCTGGCCAGCCGCAGGCCGGAGAACTGCCAGCGGGCCGCCGGCGGGAAGAAGTTGCGATAGGTGCGGCGGGCGTGGCCGTCCGGCGTGAAGGCACTGCTGCCGCGCAGCACCAGCTGGCCGACCATGAACTTGCCGTTGTATTCGCTGGCGGCACCCTCCAGCGGACGAAACCCCGGGTAGGGGTCGTAGGACGAGCGGGTCCACTGCCACACGTGCCCGGTCATCTGCGAGACGCCGGGCGCCTCCCCCATCGCCTCCCACTCGAACTCGGTCGGCAGCCGCGCGCCGGCCCACTCGGCGTAGGCGGCCGCTTCGTAGAAGCTCAGCTGGCTCACCGGGGCGGCGCGGTCGAGGCGCTGCACGCCCGCCGGCCCGAACACCTGCCAGGCATCGCCGGACGCACGCGGGTCGTCCGGCGCCAGCCAGTACGCCGGTGCCCGCCAGCCGAGTGCCTGCACCGAGGCCCAGCCGTCGGACAACCACAGCGCCGCGCGCGAATACCCGCCGTCCTCGATGAAGTCGAGGTACTCGCCGCAGCTCACCAGCCGGTCACCCAGCTCGAACGGCTGCAGCAGCACGCGGTGGCGCGGCGTTTCGTTGTCGAAGGCGAAGCCCGCGCCGGCATGGCCGATCTCGACCACGCCGCCCGCATGCGCCAGCCAGCGCAGCGGCGCCGGCGGCGCAGCCAGCCGCAACGCCGGCGGGCCGGCGGGCAGCCACGCCGGCAGCAGCGGGTTGCAAGACAGCGCATGCAGGATGTCGGTGGCGATCAGCTCCTGGTGCTGCTGCTCGTGCTGCAGGCCCAGTTCGATCAGCGGCGCTGCCGTGCGCCAGCAGTCCTGCGGCGCCGTGGCGATGAAGGCCAGCATCGCTTCATCGACATGCGCGCGGTAGGCATGCACCCGGGGCAGGCCGGGCCGGGTCAGCAGGCCGCGCTGGGGGCGCGGATGGCGCGGCCCGATCGACTCGTAGTACGAATTGAAGAGCCGCGCGAAGGCGGGGTCGAAGGCCCGGTAGCCGGGCTGCATCGGCAGCAGCAGCATCGCCTCGAAGAACCAGCTCGTATGCGCCAGGTGCCACTTGGTGGGGCTGGCATCGGGCATCGACTGGATGCACTGGTCCTCGGCCGAAAGCGGCGCGGCCAGCTCGAGGCTGCGTGCTCGCACCCGCTCGTAGCGCGCCGCGACGGCCACGCGGTCCTGGGAAGCGGAGGCCTTGCTGCGCAAGGGTTCGGTGGAGATGCCGGGCATCGTTTTCCTTCCGGACGGGGCGCAGCCCCGGTGCGGTCCATTACAGCACGCCACCACCGCAGAGCTGGGGTGGCGGCGCAGGCCGGCGCTAGATCCTGGAGATGCGCGCGGCCACGTTCACCGTGGTCCAGTATTCGTGCAGGCGCCGCAGCTTCTGGCCCAGCTCTTCGTCGTCGACGGTCTTGCCGACGATGCTGTTGGCGCCGGCGCGGTACCAGTCGTCATGTTCGGCGCGCAAGCCCTGGTCGAGCAGCGCGATCACCGGCAGCCCGGCGATCGGTGGCTCGGCGCGCACCGCGTCGAGCAGGCGCACGCCCGCTGCCGTGGGCAGGTCGACCAGCAGGAACTGCGGGACGCGGGCGCCGGCGCGATCGGCATGGGTGCCGCGTCCGAGCAGGAAGTCGACGGCCTCCTCCACCCCGCCGACGTTGCCGATGCGGGCCGGCTCGCAGCTGAGCGACAGCGCGCCCACCGTTCGTGCGCGCTCCGCCGCCCCCGACTGCACCACCAGCACCGTGATATCGACCATGCCCGGCATTCTAGGAATGAGCTCGGTTCGGCACGTGCGGCACGCCGATTGCCCCGCCGGAACATGCCCGCATTCCGACCCGAACCGCTGCTGCAGGCCATTCGCGGGCAGGCCCATCCGATGGGGCAGGAGCCGCCTGCGGCCCTGGTCGATGCGCTGGCGGCGCGCCGCCTGGCCCTGCTCGGCGAAGCCAGCCACGGCACGCACGAGTTCTACGCGCTGCGGGCGGCGATCACCCGCGCGCTGATCGTCCAGCACGGCTGCAAGGCGGTGGTGATCGAGGGCGACTGGCCCGATGCCGGCCGCATCAACCGCTGGGTACGCGGGCTCGACGCCGGCAGCGCGGACGAAGCCCTGTCCGGCTTCGAGCGCTTCCCGACCTGGATGTGGCGCAACACCGTGGTGCGCGAGTTCATCGCCTGGCTGCGCGAGCACAACCAGTCGCAGCCGCCCTGGCAACGGGTGGGCTTCTACGGCATGGACCTGTACAGCCTGTTCGGCTCGGTGCGCGAGGTGCTGGCCTACCTGGACCGGGCCGACCCGGAGGCGGCGCAGCGCGCCCGGCTGCGCTACGCCTGCTTCGATCACTTCCAGCAGAACCTGCAGGCCTATGGCTACGCGGCCGGTTTCGGCACCGGCTTCAGTTGCGAGGAAGCGGTCGTGGCACAGCTGACCGAGTTGCTGCGCAGCCAGTCTCCGGCGGCCGACGAGGGCGACCCCGACGAGCTGTTCCATGCACAGCAGAACGCGCGGCTGGTGCGCAATGCCGAGCAGTACTACCGCGCCATGTTCCGCGGCCGCGCGTCCTCGTGGAACCTGCGCGACCTGCACATGGTGGATACGCTGCAGGCGCTCCGCGCCCACCTGCAGGAGCGCATGGGCGAGCCGCCGCGCATGGCCGTCTGGGCGCACAACTCGCACCTGGGCGACGCCAGCGCCACTGGCATGTCCGAGCAGGGCGAGTGGAACGTCGGCGAGCTGACGCGCAAGCGCTGGCCGGGCGAGACCTTCCTGCTCGGGTTCACCACCTACCAGGGCACGGTGCGCGCAGCCTCCGACTGGGACGCGCACGCCGAGGTGAAGCGCGTACGGCCCGGCCTGCCGGGCAGCTGGGAGGCGCTGTTCCACGAGGTCGGCCCCGAGCGCTTCCTGCTGCTGCCGGACCCGGCCCTGCGCGCCCAGCTGCAGGCGCCCCTGCTGGAACGCGCCATCGGCGTCATCTACCTGCCCGAGACCGAGCGGCGCAGCCACTACTTCAGCGCACGGATCGGCGCCCAGTTCGACGCCGTGATCCACATCGACCGCACGCGGGCGCTGGAATCGTTGCCCGAGCACCCGGCGACGACCCCCGAGGTGGAGGTGCCGGAGACCTATCCGGCCGGGGTGTAGAGCCACGTCGTCCTCCGCGAAGGCGAAAGGCTGACGCAGGCCCTCAAACCCCGCCGTGCGGATGGGTCGGATCCACCCACAACACCTGCTCGGGCTTTTCCGCGGGCTCGATGTCGAGGTTGATCGCCACGGCCTCGCCGTCGCTGCGGCACAGCACGCACTGCAGCACCTCGGTGGGGCTGGCGTTGATCTCCTGGTGCGGCACGTAGGGCGGCACATAGATGAAGTCGCCCGGGCCGGCCTCGGCGGTGAACTCCAGGTGCTCGCCCCAGCGCATGCGGGCGCGGCCGCTCACCACGTAGATCACGCTTTCCAGGTGGCCATGGTGGTGGGCGCCGGTCTTGGCATTGGCATGGATGGTGACCGTGCCGGCCCACAGCTTCTGCGCGCCGACGCGGGCGAAGTTGATGGCGGCCTTGCGGTCCATGCCGGGCGTCTGCGCCGTGTTGGCATCGAGCCGGTTGCCGGGGATCACGCGCACGCCGTCGTGCTTCCAGCGCGGGGCCGAGTCCCGATCGTGCTCGTGCGGATGCGCTGGGTCGTGGTCGTGCTCGTGTGCCATGCGCGGCAGCGTACACCCGCACGGCCGCGGCTGCATCGGCCGCAGCCCTGAACCCCGGAGCACAGCGCGGCCGTTCAGCCGTAGCGCTGGCGCGCCAGTTCGGCACCCTGCACCAGCGCCTGCAGTTTCCGCAGCGCCACTTCGCGGTCCATCGGCGCCATGCCGCAGTTGGTGCAGGGAATCAGCCGCTCGCGCGCGACGAATTGCAGGGCCCGCCCGATGGTGTCGGCCACCTGCCCGGGCGTCTCGACCTCGTCGCTGGCGACGTCGATCACGCCGACCATCACGTCCTTGCCGGCCAGCAGCTGCATCAGCTCGGGCGGCACGTGCGAGTGGTAGCACTCCAGGCTGACCTGGCCGATGCGGCTGGCGGCCAGCGCCGGGAACACCTGCTCGTACTGGCGCCACTGCTCGCCCAGCGAGTGCTTCCAGTCGATGTTGGCCTGGATGCCGTAGCCGTAGCAGATGTGGACGGCGGTGGTGCAGGCCAGCCCCTCGATGCAGCGCTCGAGCGCCGCGACGCCCCAGGCGGCCGCGTCCTGCATGTAGACGTTGAAGGCCGGCTCGTCGAACTGGATGACGTCCACGCCGTCGGCCTGCAGCGCCCGGGCTTCCTGGTTGAGCAGGCCGGCGAAGGCCATGGCCAGCTGCCGCCGGTCGCCGTAGAAGCGGTCGGCCACCGTGTCGACGATGGTCATCGGGCCCGGCAGCGTGAACTTGAGCTTGCGGCGGGTGTGCGCCCGCGCCAGCTGCGCCTCGAACGCGTGGACCCGGCCTTTCAGCCGCAGCGGCGCCACCACCTGCGGCACCATCGCGTCGTAGCGGTTGTTGCGGATGCCCATCTTCACCTTGTGCTCGAAGTCGATGCCGTCGATGCATTCCAGGAAGCCGTGCACGAAGTGCTGGCGCGACTGCTCGCCGTCGCCCACGATGTCCAGGCCGGCGTCTTCCTGCGCCTTGATCCACAGCAGCGTGGCATCGGCCTTGGCCTGCCGCAGCTCGTCGCCCTGCGCGCGCCACTGCGGCCACAGCTTGTGGGTCTCGGCCAGCCACGAGGGCTTGGGCAGGCTGCCGGCGGTAGCGGTGGGGAACATGGCGGTTTCCTGGTTCGGGCTGGGGCCGCCATGATGGCGGAAGCCGCGCGGCGCGTGCAATCCCGCGCTCGCGGGAACGACGAACGGATAATCCGCCGCATGCCAGCCACCGACACCCGCGCCCGCCCACGCATCGTCATCATCGGCTGCGGCTTCGGCGGACTGGAGGCGGCCCGGGCGTTGCGCGATGCGGCGGTGGACATCACGCTGGTGGACCGCACCAACCACCACCTGTTCCAGCCGCTGCTGTACCAGGTGGCCACCGCCGGCCTGTCGGCGCCGGCCATCGCGGCACCGGTGCGGCACCTGTTCCGCAAGCAGGCCAACGTCACCACCCTGCTGGGCGAAGTGACCGGCATCGATGCCGCCGCGCGCCAGGTCACGCTGGCCGACGGGGGCGTCCTCCCCTACGACCACCTGGTGGTCGCGGCCGGCGCCACCCACAGCTACTTCGGTCGCGACGACTGGGCGGCCTTCGCGCCCGGCCTGAAGACGCTGGAGGACGCCTTCGGGATCCGCCGCCGCATCCTGGTGGCGTTCGAGGCCGCGGAGAAGGAAGCCGACGCCGCGCGCCGCGATGCCTGGCTCACCTTCGTCGTGATCGGCGGCGGCCCCACCGGGGTGGAGATGGCCGGCACGCTGGCCGAGATCGCGCGCCAGACACTGCCCGGCGAGTTCCGCCGCATCGACCCGGCCTCGGCCCGGGTGCTGCTGCTGGAAGGCAGCCCGCGCGTGCTGCAGGCGATGCCCGAGTCGCTGAGCACCCGGGCCTGCGAGCAGTTGAGCCGGCTGGGCGTGGAGGTGCGCACCGGCGCGCGCGTCACGGCCATCGACGCCGCCGGCCTGCAGGTGCAGCCCACCGAAGGCGAACCCTACCGGATCGACAGCCGCTGCATCGTCTGGGCCGCCGGCGTGGCCGCTTCGCCGCTGGGGCGGGCGCTCGCGCAGACCACCGGCGCCGCGCTCGACCGCGCCGGCCGCGTGCAGGTGCAGGCCGACCTCAGCCTGCCCGGCCACCCGGAGATCAGCGTGATCGGCGACCTCGCCGCCGCGCAGAGCCATGCACCGGGGCGCGAACCGGCACCGGTGCCCGGCGTGTCACCCGCCGCCAAGCAGATGGGGCGCACCGCCGCCGGCAACATCCTGCGCCGACTCGCCGGCCAGCCGGGCCAGGCCTTCCGCTACCGCGACTACGGCAACCTCGCCACCATCGGCCGCAACGCCGCCGTGGTCGACCTGACCAGCCCGCTCGGGCGCCTGCAATTCAGCGGCTACCCGGCCTGGCTGTTCTGGCTGTTCGCCCACATCTGGTTCCTGATCGGTTTCCGCAACCGGCTGGTGGTGCTGATCGACTGGGCCTGGGCCTACTGGAGCTACGACCGCCACGCGCGCGTGGTGGCGGAAGTCGATCCGCTGCCGGTGCCGGAGGCATCGAGCGCCGCGGTGCGCTCACCCTGAACGGCGCGCGCGGGACTCAATCGCGCCCGCGCAGCAGCAGCGCGCCCAGCGCCAGCCCGGCGGCGATGGCACCGAACGTCGCCACCGTGGAGCGCGTCGACAGCCGCTGCTCGAAGCCCGGCTGCAGGCGCCTGGGCATCAGCCCGTAGTCGAAAGCCGAGGCGAACGCCGCCGTCGCCGCCGCCCCGGCCACGGCCTGCGGCAGCGACTTGGCCTCGCGCCGGTGGCCCCACAAGCGCGCATACAGCACGGCCCAGAAGATCGCCGACAGGTGGTGCGTCAGGTAGCCCAGCAGCGTGTGGCGCACGGTCACCCGGTCCTCGTGCAGCGCGGCGTCGCCCCACAGCCAGTGGCTGACGGCGTTGAGCGGGGCCACCGCGCTGCCGGCGTCGCGCCGGCCGGCCAGCGCCAGCACCGCCACCGACAACAGGCAGGCGACGCTGCCGGTGACCGCGCCTTCGCGCAAGGCCTGCTTCCATTCGTCCATGTCGATCATGGGTGCCTCCGCGTTCAATCCTTCAATCCGATTCGCCCAGTGCCTGCTCGCCGATGGTGGCGATCGGCGCCTCGGCGGCGGCGCCGGCGTGGCCGGCCCGGGCGCTGAGCAGCATCTCGCCGATCCAGTCCACCAGCACCGCGGTGTAGGCCTGGCGCCAGCTCCTTTCCGACAGTCCGTGGTCGGCGCCGGCGATCATCCGGTAGGTCAACGAGGCCGGTTGCGTGAACGCCGCCACGTAGCTCTGCACCGTCTCGCGCGGCACGATGGGGTCGTGCTCCGACTCCACCACCAGCACGCCGCCGCGAAAGCGCGAACAGGCGGCCAGCGCGCGATTGCCTTCGGGCCTGACGGCGCTGCGCCGGTAGGCGCGCAGCTCCTCGCGATTGAGCCGGCTCTTGGGCACCTGCCAGTCGTCGTCCTTGTAGAGCGCGGGCACGCGCAGCGCCAGCCAGCGCACCTTGCGCAGGGTGGTGGCCACCGCGGCGAGGTACCCGCCGTAGCTGCTGCCGACGATGGCCACGGCCGCCGGGTCCACCGCCGGGTGCCCCACCAGCAGGTCGTAGGCGGCCAGCAGGTCCTGCAGGTTGTCCTCGCGCGTCACCGTGTCGCGCAGGTCCTGGTGCCGCACGTGGCCGCGCAGGTCGAAGGTCAGGCAGATGCAGCCGAGCGTGGCGATCTCGTGCGCGCGCGCGATGTGCTGCTCCTGGCTGCCGTCCCAGCCGTGCACCAGCAGCACGCCCGGCACCAGCGTATCGGGCCCGACCAGCGTGCCGGCGATGTGGTCGCCGCCGACCGGGATGTCGATGCTGTTAGCTCGCGTCGGCATCGTCCTCGACCACGGTGTACTTGGTGAGCCAGCCGGCGCGCGGATCCTCGCCGCGGAAGTGGACCGTCGCGCCCGGCGGCGGCTCCGGCGACGGGCCGAACCGCTCGACGCAGCGGGCGCGCACCCGCTGCAGCGCCGGCTGCGCGGCCAGCGCGGCCAGCGCGGCCAGCTCGGCGCCGGTGGCCCCGCCCACGCGCCAGGACTGTTCCAGCACGCCGCTGCGCAGTTCGCCGCGGCCGTTGCGGCCGACCGCCACGTCGTAGTTGCGGCGCGAGGCGAAGAAGTCGGGGTAGCAGGCCTGCACGGCGGCGTCGAAGCGGCGGGCCTGCTCGACCGCCAAGCGCGCTTCGGCCGGCGCATCGGCCGCGGCCAGCGCGTCCAGGCCGCCGCGCGTCACGTCCAGTTTGGAGCCGCCATAGACCGGCTCGCCCCGGGTATCGGGGGTCAGTTGCTGGGTACCGTAATAGCTGGCAACGAGCGCCCCGACCTGTATCGTGCCGACGCTGTAGGTCCGCACCTCGGCCAGGTCTTCCTCCAGCACCACGCCATGGCGCTGCAGGTCGGCGGCACCCAGTGCGCCCAGTGCCGCCACCAGCGCCGGTTCGTCCGCAGCCACCACCTGCCCGCGGCCGCCCGTCGCCTGGGCCGGCTTGATCCGCACCGGTCCGCGGGCCAGCAGCCGCCGGCCGGCGGCCTGCGCATCCTCGCGGCTGAAGGCCGCATGGCCGTCGAGCACGGCATCGGCGGCCGCGGCATGCAGGGCATGGCTCCAGCCGGCCGGGCACGCCGCCCCGGTCGACACCAGCGGATGGCTGATGCATTTGCCGGCCACGAAGGCATGGGGCACCACGCCGCCGAACAGGGCGTCCGGGCCGCGGATGCCCAGCGCATGGGCCTGTTCGAGGGTGAGGGTATCGCTGGGCACGAAGTAGACGGGCAAGTCGTAATGGCGGCCGGGGTCGTGCCAGCCGCCGGGCTCCTGGCCCAGCAGGCCGGCGATCACGCGCACATGGCCCTCCAGGGCCGCGCACTCGTGCCGGCTCGTGCGGGCACTGCCGCCCGGCACCAGCGCCAGCACCGTGCCGCGCGCCGCGTCGCCGCGTGGCCGAGCCTGCTGTGCCATGGTCATGCGCTCCCCTGCTGCCGCGCAGCGTGCCCGTGTGCGGCCCACTCTAGCGGCGGCCGTCCGGCGGCTTGTCGGACGATGGCGCGAAAGCAGGACCGCCGGCGCGGGTCGCGCGTGCAGGTGGACCGTGGACACGGGCCACGCGTAACAAAGGCAACGGCCTACGCCGGTCGCGCACGCCGTTTGCCCCAATGGGGGGTGACGTCTGCGTTCCGACCCCCTCCCTTCCCCTGCCCTCCCATGAAGATCGCCCAGATAGCTCCCCTGTTCGAAAGCGTCCCGCCGCAGGCCTACGGCGGAACCGAACGCGTCGTGTCGTACCTGACCGAGGCGCTGGTCGAGGCAGGCCATGACGTGACCCTGTTCGCCAGCGGCGACTCGGTCACCACCGCCGACCTGATGGCGGTGTGCGAGCGCAGCCTGCGCACCGACCCGCACCGCCCCGACTGGACCGCCTGGCACATGGTGATGCTCGACGAGGTGTTCCGGCGCGCCGGCGAGTTCGACGTCATGCACTTCCACATCGACGCGCTGCACTATCCGCTGGCGCGGCGCTGCCCGGGCACCGCCTGCCTGACCACGCTGCATGGCCGGCTGGACCTGCCGGCGCTGGCGCCGCTGCACCGCCATTTCGCCGGCCATCCGCTGGTGTCGATCTCCGACCACCAGCGCCGGGCGCTGCCGACCGCCACCTTCGTCGGCACCGTCCACCACGGCCTGCCGCCGGGTCTGTACGACTTCAACCCGCGGCCGCAGGACTATTTCGCCTTCGTCGGCCGCATCTCGCCGGAAAAGCGCCTGGACCGCGCGATCGAGATCGCCATCGCCTGCGATACGCCGCTGAAGGTGGCGGCCAAGATCGACGACGCCGACCGCGAGTACTTCCACCGCGAGATCGAGCACCTGCTGGCGCACCCGCTGGTGGAATTCCTCGGCGAGGTAGGCGACGACCGCAAGAACCTGCTGCTCGGCGGCGCGCGCGCGCTGCTGTTCCCGATCGACTGGCCGGAACCGTTCGGCCTGGTCCTGATCGAGGCCATGGCCTGCGGCACGCCGGTGGTGGCGTATGGCCACGGCTCGGTGCCGGAGCTGGTCGAGGACGGCGTCAGTGGCGTCATCGTGCACGACCAGGCGCAGGCGATCGAGGCGGCGCGCCACATCGCGCGGATCGACCGGCAAGGCTGCCGCCAGGCCTTCGAGGATCGCTTCACGTCCGCCACCATGGCGCAGCGCTACGTCGATCTGTACGGGCAACTGCGCGCCGCGATCGCGCCGCCGCTGCGCCTGCCGCGCGGCGCTGCCGGGCGCCTCGGGGTCAACGGCGCGTCCGCCGCCGCGCAAACCGCCTTCCCGGCCGCCGAGGCGGAGGCGCCCCGATGAAGGCGGAGCGCATCCATGTCGGCGGGCAGTGGTACGTGGCGGCCAACGCGGCGCGCGCCGACGAGACGCCGCACGTGCTCAAGCACGACGAGAGCTTCCTGCTGAGCGACCGCTACGGCGACGTCGACGGCACCGGCCTGGGCGAGCAGGGCCTGTACCACGAGGACATGCGCTACCTCAGCGAGATGAGGCTGACGGTGGAAGGCGTGCGGCCGATGTTCCTGGGCTCGGGCGTCAAGGACGACAACAGCCTGCTGATCGCCGAGTTCATGAACCCCGACCTGGAGCGCCATGCGGTGGCCCAGGGCACGCTGCACATCTTCCGCGCCAAGCTGCTGTGGCAGGGCTGCTGCCACGAGCACATCCGCGTGGTCAACCATGGCGAGGAGCCGGCGCGCATGGGGCTGTCGCTGGCCTTCGACGCCGACTTCGCCGACCTGTTCGAGGTGCGCGGCACCGAGCGGCAGCGGCGCGGGCGCCACCTGCCGCCGCAGGTTGTGGGCGGCGAGGTGGTGTACGGCTACGAAGGCCTGGACGGCGTGTCGCGCCGCACCCGGCTGCGCTTCAATCCGCAGCCGGACGTGCTGTCCGAGCGCGAGGCCGCGTTCGACCTGCTGGTGCCCCCGGGTGCCGCCTGCCACCTGTACTGCAGCATCGATTGCGAGCGCGGCGACGCGCCACTGCCAGGGCAACCGCGGCCGCACTACGAGCAGGCCTACCGCGCCAACGAGAACGCGCGGCGCGAACAGCGCGCCGAGTGCTGCGCGCTCCAGGCGTCCAACCCGCAGGTCAACCTGTGGCTGCGGCGGTCCGACTCCGACGTCGCCATGCTCTCGACCGAGCTGCCGACCGGGCGCTATCCGTACGCCGGCGTGCCCTGGTACTCGACCACCTTCGGCCGCGACGGCATCCTCACCGCGCGCGAGCTGCTGTGGATCGACCCGCTGCCGGCGCGCGGCGTGCTGGCCTTCCTGGCGCAGTGCCAGGCGACCGAGGTGGACCCGGCGCGCGACGCCGAGCCGGGCAAGATCCTGCACGAGGCGCGCAAGGACGAGATGGCGGCCACCCACGAGGTGCCGTTCGGGCGCTACTACGGCAGCGTGGACTCGACCCCGCTGTTCGTCGGCCTGGCCGGCGCCTACTGGCAGCGCACCGGCGAGCTGGACTTCATCCGCAGCATCTGGCCCAACGTGCAGGCGGCACTGGCCTGGATCGACGCCAACGCCGATGCCGACGGCTTCGTGCGCTACGCCCGCCGCAGCAGCGACGGCCTGGTGCAGCAGGGCTGGAAGGACTCGCACGATTCGGTCTTCCATGCCGACGGCCACATGGCCGAGCCGCCCATTGCGTTGTGCGAAGTGCAGGGTTACGTGTACGAGGCGCGCCTGCTGGCCGCCGAGCTGGCGCGCACCCTCGGCGAGGTCGCGCTGGCCAACCGCCTGGGCGAGCAGGCGCAGGCGCTGCAGCGCGCGTTCCAGGAGCGCTTCTGGTCCGACCGGCTGGGGCTGTATGCGATCGCCATCGACGGCCGCGGCCAGCGCTGCGACGTGGCCACCTCCAATGCGGGCCATGCGCTGTGGAGCGGCATCGCCGCGCCCGAGCACGCGGCGCGCATGGCCGAGCGGCTGCTGCAGCCCGACTTCTACAGCGGCTGGGGCATCCGCACGGTGGCCCAGGGGCAGGCCCGCTACAACCCGATGTCGTACCACAACGGTTCGATCTGGCCGCACGACAACGCCCTGATCGCCGCCGGCCTGGCGCGCTACGGCCACACGCTGGCCGCCCTGCGCATCTTCAGCGGCCTGTTCGATGCCAGCGTGCACTTCACCCAGCACCGCCTGCCGGAGCTGTTCTGCGGCTTTCCCCGGCGCAACAGCGAGGGCCCGACCCTGTACCCGGTGGCCTGCTCGCCGCAGGCCTGGGCCGCCGCCGGCGTCTACCAGCTGCTGCAGGCCTGCCTGGGGCTGGAGGTGAATGCGCAGCAGCGCGAGATCTCGCTGCAGGCGCCGCGCCTGCCCGAGTTCATCGAGTCCATGGAGATCCGCCGGCTCGGCATCGGCCCGCACAGCGCCGACCTGCGGCTGCAGCGCTACGGCCAGCACGTGGGCATCGACGTCGCGCACAAGCTGGGCGACATCGCCGTTCGCGTGCGGATGTGAGCGCGGGGCCGCGCCGCGCGATCAAGCCTTTGCCCTGGCATCCGGCGGCGGCAGCGCCGCCCCGCACTGCTGGCAGTAGCGCGCCTGCGCCGCGTAACCGGGGGCGCCGCACTGGTCGCAACTGCGCGCCGGCGCCGGGCCGCGCGCATGGCGGCGCACCGTCATTTCCGCCGTCACGATGCCGGTGGGCACCGCCAGCGTGCCCCAGCCCACCAGCATCATGGCCGAGGCGATGAAGCGGCCCAGGCCGGTCCTGGGCGCGATGTCGCCGAAGCCGACCGTGGTCATGGCGGTGATGGCCCAGTAGACCGAGGTGGGGATGTCCTCGAAGCCGTTCTCCGGTCCCTCGACCACGTACATCAGGGTGCCCATCACCAGGTCGATCATCAGCACCGCGGCCAGGAACACCAGGATCTTGCGCCGGCTGGCCCACAGCGCCTCGCCCATGACCTGGAACTCGTCGACGTAGGCGGTCAGGCGCAGGATCCGGAAGATGCGCAGCAGCCGCAGGATGCGCACGTCGATCAGCGCGTGCAGCTCGGGCACGAACAGCGCCAGCCAGGTCGGCAGCACCGCCAGCAGGTCGACGATGCCGAAGAAGCTGAGCACGTAGCGCAGCGGACGCTCGACGCTGGCCAGCCGCGCCAGGTATTCCACCGTGAACAGCAGGGTGAAGAACCACTCCGTCACCACGAAAACCTGGCGCCAGTCCTGGTGCCAGCCGCGCACGCTGTCCATCAGCACCACGCCGACGCTGACCAGGATCGCGACCACCACCACCTGGTCGAACAGCCGGCCGGCCGGCGTGTCCGATTGCCAGATCACCCGGTGCAGGCGCTGCCGCCAGGATTGCCCCGGCGGCCGGTCGGGTGCAGCGCGGTCCATCAGGGCCGCTCCGCCCTCGGCGCCGCCAGCGGCAGCGCGTTGTGGATCGCGGTGGCGGCGATCGCCGCCTGCCCCCAGGCCACGCTGATCTGGTTCAGGCCGGCGGCCACGTCGCCGGCGACGTAGAGCCCGGGCACGGTGGTCTGCAGGCGCCGATCGACCACCAGCTGGCCGTCGTCGCCGGCCTGCGCGCCCAGCCGGGTCGCCAGTTCGCACTCGTGCCGCAGCCCGAGCGCGGGGTACAGCACGTCGAAGTCCAGCTGGCGCCCGTCCACCATCTCCACCTCCACCCCCTCGCCCGGCCGGCAGCGGATGTGCAGCGGCATCGAGTCGGCGACGAGCACCTGGCGCTCGCGCAGCTGCGCCAGTTCGGGGGGCGCCACGTCGTGCTGCGTGCCCAGGGACAGCCAGGTCACCTGGTTGTCGAAGCCCGCCAGGAACAGCGATTCGCGCAGGCCGTGCTCATGCCGGCCCAGCACCGCCACGCGCTGGTGCTGCGTCTCGAAGCCGTCGCACACCGGGCAGCAGCGCACCGTGCCGGCGGCCAGGCCGGCGTCGATCCCGGGCACCTCGGGCACCACGTCCCGTGCCCCCGTGGCCAGCAGGACCTTGCGCGCACGCAGCACCCGGCCTTCCTCGCACTGCGCTTCGAACGCGCCGTCGCTGCCGGCCAGGCCCTGCACGCGGCCTTGCTCCAGCGGCACCTCGTAGCGGGCCGCCTGCTCGCGCAACCGCGCCAGCAGCTCGGCGCCGGCGATGCCATCCGGGTGGCCGGGCACGTTGTGCGAGCGCGGGATGGACGCCAGCCGGCTCTGGCCCGCATCGACCACCACCAGCCGGCGCCGGAAGCGCCCCAGGTAGACCCCGGCCAGCAGACCGGCCGGTCCGCCACCGATCACCAGGCAGTCCAGCAGGTCGGCCGTCATCGCTTCAACCCGTTCAGGGCAGCTGCTTGGCCACCATCAGCCAGAAGATCGCCACGAAGGCGAAGAAGGCGACGGAACCCAGCACGACCCACGCGAGGAACCAGCGCCAGTAGCGTGCCGACAGCACCTGGCCGGCGGCGGCGCAGCGCCGCGCTTCCTCGCGCAACTGCAACTGGATCCCCACCACCGGCAGCCAGCAGGCGATCGCCAGCACGTACAGGCCGACCGACCAGGCCAGCCAGGGCATGCTCCAGGGCATGCCGGCGCTGCGCACCAGCAGCCAGCCGGTGAGCGGCTGCAGCACGATGGTGGTGGCGGTGAACAGCCAGTCGGCCAGCACCACGTAGCCGCTGACCCGCGCCACGGTCCGCACGTCGCGTTCCAGCGTCGACACCAGCAGGTAGAAGGCCGACCCGATGCCGGTGCCAAACAGCACCGTGGACGAGAGGATGTGCAGCCACTTGAGCGCGAGGTAATCCATGCGTCAGCGCCGCCCGGGCTCGAGCCCCCACAGCAGCGCGATGGCCGCCATGATCGGCAGGTTCTTGCTGATCGGGCCGTAGGGGTGCAGCCAGTATTCGGGCAGGAAAAGGGTGACCAGCACGGTGTAGCCGCCGATCAGCGCCAGCTGCGCCGGCCACAGCCAGCGGCGCCAGCGCGGCGGGCACCCCAGCGTCAGCACGCCCAGCAGCAGGTCGAGCGCGGCGGCGCCGTACAGCGCCAGCGCCGCCAGCCCGCCGTGCAGGCCGACGCGCGCCAGCAGCCCGTAGCTGAGCTCCACCGGGTACAGGCCCAGCGACACCGCCGCCGTCCAGATCCACATCGCGGCCAGCGTGAGGCGCAGCAGCGGCCGGGCCCAGCCGAGCACGGCCTGCGCCCGCAGGCCGCCCGCCCGCGAGGGGTCGATGAAGCTTGCGGGCGCGCGCGGCGAGTGCCCCAACAGCCGGGCGAATCGCTCCGCCGGCGCGGCATTGCCGCGCAGCAGCATGCCGGCGGTCTCGCCGTCGAGGAAACTGCCCGGCAGGTGCGCGGCGATGCACGCGCCGGCCAGGAACAGCGGCGCCGGCAGCGGCAGCACCCACGGTCCGCGCCCGAGCCCGAGCTGGCCGCGCAGGCTGGCGAGGTAGTCGCGCAGGGGCAGCGGCTGCGGTCCGGCGAAGGCCAGCGTCTCGATCCGGGGCGGCGGCTGCGCCAGCAGCGCCAGCACGCCTTCCACCACGTCGTCCAGGTGCACCGGCTGCACCGGCATCGCGCCACGCTGCGGCAGTGCCAGCACGGGCGCCGTCGCCAGTTCCAGGAACAGGCTGCTGCTCGCGCCGCCCGGCGCGAACACGAGTGAAGGCTGCACGATGGCGCCGCGCAGCGGCAGCGACCGCAGGACGTCGTCGGCCGCCCGCTTGCTCAGGTGGTAACGGCTGCGCGCCTGCCGGTCCGCGCCCAGCGCCGACACCTGCACCACGCACGCGACGCCGGCTTGCCCGCAAGCTCGGAACAGCTCGGCCGGCGCCCGGTGGTGCAGCGCCTCGAACGACTGCCCCGGCGACTCGCGCAGGATGCCGACCGCATTGACCACCGCATCGACGCCGCGCAGGTGCGCGGCCCACCAGTCGGCCGTCGGCACGCCGGCCAGGTCCGCCTGCAAGGCGCTGGCGCCCGCGCCGAGTTGCAGCCGCGCGGGATCGCGCACCGCGCACACCAGTTGGTGGCCCTGGCGCAGCAGGGCACGCGCGATCGCCCCGCCGATCAGGCCGGTGGCCCCGGTGAGCAGGATGCGCATGGGGCCGCAATCATGCGTGAGCGCCGACCATCCGGGTGCCCCATCGGCCGCGTTACCCGTTGCAATCGCGGCCCGACGGCTGGGTCAGCCCTGCCTGAGCGGGCGCAAGGCGGCCCCCGCAGGGAGTGGGCCTGGGCATGAAGCCAGCGCGCTTCCTGCGCGCCGGCGACGTGGTCAGCCTCGGCATCACCGGCCTGGGCACGCAGACGCAACGTATCGTGGCTCGCACCGCTACGACCCCGAGCGAGCTCGCTGCCGCCCTCCAAACGTACCAGGCCCAGCCCTTAGCCCGCTCGAAAACCGTTGCACCCGTCGCGCTGCTTTCGTGCGACGCTTCCAAGCCGCAACGGAGCCCGAAAGCATGAGCAAGACCCAGGCGGATGCCGCCGATCCGGTGTGGGGCAGCCTCGACGGCCTGCTGGCCGACCTGGAGTCGCTCTACAAGGACGTGCACGCGCATCCGGAACTTTCGATGCAGGAGGTGCGCACGGCCGCGCTGGCGGCGGACCGACTGCGCGCCGCCGGTTTCGAGGTCACCACCGGCGTCGGCGGCACCGGGGTGGTGGGCGTGCTGCGCAACGGCGAGGGCCCCACCGTGATGCTGCGGGCCGACATGGATGCACTGCCCGTGCAGGAGGCCACCGGCCTGCCCTACGCCAGCCGGGCGACGGCCACCGACCGCAACGGGCAGACCGTGCCGGTCTCGCACATGTGCGGCCACGACATGCACGTGACCTGGCTGGCCGGCGCCACGCAGCTGCTGGCGCAGGCCCGTGCGTCCTGGCGCGGCACGCTGCTGGCCGTGTTCCAGCCCGGCGAAGAGACGGCGGAAGGCGCGCGGGCCATGCTCGACGACGGCCTGCAAAAGCGCTTTCCCCGGCCCGACGTGGTGCTGGGCCAGCACGTCATGGTGGGACCGGCCGGCACCGTGGCCGGGCGCGCGGGCGCCATCACCTCGGCCGCGGACAGCCTGCAGATCCGCCTGTTCGGGCGCGGCGCGCACGGCTCGATGCCGCAAGCGAGCGTCGATCCGGTGGTGATGGCGGCCGCCACCGTGATGCGGCTGCAGGGCATCGTCTCGCGCGAGGTGGCGGCGGCTGAAGCGGCGGTCGTCACCGTCGGCGCGCTGCAGGCCGGGACCAAGGAGAACGTGATCCCGGACGAAGCGCTCATCAAGCTCAACGTCAGGACCTTCGACGAAGGCGTGCGCCAGCGGGTGCTGGCCGCGATCGAGCGCATCGTCAACGCCGAGGCGCAGGCTTCGGGCGCGCCGCGCAAGCCCGAGATCACGCCGCTGGACCGCTACCCGCTGAACGTCAACGACGCCGCGGCGAGCGCGCGGCTGGCCGAGGCGTTCCGGGCCCACTTCGGCGCCGAGCGGGTGCGCCAGACCGGACCGGCCCCGGCCAGCGAGGACTTCGGCTCGTTCGGCACCGACTGGCACTCGCCGTCGGTGTTCTGGTTCGTCGGCGGCACCGACCCGCAGCTGTACGCCCAGGCCCAGGCGGCCAACCGGGTCCACGAACTGCCCGTCAACCACAGCCCGAAGTTCGCCCCGGTGCTGCACCCCACCCTGCGCACCGGCGTCGAGACCATGGTCGTCGCGGCGCGGGCATGGATGCCGGCCTAGACACGCTCGCGCGCTCCGCGCCCTGGCTGCCGTACGCGCTCGACCTGGCCGGCACCTTCGTCTTCGCCATCAGCGGCGCGATGGCCGGCATCCGGCAGCGGGTCGACGTGTTCGGCGTGCTGGTGCTGTCGTTCGTGGCGGCCAATACCGGCGGCATCACCCGCGACATCCTGATCGGCGCGGTGCCGCCTGCGGCCATCCGCGACTGGAACTACCTGGGCGTGTCGCTCGCGGCCGGCTTCCTCACCTTCTGCTTCCCGTCCGTGATCCGGCAGCGCTGGAACCCGGTGCTGGTGTTCGACGCGGCCGGCCTGGCCCTGTTCGCGGTCACCGGCGCCGACAAGGCGCTGGCGTACGGCCTGGACCCGGTGATGGCCACCGTGCTGGGCATGCTGACCGGCATCGGCGGCGGCATGGCGCGCGACGTGCTGCTGCGCGAGATCCCCACGGTGTTGCGGGCCGACCTCTACGCCGTGGCCGCCCTGGCCGGCGCGGCGGTGGTCGTGGTGGCCCACCGGCTTCAGCTGCCCTACGGCCTGGCCGCGCTGGTGGGCGGTGCCCTGTGCTTCGCCCTGCGCGTGCTGGCGATCCGGCGGGGCTGGCAGCTCCCGCGCGCCACCGGCCATGAGCCGGGTATGCCGGGGGCGGGCGCCGGGCAGCCGCGGCCGGACGACGATTGAGCGAGCCGGTCGGGGCCGCCCGTGCCTCAGGCCGCGCCGCGACCCTGCTGGCTGGCCAGGTAGACGGCCCGGCGCGCGCGCTGCACCTCGCCGAGCGGCCGGTGCTCCGCCAGGCCCTGCCACGGGTCGATCGCGCCGGCTTCCACCTGCTGCGCCAGCGCCTGCGCTTCGGCCGTGGACAAGTCCTGTTGCGGCAGGACCAGGCGGGCCACCGTGCTGTAGGGCGTCGGCCAGATCACCGAGGCGTCCTCGATCGGGGTGAGCGCTTCGCTGGCGAAGTACTGCAACTGCAGGTCCCAGCCCAGCGGCCGCTGCTGCAGACGCCGGCGGACATCCGCCGCCCAGTCGCTGCGCGCCGAAGGGTCCGGCTCGCCATTGGCTGCATCCGGCACCAGCCGCACGCGCACGGCATAGGGGCCATTGGCCATCGGCAAGGCGCTGTACAGCGGCTCGGTGGCGAAGCCCGTGAACGGGCGGCCCAGGGTGCGCGCCAAGGCGCCCAGCCGCCGCGGCACGCCCAGCAACCCGTAGCGGCGCACGACGTGCGCGAGCAGCGCCGCGTTGCCGCGGGACGAAGCCTCGACGAAGGCGACGAACTCCTCGCTGCGGGCGAAGGCGAAGGCCTCCTGGTTGATCAGCGTGAAGTGCTGGGCGCTGGCCGGGCCGCCCAGCGCCGAATCGCCCTGCACGCCCCCCACGCGGATGGCGAAGCCGCGGATGTCGGGGGCCTTGTCCGGCGCGCGGTCGAGGCCGCCGTTGGACAGGCGCACCTGCGCCGGGTAGCGGCCGGGCCGCGCGAACAGCCCGTGGCGCGCGAACGCCGGCAGGCCGTCACGCACTTCGAGGGTGCCCTGCGCCGCCACCAACTGCTTGCGGTGCAGGCCGCGTCCGGCGCCCCAGCGCTTCGATCGCTCGGCCTGGATGCGGCGGAACACCTCGGCGTACCCGGCGAAGCGCTGCGCCTCGGCCGGGTCGACCTGCTCCTGCCAGCCGGTGCTCGGCGACGGTACGTCCGTCATCTCTGTCTTCTCCTCCTGCGCCTCCCGGCGCTCAATCTCGCGGCTCGGCCTCCTGCAGCGTGCGCCACATCACCTTGCCGCTGCCGCTCTTGGGCAGGGCCTCGGCGAACTGCACGATGCGCGGCACCTTGTAGGTCGCCATGTTGGCGCGGCACCAGTCGATGATCTCCTGCTCGCTGACCTGGCCCCGGTGCGCGGCGCGCAGCACCACCACGGCCTTGACCGTTTCGCCGCGGTAGGCATCGCGGGCCGCGATCACGCAGGCTTCCTGAATCGCGGGGTGGCGGAACATCAGCGCCTCCACCTCGGCCGGCCAGACCTTGAAGCCGCTGGCGTTGATCATGCGCTTGAGCCGGTCGGTGATGAAGAAGTAGCCGTCCCCGTCGACGCGGCCGAGGTCGCCAGTGCGGAAGAAGCGCTGGCCGTCCAGTTCGAAGAAGGCGGCCTGCGTGGCCTCGGGCCGCTTCCAGTAGCCGTCGAACACCATCGGGCCGTGGACCACGATCTCGCCCTGCTCGCCGGGCGCCACCTCGCGCAGCGTCTCGGGGTCGACCACCCGTGCGTCGCAGCTCATGAAGGGAATGCCCAGGCACTGCTGCTTGGGCGCATCGGGCGGGTTGCTGTGCGAAGGCGCGGCGGTCTCGGTCAGGCCGTAGCCCTCGACGTAGCGCAGGCCGAACTGCTCCAGCAGGCGCTGCGCCACCGCTTGCGGCATGGCCGCGCCGCCGCCGCCGATGTGGGCCAGGCTGGACAGGTCGTACTGCCCGAAGTTCGGGCTGCCCAGCAGGTCGATCACCATGGTCGGGATGTTGGTCCAGGTGGTCACCTTCCAGCTCGAGATCAGGCGGCCGGCCAGGTCGCGGTCCCAGCGCGGCATCACCACCAGGGTGGCGCCCAGGAACACCGCCGAGTGCATCACGCTGACCATGCCGGTGATGTGGAACATCGGCACCACCAGCAGGCTGACGCTCTCGGCCGTGCCATTGCCCCAGGCGGCGCTGGCCACCGCGTTGTGCATCAGGCTGCGGTGCGGGTGCATGCAGCCCTTGGGCAGCCCGGTGGTGCCGCTGGTGTAGGGCAGCACGGCGAGGTCGTCGCTGCCCACCTCCAGCGGCGGCAGCGGCAGTTCGTTGGCCAGCGCGACCTGCCAGTCGAGCACGCTGCCGCCGGCCAGCGCCGGCAGCGGATGGCGCGTGAGCAGCCAGTCGTGCCAGGCCGCGGGCGGCGCACAGGCGCCGGCCGCGGCGGGATCGAAGGCATCGGTGTACTGCGTGACGATCAGGTGGGCCAGCCGCTGGCCGGCCGGCAGCTGCTCGCTGGCCTTGGCGATCTCGGCCGCGACGTCGCCGGTGGCGATGGCCACCTTCGCATCCGGATCGACGATGTAGTGCTTGAGCTCCTCCGCCCGGTTCATCGGGTTGACCGGCACCACCACCGCATTGGCGCGCAGGATGGCGAAGTGCGCGATCACCAGTTGCGGGCAGTTCTGCATGTCCAGCAGCACCCGGTCGCCCTTGCGCACGCCCAGCGCGTGCAGGCGCGCGGCCAACCGCTCGGCCATGCCCAGCAGCTCCGGATAGCGGAACACGCGGTCGAAGAAGGCCAGCGCCGGCTTGTCCGGGTAGCGGCGCGCGCTGGTCGCCAGGTTGTCCCACAGCGAGGTCCGGGGCGGTGTCATCGCGTGCGGCAGGCGCGCGGGCCAGAAGCGGTGGTGGGGGCGTGCGGTCGGCTCGGCGGAAGACATGCAGGCAGGGTAGCCACGGCCTCCGTGGCGCGGCACCGGGGAAGCACCGAGGGCCGTCGCCTGCGCGACGGCCGGCCCCGCCTATGATGCGCCGGCCCCTTCATCCCGCCGGAAGCTATGCCCCACCCTGCCCTTCGCCTGCCCCTGGCCCTCCTGCTTCTCACGCGGTCCTCCCTGCTGCGGCGGACGCGCTGCACGCCGCTGGCGACGCTGCTGCTGGGCCTGGCCTGGCTGGGCGCCGCAGGATCGGCCGTCGCCTTCGACTTGCAGGGGCATCGCGGCGCCCGCGGGCTGGCGCCGGAGAACACGCTGGTGGCCTTCGAGCGGGCGTTGCGGCTGGGCGTGACCACGCTGGAGATGGATGCGGCCATCACCGCCGACGGCGTGGTGGTGGTCTCGCACGACCCGGTGCTGAACCCCGACCTGGTGCGCGGGCCGGACGGCAACTGGATCGCCGAGCCGCTGGTGATCCGCAAGCTCAGCCACGCGCAGCTGCAGGCCTATGACGTGGGCCGGCTGCGCCCGGGCAGCGCCTATGCGCGGACCTTCGCCAGCCAGCAGCCGGTGGACGGCACGCGCATGCCGACGCTGGCCTCGGTGTTCGAGCTGGCCAAGCGCCTCGGCGCCGACCTGGTGCAGTTCGACATCGAGACCAAGATGGACCTGCGCAACCCCGACCACACGCTGCCGCCGGAGCCCTTCGTGCAGGCGCTGCTGAAGGAGATCCGCGAGGCCGGTGTGGAAGACCGGGTGATGATCCAGAGCTTCGACTGGCGCACGCTGCAGGTCGTGCGCACGGCCGCGCCGCGCATCCGCACGGTGTACCTGACGACGCAGTCGCCGCGCTTCACCAACCTGGATTCGCCGGTGTGGACGGCCGGCTTCACGCTGGCCGAGCACGGCAGCGTGCCCGCCATGGTGAAGGCCGCCGGCGGCCACGTCTGGTCGCCCAACTTCCAGGCGCTGACCGCCGATGCGGTGCGCCAGGCGCAGGCGCTGGGGCTGAAGGTGGTGCCCTGGACGGTCAATGCGCCGGCCGAGATCGCCCGCGTGCTGGACCTGGGCGTGGACGGCATCATCTCCGACTACCCCGACCGCGTGCGCGACGAGATGCAGCGCCGCGGCATGCCGTTGCCGCCGGCGGTGGATTGACCCGCCGGCGCGCAGGCCGCCCTGCGGACGATCACTCCAGGTGCTTCCTGAACCAGTCCGGGATCGGCACCGACTTCTGCGCCGGGAAGTCCACCCACACCGTGGTCGCGCCGCCGGAGGCGTAGACCACGCTGCGGTCGTCGGTGCGCTCGATGGTGGCCCAGGTCTCGAACGAGCTGCGACCCGGGCTGCTGACGTACATGCTCATGTGGATGTCGCCCGGGTATTCCAGCTGCTTGTGGAAGTTGCAGAACGCATTGACGATCAGCGGCCCGGTGCCGCGCGGGTCGGGCGCGCAGTCGACCGAGCGGAACCAGTCGATGCGCAGCGTCTCCAGGTAGCGGAAGTACAGCGTGTTGTTGACATGGCCCATGGCGTCCATGTCGCCCCAGCGGATGGGCATGGTCATCTGGTGGACAAGCTTCTTGTCCTGGGGCAATTCGAGCTTCATTGGTGCGCCTTGATCGAGGCCAGGATGCCCAGCGTGAACAGCACGCAGGCGGCAAGCTGGGACGGGCTCGGCCACTGCCCGTCCCACGCGAAAGAATAGAACAGCGCGAACAGCGTCTCGCTGACGATCAGCTGTCCGCACAGGCTGGCCGACAGCCGCCGGCTGGCCACGTTCCACAGGATGGTGGCGAGCCAGGCCGAGCCGAAGCCGGTGGCCAGCGCCAGCGCCAGGAACATGCCCCGCTGCGGCTGCGACGCGAGCTGCTGCAGCGGCGAGCCGGCCACCGCCCACAGCAGCAGCGCGCCCAGGCCGGTGGCCACGCCCAGCCAGTTGGCCCACTCGGTCACCTGCACCTGCGGATGGCGCTTGAGCCAGCGCCCGTTGAGGATCGCGAACGCGGTCCACGCGGCCAGCGACACGAGCGCGAACAGCACGCCGCGCCAGAAGTGCGGCGCCTGCGCCGGACCGGCCAGATCCCGGGCCGCGCCCATCATCAGCGCCAGCCCCGCGGCGGTGAGCCCCAGCCCGGGCAGCAGGGCCGACCAGCGCAGGTGGCCCGGCTTGCCCAGCAGCATCACCCAGACCGGGATGGTGCCGATCACCAGCGTCGGCACTTCGGTGCCGGCGTCGCGGATGGCCAGCACCAGCAGCAGGTAGTAGCCGGTGAAGCCCAGGATGCTCAGGCCGATGGCGGCCAGCGCCTGCCCGCCCGTGGGCAGCGGCCGCTTGCGCGTGGACCACGCCAGCAGCACGGCGGCCACCGCGCCGTAGGCCACGAAGCGGCCGGCCGTCAGGTCCACCGAGGAGTAGCCGCCGCCCAGCATGCGCGGCGCGACGAACACCAGGCCCCACAGGGCGCCGGCCGCCAGCCCGGCCAGCACGCCGGCGAGCGTGCGCTCGGCGATCAAATGCCGAAGCCGTCGTCGGCCGCGATCACGGCGCCGTTGATGAAGTGGCTCTCGCTGCTGGCCAGCAGCACCAGCAGCGCATCCAGGTCTTCCGGGCTGCCGATGCGCTTGCGCGGCAGCATGTTCACCAGCTTCTGGCCCTGCTCGGTGGCCCAGTGGTGGTGGTTGATCTCGGTGTCGATGTAGCCGGGGCAGATGGCATTGACGTTGATCTCGAAGCGGCCCCACTCCAGCGCCATCGCCTTGGTCATCTGCACCACCGCCGCCTTGCTCATGGCATAGATGCCGATCTGCGGCAGCGGCCGCAGCCCGGCCATCGAGGCGATGTTGATGATGCGCCCGCCGGTGAACGTGCCCGGCGCGGCGCCGCGGGCGCGCGCCAGCATGCGCTTGCCCACTTCCTGGGCCACGAAGAACGAGCCCTTGACGTTGGTGTCGAACACCCAATCGTAGTCTTCCTCGGCCACCTCCTGGATGCGCTGGGTGGTGCTGACGCCGGAGTTGTTGACCAGGATGTCGATGGAGCCGACCTCGGTCTCGGCGTGCGCCACCGCGGCGCGGATGCTGTCCAGGTCGGTCACGTCCAGCGGCACCACGTGGGCATCGCCGCCTTCGCCCTCGATCTGCGCGCGCAGCTCCTCGAGTTTCTCCACCCGGCGCGCCGCCAGCACCACGGCGGCGCCGGCGCCGGCCAGCGTGCGCGCGAACTGCGCGCCCAGTCCGCTGGAGGCGCCGGTCACGAGGGCGACACGGCCGGAAAGATCGATGCTGTAGCTCACGGGTGTCTCCTGCTGGACGTCGGGATTGCCGCGGTCGGCCGGCGCTGAGTGCCGCAGGGCTCGCCGCATAGAATGCCCTGTTCGCCTGCGCGCGCTGGGCGCACGCGCGAGCCGCCTCACGATTATCGAGCACTGACATGACCCAAGAAGAAATCCTGGCCCAGTACGGTCCGCGCGAAGCGATGGAGTACGACGTGGTCGTCATCGGCGCCGGCCCGGCCGGCCTGGCCACCGCGATCCGGCTCAAGCAACTGGCGGCGGAGCACGGCCGCGAGGTGTCGGTGGTGGTGCTGGAGAAGGGCTCGGAGCCCGGCGCGCACATCCTCTCGGGCGCGATCGTCGATCCGCGCGCCCTGAGCGAGCTGATCCCCGACTGGAAGGCCCTGGGCGCGCCGCTGCACCAGCAGGTGACCGAGGACATCTTCCTGTTCCTCAACGAGACCGGGGCCCGTCGCACGCCCAACTTCCTGCTGCCGAAGAACTTCGCCAACCACGGCAACTACATCGTCAGCCTGGCCAACGTGGTGCGCTGGCTGGCGCAGCAGGCCGAGGCGCTCGGCGTGGAGATCTTCCCGGGCTTCCCGGCCGCCGAGGTGCTGTACAACGAGGACGGCTCGGTCAAGGGTGTGGCCACGGCCAACATGGGCGTCGGCAAGGACGGCGCGCCGACCGAGAACTTCCAGCTCGGCATGGAGCTGCATGCCAGGTACACGGTCTTCGCCGAGGGCTGCCGCGGCCACCTGGGCCGGCAGCTGATCGAGCGCTTCAAGCTCGACGACGGCCGCGATCCGCAGAGCTACAGCATCGGCATCAAGGAAGTCTGGGAGATCGATCCGTCGCGCCACACGCCGGGCCTGGCGCTGCACAGCGCCGGCTGGCCGCTGGACGAGATGACCTACGGCGGCTCCTTCATGTACCACATGGAGGACAACCAGGTCTCGATCGGCTTCGTCGTCGGCCTGGACTACCGCAACCCGTACCTGTCGCCGTTCGAGGAGTTCCAGCGCTTCAAGACGCACCCCAACATCCGCTGGTACTTCGAGGGGCCCCAGGGCGCCAAGCGGCTGGGCTACGGCGCCCGCGCGCTGACCGTGGGCGGCCTGCTGTCGCTGCCCAAGACCGTGTTCCCGGGCGGCGCGCTGGTGGGCGACGACGCCGGCTTCCTGAACTCCTCGCGCATCAAGGGCAGCCACGCCGCGATCAAGACCGGCATGATGGCCGCCGAAGCGGCGTTCGCCGCGATCGCGCAGGGGCGCCAGCACGACGAGCTGGCCGCCTACCCGGAAGCCTTCGAGCGTTCCTGGCTGCACGAGGAGCTGAACCAGTCGCGCAACTTCAAGCAGTGGTTCAAGAAGGGGCGCACCGTCGCCACGCTGATGACCGGCATCGAGCAGTTCGTGCTGCGCGGCCACATCCCCTGGACCCTGCACCGCGACAAGCCCGACCACGTGTCCCTGAAGCCGGCCAGCGAGTGCCAGCCGATCGCCTACCCGAAGCCGGACGGCAAGCTCACCTTCGACCGGCTCTCCTCGGTGTTCATCTCCAACACCAACCACGAGGAGAACCAGCCGGCGCACCTGACGCTCAAGGATGCGTCGGTGCCGGTCGGCGTGAACCTGCACAAGTTCGCCGGCCCCGAGCAGCGCTACTGCCCGGCCGGCGTGTACGAGTTCGTGAAGGACGAAGGCAGCGGCGCCGAGCGGCTGCAGATCAACGCCCAGAACTGCGTGCACTGCAAGACCTGCGACATCAAGGACCCGACGCAGAACATCGTGTGGGTGGTGCCCGAGGGCGGCGGCGGGCCCAACTACACGAACATGTAGGACATTCACTTCAGGAACGCTGCGCGTTCCTGAAGTGGTTCTGGTCAGTTGGTCGAGGCCCGGCAAAGCCGGCTCCTCGACCAAAGGGCGTCCGCGCTGCATGTTATTCCGCGCGGACGGTTAGCCCTGCGGGCTGATGTATCCACCTTTCGCCGGTCTGACGAGAGCGTTGTTCTTGGTGGAACTCCTGTTGCGCCGCCCCTTGCCCCGGCGCATCCTTGCCGCTTTCGAATCGGCAAGGACCGAAGGAGACTTCTCGTGAAATTGAGCAAACTGTTCGTGGCGCTGGCGGCGGGGCTGGTGATGGGCGGGTCGGCGCTGGCGCAGACCACCATGAAGATCAGCATCTCGACCGCGCAGAACTCCCACCAGGGCATCGCGATCGACACCTTCGCCAAGGAGGTCGAGAAGCGCACCGGCGGCCGCTACAAGGTCCAGACCTTCTACAACGGCGCCCTGGGCGGCGAGCGCGAGTCGATCGAGGCGGTGCAGCTGGGCACGCAGGAGCTGGCGTTCTCCTCCACCGGCCCGGTGCCCAACTTCGTGCCGGAGACCAAGATCCTGGACGTGCCCTTCCTGTTCCGCGACAAGGCCCATGCCCGCGCGGTGCTGGACGGCCCGATCGGCCAGGAGCTGCTGGGCAAGTTCGACAGCAAGGGCTTCAAGGCGCTGGCCTGGGCGGAGAACGGCTTTCGCCACATGACCAACAGCAAGCGCGACGTGAAGGCGCCCGAGGACCTCAAAGGCCTGAAGATGCGCACCATGGAGAACCCGGTGCACATCACCGCCTACAAGGCCTTCGGCATCATCACCACGCCGATGGCCTTCCCGGAGGTGTTCACCGCGCTGCAGCAGGGCACGGTCGACGGCCAGGAGAACCCGCTGTCGGTGATCATCTCGGCCAAGTTCGACCAGGTGCAAAAGCACCTGTCGCTCACCGGCCACGTCTACTCGCCGGCCATCTTCGTGATGAACAAGGGCGCGTTCGACAAGCTGTCGGCCGCCGACAAGCAGGCCTTCATCGACGCCGCCAAGGAAGGCACCAAGGCCAACCGCGCCCGTGTCGACGAGGACGACGCCAAGGGCGTGGCCGACCTGCGCGCCAAGGGCATGACCGTGATCGACAACCTCGACAAGGCCAAGTTCGTGGCGGCGCTGGCGCCGGTGAGTGCCGAATTCGAGAAGCAGTTCGGCAAGGCCAACCTCGACAAGATCCGCAATTACAAGTGAGTGAAGGCCCGCCTCCGCGGGAATTACGGAACAAAAAGGCCCGCACCTGCGGGCCTTTTCGCGAATGACATGAAGAGGGGCTCGTGAAACAAACCTTCCTGCGCCTGGAGCGCTTCACCAGCGGGCTGGCGATGGCCGGGGCCTGCGCCATGCTGGTGGTGGCCAGCACGCTGGGCATGTTCCAGATCGTCACGCGCTTCGTGCTGGAGCAGCCGGCCGAGTGGAGCGAGATCCTGATCCGGCTGTCGCTGATCTGGATGGTGTTCCTGGGCATCCCGCTGGCCTTCCGCCAGGGCGCGATGGTCAGCGTGGACGTGCTCTATCGCTGGAGCCCGCCCAGGCTGCGCCGCCTGCTCGACTGGGCGGTGGCCCTCGCCTCGCTGACGCTGATCGCGGTGCTGCTCTGGTGGGGCTGGGACTACGCGGTGCGCGGCAAGGTGCAGAGCATGGCCGGCCTGGAGTCGATCTCCATGTTCTGGGGCTACCTGGCCGTGCCGGTGGGCGCCCTGTTCTGCGTCCTGGGGATCATCGGCAACCTGCTCGACCCGCAGCGCAACGAACTGGAGACCGCGCAATGAGCGCCGCCGGACCGCTCCAAGGCGCGAAGGCCCCCTCGGGGGCAGCGCAGGCACGCAGTGCCAAGCGTGGGGGCTCCCATGACCAGCGTGATGATCGGCACCATGGTGCTGTGCTTCGCGCTCAGCATCTCCGTGGCCGTCTCGATCGGCCTGGCGGCCATCCTGGGCATCCAGGTGGCGAACGCCCACATGCTCATCTCCGTCAAGGAGATGTTCGGCGCCATCAACAAGTTTCCGCTGGCGGCCATTCCCTTCTTCATCCTGGCCGGCAACCTGATGGAAACCGGCGGCATCTCGCGCCGGCTGGTGGAGTTCGCCAAGAGCCTGGTCGGCGGCATCCAGGGCGGCCTGCCCATGACCTGCGTGCTGACCTGCATGATCTTCGCGGCGGTGTCGGGCTCCTCGGTGGCCACCACCTTCGCCATCGGCGCCATCCTGATCCCGGCGCTGATCAAGCACGGCTACCCCACCACCTGGGCCGCCGCGCTGCAGGCCACCAGCGCCGAGCTGGGCGTGATCATCCCGCCGTCGATCCCGATGATCCTGTACGGCGTGAGCGCCGAGGTCTCGATCGGCGAGCTGTTCATCGCCGGTTTCGGCCCGGGCATCCTGATCGGCGCGGCGCTGATGCTGTTCGTGTGGCTCTGGTGCAAGTGGAAAGGGCTGGGCAAGAACGACGGCGCCGGCCGGCTGCCGGTCGGCCGCGCCACCCTGCAGGCCGGCTGGGCGCTGCTGATGCCGGTGATCATCCTGGGCGGCATCTACGGCGGCATCTTCACGCCGACCGAGGCGTCGGCGGTGGCGGTGTTCTACGCGCTGGTGGTGGGCATGGGGATCTACCGCGAAACCGGCCTGCGCGACCTCTACGCCGTGCTGCGCAAGTCGGTGATCTCCTCGGCGGTGATCATGTTCATCATCGCCAACGCCGGCCTGTTCGCCTTCCTGATCACGCGCGCGGGCGTGCCGGACGCGATCGGCCGCTGGCTGGAAGCGGTGCTCCAGAGCCCGGCGATGTTCCTGCTGGGGGTGAACGCGGCGCTGTTCGTGATCGGCATGTTCATCGAGACCAGCGCCGCCATCATCGTGCTGGCGCCCATCCTGGCGCCGGTGGCGCAGCACTTCGGCATCGACCCGGTGCACTTCGGCCTGATCATGGTGGTGAACCTGGCACTGGGCATGATCACGCCGCCCTTCGGCGTCAACCTGTTCGCGGCCTGCACGGTGGCGCGCGTCTCGCTGGACCGCATCGCCGGGCAGCTGGTCCCGTTCGTGCTGGTGGTGCTGGCCTGCCTGATGGTGATCACCTACGTGCCCGGGCTGTCGCTGGGCCTGCGCGACCTGGTCTACGGACGCTGAGCCGCGCGCCGCTGGCGCGCGTCCTACGAAGGGCGCGCGCTGCGCCGACGCCCGCCCCGGCGACCGGCCCTTAGCGTCGGGCCGACGGACGACGCGTCGCAGCCCGCGCCGGCCGGGCAGCGCGGCACCACCGCCCGTGTGCTCGGCCTGGGGCTGATCACCGGTGCCGCGGACGACGACCCCTCGGCCGTCGGCACCTACGCGGCCGCCGGTGCCCGCTTCGGCTACGGCCTGCTGTGGATGGCGCCGTTCACGCTGCCGATGATGTTCACGGTGGTGTACCTGTCGGCCAAGCTGGCGATGGTGTCAGGGCGGGGGCTGTTCCATGCCATCCGCGACTTCTATCCGCGCTGGGTGCTCTACCCGCTGCTCGCGGGCGTGATCTTCGGCAACGTGGTCGAAGCCGCCGCCGACCTCGGCGGGATGGCGGCCGCGCTGAACCTGTTCGTGCCGGCGCCCATCCCCTGGCTGGTCGCGGCGCTCGGCGTCGGGGTCCTGGCCCTGCAGTGCTTCGCGCCGTACGAGGTCATCCGCAACGTGTTCCGCTGGCTGGCGCTGGCCTTGCTGGCCTATGTGGGCGCGGCCATCCTCGCCAGGCCCGACTTGCGGCAGGTCCTGCGCGGCGTGGTGGCGCCCCGGATGAGCCTGGACAGCGAGTACCTGTCGCTGGTGGTGGCGATGATCGGCACCACGCTGTCGGCCTACCTCTACACCTGGCAGTCGAACCAGGAGGTCGAGGAAGAGATCGTCCAGGGCCGCACCACGGTGCGGCAGCGCCAGGGCGCGAGCCGCTCCGAGCTGCGCTCGACCCGCAGGGACGTGCTGGCCGGCATGGTGGTCTCCAACCTCATCATGTTCTCCATCATGGTGGCCACCGGGACCACGCTGCACGCCAGCGGGCGGACGCAGATCGAGTCGGCCGCGCAGGCTGCGCAGGCGCTGCGCCCGCTGGCCGGCGATGCCGCCGGGCTGCTGTTCGCCACCGGGGTGGTGGGCGTGGGCCTGCTGGCGGTGCCGGTGATGACGGCCGGCGCCGCCTACGACATCGCGCAGACCTTCGGCTGGAAGCACAGCCTGCACGCCCGCCCGCGGCAGGCGAAAGCCTTCTACGGGCTGGTCGCGCTGGTCACGGCCATCGCCATCGGGCTGAACACGCTGGGCTTCAACCCGATGAAGGCGCTGGTCTGGTCCGGGATCGTGCAGGGCTTTTCGGTGCCGCCGCTGCTGTTGCTGATCATGCTCATGACCAACGACCGGCGCATCATGGGCGACCAGGTCAACAAGCGCGGCCTGAACGTGCTGGGCTGGGCCACCACGGCCGTGGTCACCGCCGCCACCGTCACCCTGGTCGTCGTCTGGCTGTCGTGAGGCGGCCCCCGAGCGTCTAGAATCCGGCGGTCGTCAGGAGAGCGCCCTTCGGGGCCGCCGAAGGCGCAGGCGAACAGCCGAACGCTCAGGTACAAGGGACTGGCGGCCGCCCCGGCAACGGGGCGATGCCTGGCTGGAGAGAGGCGCCGCGCGCGGCGTCCACCGAAGGAGCAAGCCGCCCGTTCCCGGGCGGTGAATCTCTCAGGTAAAGCGGACAGCAGGGGCGTGCCATGGCCGATACCATGGTTCTGGATGCCCCATTTCTCGACCGGAGAACCGCTTGTCCGCCACCGCCTCGCCAGAGCTACGCACCACCCCGCTGCACGCGCTGCACCTGGAACTGGGGGCCCGCATGGTGCCCTTCGCCGGCTACTCGATGCCGGTGCAGTACCCCGCCGGCCTGATGGCCGAGCACCAGCACACGCGCCAGGCCGCCGGCCTGTTCGATGTCTCGCACATGGGTCAGCTGCGGCTGGAGGGCCCCGACGCCGCGGCCGCGCTGGAAACGCTGATGCCGGTCGACGTGATCGGCCTGGCGCCCGGCAAGCAGCGCTACGGCCTGCTGCTCAGCGAGCAGGGCACCATCCTGGACGACCTGATGTTCGTCAACCGCGGCGACGACCTGTTCGTCATCGTCAACGGCGCCTGCAAGGAAGCGGACATCGCCCACCTGCAGCAGCACATCGGTTCGCGCTGCCGCATCGTGCCCCTGCCCGAGCGCGGGCTGCTGGCGCTGCAGGGCCCGAAGGCAGCGCAGGCCCTGGAGCGCCTGCTGCCCGGCGTCGGCCAGCTGGTGTTCATGACCGGCGAGCCCTTCGCCTGGCAGGGCCATGACCTCTTCATCACCCGCAGCGGCTACACCGGCGAGGACGGCTTCGAGATCTCCGTGCCCGGCGCGCAGGCCGAGGCCTTCACCCGCGCCCTGCTGGCGCAGCCCGAGGTGAAGCCGATCGGGCTGGGCGCGCGCAACTCGCTGCGGCTGGAGGCCGGGCTGTGCCTGTACGGCAACGACATCGACACCACCACCACCCCGATCGAAGCCGGCCTGAACTGGGCGATCCAGAAGGTGCGCCGCACCGGCGGCGCGCGCGCCGGCGGCTTTCCGGGCGCGGACCGCGTATTGGGCCAGCTGGACGGCACGGTGCCGGTCGAGCGCAAGCGGGTGGGCCTGGTCGCGGCCGAGCGGGTGCCGGTGCGCGAGCACGCCGAACTGCAGGACAGCGAAGGCCGCACGGTCGGCGAAGTCACCAGCGGCCTGCTCGGGCCCAGCATCAACCAGCCGATCGCGCTGGGCTACGTGAAGCCGGAGCACGCGGCGCTGGGCACGCGCCTGAATGCCATGGTGCGCGGCAAGCCGGTGCCCATGGACGTGAGCCCGTTGCCGTTCGTGCCCCAGCGGTACTACCGCGGCTGAAGCCGGAGCCGGGACATTGCAATACCCCCGCTGCCCGGCGAACGAAAAGAATTGGAATCTGACCCCCATTTTCCCCAAAGGAGAAGCGCCATGACCGTGAAGTACTCGCAGGAACATGAATGGATCAAGCTGGAGGACGGCGACGCCGTCACGGTGGGCATCACGGTGCACGCGCAGGATGCGCTGGGCGACGTGGTGTTCGTCGACCTGCCGGAGGTCGGCCGGCGCTACGCCCGGGGCGATGTCGCCGGCGTGGTCGAGTCGGTCAAGGCCGCGGCCGACGTGTTCATGCCGATCACCGGCGAGGTGATCGAGGTCAACGAGTCGCTGCGCGCCGACCCGTCGCTGGCCAACAGCGACCCGCTCGGCCAGGGCTGGTTCTTCAAGGTCCGGCTGGCCGACAAGTCCGAGCTCGATGGCCTGATGGACGAGACCGCCTACGACACCTTCGCCAGGAACGCCTGAGACCATGCCGATCCCATCCGCCCTGCCCCTGGGCGAGCTCGAGAACCCCGCCGAATTCATCCCGCGCCACATCGGCATCGACGAGGCCGACGAGCAGCACATGCTCTCGGTCATCGGCGAAGCCTCGCGCCGCGCGCTGGTCCAGGGCATCGTGCCGCGCTCGATCGCCCGCACCTCGCCGATGAACCTGCCGCCGCCGGCGACGGAAGCGCAGGCGCTGGCCGAACTGCGCGCCATGGCCTCGAAGAACAAGGTGTTCAAGAGCTTCATCGGACAGGGCTACTACGGCACGATCACGCCAGGGGTCATCCTGCGCAACGTGCTGGAGAACCCGGCCTGGTACACCGCCTACACGCCCTACCAGGCCGAGATCTCGCAGGGCCGGATGGAAGCGCTGATCAACTTCCAGACCCTGGTGTGCGACCTGACGGCGATGCCGATCGCCAACGCCTCCATGCTGGACGAGGCCACGGCCGCCGCCGAGGCCATGACGCTGGCCAAGCGCAGCGTCAAGTCGAAGTCGAACACCTTCGTGATCGCCGGCGACAGCCACCCGCAGACCATCGAGGTGGTGCAGACCCGGGCCCGGCCACTGGGCATCGAGGTGGTGGTCGCCAATTCCGCCGAGGAATGGGACCGGGCCCTGTCGGGCGAGCTGTTCGCCGCCCTGATTTCCTACCCCGCCAGCAGCGGCTGGGTGCACGACTGGGCACCCGACGTGCAGCGCATCCACGACAAGCAGGCCGCCGCGATCGTGGCCGCCGACCTGCTGGCGCTCACGCTGCTGGTGCCGCCGGGCGAATGGGGCGCGGACATCGTGATCGGCAGCACCCAGCGCTTGGGCATGCCCATGGGCGCCGGCGGCCCGCATGCGGCCTACCTGGCCTGCCGCGACGACTTCAAGCGCTCGATGCCGGGCCGGCTGGTGGGCGTGAGCGTCGATACGCACGGCAACCCGGCCTTGCGGCTGGCCCTGCAGACGCGCGAGCAGCACATCCGCCGCGAGAAGGCCACCTCCAACATCTGCACGGCGCAGGTGCTGCCGGCGGTGATGGCCAGCATGTACGCGGTCTACCACGGCCCGAAGGGGCTGCGCCGCATCGCCCAGCGCGTGGCCAGCTACACGGCCATCCTCGCCAGGGGCCTGGAGCGACTGGGCTACTCCCAGGCGCAGCGGCACGGCGGCACCGCCTTCGACACCCTGTCGTACAGGACCGGCGAGCACACGCAGGACATTGCCGCGCGTGCCGTCTCCATGGGCGCCAACCTGCGCGTGGCCTGGGACGAGTACATCTGCATCTCGCTGGACGAGACCACCACGCGCGACGAGATCGAGCTGCTGTGGAAGATCTTCGCCCATCCGGGGCAGCCGCTGCCCTCGGTGGCCGAGTTCGAGAACGGCATCGAGCCGCTGATCCCGGCGGCGCTGCGCCGCACCAGCGACTTCCTCACGCACCCGGTGTTCAACACCCACCACAGCGAAACCGGCATGCTGCGCTACATCCGCGCCCTGTCCGACAAGGACCTGGCGCTGGACCGCAGCATGATCCCGCTGGGCAGCTGCACCATGAAGCTGAACGCCACCAGCGAGATGATCCCCATCACCTGGCCGGAGTTCGCCCACGTGCACCCGTTCGCGCCACGCGACCAGCTGCAGGGCTACGCGATGCTCGACGAACAGCTGCGCGCCTGGCTGTGCCAGGCCACCGGCTACGCCGGCATCAGCCTGCAGCCCAACGCCGGTTCGCAGGGCGAGTACGCCGGCCTGCTGGCGATCAAGGCCTGGCATGAGAGCCGCGGCCAGGGCCACCGCAACGTCTGCCTGATCCCTTCGTCGGCGCACGGCACCAACCCGGCCAGCGCGCAGATGGTCGGCATGCAGGTGGTGGTGACGGCCTGCGACGCCAACGGCAACGTGGACATGGCCGACCTGAAGGCCCGGTGCGAGCAGCACAGCGCCAACCTGGCCTGCATCATGATCACCTACCCGAGCACGCACGGGGTGTTCGAGCCCGGGGTCAAGGAACTGTGCGAACTGGTCCACGCCCACGGCGGCCGGGTCTATGTCGACGGCGCCAACATGAATGCGCTGGTCGGCGTGGCCGCGCCGGGCGAGTTCGGCGGCGACGTCAGCCACCTGAATTTGCACAAGACCTTCTGCATCCCGCACGGGGGCGGCGGCCCGGGCGTCGGCCCGGTGTGCGTGGTGGAGGACCTGGTGCCCTTCCTGCCCGGCCACGAGTCGGGCGGCATCAAGTCGCACGGCGTCGGCGCGGTGTCGGCGGCGCCGCTGGGCAATGCGGCCGTGCTGCCGATCAGCTGGATGTACTGCCGCATGATGGGCGCCGAAGGCCTGCGCCAGGCCACCGAGGTGGCCATCCTGTCGGCCAACTACGTCAGCGCACGGCTGAAGGAGCACTACCCCACGCTCTATGCCAGCCCCAACGGCCACGTGGCGCACGAGTGCATCCTGGACCTGCGCCCGCTCAAGGAAACCAGCGGCGTCACCGCCGAGGACGTGGCCAAGCGCCTGATCGACTACGGCTTCCATGCGCCGACGCTGTCGTTCCCGGTGGCCGGCACGCTGATGGTGGAGCCGACCGAGAGCGAGACGCTCGAGGAACTCGATCGCTTCATCGACGCCATGATCGCCATCCGCGAGGAGATCCGGCGCGTCGAGCGCGGCGAGTGGCCGCAGGACGACAACCCGCTCAAGCACGCGCCGCACACGGCCGGCGCGCTGCTGGGGAGCGAGTGGAAGCATGCCTACCCGCGCGAAGCCGGGGCGGCCGTGCTGGACGAGCGCCGGCACGCCAAGTACTGGCCCCCGGTCGGCCGCGTGGACAACGTCCACGGCGACCGCAACCTGTTCTGCTCCTGCGTGCCGATGTCGGCCTACGAGTGAGCCGGTGCCGGCTGCGGCCGGCACCCCCTTCGTCCGTCGCCGCCTCGGCCGATCGCCCTAGAATCCTGCACCCCGCCTGCCGGCGGCAGCGCAAGGGTGAGCCCGGGGGCCATCCCCCTCGGCCGAAGACGAACCATCTGGTGCGACATGAAGGATCCCGCCGTCCTCGTTGTCGATGACAACCGGGACCATCTCGAACTGACCGTGCTGGCGCTCTCGCAGTGCTGCGATCCGGACCGTGTGGCCACGGCGGCCGACGGCGCGGAGGCCCTCGACTTCCTGCTCGCCCGCGGCCGCCATGCCGACCGTGCCGGGCGCCGGTTGCCGCGGCTGGTCATCCTGGACATGAAGCTGGTGCCCATGCCGGGGCTGGAGGTGCTGCGCAGGATCCGCGCCAATCCCCGCACCGCCCGCGTGCCGGTGGTGATCCATTCCTCGTCCACCGAAAAATGCGACATCACGGCCTGTTACGCCGCCGGCGCCAACAGCTACATCGGCAAGGCCACCGATTTCGAGGAGCTGTGCCGCAAGATCCGGCACGTGTACGAGTTCTGGGTGCTGGTGAACGAGGGGTGACTTTCGTCATCCTCCGCGCCTTCCGTCCTCCTCCGCGAAGGCGGAGGATCCAGCACAACGCGCCTGCGGCGTCCAGCGCCGCGCTGCGTGGATTGCCGCCGTCGCGGGAATGACGCAAACCACGATGCGTCAGGTCGCCCCCACGCTGCCCGTCACCGGCAGCACGATGCCGGTGATGTAGCTCGAGCAGGACGGCGCGGCCAGGAAGACGTAGGCGGGCGACAGCTCCTCCGGCTGCGCCGGCCGCTTGAAGTCGGTCGCCTTGCCGAACTCCGCCACCTTCTCCGCCGTCTGGTCGGCCGGGTTCAGTGGCGTCCACACCGGCCCCGGCGCGATGGCGTTCACCCGGATGCCCTTGTCGATCAGGCTGGAAGCCAGCGACATCGTGAACGCGTGGATCGCACCCTTGGTGGCCGAGTAGTCCAGCAGGTGGCTGCTGCCGCGCAACCCCACCACCGAGCCGGTGTTGATGATGGACGCGCCCTGCTTCAGGTGCGGCAGCGCCGCCCGCGCCATGTAGAAGTAGCCGAAGATGTTGGTCTTCATGGTCTCTTCCAGGCGCTCGTCGGTGATGTCGGCCAGGGAGTTGGCATGCTCCTGGAAGGCGGCGTTGTTCACCAGGATGTCCAGGTGGCCGAACTCGGACACCGCCTGTTCCACCGCCTGCCGGCAAAACGCCGAGTCCTTCACGTCGCCGCGGATCAGCAGGCAGCGCCGGCCCTCGTTCTCCACGCAACGCCGGGTCTCCTGCGCGTCCTGCTGCGCGTCCAGGTAAACGATGGCGACATCGGCGCCCTCGCGCGCATACAGCACGGCGACGGCGCGGCCGATGCCCGAGTCGCCGCCGGTGACCAGCGCCGCCATGCCTTCGAGCTTGCCGCTGCCCCTGTAATCGGGCGCCATGAAGCGCGGCGCGAGCGCCATCTCGGCCTCGAGGCCGGGCTTTTCCAGGTGCTGGGCCGGCATGTCCTGCGGCTGCGTACGGCCGGTCTGCACCGCCTTGTCCTTCTGCGGCTGCGGGCCCTGGCCGGCTTCGCGGGCCCTGGCCCTGGCTTCGTCCTTGCGGTCCTGCTGGCGCTGGATGTCGCGCTGCTTGTCGGCGGTCTCGGCGGCACCGCGCGCGCCGGGCTTTTGCTCCATTCGGGGGCTCCTTGGCTGGGATCGCCCCACTATGGCCAGCGCCCCGCGCGCCGGCTGTAGAACGGGGCGGTCCACCGGCGTGGGAGCGGGCCTACAGGCCGGCCGCCTGCTTGGCGTGCAGCTTGGCGGCGATGTACTCGCCGTGGGTCACGTGCAGCAGGCCGGCGATGCGCGAGATGACGTGATTCTCGTGCGCGTCCAGGTGGCCGTCGGCATAGGCCACCTGCCACAGCGTCTCGACGATGTGCACCTTCTCCGACTGCGGCAGGCGCTCGTTCAGTTCGGCGGTGAACTGGTGGAAGCTGGAGGCGCTGCGCGAGGCGGCCTCGGCCATGGCCAGCAGGTCCTGCAACGCCTCCTCGCCCAGCGCAAAGCGCTGCCGCAGCGCGCGCAGCACGGCCTCGCGCTCGGCCGGCGCGGTTTGCGGATCGGCCTTCATCACTTCGACCAGCAGCACGGCGCAGGCCAGTTCCAGGGCTTTCGGGTCGGGCGTGCCGGCGGCGGGCGCGGCGAGGGGTGCAAGCAGGTCGCGGAGGGTCTTGAACATGGGGCGCGCGCAGCCGGGATGATCGATCGCGGGCCAGTGTCCCACGCCCAGGGAACGATGGCTCAGCGGCCCGAAAGTTCCTGCAGCCGCAGCGGGTCCACCGGCTTGGTCCAGTGCTGGTCGAAGCCGGCCTGGGCCGCCGCTTCCTTGTCCTGCTGCTGGCCCCAGCCGGTCAGGGCGATCAGCATCGGCTGGCGCACGCCCTCCAGCTTGCGGATGCGGCGGGCCACTTCGTAGCCGCTGATGTCCGGCAGGCCGATGTCCAGCAGCACCACGTCCGGCCGGAATTCGGCCGTGCGGTCCACGGCGGACAGGCCGTCGTGGGCGACGGCCACCTCGCTGCCCGACATCCGCAACAGCTCGGCCACGGTACTGGCCGCATCCTCGTTGTCATCAACCACCAGCATGCGGCGCGCCACCGGCTGGGCCGCCACCGGCGCATCCGCCGCCCCGCCGGCCGGATCGGCCGGCGCCGGCTCGCGGCCGTGGCGCGGCAGCACCACCACGAACTCGCTGCCCTTGCCGAGCCCGCCGCTGTGGGCCTCGACCTGTCCGCCGTGCAGCCGCACCAGCCCCTCGACCAGCGACAGCCCGATGCCCAGGCCCCCCTGGTGGCGCTCGGTGGGATGGCCGGCCTGGGTGAACAGGCCGAACACCTTGTCCAGCATCTCGGAGGCGATGCCGATGCCGCTGTCGCGCACGCGGACCACCAGCTGCTCGGGCAACGCTTCCACCGTGACGTCGATGCGGCCGCCGCGCCGGGTGTACTTGGCGGCGTTGTTCAACAGGTTGGAGAACACCTGGGTCAGCCGGGCCGGGTCGGCCTGCAGGTCGGTCGGTGCGTTGGGAAAGGCGATCGACAGCTGGTGGTGGGCGGCCTCGATGTGCGGCCGGCTGACCTCCACCGCCGCATTGATCACGTGCACCAGGTTGGTCGTCTCCTTCTTCAACTCGATCTTGCCGGCGCTGATGCGCGAGACGTCCAGCAGGTCGTCGACCAGGCGCGAGAGCTGGCCGACCTGGCGCTCGATGATGCCGCCCACGTGCTCGATGCGGTGCGGGTCGCCCCGGGCGCGCTTGATCAGCGACAGGCCGTTCCAGATCGGCGCCAGCGGGTTGCGAAGTTCGTGCGCCAGCGTCGCCAGGAACACGTCCTTGGCGCGATCCGATTCGCGCATGGCGGCCAGCAACTGGGCGTTGTCGATGGCCACGGCGGCACGGCGCGCCAGGTCCTCGGCCAGCGCCAGGTCCTCCGGGCCGTAGCGCCGCCCCGAGCGCGTGGTGACGAAGGTCAGCACGCCCAGCGTGCGCCCGCGCGTGTTCAGCGGTGCCCCGATGTACGAGCGCATGCCGAGCTGGCGCAGCATCTCGCGCAGCTGGTCGTCGCCCGCGCCGGCCTCCAGCATCTCCTCGCTGATCTCGGGCACCAGGTCGCCGCGCCCGGTGCGCAGCACGTGCCAGGTGCCGACCCGCACCTGGGGATCGGGCGGGTGATGCTCGTGCATCTCGTGCAGCACGCGCTCGCGGGCCGGGTCCAGGTGGGCGGTGGCCACCCGCCGCAGCGAGCCGTCGGGCTGCAGCATGTCGACCGCGCACCAGTCGGCGAAGCGGGGCACCGCCAGCCGCGCGATGCGGTCCAGCGTGGCGGCGTAGTCGTTGACGCCGGCCAGTTCGGCGCTGGCTTCGGCCAGGAATTTCAGGTCGTGCTCGACGTGCTTACGCCGCGTGATGTCGACGCACACGCCGGACATGGACAGCGCCCGGCCGTTGTCGCCGCGGCGCACCCGTCCGCGGGCCTCGATCCAGCGCACCCGGCCGTCGGGCCAGCGCACCCGGTACTCCACCCGGCTCCAGCCGGTGCGAACGATGGCTTCGCGGATGGCGGCCCGGACGCGGTCGCGGTCGCGGGCATCAATGGCTTCGAAATAGGCTTCGCCGTGCAGCGGCTGCGAGCCGGCCGGCAGCCCGTGCAGCCGCTCCATGCCGGGCCACCAGGTGTGCAGGCCGCTTTCCAGGTCCACCTGCCACACGCCCAGGCCGCCGGCATCCACCGCCAGCTGCAGCCGCTCCTCGCTCGCCTGCAGGTTGGCCGCCAGCAGCGCCACCTCCTGCTGCTGGGTGGGAAGTTTTCCCATCCGTGCCGGCGCGGAGGTGGCCTGGGATCGTTGCGGCTCGGGCGTGGGCATGTCGTTCGCACTAATTTCCAGAGCGTATGCGCAATCGCCCAGGCAGGTGACGCGCCACCGGGCCACCTGCGCCAACCCATCAGCGGCGGTCAAAACCGAAGATGGGCTCTGCTGCGCCTGCGCAGGGCGCTAGCTAATCAGTAGCAACCCGTCGGGGTTCGCTGCCGTAACAAGTGCATCCAGCCGCAGGGCGGCCGCCCGCCCGCCTCATCGGCGCGGCGGTGTTCGGCGCCGATCAGAGGAACGAAGCGGCGATGGGCGGCAGGGCCGCCTGCACGTCGGCGTTCTGCGCGCGGTGCCGCAGCACGTGGTCCATCACCACCAGGGCCAGCATGGCTTCGGCGATCGGCGTGGCGCGAATGCCGACGCAGGGATCGTGGCGGCCCTTGGTCACGACCTGGGTCGGCCGGCCCTGCACGTCGATGCTGTCGCGCGGGGTGATGATGGAACTGGTGGGCTTGATGGCGATGGAGACTTCCAGGTCCTGGCCGGTGCTGATGCCGCCCAGCACGCCGCCGGCGTTGTTGCTGGCGAAGCCCTGCGGCGTCAGCGAGTCGCCGTGCGTGCTGCCGCGCTGCGCGACGCTGGCGAAGCCGGCGCCGATCTCCACGCCCTTGACCGCATTGATGCCCATCATCGCCCAGGCGATGTCGGCATCGAGCTTGTCGAACAGCGGCTCGCCCAGGCCGGGCGGCACGTTGGCGGCGGTGACGCGGATGCGCGCGCCGCAGGAGTCGCCCGACTTGCGCAGGGCGTCCATGTAGGCCTCCAGCTTCGAGACGTCGGCAACCGGCGCGAAGAAGGGATTGTCCGGGACGTGGTCCCAGGACTCGAAGCCGACCTCGATCTCGCCGAGCTGCTGCATGCAGCCGCGGAACACCATGCCGTGCTGGCGCGCCAGCCACTTCTTGGCCACGGCGCCGGCGGCGACCATCGGCGCCGTCAGCCGCGCCGAGGAGCGGCCGCCGCCGCGCGGATCGCGCAGGCCGTACTTCTGCAGGTAGGTGTAGTCGGCATGGCCCGGGCGAAAGGCCTGGGCGACCTCGCTGTAGTCCTTGCTGCGCTGGTCGGTGTTGCGGATCAGCAGGCCGATCGGGGTGCCGGTGGTCCTGCCCTCGTAGACGCCGGACAGGATGGCGACCTGGTCGGCCTCCTGGCGCTGGGTGACGTGGCGGCTGGTGCCGGGACGGCGCCGGTCCAGGTCGGGCTGGATGTCGGCCTCCGACAGCTCCAGGCCGGGCGGGCAGCCATCGATCACGCAGCCGATGGCCGGCCCGTGCGATTCACCGAAATTCGTGACCGCGAACAGGGTGCCGAAGGTGTTGCCGCTCATGGGCGGCGATTATTCCAGAGGCCCGCGTCAGAGCTGCGCCGTGGGCTGCGAATCCTCGCCGCTCGGCCAGTCGCGGATGTAGGCCTTGAGCATGCGGTTCTCGAAGTTCTGGCTGTCCACCACCGCCTTGGCGACGTCGTAGAAGCTGATTACCCCCATCAGCATGCGCTTGTCCATCACCGGCATGTAGCGGGCGTGGCGGTCCAGCATCATGCGGCGCACCTCGTCGAGCTCGGTCTCGGAGGTGCAGGTCAGCGGGGCGTCGTCCATCGCGCTGCGCACCAGGCGCTGGCCCACGCTGCCGCCGTTCTTCACGATGCACTGGATCACCTCGCGGAAGGTGAGCATGCCCACCAGGTCGCCATGCTCGATGACCACCAGCGAGCCGATGTCCTTGTCGGCCATCACGGCGATGGCGGTGGCGAGCGGTTCGTCGGGGTTGACGGTGTACAGCGTGTTGCCCTTGACGCGCAGGATGTCGCTGACCTTCATGGCTTTCTCCTCGTGCCGCGCCCGAGGGCGGGTGCGGATGAATATAGCCCACAATTCCGGCCACGCACAACGACGCCCAGGCACCTGCAGGAGACTCCCATGCCCGGCTATTCCGACCCCGGCTTCGACACCCTCGCGCTGCACGCGGGGGCCGCGCCCGACCCCGTGACCGGCGCGCGCGCCGTCCCGATCCACCTGACCACTTCGTTCGTCTTTCCCTCCAGCGACGACGCGGCGGCCCTGTTCAACCTGGAACGCTCGGGCTACGTCTATTCCCGCATCAGCAACCCCACCAACGCGGTGCTGGAGCAGCGCGTGTCGGCGCTGGAAGGCGGCATCGGCGCGATCGCCACCGCCAGCGGCCAGGCGGCGCTGCACCTGTCGATCGCGACGCTGATGGGTTCGGGGTCGCACATCGTGGCCAGCACGGCGGTGTACGGCGGCACCCAGAACCTGCTGCACTACACCCTGCCGCGCTTCGGCATCGAGACGACCTTCGTCAAGCCGGGCGACATCGACGGCTGGCGCGCCGCCATCCGCCCCAACACCCGGCTGCTGTTCGGCGAGACGGTCGGCAACCCCGGGCTGGACGTGCTGGACATTCCCACGGTGTCGGCCATCGCGCACGAGGCCGGCGTGCCGCTGCTGGTGGATTCGACCTTCACCACCCCTTACTTGCAGAAGCCCCTGGAACTGGGCGCCGACCTGGTCTACCACTCGGCCACCAAGTTCCTCTCCGGCCACGGCACCGTGATCGGCGGCATCGTGGTCGATGGCGGCAGCTTCGACTGGGACCGCTCGGGCAAGTACGAGGGCCTGACCCAGCCTTACGACGGCTTCCACGGCATGGTGTTCAGCGAGGAATCCACCGTCGGCGCCTTCCTGCTGCGGGCCCGGCGCGAGGGCCTGCGCGACTTCGGCGCCTGCATGAGCCCGCACACGGCCTGGCTGATCCTGCAGGGCATCGAGACGCTGCCGCTGCGCATGGACCGCCACATGCGCAACACCGAAAAGGTGGTGCAGTTCCTGGCGTCGCACCCGTTCGTGGAGCGGGTCGGCCATCCGATGCTGGAGTCGCATCCCAGCCATGCGCTGGCTGCGAAGCTGCTGCCCAAGGGCGCCGGCTCGGTGTTCAGCTTCGACCTGCGCGGCAACCGCGCCCAGGGGCGCACCTTCATCGAGACCCTCAAGGTGTTCAGCCACCTGGCCAACGTCGGCGACTGCCGCTCGCTGGTGATCCACCCGGCCAGCACCACCCACTTCCGAATGACCGACGAGGCGCTGGCCGGCGCCGGCATCGGGCTGGGGACGATCCGGCTGTCGATCGGGCTGGAGGATCCGGACGACCTGATCGACGACCTGAAGCGGGCCCTCAAGGCCGCAGAAAAGGCGGCCTGACCATGGAACTGACCGTCCGCGGCCACCAGGCCTATTGCTACACGGGCGGCAAGCCGTTCGACGCCGCCAAGCCCACCGTCGTCTTCATCCACGGCGTGCTCAACGACCACAGCGTGTGGATCCTGCAGACGCGCTGGTTCGCCCATCACGGCTGGAACGTGCTGGCGGTGGACCTGCCGGGACATTGCCGCAGCGGCGGCGAGGCGCCGGCGTCGGTCGAGGACGGCGCCCGGTTCGTGCTGGACCTGCTGGATGCCGCCGGCGTGCGGCAGGCGGCGCTGGTGGGCCACAGCTTCGGCTCGCTGATCGCGCTGGAAGCCGCCGCGCAGGCGCCGGACCGGATCACCCGCATCGCGCTGGTGGGCACCGCCTTCCCGATGAAGGTGTCGCCGGCGCTGCTGGAGAACTCGCTGCACGCACCGGAAAAGGCCATCCACATGGTCAACGTCTTCTCGCATTCGATGCTGGCGCCGCCGCCCTCCACGCTGGGCGCCGGCACCTGGGTGTACGGCGGCGCCCGGGCGCTGATGCGGCGGGTGCTGGCCAGCAACCCGCAGGTGAACGTGTTCCACCGCGGCTTCAGCGCCTGCGACGGCTACCAGGGCGGCGACGCGGCGATGGAGAAGGTGCAATGCCCGGTGCTGTTCGTGCTGGGTCGCCACGATGCGATGACGCCGCCGCGTGCGGCGCAGTCGCTGCAGGCCCGGGCGAAGGACGGCCGCACGGTGCTGGTGGACGGCGGCCACGACATGATGGCCGAGGCGCCCGACGAGGTGCTGGCGGCGCTCAAGTCCTTCCTCCAGCCCTGACCCGCCGCCGTGGACGCCGCCGCCATCACCCCGGTCATGTCCGCGCAGCGGGCGCAGGCCATCGCCGATGCGTTCGACCTGCGCGCGCTCCCGCCCGACTTCTACGCGAACCCGTTCCCGGTGTATGCGGCCCTGCGCGAGCGCGAGCCGGTGCGGCGCATGCCCGACGGCTCCTGGTTCCTCACGCGCTACGCCGACCTGGTGGCGGTGTACCGCGATGCCCACACCTTCAGCTCCGACAAGCAGGTGGAGTTCACGCCCAAGTACGGCGCGGGCTCGCCGCTGCTGGCGCACCACACCACCAGCCTGGTGTTCAACGACCCGCCGCTGCACACCCGCGTGCGCAAGCTGATCATGGGCGCCCTCACCCGCCGCGCCATCGCCGGCATGGAGCCCGGCCTGGTTGCGCTGGTCGACCGGCTGCTGGACCGCATCGAGGCGCAGGGCGGCGGCGACCTGATCGAGGATTTCGCCGCAGCGATCCCGGTGGAGATCATCGGCAACCTGCTGGGCGTGCCGCACGACGAGCGCGGACCGCTGCGCGACTGGTCGCTGGCCATCCTGGGTGCGCTGGAGCCGAAGCTCACCGCCGAGCAGGAAGCCCGGGGCAACCGCAGCGTGGTCGAGATGCTCGACTACCTCCAGGGCCTGGTCGCCGAGCGCCGGCGCAACCCCGGCGACCCCGAGCACGACGTGCTGACCCGGCTGATCCAGGGCGAGGGCGGCGAACAGCTCGGCGAGCACGAGCTGCTGCAGAACTGCATCTTCATCCTCAACGCGGGACACGAGACCACCACCAACCTGATCGGCAATGCGCTGGTGGCGCTGCAGGAGTGGCCGCAGCAGAAGGAGGCGCTGCTGCGCACCCTCGGTCCCCGGCCCAATTGGCAAGCCCTGGAGCCGGCGCTCGCCCTGGCGGTGGACGAGTTCCTGCGTTTCGAGTCGTCCAACCAGCTTGGCAACCGGCGCGCCCTGCGCGCCTGCGAGGTGGGCGGGGTCGCGCTGCCGGAGGGGGCGCTGGTGACGCTGTGCATCGGGGCGGCCAACCGCGACCCGGCCCAGTTCGAGCGCCCCGATGAGCTGGACCTCGCGCGCGAGAACAACCGGCACCTGGCGTTCGGCTTCGGCATCCACCAGTGCGCCGGGCTCAGCCTGGCCCGGCTGGAGGGGCGGGTGGCGATCGGCCGCTTCCTGGCGCGCTTTCCCGGCTATCGCCTCAGTGCGGCGCCAGTGCGCGGCGGGCGGGCGCGCTTCCGCGGTTTCCTGCACGCCCCCTTCGCGCTGGCCTAAACTGCGTTGCGTCCGCAACGACAGGAGACGAGCATGGCCGACACCGCCGCTCAAACGGGCTTTCGCAGCTTCGCCGAGTTCTATCCGTTCTACCTGGGCGAGCACGCCAACCGCACCTGTCGCCGCCTGCACTTCGTCGGCACCAGCATCGGCACCGCGCTGCTGATCGCGGCGGTTGTGACCCTCAACCCGTGGTACCTGCTGGCCGGCCTGGTCGCCGGCTATGCCTTCGCCTGGATCGGGCACTTCTTCTTCGAGAAGAACCGGCCGGCCACATTCAAGCACCCGGTCTGGAGCTTCATGGGCGACTACGTGATGTACCGGGACATCTGGATGGGGCGGATTCCGTTCTAGGGCGCGCGCTCCCGGCAGCGCCTCTACACCACGTCCTTCAGGTACAGCCGCGAGAAGCCGCCCTTCTCCCACACCCCGCGCGTCGCCTCGGTGTTCGCCAGCAGCAGGTGCCGCAGCAGCGGCTCCAGCGCCGTGGACTGCACGTCGGCCAGCAGCACGTAGCGGGTGGCGAGATCGTCGTCCACTTCGTTCAGCCGGCCGATCCAGTCCAGCTGCACCAGCGTCTCCAGCACCGGCTCCAGTTGCAGCGGCCCGACGCGCAGGGCGGCGACCAGCTCCTCGATGTCCATGCCGCGCCGCGCGGTGACGCGCGCGCCGTGCAGCTGCTGCAGCACTTCCAGCGCGAGCTGGAACGACCACCCGGGCCCGCCGGTGACCCGCCGCGTGGCGCCGCGCAGGGCCGGCAGGTAGGCCGCCACCACCGCTCCCAGCAGCACCACCAGCCAGGCCACGTAGATCCACACCAGCAGGATGGGCACGGTGGCGAAGGCGCCGTAGACCGCCGAATAGCTGGGGACCAGTCCCAGGTACCAGGCCAGCAGGCGCTTGGCGACCTCGATGCCCAGCGCGGCGAACACGCCGCCCGCGACGGCGTGCGCAATGCGCACCGGCGTGTTCGGAACGAACCGGTACAGGGCGGCCAGGCCGCCGGCGAGCAGCACGAACTCCAGCACGTCCAGCAGGAACTGCAGCCCACCCGGGGCGCCGCGCACCAGCCCGCGCGACGCGTACACCGCATACGACGTCACGCTCAGGCTGGCGCCCAGCAGCAGCGGCCCCAGCGTCATCACGGCCCAGTAGATCATCACCCGCTGCGCCAGCGGCCGCGGGCGCCGGACCCGCCAGATGCCGTTCAGCGTGCGGTCCATGGTCAGCACCAGTGCGATCGCCGAGGCGAACAGCAAGGCCAGGCCGGCCGCGCCGAGCCGGCTGGCCTTGCCGGCGAACTGGGTCAGGTAGCCCAGCACCTGCCGGGCGATCGCGTCCGGCACCAGGCTTTGCACCAGCCATTGCTGCAGCGTGCCCTGCAGCTTGTTGAACATCGGGAAGGCGGTGAACACCGCCAGCGTGACGGTGACCAGCGGCACCAGCGCGATGGTGGTGGTGAAGGTCAGGCTGCTGGCGCTGACGCCCAGCCGGTCTTCCCGGAACCGCTCGCCCAGCGTGCGCGCCGTCGAGAGCCACGGGAAGCGCGAGAGCTCGGCGAGCAGGGGGGCCACGTTCATCGGCCGCTATGATGCCATCGGCCATGACGACGATGACTCCTGCCGCTCAGCCGGCCCCCTTGCGGCTGCAGATCATCCGGGCGCTGGCCGTCGGCAGCCTGCTGGCGCTCATCGCCCTGGGGCTGGCCTGGGAGCTGTGGCTGGCGCCGTTGCGGCCCGGCGGCTCGGTCTGGGCCCTGAAGGTGGTGCCGCTGCTGTTCCCGCTGGCCGGGTTCCTGCGCCACCGCCTGTACACCTTCCGCTGGGTCAGCCTGCTGGTCTGGCTGTATTTCGCCGAGGGCGTGATGCGCGCCTGGAACGATCCGGTCGCGCCGCGCTGGCTGCCCCTGCTCCAGATCGTCCTGTGCCTGGCCCTGTTCACGGCCTGCGCACTGCACGTGCGCCTGCGGCTGGGCCCACGCAAGAGGAAACCATCGTGAATCCCGTGATCGAGCAACTGCGCGCCGCCGTCGGTGCGGCCCACGTCCTGACCGAAGGCGACCTCGGCGCCTGGGAAGAAGACTGGCGCAAGCGGATGCGGGGCAAGGCGCTGGCCGTGGTGCGCCCAGGCAGCACCGCCGAAGTGGCGGCCGTGGTGCGCGCCTGCGCCGCCGCCGGGGTGGCGCTGGTGCCGCAGGGCGGCAACACCGGGCTGGTGTGCGGCGGCGTGCCGGACGCCAGCGGCACCCAGGTGGTGCTGAGCCTGCAACGCATGAACGCCGTGCGCGGCCTGGACCGCGAGAACCTGACCCTGACGGTGGAAGCCGGCTGCATCCTGCAGTCGGTGCAGCAGGCGGCCGAGCAGGCCGGGCTGCTGTTCCCGCTCAGCCTGGCGGCCGAAGGCAGCTGCACCATCGGCGGCAACCTGGCCACCAACGCCGGCGGCACCCAGGTCGTGCGCTACGGCAACACCCGCGAGCTGTGCCTGGGGCTGGAGGTGGTCACCGCCGGCGGCGAGGTGTGGGACGGCCTCTCGGGCCTGCGCAAGGACAACACCGGCTACGACCTGCGGCAGCTGTTCATCGGCAGCGAAGGCACGCTGGGCGTCATCACGGCTGCCACGCTCAAGCTCTTCCCGCGGCCGGCCGCCAGCCTGACCGCCTGGGCCGCCGTGCCGTCGCTGGAGCAGGCCGTGCGGCTGCTGGAGCTGGCGCACGCGCGGCTCGGCCCCGGCCTGACCGGCTTCGAGGTGATGGGCCAATTCGCGCTGTCGCTGGTGGTGAAGCATTTCCCGCAGCAGCGGGTGCCGTTCGCGAGCGAAAGCCCCTGGGGCGTGCTGCTGGAGAACTCGGACCACGAATCCGAGGCCCACGCGCGCGCGCAGTTCGAAGGCCTGCTGGAAGCGGCCCTGGAACAGGGCCTGGCCACCGACGCCGTGGTCGCCGAGAACCTGGCGCAGGCGGCCCAGCTCTGGCACGCGCGCGAGAGCATCTCGATGGCGCAGGCCCAGGAAGGCCTGAACATCAAGCACGACGTCTCGCTGCCGATCTCGCGCATCCCGGCCTTCTGCAGGGAGACCGACGACCTGCTGGCGCGCGAGGTCCCCGGCGCGCGGCTGGTGAACTTCGGCCACCTGGGCGACGGCAACCTGCACTACAACGTGCAGGCGCCCGCGGATGCCGATGGCCCCGCCTTCCTGCGCGAGCAGGAAGACCGCGTGAACCAGCTCGTCTATGACCAGGTGCACCGCTTCGGCGGATCGATCTCGGCCGAGCACGGCATCGGCGCGCTCAAGGCCGGCACCCTGCCCGGTTACAAGTCGCCGGTCGCCTTGTCGATGATGCGGGCCGTCAAGCAGGCGCTGGACCCCGGAAACCTCTTCAACCCCGGCCGGGTGCTGGCCGGATAATCGCCCGCCATGACGACGCGCCCCGTCCGCTCCCAGTACGAAGACTTCATGCGCCATGTGTACACGCATGGCACGGCCAAGACCGACCGCACCGGCACCGGCACGCGCAGCGTGTTCGGCTACCAGATGCGGTTCGACCTGAACGAGGGATTTCCGCTGGTGACCACCAAGAAGGTGCACCTGAAGTCCATCATCCACGAACTGCTCTGGTTCCTGCAGGGATCGAGCGACAACAACTGGCTGCGCGAACGCGGCGTGACGATCTGGGACGAGTGGGCGCGCGAGGACGGCGACCTCGGGCCGGTCTATGGCGTGCAGTGGCGCAGCTGGCCCACGCCCGATGGCGGCCATATCGACCAGATTGCCGAAGCCATCACGACCATCAAGGCCAACCCCGACTCGCGCCGCATCATCGTCAGCGCCTGGAACGTGGCCGACATCCCGAAGATGGCGCTGGCGCCGTGCCATGCCTTCTTCCAGTTCTACGTGGCCGATGGACGCCTGTCCTGCCAGCTCTACCAGCGCAGCGCCGACATCTTCCTGGGCGTGCCCTTCAACATCGCCAGCTACGCGCTGCTGACGCACATGGTCGCGCAGCAGTGCGACCTGGAGGTGGGCGACTTCATCTGGACCGGCGGCGACTGCCACATCTACAGCAACCACCACGAGCAGGTGGAGCTGCAGCTCGCGCGCGAGCCCTATCCCTACCCGGTGCTCGCCATCAAGCGCAAGCCGGCCTCGATCTTCGAGTACGCCTACGAGGACTTCGAGGTGCTCGACTACCGCTGCCACGGCCCGATCAAGGCACCGGTGGCGGTATGAAGCTGGGGCTGGTCTACGCCCGCGCCCGCAACGGCGTCATCGGCAAGGATGGCGTCCTGCCCTGGCACCTGCCGGAGGACCTGGCGCACTTCCGCAAGGTCACCATGGGCTCGCCGGTGATCATGGGACGCAGGACCTGGGACTCGCTGCCCGATCGCTTCAGGCCGCTGCCCGGCCGGGTGAACGTCGTCGTCACCCGGCAGCCGGGCTGGTCGGCCGCCGGCGCCGAGCGCGCCGGCTCGCTGGCCGAGGCGGTGGCGCGGTGCGAGCCGGCGGTGCACGCCTGGGTCATCGGCGGCGCCGAGATGCTGCGCGAGGCCATGCCGCTGGCCCAGCTGGCGGAGGTGACCGAGATCGATGCCGACTTCGAAGGCGACGTGCACGCGCCGCCGCTGGAGGGCGACTGGATCCCGCTGGCCCGCGCCGAACAGGTGTCGGCCGCCGGCCTGCGCTTCGCGTTCGTGACGTATGGACGCGGGGTGGTGTCCGAGTAGGACGCGCAAGGCAGGGGGCGCGGGACCCGGCGGGACCCGCGCGCCGGCAGCGGGCGCGGCCGCCCCGCGAATGCAGCCACTCCGGCCCGTGCTCGCGATCGTGCTGGCGCTGGCCGCCCTGCTGGCGGGTTGCGTGCCGTTGCCGCCGCTGGCCGACCGGCCGCCATCGCCGCCGGTGCCGGACACCGCCGCCACGGTGCTCGGCCGCGGCATCGGCGCGGCCGCCGCCGCGCACCCCGGCCGTTCCGGCGTGCTGGCGCTGGCGCGCGGCCACGACGCCTTCGCCGCGCGCATCGAGCTGGCCGCAGCCGCCGAGCGCACGCTGGACGTGCAGTACTACATCTGGCAGGCCGACCTGTCCGGCACGCTGCTGATGGACGCCCTGCGGCAGGCCGCCGACCGCGGCGTGCAGGTGCGCCTGCTGCTGGACGACAACAACACCGTCGGCCTCGATCCCATGCTGGCCGCGCTGGCGGCCCACCCGCGCATCGAGGTGCGGCTGTTCAACCCGTTCGCCATGCGCAGCTGGCGCTGGCTGGGCTACCTGGTCGACTTTTCGCGGCTGAACCGGCGCATGCACAACAAGTCGTTCACGGCCGACCGGCACGCCACCGTGGTCGGCGGCCGCAACGTCGGCGACTCGTACTTCGACGCGCGCGGCGGAGACGTGCTCTATGTCGACCTGGACGTGCTGGCCGTCGGGCCGGTGGCCGGCCAGGTCGCATCCGACTTCGACCGCTACTGGATCGCGCAGCGGCCGTGCGTCGGCAGCCGCAGGGGCGCACCTACATGGAAGCGGTCGCCCGCTCGCACTTCATGCAGGACCTGCTGGCGCGCAGGCTGTCGCTGGAATGGGTGCCGGTGCGCATGCTCAGCGACGACCCAGCCAAGGCGCTGGGCCGGGCGGCCGGGGACGACCTCCTGTGGGTGCAGCTCGCGACTGCGCTGGAGCAGGCCCGCGAGCAGGTGGGCCTGGTCTCGCCCTACTTCGTGCCGACCGAACGGGGCACGGCTTTCCTCACCGGCCTGGCCGGGCGGGGGGTGCGGGTGCAGGTGCTGACCAACGGCCTGGCCTCGACCGACGTACCCGTCGTCCATGCGGGCTACGTGCGCCGCCGCCCGGCACTGCTGGCGGGCGGCGTCCAGCTGTTCGAGTTCAAGCGCTCGAGCTCACTGCCGCCGACGCACGACCAGGCTTCCGCCTCGGGCAGCTCCGACGCCAGCCTGCATGCCAAGACGTTCTCGATCGACGGCCGGCAGGTCTTCGTCGGATCGTTCAATTTCGACCCGCGATCGGCCCGCCTGAACACCGAACTGGGGTTCCTGATCGACAGCCCTGCGCTGGCGCAGGGCATGGCGCAGTCGCTGCAGGCCGAGCTGGCGCAGCGCGTCTACCAGGTGCGGCTCGCAGCCGACGGCTCGCTGCGCTGGGTCGAGAGCAGCGGCGACGGCGAACGCGCGCACGAGCAGGAGCCCGGAACCGGCATCGGGTTGCGGTCGCTGGTGCGGGTGCTGTCCTGGTTGCCGATCGAGTGGCTGCTGTAGCGCCCGCTGCCTAGAATCCGGCGCTCCCCTCCCCCCAACCGGCCCGCATGAAGATCACCACCTGGAACGTCAATTCGCTCACCGCCCGCCTGCAGCACGTGCTGGACTGGGTGGCCGCCAACCCGGTCGACGTGCTGTGCCTGCAGGAGCTCAAGCTCACCGACGACAAGTTCCCGCTGGAGGCAATCCGCGAGGCCGGCTATCCGCACTGCGCCGTGTTCGGGCAGAAGACCTACAACGGCGTGGCCATCCTCAGCCGCACGCCGGTGCGCGACATCGCGAAGAACATCGCGGGCTTCGAGGACGAGCACTCGCGCGTGATCGCCGCGACGGTGGACAGCCCCGTCGGCGAGCTGCGCCTGGTCAACGGCTACTTCGTCAACGGCCAGGCGCCGGGTACGGAGAAGTTCGCCTACAAGATGGGGTGGCTGGGCGGCCTGAACGCCTATGTCGGCGAGGAGTTGAAGCAGCACCCCCGGCTGGTGCTGCTGGGCGACTTCAACATCGCGCCGGAAGACCGCGACAGCTGGGACCCCGACGGCCTGCGCGACACCATCCACCACACCCGCGAGGAGCGCGACCACTTCCAGCGGCTGCTCGGGCTGGGCCTGTGCGACAGCTTCCGCCTGTTCGAGCAGCCCGAGAAGAGCTTCAGCTGGTGGGACTACCGCATGCTGGGCTACCAGAAGAACCGAGGCCTGCGCATCGACCACATCCTGGTCAGCGAGCCCCTGCGGCCGCAGGTGAAGGGCTGCAGCATCGACCGCGTGCCGCGCAAATGGAAGCAGCCGAGCGACCATGCGCCGGTGACGCTGGAGATTTGAAAGATCCTGTCATCCTCCGCGCCGGCGGAGGATCAGCGCAACGCGCCTTCGACGCTCGCGCTCCGCTTGCGCGTGGATTCCCGCCTGCGCGGGAATGACGGGAATCACTGCACGAGGATCACTTCCGGATCGTCGGCATGCGCCAGCAGCAGCCGGCGCACCCGGTCCTGCCACAGCGAGCCGAACAACCGAGCCTGCTCCTCGCTGGCACGCCCGCCCACGCACAAGGGCAGCAGCTCGCGGATGCGCGGGTCGCCGGCGACGCGCTCGGCCCGCGAGGACACCGACACGCTGGCGCCGTCGTCCACCCGCGTGAAACGCAATGGTGATTCGATCGGCGCCTCGTAGGCCAGCAGCCTGCGGCGGTCGAAGCGGCCGCCCAGGCCCTTGAAGCCGGTGTCCACGGTGCTGCCGGTGATCAGCGACACCACGTTGGCGATCACGCCGGTGACGCCCTCCGTCGCCGGCTCGCGCAGCTCCACCCGCACGCCGCCCCGCTCGGGCAGCGCGTCCCCGTAGAGGGCCCGCAAGGCCGCGCGCGCCATCAGGAAGGCCGAAGCGACCGTCGGACACGAATGGCCGGCCAGTCGCACCGCGTCGGCATAGCGGTACACCAGCACGCCGCCTTCGGCAGCGCCGAGCAGCTGCGCCAGCGGATCGCGCAGGCGGATCACCGGCGCCGCGTCGAAGAAGTCCGGGAAGGACTCGGCAGGCGCGTCCATCGCCCGCCTCAGTTGACCATGAAGTCGATGACGATTTCGCCGGGCTCGCGCCGCCGGTACTCGATGGCGACGCGCTCGCCGTAGCGCGCCTGCAGTTGCGCCAGCAGCGGCAGCGGGTCGTGATCGTTGCAGAAGCGCATGGTCTCGCCCGGCTGCAGCGCGTCCAGTGCGCCGAAGATGGCCGCGTGACGGAAACGCTTGGCGATGCCGCGGGCGTCGAACGGATACAGGGCGTCGGGCGAGAGGTGCAGGTGGGGTTGCGACATGGCGTCCTCAAAGATGCATTGTTGGCGCATCAATTATCTGGGCACGCCGGAACGGGCGGGTGCATTCCCGCGGGACCGTCGCGGGCATCGCCCGAGGATGATCGAGGCGTCAGGCGCGCGCCGTGCGTGCGCGCGGCGCAGGAGCCGCGCGTGAGGCACGCGGGCGCGGGCGGGCCGCAGCCGGCACCGCTTCATCACGCGTCGGCGGCGCCTTCGCCCGCACGCTGATCACCACCCCGGCGCCGGCCTTGCCGGCCGCCATCGGCGGCAAGACCAGGTCGGCCAGGGTGGCGCCGTCCAGTTCGCGGAAGTACGCCGCCAGCGCGCCATCGAGTAGGCGCTTCATGCGGCAGGTGGGCGAGATCGCGCAGGTGTTGGTGGCGTCGTCGAAGCACTCGACCAGCCGGAAGTCGGTTTCGGCCGAACGCACCACGTCGCCGATGCCGATGTCCTGCGGCTTCTTGAGCAACTGCACGCCGCCGCCGCGCCCGCGGGTGGTGGCCAGCAGGCCCTGGCGGCCCAGGTCGCTGACGATCTTCATCAGGTGGTTGCGCGAGACGCCGTGCCGCTCGGCCATCTCGGCGATGGTGACGAGCCGGCCCGGGTTGGACGCGCAGTACATCAGCACGCGCAGCGTGTAGTCGGTGTATTCGGCCAGGCGCACGGCAGAAGGCTTTCCCAGTCAGGCTTGAATATGCGCGCCGCCCCTTGCTTCGCGGTGCACGGCGTTTTAAGATGCACCCATTCTGCATCTTTTTGGCCGGGCCATCAATCCCGACCTGCACGAACCGTGAAACAGCCCCCGATCGCGATTGCGCCGAGCCAACCGTCCCCGCCTGCCGCGCCCGCCGGCCTGCCGCTGCTGCGGCTGGGATTCCGGCCCTTCTACATCGGCGCCGCGGCCTTCGCGGCGATTTCGCTGCCGCTGTGGATCGGTCTGTGGCTCGGCCACGTCGCCTTGCCGATGGCGGTCCCGCCCATGCTGTGGCACGCCCACGAGATGCTGTTCGGCTTCGCCATGGCGGTGATCGTGGGCTTCCTGCTGACCGCGGGCAAGGCCTGGACCGGCCTCGACACGCCGCGCGGCGCCGCCCTCGGCGCGCTGGCCGGGCTGTGGCTGGCGGCGCGGCTGGCGGCCGTGGCGGCGCCCTACGCCATCTATGCCGCGCTGGACGTCGCGCTGCTGCCGGTGGTCGCGACGGTTTTCGGCCGCGTGCTGCTGAAGGCGAAGAACAAGCGCAACCTGCCGCTGGCCGGCATCCTGCTGCTGCTGGCGCTGGCCAACCTGTGCTTTCACCTGGCCGCGCTGGGCGTGGTGCCGGTTTCGCCGCTGGCGCCGCTGCATGCCGCGCTGGGCCTGATCGTGCTGATCATCCACGTGATGGCCGGCCGGGTGGTTCCGGCGTTCACCGCCAACGCGACGCCCGGCTTGAAGATCACGGCCAGGCCGGGGCTGGGCTGGGCCGCCTTCGGCACCACGGCGCTCGCGCTGGCGCTGTGGGTGTTCGCGCCCCCCCATGCCGTCACCGGCATTGCTTTCGCGGCAGCCGCCGTACTGCAGGCCGTGCGCCAGTCGCACTGGGCGCCGGGCGTCACGATGAAGCGGCCCATCCTGTGGGTGCTGCACCTGTCCTATGCCTGGCTGCCGCTCGGTCTGGCGCTGCTGGCGCTGGCCCAGTTCGGCTGGGTCGCCGCCTCGCTCGGGTTGCATGCACTGGCCGTCGGCCTGGTCGGCGGCCTGATCATCGGCATGATCACCCGCACCGCCCGCGGGCACACCGGCCGGCCGCTGCAGGTGGGCCGCGCCGAAGTGCTGGCCTATGCGCTGGTGATGGGCGCCGCGGTGCTGCGCGTGCTGCTGCCGCTCGCCGCCCCGGCCACGTACACGCTGGCCGTGGGCGCTGCCTCTGTGGCGTGGAGCGCCGCGTTCCTGATCTACCTGTGGATCTACACGCCCTGGCTGGCCCGCACCCGGCTGGACGGCAAGGACGGGTGAGGATTCGGCCCCCGGGGCCATGCGGTCTCGGCCCCCGAGGCGGGGGGCCGAGCGCTCAAGTCCCGCGCGAGAACGCGAGGAAGCTCGCCAGCGTGGCGCCGATCTGGCGCACCGCGCCCATCGTGCCGCTGTCCGGCTGCTGGCTCAGGTCGATGACGGCGATGCCCAGCCCGCGGTCGGTTTCCAGGTGCAGCTGCGTGACGTTCAGGCCGGCGCCGGCCAGCACGCCGTTGATCTGCGACATCACGCCCGGCTGGTCGCGGTGCAGGTGCACCAGGCGCGCCGCGCCGCGCACCGGGCCGGCGCCCAGCTCGGGCAGGTTGACGCTGCCGCGCACCGCGCCCAGCATCAGGTAGTCGCGCAGCTTCTCCGACACTTCCACGCCCAGGTTGCGCTGCGCTTCCACCGTGGAGCCGCCCACGTGCGGCGTCAGGATCACGTTGTCCAGCTCGCGCAGCGGCGATTCGAAGGTGTGCGCGGCCGACGCCGGCTCGACCGGGAACACGTCGATGGCGGCGCCGCGCAGGCGGCCTTGCGACAGCGCGGCATGCAGCGCATCGATGTCCACCGCCTGGCCGCGCGCCAGGTTGATCAGCACCGCGTCTTCCTTCATCCGCGCCAGGCGCGGCCCATCGATCAGGTGCTTGGTCTGCGGCGTCTGCGGCACGTGCAGCGTCACCACGTCGGCTTCCTGCAGCAGCGCATCCAGGGTGGCGGCCGGCTGGGCATTGCCCAGCGGCAGCTTGGCCTCGACGTCGTGGAAGATCACGCGCATGCCGATGGCCTCGGCCAGCAGGCCGGTCTGCGTGCCGATCTTGCCGTAGCCCACGATGCCCAGCGTCTTGCCGCGGATCTCGTTGGAGCGCTTGGCGTCCTTGAGCCACTGCCCGCGGCGCGCGGCGGCCTGCCGCTCGGGAATGCGGCGCAGCAGGTGGATGGCGTGGCCGATCACCAGCTCGGCGACCGAGCGGGTGTTGGAGAACGGGCCGTTGAAGACCGCCACCCCGCGCTCGGCCGCCGTCTTCAGGTCGATGTTGTTGGTGCCGGTGCAGTAGGCGCCGACCGCGCGCAGCCGCGGCGCAGCCTCCAGGGCCCGGGCATCGAGCTGGGTGCGCGAGCGCAGGCCCAGCAGGTCGACGTCGGACAGCAAGTCCTTGAGTTCCGCTGCGTCGGGCGCGTGCTTGAACCGGCGGATCTCCGCGCCGGGCAGCATCTCCAGCACCGGGTTGGCGCTGGCGTGGACTTCTTCGAGCAGCAGGATGTTCAGGGTCATCGGATCGAGTGGCGAGTTGATAAGAAAGAAAACGTTGCGGGCGCGCTCAGATGCCGAGCGCGAGCTGGGCGGCCTCGGACATCCGGGAGCGATCCCAGGGCGGGTCGAACACCATGTCCACCTTGACCTCGCCCACGCCCTTGAGCGCCAGCACCTTGTCGGCCACTTCGTTGGCCAGCACCTCGCCCATGCCGCAGCCGGGTGCGGTGAGCGTCATCTGGATGTCGACCTGGCTGCGGCCGTCCGCCATCGGCGTGAGCTCGCAGGCGTAGATCAGGCCCAGCTCCACGATATCGACCGGGATCTCGGGGTCGTAGCAGGTGGCGAGGGTGCGCCAGATGCGAGTCTCGAGGTCACTGCCGTCGTCGCCCTCCTCCTGCTGCGCCGTTGGCGGCTCCTTGCCGATCGCATCGGCATCGCTGCCCTTCAGGCGCACCATCTGGCCATCGACCACCAGCGTGAAGTTGTCGCCCAGCGACTGGGTGACCTGGCCCATCATGCCGGGGTCCAGCTCGATCTGCGTGCCGTAGGGGACCAGCTCCACCATCACCGGCCGTCGGAAGATCACGGTCTCGCGCGGGGCTCTCATGGCGCGGGTTCCTCCAGGGTGGCCACCGTCGTTTTGCCGGCGGGCTGCTGCAGTGCGTGCATCAGGGCATGCCAGCCGAGCAGCGCGCACTTGATGCGGCTGGGGTAGTTGCGCACGCCCGCCAGGCTGACCAGCTTGCCGAGCGACGCTTCCTCCGGGTCGGCCTCGCCGGTCATCACCGCGCGGAAGCGCCGCTGCAGGTCCTCGGCCGCCTGCTTGTCGCGGCCATGCAGGGCCTCGGTCATCATCGACGTCGAGGCGATGCAGATCGCGCAGCCCTGGCCGGTGAAGCGGATGTCCTTGAGGGCATCGCCCTGCAGCTGCAACTGCACGTGGATGTCGTCGCCGCAGCTCGGGTTGCGTCCGCGCGCCTCGTGCGTGGCCTCGGGCAGCTTGCCGAAATGGCGCGGGGCGCGCTTGTGCTCCAGCACCAGCTCCTGGTAGAGATCGTCGATGGGATCGCTCATCGCAGCACCTCCAGGGCGTGGGCGACGGCATCGGCCAGGCGGTCCACTTCCTCGTGCGTGTTGTAGATGGCAAAGGACGCGCGGGTGGTCGGGCCGGTGCCCAGGCACTCGAGCAGCGGCTGGGCGCAGTGGTGGCCGGTGCGCACGGCGATGCCGCGCCGGTCCAGCAGCGTGCCCAGGTCGTGCGGGTGCGCGTCCTCGGCCACGAACGACACGATGGCCGAGCGCTCGGCCCCGGGCGACAGCACACGCAGGCGGTCCAACGCCGACAGCCGGGTCACCGCGTGGCTGCGCAGCGCGCGCACATGGGCATCGATCGCCTCGCGCCCGATCGCATCGATCCAGTCGGCGGCGGCGGCCATGCCGACGGCGCCGCCGACGTTGGGCGTGCCGCCCTCCAGCCGCGCCGGCAGTTCGGCGAAGCTGGCGGTCTGCTCGGTGACCCACTCGACCATGTCACCCCCCAGCCGCAGCGGCGCCAGCCGCTCCAGCGCGGCGCGGCGGCCGACCAGCGCGCCGATGCCCATCGGGCCGTACATCTTGTGGCCGGAGAAGGCCATGAAATCGCAATCGAGGTCCGCCAAACGCGGCACCTCGTGCGCCACCGCCTGGGCGGCATCCAGCACGGTCAGCGCGCCGGCCTCGGCGGCCAGCGCCAGCAGCGCCTCGTAGGGCGGCCGCTCGCCGGTGGCATTGGCGCAGGCAGTGACGGCGAACACCCGCGTGCGGGGGCCCAGCAGGCGCGCGAGGTCATCGGGGTGCAGGCAGCCCTGCGCATCGGGCCGCAGGACGTGCAGCCTGGCGCCGCTGCGGCGCGCCGCGACTTGCCAGGGCACCAGGTTGGCGTGGTGCTCCAACGCGCTGACCACGATCTCGTCGCCGGGTTGCAGCACGGCAGCGCCCAGGCCGGCGTCCGACAGGCCGTGCGCGACCAGGTTCAGGGCCTCGGTGGTGCCGGAGGTGAACACGAGTTCGTGCGCGTCGCCCGCGCCGACGAAGCGCTTGAGCGTGGCACGCGCCTGGTCGAAGGCCTCGGTCGAGCGCTGGCTGAGCGTGTGGACGCCGCGGTGGATGTTGGCCCGGCTGCCGGCCTCGAAGGCCTGCAGCGCATCGATCACCGCCTGCGGCATGTGGGTGGTCGCGGCGTTGTCCAGGTAGGCCAGCGGCGCATCGTTGATGCGCTGGGCCAGGCCGGGGAATTGCCCGGCGTGCGTGCCATCCAGCAGCCTGTCACCCATGGGCGGCCTCCTTCGCCGGCGTGCCGGCCAGGTGGCGCGCGATGGCCTCGCCCAGGTAGGGGTCCAGGCGCAGCGCCTCGGGCAGCGTGTCGTCGTCGACGCCGCGCGCCAGCGCCGCGCGCGCCAGGCCTTCCAGGATCAGTGCCTTGGCGGCCGACTCATCCAGGCCGCGCTGGCGGGCGAAGAACAGGGCCTCTTCCGGCAGCGCGCCCCAGGTGGCACCGTGCGAGGCCTGCACCTGGTCGTGGTGGATCTCCAGGTGCGGGCGCAGCACGATGCGCGGCTGGCCCGACGTGGGAATGCCGGCGAGCTTCTGCCGCGCCTCGGCTTCGTCGCAGCCCGGCGCCATGTGCGTCAGTACATTGCCGACCACGCGCGCGGCACCGCTGGCCAGTGCCAGCACTTCGGCGCTGCTGCGCGTGTGCGGCGCGCCATGGCGCGAGACGATCTGCTGCTCCAGCGTGCTGCCGTCGGCCAGCAGCACGCCATCGATGCGGGCGGCTGCGCGCGCGCCCTGCAGCGCCACCACGTTGCGCTGCAGGTGGTAGTCGCTGCCGGTGGCCAGCAGCGCCTGCGCGTACTGCGCATCCTCATCCAGCCGCGCGTGCAGGTGATGCGCGATGCGGTCGGCGCGGCCCGCGGGCACGTGGCGCAGGTGCTTCAGGCGGGCGCCCTGCGCCAGCTGCACGTGCACCTGCAGGTTCTGCACGACAGGTGCTGCAAGCGGCGCGGCATGTGCCTCGAGCAGCACGCAGGAAGCACCGGGGGCGAGTTCGATCAGCAGCAGGGGCGCCTCGACGGCGGCAACCGGCGCGCGGTCGAGCCGCAGCAAGCTCTCGCCGGCGCCCAGGCGCAGTCGCAGGCCGCGGCGCACCAGCGCCCGGTGCGCCCAGGCGAACGGCGCGGCATCGTCGTCGGCCGGCAGCGGCAGCGATGCGAACAGCTCCCTGCGCTGGGCGGCATCGGCGGCGTCGAACCAGCGCGCCTCGACCACCCCTGCGGTCGTGCCGTCCAGGATCTGCAGGGTCCAGCCGTCTTCGGGCGCTTCGATGGGCGCCGTCACTTCACCCAGCCACAGCTCGGCGGGCGGTGGCGGCAGGTGGCGGAAGGCCTCGGCCTTCTTCGCAATCCAGCCGTGCGCAGCCAGGTGGTTGCGCGCGGCGACTGCGTCGTTGGATGCCCCGTGTGCCATCGCTCAGGCCTCCGCGGTGGCGGGCGTGCGCACGTAGCCGGTGCGGGCGATCTCGCGCGCCAGTTCCATCCCGCCGCTCTGGGCGATGCGGCCCTCGGCCAGCCGCAGCACCGCATCGGGCTGCAGCGATTCGATCATCTGCAGGTAGTGCGAGATGATCAGGAAGGCCGTGCCCTGCCGGCGCAAGGCCGTGATCAGGTCGACGATGCCGCGCACGCCGTCGACGTCCATGCCCGAGTCGATCTCGTCCAGGATCGCCAGCCTGGGCTTGAGCAGCGCCAGCTGCAGCAGCTCGTTGCGCTTGCGCTCGCCACCGGAGAAGCCGTCGTTCACCGGGCGGCCCAGCATGGCCTCGGGCAGCCCCACCCGCTTGGCCGAGGCCCGTGCCTCGCCCAGGAAATCGAAGGCGTCGAGTGGCGCCTCGCCGCGCGACTCGCGCACCGCATTCAGCGCGGTGCGGATGAACAGGTTGTTCTTCACGCCGGGGATGTCGGGCGGCGCCTGGAACGACAGGAACAGGCCGGCGCGGGCGCGCTGCTCCACGCTCATGGCCAGCAGGTCCGATCCGGCGAAGCTCGCGCTGCCGCCCTTGACCTGGTAGCGCGGATGGCCGGCCAGCGCCAGGCCCAGCGTGCTCTTGCCGCTGCCGTTGGCGCCCATCAGGACCGCCACCGAGCCGGGCTGGATCGACAAGGAGGCGCCACGCAGCACCTCGCGGTCACCGATCGCGACACGCAGCTCCTCGACCTGCAGCACGGGTTGGGATGTGTTCATGTTCGTGTGGCTTTCCGGAAATTCGTATCTGACCCCAATCAACCGACGGCGCCTTCGAGCGAGACGGCCAGCAGCGAACGCGCTTCCAGCGCGAACTCCATGGGCAGCTCCTCCAGCACCGACTGGCAGAAGCCGCCGACGATCAGGGCGGTGGCTTCCTGCGGGTCGAGGCCGCGCTGCTGGCAATAGAACAGGCGCTCCTCGGAGATGCGGGTGGTGGTGGCCTCGTGCTCGACCACGGCGTCGGCGCGCGCCGATTCGACGTAGGGGAAGGTGTGAGCGCCGCAGTGCGAGCCGATCAGCAGCGAGTCGCACTGGGTGTGGTTGCGCGCGCCGGCCGCGGTCGGCGCCATGCGCACCAGCCCGCGGTAGCTGTTGTGCGCGTGGCCCGCGCTGATGCCCTTGGAGACGATCCGGCTGGTGGTGTTGGGCCCCAGGTGGATCATCTTGGTGCCGGTGTCGGCCTGCTGGAAGTGGTTGGACACCGCGATCGAGTGGAACTCGCCGCTGGCGCCCTCGCCGCGCAGCACCACGCTGGGGTACTTCCAGGTGATGGCCGAGCCGGTCTCCACCTGCGTCCACGAGATGCGCGAGCGCTTGCCGGCGGCCAGGCCGCGCTTGGTGACGAAGTTGTAGATGCCGCCGCGGCCGCGCTCGTCGCCGGGGTACCAGTTCTGCACCGTCGAATACTTGATGCGGGCGTCGTCGTGGGCGATCAGTTCGACCACCGCCGCGTGCAGCTGGTTCTCGTCGCGCTGCGGCGCGGTGCAGCCTTCCAGGTAGCTCACCTCGCTGCCCGGCTCGGCGATGATCAGGGTGCGTTCGAACTGCCCGGTGTTGCGGGCGTTGATGCGGAAGTAGGACGACAGCTCCATCGGGCAGCGCACGCCGGCCGGCACGTAGACGAAGGAGCCGTCGGAGAACACCGCCGAATTGAGCGCCGCGTAGAAGTTGTCGCCTTGCGGCACCACGGTGCCGAGATAGCGTTCGATCAGTTCCGGGTGGTTCTCCACCGCATGCGAGAAGGAGCAGAAGATCACGCCGACCTCGGCCAGCTTCTCGCGGAAGGTGGTGCCCACCGACACGCTGTCGAACACCGCATCGACGGCGACGCCCGCCAGGCGGGCACGCTCGTGCAGCGGCACGTTCAGCTTCTCGTAGGTCTCCAGCAACTTCGGATCGACTTCGTCCAGGCTCTTGGGGCCGTCCTTGAGCGACTTGGGCGCCGAGTAGTACGACAGCGCCTGGAAGTCGATCGGCTCGATCCGCAGGTAGGCCCAATCGGGCACCTCCATGGCGCGCCAGCGCTCGAAGGCGGCCAGCCGCCAGCGCAGCAGGAATTCGGGTTCGCGCTTGCGCCGCGAGATCTCGCGGATGACGTCCTCGTCCAGGCCGGGCGGCAAGGCATCGGATTCGATGTCGGTGACGAAGCCATGCCGGTACGGCTGCGCCAACGCTTGCGCCAGGGCGTCGGGTTGCTCAACAGGGATCGTATCCATAACATGCATTATCGGTGCATCTTATTGCCGCTGCAGGCGGCGGCCCTATTGTGGATGGGGGGATGCTTGCACTCGCACGGCCGCTGCGACCGCGCGGGAGCGGCGCCCGTGATGCCACACGCCCGTGATGGCACAGTGCGTGCATCCGGTCGGCCCCACCACTGGCTTCGGCGTGAAGCGCCGCCTCACTCGTCGAGGTCCAGTTCCTGGATCTTGCGGGTGATGGTGTTGCGGCCGATGCCCAGCCTCTGGGCGGCTTCGATGCGGCGGCCACGGGTCAGCGACAGCGCGGTGAGGATGAGCCGGGACTCGAAACGCCGGGTCAATGCGTCCCACACGCCGGGCTGGCCGGAAGCCAGCAGTTCGCGCGCCTGCGCTTCCAGTGCCGCTTCCCAGGGCTGGCTCGGCACGACCGCCGGCAGCGGAGCGGCCGGCTCCAGGGCCGCTGCCGGCGGGGCCGCCTCGTTCGAACCGGGCGGCGACGCCTGCGGCGCGCCTGCCTCGGCCTGGCCGGCACCCGGCGGCTCGGCCAGCACCTCGGGCGGGAGGTCCTTGGGTTCCACCACCTGGGCCGGCGCCATCACCGTCAGCCAGTGGCAGATGTTCTCCAGTTGCCGCACGTTGCCGGGAAAGGCGAAGCACGACAGCCGCGCCAGCGCGGCGTCGGCGATGCGCTTGGGCTCGACCCCGAGCTGCCGGGCCGACTGCTGCAGGAAGTGGCGCGCCAGCATCGGGATGTCCTCGCGCCGCTCGCGCAGCGCCGGCAGGCGCAGCCGGATCACGTTCAGGCGATGGAACAGGTCCTCGCGGAAGGCGCCCTCCCTGACCCGCTGCTCCAGGTCCTGGTGGGTGGCGGCGATCACCCGCACGTTGGCCTTGACCGGGCTGTGCCCGCCGACCCGGTAGAAGTGGCCATCGGACAGCACGCGCAGCAGCCGCGTCTGCAGGTCGAACGGCATGTCGCCGATCTCGTCCAGGAACAGCGTGCCGCCGTCAGCCTGCTCGAAGCGGCCGCGGCGCAGGGCTTGCGCGCCGGTGAAGGCGCCGCGCTCGTGCCCGAACAGCTCGCTCTCCAGCAGGTCTTTGGGGATGGCGGCGGTGTTGATCGCGACGAACGGGCCGTCGGCGCGCGGCGAATGCCGGTGCAGCGCCCGCGCCACCAGCTCCTTGCCGGAGCCGGACTCGCCGGTGACCAGCACGGTGACATTGCTCTGCGACAGCCGGCCGATGGCGCGGAACACGTCCTGCATGGCCGGCGCCTGGCCGAGCATCTCGGGCGCCTCCTGCATGCGCACCTCGGCGACCTGCTCGCGCTGGCTTTCCTGCACCGCGCGCCGGATCAGCTCGACCGCATGCGGCACGTCGAACGGCTTGGGCAGGTACTCGAAGGCACCGCCCTGGAAGGCGGCCACGGCGCTGTCGAGGTCGGAGAACGCCGTCATCACGATCACCGGCAGCCCCGGACGCTTCTGCTTGACCTTGTTCAGCAGTTCCAGCCCGCTGCCGCCCGGCATGCGGATGTCGCTGATCAGGATCTGCGGGCCCGCCTCGCCCGCGGCCTCCAGCGCCTGCAGCACCTCGCCGGCGTGGCTGAAGCTGCGCGTGGGCAGTTCCTCGCGCAGCAGCGCCTTCTCCAGCACGAACCGGATGGAGGGGTCATCGTCAACGATCCAGATCGGCTTCATGGGTGGCGGTCGCTCCGGCAGTGGTCAGGGCAGCGGGATCAGGATCTTGAAATCGGTCCTGCCCGGGACGCTGTCGCATTCGATCAGCCCATGGTGCTGCTGCACGATCGTCTGCGCCAGTGTCAGCCCCAGCCCCGAACCGCCCTCCCGCCCCGACACCAGCGGATAGAAGATGCGGTCCTTCAGCAACGGGGGCACGCCCGGCCCGTTGTCGATCACATGCAATTCCAGTGCCAATCGGTAGCGCTGGCGGCCAAACGTCACCTGGCGCGCGACCCGGGTGCGCAGCACGATCTGCGCGTCGCCGGCCGCGATGCGCTCGGCCAGCGCCTGGCAGGCGTTGTGGGCGATGTTCAGCACGGCCTGGATCAGTTGCTCGCGGTCGCCGCGGAACTCCGGCAAGGAGGCATCGTAATCGCGCACCACGTCGAGCCCGCGGGGGAATTCGGCCAGGACCAGCGCGCGCACCCGCTCGCAGACCTCGTGGATGTTGACGTCGCCCACCACAGGGGCGCGCCGGTGCGGATCCAGCAGCCGGTCCACCAGTGCCTGCAGCCGGTCGGCCTCGTGCACGATGACGCGGGTGTACTCCCTCAGGTCCTTGCCCTGGACCTCCATTTCCAGCAACTGGGCGGCGCCCCGGATGCCACCCAGCGGGTTGCGGATCTCGTGCGCCAGGTTGCGTACCAGCTCCTTGTTGGCCTGCGACTGGTCGAGCAGGCGCTGCTCGCGTTCCTGCCGCGCCTGCTGCTCCAGCGGCAGCAGTTCGACCACCGCCTCGCCGGGACGGTCGGTCTGCGCCACCACCACGTGCACCGGCAGCGGGTCGCTGCGATGTCGCAGCAGCCCGGCCTCGTAGCGCAGGGTCGCGAACTCGTTGCTGCCGACGCCGGCCAGCGCGGTGCGCAGCAGCTGCGGCTCGGCAAAGCAATCCGGAAAGGGCGAGCCCCGGATGCTGCGGCGGGACATGCCCAGCGCGTCTTCCAGCGCCGCATTGGCGAACAGCACGCGGCCGTCGGTCGCCACCACCGCCACCAGGGTGGCGAGCAGGTCGAAGGCCTGGAAGCGGGCCTGGCGCGAGGCGGGGGTCTTGGGGGAGCGGGGCGCCGTCAAGGCGTCACTTGGACGCGGTCGCCGGCGTCACGCGGACGAGCTCGCGCCGGATGCCGGCGATGTCGCTCTCGTTGCGGGCGATGGCGGCCTTGAGCTCGGCCACCCGGTCGAGGTACTTCTGGTGGTTGCGGTGCTCGGGGCCCATCTTCTCGGGCTCGCCGTTGTTCCATTCCCGCGCCAGTTCGCCCTGGCGCGCCTCGGCCTTCTTCAGCTCGGCCTCGAGGATCAGGCGGGCATCGGCATCGCGCGCCTTCTGCTCGGCCGAATCCACCTTCTGGCCGGGCTGCCCGGCGGCGGACGAGGAGGAAGGCGCCGCGGCCACGCGCACCGTCGACTGGCTGTTGACCCGGGTGCCCTCCACCACAGTGACGTTGCCGCCCTCGACCAGCTTGCAGCCCTGGGCCTGCGCCTGGGCGGCGTCGTTGGTGTAGGTGTTGCCGCAGCGGTAGATGCGCGTGCTCTGGGCCTGCGCCGCGGTGGCGGCGAGCAGGGCGGCAAGCGAGACAGTGAGGACGGACTTCATGGAGAAGGGCTCCTTGGGCCGGGCGGGCCCAGGACGGCCTGCCAGTATGGCGCAACCGATGAGGATTGCAAGGCAAGCCCATGATTTGCAAGGCAAAAAACGACAAGGCACCGCGCCGGCGGTGCCTTGTCGGCCGCGGGACTGTGCGGAATCACAGCCCCGGGATGGTCCCGTCAGAGGCTGTAGTACATGTCGAACTCGATCGGATGGGTGGTCATGCGCAAGCGCTGTACCTCGCCCATCTTCAGCTCGATGTAGGCGTCGATCATGGCGTCGCTGAACACCCCGCCCTTGGTCAGGAAGGCGCGGTCGTTCTCCAGGTACTCCAGCGCCTGGTCCAGGCTGTGGCAGACGGTCGGGATCTTGGCGTCCTCTTCCGGCGGCAGGTGGTACAGGTCCTTGGTGGCAGCCTCGCCCGGGTGGATCTTGTTCTCCACCCCGTCCAGGCCGGCCATCAGCATGGCCGCGAAGCCCAGGTAGGGGTTCATCAGCGGGTCCGGGAAGCGGCACTCGATGCGGCGCCCCTTGGGGTTGGCCACGTACGGGATGCGGATCGAGGCCGAGCGGTTGCGCGAGCTGTAGGCCAGCTTGACCGGCGCCTCGAAGCCGGGCACCAGGCGCTTGTAGCTGTTGGTGCCGGGGTTGGTGATGGCGTTGAGCGCGCGGGCGTGCTTGATGATGCCGCCGATGTAGTACAGGGCGAAGTCCGACAGGCCGGCATAGCCGTCGCCGGCGAACAGGTTCTTGCCGTCCTTCCACACCGACTGGTGCACGTGCATGCCCGAGCCGTTGTCGCCAACGATGGGCTTGGGCATGAAGGTCGCGGTCTTGCCGTAGGCGTTGGCGACGTTGTGGATCACGTACTTCTGCAGCTGGCTCCAGTCGGCGCGCTTGACCAGGGTGCTGAACCGGGTGCCGATCTCGTTCTGGCCGGCGCCGGCCACCTCGTGGTGGAACACCTCGACCGGGATGCCCATCTGCTCGAGGATCAGCGACATCTCGGCGCGCATGTCCTGGGTGCTGTCGATCGGCGGCACCGGGAAGTAGCCACCCTTGGTGGTCGGCCGGTGGCCCTTGTTGCCGCCCTCGATCTTCTTGCCGGTGTTCCAGGGCGCCTCGTACTCGTCGATCTCGACGAAGCAGCCGTTCGGCCCGGCGCTCCAGCGCACGTCGTCGAAGATGAAGAACTCGGGTTCCGGGCCGAAGAAGGCGGTGTCGCCCAGGCCGCTGGCCTTGAGGTAGGCCTCGGCGCGCTTGGCGATGGAGCGCGGGTCGCGGTCGTAGGCCTTGCCGTCGCCGGGCTCCAGCACGTCGCACGACAGGATCAGCGTGGTCTCTTCGAAGAACGGATCGATGTTGGCGGTATCGGGATCGGGCATCAGCAGCATGTCGGATGCCTCGATGCCCTTCCAGCCGGCGACGGAGGAACCGTCGAAGGCATGGCCCGAGCTGAACTTGTCGTCGTCGAAATGGGAGATCGGCACGGTGACGTGCTGCTCCTTGCCGCGGGTGTCGGTGAAGCGGAAGTCGACGAACTTGACCTCGTTCTCCTTCACCATCTTCATCACGTCTGCGACGGTCTTGGCTGCCATCAGGGTTCTCCGGTTGGATGGTTCGTTGCGAATGGACGGGCCAGGGAATGCACGTTCTGTGCCAAAGCTGGTGCATGGCGCCGGCGCCGCCATGGCAGCGAGCTTGGTGCACGGCCCCGCCGCTTGGCCGGTGCAGTCGCGGGGCTATCCGGATGAGTTTTGCACCTGGATGGTGCAAAACGACTGTGCCATCCTGGTGCGGGAATGCTAACGCACCAGTTCGGGGCCGAGCTGGGCGCCGAGCGCCTTCAGGCCCTCCAGCAGCTGCCCGTAGGCGGGGGCAACGGCCTGTGGCGCCCCCTTGACGCCCAGGTCGATGTGGCGTCCGTACTGCGGATGGTCCACGCTGGGCAGGCTGAACACGCGGATGGCCGGGTGGTCGCGCTCGACCTGCTCCATCAACGGCGTGAGCGCCGCCTCCATCGAGCCGAAGACGATGACCGAGCGTTCCTGCCAGGTGCCGGGCCGGAACAGGTGGACGTACTGCTGGTCCAGCACCCACTCGATCATCGGCCAGGCCATCACCGGAAAGCCGGGCGTGAAGTGCACGTGGCCCACGCTGAATCCGGGAATCTTGTTGTACGGGTTGGGGATGATGCGGGCGCCCTCGGGGAACACGCCCATGTTGAGGCGGTGCACGTTGTCGGCGCGATCGGGTTCGTAGGGCGTGCCCTGCTCGCGCGCGACGTCCTGCATGCGCTCGTGGATCAGGGCCTCGGCCTCGGGGTGCAGCCGCAGGGGAACGCCCAGCGCCTGGGCGGCGCACTGGCGGGTGCGGTCATCCGGCGTCGCGCCGATGCCGCCGCAGCTGAAAACCACCGCGCTGGAGTCGAAGGCACGGCGCAGCGTGGCCGTGATGCGCTCGGGCGCGTCGCCCACGTACTCGGCCCAGGCCAGCTGCAGGCCACGCGCGCCGAGCAGCTCGATCACCTTGGGCATGTGCTTGTCGGCCCGCTTGCCCGAAAGGATCTCGTCGCCAACGATGACCAGGCCGAATTCGGGAATGTCGTTCATGCGCGCAATGCTAGCGGGGCCGCGTGACACCCGCATGGCCGGACGCAGCCGGGCTGCGCCGCCGGCGGCTCCCGTAACATCGACGCGATGGAGCGCATCGAAATCAATGGCGTCGGACTGGAGGTCCTGCGCATCGCCGGCCCGCGCGGCAGGCAACCCATCGTTTTCCTGCACGAAGGCCTGGGTTCGGTCGCCATGTGGCGCGACTGGCCGGCGCAGGTGTGCGCGGCCAGCGGTCGAGCCGGCATCGTCTATTCGCGCCGTGGCTATGGCCAATCGGACCCGGTTCCCGACGTGCGCGGCACCGGCCGGCTGGAGCCGGACTACATGCACCGGGAAGCCTGGGAGGTGCTCCCGGCGCTGCTGCAGGCGCTGGAGCTGCAGGCGCCGGTGCTGCTGGGCCACTCCGACGGCGGCAGCATTGCGCTGCTGCACGCCAGCCGCCATCCGCTGTCGGCCTGCGTGGTGATGGCGCCGCACGTGATGGTGGAAGACATCTCGGTGCAGTCGATCGCGCAGGCGCGCGAGGCCTATCTGCAGCCGGGCCTGCGCGAGCGGCTGGCGCGCTTCCATGCCGACGTGGACGTGGCGTTCTGGCAATGGAACGATGCCTGGCTGGACCCGCGCTTCCGCGCCTTCGACATCCGCGAGGACTGCCGGCGCATCGAGGCGCCGGTGCTGGCGATCCAGGGCGTGGCCGATGCCTACGGCACCCTGCGCCAGATCGACGAGATCGCGCCCACCCGCGGCCCATTCGAGCAGGCCGTTCTGGAGGACTGCGGCCACTCCCCGCACCGGGACCAGCCGGCGGCGGTGACGAGCCGGATCGTGGATTTCCTGGCGGCGCGGCCCTGATCGGCGAAGGGAGTGGATTCCGGCTCGCCGGAATGACAAGCCCGAAGCCGCCATGGCGGCCTCGCGCCGCACCCCTTCTCGGCAGAGCGCGGTTCGGCCGCGCGCTCACCCCGCCTGCAGGCGCTCCAAATCCGCAGCGGCCAGCCACTGCCATTGCCCGGGCGCCAGGTCCGTCGGCAGCTCGAGCCCGCCGATGCGCGACCGGTGCAGTTGCTCGACCCGGTTGCCGGCGGCCGCCACCATGCGCTTGACCTGGTGGTACTTGCCCTCGGTCAGCGTCAGCTGCAGCCGATGGCTGTCCAGCCGCTCGCAGGCAGCGGCGCGCACCGGCCGAGGATCGTCGTCCAGCACCACGCCGTCGCGCAGGCGCTGCACCATCGCATCCTCGATCGGATGCCGGACGGTTGCGAGGTAGACCTTGGGCACCTGCCGCCTGGGCGAGCTCAGGCGGTGGATGAAGGCCCCGTCGTCGCTCAGGAGCAGCAAGCCGGTGGTGTCCTGGTCCAGCCGCCCGATGGCCTGGACGCCGGGCGTGCCTTGGCGCTGGGGCCGCTGGCGCAGCGGCGCGGGCAGCAGCGTGTAGACGCTGGGCCAGGCCGATGGCCGCTGCGAGCACTCGTAGCCGGCCGGCTTGTGCAGCAGCACGTACGCCTTCTCGTGCCAGGTCCAGGCCTGCCCCTGCACCGTGTAGCGCAGGCCTTGCGGGTCGAACTCGGCGGAAGGATCCGTGCAAGGCTGGCCGGCGACGCTGACCAGCCCCTGCTGCACCAGCCCGGCACACACGCGCCGCGTGCCGAACCCCTGGCTGAAAAGGATCTGCTGCAACTCCATGTGGCGCGCAGTATGCACGTCGCACTCGCCGGATCCGCCAAGGGAACGGTCAGCGCCGACCTGGGGTCGCAATCCCGGTCAGCCCGCGGCCATCGAACTGACCGCATCGGCGCTCCTCAGCGGAATGGATCCAGGCCCGTGAGCTCACGACCCTGGATCAAGGCCAGGATGCCCGGCGTACCGTCCGGGACGGTCAGCGACCGGACGTCTCGCGCCATCTGTTCGAGGCCGAGCTCCCGGCTCAGACCCATCGCACCATGGACGCGCATCGCGATGGCGATCGCCTTGTCCGATGCATCGACCGCATATCGCTTGGCCATGGCCGACAGGCCGTTGGCCCTCTGGCCCCGATCGATGGCGGCCAGCGCGTGGTAGCAGGTCAGGCGCGCGCTCACGACCAGCGTCTCGATGTCGGCGAGATCGTTCTGGATGGCCTGGAAGGCCCCGATCGGCTTGCCGAACTGCTTGCGCACGCCCGCATACTCGCGGGCCATGTCCAGTGCCCGCTGGGCCAGGCCGACTGCCATCAGGCCGACAGCCGGACGGTTGGCGAGCCAGGTGATGGTCAGCAGGCGCGCGGTGTCGGCGCTCTCGGGACACACGTTGCGCAGCGGAACCTTGTTGCCATCGAACAGGACTTCACCGAGCGGCGCCTGGCACAGGCCGTGCATCTCGAGTTCCCGCGTTTCGAACGGCGTCTCGCTCCGGTCGACCAGGACGCGCGCCATCCTGAACCCTCCGGCGCCATCCGGCATGCGGCAGGTTACGTAGATCAGGTCGCAGACCGGCGCGTTCGAGATCCACTGCTTGCGCCCCGTCAGGGTGACGTTGCCCTCGGCATCCGGCGTCGCCGTCGTCTTGATGCCGCGCGGATCCGAGCCATGGTCAGGCTCCGTGCTGCCGGTGGCGCCCACCTTGCGGCCGGCGATCAGGTCGGGCAGGAACCGTTCGCGCTGCTCGTCGGTGCCGCCGAAGTAGATGCGCGTGCTCGTCGCCTCGTGGGGCTGCACCATCAACATGATGCTCGGTGGAAGCTGCTCGACCATCAGGCCGTAATCGAGCATCTTCAGGCCGGCCCCACCCCCCTCTTCCGGGATGCGCGCAGCGGTCAAGCCTAGGTCCGCGGCCTTCTGGAGCACGCTGAGCACGGCCTGCTTGGGCAGGCCCTTGAACTGGTCGTGGGAGGCGAGCAGCGGCTGAACGAATTTCTCGTTCACCCGCTGGGCTGCGTCCACCATCATCTGCTGGTCGTCGGTGAGGGCGAAATCCAAGTCTGGCTCCTCGAAGGTCAGTGCGCGGTCTGCATTGCAGACAACCCCTGTGTCGCAGGGATGGCGCCGATGCTAAGAGTGCGACAAGGGGCATAAAGCGAGGGTGTTCCCCTACTTCGGCTCACTGACTGATGACCTAGGTCTGCAATGCAGACGCTACGGCCGCGGCGGGCGCTGCGCAAACCCGCGACTGCACACGGAAACCCACCCGGACGGCCGTGGCGGGGCGGCGCGGCATTCACCGCAGGCGAACGCCGCCTTCCAAGAATCCGGATTCACGGGTCCGATGGGGCGCTCCAAGAATCGCGCCGTCACCCACGTTCCACCATCACGACCGTATCTCCCATGGAAAGATTCAAGGCATTCCGCGTGCACACCATCGACGGCAAGCCCGTCTGCAAGTTCGAGCAGCTGACGCTGGACGACATCGATCCGGGTCCCGTGGTGATCCGCACCGCGTTCTCGGCGATCACCTACAAGGACGCGATGGCCGCTCGCGGCTTCGGCAAGAACGTGCGCACCGACCGGCCCTGCGTGACCGGCGTGGACCTGTCGGGTGTCGTCGTGGGATCGGCAGACGAGCGGTTCAGGGAAGGCGAGCAGGTGGTGGTGACCAACTACCAGCTGGGCACGCTGCACGATGGCGCCTACGCCGACTATGCCCGCGTGCCGGCGGAATGGGTGGTGCCCCTGCCCAAGGGGCTGTCTCTGTACGAGGCCATGGGGCTGGGCACCTCGGGCCTGACGGCCGCGCTCGCCGTGGATCGGTTCGAGAAGGCCGGGCTCAAGCCGGGCGACGGCCCCGTCGCGGTCACTGGAGCGTCGGGCGGCGTGGGAAGCCTGGCGATCGACATGCTGGCTGGCAAGGGCTACGAGGTCGTCGCCATCTCCGGCAAGGCCGAACAGACCGACTACCTGAAGGCAATCGGCGCCGCCCGCGTGATCGCACGCGACGACTTCATGAAGGACAAGGCGCCTCTGGTGAGCGCGCCGCCCTTCGCGGGCGCGCTCGACAACGTCGGCGGCGCGATGCTGGACCGACTCGCGGCCAACCTGATGCCGAACGGCAAGGTGGCCGTCGCCGGCATGGTCGGGGTCGAGCTCACGACCACGGTCCTGCCGCTCGTGCTCCGCTCCATCGACATTCTGGGCATCAACGTGTCGCGTCAGCTCAAGATGCCCGAGCGTCGCCGGCTCTGGGAGCGCATGGCGACCGACCTGAAGCCCAGGCACTTCGACAGGATCTGCCGCCCGATCGCCTTCACGGAGCTCGACAACACGATGGACAGCTTCTTCAAGGTCTCGTCGGTGGGCCGGGTAGTGGTCGAGGTGGGGTCGAAAGCGCCCGGCTGATGCGACCCTGTCCGTGACCGGACGAGGCAGTTCACAACCAAGGAGACGCGATGAAGAGAAGGACCGTTCTGATGGCTGCCGCCGCGTGCGCGGCGGCGTCGGGCCTGGCACACGCCCAGGCCTATCCCGCCCGGGCCGTGACATTCGTGGTCGGCTACTCCGCCGGAGGCGCCGTCGATGGTCTTGCGCGTCTGGTCGGCAAGCGGATGTCCGACAAGCTCGGGCAGGGCATCGTGGTGGAGAACAAGCCGGGCGCCAGCGAGACGCTGGCCGGGCACCAGGTCGCCAAGGCCAAGCCCGACGGCTACACGATCCTGGTGTCCACCGAGGCGCCGATCACGCAGAGTCAATTCCTCTACAAGTCGCTGACCTACAACCCGGACACGGAACTGCTGCCGGTCAGCATCCTGGTGCGGGTTCCGGTGGCACTGGCCATCAGCCCGCAATTCCCGGCCGACGCGTTCCCGGCCTTCCTGGAGAACATCAAGAGCCGCAAGCCGGGGCAGGAAGTGAAGTTCGGCTCCGCGGGCATCGGCGGCGTGACGCACCTGCCCGCCGCCATGCTGGCCACCAAGGCCGGCTTCGAATGGGTGCACGTGCCCTACAAGGGCTCGCCGCCACTGTTGCAGGACATGCTGGCGGGGCGGGTGGATGCGGGCTTCACCGGCTTCTCGAACGTCCTGCCCCATCACAACAGCGGCAAGCTGCGGATCATCGGCGTGGGGGCCGCTTCGCGGATCAAGAGCGTCCCGAACGTGCCGACCTTCAAGGAGCTCGGCTTGCAGGAGATCGGCGCCGAGTACGTCATCATGCTGTCGGCGCCCGCCGGCACGCCTCGCGAGGTCGTGAATCTCCTGGCGAGCACGGCCAGGTCCGTCCTGCAGGACAAGGATTTCCAGGAGAAACACCTGGAGCCGCAAGGCTTGGAGCCCATCGGCTCCACGGCGGCCGAAGCGGCCAGCTACGTCGCGGCCGATCGCGGCACCCAGCGCGAGCGCATCAAGGTCTCCGGCGCCAGGCTGGATTGAGGCGCCCGGCGGCCTGGGCGCGCCGCGGCCAGGCCTTTCAACCCGCCGGCGCGAGTTCGTACCGGCCATCGCGGAACACGAGGCGCGTGGGCCCGGGCATCACCGGCTCGCGCTCCGCGTGCAGTTCGTCGCCGGGGTAGACCACCAGCTTGCGCCCGCCCTCCTCCACCGGCATCGGGCGGACGACGTAGGGGCGCCGGGCGCGCGCTGCCGCCATCAGCGAGCCCACGTCCGGGAACGTCGAGAGGTGGTTCAGGGTCAGGATCTGCGGGGGCATGAGCTTGATCTCGCCGCTCCCGTACCTGCCCAAGGCCTCCCGCGGGGCGACCCACAAGGATTCGCTCGATTCGGACAGGTCGTGGCGGGCCATCTGTCCATCCGGTGCGGCGCACACGAAAAAGCGCGTGTCGAAGCGACGGCTGGACGTGAACGATCCCGCCGGCGTGATCCACCGCGACCAGGGCGCCAGGTTCGACAGCTGCAGCCCACCGGCACATCGGCGCACGATCTGCGCGAAGGACTCGCCCCGCGCGATCCACGTGCACACGTCAGCACAGGAACTGCCGCCCAGCAAGATTCCCGCCTCCTCGTACGTCTCTCGCACGGCCGCCACATGCAGCGCCACCGCATCGGCCGGCGCGAGCCCGGGTTCGCCCAGCGCCTGGCACAGTTCATCGGCGGTCTCGCGGCCCACCACGCCGCCGCCGAGGCGGTCGCCGCTCTCCACCTTCCCCCCGGGGAACACGTAGACGCCGCCATGCACCTCCAGTGCCTGCTGCCGGCACAGCATCAGGACTTCGATGCCCTGCGCGCCGTCTCGAACCACCACGACGGTCGCTGCCGGCGTGGGCGGTGGGGCGCCAAGCTGGATGTCCATTTTCTTGTTCGGGTCGAGAAACGTCAGATGAGGGGACGCAGCGCATCCCGTGCCGCCGAGAGCACGAGTGAAGCACCTGCCACGCACAGCAGCGCACTGGTCATCCATGCGAGCCGGCTGCGCGGGATGCTGATGGGATAGCGCCTGCACAGCACCGTGACAAGGAGCGCAACCGGCAGCGCGACGCAGCACAGCAGCAGCGAAAGCTGCGAGAAGCGTCCGGTCCCGGCCACGAGCAGGAGACGAAAGCCGTTGTTGACCGCGAAGATGAGGGCCAGGCAGCGCCGGATCTGCAGGGGATCGAAGGGCTGGCGCAGCATGTGGTAGACGATCGGTGGTCCCGAAGTGGCGAACAGCCCGCCGAGCAGGCCCGAGAGCGCACCGAAGAAAGCGAAGGTCCGGGGCGGCGACGGCTCGGGCCGCACGGTCCGGGCCAGCAGCAGGTTGGCGGCGCTCAGGATCACCGTCACGCCGAGCAGCAACCGGAACCATTGCGCCGCATTCGCACTGAGCCAAACCTGCAGCGCCAGGCCGGCGGCCACGCCAATGGAACCGGCCCAGAGCACGTGCCGGACCTGATGCCAGGGCAGCGGCTGCTTGTCGCCCCAGAAGAACGCGAGGCAGTTGACCAGGGCCAGCACCATCGACGCATTGGCGGCGTCCGCCAGCGGAACGATGCCGAACAGCTCGACCCCTCCCAGCAGCACCAAACCGAAGGCGAACGCGGTCAGGTTCTGCAGCAGCGATGCGACGGCGGCGCAGGCCAGGAACATCACCACCGCTTCGATGCCCGGCATGGAGAAGGTCACGAGAGCTGCGGGCCTTGTCCTTCAGCCGCCGATCCGGACGACGGTTCTTCCCTTGGCGCGGCCTGCGATGAAGTCGTCGAAGACCGGCGCCAGATCCGCGAAGTCGACCGTCCTCGTGATCCGCGCCAGGCACGTGGGCTTCAGATCCGTGGCCAGCCGCTGCCACACGTTCGCGCGCGTCGGGAATCCCATGTACCCGGAGTCCACGCCCAGCAGGCTGACGCCGCGCAGGATGAAGGGAAACACCGTGGAGTGCAGCTCGACGCTGCCGGCATTGCCGATGCTCGCGACGGTCCCTGCCTGCTTCATCGTGGCCAGCATCCAGTGCAGCACGGCGCCTCCGACGTTGTCGACCGCGCCCGCCCACTGCGCGGCTTCCATCGGCCGGACCTGGTCGAGATTCAGATCGGCGCTGGACTGGATGCGCGTGGCCCCGAGCTCCTTCAGATAGGCCTCCTCCTGGCTCTTGCGCGTCAGTGCCACCACCTCGTAGCCCAGGTTGGCCAGCATGCTGATCGCAAGGCTGCCCACGCCGCCGGTCGCGCCGGACACCACCACGGGCCCGTTCCCCGGCGCGAGCCCGTTCTCTTCCATCCGGACGATGGCAAGTCCCGCCGTGAAGCCGGCGGTCCCCAGCGCCATCGATTCGAACGGCGTCAGGCCGGCCGGAAGCGGCACGGCCCAGGAGGCCGGCACCCGCGCCTGCTCCGCGAATCCGCCGTGGTGGGCGACGCCCAGGTCGAAGCTGGTGGCGATGACCCTGTCGCCCGGCCTGAACTTCGAATCCCGGCTCTCGGTGACCTCGCCGACCAGGTCGATTCCACCCACGCACGGGAAGCGGCGGATGATCTTGCCGGCACCGGTCGCCGCCAGCGCGTCCTTGTAGTTGACGCTCGAATAGAGCACCCGCAGCGTCAGTTCCCCGGGATCCAGCTGGCCCGGCTCCAGCGCGGTCCAGCGGCCGCTCGCCTTGCCGGCCGGGTCCTTGTCGATCAGATAAGCCTTCACGTGTCTCTCCTCATGCGGCGGCCGGAGCCGTCAGGACCAGTTTCCCGACGACTTCGCGCCCCGCGATGGCCATGAGCGCTTCGACGGCCCTTGGCAGCGGCTCGGTGCGCGCGACGACCGGCCGTACCCTTCCTTCGGCGCACCAGACGAGAACCTGCTCCAGGTTCTCGCGCGCTTCGGCCCAGAACCGGTCGCGCCAGACGTCGTAGCGGATTCCCACCACGTCGTAGCCCTTGACCAGGGGATGGTTCATCTTGAGTTCCGGAATGCGGCCGGCGGCAAATCCGACTACGAGATAGCGTCCGTCCCAACCGACCGTGCGGACCGCTTCGTCGAACAGGTCGCCGCCCACCGGATCGAATACCGCCTGGATGCCGGCCGGCCCGGCGGCATCCAGCACTTCCTTTCTCCACTCCGGCTTGGTGTAGTCGACGCAGGCGGAAGCACCATGCTGCGATGCGAGGTCGCGCTTGCCCGGGGTGCTGGCAGCGGCAATGACCCGTGCCCCCATCGCCACCGCCACCTGCACGGCCGCGAGCCCGACCCCGCCCGCCGCGCCGAGGACCAGGACCCGGTCGCCGGCGGCGACCCGGCCGCGCTGCTTGAGCGCGTAGAGCGCGGTTCCATAGGCGGCGGGCAGCGCCGCCGCCTTCTCCATGGAGAGTCCGGCCGGCAGGCGCAGGACGCGATCCGCCCGCAGGACGATCGCTTCGGCGTAGCCACCGGCCTGGTCGTCCGGAACCCCGAGCACCCGGTCGCCCGCCTGCAACTGCTCGACGCCCTCGCCCACCTCCAGAACCAGGCCGGCGACTTCGGCGCCCGGGGTCCAGGGCAGCGGCGGCTTGACCTGGTGCTTGCCTTGCACCTTCAAGGTGTCGGCGAAGTTGACGCCGGCCGCGTGGACGGCGATCTTCACCTCGCCGCGTCCGACCTGCGGCAGCTCCGCGCGCTCCCAGCGCAGCGCTTCCAGCGGCCCGTAAGCATGACAAACGATCGCTTTCACAGCGGCCCTTCCGACTTCAGCTCCGGGTGGCGCTCGGCGTAGCCCATGCGCGTCTGCGGCAGCTTCATGCCGAGGATGGCGCTGGCCACCTGCGTGCGAAGGATCTGGGCCGTGCCGCCCGCGATCGTGAACATGCGGGCGTCCCGGACATGCCGCTCCATCGGAAGGTTCCGGCCGTAGCCCGAGGAGCCGAACATCTGCAGCGCATCGCTGCACACCTTGAACGCCATCTCCGCGGTGAAGATCTTCGCCTGCGCCGCCTTGTCCATGTCGGGGAACTCGCCGCCGCTGAGCGCAGCACGCCAGATGAGCAGGCGCGCGGCCTCGAGCTGCACCGACATGTCCGCGAGCATCCATTGCAGCCCCTGGAACTCGGCGATCGGACGACCGAACTGCTCGCGCGCCTTGACCCGAGCGATTGCCTCCTCGAAAGCGCCCTGGGCGATGCCCAGGGCGACCGTGCCGGCGCCCACGCGCTGGGCGTTGTAGGCCGTCATCAGGGAAGCGAAGCCGCGCCGGAGGCCCTCCGGCGGCATCAGCAGCATGGACTTGTGGACCAGCAGGTCCTTGAAGTGCAGGTGGGTCTCCGGGATGCCGCGCACGCCCATCGCGTAGATGCGCTCACCCACGATGAAACCGTCGGGCTTGTCGCCGTCGCGCACCACGATGAATCCACCGATCCCCTGCTCCACGCCGTCGTCGAAGACGCGGGCGAAGACGAGGTGCAGCCGCGAAACGCCGCCTCCGGTGATCCAGTACTTCTCCCCGTTGAGCACGTAGTGATCGCCCTTGCGGTCGGCCCGCGTCGTCATGGCGGTGGCGGCACTGCCCGTCTGCGGCTCGGTGATGCACAGCGCAGGCTTGTCGCCGGCCTTCAGGAGATCGGCCGCCAGCTGGAACTGCTCCTTGGTTCCGTACTTGCGGATGGCACCGACACAACCCATGGTGGCGTCCACCGTGATGCGGCCCATCGCCGCGCAGGCCTTGGCCACCTCCTCGATGACCAGCACGGCGTCGAAGTAGGAGAGCCCCATGCCGCCCATGTCCTTGGGCAGGGTCATGGTCATGAAACCGGCGTCGCGCAAAAGGGCGACGTTGTCCCAGGGGTACTCCTCGCTGCGGTCGATCTCCGCGGCCTTGGGTGCGAAGTGGGCCTGGGCGAGTTCACGGCTGCGTTGCTGGAGTGCGAGTTGTTCGGCGGAGAGTTGGAACATGGAGGCCTTTGAGCGGAATCGGCGGCCGCGCGACGGTGAGCCGTCGTCGGCGTGCGCTGCCTCAGGCCAGTGTAGGAGCGGCATGCTCTCCGAGGGAATTCCGCAAATCCGAAGAGAGCGTTAACCGCAGCGGAAGACCAGCCCGGCGGCGAACGTTCGGCAGGGCCGAAGGCCGCGTTCCGCGAATCCGGATTCAGCTGCAGGCCCTGCGCTGACAGAATTCCCGGCAACGACAGCAAGTGAATCCGGAATGAACCATCCATCGTCCTGCGCCGAGGCGGCGCCCAGCGGGCCGCTGACGGGCTACCGCGTCCTGGAGCTGGGCTCCACCGCGTCGGGTCCGTTCTGTGCGCGCCTGCTCGCCGACTTCGGCGCCGAGGTCATCAAGGTCGAGGCGCAGGAGGGCGACACGATCCGCGAGCTGGGCCACAGCGTGGACGGCAAGTCCCTCTATGCGGCCTCGATCCTGCGCAACAAGCGGATCATTTCGCTGAACCTGCGCACGGCGAAGGGCCGCGACGTCCTCAAGCAGCTCATCCCGGGTTTCGACATCATCGTGGAGAACTTCCGGCCGGGAACGCTGGAGAAGTGGGGGCTTTCGTACGAGGAGCTGAAGGCCTTGAGGCCGGACCTCGTGCTCACGCGCGTCAGCGGCTACGGGCAGACCGGGCCGTACAGCGCGAGGCCGGGCTACGGCGTCATCGGCGAGGCGATGAGCGGCCTGCGCCACCTCATCGGCGATCCCGACCGGCCGCCGTCGCGCGTGGCCATGCCGCTGACGGACTACATCACCGGCCTCTATGCGGCGCTGGGCACCGTCATGGCGGTCCTGTCGCGCGAGCGGACCGGCAAGGGCCAGTGCGTGGATGCCAGCCTGCTCGAGTCGGCGTTCAGCTTCATGGAAGCGCACGTTCCGGCCTTCGAGAAGACGGGGACTGTCGGGATGCGGGCAGGCCCCCGGCTCCCGAACAGCGCACCGAACACGCTGTTCCCCACGCGCGACGGCACCTACATCCACATCGCCGCACTGGCCGATGCGGTGTTCAGGCGGCTGGCATCGGCCATGGGACGTCCCGAACTCGGCACCGACCCCCGGTTCGCGCTGCAGGCGGCCCGCAACCAGAACGAAGCCGAGATCGAACGCCTGATCACGGACTGGACGATGACCCGTGACGCGGCCGACTTGAAAGCGACGCTGGAAGCGGCCGAAGTCCCGGCGACGACGATCTACACGATCGCCGACATCTTCGACGACCCTCACTTCAAGGCGCGCGACATGCTGGTCCGGACACCCGACGACGACCTCGGGCAGGTGACGCTCGCGGGCATCGTTCCCAAGCTCTCCGGCACCCCGGGACGCATCCGCTGGTCGGGCCACCGGTTGGGCCAGGACACGCGCGGGGTCCTGCGTGAACTCGCCAGGCTGACCGACCGCGAGATCGACGCCCTCGAAGCCGAAGGCGTCGTGTCCTGCGATCCGCAGAAGGCCGCACGATGAACGGGGTCCTGTCAGGCCTGCGCGTGCTGGAGTTCGCCGCGATCGGTCCGGTCCCCTGGACCGGCATGCTGCTGGCCGACCTGGGCGCGAGCGTGGTCCGGATCGAGCGACCGGGCAGTGCATCGGAACGCGACACGCTGGGAGCGGTGCGTCGCGGGCGCATGCAGGTGGAGCTGGACCTGAAGTCGACCGCAGGGCGCGAGGCGGCCGAACGACTGGTGGCGCAAGCGGATGTGCTGCTCGAGGGCCTTCGCCCCGGCGTCATGGAGCGGCTGGGCCTGGGTCCGGACGCCGCGCTGAAGCTGAACCCGAAGCTGGTCTACGGCCGCATGACCGGCTGGGGCCAGGAAGGCCCGATGGCGCAGCAGGCCGGCCACGACATCAACTACATCGCGCTCACCGGCGCGCTGCATGCGATCGGCGGCAAAAACAAGCCGGTGCCACCGCTCAACCTGATCGGCGACTTCGGGGGCGGCGGCGCGTTCCTGCTCATCGGGGTATTGGCGGCGCTGTGGCAGGTCAAGGCCTCGGGGCGCGGCCAGGTGGTGGACGCCGCGATGGTCGATGGCAGCGCCGCGCTGATGGCGATGATCTACGGCCGGCTGCTGCTCGGGCAATGGACGGACCAGCGTGCCAGCAACCCGCTGGACGGCGGCGTCCCGTGGTACGACACGTACCGCACGGCCGACGGCAAGTTCATGGCCGTCGGCGCCCTCGAGCCGCAGTTCTACCAAGAACTGCTGGATCGCCTGGGCCTGGCGGGCAGCGTGCCGGACAGGAAGGACTCACGAAACTGGCCGGCGATCCGCCAGCGCTTCGAAGAGGTCTTCGCAAGCCGCACCCGCGACGAGTGGGCCCGCCACTTCGCCGGCAGCGATGCGTGCGTGTCGCCCGTGCTGTCGCTCGCAGAGGCACCCCACGATGCCCACCTGGCTTCCCGCGGCACGTTTGCCGGCTGGGGCGGCGGCCATGTGCCGGCTTCCGCGCCGCGTTTCAACGGCGAGCGGCCGGCAGTGGCCGCCGAGTCGCGCAGGGTCTCCGCCGACGAGGCCCTCGCCCGCTGGGCCCGGTCGTCCTGAGCTAGGCGTGCTCCCGTTCCGCGGGGGCCTGCATCGCCATCAGGGCGTCGACGAACGCCCGGGCGCACAGCGGGAGCGCGTCGAGGTCGCGGTAGATGATGTGGCGCTCGCGCAGCGACCAGGAGTCCGAGAGCTGAACCACCTTCAGCGGCATCCCGGCCCGGATGTACCGGCGGGCGCAACTCTCCGGCATCACGCCCACGCCCACGCCCGCGGCGATCATGCTGCACATGGTCTCGTAACTGCTCATGAGCACCCTCATGCTCAGCTTGCGGTTCAGGAGGCTGGCCTGCTCGAGGACGTAGCTTTGCAGCGTGCTCTCGCGAAAGCCCACGTGCGGCATGTTGAGGCATTCCTCGAAGCTCACGGTGTCCCGCTCGCTCAGGGGGTGTCCTTCGGGCGCGGCCAAGACCAGCCGGTCGGTGGTGAACAGCCGGCTCTGGAGGTCCCCGGCATGGAAGGGGCCGGGGACGGACAGCACCCCGATGTCCGCCGCACTGTCGATGACGCCGCGCACGACCTCACGCGTGTTCCGCTCCTGGATGTCGACGGTGACGTTCGGGCGATCCTTCATGAAGGCGGCCAGGACCGAAGGCAGGGTCTCCGTGATCGGCGTGGTGTTGGCGAAGATCCGGAAGTGCCCGACGCTGTCGCTGGAGAGCGCAAGGAAGTCGTTGCGCACGTGTTCGACCTGCCGCAGGATGGCGCGGGCGTGCCGCTGCAGCATCTCCCCGGCGTGCGTCAGCGCCAGGCCGCGGCTGTCGCGATAGAACAGGCGCGCGTTCAGCTGGTTCTCCAGCGCCTTCAGCCGGCTGCTGGCCGCGGCGGGCGAGAGCGCGGCGGCATTGGCGCCACGCGTGAGGTTCTTGCACTCGGCCAGGTGCAGGAAGAGCCGCAGGTCGGCGAGATCGAAATGCAACGCGAATTCCTTCAACACGCGAGCCGCCGCATCCGGCCGTCTGCATAGCGGACCCGTCCTTGATTATAGGAGTCTACAATGCAGACCATGACGGCGTTCACGCGCAACCAGGTCATTGCCGCGGCGGCCGGAACGCTCGAGGTGCTCGAGGCGCTCAGCCGCGGAGAGGGCCCGATGAGCCTGGCCGAGCTGGTGCAGGCCACCCGCCGGCCGAAGGGCACGGTGCACCGGATGGTGTCCACCCTGGTGAATACCGGTTTCGCGACCTACTCGCGCACGACCGGGCTCTACGCGCTCACCCTCAAGGCCTGGCGCATCGGCTCCAGCGCCCTGCGCGACTTCGACCTGGTGAACCTCGCGCGGCCGACACTCGATCGGCTGCGCTCGGAAACGGGGGAGACGGTGCACCTTTCCGTGCTCGAACCCTCCGGGGACATCGTCTACGTGGCCAAGGTCGTCAGTCCGAAATCGATCGGGGTGCAGACCCGCCTCGGGCAGCTGAGTCCCTCGTGGTGCACCGCCACGGGCCGCTCGATTCTGGCGCATCACGAAGAAGTCGCCGAGCGCGTCCTGTCCGCCCAGCTGGAGCGGCGCACTCCCCAGTCCGTCACCGACGTGCGCGAGTTGCGGCGCATCCTCGAGCGCGTGCGCCAGGACGGCTATGTGGTGACGCGGGCCGAGAACCATCCCGAGATGGGCGGCGTGGCCGCGCCGATCTGGGACCATTCCGGCCAGGTGGTCGCCTCGGTCGGGGTGGCGATGCCCGTCTACCGGATGACCGCCGACGTGGTGCGAGGCACGATCCCGCGCGTTCGCGCAGCAGCCGAGGCGATCTCGCATGAAATGGGCCATCTCACGCCTTCAGCAGCCCGCGCGCAGCTCCCCGGCCAGCATCGATGAGTGATCATGGCGTGAAGCCGGGGGCCGGGTCGGGCCTTCACGAGACGACCTGGTAGTAGATGTTCTGCGGGTGCCGCGCCTGGGCGAAGAACAACCACCTTTCCGCCAGCAAGCCCGCGGTTTGCGACAGAACAGCGAACAGCCACAACGAGCCGGATTCGGCGTGCTGCGCCCACGCGAGTAGCAGCAACGGGATCGCGAACGCGAACACCTGGAAGACGATCCGGACCGACCGCAAGGCCGCGGTCGATGCGCCGTGGAAGAACTCCCGCGTGTTGAATGACCCCCCAGTCATGCCCATGCTCTTCTGGACGATGCGGGCCGACGGGATGCCCGTCGCGGATTGCACGGTCGAGCGGGGCTTGAGACTGGCATTGCGCCGCAGCGAGAGCCATCGCGTGAACCACGCGATCGCCGTCGAGGCAAGCGCCCAGGGTGCCAGGGCCTGGGCGAAATCCCGTTCTCCGGCGGCCACCGCCAGGGCGCCGCATGCCACCAGCCCGGAGGCCAGGCCCAGCGTCACATAGTTGACGATGGTCAGCGGGTGCGCCCACTCCTGGATGAAGCGGATGGAGGCGTAGATCATCGCCGTGCAGTACCACAGCACCAGCGAGCCCACGATGACGAGCCACGCGAAGACCTGATGGCCCGGGTGGGCCGCTGGCCAGTCGGGTGCCTGCCAGGCCCAGGCTGCGACGATCAGCAGGAAGGCCGGCAGGGCGATGACCTCGCGGGACATCCAGGAGGTTCGCCACATCAGCACCGCCCGCCAGGCCCGAAGCGGGTGGCCCAGGTGGAAGAACGACGCCGCGAGCGCGGCCAGCAGCAGCGCCGCTACCGCCCACAGCATCGGGCGCAGCGCGGCGGGTGCGCTCTCGGCGAGCGTCGCGGCGGCAAGCGCCACCGCAACCCCCTGGGCGGTGCCCGACACGGTGGTGAAGATCACGATGGAGGCGGCCGGCTTCACGGCGAGTCCTCCGCCGCCGGCGGCGCCGCGACCACGCGCGGCAGGTAGTGGTTGGCAGGCTGGGTGCCCCACTCCGGCATCAACGCATACCCCCCGCGCTCCCGGATGGTCCGGGACACTTCCGAGTCGGGGTCCTTCACGTCGCCGAAGAGGCGTGCGCCGGTGGGGCACGCCTTGACGCAGGCGGGCTTGCGATCCTGCGGCGGCAGGAGCTCGTCGTAGATGCGGTCGACGCAGAGCGTGCACTTGGTCATCACCTTGCGCTCCTCGTCGAACTCGCGCGCGCCGTAGGGACAGGCCCAGCTGCAGTACTTGCAGCCGATGCACTTGTCGTAGTCGACCAGGACGATGCCGTCGCTGGCCCGCTTGTAGCTCGCGCCCGTGGGGCAGACGGGAACGCACGGGGGCTCCTCGCAATGCAGGCAGCTCTTGGGGAAGTGGATCGTCTGCGTGTCCGGGTACGAATCCGCCTCGTACGTCTGCACGCGATTGAAGAACGTCCCCGTGGGCTTCTCGTCGTATGCGTTGAGGTCCGCGAGCGGGCCGGCGGCGCCGGAGGTGTTCCATTCCTTGCAGGAGGTCACGCACGCATGGCAGCCCACGCAGACATTCAGGTCGATGACCAGCGCAAGCTGCTTGGCCAGGGTTTCGGGTGCGGATTGGACGGTGCTCATCATTGTTCTTTCGCGAAGTAGGCAAGGACCTTGCGCGCGCCGCCCAGCACGCCGGGCGCGGGAGGCGCCGCGGCCACCTGCGGGAAGCTTTCCGCCGGCTCCTGCGCCGTCGCCGGGCGCAAGCTCACGCGCACGTCGTACCAGCCCGCCTGGCCCGTGATCGGGTCCGAATTGCTGATGTGCCCCTGCCCGAACGGAAGCTCCTCGGTGATGAGGTGGTTGAGCAGGAATCCCTTGCGCGACTCGTCGGCGCCGGGCGCGAGCTGCCAGGCGCCGGACGCCTTGCCGATGGCATTCCACGTCCACACGGTGCCGGGCTCGACGGCGTCGCTGTAGCGCACCATGCAGCGCACCTGGCCCCAGGCGCTCGCCACCCACGCCCAGCCGCCGTCCTCGATGCCGGCCTCCCGCCCGGTCGCCGAATTGACGTGCAGGTAGTTGTGGCTGTGGATCTGCCGCAGCCAGGCGTTCTGCGAGTCCCACGAGTGGTACATCGCCATCGGCCGCTGGGTGATGGCCGACAGCGGATAGCGCCCGGTATCGATCGCCTCGTTCTCCAGCGGCGCATACCAGAACGGCAGCGGATCGAAGTACTTCTCGATCCGCGCCCGCAGCGCATCGGGCGGCTGCCGGCCGGTCGTCTTGCCCTGCGCCGCGAGACGGAACGTCTGCAATGTGTCCGAGTAGATCGCGAGTTGCACCGGATCGTTCCTCTGCCGCCAACCCTTGTCCTTGGCGAAGTCCAGGTAGGGCTGGTTCCAGTTGCGCATGTACTGCTGGTCCTGCGGCATGTGGTACTGAAAGACGCAGTTGTTGCGTGCGTACATGTCCCACTGGTTCGGGTTGGGCTCGCCGCGCAGGTGCTGCGTGCCGTCCTTGCCGCGCCAGCCCATGAGGAACCCGACGCCCGGTTGCGCCTGGTAGTTGACGATGAAGTCCGGGTAGTCCTTGAACTTGCGCGAACCGTCCTCGCCGGTGAACGCGGGAAACTTCAGGCGCGAGGCCAGCTCGATCAGGACTTCCTGGAACGGCTTGCACTGGCCGGTCGGCTCCAGCACCGGCACCCGAACCGAGTCCACCGGGCCGTCGTACTCCGAGATCGGCCTGTCGAGCATGCTCATCACGTCATGCCGCTCCAGGTAGGTGGTGTCGGGCAGCACGAGGTCGGCGAACGCCACCATCTCGCTCTGGAACGCGTCGCAGACAACCAGGAACGGGATCTTGTAGTTGCCGTCCTCTCCCCTGGCATTGAGCTTGTCCCGCACCTCCATCGTGTTCATGGTGGAGTTCCAGGCCATGTTGGCCATGAAGATCATCAACGTGTCGATCTCGTAGGGATCCCCGCGGACCGCGTTCGTGATCACGTTGTGCATCAACCCGTGTGCGGACAACGGGTGCTCCCACGAGAAGGCGTGGTCGATTCGCAGCGGCGAGCCGTCTTCGCAGATCGCCAGTTCCTCGGGACTGGCCGGAAACCCGAGCGGCGCGGCATTCAGGGGCGTGTTCGGCTTGACCATGTCCGGGTCGTTGAACGCCCGGTAGTTCGGCACGATGTGGCGCGGATACGGGGCCTTGTGGCGGAACCCGCCGGGAGCGTCGATCGTCCCCAGGACACTCATGAGCACCGCCAGGGCCCGGACCGTCTGAAAGCCGTTGGAGTGGGCCGCCAGGCCGCGCATCGCATGGAAGGCGACGGGCCTGGCCTGCGTCGTCTCGTGGCGCCGGCCCCAGGCATCGGTCCAGGCGATCGGCAGCTCGAAGGCCTGGTGCAGCGCGGTGCTCCCCAGTTCGCGGGCGAGGCCGCGGATGCGTTCCGCCGGGATGCCGGTGATCTCGGCGGCCCACTCGGGCGTGGTCGATGCAACGCGCTCGCGCAGCAGCTGGAAGGCGGGCGCCACCCGCGTGCCGTCGGGCAGCCGGTAGTGCCCCTCCAGGGCCAGCGCGCGCCCCTGCTCGACGCCTTCGGGATAGGCGCGCACCACCGAGTTGCTGGCCATGTCCCAGGCGAGCTTGTTGTGCGGATGGCGGCCGTCGCCCGGCGGCCCGTTGTCGGGGTCGAAGGCGAACAAGCCCTCCCGCTCGCCCGGCTCGAGCACCACGAGCTGGGGCGCGTTCGTGAACCGCTGCAGGAACGGGCGGTCGATGAGGCCGGAGGCGATCAGCTCGTGCAGCAGCGCCATGAACAGCGCACCGTCGGTGCCGGGCCTGATCGGGATCCACTCGTCGGCGATCGCCGAATAGCCGGTGCGGACCGGATTGATGGAGATGAACCGTCCTCCGGCGCGCTTGAACTTGCCGAGCGCCATCTTCATCGGGTTGCTGTGATGGTCCTCGGCGGTCCCGATCATGACGAACAGCTTTGCGTGCTCGAGATCCGGGCCCCCGAACTCCCAGAAGCTGCCGCCCACGGTATAGATCATTCCCGCGGCCATGTTGACGGAGCAAAAGCCCCCGTGCGCCGCGTAGTTGGGCGTGCCGAACTGGCGCGCGAACAGGCCGGTGAGCGCCTGCATCTGGTCGCGGCCCGTGAACAGGGCGAACTTCTTCGGGTCCGTGGCACGGATCTTCCCGAGCCTCTCGGTGAGCATCTCGAATGCGCGCTCCCAGGAGATCGGCTCGAACTCGCCCTCGCCGCGCGCCGCCCCTTGCTTGCGCAGCAAAGGCTGCGTCAGGCGCGCGGGCGAGTACTGCTTCATGATCCCCGAGCTTCCCTTGGCGCAGATCACGCCCTTGTTCAGGGGGTGCTCGGGGTTCCCGTCGATGTAGCGCACCTCGCCCTCGCGCAGGTGCACCCGGATCCCGCAGCGGCACGCGCACATGTAGCAGGTGGTCGTCCTGACCTCCGTGTCGGCGGTCGTGCTGGCCGTCGGGTCGTGGATCGGCTCTCGGGAGAGAAACTTGAACATCGGCTTATGCTCCGGGAATCGCAGATGTGCTTGGCGAATAATTCTTGTTGCCGTGACGCAGAAAATCGATCAACGCCTGAGGCTCACGCTGCGTCAGCTGGAAGTGTTCGCCGCCGTGGCGCGCGGCGGGACCACGCGTGCCGCCGGCGATGAGATCTCGCGCTCGCAGTCGGCCGCCAGCAACGCGCTGGGTGAGCTCGAGGCGGCCCTGGGCATTCAGCTGTTCGACCGCGTCGGCCGCAAGCTGCTGCTCAACGAAAACGGACGCGCGCTGCTGCCGAAGGCGGCCGGCATCCTCGAGGACGCCGCCCAGGCGCAGGCGCTGTTCACCGCGGAACATGCCGCGCCCCTGCGGCTTGCCGCGAGCTACACGATCGGCGAGTACCTGCTGCCCGAGCTGATCGCCGGCTGGAAATCCGCGCATCCGCGCAGCCACGCCATGGTGCAGATCGCCAACACGCACGACGTGTTCGACTCGGTGACGCAATTCCGGGCCGACGTCGGCTTCATCGAAGGCTCGCACACCCACCGGGAGCTGACCGTGCGCAGGTGGCGCACCGACCACATGGTGATCATCGCCGCACCCGGCCACCCCATGGGCACCCGCAGGCTCAGCGGTCGCCAGCTGTCCAGCGCCAGCTGGGTGCTGCGTGAGCCCGGGTCGGGGACGCGGGAAGCGTGCGACCGATGGCTGATCCCTCATCTGCCGCAGATGCAGGTGGAGCTGGAACTGAGCACCAACGAAGCCGTCAAGCGCGCCGTCGCGGCCGGCATCGGCCTGGGCTGCCTCTCCGAGCTCGCGGTGCGTGATGCCATTGCACAAGGATGGCTGGTCCAGCTGGGCACGAGCTTTCCTGCCATCGAGCGGACGCTCTCGATCGTGCGGCACCGCTCCAAGAAGCTGGGCTCCGCCGCCGAAGGCTTCGTGCGGTACTGCATGGGGTGAAGCAGGCGCGGCCTGCCGCGCCTGCTCTCTCTCAGGTCACGGAGACCTTCGCCTCGGAGATGATCCGGCTGAACTTCTCGCCTTCCGACCTGATCCATTCCCGGCTGCGTTCGATCGTCATGCCTGGATCGACGAAGTTGCCCATCTGTTCGAACTTCGACGTGACGGCGGCGTTCTGCATCACCTTCTTCATCCCGGCCGCGAGCCGCACCTTGACGTCTTCCGCCAGGCCCTTGGGGCCGACGAGCGCCGTCCATGCCACGCATTCGTAGTTCGGCACGTGCTCGGAGACGGCCGGGACATCGCGCAGGATGTCGATCGCCGTCAGCCTCCTGGCGGTCGATACCGCCAATGCCCGCAGCCGGCCGGCACGGACCTGGCCGATGCATGCCGGCAGGCTGGCGAACATGAAGTTGAACTGCCCGCCGATCAGGTCCTGCAGCGCGGGCGCGTCGCCCTTGTAGGGGACGTGATCGATGTTCACTTTGGCCATCAGCTTGAGCAGCTCGGTGGCCAGGTGGTTGGTCACGCCGCTTCCGCCGGAGCCGTAGTTGAGCGGGCGCGAACGGATGGCCTTGAGCAGCTGGTCGAAGCTCTTGAACTCGGAATCGGCATTCACGACCAGCAGCATCGGAACGATGCCGCTCACCATGAGGGTGTCGAAGTCGGCCACCGGGTTGTAGCCGGCATTCTTGTAGAGGTAGGGCGCAATGCCCAGGTTCCCGCTGCCGCCCCACATCAGCGTGTAGCCGTCGGCCGGCGCCTTCATCACCAGCTGGGCCGAGAGCATGCTGCCCGCACCCGGCCGGTTCTCCACGATGAAGTTCTGGCCGAGGTCGCGGCCGAGTTCATCGGAGAAGGTTCTCGCGATGATGTCGGTCGCCTGCCCTGCCGGGAATCCCACGACAACCTTCACGGGCCGGGACGGCCACTTCTCGGACTGCGCCCACGCAAGCGCCGGTGCGGCCCCTACCAGGGAAGCGCCGACGAGCAGGCGGCGCCTGCTGAGATTCTTCGACATCGTTGTCTCCTGTTCTTGTATGCGCCGAGCGCCGCGCAGCTCGGGCGGCAGAGCTTGGCGCGGCCAGTCTAAGGACGCGGCCGGCCCGGGAGAATTCGAGAATTCCGAAGACCGCGTTCACCGGGGTCAAACGAACCGGAAGCTCGCTCGCCCTCGGGCATGGCATGCCGGTACCTGTGCGCGATCAGTTCGGCACCAGCGCGGCCGCGAGGGACGCAGCGTCGATCTCCGGCAACCGCCGCACGCTGGCGACGACACGAGCCGCACCTGCTGCGCCCAGGGCGGCGGTAGCGTTTGCGCTGAACTTGGCGACCACCTGGTCGAAGGACAGCGGATGGCCGGGGTGGCCCAGGTTGACGTCCAGCCGTTCTTCGACCTGCCGGCCGTCCGCGAGCGTGGCAACCAGCCGGCCGGGGAACGTCTCCGGGAAGCGCGTCTCGCCCTCGGCGGCGATCCGGTAGCCCACCCGCCGGGCCAGCGCGAGCAAGTCGGGGCGCCGCAGGTTGTCGGCCGCAAACGTCGCATGCTCGATCCGTCCGTCCAGCAGGCGCGCGGCAACCAGGAACGGCAGGCTGAACTTGGCGACGTAGGGGGTCGCGGGTTCGAGCTTGTCGGCCACGGGCTCGCACACCATCGGCGCCTGCTGCTCGTGCACCACGCACTCGATCGAGCCGATCTGCTCCACGGTGACGCCGCGGTCCAGCAGCTGGCCGGCGCAATCGACGAACGCATGCGCGTAGTGGCAACAGGGATAGGGTTTGATGGAGATGCGCGTGACCTCCCACTGCGACCCGAGTCCCCGGTCGAGCGCCGCCGGGTCGGCGCGCTCGGGAAGGCCGTACGCGCGCAGCAGCCCGTAGCGGCCCTCGAACACGCTCATGGGCCCGGTCATGCCCGCCCGGGCCAGGGTGGCCGCGACGATGGCCCCCTGGGCACTCCAGCCGCAGTGCAGCGTCTTGGACGACGAGCCGTTGGACAGGTACTCGTTGATCCCCGAGGCCTGGCTGCCGGCCAGGCCCAGTGCGTGCGCGGTGCGCTGCGCATCGAGGCCCATCAGCCGCGCCGCGGCGGCGGTCGCACCGAAGATGCCCGCGATCGAGGTGGTGTGGAAGCCGCGCTGGTGGAAGCTGCCGCGCGCGGCCAGCCCCACGCGGGCCGCCACTTCCCAGCCGGCCACGAAGGCGGCGAGCAGGTCCTGGCCGGATGCGCCGCGCTCGGCCGCGAGGGCCAGCACGACCGGCGCGATCACCGCGCTGCCGTGCACGATGGCGTCGCTGTGCGTGTCGTCGAAGTCGTCCACGTGCGCCGCGATGCCGTTCGCCATCACGGCGGCGAGCGGCTGCAGCCGCTCCCGCGTACCCCAGACGACCGCGCTTCCTTCGCCCCGTTGCAATGCGCGAGCGCCATCGAGCCCGCGCACGGCCACTTCGTGCTGCCGGCCGCGGATCGCGACGCCGAGGATGTCGAGCAGGCTGCGCGAGGCCGCCTCGCGAGCGGCCGCGGGGATGTCGTCGAACCGCAAGGTGGCGGCGAACTCCGCGAGATGAAGGCTGAAATGGCTCATGGGACTCACCGATTCGCTCCCAGCAGGAAGTTGAGGATCCATAGGTAAAACCAGGCGACGGGCGTGTACAGCAAGGCGAACCGGAGCCCGGCTCCCAGCACCAGCTCCCGTGGGGCCACCCGGAACAGGGTCGCGGCGAACATCACGGGGACGGCGAAGGTTGACAGCAGGATGGCCAGCATCCAGCCGGTGAGCACGCTGCCGGCGGCCACCACCGGATGCAGCATCGGCAGCGAGCTTTGCAGCGGGAACAGCAGGCTGGCGCCGATGATCGGATGGAAGCCGGCGACCGATAGCGCCACCATCACCAGTGCCGGCCACACGATGAGAAAGGGCTCGGGCCAGGTCAGCATGCCGGCCGGCAGGCGCACCACGCCAAGCGCCAGCAGGTCCTTGATCACCTCGCCCAGGATCAGGGAAGCGCTCACCACCAGCGCTTCCGCCGCGATTGCCTCCAGCGAGGCGTGCCATCGCAGCGCGACCGACCTCGGGCTGGTCTTCACGGCCTGGAAGGCCGTCAGCAAGGCCACCAGCGGCACGCCAACCACGATCGCTTCCGAGTTGCTCAGCCCCAGGGTCCGGTGCATCACCACGATGGCCAGCGCCATGGCGATCGTGGCCACGAAGACGCGCCACAGCGGGGCGACCCAGGCGGCGCGCAGGCGGCCGCCGAAAGCCACGTGCGAAATCACGAGGCCCAGCAGCGCCATCGCCACGCCATTGGCGAGCGCCGCGCCCAGGGTGATGCCGGCGGAGAGCTTGAGGCATACCGCCATTGCCACGAAGAAGGGCGACCACAGCAGGGCCAGCCCGACGCCCTGGAGCGCGCTCTGGCCCAGCAGGCGGCGCTCCGCCGGCGCCCGCTCGGGCCCGACCAGCGGGGCCACGATGGCCAGCGTCCCGGCAGCGAAGATGGAACCGGCCAGCCAGGAGCGCAGCAGCATGGCGTCGTGTTGTTCGCGGCTGGCCAGCGCCTCGTGCTCGCGCCGGATGCGCTCCAGGCCAGGCCGCAGTTCGATGCCGACCTTCAGCATCTGCATGGTGGCGAGAAAGGCGATGAACAGCGCCGCCGAGCGGGCGCCGCTCAGCAGCGAGCCGGCGATGCCGAACTGCAGCGCGAGCAGGCCTGCGGCCAGCAGGGCAATGGCGGCCACCACCCGTACCGCGGTCCGGGCGACCGCAAAGCCCGCCACGAAGTAGACGCACAGCACCGCCAGGGACAGCTGCGCGGCGACCCGCGCGCCGCCGCTGGCGATGTGAAACTCCTCGAGCAGCCAGAGGGCCGCCAGCAGGCTGGCGGCCAGCGGCCTCGCAGCGTCACGCACGCCGTGCGTTCAGAAGTTCTCCGTGCCCCACTTGTGGGTCGTGAAGTACTGCACCAGCCGGAACAGGCTTTCCGTGAGCAGCCCCACCACGATCACCAGCAGGATGCCCGCGAAGCCGTCGACGATGTTCATGAACAGGCGGCTGTTGTTGATGTACCAGCCGATGCCGCCGCCGGAGCCGGTGGCGCCGAACACGAGTTCGGCCGCCACCACCGTGCGCCAGCCGAAGCCCCAGCCGACCCGCAGGCCGGAGATCATCATCGGCAGCGCGGCCGGCAGCAGGATCTCGGTCATCAGCCGGATATGCCCCAGCTCGTAGTTGCGGCCAAGCCGGAACAGGGTCAGCGAGATGGTGGCGAAGCCCACCGTCAGCGAGGATGCGATCGGCCAGACCATCGCCATGACGACCACGAACACCAGCGACTCGCGGGTGAAGCCGAACCACAGGATCGCCATCGGCAGCAGCGCGATCGACGGCAGCGGCTGGAAGATGCCGGTCAGCACGCTCAGGGTCTCGCGCACCCAGCCGTTGGCGACCGCCAGCCCAGTGATCACGATGGCCAGCGCCATGCTGATGCCGAACGACTGCAGGATGACCGACAGCGTCTCCCAGATGTAGCGCCACAGCTCGCCGTTGCCGCCCAGGCCCAGGCCCGAGAGCAGCTTGGCAGCCACCGTGGTCAGCGGCGGGAACAGCAGCGGGTTGACGTCGAAAAGCCGCACCGCGCCTTCCCAGGCCGCGCACAGCGCCAGGATGACGATGAACTTCTTGGTGGTGCCGCCGCCCAGCAGGCGCGACAGCGAGAACGAGGCGGCCGAACGCAGCGGCAGCGAGGTGGCGGAGCTCATGCTTTGGCATCCTTCAGCAGTTCACGCAGGTCATCCACCAGGCGCAAGGCGCTGGCGTCGTGCGGGGGTTGGCCCACGCTGGGGTTGTCCACCAGTTCGCGCAGCCGGCCCGGGCCTCGGCTCATCACCATGATGCGATGTCCCAGGTGCACCGCCTCGTTGACGTCGTGGGTCACGAAGGCGATGGTGACCTTCTCTTCCTCCGCGCCCCAGAGGCGGTTCAGCTCGAACTGCATCTTTTCGCGGTTGATGGCGTCGAGCGCGCCGAACGGTTCGTCCATCAGCAGGATGCCCGGCTTGACCGCGAAGGCACGGGCGATGGCGCAGCGCTGCTTCTGCCCGCCCGACAGGGTGTTCGGGTACTGGTCGGCCTGGGTGGACAGCCCGACCACGTCCACGTAGTGGCGGGCCCGCTCCTGGACCTCGGCCGCCTTCATGTGGGGCCACCGCTTGCCGATCGCCCAGGCGACGTTGCTCACGACGGTGCGCCAGGGCAGCAGCTGGCCGAAGTCCTGGAACACCAGGATGCGGTTCATGTTCGGCTTGCGAACCACTTCGCCGGCGACCCGGATCTGTCCGCCGGTCACGGGGATGAAGCCGCCGATCGCCGTAAGAAGGGTCGACTTCCCGCAGCCCGACGGACCGAGGATCACGAATTTCTCACCCTTGCGGATGTTCACCGAGACGTCCTGGACCGCCAGCACGGTTCCACCGCCCCGGGGCTTGGGAAACTCGATCGTGACGTGGTCGATTTCCACCTGGGCCGCCGCTTCCGCAGCGTGCACCGGCGCTGCCGGCGCGCTGTCGTGCATCATGCGCATGGCCACTCCTACCACTTTGCACCCGCTTCGTTCGGATAGGCGTAGAAGTCGCGGGCGTCCTTGGGCTCCTTGCTGATGGCGCCGAACGCCTTCATCGCCTGGGCCTGGGTCTTGAGGTCGGCATCGGTGGTGTAGCTCTGGTACACACTGGACTTCAGGTACTTCACGAACTCGGCCGCCGGCACCTTGTTCTCCACCGACTTGCTCAGCATCTCGGCAGCCTTCTCCGGGTTGGCATTCATCCATGCCACGGTCTGCTTGAGCGCCTGCGCATAGCCGCGGACCAGGTCCGGGTTCTCCTTGGCGATCTTGCCGAGCGTGCAGGCACCCACGGCGTACAGGCTGCCCCAGGTGTCCTTGATGCTGGCGATCTTCTTCATGCCCATGTCCTGCAGGCGCAGGGCGAAGTCGGCGGTGGCAAAGTGCCCGTCGAGCTGCTTGCCCACCAGCGCCTGCATCGCGTCCGGATGCGGCAGGTTGGCCCAGTTCCGATCCAGCGCCTTCACGTCCTTGCCGGCCTTGCGCAGGGCCTGCTGCACGGTGAAGTACTGCGCGGTGTTCGGGCCGGGCGACATCTTCATCTGGGTGCCGATGAAGTCGGTGACCGCATTCGGCCCGTCGGGCCGGACCATGAGGTAGCCGTCGAAGCCGCCGGTGGTCTGGAGCCAGACCATGTCCACGCCCTTGTCCCAGGACGAGAGGTAGGGCCCGGGCGTGCACGAGCCGATGTGCAGCCGGCTGGCCAGCATGGCATCGCGCTGCTGTGCGGTGGTGAAGATGTTCTGCCAGGTCACCTTGGCGTTGGGGAACACCTTCTCCATCACCCCGAGCTGGCGCGCCACCGGCATGGCGCCGTAGATCAGGCCGAAGCCGTGCGCCAGGTGCACTTCGCCCGTGACCTTGGGGAACTGCTCCACGGTCAGGCCGGGCGCGACCTGCGTGTTCTGCGCTGCGGCGTTGAACGCCAGTGTCAGCATGAGGCCGGCAGCGGCCAGCGTGCGGTGGATTCGGTGGTGCATGCTTGTCTCCTTCTTGGTGGGTCTGTGGTCAGGGTCTGACGCCGTAGCGCGGCTTGGGGCCGAGCCGGCTCGCAAGCGTGGAATAGGCGGTTTCGACGAACCGGTTCAGGTAGGCGCGCGTCTCGCGCGGATCGATGATGTCCTCGACGGCGAACGCCTCGGCCATCCGGAACGGCGAGGTCAGCGCCTGCAGCTCCGCCTCGAGTTCCGCTTCGCGTGCCGCCGGGTCGGGCGACTCCTCGATCTCGCGCCGGAAGGCAGCGCGCGCGCCGCCCTGCACCGGCAGGTTGCCGATCTCGGCGCTCGGCCAGGCAATCTTGAAGTTGATGCCGGCCTTGTCGCAGGCGGCCATGCCCGCCATGCCGTAGCACTTGCGCACCACCAGCGTGAGCGCCGGGACGGTGGCCTGCATGCCGATGTAGACGGCGCGCATGCCGTCGCGCAGCGTGCCCTCGGCCTCGGCGCCGGGCCCGACCAGGAAGCCGGGCTGGTCGACCAGGTAGACGATGGGCACGTGGAAGGTGTCGCAGAGCTCCACGAAGTGGCCCTGCTTGCGCGCCGCGCGCGCATCCATCGCGCCGCCGTACACCATCGGGTTGTTGGCGATCACGCCCACCGGACGGCCGCCCAGCCGCGCGAAGCACGTGATGATGCCCTTGCCCCAGGTCGGCTGGATCTCGAACAGCGACTGCCGGTCGAACACGCCGCGCAGGATGCGCCGCATGTCGTACGGCTTGCGCCGGTCGCGCGGGATGATGGTGGCCAACGCCTCGTCCGCCCGCTCGACCGGATCGTCGCAGGGGATGCACGGGGGCATTTCCCACACGTTCTGCGGCAGGTAGGAAAGGAAATCGCCGATGGCGCGCAGCGCGTCCGCCTCGTTGGAGAAGGCGTTGTCGATGGTGCCGGCCTTGTCCACGGCGATGGCCGATCCGCCCAGCTCCTCGCGCGTGACGGCCAGGCCCATGGCGCGCTGCACCACCGGCGGACCGGCCGCGAACACCTGGCTCTGGCCGCTCACCATCACCGACCAGTGCGCCAGGATGGCGCGGCCGGCTGGCCCGCCTGCCGCCACGCCCATGACGCAGCTGACCACCGGCACCAGGCCCATCAGTTCGACCGACTTCTCGAATCCGTGCACGCCGGGGAACACCGCATGGCCGCGCTTCTTGATGGAAGCCACGCTGCCGCCCGCGCCGTCGATCAGATTGACCAGCGGGATGCGGTAGTTGGCCGCGAAATCCTCGATGAAGCCGCCCTGCCCGCCCTTGCGCCGGTCGGCGCCCCAGCTGGTGCCGCCGCGGACCGTGAAGTCTTCGCCGCCGACCGCCACCGCCCGGCCGCGGATGCGGCCCAGGCCCATGACGTAAGGCGCCGGTAGCACCGACTGCACCCGGCCGTCGCGGTACACGCCGGAACCGGTGAGCTTGCCGACCTCCTGGAACGAACCGGCGTCGAGAAGGCCGTCGATGCGGCCACGGATGGTGAGGCGGCCGCTCTCCACGTGCCGGGCGACGGCCTCGGGCCCGCCCAGCGCCTCGGCCCACCGGCGGCGCTGCTGGAGCTCGCCGATCTCCTGGTCCCAGGAAGCGCTGCCGGCGGCCGGGTTGATGGATGCCGTACTGCTCATGCGCTCACCTTCGAAGCGGCCTTGGCGCGGTCCAGCAGTTCCTGCAGCAGCCCGGTGTGCACGTGGCCGCTGCGGAACTCCTGGCTGGCCAGCACCATCTGGATGGCCGGGATGTTGGTCTTGACGCCGCGCACCTCGAAGGCGCCGAGCGCCTCCTGCAGCCCGGCGATGGCGGCATCGCGGTCCTTGCCGTGCACGATCACCTTGGCCAGCAGGGAGTCGTAGAACGGGGTCACCGTGCTGCCCTCGCCGTAGCCGGTCTCCACGCGCACGCCCGCGTGGCGGGGCGGCCTGAACACCTCCAGCTTGCCGACCGACGGGAAGAAGCGCATCGGGTCCTCGGCGCACACCCGCGCCTCGATCGCGTGACCCCGGACGGCAATCTCTCCCGGCAGGATGCTCGCCAGCGAATCACCGGCGGCGCTGCGGATCTGGCCGCGCACCAGGTCGACCCCGGTCACTTCCTCGCTGACCCCGTGCTCCACCTGCAGCCGGGTGTTCATCTCCAGGAAGCTGAACTCACCGGTGGACGACATGAGCATCTCGAGGGTGCCGATGTTGTCGTACCCGGCGGCGGCCAGCGCGGCGGCCGAGCGGCGCAGCACCTCCAGCCGCTTCTGCGTCGCGATGCCGGGCGCCGGGGCCTCCTCGATCACCTTCTGGTTGCGGCGCTGCACGGAGCAGTCGCGGTCGAACACGTGGGCCACGTGCCCGTGGGCGTCGCCGAGCAGCTGGATCTCCACATGGCGCGGCGTGCGGATCAGCTTTTCCAGGTAGACGTCACCCACGCCGAAGCCGCGTTCGGCGGCCGAACGGGCCGAGCGCAGCGCATCGGCCAGCTGCTCCGGCGTCTCGACGCGCATCATGCCGATGCCGCCGCCGCCGGCCGCGGGCTTGACCATGACGGGATAGCCGATCGCGGCCGCGCGCCCGGGCAGCGCCGGGTCGGCCGGATCGACGACGTCGGTGCCGGCACCGGTGGGCAGGCCCCACTGCTGCGCCAGCCGGCGCGCCTGGGTCTTGTGCCCCATGTCGTGCAGCCAGCGCGGCGACGGACCGATGAAGCGCAGACCCGCGTCGATCACGCGGCGGGCGAACTCGGCGTTCTCGGCCAGGAAGCCGTAGCCGGGGTGGATGGCATCGGCGCCGCACTCGGCGGCGGCGGCCAGCACCCGGTCGATGGACAGGTAGCTCTCGCGCGGCGCCGAGCCGCCCAGGTGCACCGCCTGGCCGGCTTCGGCCACGTAGGGCAATTCGCGATCGACGTCCGAATAGACGGCCACGGAGCGGATATCCAGCCCGTGCAGAGCGCGGAACACCCGGGAGGCGACGGCGCCGCGGTTGGCGACCAGGACTTTCTGGAAGGAGGCCATGTCAGAAGCTCGTGGGCCACGCGCGCATCAGGTGCTGGCCAATGCCGCCGGTGAGCTTGAGGGCGTGGATCTCAAGCATGTTGATCAGGTAGTCGCGCGTTGCCTCGGGACGGATCACGTGCTGCACCGCGAAGGTCCGGGCGATCTCGTAGGCGTTGTTGTCCCGGTTCATTTGCTCGAGCTGCTCCTCGAAGCCGGGGTCGCCCGGGCGCGTGCCGTTGACGATGGTGACCGCGAACTGGGGCGTCATGAAGCTGACTTCCGCCGTCGGCCAGGCGGCGACCTCGTCGGAGTTGCGGCCGCCGCCCATGTTCAGGTAGGCCTGGCCGAAGGTCTTGCGGATGATCACCGACAGCTTGGGCACCGTGACCAGCTGCAGCGCGTTCATGAAGTTGACGATCTTGCCGGTGGCCTTCTTCTTCTCGGCTTCCGAGCCGATCACGAAACCGGGCGTGTCGACGAACAGCACCAGGGGAATGTTGAAGGAGTCGCAGGTGACCATGAAGCCGATCGCCTTGTCGGCTGCGTCGGCATCCAGCACACCGCCCTTGAAGAACGGGTTGTTGGCGATGAACCCCACCGTCTTGCCGCCCAGGCGAGCCAGCGCCGTCACCACCGTCTTGCCGAACTTGGGCTTCATCTCGAAGACGGAGCCCTCGTCGGCCACGGCCGCGATGATCTTGCGCATGTCGTAGACCTGCGAGCGGCTGGCCGGCAGCAGGTCGAGGATGTCGGCCATCTTGCGGCCGGAGCCGGGCGTCACCGCCACCTCCGGAGGCAGCTGGTTGTGGTGCGAGGGCAGGTAGGACAGGAAGCGCTTGATCGCGTCCACCGCTTCCTCGTCGGTGTCGACCACCTGGTCGATCAGGCCCGTGACCTCCGAATGGACCTGCCAGCCGCCCAGTTCCTCCGGGGTGATCTTCTCGTTGGTGGCCAGTTCGACCAGGCCGGGGCTGGAGACCGCCATCACCGCGCCCTTGCGCATCACCCGGAAGTCCGAGCAGCAGGTGTAGAGGAAGGAGGAGCCGTAGCAAAAGCCCAGCACCGACGCGGCCCAGGGCGTCTCGCGCATGCGCTGGTACTGGGTCGGATCGCTGCCCAGGCCCAGGCCCATGCCGCGCGCACCCATGGTGTCGGGCAGCCGGGCGCCGGAGGACTCGCCAAAGAACACCATGGGCATGCCGCGCGAGGTCGCCACGCGCTTCATGTGGGCGATCTTCTTCACGTTGGTGGCGCCGCTGGAGGCGCCCAGCACCGTGAAGTCGTTGGACACGACCGTCGCCCAGCGGCCGTCGATCTTGCCGTAGCCCGTGAGCTTGCCGTCGCCGGGCGTGCGCTCCTCTTCCGCCTTCGAATGGAGCGAGGTGGCGAACAGGCCGTTCTCGGTGAAGGTGCCGGGGTCGAACAGGCGGTCGATGCGGCTGCGCGCATTGAGCAGGCCGGCCGCCGCACGCTTTTCCAGCTTGGCCGCACCACCCATGGCGAGCGCCTTGCGGCGGCGCGCCTCGAATTCCTCGTGGAGGTTGCGCTTGAACTGCTGCTTGTCGGGAACTGGGTTGCTCATTCGGATTCCTGTGCTGCGCGCGCCCGGGCGGGCGCGTGGATGATTCGGTCGGACTGCAGGCGCTCGATCTCCTCGTCGGCCAGGCCCAGCACGTCGCGCAGCACCGCTGCGGTGTCGTCGCCGACCGAGCCGCCGGCGTGGCGCACCCGGCCGGGGGTGCCGCTGAGGCGGGGAACGACACCGGCCACGGTGACCGTGCCGAGCGTGTCGTCGGGCACGTCGAGCAGCATGTCGCGCGCCTTGAAGTGCTCGTCCTCGAAGATGTCCGCGACCGTGTAGATGGGGGCGCAGGGCACGCCGCCCTCGTTCAGGGTCCGTACCACCTCGTCCAGGGGCCGTGCCTCGATCCAGCCGCCGATGATTCCGTCGAGCGTCTCCTCGTTGGCAGAGCGGGCGACCTGGGTCCTGTAGGCCGGGTCGTCGGCCAGCTCGGGCCGGCCGATCACGTTCGCCAGCCGCACGAACACCGCGTCGCCCATGGCGGTGACGTGGATGTAGCGCCGGTCGCGCGTGACGTAGGTGTTGTTCGGCGCCGAATCGGGCAGCCGTGCGCCGGCCCGATTGGCGACGATGCCGAGCTTGGCGTAGGCCGGGACGTGGGGCTCGATCAGGCTGAAGGCCGACTCGAACAAGGTGGCGTCCACCACCTGCCCCTGGCCGGTGCGCTGGCGCGCCCACAGCGCCATCATGGCGCCCATGCAGCCGTAGATGCCGGTGATCTCGTCGGTGACGGAGGCGGCGATGCGCGAAGGCGGACGGTCCGGATCGCCGGTGAGGTGGCGCAAGCCGCTGAGGGCTTCGCCGATAGCGCCATAGCCGGCGCGATCGGCATAGGGACCAGTCTGGCCGAAGCCGCTGATGCGCACCATGATCAGCCCGGGGTGGGCCCGGCTCAGCGCCTCGTAGCCCAGTCCCATGCGCTCCAGCGTGCCGGGGCGGAAGTTCTCCACCAGGATGTCGCTCTTCTCGGCGAGCTGGCGCACCAGCGTGCGGCCGGCGTCCGTGCGCAGGTCGACCGAGATCAGCCGCTTGTTGCGAAAGATGCTGGCCGCGTAGAGCGACTTGCCATCGACGCGCTTGCCCATGCTGCGCACCGCGTCGCCCTCGGCCACCTCGACCTTGATGACCTCGGCGCCGAAGTCGGCGAAAAGCCGTCCACAGAACGGGCCGGCCACGCTCGAACCCAGTTCCAGGACCCGGATGCCCTCCAGGGGTCCGCAGCTCACTGCCATGCTGCTTGTCTCCAATTTCTTGTGCAACGACGTCGAAAGTGCGTCGTCTTCAACTCAGTCTACTATTCAGTGATCATGATTGTCAACCATCTCGTTTTTCATTTTGTCTGCTTTGATTGTTCACAAAACAGTACACTAACGCTCGTTGATACTTGAAAGCCAACATCGGGAATCCGAACCATGGCAACGACAGAAACCACCGAGCCGGACATCGTCCAGGTGATCCGCGAGCGCATCGCCAACCACCTCATCCCCCCTGGCGCCAAGCTGGTGGAGAGCGAGCTCGCCGACGAATTCGGCGTGTCGCGCACCCGCGTGCGGGAGGTGCTGACCGAACTGGAGCTGCGCGGACTGATCCGCCGCGAGCCGAACCGCGGCGCGGTCGTGGCGCGGCTGGAGCTCAGTGAGATCTTTTCGATCTACGACGTGCGGGAGGCGCTCGAAGGCATGGCGGTGCGGCTGGCCACGCTCAACACGCCGCCGGAGTCATGGCAGTACTGGGTCGACCAGCTCGGCCCGGGCGGACCGATGCAGCGCTACGTCGAGAACGGCGAAATCGAGGCCTACTTCGGCCAGTACGAGCGCCTGCGAGGCGACATCATTGCGGCGGCCGGCAACCCGGTGCTGGCCGGCATGCTGGACGGGATGCTTGAGAAGATCCGCCTGATCGGCCGCCGCGTGCAGATCCTGCCGGGCCGCATGGCCCAGGCCTTGCTGGAGCACCGCGCGGTGGTGATGGCCATGCGCAAGGGCGATGCCGAAGAGGCCGAGCTGCTGCGGCGCGAAAACATCCGCAGCGCCATCGCCACCCTCAAGCGCTTCCAGCAGTTCGTCCTCTGAGCGCCCCCTTCCCCCTTCCCCCTTCCCCCTTCCCCCTTCCCCAACCACTAGGAGACAGCAAGACATGGCACTTCGCGAAATCAAATCGGAAATCACCGGTTCGCTCTGGAAACTCGTCAAGAACCCGGGCGATGCGGTGGCCGAGGACGAACCGATCATGGTGCTGGAATCGATGAAGATGGAGATCCCGGTCGTCGCGGATGCGGGCGGCACGGTGAAGGAGGTGCGGGTGAAGGAAGGCGAGCCGGTCTCCGAAGGCCAGGTGGTCGCCGTCATCGAGACGTGACCGCCGGACCACTGGCCGGCTACCGCGTCCTGGAGCTGGGCTCCACCGCCGCCGGTCCCTTCTGCACCCGGCTGCTGGCCGATTTCGGCGCCGAGGTGGTCAAGATCGAGCCGGCCGAGGGCGACCCGATCCGCCACCTGGGCGAGCAGTACCAGGGCAAGTCCCTCTACGCCGCCAGCATCGCGCGCAACAAGCGGATCGCCTCCATCGACCTGCGCCGCCCCGAGGGCCGCTCGGTGCTGCTGCGCATGCTGCCGGCCTTCGACGCCGTGGTGGAGAACTTCCGCCCAGGCACGCTGGAGCGCTGGGGCTTGTCCTACGAAGCGCTGTGCGCGGTGCGGCCCGAGCTCATCCTGACCCGCATCAGCGGCTACGGGCAGGACGGCCCCTACGCCGGCCGCCCCGGCTACGGCGTGATCGGCGAGGCCGTGAGCGGCCTGCGCGAGATGATCGGCGACCCGGACCGGCCGCCGGCCCGGGTGGCCGTGCCGCTGACCGACTACATCGCCGGCGTCTACTCGGCCTTCGGCACGACCATGGCCTTGCTGCACCGCGAGCGCACCGGCCAGGGGCAGTGCATCGACACGGCGCTGACCGAATCGGCCTTCAGCTTCATGGAAAGTTACGTGCCGGCCTACGGCAAGCTGGGCAAGATGAGCACGCGCACCGGCCCGCGCCTGCCGAACAGCGCACCCAACACGCTGTACCCGACGCGCGACGCGAAGCACATCCACATCGCGGCGCTGGCGGACAGCGTGTTCCGACGGCTGTGCGGGGCAATGGGCCAGCCCGGGCTGGCAGAAGATCCGCACTATGCGACCCAGTCGGTGCGCAACGCGCATGAGGACGCGCTGGACGAGATCATCACCGCCTGGACCCGCGGCAAGGATCTTCCGGAACTGGAGCGCATCCTGCAGCAGGCCGAGGTGCCGGCCAGCCGCGTCTTCACCATGCAGGACATCTTCGCCGACCCGCACTATGCGGCGCGGCAGATGCTGCAGCAGGTCGAGGACGAGGATATCGGCGAGGTCACGCTCGCCGGCGTGGTGCCGCGCATGTCGGCCACGCCGGGTTCCATCCGCTGGCCCGGCCACCGGATCGGGCAGGACACGGCGACGGTGCTGCGCGAGCTGGCGCAGGCCCCCGAGACCGAGATCGAAGCCCTGGCGCAGGCTGGGGTGATCTACTGCGGCTGAAGGCGCAGGTGGCGCGCTGGCCTGCGCGCCTCCTTTGAATGCTGCGGGTAAGGCAACCGGTCTCACTTTCGAGCAGGCCATCCGGCTCGAAAGCGCGCACCGGCGACCGCCATATCGCGCCGAGGGCGCGCAGCTGCTCCATTTCGAGGTCGAGACCCCCAGGCGCCGCAGCACGTCATCGGTATGTTCCCCGACGCCGGGGCCGCTGCGAGGCAAGACCGGCGGGCTGCCCGAATAGCGCGGCACGACACAAGGAGCAGGAAGGCTGCCGAGATCCGGATCCTCGATGCGAACGATCGCGTTGCGTGCAAAGCGTCCGCTTTGACGAGTCGCATGTGACGCGCCCCGACATCGGCGCTTCCAGGACCCTTTTGGTCGGTGCGATCGGGCCGGCGCTCGTGAGCGGCATGCACGAGGCGGCACGCACGGCGGCGCTGAACCGGCTGAAGGTCGCCGATCCCGCGGCGTACGCTTGCGGGCTGCCTCGCGTGGAGCGGGCCCGCAAGTCGATTGCGCAGAAGGGCTACTACGTCGTCGCCGACGAGTTCGTGCGGGGCCTCTATTCGGTGGCCGCCCCGATGCGGGCGGGACCGTTCGATGAGCCTCTTGCCTTCAACTGTGTCATGTCGGGGCCGCTACCCAACAAGGAGCGCATCGAAAAGGACATCGCGCCTCGCCTGCTGGCCATGGTGCGCCGGCTCGAGCTTGAGCTCGCAATGAACTGAGACGGAAACCTCAGGCGACCGGCCCCCCGGAGGTTTGCTCGTGCCGCTCGTGCCGCTCGTCGCTTCAGTCGGCACTTGAATGTGCTTCACGCAAACACTGGGCAAACAACAGCGCTGCACGTGTAGGCTGTGGAGTCCGCCGCATGACGCTGATGAAGCGGCATTGGTAACGGAAGCGGCGTGGCTGCACAGCACGCAGGCGGCCATCCCGCTCGAAGCTTGCCGCGTAGTGGTCGGGCAGGAACCCCAGGTAGCGGCCTGACAGCACCAGAGTGGCAATCGCCTCCTGATCAAAGCCCGTCGCCTTGCGCAGCAATTGCGCCCGGTGGCTCAGCTCCATGTTGGGTGAGTGGTAGCCGAGCCCGGCGAAGGCATGCTGGCGCAGGCGCACCCAGGTGAGGTCGGAACTCGGGGCGTCAAACAAGGGATGACCGGCACCGCAATAGAGCAGCATGGTCTCGCCAAAAAGATCCTGATACGCCAGGCTGCGCGAGCTGCGGTGCGCGGGAATCACGCCGACCTGGAAACTCCCGTCCAGGACGCCCCGCTCGATTGCCGGCATCGGCGCCACGTGCATGTTGAGGTCCACGTCGGGCGCCGCGCGGGTGAAGAGAGCAACCGCCTCGGCCACTCGCGAGGCGGGGTTGGTGGCGGTCTTGTCGAACAACGCGACCTCCAGTTGTCCCCCCATGCGCAGGTGGATGTCGTCGACGCTGGATCGGAAGGCATCAAGCGAGGCGAGCAGGCGCAGGGTCTCATCGTAGATCCGCTGACCCTCGGGGGTGATGGCGAAGCCGGCGCGCCCGCGCCGGCACAGCACCAGACCAAGCCGGGTCTCGAGATCCTTGACGTGGCGGCTGACGGTGGACGTGCCGATGTTCAACTCCAGTTCGGCCGCCGACAGTCCACCGCAATCAACCACGGCCTTGAAGACGCGCAGCAAGCGCAGGTCCATATCGCTTAGTTGTCCCAGCAGGGCACGTCCGCGCGGACGATTCGACACTTTCATGAATGCGCAAGTAAATGGTGATCTTCGTTCATTTTGTACGAGCAGCAGCCAGCCAACAATGGGCCCTGACCACCACCCCAGGTGAGCCACGAGGATGACCGACATGAGCGCGACGATTGACTTGCCACCCGAATCTGCGCCCGTCCGCACGGACGCCGCCTGGCTGGACGCACACTGGATGCCGTTCACCGGAAACCGACAGTTCAAGGCCGACCCCCGGCTTATCGTGGCGGCCAGCGGCGCGTACTACACCGATCACGAAGGCCGCAAGATCTTTGACGGTCTGTCCGGCCTGTGGTGCTCAGGTCTGGGCCACGGCCGACCCGAGATCACGGAGGCCGTCAGTCGACAGGTTGCTCGCCTCGACTACTCGCCCGCCTTCCAGCACGGGCATCCGGCCTCGTTCGAACTCGCCAATCGGCTGCGCGAGCTCACGCCGACGGGCCTGGACTACGTGTTCTTCACCGGCTCCGGCTCGGAAGCGGCGGACACCTCGCTGAAGATGGCCCGGGCCTACTGGCGCGCCCGTGGCCAAGCCGGCAAGACCCGACTGATCGGTCGCGAAAAGGGGTATCACGGCGTCAACTTCGGTGGCATCTCGGTCGGCGGGATGGTCGCCAACCGCAAGACCTTTGGTCAGGGTGTCGAGGCGGACCACCTCCCGCATACCCTGCTGCCCACCAATGCGTTCAGCCGCGGCGTGCCCGCGGAAGGCGGCGAGCAACTGGCCGACCGCCTGCTGGACGTGATCGCACTGCACGATGCATCGAACATCGCCGCCGTGATTGTCGAGCCGTTCTCCGGTTCGGCGGGCGTTATCGTGCCGCCGGCGGGCTACCTGCGCCGCCTGCGCGAGATCTGCACGGCGCACGACATCCTGCTGATCTTCGACGAGGTCATCACGGGCTTCGGCCGCTGCGGCGCCATGACCGGGGCAGACGCATTCGGCGTCGTGCCCGACATCATGAACGTGGCCAAGCAGGTGACCAACGGGGCCCAGCCGCTCGGCGCCGTGATCGCGAGCAAGGAAATCCACGATATGTTCATGGCCGCGGGCGGGGCCCCCTACATGCTGGAGTTCCCGCACGGCTACACCTACTCCGCCCACCCGGTCGCGTGCGCAGCTGGCAACGCCGCATTGCAAGTGCTTCAGCGCGACGGCCTCGTGGATCGCGTTCAGGGGCTGAGCGGTTACTTCGAGCAGGCCGTGCACAGCCTCAAGGGCCAGCGACACGTGATCGATATCCGCAATTTCGGCCTGGCAGCAGGGCTCACTCTCGAGCCGCTGCCCGGCGAACCAGCGCGCCGTCCCTTCGAGGTCGCCATGGCTTGCTGGCGAAAGGGCTTCTACGTGCGCTACGGAGGCGACACGATCCAGCTGGCGCCGCCCTTCATTGTCGAAAAGCAGGACATTGATCGCCTGATCAACGCCCTGGGCGACGCACTCATGGAAACCGAATGAACGACAGCATGAACAACACCATTCACCACTGGATCGACGGCGCGCCGGTGCCCGGCGCCAGCGGTCGCAGCGCCGATGTCTTCAACCCCGCCACCGGCACCGTCACCGGCAAGGTCGCCCTGGCCAGCGCCGCCGAAGTGGACCGCGCCGTGGCCAGCGCCCGCGCCGCCTTCCCGGCCTGGGCCGACACCCCGCCGATCCGCCGGGCCCGGGTCATGTTCAAGTTCCTGGAGCTGCTGAACCGGCACCGCGACGAACTGGCGCATGCCATCACCGCCGAGCACGGCAAGGTGTTCACCGACGCCCAGGGCGAGGTCAGCCGCGGCATCGACATCGTCGAATTCGCCTGCGGCATCCCGCAGCTGCTCAAGGGCCAGTACACCGACCAGGTCTCCACCGGCCTGGACAACTGGACGATGCGCCAGCCGCTGGGCGTGGTGGCCGGCATCACGCCGTTCAACTTCCCCTGCATGGTGCCGATGTGGATGTACCCGGTGGCCATCGCCGCCGGCAACAGCTTCATCCTCAAGCCCAGCCCGCTGGATCCGAGCGCCTCGATCCTGATGGCCCGCCTGCTCAAGGAAGCCGGCCTGCCCGACGGCGTGTTCAACGTGGTGCAGGGCGACAAGGATGCGGTGGACGCGCTGCTTGAGCACCCGGATGTGCAGGCGATCTCCTTCGTCGGCTCCACCGCGATCGCGCAGAAGATCTACGAGACCGGCGCGCGCCACGGCAAGCGGGTGCAGGCGCTGGGCGGCGCCAAGAACCACATGGTGGTGATGCCCGACGCCGACCTCGAGCAGGCGGTGGACGCGCTGATCGGCTCGGCCTTCGGTTCGGCCGGCGAGCGCTGCATGGCGATCTCGCTGGGCGTGCTGGTGGGCGAGGCGGCCGACAAGATCCTGCCGCTGCTGGCCGAGCGCACCCAGCAGCTGAAGATCAGGAACGGCGTCGAGCTCGATGCCGAGATGGGCCCGATCGTCAGCAGCGCCGCGCAGCAGCGCATCGCCGGCTACATCGGCCAGGGCGTCGCCGAGGGCGCCAAGCTGGTGGTGGATGGCCGCGGCTTCCAGGGCGCCAAGGCGGGCGCCGGCTGCGAGGGCGGCTTCTGGATCGGCGGCACGCTGTTCGACGACGTCAAGCCGGACATGCGGATCTACAAGGAGGAGATCTTCGGCCCGGTGCTGGGCTGCGTGCGGGTCAAGGACCTGGCCGAAGCGGTGGCGCTGATCAACTCGCACGAGTACGGCAACGGCGTGTCGTGCTTCACGCGCGACGGCCATGTGGCGCGCGAGTTCTCGCGCCGGGTGCAGGTGGGCATGGTGGGCATCAACGTGCCGATCCCGGTGCCGATGGCCTGGCACGGCTTCGGCGGCTGGAAAAAAAGCCTGTTCGGCGACATGCACGCCTACGGCGAGGAGGGCGTGCGCTTCTACACCAAGCAGAAGTCGATCATGCAGCGCTGGCCGGAGAGCATCGGCAAGGGCGCGGAATTCGCCATGCCGACGGCCAAGTGAGTGCGTCCATGCCAAGCTCTCCGACATCAAGCCCCGTCGCGCCTTCGCGCCTTGAAGCGCGCCAGCCGCTTCTACAAGCTTCAGGCCCATGGATTGCGTTTTCCGCAACCCCGTCTTCGCGACATTGAACTTCTGAACCCGGCGAGAGCCCCGTACAGTTCTCTTCAACTTCTTTTGGAGGCATGAGTGCAGCAACGGGTAGGCATCGTCGGCGTTGGCCTCATGGGTCACGGAATCGCGCGAAACGTGTTGAAGCACGGCTATGCGCTGACGGCTCTGGAGCATCCGGGCAACCAACCCATCGCTGACCTGCTCGAGGCCGGCGCGACGACGCAGGCAACCGCTCGGGCGGTCGCGGCGCAGAGCGACTTCATCATCCTGTGCGTCACCGGCTCACCCGAAGTCGAGGCGGTGCTCGGCGGCGCCGACGGCGTGCTGCAGGGCCTGCGGCCCGGCAGCGTGGTGATCGACTGCTCGACGGCCATCCCGGAATCGACCGAACGGATGGCCCTGGCCGTGCAGGCGGCGGGCGGTCTGTTCATCGACGCGCCCATGACGCGAACCGCCCAGGCGGCACACGAAGGGCGCCTCAACCTCCTGGTGGGAGGCGACGAGGCCGTGGTGGCCAAGGCGATGCCGCTGCTGCGGACCTTTGCCGAAGTCATCACCCACGTCGGGCCCGTGGGCGCCGGCCACCGCCTGAAGCTGCTGCACAACTTCGTTTCGATCGGCTCGGTTGTTCTGCTCGCAGAGGCCGCGGCCTGCGCGGCACGCGGGGGTATCGATGCCGGCGTCTTCGTCGACGTCCTGGCTTCCGGCGGCGGCGCCGGGGTCGCGCTGGACCGCCTCAAGCCCTATCTGCTGGCCGGCGATGCGTCCGGCCTGCAGTTCTCCATGTCCAACGCCCTGAAGGACCTGCGTTACTACGTGCAGATGGCCGGCGACGCCGAGGCGGCGCGCCGCGTGGGCGACGCCGTCGCGGCCACGCTGGACAGCGCCGTCGCCCAGGGCGGTCCGAAGACCCTGGTGCCGGAACTGGTCACGCTGCTCGGCGCCGCCCGGCCGGCCTCCGCCTGAACCCGCGCCGCGCGAGCGGCGCCCTCCCCCCGCTACGAACAGGAAGAAGTACCTTGCCTTCGAACCGCCATCGCATTGCCGTCATCCCTGGCGACGGAATCGGGACCGAGGTCGTGCCGGAAGGCCTGCGCGTCCTGGACGCGGCAGGCCGCAGGTTCGGCATCCAATGGTCCTTCGATCATTTCGAGTGGTGCAGCCAGCACTTCGTGCGGCACGGGACCATGATGCCGGCCGACTGGAAGGACCAGATCGGCGGACACGACGCGATCTACTTCGGCGCCGTCGGTGCACCCGACATCGTTGCCGACCATACCGCGGTCTGGGAGTCCCTCATCAAGATCCGCCGCGACTTCGACCAGTACGTCAATCTCCGTCCCGCGAGGTTGATGCCGGGCGTTCCGACGCCGCTCGCCAACCGCCATCCCGGGGACATCGACTTCCTGATCGTGCGCGAGAACACGGAAGGCGAGTACTCGTCGATCGGTGGGCGAGCTTTCGAAGGCAGCGAGCGCGAGATCGCGATCCAGGAGTCGATCTTCACGCGCACCGGGGTCGACCGCATCCTGAAGTACGCGTTCGAGGCCGCGCGGCGGCGGCCACGCAAGTCGCTGGTGGCGGCCACCAAGAGCAACGGCATCTCGGTCACCATGCCCTTCTGGGACGAGCGCCTGGCCGAGATGGCCGCCCGGTATCCGGACGTCACCGTCCGGAAATTCCACATCGACATCCTGACGGCCCACTTCGTCCAGCACCCGGACTGGTTCGACGTCGTGGTCGCCTCCAACCTGTTCGGCGACATCCTGTCCGACCTCGGGCCGGCATGCACCGGAACCATCGGCATCGCGCCCTCGGCCAATCTCAACCCCGAGCGCAAGTACCCCTCGCTGTTCGAGCCGGTTCACGGGTCCGCCCCGGACATCGCCGGCAAGGGCATCGCCAACCCCATCGGCCAGATCTGGTCGGCGGCGCTCATGCTCGAGCATCTCGGCCAGGGCGACGCCACCTACCAGGCAGCCGCGGACGCGATCGTCAAGGCGATCGAAACCGTCCTGACCGATGGGCCGCGCACGCCCGACATGGGCGGCCGCGCCTCCACGACGGACGTCGGCCGTGCCATCGCGGAGTGCGTTTCGCGCGCCGCCGCCTGAAGGAGCAGCACATGCAAAAGAGCCACTTCATCGCCAATGACTGGGTCGCACCTGCCGAGGGCGAGTTCATTCCGGTCATCGACCCGAGTGACGGCAGCAGCCTCGGCGAGATCGCCCGCGGCACTGCGCACGACGTCGACGCGGCCGTCGCTGCCGCCCGTTCGGCCATCGGCGAGACCTTCGACGGTCCGTGGGGTGCCCTGGCGGCGGCGCAGCGCGGGCGCCTGCTGTACCGCTTCTCCGCGGCCGTGAGCGAACACGCAGAGGAACTGGCCGCGCTGGAGGCCAGCGACACCGGGAAGTCCATGAAGACGGCCCGGGCCGACGTCGTCGCACTGGCGCGCTACCTCGAGTACTACGCCGGAGCGTGCGACAAGCTGCACGGGGAAACGCTGCCCTACGAAGCAGGCTACATGGTGATGACGGTGCGCGAGCCGCACGGCGTCACTGCCCACATCATTCCCTGGAACTATCCGATCCAGATCTTCGGCCGCACCGTCGGCGCATCCCTGGCGGCCGGCAACGCCTGCGTGGTCAAACCCGCCGAGGACGCCAGCTTGTCCGTGTTGAGGCTGGCCGAGATCGCGGCCGCAATCGGCTTTCCATCCGGTGCGATCAACGTCGTCACCGGCTATGGCCACGAAGCCGGCGCCGCCCTGACCGAGCACCGGGGCATCGATCACATTTCCTTCACCGGATCGACGGTCACCGGCCGCCGCGTCGGCGAAGCGGCAGCCCGGCGGCATTGCCCGGTGACGCTCGAGCTCGGCGGCAAGTCGCCGCAAATCGTGTTCGAGGATGCCGACCTGGACGCGGCGCTGCCGGTGATCGTCAACGCGATCGTCCAGAACGCGGGACAGACCTGTTCCGCCGGCAGCCGCCTGCTGGTGCACAGCAGCGTGTACGAGCAGGTGCTGGAGCGGCTGGCGCGCAGCTTCCGGGCGCTGCGGTCCGGCCCGCCGGCACTGGAGCTCGACATGGGCCCGCTGGTGAACCGCAAGCAGTACGAGCTGGTCAAGAGCATCCTGGCGAAGGCCGAGGCGGATGGCATCCAGGTCGCCGCCTGCGGAGAGCTGCATCCTGACGCAGCCGCGGCCGGCTTCTACCAGGAAGCCGTCCTGCTGCGCGACGTGCCCCATGGCCACAGCCTCGCGCAGGAGGAGATCTTCGGCCCCGTGCTGGCCGCGATGCCGTTCGAGGACGAGGCGGAGGCCATCCGGCTGGCCAACGGCACCGATTTCGGCCTGGTGGCGGGCGTCTGGACCCGCGACGGTGCGCGCCAGCTGCGCCTGGCGCGCAAGCTGCGCTGCGGCCAGGTGTTCGTCAACAACTACGGCGCGGCCGGCGGGGTGGAACTGCCGTTCGGCGGCGTCAAGTCCAGCGGCTACGGCCGCGAGAAGGGCTTCGAGGCGCTGCTCGGGTTCACGGTGCTCAAGACGATCGCTGTCCGGCACGGCTGACGGAGCCACCGTGGCGACCCTCAACATCATCGGTTGCGGACGCGTGGGCCAGACGCTGGGCCGGCTGTTCCACGCCAGCGGAACCCTCGAGCTGCAGGACCTCAAGGGCTTCGATGCCGGCGAAGCCGGGCGCGCCGCCGACTTCATCCAGGCGGGACGGCCGGTCACGGCGCTGGACGACATGCGGCCGGCCGATGTGTGGCTGCTGAGCGTTCCGGACACGCGCATCGCCCAGGTGGCCGCCGAGCTGGCGGGCAGCGCCGCGGGGCGCGCCCGGGCGTCGCCGCGCGCGCCGGTCGCCTTCCACTGCAGCGGTTGTCTTCCCGCCGCCGAGCTGGCGGCCCTGCGCGAGCTCGGCTTCCATCTCGCCAGCACCCACCCGGTCTTCACCTTCGCAGACCCGGCAGCGGCGGTCACCCAGTTCCAGGGCACGCCGTTCGGCCTCGAAGGCGACGAGCCGGCGCTGGAGCGCCTGCGACCCGTCATCGAGGCGATCGGCGGCGTCTGCTTCGACGTGCCGACCGAGCGCAAGCCGCTGTACCACGCTGCGGCGGTCTTCTCGAACAACTTCACGGTGGTCCTGCAGGCAATTGCGCGCGAGGCTTGGGCGGAAGCGGGGGTACCGGAGGACCTGGCGGTGAAGATGCAGTCCTCGCTGCTGCACGCGACCGCGGAAGGCGTGAGCAAACTGGGGCCGCGCGCGATCACGGGACCCGCTGCGCGGGGCGACCTCGACGTGGTGCGGGCCCAGGCCGCCGAAGTGGCCCGCTGGCATCCCGATGCCGGGGTCGTGTACCGGGAACTCAGCCGGCTGGCACAGCGGCTGGCCGTTCAGCAGTCGACCCTGGCGCGGCCGCCCCGGTGAGGACGCCGGTCCTCGCCGGAATGCGCGCTCGATCGCGGCTCCGCGCACGTTTGCGGACAATCGGGAACCCTTCCCGACGTCGCGACATGAGCCGAAACCCCCACCCGAGCCCGTCGGCGGCGAGCCCCCGGCCTGGCGGCCGCCCATTGCACGACGACGACCGGTCCGGCCAGCCCCTGTCGTTCACCGACACACGCTGGTTGCTGACGAAGCTGCCGCGCCTGGACGCCTTCGACCTGTTGTCGGACCACGCGCAGGCGGCGCTGGCCGGCATCGGCCTGAGGCGGCACTGGCACGACGGCGACGTGGTGCAGCGGGCCGGTGAACCGACCGGCGCCGTGTTGCTGGTCGAGCGCGGGCGACTGCGCCTGAGCGCGACCTCGGCCAGCGGCGCGGAAATCCTGTGGCCCTACATCGGGCCGGGCAAGATGGCCTGCCTCTATTCGGCCGTCGGCGGGCTGCCGTTCCACTACTGCGCAACAGCCGCCGGCGACTGCACGCTGATCCACTTCGAAGCCGGCGCGCTGCTCGCGCTCATGGAAGGCGACGGGATCGTTGCCACCGAGATTGCCAGGCTGCTGGCCAAGCGGTCCTGGAACCTGATGGATTGGCGCATCGAGGGGCACCAAACCTCCGTCGCCTACCGCGTCTACGCGGCCCTGCAGTACCTGGCTACCCAGCGCGGCGCGCCGGGGCCGCAGGGCACCGAGGTGCGCATCTCGCAACGGGAACTGGCCGCCCTGGTGGGCAGTTCGCGCCCCTACCTCAGCACCTGCCTGCAGCAGCTGCAGGAGGAAAGACTCATCCGGCTCGGCTACCGCAGCATCGTGGTGTGCGAGCTGCCGACCGAGGGCGGCTGACCCGTGGCCCAACCGGACAGGTCGAGAAACGCATTGCAGCAGGAACAAGGAATGGACGCGCACGAGCGGCACTATCACCTTCTCGCCAAGCCCGCGGGAGCGGCCTGCAACCTGTCCTGTACCTATTGCTTCTTCCTGTCCAAGGAGAACCTGTACCCGGACGAGAGCTACCTGATGGACGAAGCCACGCTGGAGACCTACATCCGGCAGCTGATGGAATCCTCGCCAGGTCCGCAAGTGGAGGTCTCGTGGCAGGGCGGCGAGCCCATGCTGCGCGGACTGGACTTCTACCGCCGCGCGGTGCAATTGGCGCAGAAGTACCGCAAGCCCCACCAGCAGGTGCTGCACACCATGCAGACCAACGGGACCCTGATCGACGACGAGTGGGCGGCTTTCTTCAAGGCGAACGGCTACCTGGTCGGGATCAGCTTCGACGGGCCGCCGGCACTGCACGACCTGTATCGGGTGGACAAGAGAGGCAGGGGCAGCTTCGAACAGGTGCGCCGGGGCTGGGACTGCCTGCAGCGCCACGGCGTGGACGTCAACATCCTGTGCACCGTGCACGCCGGCAACGCCGGGCACCCGCTGGAGGTGTACCGCTTCTTCCGCGACGAACTGAAGGCGCAGTACATCCAGCTGATTCCCATCGTGGAGCGGGCCACGGAGCAGACCATCCAGCTCGCCAACCAGGGCTGGGGCGGCATGGAGGGCAAGGACCGGCCGCTGTACCGGCAGGAAGGCTCGCTGGTCACGTCGCGCTCGGTTCCGGCCGACCGGTTCGGCGCCTTCCTGATCGCCATCTTCGACGAATGGGTGCGGCGCGACGTCGGCCGCGTCTACGTGACCACCTTCGACGTCGCGCTGGGCAGCTGGCTGGGCCAGCACAACAGCTGCGTGGTCGCTCCGCGGTGCGGCGCGTCGCTGGCGCTGGAGCACAACGGCGACGTGTACTCCTGCGACCACTACGTGGAGCCGCGCCACCGCCTGGGCAACATCAAGGACAAGCCGTTGCGAGCGCTGGTGGCTTCCGAGCAGCAGCGCCGCTTCGGCGACGCCAAGTTCGACACGCTGCCGTCCTACTGCAGGAAATGCCCGGTGCTGTTCGCCTGCTACGGCGAGTGCCCGCGCAACCGCTTCATCCGCACGCCGGACGGCGACCCGGGGCTCAACTACCTGTGCGCCGGCTACAAGGCCTTCTTCACGCACATCGACGCGCCGATGAAGAAGATGGCGGACCTGCTGCGCGCCGGCCGCTACGCCGACGAGATCATGGAGGACGCGGGGCCGGCCTGACGCAGGCTGGCCCCGGACGGCCCCTTCCGACCCTCAGTCCAGGTCGACCGCCACCTGGTGCAGGGTGCCGGTGAAGCGGCTGGTGGCGATCGTGTAGTCGTCGTTGACCGGCGTCAGGCTGTCCTCGCCGATGTCGAGCCCCTCCCACATCCAGCGCCGGTGCGTGTGCTCGATCCGGCCGGAGGCCAGCACCTTGCCGTTGTCGCTGATGGTCAGCGTGCCGCCGCCGCCGCGTTCGGATCCGTCGGCCACGAAGCGTGCCTCCAGCAGGTGCGGACCGGCGGCCAGGGCTTCGGCTGCGCGGATCGGGTACTGGCGCCCGCTCGTGGCGTTGTAGTGGAACACCGGCGCCCCGCGATGCAGGTAGAACGCGTAGCCGCCGCCGAAGCCGCCGTGCGTGATCAGCACGCCGTTGGCGCCGCCTTCCGGAATCTCGAGCTCCGCCCGGATCGCGTACGAACGCCCGAAGATGTCGGGCGCGAAGCTCTCCGGAATGCGGGTCATGCCGGGACGGAAGACGAAGTTCTTCCGATTCGCGGTGGGCGTGGGACAGCCTTCGGTGCCCTCGTTGTTGCCGTGGACGGGCAGGATGTTGCAGCGCGCCGCTTCTTCCAGGAAGCGCTGGCGCAGGACGTCCAGGCGCACCGGATCCTGCTGCGCCAGGTCGCGCGCCTGCGAGAAGTCGCTGCGCAGGTCGTACAGCTCCCAGCTGCGCGACCGCGGGTCGGTGCTGCCGGCGAAGTGCGCGAGCCACGGCACGTTGGCCGGCCGCGTGCCGGCCCACCATCCGTCCTCGTAGATCGCCATGTTCTGGTACATCTCGAACACCTGCGAGCGGGCGGCGTCCGGCTCGGAGTCCTGTTCGAAGGAGGACACCAAGCTCGCTCCGTCGAGCGACTTCTGCTCCACCCCATTGAGCACGCGCGGCGTCCGGATGCCGGTCGCCTCCAGGATGGTGGGGACCACGTCGATCACATGCGAGAAGTGCGAGCGCACTTGGCCGCCGCCCTGGATCCGGGCGGGCCAGTGCACCACCATCCCGTTGCGCACGCCGCCCAGGTGGGAAGCCACCTGCTTGTAGTACTGGAATGGCGTGTTCATCGCCCAAGCCCAGCCGGCAGGGAACTTGCTGTAGGAACGCGGCCCCCCGATCTCATCGATGTGGGCCAGCGCATAGTCGAGATCCTCCTCCATCTTGTTCAGCTGGGCCTGCTCGAAAAACGCGCCGCTGAGTCCGCCGGCGGCGTCGCTGCCGTTGTCGCCCTGGATGAAGAAGATCAGCGTGTTCTCCAGCTGGCCGCTGGCGCGCAGGTGCTCGATCAGCCGCCCGACCTGGTGGTCGCAGAAGGCGAGCATGGCGGCGAAGGCCTCCATGTAGCGGGCGTAGAGGCGCCGCTGCGGCTCCGGCAGCGAATCCCAGGCGGGCAGGAAGTCCGGGCGCGGGGTGAGTTCGGCATCGGCCGGAATGATCCCCTGGGCCTTCTGGCGCGCGAAGACGTCCTCCCGGGTCCGGTCCCATCCCTGGTCGAAGGCACCGCGGAAGCGCTCCAGCCATTCCTTGGGTGCCTGGTAGGGCGCGTGCGCCGTGCCCGGGGCGTAGTACATGAAGAACGGCTTGTCGGGCGTGAGCACGCGCTGGTCGCGCGTCCAGCGAATGGCCTGGTCGGCCAGGTCGCGGTCCAGGATGTAGTCCGGGTCGTCGAGCGGCGGCGCGATCGCGCTGGTGTTCTCGACCAGCGCGGGCGAGAACTGGTCGGTGTCGGCGCCGAGGAAGCCGTAGTAGTACTCGAAGCCCTGCCCCGTCGGCCAGCGGTCGAAGGGGCCCATGCTGCTGACTTCCCACTCGGGCGCGAGATGCCACTTGCCCAAGGCTGCCGTGCTGTAGCCGTTCTGCCGCAACGTCTCGGCGATCATGCCGGCCGATTTCGGCATCGCGGAGGTGTAGCCGTCGTAGCCGGTGGCGAAGTGGCTGATGTTCCCCATGGCCACCCGGTGCGGGTGCCGCCCGGTGAGAAGTGCCGCGCGCGTCGGCGAGCACATGGCACTGGTGTGGAAGCGGTTGTATCGAAGCCCGCTTGCCGCCAGCGCATCCAGCGCAGGCGTCGGAATCAGTCCGCCGAAGGTACTGCAGGCGCCGAAGCCCACGTCGTCCGTCAGGAAGACCAGGACGTTGGGCGCGCCGGCCGGCGCGCTGCGCGACGACGGCCAGCGAGGCGGATCGGACTCCTGGGCCGTCAGCCCCAGCTTCTGGTTCGATGGTTCCTCGAGGGGCGGCAGGATGTCGGATTCGTTGTCGGGGGCGTTCACGGCTGGAGTGAGGAGGCAGGATGCATCGGTAGCACCTGAGGGTGTGGCGGGGTTCGGCGCATCTTTGCGTCGAGCGGATCGGGTGCCATTGGATCCCCCCTGCAGCGCGCGCATTGTAAGAATCCGGACAATGACAGGGTAACTCCCAGTTCGGCGCCACGAGCATTCGGCGCGGCGCCGGCAGTCGGTCGGTAACGATGCGGGTCGCCCCGGTGCGGGCCCCGCTTGCGCGGTGCGCTTGCGTGAGAACATCCGCTACACGAGCCTGCGCGAAAAGAAGCTGGTAGCCGGAAGAGGTTTGCGTTTCTTCGAAACCTTTCTTGCCCACTTTGCAATTCCTGCCTGGCGACCGGATGGCTACTCTCCGGGCAAGGGTGGGCACCGATGACTCACCCGATCGCCCGTTTGGCTAAGTCCGCATGCATAACCCCGGAGAAGCTCCCGTGTCGTCTGAACATCGCAAAGCCCTTTGTGCGTGTAGCCCGCGTATCGACGCAGGCGACCGGGAGCGGGCTCCGACGCGAGGTGCTGCCGGCGTCTCCCGACGCAGCATGCTGAGGGCGTCGGCCGCCTTCAGCCTCGGCGCTTTCGGCCTCGCCCAGGCACAGACCTCCGCCGACAAGCCGGTCAGGCTGGTCGTGGGCGCTTCGCCGGCGACGGTTCTCGACCGCACGGCTCGCTTCCTGGTCGATCCTCTGCGGGAGCGCCTGGGTACTCCGGTCCTGGTGGAGAACAAGGTGGGCGCCGGCGGCATCATCGGCGCGGACTTCGTTGCCAAGGCGCCCCCGGACGGCAGCACTCTCCTGCTCTCGTCGATCACGATCTACACCAACCGGTGGATGTCCGAAACACCGCTGCCGTACGACCCGATCAAGGATTTCACGCCGATCGCGCGCCTGAACAATGCACAGGTCGTCCTGCTGGTCCCGACCAGCTCGCCTTACAAGACGCTGATGGAACTCGTGGGTGACATGCGCGCGCGGCCCGGGGAAGTCACCTATGCGAGTGCCGGTCCTGGCACCGCGCCCCACCTCGCGGCGTCGTTGCTCAATGACATGACAAGAACACGGGCTCGCCACATCCCGTACAAGGGCGCCGCTCCCGCCGTGACGGACACCGTGGGCGGGCAGGTCACGTTCACTTTCCAGAGCGCATCGTCGGCTTTGCAGCTCGTGAAGGCCGGAAGACTGCGCGCCCTGGCGGTGAGCGGCTCCGAGCGACTGGAAGGCCTGCCCGACGTGCCGACCGTGGCCGAAGCCGGCGTGCCCGGCTACGCGCTCACCGCCTTCGTCGGGGTATTTGGCCCCGCTGCCGTTCCCGCGCCGCTTTCGCAAAAGCTTTCCGATGCGCTCCTGGCGATCGGGAAGACGCAGGCCTACAGGGACTTCTGCGCGGCCCAATCGGTCGCAGTGGACCTGGCAGACGCCAAGACCTTTTCCGCCGACGCCCCCAGGGAGTTGGAGCGGTGGCGCCAGATCATCGAGGCTTCGAAGCGGGCCTGACTCGGCGTTGCGGACCGGCAATCCCGTTCGAGTTCTCGGCGGGATGGCTCAAAGGACGTCCCAGCAGGTGTTCGACAAACTGGGTGACCGGCGGCGACAGTCGCCCTTTCTTTACGCAAACGTACATTTCGCGGTTCGCCCAGTCGTCGGTCAGATCGATCAGGCGCAGTTTCATCGAGTGCTTCAAGGCCTTCACCGCGCCTTTGGGCAAGAGTCCGATGCCCTGTCCTGCGGCGACCAGGCGGCACACCGCCTCGAAGGACTGCACCTGGACACGCAGGCGCAGGTACGCTCCCAGCGCATTGGCCGTGCTCTTCATGCTCTGTGTGGTGTTGGCGGTGTCGTCGAGAGCGACGAAGTCGTACTCGAGGAGATCGGCGAACGCTGCCTGACGAACGCGAAGGCGATGGGCCGCGGGCACGACGACGCAGAGGCGGTCCCGGCAGTAACTCTCGAAATGCAGGTCTTCCAGCGGGGCCGACGTGACGACGCCGACATCAACCGTACCTCGCCGCACCGCTGCCACGATGTCGCCGCTGCGGACTTCCTGTACGTCCACATGGATGTCGGGGTGCGAGCGTGACCACTTGGCCAACTGTGCCGGCAGGTCCTGGCTCATCGCCGAGGTGTTGGCCTGAAGGTGCACTCTCCCGACGGCGCCGCGGGCGTAGTCGGACAGATCGGCCCGCATCCCCTCCACGTTCAGCATGAGCAACTGCGCGTGCCGTGCCAGAGCCTCGCCGGCCGCGGTCGGCAACACGCCGTCGTGTTTGCGCTCGAGAAGCGGCGTGCGGAACTGGTGTTCCAGCAGTGCGAGTCGACGGCTGGCCGCCGAGGGCGAAATATGGCTCGCTTCTGCAGCCTTGGAGAGGCTCTTGAGTTGCACCGCCCGCAGGAAAATGTTGATCGAATCGAGATCTGGCAGCATGCCTGTGGAGTTCAACGGGATCGCCGCCGGCGAGTGGCGGCGACCCTCGGGTGCGCCCTGGGCGAGGCACCCAAGTGTAGTGATTCGCCGTCTTGGGCTCCTGGCATCGGCGGCGATCACTTGGCCGCAAGTTCCTCCCACCTGGCTCGCGCCGCCCGGATGCTCGCTTCCTTCACATGGCCGAAGCCTCGGATGATCTCGGGCACCCGAGCCACGCGGACGGCGTGTTCCAGCGAGTCCACCCCGAAATAGGCCAGCTCCGTTTCGATCAGCGCCCGGTATTCGGCATTCAGGGTCCGCTCCGTGCGACGCTCCTGCGTGTGGCCGAAGGGGTCGAGAACTGTGCCTCGAACGAACTTCAACCTGGCGAGCAAGCGGAAAGCCGTTCCCATCCAGGGCCCGAACGAGCGCTTGCGCGGGCCCTGGGTTCCGCCGAGCCACGCCAGGGCGGGAGGCGCCAGCTCATAGGTCAGGCGCAACCTGCCTTCGAACTGGCTTTCCAGCTGGATGCGGAACTCCGGCAAGGTGTACAGGCGCGCGACCTCGTACTCGTCCTTGTAGGCCATCAGTTTGAAGAGGTTCGACGCGACGGCCCGCGTCAGCCGGTCGCCCGCCCCTAGAGCCTTTTCCGCACTCTGGACGCGTTCCACGAACGCCCGATAGTCCGCCGCGTAGTGCTCGTCCTGGTACCCGGTGAGGAAATCGACCCGCTGCGCCACCAGCTGATCGACGGTCTGCGTTGGCGTGAAGGCGATCACCTGGACTGGACGCGCCGCGCGCGTGACTCGTTCCAGGTCTTCGGCGGCCGCCCGGCCCCACTGGAAGGCGCGGGTGTTGGCTTCCACCGCCACCCCGTTCAGCTCGATGGCACGCAGCAGTGCCTCCAGCGACAGCGGAATCGCTCCCTTCTGGAACGCGTAGCCAAGCAGGAAGAGGTTGCTGGCAATCGCGTCACCCAGGAGGGCGGTGGCAATGGCCGTAGCGTCGATTGCCGCCACGCGACCACCTGTGGCCTCCGAGATGAGGGTCTTCAGGCCGTCGGCGGGAAAGTGCCAGTCCGGGTTGCGCGCGAACGGACCCGCTGGTTGCTCGTGGCTGTTCAGGACTGCCGACGTGCGTCCCGGACGCATCTTCGACACGGCCTCGGCGGCCCCGGCGGTCAGCAGGTCACAACCCAGGATCAGGTCGGCTTCGCCGGTCGCGATCCGCTGCGCCCGCAGATGTCCCGGCCCGGCAGCGATCCTCACGTGCGAGGTGACGGCACCGTTCTTCTGGCTCATGCCGGTCATGTCCAGCACGCTGACCCCTTTGTGCTCGAGGTGTGCGGCCATGCCCAGCAGCGCCCCGATCGTGATCACGCCGGTGCCGCCGATACCTGTGATCAGGATGTTGTACGGGCGGGAGAGGTCCGGCAGGACCGGAAGCGGCAGCGGCCCAAAACCAGCCGCATCGGGGGCAACCGGTGTGTTCGTCCGGCGGGGCGTACCGCCGGTGACGGTGACGAAGCTGGGACAGAAGCCCTTGACGCAGGACAGATCGCTGTTGCAGGACGACTGGTCGATGGTCCGCTTGCGCCCGAAGGGCGTTTCCTTCGGCAGGATGGACGTGCAGTTGGACTGCTGGCCGCAGTCGCCGCAGCCTTCGCAAACGAGTTCGTTGATGAACACCCGCTGCGCGGCCGGTGGCATCTCCTTCTTCTTGCGCCGGCGGCGCTTCTCGGCCGCGCAGGTCTGGTCATAGATGATGGCGCTGACACCGGCAATCTCGCGCATCGCGCGCTGCACGGCTTCCAGCTCGGATCGGTCGTGCAGCGTGGCATCCGCGGGAAGGCGACTTCGGTCCGCGTGGCGCGACAGGTCTTCCGTGACGATCGCGATGCGCGTGACCCCCTCGGCCGCGAGCTGCTGTGCGATCTCGTGCACGCCGATGGGGCCGTCCACCGGCTGGCCGCCCGTCATCGCGACCGCGTCGTTGTAGAGGATCTTGTACGTGACGTTGACCGGCAGCGCCTTGTTCGCCGCCACCGCCGCGCGGATCGCCAGGTAGCCGGAGTGGTAGTAGGTCCCGTCCCCCAGGTTCGCGAAAACGTGCGGCACCCTGCTGAAGGCGGATGCGCCGATCCACGGCGCGCCCTCCCCGCCCATTTGTGTGGTCAGCTTGTTGAACTCGGGATAGATGGCCGTGGCCATGACGTGGCAGCCGATGCCGGCCAGGGCGAAGCTGCCTTCCGGCACCCGCGTGCTGGTGTTGTGGGGGCAGCCCGAGCAGTACCAGGCCGGGCGCGGCGGCGTCGAAACGGTCGCCGCAAGCTGCGTGTCCTTGGCCTCCAGGAATGCCAGCCTGGCCTCGATCCGTGCACTGGTGCTGGTCTGGATCCCGAGCCGTTGAATACGGCCTGCGATGACACGGGCGATCTGCGCGACCGAGAAATCACCCTTGGCGGGCAGCAGCCAGTCGCCGCGCCCGCGCGGGTTGCGCACGTCCCATTCGCCGCGCTCGTCGAACTTGCCGATCACGCGCGGCCTCACGTCCTCGCGCCAGTTGTACAGCTGCTCCTTGAGCTGGTACTCCACGACCTGGCGCTTCTCCTCGACCACCAGGATCTCGTCCAGGCCGCGTGCGAACTCCCGGATGCCCTCCGGCTCCAGCGGCCAGGGCATCGCCACCTTGAAGACGCGGATGCCGATCGTGGCCGCCAGGGCTTCGTCGATGCCGAGTTCCTCCAGGGCATCGAGCACGTCCAGGTAGCTCTTGCCCGAGGCGACGATGCCCAGTTGCGCCTGCGGCGAGTCGATGGTGACCCGGTTCAACCGGTTCTCGCGGGCGTACGCCATGGCGGCGTAGATCTTGAAGTCCTGCATCAGGGCTTCCTGCTTGCGCGCCTGCACGCCGAGCGTGTCGGTGGACAGCCGGCAGTTCAGGCCGCCTTCGGGCATGCCGAAGCCGGCAGGCAGCCGCGTCTGGATGGCGAACGGGTCGGCGCTCACCGAAGCGCTGGACTCCACCGTGTCGGCCAGCGCCTTGAAGCCGACGACGCAGCCTGAGAAGCGCGACATGGCCCATCCGTGCAACCCCAGTTCGAGGTACTCCTGCACGTTGCAGGGGTAGAGCACGGGAATCATCGATGCCGCGAAGACATGGTCGCTCTGGTGCGGCAAGGTCGACGAATAGGCCCCGTGGTCGTCCCCGGCCACCAGCAGCACGCCGCCATGGCGGGACGTGCCGGCGTGGTTCATGTGCTTGAGCACGTCGATCGACCTGTCGACGCCGGGCCCCTTGCCGTACCAGAGTCCGAAGACGCCGTCGTAGTCGCTTTCGCCGAGCAGGCGCACCTGCTGGCTGCCCCACACGGCGGTCGCCGCAAGCTCCTCGTTCACGCCAGGCACGAAGCGCACATGGTGCGAATCCAGGTGCTTGCGCGCCTTCCACAGCGCCTCGTCCAGGCCGCCCAAAGGAGAGCCACGGTAGCCCGAGATGAACCCGCCGGTGTTCAATCCCGCGGCGACGTCCCGCAGACGCTGCACCAGCGGCAGGCGCACCAGCGCCTGGATGCCGCTCAGGTAGATCTCGCCAGTGACGGCGGTGTACTTGTCATCGAGGTCGACCTGGCGCAGAGGGGCACCGGCAGGGCTGGGCAGATGCAGGGCATCGACGCGGGCATTCATGGGCTTGCTTCATCCTTGTGGGATCGAGGACTCGCGCTCGCAGGATCGCTGCTTGCGCGAGAGGGAGGGGCCCGGCTGCTTCCGGTGGGAAACGCCGGGTCAGGATCGCTGGTACCAGACGCCGTCGGCCAGCATGATCTCGTGGTGACCGCGGCCGGCGGGCACCATCGGGTAGCAGTTCGCCTGCGCGGCGATGCGCACGTCCAGGAAGAAGGGGCCGTCGTGGGCGAGGCACTCGGCCAGTGCGCCCTCGAGCTCCTGCGGCTCGTGCACGCAGCGCGCGCCCCAGCCGAACGCCTTGGCCAAGGCGACGAAATCGGGCAAGGCCGCGTTCCAGCTATGGCTGAGACGGTTGCCGTGAATCAGCTGCTGCCATTGGCGCACCATGCCCATGTACCCGTTGTTGGCGAGAACCACCTTGACGGGGGTCTGGTGCTGCACCGCCGTCGAGAGCTCCTGGATGTTCATCAGGATCGAGGCATCCCCGCTGACGCAGACGACGGTCTTGTCCGGATGCGCGACCTGCGCCCCGATCGCCGCGGGCAGGCCATAGCCCATGGTGCCGGCCCCGCCGGACGTGAGCCAGCGCCGGGGCTGCTCGAACCGCAGGTACTGGGCGGCCCACATCTGGTGCTGGCCGACGTCCGTCGAAACGATGGCATCGCGAGAAGCAAGTTGCCCCTGGAGCGTGGACATCAGTTGCTGAGGCAGGATCACCTGCTCGTCGGCGCTGAACGCAAGGCAATCGGCATCGCGCCAGTCCGCGATCCGCGTCCACCAGGCATCCAGCCGGCCGGCTTGCGGGGGCGGGCAGTGGCCCACGAGCGCATCGAGGACTTGGCCGCAATCGCCGACCAAAGCAACGTCGACGGGGACGACCTTGTTGATGTTGCCCGGATGGATGTCGATGTGGATCTTGCGCGCGTCCGGACAGAAGTCCGCGAGGCGGCCGGTGATCCGGTCATCAAAGCGGGCGCCGACGCAGACCACCAGGTCGGCCTCGTTCATGGCCAGGTTGGCCTCCACCGTCCCATGCATGCCGAGCATGCCCAGGAAGCGCGGATCCGAACCGGGGAGTGCGCCCAGGCCCATCAAGGTCAGCGTGGTGGGCAGGTTCCAGGCCCGCGCCAGGGCGGTGAATGCTTCACACGCCTGCGGACCCGAGTTGATCAGGCCGCCACCGCCGTACAGCACCGGCCGGCGGGCTTGGGCAAGGAGGTCCGCTGCGCGCTGCAGATCGGCGGCCGGCGGCAGTTCCGGAGCCCGCGGGCCGGCGACCCACGTCGCCTGCGCGGGCGCCGGCACGCATTGGAGCTGGACATCCTTGGGCACGTCGATCAACACGGGGCCCGGCCGGCCGGACAACGCGATCCGCACGGCCTCCCGGACGGCTTCGGCGACCTTCGATGCATCCGCGGGCTGGTGGTTCCATTTCGTGACCGGACGGGACATGCCCAGCGCATCGCATTCCTGGAAGGCCTGCGTGCCGATCACGCCCGTCGCCACCTGGCCGCTGATGCACAGCAAGGGGATGGAGTCGCTCATGGCGTCCAGCAGCCCGGTCATCGTGTTGCCGACCCCGGGCCCGGAAGTCACCAGGACGACGCCGATCCGGCCCGTGCTGCGCGCATAGCCTTCCGCCGCATGCACGGCGGCCTGCTCGTGCCGCACGAGCACATGCCGCAGCCGCGGCTGCTTGAACAGCGCATCGTAGAGCGGCAGCGCAGCGCCACCGGGATACCCGAAGAGGGTGTCGACGCCGCACGCGACCAGGGTGTCCAGCAGAATTTCCGCGCCATTGCGCAGGACCGCTCGGGAGACATCGGAGGAACACGGTTCGAGAAAGGCGGCTTCCATGTGGAGATTTTTCCGCATTGACGGCAAAATAGGCTTCGACCTTTCAGGCTTATTCCATGGCTACATCAAAGAAATTTAGGAATCTGCCGGAAATTGGCGATGAAACACCGGCCAAGCTGGACACGTTCGACTTCGCCATCCTTCGCGAGCTGCTGGCCGATTCCCGCCGCACGCTGCAGGAGATCGGCGCCGCCGTGAAACTGTCGGCCACCACCTGCTGGAGTCGCATCAAGCGGATGGAGACCGAGGGCGTCATCCGCAAGTACAGCGTCGAGCTCGATCGCGCCCGTCTGGGCTACAAGGACACGGTGATCGTCCAGCTCACCCTGACGAGCCACAGCGACGAGACGCTGTATGAGTTCGGGCGGATCCTGGCGGAGATCCCCGAAGTGATGGACGCGTACCTGGTGTCGGGCGACTACGACTACTACATTCGCATCGCCGTGAAGGACACCCGCGACTACGAGCGCCTACTACGGGAGAAGCTCTACAAGATCCCGGGAATTCGCCACAGCAAGTCGACGTTCGTCCTCAGGGTGCTGAAGGACGCGAACGTCCCCATCGTCTGACCGCCGCTTCAGCCGTCAGTCGACCGGCTCGAACAGCAGCACGTCTTCGGACGGCGCCAGGTCGTAGACAACGCGCGCGATCGTTCCGGTGAACGCGAATTGGCCCGAGTAGTCGTTCGAGACCGGAGACAGGGCGTCACGGCCGATGTCGAGTCCGTGCCAGCCGTGGAAAAACGGCAGAACGGCCGGGAACTCGGTGGCGCCGACTTCCCGGTCGCCCACGAGGAGCCGACCGACGCCCTTGCAATCGGCCGTCTTGTCGAAGACGAACCTGAGCACCGTGGCATCGCCGGGCAGGGGTTCGCGCGAGCGGATGCGATAGCGCGTGCCGACGTAGTTGTACTCGTAGCACAGGTGGCCGTCCTTCACGTACAGGACGTAGCCGCTGCTGACCTGGCCGAGCGCGACCAGCACGCCTTCGTGGAGCCCGATCGGCTCGGCCAGGTGCGCGGTGATGCGATGCGCCCGGTTCATGGTCGGCGGCGTCACCGCCATCGGCAGGTGCGCCATGCCGGGGTAGTAGGTGAAGCGGGTGCGCGCACGCGGCGAACCCGGGCGGGGCACGCGGGCCCGCAGCGCGTAGCCGCGATCATCCAGAGGCAGGACGTCATAACGGCCCGCTTCGGCCCAGAACCGTTCCTTGAGTTCGGTCAGCTTGTCGGGCCGCTCGCGCGCCAGGTCGTGGCACTCGGACCAATCGGCGTCGAGGTTGTAGAGCTCCCACACGTCGTCGTCGTACGAGCTTCCTCGCTCGTGATAGGCCACGGCCTTCCAGCCTTTGTGCCAGAGCCCGCGGTGGGCGAACATCTCGAAGTGCTGGGTCAGGCGCGTGGTCGGGGCCTTCGGCTGCGCGAAGCTGTAGCTCATGTCGGTGCCATGCAGGGGCATCTGGGCGACCCCACGGTAGACGGTGGGCGCAGCGACATCCAGTAGTGACAGGATGGTCGGCGTGATGTCGATCACATGGTGGAACTGCTCGCGCGTTTCGCCGCGCGCAGCGATCCCGGCCGGCCAGTGGATGATCAATGGGTCGCGCACGCCGCCTTCGTGCGTGTTCTGCTTGTAGCGCCTGAACGGCGTATTGGAGACCTGCGCCCACCCCCAGGGGTAGTTGGGTTGCGCGCCCGGCCCGCCGATCTCGTCGATCATCGACAGACTCGTCGCAAAGTCTTCGGGCACCCGGTTCTGGATGGCGGTGGTATTGACCGAGCCCCGCTGGCCCCCCTCCTGGCTGGCTCCGTTGTCCGACAGGAAGACGATGATGGTGTTGTCCAGCCGGCCGACTTCCTCCAGGAACGCGAGCAGCCGGCCGAACTGCGCGTCGGTGTGCTCGATCATCGCGGCGTACGCTTCCTGCAATCGCGCGGCCAGGCGACGCTCGTCGTCGCTGAGTTCATCCCAGGCCGACACGCCCTCATTGCGCGGCCCCAACGTGGTTCCGGGCGGCACGATGCCCAGCGCCTTCTGCCGCTCGAAGCGCTCGGCGCGCACGACATCCCAGCCACGGTCGTACACGCCTCGGTACTTGCGCAGGTAATCGGCGGGGGCCTGGTGCGGGGAATGCGCGGTGGCGAAAGCGAGGTACAGGAAGAACGGCTTGTCCGGCGTGACCGAGGTCTGGTCCTTGATGAACGAAATGCTGCGATCGATCAGGTCCGTGGTCAGGTGATAGCCCTGCTCCGGCGTGCGCGGCGGATCGACCGCATGGTTGTCGTAGGTCAGTTCCGGGTAGAAGCAGTCGGTCTCGGCCTCGAGGTATCCGTAGTACCGCTCGAAGCCGCGCCCCAGAGGCCATTGGTCGTAGGGCCCCGAGGCGGAGGTATGTTCGGTCGGCGCCAGGTGCCACTTGCCGACGCACATGGTGTTGTAGCCGCGATCGCGCAGGACCTCGGCGATAGTGGCGGCCGCCGGGCTGATGAAGCCGCGACCGCTCGGGAACCCGGTATCCAGGTTCGACAGCATGCGCATGCCGATGGCGTGGTGATTGCGCCCCGTCAGCAATGACGCGCGCGAGGGCGAACACAGGGTCGTCGTATGGAAGTTGGTGTAGCGCAGACCCTGGCTCGCCAGCCGGTCGATGTTCGGCGTCGGGATCTCCGAGCCAAAACAACCCAGGTCCGCGAAACCGACGTCATCGAGCATCACATAGATGACGTTGGGAGCGCCGGGCGCTGCGACGACAGGCGTCTCCCACCATGGCGTCGACTCCTCGTGGGTGCGCCCGATCGTCCCTTGGAAACCACTGCGCCCATTGAATCCGCTTTCTGCCAAGACAAAACCCCTTCCGGTCCGAAATGCACTACACGTCAGTCAGTTGAAAAAGCACGTCGCGAGTTCACGGCCGCGGCGCCATTCGGCGCCTGCCATGTCTTGCGGCGTGGCGCAGGCGGCAGCCTGGTTGTCCGTGTTCAATCCTCGTTCTTGAATCCCGACGCTTCCACGATCGGGCGCCAGAACTCGCGCTCTTCCCGCAGCTTGCGAGCTGCAGCTGCGGCGTCCAGCCCGGTGGGGTCGAGGCCAGCGCGCTGCAGTTGGGACTGCACCTGCGGCTGCTGCACGGCGGCCATGAATGCCTTCTCCAGCGCCAGCACCGTCGCCTTGGGCGTTCCCGACGGCACGAATGCGCCATACCAGGCGTTGGCGTGCGCGAAGGCATCGATGCCGCTCTCCTTGAGCGTCGGGACATCCGGCAGTGCGCGGTTGCGCCCCGAGCCCGAAACCGCGAGGATTCGCACCTTGCCAGCGCGATGCAGCTCGAGCTGGCTGGCGAGCGCGTCCGTCGCGAGCGGCACGTGTCCACCCACCAAGTCCGTGACCAGTGGTGCGCCGCCCTTGTAGGGGACCGGGGTGAGTGGCGTGCCGATCGCCTTGCCGAGCGCCAGGATGGAAAAGTGGAGCGCACCACCGAGGTTGGTGAGGCCCACGTTGCCACGGCCCGGCTGACCTCGCACCCACGCCGTGTACTGAGCGATCGTCTGGAAGGGGCTGCCGCCAGCGGTCGAGATCACGGTCGGCACGTCGACCAGATGGGCGACCGGCAGGAAGTCTCGATCGACGTCATAGTCCAGGCGCTTGTAGGTCATCGGGAACAGGACGAAGGGCGCGCTGGAGCCAAGCAGCACGGTGCGACCGTCCGCCGGCGCACGCTTGACGCTGTCGATCGCCAAGCGGGTGGCCGCGCCAGGCCGGTTTTCCACGACGACGGTGTCGCCCGTGCTCGTTCGCAGCTGTTCCGCCATCGCCCGCGCCAGCGTGTCCAGTGCGCCGCCTGGCGGGAACCCGACCACCAGCTTCAGAGGCGGTTTGTCCTGTGCTTGTGCGAAGCTGCTGGTCAGCGCCAGCGCACAGGCCAATCCGACGACATGGCGTCGAAGCAGGGGCAGCGGGAATTTCATGCGAACTCCAGTCGAGGGGAAGGCCGGGTCAAGACGAACAAATGAGACAGCTTCCCATCCGCCCCCGCTTCCGTCCAATACGCGTTTTCAAACACCCCATATCGTTTTAGTATGGGTGCATGGATCTCAAGAGCCTACGTTTTTTCGTCGAGGTGGCCGAAACGCGCAGCGTGGGGAAGGCGGCCCTGCGGCTGCACATGGCGCAGCCGCCTCTGTCCGTTCAGATCCGCAAGCTCGAGTCGCGCCTGGGTATCACGCTGTTCCGCCGCGAATCGGATGGCATGCACCTCACGGAGGCGGGGCGAGCGCTATACGCGCGTGCGAGGGAAGCGCTCGCACTGGCCGAGGACGGCTTCGCGGCCGCGCGGGCGGTCGCCGCAGGGCAGCGCGGCCACCTCACGATCGGCTACATGTTCGCGCTGGGGTACGCGGTGCTGCCGCGCCTGGTACCCAAGCTGCGAGACAGCCTCCCGGGCGTGGAACTTCAGTTCGTGGAGATGAGCGCGCTCACCTACGGCCCCTTGCTGTGGGACTTCAAGGTCACGGTCGGACTGTGCATGCCGCCGCTGGTGCGCGAGGGGGTGGAGACAGTGCCTCTGGGCCGACAGCCGATGCTGCTGGCGATGCCGGCCCGCTCACGGCTGGCCCGGCAACGGCAGGTGGCGATTGAGAAACTGGATGGCGAGGCGCTGATCGGCCTGCCGGTGACGAATCAGGCAGAGGGGGCGTCCATCGTGACATCGCTGCTCGCGCGGCATTCGGTGAAGGCGCGCACCGTGCATCGGGTGGAGACCGTGCACTCGGCGCTTGCGCTGGTGTTGGCCGGCGAGGGTTATGCGATCGTGCCGGCCTGCGCGGCGGTCGGCAGTCCGCCAGGGCTGGTGTTCCGGCCGCTGGAGGGTGGTGAAGCCGGGCTCCCAGTGGCGGCGTGCTGGCGACGGGACGTGGAGAACCCCTTGGTGCGGCGCTTCGTGGCCGTCGCCCGGGAGGCGCTGCTATAGATCTCGGCGGAGACCCCGGCCACTTCGATTAACGCATTCCACAGCGCAAGGAGGGAGCGAGGCCCGCTGAACTTGCGCTCATCGCCCCGAACCGGGGAACACTCCCCTTCCGTTTCAATCTGGCTTTGTTCCCCAGTTTGTTCCCCGGGGTTCAGCTGGATGTCAATGAACGGAACTGGACGTCAGTGGATGGCAGGTCCTTGATTCACAAATGGAAAAGGGCGTTCAGCGGATCTCACTGAACGCCCTTTGACGGTGTAGTGGTGGAGCTGGCGGGAATTGAACCCGCGTCCGCAAGCCTTCTCCGAGCAGTTCTACATGTTTAGCGTTCTGGTTTGGATCTCGCCGCCAGCATCGCGCAGACGCACGCTATGCCAGCCGCCAGTGCCCTATTTTCTCGTCCCGGTCCAAGGCACCCGGATCGGGACCAGCCCATGTAGATTCCCTCACAGCCGGGAGCTTGCGCCCCTTGCCCAGCCCATAGGCCAACTGTTGTGAGGCTCACCGGTGTTTAAGCGGCGAGTGCGAAACGTTCGTCGTTTGCAGTTACTTTGTTTCAGCGGATTAACGAGGTGACTGAACCTCGACATGCCCTGCTGCGTGTCCGAACCCACGTCGAAACCGGTGCAGCCCCAGGACTTCGTATTTTAGGCCGGTCCGCCTCACTTCAAGAGCAGCAGCAACTCCAGCGGCGAAGAAATGCGGGCGTCGGGCTGCCAGTGGTCGATGTCGGGCGTGCCGCCCAGATAACCGTAGGTGGCGGCAACCGTCGGCATGCCGGCGGCGCGCCCGGCGGCCATGTCGCGCTCGTCGTCGCCGACGTAGAGGCAATCGGCCGGGGCCAATTCGAGCCGCCGCGCGGCTTCCAGCAACGGCTCGGGGTGGGGTTTGGAAAACGGCGTGCTGTCGCCGCCGACGATGGCGCCGGCAGTGGCGAACAGGGGCATCGCCTGGGTCAGCGGCCCGGTGAAGCGCATGGACTTGTTGGTGACCACGCCCCAGTTCAGGCCCCGCCCGACGATCTCCGCCACGAGCTGCGGCACGCCCTCGAAGACGGCCGTGCTAGACGTCATCCGCCGCTCGTACCCCTGGAAGAATTCCTCGCGCAGGGCCGCGAAGTCGGCATGGTCCGGCGTGATGCCGAACGCCACGCCGAGCATGCCGCGGGCCCCGGCGCCGGCCATGGGGCGATAGCGGTCCAGCGGCAACGACGGCAACCCGCGCAAGGTGCGCATGGCGTCGGCGGCGCCGCCGAGGTCGGGTGCGCTGTCGATCAGCGTGCCGTCCAGGTCGAACAGCACGGCACGGATTCCGGAGAACATGTCAGGTTCGGCGTGCGGCCACGAGGTAGTTGACCGAGGTGTCACCGCTCAGGCGATACCGGCGCAGCAGCGGGTTGTATTCCAGCCCCCGGGTGCCCACCCAGTCCAGCCCGGCCGAGCGGCAGAAGGAAGCCAGTTCGCTGGGCCGGATGAACTTCAGGTACTCGTGCGTGCCGCGCGGCAGCAGGTTCAGCACGTACTCCGCCCCGACCACCGCGAACAGGAAGGATTTCGCATTGCGGTTCAGGGTGGAGAAGAACACCCAGCCGCCCGGCTTGACCAGGTCGGCGCAGGCGCGCACCACCGAGCCCGGGTCCGGCACGTGTTCCAGCATTTCCATGCAGGTGATCACATCGAAGGATCCGGGCTGCTCGATCGCCAGTGCCTCGACGCTCACCTCGCGGTACTTCACGTCCGGCGTGCCCGCCTCCAGCGCGTGCAGTTGCGCCACCCGCAGCGCCTTGGTGGCCAGGTCGATGCCCAGCACCTGCGCGCCCCGGCGGGCCATGGCGTCGGCCAGGATGCCGCCGCCACAGCCGACGTCCAGCACCCGTTTGCCGGCCAGCGGCACGAACGACTCGATCCAGCCCAGCCGCAACGGGTTGATCTGGTGCAGGGGCCGGAATTCGCTTTCCGTGTCCCACCAGCGGTGGGCCAGCTCGGAAAACTTGGCCAGCTCGGCCGGGTCGGCGTTCAGGCTGCTGCTACTGCTCGGGGTCATGGTTCGATTGTGGCGCGGCACCAAAGGAAAAGGCCCCGGGCAGGGGCCTTTTCGCGACGAAGCCGGACGGCTTACTTGTTGGTGCGGGTGCCCACCACTTCGATTTCCACGCGGCGGTTCTTGGCGCGGCCTTCGCGCGTCTTGTTGTCGGCCACGGGCTGCTTCTCGCCCTTGCCTTCGGTGTACACGCGGTTCTTCTCGATGCCCTTGGAGACCAGGTAGGCCTTCACGGCTTCGGCACGGCGCACCGACAGCTTCTGGTTGTAGGCATCGGCGCCCACGGCGTCGGTGTGGCCGACGGCGATCACCACTTCGAGGTTGATGTCCTTGACCTTGCCGACCAGGTCGTCGAGCTTGGCGCGGCCTTCGGGCTTGAGCACGGCCTTGTCGAAGTCGAAGAAGGTGTCGGCGGCGTAGGTCACCTTGGTGGCGGCCGGCGGCTGCGGGGCGGGTGCGGGACGCGCGGCAGCCGGGGGCGGCGGAGCCGGCTGCGCGGCCGGAGCCGGAGCCGGAGCGGGCGGGGGCGGCGGAACCAGCGCGCCGTCGCAGCCCTTGGCAGCGGAAGCCGGGGTCCAGGTCGCATCGCGCCAGCACAGTTCGTTGGTGCCGTTTTTCCAGACGAGTTCGCCCGTGCCGTTGGCCCAGTTGTCGACCTTGCGGCCCCCGTCAGCGGCGGTCACGCGAGTCTGCGCCCCTGCGGCGGTGGCCAGCGCAGCGGCGGCAAACATCAGCGCCACTTGGTTCAGTTTCTTCATGGTTCTCCTCTTGGGGAAAAAGCTGCAGCCGCGCTGCGAGAAAACTACGATTCAGGTGACCATTCACCGAAAACGTCCGGTCGATTGTGCCACACGTCCTTACACAATCAACCGGGCCTATTAAGGCGTCCCGTAGGACAAAACCGCAATTCCCCGCACTGTGTTGCGGGTGCGCGACAGGGGCTCCCGCCGCGTAAAATGGCCGGTTTCCGCGCCTCGCCGACCCGCCTGCATGACCCAATTCGCGAAAGAAACCCTGCCCGTCAGCCTCGAGGAGGAGATGCGGCGGAGCTATCTCGACTACGCCATGAGCGTGATCGTGGGGCGCGCGCTGCCGGACGCGCGTGACGGATTGAAACCGGTGCATCGCCGCGTTCTGTACGCGATGCACGAATTGAACAACGACTGGAACCGCCCGTACAAGAAATCGGCGCGCATCGTCGGCGACGTGATCGGCAAGTACCACCCGCACGGTGACCAGTCGGTCTACGACACGATCGTGCGGCTGGCGCAGGACTTCTCCATGCGCCACATGCTGGTGGACGGCCAGGGCAACTTCGGCAGCGTCGACGGCGACGCCGCGGCGGCCATGCGCTACACCGAGGTGCGGCTGGCCAAGATCGCGCACGAGATGATCTCCGACATCGACAAGGAGACGGTCGATTTCGGGCCCAACTACGACGGCAGCGAAAAGGAACCGCTGGTCCTGCCGGCCAAGCTGCCCAACCTGCTGGTCAACGGCGCCGGCGGCATCGCCGTGGGCATGGCCACCAACATCCCGCCGCACAACCTCAACGAGGTGGTTGACGCCTGCCTGCACCTGCTGAAGAACCCCGGGGCGACGATCGACGAACTGATGGAGATCGTGCCGGCGCCCGACTTCCCCACCGCCGGGATCATCTACGGCATCAACGGGGTCAAGGAGGGCTACCGCACCGGCCGCGGCAAGGTGGTGATGCGGGCCAAGTGCCACTTCGAGGACATCGACCGCGGCCAGCGCCAGGCGATCATCGTCGATGAGCTGCCCTACCAGGTCAACAAGAAGACGCTCCAGGAGCGCATGGCCGAGCTGGTCAACGAGAAGAAGATCGAGGGCATCAGCCACATCCAGGACGAGAGCGACAAGTCCGGCATGCGGCTGGTGATCGAGCTCAAGCGCGGCGAGGTCCCCGAGGTCGTGCTGAACAACCTCTACAAGCAGACCCAGCTGCAGGACACCTTCGGCATCAACATGGTGGCGCTGATCGATGGCCAGCCCAAGCTGTGCAACCTGAAGGACCTGGTCGACATCTTCCTGCAGCACCGCCGCGAGGTGGTCACCCGCCGGACGGTGTTCAACCTGCGCAAGGCGCGCGACCGCGGCCACGTGCTGGAAGGCCTGGCGGTAGCGCTGGCCAACATCGACGAGTTCATCCGCATCATCCGCGAGTCGCCCACGCCGCCGGTGGCCAAGGCCGAGCTGATGACACGCAGCTGGGACAGCTCGCTGGTGCGCGAGATGCTCACCCGCGCCAAGGCCGACGGCGGCACCGTCAATGCCGACGACTACCGGCCCGAGGGCCTGGAGCGCGAATACGGCATGCAGCCGGACGGCCTGTACCGGCTGTCGGACACCCAGGCCCAGGAAATTCTTCAAATGCGCCTGCAGCGCCTGACCGGCCTGGAGCAGGACAAGATCGTCGCCGAGTACAAGGAAGTGATGGCCGAGATCGACGACCTGCTCGACATCCTGGCCAAGCCGGCGCGGGTGTCGGCCATCATCGGCGAGGAGCTCAGCGCCATCAAGCAGGAGTTCGGGCAGACCAAGCTGGGCGCGCGCCGCAGCGTGGTCGAGCACAACGCCCAGGACCTGGCCACCGAGGACCTGATCACGCCCACCGACATGGTGGTCACGCTCAGCCACACCGGCTACATCAAGAGCCAGCCCTTGTCGGAGTACCGGGCCCAGCGGCGCGGCGGCCGTGGCAAGCAGGCCACCGCCACCAAGGAAGACGACTGGATCGACCAGCTCTTCATCGCCAACACGCACGACTACCTGCTGGCGTTCTCCAACCGCGGCCGGCTGTACTGGCTCAAGGTCTGGGAAGTGCCGGCCGGCTCGCGCGGCTCGCGCGGGCGGCCCATCGTCAACATGTTCCCGTTGGCCGAGGGCGAGAAGATCAACGTGGTGCTGCCGCTCACCGGCGCCTTCCGCAGCTTCCCGGCCGACCACTACGTGTTCATGGCCACCTCGATGGGCACGGTCAAGAAGACGGCGCTCAACGAGTTCAGCAACCCGCGCAAGGCCGGCATCATCGCGGTCGACCTGGACGAGGGCGACTACCTGATCGGCGCCGCGCTCACCGACGGCCAGCACGACGTGATGCTGTTCTCCGACGGCGGCAAGGCGGTGCGCTTCGACGAGAACGACGTGCGCCCGATGGGCCGCAATGCGCGCGGCGTGCGCGGCATGAACCTCGAGGAAGGCCAGAGCGTCATTGCCATGCTGGTGGCCGAGGACGAGCTGCAAAGCGTGCTGACCGCCACCGAGAACGGCTACGGCAAGCGCACCCCGATCGCCGAGTACACCCGCCACGGCCGTGGCACCAAGGGCATGATCGCGATCCAGCAAAGCGAGCGCAACGGCAAGGTCGTGGCCGCCACGCTGGTGCATGCCGACGACGAGATCATGCTGATCACCGACCGCGGCGTGCTGGTGCGCACGCGCGTCAGCGAAATCCGCGAGCTCGGCCGCGCCACCCAGGGCGTCACCCTGATCGGCCTGGACGACGGCTCCAAGCTCAGCGGGCTGCAGCGCATCGTCGAGAACGATGCCCCGGTCGCCGATGGCGAAGCGGCCGACGCGGCGCCTGGCGGCGACGAGGGCTGACCCGGCATGCCACGCGACCTGGCGCAGCTGCGCACGGAAATCGACGCGGTCGACCGCGACCTGCTGGAGCTGCTCAACCGGCGCGCCGGCCTCGCCAATGAGGTCGGCGAGCTCAAGCGCAGCGAAGGCTCGACGGTGTTCCGGCCCGAGCGCGAGGCCCAGGTCATCCAGGGCCTGCAGCAGCGCAATCCCGGGCCGCTGAAGGCGCAGAACGTCGCCACCATCTGGCGCGAGATCATGTCGGCCTGCCGCGCGCTGGAAGCGCCGCAGCGCATCGCCTACCTCGGCCCGGCCGGCACCTTCAGCGAGCAGGCCGCGGTCCAGTTCTTCGGCTCCAGCATCCAGCACGTGCCCTGCGTCAGCTTCGACGAGGTGTTCCAGGCCGCCGCCGCCGGCACCGCCGACTTCGGCGTGGTGCCGGTGGAGAACAGCACCGAAGGCGTGGTCACGCGTTCGCTCGACCTGCTGCTGACCTCGCCGCTGCACATCGTGGGCGAGGTCAGCCTGCTGGTGCGCCACCACCTGCTGCGCAAGGAGAATTCGCTGGCCGGCATCGAGGCCGTGCTGGCCCACCCGCAGGCGCTGGCCCAGTGCCAGGGCTGGCTGGGCAAGCACCTGCCCGAGGTGGAGCGGCGCGCCGTCGCCAGCAACGCCGAGGGCGCCCGGCTGGCCGCGGAACACCCGAACTGGGCGGCCATCGCCGGCGAGCGCGCCGGCAGCGAGTTCGGGCTGCACATCGCCGCCCATGCCATCCAGGACGAGGCCTTCAACCGCACCCGCTTCGCCGTGGTCTGCCTGCCGCAGACGCTGGCGGCGCCGCAGGCGTCGGGCAAGGACTGCATCAGCCTGGTGGTCTCCGTGCCCAACCGCCCCGGCGCGGTGCACGACATCCTGGTGCCGCTCAAGCAGCACGGCGTGTCGATGACACGCTTCGAGTCCCGCCCGGCCCGTTCCGGCCAATGGGAGTACTTCTTCTTCATCGACGTGCAAGGCCATCCCTCGCAGCCGCACGTCGCGGCCGCTCTGGCCGACCTGCAACGCCTGTGCGCCTTCTACAAGGTGCTGGGCACCTACCCGGCCTCCGACTGAGCGGCCGAGCGGAGTCAACTACAGCATGTTCGAGCAGTTGGGCCTGATCGGCTGCGGCCTCATGGGCGGATCGTTCGCGCTGGCGCTCAAGCGCGCCGGCCTGGTCAAGCGCGTCGTCGGCTACAGCAAGTCGCCGTCCACCACCGAGCGCGCGCGCCAGCTCGGGGTGATCGATGTCGAGGCGCCGTCGGCGCTGCTGGCCGTGTCCGGCGCCGACATCGTCCTGCTGGCGGTGCCGGTGGCGGCCACCGAGGCCACCCTCAAGGCGATCCGCCACCTAGTCAGCAAGGACATGCTGATCATGGACGTGGGCTCGACCAAGCGCGACGTGATCGACGCCGCTCGCCGCGTGCTGCGCGACCACGTCGGCGCCTTCGTGCCCTGCCACCCGATTGCCGGCAAGGAGGCCTCGGGCGTCGAGCACGCCGACCCGGATCTGTACTCAAACCGGCAGGTGATCCTGACGCCGATCGAGCGCACCCAGGTCGCGCAGCTCAACCGGGCCAAGGAACTGTGGGAAGCGCTGGGCTGCCAGGTGCTGCAGATGTCGCCCGAGGCGCACGACTCGGCCTTCGCCGCCGTCAGCCACCTGCCCCACCTGATCGCCTTCGCGCTGATGAACGGCATCGCCGCCCAGCCGCACGGGCAGGATTTCCTGGCGCTGGCCGGCCCGGGCTTTCGCGACTTCACCCGCATCGCCGCCAGCGAGCCCAAGATGTGGCGCGACATCCTGCTGGCCAACAAGCAGGAGCTGATCGAGCAGACCCAGTACTTCCAGCAGACGCTGCAGGCCATGCAGTCGCTGATCGAGGCCGGCAACGGCGAGGCGCTGGAAGAGCTGATCGCCCAGGCCAGCCAGGTGCGGTCCGGCTGGCGCATGGGCGCGCGCAAGGCCTGAGGGCCGGCGATGTTCGCCACCGCCTTTCTCGACCTTCCGCCGCTGGACGAGGCGGCCGGCACGGTCGCCCTGCCCGGCTCCAAGAGCATCTCCAACCGCGTGCTGCTGCTGGCCGCCCTGTGCCAAGGCACGACGGTGGTGCACGACCTGCTCGACTCGGACGACACCCGCGTGATGCTCGACGCGCTGCGGGCGCTGGGCTGCGACGTGGCCGAGGAAGGTGCCGCCGTGCGGATCACGGGCCTCGGCGCGCAGGCACCGGCGCCGCAGGCCCGGCTGTTCCTGGGCAACGCCGGCACGGCCATGCGGCCGTTGACGGCCGCCCTGGCCCTGCTCGGCGGCGACTACGAGCTGAGCGGCGTGCCGCGCATGCACGAGCGCCCGATCGGCGACCTGGTGGATGCCCTGCGCCCGCTGGGCTGCGCCATCGACTACCTGGGCCGCGAGGGCTATCCGCCCCTGCGGATCGGCCGGCCCGCGCTGAAGCTCGACGCGCCGATCCGGGTGCGCGGCGACGTCTCGAGCCAGTTCCTCACCGCGCTGCTGCTGGCGCTGCCGCTGGTGGCCAAGCAGGACATCGTGATCGAGGTCGCGGGCGAGCTGATCTCCCGGCCCTACGTCGAGATCACGCTGGCGCTGCTGGCGCGCTTCGGGGTGGCGGTGCGGCGCGAAGGCTGGCAGCGCTTCACCGTTCCGGCGGGCAGCCGCTACCAGTCGCCCGGCGAGCTGCACGTGGAGGCCGATGCGTCGTCGGCCAGCTACTTCGTGGCGGCCGGTGCCCTGGCTTCCGGCGCCGGCCTGCGCATCCTGGGCGTGGGCCGCGACTCGATCCAGGGCGACATCCGCTTTCTCGAGGCGGCCCAGGCCATGGGAGCCCGGGTCTCCAGCGGGCCCAACTGGATCGAGGTGGCGCGCGGCGCCTGGCCGCTCAAGGCGATCGACCTCGACTGCAACCACATCCCCGATGCGGCCATGACCCTGGCCGTCATGGCCCTGTACGCCGACGGCCCCAGCACGCTGCGCAACATCGCCAGCTGGCGGGTCAAGGAAACCGACCGGCTGGCCGCCATGGCCATCGAGCTGCGCAAGCTCGGCGCCCAGGTCGAGGAAGGGGCGGACTTCCTGCGCGTCACGCCGCCCCCGGCGTGGCAGGCCGCCCGCATCGCCACCTACGACGACCACCGCATGGCGATGAGCTTCTCGCTGGCGGCGTTCAACCCGGCCGGCGCCCACGTGCGGATCGAAGACCCGAAGTGCGTCGCCAAGACCTTCCCCGACTACTTCGAGGCGCTGTTCTCGGTGGCCCGGCTGCCGGTGCCGCGCATCCCGGTGATCTGCATCGACGGCCCCACCGCATCGGGCAAGGGCACCCTGGCTTCGGAGACCGCCCGCCGGCTCGGCTACCACTACCTGGATTCGGGCGCGCTCTACCGCATCACCGCCCTGGCCGCCGTGCGGGCCGGCCTGCCGCTGGACGAGGCGCACGAGCACCGCATTGCCGCCCTGGCCGAGCAGTTGCCGGTGAAGTTCGACGGCGCCCGGATCCTGCTGGCCGGCGAGGACGTGACCGACGCGATCCGGGCCGAGGAAGTCGGCATGAACGCGTCGCGCGTCTCCGCCCTGCCGGCCGTGCGCACCGGGCTGGTGGCGCTGCAGCAGGGGTTCCGGCGACTGCCTGGGCTGGTGGCCGACGGGCGCGACATGGGCACGGTGATCTTTCCGGACGCCCTGCTCAAGGTGTTCCTCACCGCCAGCGCCGCCAGGCGGGCCGAGCGACGCCACAAGCAATTGATTTCAAAAGGTTTCGCTCCTACAATAGACACCCTTCGCGCCGACCTGGAAGCGCGCGACGAACGCGATTCGCACCGCGCCGTCGCCCCTCTCAAGCCGGCGCAGGACGCCCTCCTGCTGGACAACTCGGAGCAATCGGTCGAAGACTCGGTGGCCCAGGTGCTGGCCTGGTGGGAAGCCAGGCAGCCGTTCGCGGCGTCCTGACCGGCCGCAAGGCCGCTTGACCGGCCCGCAACGCCCCTCTCGCGCAGCAGCGCACTGGCGATGCGGTTCATCAACCAACCGCGGCGCCGAGCCGCAAGCAACCGCCGTCGCAGTCCTAGCAACATCGGCAATGGTGCCGGTGGAAACCTGCCGACGTGCAAGGAAACCGAATGTCCGAATCCTTTGCCGCCCTATTCGAGGAATCGCTCCAGCGCGCCGAAATGCGCCAGGGCGAGGTCATCACCGCCGAGGTCGTGCGCATCGAGCACAGCTTCGTCGTCGTCAACGCCGGGCTGAAGTCCGAGGCCTACGTCCCGCTCGACGAATTCAAGAATGACAAGGGCGAAGTCGAAGTCCAGGTCGGCGACTTCGTCTCGGTGGCCATCGACGCCATCGAGAACGGCTACGGCGACACCATCCTGTCGCGCGACAAGGCCAAGCGCCTGGCGTCCTGGATGGCGCTGGAAAAGGCCTTGGAGTCCGGCGACTTCGTCACCGGCACCACCAGCGGCAAGGTCAAGGGCGGCCTGACGGTGCTGGTCAACGGCATCCGTGCCTTCCTGCCCGGCTCGCTGATCGACACCCGTCCGATCAAGGACCTGGCCCCGTACGAGAACAAGACCCTCGAGTTCAAGGTCATCAAGCTCGACCGCAAGCGCAACAACGTGGTGCTGAGCCGCCGCGCGGTGGTCGAGGCCTCGATGGGCGAGGAGCGCGCCAAGCTGATGGAGACGCTCAAGGAAGGCGCCATCGTCCACGGCGTGGTCAAGAACATCACCGAGTACGGCGCCTTCGTCGACCTCGGCGGCATCGACGGCCTGCTGCACATCACCGACATGGCCTGGCGCCGCGTGCGCCACCCCAGCGAGGTGGTGCAGGCCGGCCAGGAGATCACGGCCAAGATCCTCAAGTTCGACACCGAGAAGAACCGCGTCTCGCTGGGCCTCAAGCAGATGGGCGACGACCCCTGGATGGGCGTGTCGCGCCGCTACCCGCAGGGCACCCGCATGTTCGGCAAGGTCACCAACATCGCCGACTACGGCGCCTTCGTCGAACTCGAGCCCGGCATCGAAGGCCTGGTGCACGTGTCCGAGATGGACTGGACCAACAAGAACGTCGCGCCCTCCAAGATCGTCTCGCTGGGCGACGAGGTCGAAGTCATGGTGCTGGAGATCGACGAGGACAAGCGCCGCATCTCCCTGGGCATGAAGCAGTGCAAGGCCAACCCCTGGCAGGAGTTCGCGCAGAACACCCGCCGCGGTGACCGCGTCAAGGGCCCGATCAAGTCGATCACCGACTTCGGCGTGTTCGTCGGCCTGGCGGCCGGCATCGATGGCCTGGTGCACCTGTCCGACCTGTCCTGGAACGAGGCGGGCGAGCAGGCCGTGCGCAACTACAAGAAGGGCCAGGAAGTCGACGCCATCGTGCTGGCCGTCGATGTGGACCGCGAGCGCATCAGCCTGGGCATCAAGCAGCTCGACGCCGACCCGTTCACCACCTTCGTGTCGGTGCATGACAAGGGCTCCGTCGTGACCGGCAAGGTCAAGACGGTCGACCCCAAGGGCGCCGAGATCGACCTGGGCCACGAGATCATGGGCTACCTGCGTGCCTCCGAGATCGGCCGCGACCGCGTGGAAGACGCGCGCAACGTGCTCAAGGAAGGCGACGAGGTCAGCGCCGTGGTGGTCAACATCGACCGCAAGACGCGCAACATCCAGCTGTCGGTCAAGGCCAAGGACATGGCCGACGAGCAGGGTGCCATGGCCAGCCTGAGCCAGCAGTCGTCGCGCGAGAACGCGGGAACGACCAACCTGGGCGCGCTGCTCAAGGCCAAGCTGGATCGGTAAACCGAGGGGAAAACAAGGGTGCCTGCGGCACCCTTGTCCTTGCGCATGACCCGATCCGACCTTGTCGAGGAATTGGCCGCCCGCTTCGGCCAGCTCACCCATCGCGACGCCGAGTACGCCGTCAAGGCCATCCTCGACGCCATGGGCGAGGCACTGGTGCGTGGCCACCGCATCGAGATCCGCGGCTTCGGCAGCTTCTCGATCAACCGCAGGCCGCCGCGCCTGGGCCGCAACCCGCGCTCGGGCGAGAGCGTGCAGATCCCCGAAAAGCGCGTGCCGCACTTCAAGCCGGGCAAGGCCCTGCGCGAGGCAGTGGACGAGCGAACGCGCGAGATGCAGGGCCAGTAACCCCTAGAATTCGGCGACCCCAAGGAGCCGGATGAAGTATCTGATGTGGCTGCTCAAGGCAGCCATTTTTTTCACCCTGTTCGCCTTCGCGCTGAACAACCAGCACGTGGCCACCGTGCACTTCTTCTTCGGGACCTCCTGGAGCGGGCCGCTGGTGCTGGTGGTGCTGGCCGCCTTTGCCGCCGGGCTGGTGATCGGCGCGGCGGGCATGGTGCCGCGCTGGTGGCGCCAGCGGACGGCCGCCCGGCGCGCACCGGCCGATGCAAACCCGACATCGACCGGTGACACCCATGGAATTTGACCTGGCCTGGTTGCTGTGGGGACTGCCCATTGCCTTCGTGCTGGGCTGGGTGGCCTCGCGGTTGGACCTGCGCCAGCTGCGCATCGAGAACCGGCAAGCGCCCAAGGCCTACTTCCGCGGCCTCAACTTCCTGCTCAACGAGCAGCAGGACCAGGCCATCGACGCCTTCATCGAGGCGGTGCGCAACGACCCCGACACCTCCGAGTTGCACTTCGCGCTGGGCAACCTGTTCCGCCGCCGCGGCGAGTACGAGCGCGCCGTGCGGGTGCACGAGCACCTGCTCTCGCGCGGCGACCTGAGCCGGGCCGAGCGCCAGCGGGCCCAGCACGCCCTGGCGCTGGACTTCCTCAAGGCCGGCCTGCTCGACCGCGCCGAGGAGGCGCTGCGCAAGCTGGAGGGCTCGGCCTTCGAGGAGCAGGCCCTGCTGGCGCTGCTGGCGATCTACGAGCGCTCGCGCGACTGGGTCCAGGCGGCCGAGGTGGCGCGCCGGCTGGAGGCAGCCGGCCAGGGCAACTTCGACAGCCGGCGCGCGCACTATCTGTGCGAGCAGGCCGCACTGGCGGACGCCGGGCCCGCCGAGGCGCTGCTGCGGCAGGCGCACCAGGCAGCGCCCTCGGCGCCGCGCCCCGCCATCGAGCTGGCCGCGCTGCAGCGCAAGGCGGGCGATGCCGCGGGTGCGTTCGAAACACTCTCGCGGCTGGGCCAGTCGTCGCCCGCCAGCATCCCCCTGCTGGCACGGCCGCTGGCGCAGTACGCCGCGGCCTGCGGGATGGAGGGCAAGGCCCTGTCCCTGCTCAAGCACAGCTACGAGCTGTCACCTTCGCTGGACGTGCTGGACGCCATCGCCTCTCTGGAGGCCGACGGCCAGGCACGCGACTGGTACGTGCGCCACCTGGAGCGCGAGCCCTCGCTGGTGGCGGCGGCCAAGTGGCTGGCCGACGAAAGGCTGGAACACCAGAACTACCATGGACGGGTGCAGCGCGCGCTGGAACATGCGGCCAAGCCGCTCACCCGCTACCGCTGCGCCGCCTGCGGCTTCGAGGCCAAGCAGCACTTCTGGCAGTGCCCCGGCTGCCAGGCCTGGGACAGCTATCCGCCGCGCCGCGTAGAAGAACTCTGAACATGAAACTGGACAAGCAACGACTCGCCGCCGCCCGCGTGCTGGTGGTGGGGGACGCCATGCTCGACCGCTACTGGCATGGCGCGGTGGACCGCATCTCGCCGGAGGCGCCGGTGCCGGTGGTGAAGGTCAGCCGCGAGGAAGAGCGCATCGGCGCCGCCGCCAACGTGGCCTACAACGTCACCACCCTGGGCGCGCAGGCCAGCTTCCTGGGCGTCGTCGGCGACGACGAGCCCGGCCGCCGGCTGCAGGCCCTGCTGCAATCCACCGGCATCGAGACCCACCTCAAGCGCGATCCCGGCCTGAAGACCACGGTGAAGCTGCGCGTCATCGGCCGCCAGCAGCAGCTGCTGCGCATGGATTTCGAGAACGAGCCCGACCACGAAGCCCTGGCGCTGCAGAACGAGACCTTTGCCCAGCTCGCGCCGGCGCACCAGGCGATCCTGTTCTCCGACTACGGCAAGGGCGGGCTGGCCCACATCCCGCGCATGATCGAGCGGGCCCGCAGCCTGGGCAAGCCGGTGCTGGTCGACCCCAAGGGCAGCGACTACGCGCGCTACGCCGGGGCGACGGTGATCACGCCCAACCGGGCCGAGCTGCAGCAGGTGGTGGGCGGCTGGCGCGACGAGGCCCAGTTGCGCGAAAAGGCCCAGCGCCTGCGCGAGGAGCTGCGGCTGGACACGCTGATGGTCACCCTCGGCGAGGACGGCATGGCCCTGTTCGACGCCGCCGGCGAGCTGCACGAGCCGGCCCAGGCGCGCGAGGTGTTCGACGTCACCGGCGCCGGCGACACCGTGATCGCCACACTGGCCACGCTGGTAGCGGCCGGCCTGCCGCTGCGCAAGGCCATGCCGCTGGCCAACAAGGCCGGCGGCATCGTGGTCGGCAAGTTCGGCACCGCGACGGTGTCGTACCAAGAACTATTCGGCGGATGAAGCAAGGACAGCCAGCATGAGAGTCGTGGTCACCGGCGCCGCCGGGTTCATCGGCAGCAACATCGTCAAGGGCCTGAACGCCCGCGGCATCGACAACGTCATCGCGGTCGACGACCTGACCCAGGGCGACAAGTTCCGCAACCTGGCCGACCTGCAGATCGAGGACTACCTCGATGTCGACGAGTTCTACGAGGCCTTCGCCGACGGCGCGTTCGGCAAGGTCGAGGCCGTGTTCCACGAGGGCGCCTGCAGCGACACCATGGAGCAGGACGGCAAGTACATGATGGACAACAACTACGGCCTGTCCTGCTCGCTGTTCGATTCCTGCCGCCAGCGCGGCACCCGGCTGCTGTATGCGTCGTCGGCCGCGGTCTATGGCGGCTCCGACACCTTCCGCGAAACGCCCGAGTTCGAGCGGCCGCTGAACGTGTACGGCTACTCCAAGCTGCTGTTCGACCAGCGCATGCGGCGCGAATGCGGTGCCGACTTCCGCCGCAGCAAGCGCCAGGTGGCGGGCTTCCGCTACTTCAACGTCTACGGCCCGCGCGAGCAGCACAAGGGCCGCATGGCCAGCGTCGCCTTCCACCAGTTCAACCAGTTCCGCGAACAGGGCAAGGTGCGCCTGTTCGGCGAGTACGGGGGCTATGCGGCCGGCGAGCAGCGGCGCGACTTCGTCTTCATCGACGACGTGGTGGCCGTCAAGCTGTGGTTCTTCGACCACCCGGAGAAATCCGGCATCTTCAACCTGGGCACCGGCCGGGCCCAGCCGTTCAACGACGTGGCCGCTGCCGTCGTTTCTTCACTCTCGGGCTCCGCCCATACCGCGGCTTCGGCCGCGCAGCAGGCCCTGCTGGAGTACATCCCCTTTCCCGATGCGCTGCGCGGCAAGTACCAGAGCTACACGCAGGCTGACCTGACGGCCCTGCGCGAGGCCGGCTGCGAACATGCCTTCGCCGATGTGCAGTCGGGCGTGGCGCAGTACATGGCGGCGCTGGCCCAGCCGGCGGCCTGAGTCAACGGCGCGACGCCGCGCCCGTTGAGGGGTTTCCAACTTCCCCAAGGAGACACCCCATGCTGATCAAGAAGATCCTGGCCGCCCTCGTGCTGCTGTCGGCGACGCTCGCCATGGCGGCGGTCGACGTCAACAAGGCCACCGAAGCCGAGCTCGACAGCGTCAAGGGCATCGGCCCCGGCACCAGCAAGCTCATCATCCAGGAGCGCAAGAAGGGCGACTTCAAGAGCTGGGACGACTTCATCTCCCGGGTCAAGGGCGTGGGCGAGGCACGCGCCACCCACCTGTCCGAAGCCGGCCTGACCGTCGGCGGCAAGGGCTACACGCCGGCGAGCAGCGCGGCCAAGGCGAATGGCAAGGCCGGCAAGGACGCCAAGGCTGAAGCCAAGGCGGACAAGCAGCAGGCGAAGGGCGAAGCCAAGGCCGACAAGAAGGACGACAAGGCCGCGGCTGCCAGGCCGGCTGCCAGCGCCGCCAAGAAGTAGCAGCGCCTGCAGGCTGCGGCTGCACGCTGAGGCCCACATGCCCTCGAGACCCGCTTCGGCGGGTCTTTCTCCTTCCAACGTCACCCTGCTACGCCTCAGACGCGGGCGATCAGGTCGGTGACGCCCGGGTCCACGCCCGCCTGCGCCAGCAGCGTGGTCACCTGCCCCCGGTGATGGGCCTGGTGGTTGAAGAAGTGGGTCAATGCCTGCCAGGTCGGGTGCTCGCGCGGCACGCCCCTGGTGTTGGCGTAGCGCATGGTGGCGAGCGGAAAGCCGGCCGCCATCTCGGCGGTCCAGCCCTCGACCGCCGCATCGAGCGCGCGGCGCGCCTGGCGCAGCTCGATCCAGTCCTCGTACAGCAAGGTTTCATGCACGGCGCCCTCAGGCAGCGCCAGTACCGCCTCGGTCAGGCTGGCGAAGACCACGCCTTGCGTCGCGAAGCGGCGCAGCCACATGCGGTCGCCCCACACCAGGTGATTCAGGGTGCCGTGGATGGAGCCGAAGAAGGCGCCCCGGTCGCGCCGGCGCTCGTCGGCCGGCAGGCGTTCGCAGGCGTCGTACAGCCGCTCGTTGAACCAGCGGTTGTAGCCGGCCAGGAAGCGGTAGTTCGCCAGGAAGGCTGCAGCGGCGTCGGTGTCCATGGCGCCGCATTGTGTCAAGCCTGCCGCATGCGGGTATCAACGGGCGGCAAGCCTGCACGGCTGAGGGAGAATCCGGCGTCCGGCACACACGGTCGTGGGCTGGCGCCAAGGAGCCACCCGGATGCGAAGACTGCTGGATTCCCTCTACGACGGCGCCGCCTGGCTGGCGGCCCTGGCCATGATCGGCGTGCTGGCGATGGTGCTGCTGTCCATCGTCAGCCGACAGCTGGATTTCCACGTGCCGGGCACCGATGCCTATGCGGGCTACGCGATGGCGGCGGCCGGCTTCCTGGCGCTGGCCCACACCCTCAAGCGCAACGAGCACATCCGCGTCACCCTGCTGCTGGGGCGCCTGAAGGGCCGCGCGCGGCACGGGCTGGAGATGTGGGCGCTGAGCGCCGCGGTGCTGCTGGCCGGCCTGTTCGCGTTCTACTCGGTACGGCTGGCGATCGTGTCCTACCAGTTGAACGACATCTCGACCGCCAACGACGCCACGCCGCTGTGGATCCCGCAGATCGCGATGGCGCTGGGCACGGTGATCCTGCTGGTGGCCTTCGTCGACGAATGGGTGCAGGAGCTGAGCGGCCGCCGCCACGCCGCGGAACCCGCGGAGGCCTTGCACAATGAGTGACGTCGCCATCACCGCGCTGCTGATCGTCGCGCTGTTCGCCCTGCTGGGCAGCAGCGTCTGGATCGGGCTGACGCTGGCCGGCGTGGCCTGGATCGGCATGGAGCTGTTCTCCTCGCGTCCGGCCGGCGACGCGATGGCCGTGACGGTCTGGGGCTCGTCCTCGAGCTGGACGCTCACCGCCCTGCCCCTGTTCATCTGGATGGGCGAGATCCTGTTCCGCACCAAGCTGAGCGAGAGCATGTTCCGCGGCCTGGCGCCCTGGGTCGGCCGCCTGCCCGGCCGCCTGCTGCACACCAACGTGATCGGCTGCACCATCTTCGCGGCGGTGTCCGGCTCCTCGGCCGCCACCTGCGCCACCATCGGCAAGATGACGCTGCCCGAGCTGGGCCGGCGCGGCTACCCGGAGGACATCACCATCGGCTCGCTGGCCGGCGCCGGCACGCTGGGGCTGCTGATCCCGCCCTCGATCATCATGATCGTCTACGGCGTGACGGCCGACGTCTCGATCGCGCGGCTGTTCGTCGCCGGCATCATCCCCGGCATCCTGCTGGCGTCGCTGTTCTCCGGCTACCTGGGCCTGTGGTCGGTCCTGAACCGCGGCCGCGTCCCGCCCGCGGAGCAGGCGCTGACCTTCGGGCAGAAGGTGCACGAGTCGCGCCACCTGATCCCGGTGGTGGTGCTGATCGCGGCCGTGCTGGGGTCGATCTACACCGGCATCGCCACGGCCACCGAGGCCGCCGCGGTGGGCGTGGTGGGCTCGCTGCTGCTGTCGGCGGCCCAGCGGTCCCTCAATTGGGAGACCTTCCGCGAATCGCTGCTGGGCGCCACCCGCCTGTACTGCATGATCGCGCTGATCCTGGCGGGCGCCGCCTTCCTGACCCTGTCGATGGGCTACATCGGCCTGCCGCGCAACCTGGCGGAGTTCGTCGGCTCGCTGGGCCTGTCGCCGTTCGGGCTGATCGTCGCCCTGACGGTCTTCTACATCATCCTGGGCTGCTTCCTGGACGGCATCTCCATGGTGGTGCTGACCATGGGCGTGATCCTGCCGACGGTGCAGGCCGCGCAGATCGACCTGATCTGGTTCGGCATCTTCATCGTCATCGTGGTCGAGATGGCGCAGATCACCCCGCCGGTGGGCTTCAACCTGTTCGTGCTGCAGGGCATGACCGGCAAGGAGATCACCTGGATCGCGCGCGTCACGCTGCCCTTCTTCATCCTGATGTGCGCCATGCTGCTGCTGCTGTGGTGGTTCCCGGGCATGGCCACCTGGCTGCCCTCCAAGATGTGAGGGGCGGCTGCGGGGGACACCGCGGTTGGGGTTACACCGAATCCGCGGCCGGGGCCCAGCCCGTATCCTGAGCCGGCTTTCCACCCGTCGAACTTCCCCGGAGCGCATCATGAGAATCAAGCTCGCCCTCACCGCCGCGGTGCTGGCCTTTTCGGCGCAGGCCATGGCCCAGGCCAAGTGGGACCTGCCGGCCGCCTACCCGGCCAGCAACTTCCATACCGAGAATCTGGTGAAGTTCGCCGGCGACGTGGACAAGGCCACCGGCGGCAAGCTCAAGATCACGGTGCATCCCAATGCCTCGCTTTACAAGGCGCCCGAGATCAAGCGCGTCGTGCAGGGCGGCCAGGCCCAAATCGGCGAGATCCTGCTGGTGAACTTCCAGAACGAGTGGCAGGTCTTCGGCGCCGACGGCGTGCCCTTCCTTGCCGACAGCTATGACGAGGCCATGAAGCTGTACCAGGCGCAGAAGCCGCTGCTGGACAAGAAGCTGGGCGAGCAGGGCATGATGCTGCTGTATGCGGTGGCCTGGCCGCCGCAGGGCATCTACAGCAAAAAGCCGATCAACTCGGCCGCCGACATGAAGGGCCTGAAGTGGCGCGCCTACAGCCCGGCCACCGCCCGCATCGCCGAACTGGTGGGTGCGCAGCCGGTGACGGTCCAGCAGGCCGAGCTGTCGCAGGCCATGGCCACCGGCGTGATCGAGTCGTACATGTCGTCCGGCTCCACCGGCTACGACACCAAGACCTACGAGCACATCAAGAACTGGTACGACACCCAGGCTTGGCTGCCCAAGAACGCGGTGATCGTCAACAAGGCCGCCTTCGGCGCGCTGGACAAGGCCACCCAGGACGCCCTGCTCAAGGCCGGCGCCGAGGCCGAGTCCCGCGGCTGGGCCGCCAGCAGGAAGGCGAACACGGAGACGCTGGAAAAGCTCAAGGCCAACGGCATGCAGATCCACCAGCCGTCGCCGCAACTCAAGGCCGACATGCAGAAGGTCGGCGACACCATGCTCAAGGAATGGCTGGACAAGGCCGGCCCCGAGGGCAAGCAGCTGGTGGACGCGTACCGGAAGATGTAGCCGGTCCACGACTTCCTGGAAGAGCGAAAGCCGGGCCCCGCGCCCGGCTTTCTGCTTTCCGGGTCGGCGGCGAGCGCCTACCTCGGGGCCTCAGATGCCCAGCAGCTTCTTGGCCTCGCCCAGCGCCGCCATCGACTCGTCGTGCTTGCCGGCCTTGTGCAGCCGCTCGCCGTCGGCGCGCAGCTTGGCGACCTTGTCGGCATCGGCCTTGGACAACTCCGGGTGGGTCTGCAGCTTGGCGTCGATGGCCTTCATCTCGTTGGGACAGTTGTGGGCCCAGGCAGCCCCGGCGAGCGACAGGCCGAGGATCAGGACGAGTTTGCGCATGGCGGCTCCCGAGGAGGTTGGCAAGAGCCGCAAGCTACTGCGCCCGTTCCCCGGCCAGCTGCTGGCAAACCCTAGGCGGCAACAACTTGCAGCGGCCGTTGCATTGCTCATCCGGCCATGCGCCCGGGCGCGCACACCAGCTCGCCCGGATCGTTGGCCTGGATCGCCAGCTGGTTCTTGGCCTGCGCCACGTCCATGTCGCGCGGCAGCGGCACGCCGTTCTTGACCGCCAGGATCTCGGCCATCACGCTGACCGCGATCTCCGGCGGCGTCTTGCTGCCGATGTAGATGCCGATCGGCCCGCGCAGGCGCGCCAGCGAGGCCTCGGTCTGGCCGAAGTGCTCGATCATGCGCTCGCGCCGGGCGTCGTTGTTGCGGCGGCTGCCGATCGCGCCGACATAGAACGCGTCGGTCTCCAGCGCCTCCAGCAGGGCCAGGTCGTCGAGCTTGGGGTCGTGCGTCAGCGCCACCACGCAGCTGCGCCGGTCGGGCCGGAACGCCTGCACCACGTCGTCGGGCATGTCCTTGAGCAGGGTGGCGCCGGGCACGTCGAAGCCGCTGCGGTACTCCTCGCGCGGGTCGCACACCGTCACCGAGAAGCCGCTGAACAGCGCCATGGTCGCCAGGTACTCGGTGAGCTGGCCGGCGCCGATCAGCAGCATCCGGTACTCGGGGCCGAAGGTGTTGGCCATGCGCTCCTCGTCCACGCCCAGCTCCGAGGGCGTGTCGGCCGGCTCCTGCGTGACGACGCCGTCGGCCAGCCGCACCGTTCGGCGCATGAGCCGGCCCGCTTCCAGGGCCGTGACCAGCTCGTCCAGGCTACCCGGGTCGGGGTCGTACTCCAGCAGCAGCTCCAGCGTGCCACCGCAGGGCAGGCCGAAGCGGTGCGCCTCGTCGGCGGTGACGCCGTACTTGACGAAGCCCGGCGGCCCGCTCGGGATGGTGCGCGCCTTGCCGCCCAAGGCATCGGCCTGGGTGAAGCGGTAGATCAGGTCGTCCTCGATGCAGCCACCGGAGACCGAGCCGACCACCGCACCGTCGTCCGCCAGGGCCATGATGGAGCCGACCGGCCGCGGCGACGATCCCCAGGTGCGCACCACCGTCGCCAGCAGCGCCCGCCGCCCCACGCGGCGCCAGTCGCGCAGCGTGCGCAGCACCAATACGTCCAGGTTCTCCATGGCCAGCCTCCGCTTCAGAACCGATAAGAGCCGCTGATGCCCACCAGCCAGCTGCGACCCGGCGCCGGCTCGAAGAACCGGCCATTGCCTTCGTTGACGATCACCGAGCCAGCGTAGGCCCTGTCGGCGAGATTGTCGATGCGGGCGAATTCCCGCAAGGTCCAGCGGCCCACCGCCTGCTCCAGCGACAGCCGCAGGTTGGCCGTGGCCGCCGCCGGCGCGGCATCGGAATTGGCGTCGTCGACCGCGATGCGCCCCGTGCGCCGCCATTCCAGCGCCGCCTGCAAGCCCCACGGCCGGTGTTCCCAGGCGAGCTCGGCGAAGACCTGGGTGCGCGGCACGCCGGGCAGGCGGGCGCCGTCGAAGGGGCCGCTGCGGTAGCGCGCGTCGATCAGCGTGGCCGCCAGCCGGCCCGACCAGCCGGCGGCCCAGCGACCATCGGCGGCCAGCTCCACGCCCTGGCGGCGGGTGGCGCCGGCGTTCTGGAACACGCTGCGCCCCCCGGTGTTGCTCAGCACCACGATCTCGTTGCGGGTGCTCGCCTGGAACAGGGCCGCCTGCAACTGCCAGCCACTGCCGTCCTTCAGCTTGGCGCCGACCTCCCACTGCCGGCTGCTCGCGGCCTTCAGGTCGAAGTTCAGGCCCGGCAGCCCGCCGGCCCGGTAGGAGATCTCATTGAGCGTCGGCGTCTCGAAGCCGCGTCCCGCCGACGCGTACAGGTTGGCGTTCTCGCTGAGGTGGTAGACCACGCCCAGGGCCGGCGTGAAGGCCGAGAAGCGAACGCTGCCGCTGTCGTCCGGGTTGCCCGGTGCAATGAAGCGGTCGCGCGATCGCATCCGCACCGTGGAGTGGCGCACGCCGGCCGACAGGCTCCAGCGCTCGCCCGCCGCCCACTCGGCCTGCAGGTACTGGTCGAAGTTGCGCGCGCGGTTGTCCTCGTCGCGCCGCAACGCGCCGATCACGCCCAGCGTGGCCCCGGCGAAGTTCTCGAAGCCGCGCCGGTCCTCGCGCACCTGATCCACGGCAACCCCGGCGGTGACCGTGGCCGGCCGGCCGGCCCAGCGCAGCCGCCGGATCCAGCGTGCGTCCAGACCCTGGTAGCTGCGGTCCAGGTCGACCACGCCGCCGGCCTGCGTGGGCGGCGCCTGCACGGCCACCGGGATCGCAAGGACCTGCAGTGTGCTGCGCTCGCCGCCGTAGGCGGTCAGCCTCAGGTCGTTGTCGGCATCGAGCCGCTGCTCGAGGATCAGCCCGAGCTGCTGCTGGCGCACGCTCTTGCGCGTGTCGAACTGCGTCGCGCCGGCGACGGCCTGGCGCGGATTCGCCTCGAAGGCCGCGCGCGTCAGCCCCAGCGGATCCTGCACGCCCGGCATGTCCACGCCATTGCCCACCAGCGTCAGCCGGGTGTCGTCGGACAGGCGCCAGCGCAGCTTGCCGTTCAGGGTGGTGCGCTCGGCCGCGCTGTGCTCGCGCCAGCCGTCGGTGCGAAAGCGCAGCGCGCTCAGGGTGTACTGCAGCGATCCGCTTTCGCCGGACAGGCGCGCGTTGTGCCGCTGCACGCCGTCGCTGCCCGCCGCCGTGCCAAGGTGGGCGACCGTGTCGGGGCCGCCGTCCTCGGTGAACAGGCTGATCACGCCGCCCGAGGAATTGCCGTACAGCGCCGAGAACGGCCCGCGCAGCACCTCCAGCCGCCCGGCCGACGACAGGTCGAAGTGCGACACCTGGCCCTGGCCATCGGGCGCCGTGGCCGGGATGCCGTCCACGTACAGGCGGATGCCGCGCACGCCGAAGGTGGAACGGGCGCCAAAGCCGCGCAGCGAGATCTGCAGGTCCTGCGCGTAGTTCTGCCGGTTGAGCGCGACCACGCCGGGTACGCGCGCGAGCGCCTCGGACACGTTGACCTGCAGCTGCCCTTCGCGCAGCACCTCGCCGGGGATCACGTCGATGGAAGCCGGCGCGTCGAAGACGGGTTGCTCCAGGCCCGGGTTGACGGTGACCGTCAGCGGCGCCAGGCTGCGGCGGCCGGCGTCGCCTTCGACCTGTGCGACAGCCGCGCCCGCCGCGCCGAACGCGGCGGCCCCGCTCAGCGCAGCAGCCAATACCCGACGGCTGCCACGGCGGCGGCGATCACGATCCAGAGCCATGGGGCGATTGTGGGTCGCTCAGGTGCTGGCGTGGGCGCTGCCGCGGGCGCCCCGGCCGGCGGGTAGCGCCGCTGCATCTCGGCATCGAAGCGCTTGAAGAAGTCCTCGGCCATGGAGCGCGCCACGCCATCGATGAGCCGCTGGCCGACCTGGGCGATCTTGCCGCCCACCTGCGCCTGCACGGCGTATGCGAGGTCGCAGCCGCTGCCCGCGGGCGCCAGCTCGACCTTGGCCGTGCCCTTGCCGAAGCCGGCGGCCCCGCCCTGCCCGTCGAAGGCCAGCGTGTAGCTGCGCGGGGCCTGCACGTCCGACAGCGTGATCTTGCCGGTGAACTTCGCGGCCACCGGCCCGACCCGGATCGCCAGGCCGACGTTGAAGCGGTCGTCCGCCACCCGCTCGATCCTTTCGCAGCCGGGAATGCAGGCCTTCAGGACCTCGGGGTCGTTCAGCCCCTCCCAGGCCTGCTGCTGCGTCGCCGCCAGCGCGCGGCTGCCTTGCATCTCCATGGTGCGCTTCCTTCGTTCTAGGTCTTCATCACGGCCGCGATGGCTGCCGCCAGGTCTTCCAGCCGGGCCAGGTTGTGCACGGCGAGCATGCCATGGGCCTTGCGGTTCAGCACCGCGGCGCCGCGCGCCAGCGGCTGGTAGCCGTCGAAGCGCAGCAGCGGATTGAGCCACAGCAGGCGCCGGCTGTGCAGGCGCAGCCAGTCCAGTTCGTGCGCCAGTGCCTGCGGTTCGCCGGTGTCCAGCCCGTCGCTGATCAGCAGCACCAGGGTGCGGCCACCGACGAGCCGGCGGCGGTGCTGGCGGCGCAGGGCGGCCAGCGATTCGCCCAGCCGGGTGCCGCCGCCGTAGTCGTCGATGGCGGCCGCGGCGGCGGCCAGCATGTGGTCGGTGTCGGCCAGCCGGAACGCCGGGCCCAGGTCGCTCAGGTGGGTGCCGAAGGCGAAGACGTCGCGCCGCAGGCCGCGGGTGGCGGCGTGCAGGAAAGCCAGCAGTAGCCGCGCGTAGCGCTCCATCGAGCCGGACACGTCCACCAGCACCAGCAGCGGCAGCGGCGCCGTGCGGCGGCGCCGCTGCAGCAGGCGCAGCAGCTCGCCGCCGCTGCGGCCCGCCTCGCGCAGCGTGCGGGCCCAGTGCGGGCGCCGGCCGCGTCCGCCCGCCAGCGTGCGGCGGCTGGGCACTTCCGGCACCGCTAGGGCGATCTCGCGCGCGAGCCGCTCCACCAGCCGGTACTCGGTGGCGCCCAGTGCATTGAAGTCGGCATGGCGCAGGCGGTCCTGCTCGCTGGCCGTCATCGCGGCGTCGAGGTCCACGTCGGTGTCCTTGCGCGTCCGGCCCGCGCCGGCCGGCGGGCGCGGTGGCGACAGCGCCTCGCGCACCCGCGGGCGGCGCGAGGGCTCGGCGGTGCCGGGCGAGCGCGGCAGCATCTGTGCCAGCAGCTTGGCCGCCAAGTCGGGGTCGCGGAAGAAGGCTTCGAACAGCTCGGCGAAGATGCTGCGGTCCTGCTCACGGCAGACCAGCGTCGCCTCCAGCGCGGCGGCCAGGTCGGCCTTGCGGTCCACCCCCACCAGCGCGGCGGCCTGGCCGGCCAGCGCGATGCGGGCGCTGTCCACCGGCACGCCGGCGCGCCGCAGCGCGCGGCCGAAGGCGGCAATGTTGGCGGCCAGCTTGCCGGTGCGGGCGTCGCCGAGCTGCATGCGCCCTCAGGCCGGCGGCTTCAGCAGGGCCGCAGCCATGTCCGTGGTCAGCGCGGCCACGTCCTCGCGCTGCTTGAACAGGATGCCGGCGGTGTCGGTGACCACTTCGGGATCGAGCGCCAGGGTGTCCAGCGCCACCAGGGCGCGCGCCCACTCCACGCTCTCCGCGATGCCGGGCGAGCGCTGGAAGGCGTCGGCGAAGGGCTGGTTGCGCAGGCGCGCGACGAAGTCGGCGACCTGCCGGGCCAGCGCCTCGCCCAGCCCCGGCACCTGCGCCTGCACGATCGCCAGCTCGCGCTCGCGGTCCGGGTAGTCGACCCAGTGGTACAGGCAGCGGCGCTTGACCGCGTCGTGCAGCTCGCGCGTGCGGTTGCTGGTGAGGATGGTCACCGGCGGCGTGGCGGCGCGCACCACGCCCAGCTCCGGGATGCTGACCTGGTACTCGCCCAGGTACTCCAGCAGGAAGGCCTCGAACGGCTCGTCGGCGCGGTCCACCTCGTCGATCAGCAGCAGCGCGCCCGGCGGCGGCGCCTGCAGCGCCTGCAACAGGGGCCGGCGGATCAGGTAGCGCGGCTGGTAGACCTCGCGCTCGACCTCGTCGGCCGACTCGGTGCCCTCCACCGCCCGCATGTGCAACAGCTGGGCGGCGTAGTTCCATTCGTAGAGCGCGTCGCGCTGCTCCAGCCCGTCGTAGCACTGCAGGCGCAGCAGCTCGCGCCCCAGTGCCTGCGCCAGCGCCTTGGCCAGCTCGGTCTTGCCCACGCCCGGCTCGCCCTCCAGCAGCAGCGGCCGCTGCAACCGCAGCGCCAGGAAGGCCGCGGTCGCAAGACGGCGGTCAGCGAAGTAGCCGGCGCCGCGCAGCGCCTGCTGCAGTTCGTCGATGCTGTCCGGCACTTCAGGAGCAGGCTCGCGCGCTGGCGAGGCTTTCGTTCACGGCGCTCAGCCCAGCGCCTGGGCCACCGCCCTTTGCGCCATGACGCCGATCAGGTTGGCGCGGTAGGCGGCCGTGGCATGCAGGTCGCTGGACAGCCCGTCGGCCGAGATCTCCACCCCGGCCGCGGCTTCCGGCGCGAAGCTGCTGGTAAGCGCCTGCTCCAGCCCCTCGTGCCGGAACACGCCGTTGCCGCCGCCGGTCACGGCGACCCGCACCTGGCTGGCGCCCTGCGCCACGAATACGCCAATCAGCGCGAAGCGCGAGGCCGGTTGGCGGAACTTCATGTAGGCGGCCCGGCGCGGGATCGGGAAGCGCACCGCGGTAATCAGCTCGCCATCCTCCAGGGCCGTGCCGAACAGGCCGGTGAAGTACTCGTCGGCCGGGATCTCCCGGTGCGTGGTCTTGATGGTTGCAGCCAGGGCCAGCACCGCGGCCGGGTAGCAGGCGGCCGGGTCGTTGTTGGCGAGCGAGCCGCCGATCGTGCCCAGGTTGCGCACCTGCCGGTCGCCGATGCCGCCGGCCAGTTCGGCCAGCGCCGGCAGGGCGGACTTCACGTCGTCACTGGCGGCGACCTCGGCGTGGCGCGCCATGGCGCCGATCACCAGCTGGTTGCCGTCGCGGCGGATGCCCGACAGTTCGCGGATGCCGCCCAGGTCGACCAGGTTCTCCGGGTTGGCCAGGCGCAGCTTCATGGAAGCCAGCAGGGTCTGGCCGCCGGCCAGCGGCCTGGCGCCGGCGGCGGCCAGCTTGGCCGCATCGCCCAGGGTGGAAGGACGTTCGAAGGTGAATGCGTACATGGCTTGCTCCTGCTGTCGGCGCTCAGGCGGTGGCCTGCTGGATGGCCTGCCACACGCGGGCGGACGAGGCGGGCATGTCGAGGTCCTTGACGCCCAGGTCGCGCACCGCGTCCAGCACCGCGTTGATCACGGCAGGCGGCGAGCCGATCGCCCCTGCTTCGCCGCAGCCCTTGGTGCCCAGCGGGTTGTGGGTGCAGGGGGTGCACACCGTGTCGAGGCGGAACTCGGGGATGTCGACGGCGCGCGGCAGCGCGTAGTCCATCAGCGTGCCGGTGAGCAGCTGCCCGCTCTCGCGGTCGTACACGCAGTTCTCCAGCAGGGCCTGGCCAATGCCCTGCGCCAGGCCGCCGTGCACCTGCCCTTCGACGATCATCGGATTGATGATGGTGCCGAAGTCATCCACCGCGGTGAAGCGGTCGATGCGCACCACGCCGGTGGCGGGATCGACCTCCACCTCGCAGATGTAGGTGCCGGCCGGGAAGGTGAAGTTGGCGGGGTCGTAGAACGCCGTCTCGTTCAGCCCCGGCTCCAGTTTGTCGAGCGGGTAGTTGTGCGGCACGTAGGCCGTCAGCGCCACCTGGCCGAAGGGGATCTTCTTGTCGGTGCCCTTGACCTTGAACTCGCCGTTGGCGAACTCGATGTCGGCGTCGCTGGCCTCCATCAGGTGCGCCGCGATCTTCTTGGCCTTGGCCTCGATCTTGTCCAGCGCCTTCATGATGGCCGCGCCGCCCACGCTGATCGAGCGCGAGCCGTAGGTGCCCATGCCGAACGGCACGCGGCCGGTGTCGCCGTGCACCACGTCGACGTTCTCGACCGGGATGCCCAGGCGCGCCGCCACCACCTGCGCGAAGGTGGTCTCGTGGCCCTGGCCGTGGCTGTGCGCGCCGGTGAACACCGTCACGCTGCCGGTCGGGTGCACGCGGATCTCGCCGCACTCGAACAGGCCGGCGCGCGCGCCCAGTGCCCCCGCGATGTTGGACGGCGCGATGCCGCAGGCCTCGATGTAGCTGCTGTAGCCGATGCCGCGCCTGAGGCCCTTGGCCTCGCTGGCCTTGCGGCGCTCGGCGAAGCCTTCGACTTCGGCCAGCGCGTTGGCCTTGTCCATGCAGGCGGGATAGTCGCCCGTGTCGTACTGCAACGCAACCGGCGTCTGGTACGGGAACTGGGTGACGAAATTGCGCCGGCGGATCTCGTCCTGGCCCAGCCCCATCTCCCAGGCGCAGCGGGTGACCAGGCGCTCCAGCAGGTAGGTGGCCTCGGGCCGGCCGGCCCCGCGATAGGCATCGACCGGCGCGGTGTTGGTGAACCAGGCATCCACCTCGACGTGGATCTGCGGGGTGGCGTACTGGCCCGCCAGCAGGGTGGCGTAGAGGATGGTCGGCACCGCCGTCGAGAAGGTCGACAGGTAGGCACCGAGGTTGGCATCGGTGTGCACCCGCAGCGCCAGGAACTTGCCGTCCTTGTCCATCGCCATCTCGGCGTGCGACACGTGGTCGCGGCCGTGGGCGTCGGTGAGGAACGACTCGCTGCGTTCGGCCGTCCACTTGATGGCGCAGTTGAGCTGTTTGGCCGCCCAGGTCAGCGCCACGTCCTCGGCGTACAGGAAGATCTTGGAGCCGAAGCCGCCGCCCACGTCGGGCGCAATCACGCGGACCTTGTGCTCGGGCAGGCCCAGCACGAACGCCGTCATCAGCAGGCGCTCGACGTGCGGGTTCTGGTTGGCCACGTACAGCGTGTACTCGTCGGTGCCACGGTTGTACGAACCGATGGCCGAGCGCGGCTCGATCGCGTTGGGGATCAGCCGGTTGTTGATCAGGTCGAGCCTGGTGACGTGGGCCGCTGCGGCAAAGGCCGCATCGACCTGGGCCTTGTCGCCGATCGCCCACTGGTAGCAGTGGTTGTCGGGCGCGGCGTCGTGCAAGGCCGGCGAGGTGCGCGCGTCGCGCACGTCGGTGCAGGCGCCCAGCACGTCGTAGTCGATCGCCACCGCCTCGGCCGCATCCTTGGCCTGCTGCTGCGTGTCGGCCACCACCATGGCGACGGCGTCGCCGACGTAGCGCACCTTGCCCTGGGCCAGCACCGGGTGCGGCGGCTCCTTCATCGGCTGGCCGTCGGTGCCGGTGATCAGCCAGCCGCAGGGCAGGCCGTTGACCTTGCCTTCCAGGTCGGCCCCGGTGAACACGGCGCGCACGCCAGGCATGGCCTTGGCCGCGGAGGTGTCGATGGAATTGATCTTCGCGTGCGCGTGCGGCGATCGCACGAACACCGCGCAGCGCTGGTTGGCCAGCTGGATGTCGTCGGTGTACTGGCCGGCGCCGGTGAGGAAGCGCAGGTCCTCCTTGCGGCGGACGGACTCGCCGATGTGCGGCAGGCTGGCGAAATCGGATGCACCCATGGTCGTTCTCCTTCGCTCAGGCCTTGGCCGTGGCGGCCATGCCCTGCTTCACGGCCTTGACGATGTTCTGGTAGCCGGTGCAGCGGCAGATGTTGCCGTCGAGCTGCTCGCGGATCTGCTGGTCGCTGGCATTCGGGTTCTGGCGGCACAGGTCGAGCGCGCTCATCACCATGCCGGGCGTGCAGAAGCCGCATTGCAGGCCGTGGCAGTCCTTGAACGCGGCCTGCATCGGGTGCAGGGTGCCGTCGGGCTGGGCGATGCCTTCGATGGTGGTGATGTCGGCGCCCTCCTGCTGCACGGCCAGCGTGTTGCACGACTTGATGGCGCGGCCGTTCACGATGACGGTGCAGGCCCCGCACTGCGCGGTATCGCAGCCCACGTGGGTGCCGGTCAGGCGCAGGTGCTCGCGCAGCGCGGTGACCAGCAGGGTGTGGGGGGGAACGTCGATGCGTTCGGCGCGGCCGTTGACCGTGAATTGAACCTGCATGCGGGTCTCCTGGTTCGTCTGGGGAACGGACCATTCTTGGATCGCCCCGCAGGCCCCTTCCTAGGCGAAACCCTAGTGCGGCGCGCCCTTCATCCGAAATTCTCAAAATGGAACAATGGTTCGCCCGCGCCCCTTTCGCGGGCATCCGCCCCACCGATGAGCGCCACCGCCCACGACCCCGCCGAGCACCGCCTGCAGCAGATCGAGCAGGCGCGCCGCGCCGTGCTGGTGGAGGGCAGCTCGGCCACCGATGTGCTGGTCGGCACCTGGTTCGAACAAAGCTGGATCGAGCGCTCCTGGCGGCGCTGCCTGGCACACGGCCACCGGCCCGAGCAGCGGGTCGCGTTCGACCTGGTGCCCGCGCAGGCGGCGCGCCGCGCCGAGGACGCCAGCCACCCGCTGCTGGCGGCGGCGCGCCCGGTGCTCGACCGGCTGGCGCGCGCCATTGCGCACAGCCGCTACTTCGCCATCCTCACCGATGCACAGGGCGTGGTGATCGGCGTCGACGGGCCGATCGACCGCAGCGATCCGCGCGCGCACCTGATCACGCGCGTCGGCGTGGACCTGTCCGAGCGCGCGGTGGGCACCACGGCGATCGGCGCCGCGCTGGGCGAACTGCAGCCGGTGTGGCTGCACCGCGGCGAGCACTTCTTTCGCGACACCAGCATCTACAGCTGTGCCGGCGCGCCCGTGTTCGACCCCGACGGGGCCTGCGCCGGCATGCTGGACCTGACCGGCATCGAAGCGCCCGAACGGCCCGAGCTCAAGCACCTGGCCGCGCAGTCGGCCCGCAGCATCGAGAACGCGCTGGTGCTGGCGCGGCCCCACGCATTGCTGCTCCGGCTGAACTGGCCCGGCCGGCCTTTCGATGAGCAGGACGGCCTGCTGTGCCTGGACCGCGACGGCTGGGTGGTCGGCGCCAACCCGGCGTCGCGCGAGATGCTGGGGCGTCCGGCGGTCGCACCGGTGCACTGCAGCGAGCTGCTCGCGCTGGCCTGGGAGTCGCTGTTCGATGCAGCCGGCGGGCCCGCGATCGAGGTGCCACTGTGGTCGGGCCTGACCTTGCAGGTGCTGGCGCAGTCGCCCGGCCAGGCGATCGAGCCGCGCCCCGCGGCCCCGGACCAGCGGCTGCCGCTGCGCGACCTGGAAACCGAGCTGATCCGCAAAGCCGTGCGCGACGCCCGCGGCAACGTCATGGCGGCAGCAAAGATGCTGGGCATCAGCCGGGCGACGGTGTATCGCAAGCTGGGCAGGCGGGGCTGAGCAGTTCGTCACCCCCGCGCAGCCGGTGATTTGGCGCAACGCGCCCAAAGCGGCCGAAATTCGTATCTGACCCCAATTACGGCAGCGCGATCACCACGGCCGAGGGATCGACCCGCGCGAAGGCAGCGTGGCCGACCCGCAGGCCGCTGCCGGCGCCGGCGAAGCCGACCAGCTGCAGGCCGCCATCCAGCGCGAGGGCCACTTCGCCGCCTTGCGCCCGCGGCGCGCGGGTGATCGCGCCGGCCAGCAGGTTGTCGCCCCAGTGCGCCGGCAGCTGGGCGCGCACCTCCACGGCCGTGGCCTTGCACAGGGCCAGCACCTCCTGCTGCCTGGCCAGCCCGAGCAGCTGGGCGCTCTCGCGCGTGATGCGCGAGCGCAGCACGGCGCCGGCCAGCTCCAGTTCCACTTCCATGGCGCCGGCCTGCAGCCGCATGCGGCGGATGCGGCCGGGCAGCTGGTTGCGCATGCTGGTGCGCAAGCCCAGCGCGCCGAGCGCGGGAGCGCCCGGGCGCAGTTTCTGCAGTACGGCGTCGCGGGCCCGGGCCACTTCGCCGGCCGCGCGCAGCACCTGCTCGCCCGCCGGCGTCAGGTGCGCGCCGCCGCCGCCGGCTCCGCCGACCGCGCGCACCACCAGTGCCGCACCGGCCAGGTTGCTGAGCGTGTCCAGCGCCTGCCACGCAGCCTTGTAGCTCACGCCGGCGTCGCGCGCGGCCTGCGAGATGGAGCCCACGGCCGCCACGCGCCGCAGGATCTCGACGCGCTTGTCGGCCGAGGCCTGGCCCAGGGCGCCGGCGAGCTGCAGGTTCTTTCGGGGCATGCGGAAATTGTGCCGCACGCCCCCGCCTATACTTTCGCTATTCCTTTTTTGAATAGCGCGTCCCGCCATGTCCCGCACACTCGCTGCCACCCTCCTCGCCCTGCTGGCTGCCTTGTCCCTTCCAGCGCGCGCCGGGAGCGTGCAGGTCGCCGTCGCCGCCAACATGGCGGCGCCGATGCAGAAGATCGCGGCCGGCTTCGAGGCGGCCACCGGGCACAAGGCGGTGGTGGCGCTGGGATCCACCGGCAAGTTCCATGCGCAGATCCGCAACGGTGCGCCCTTCGAGGTGCTGCTGGCGGCCGACGACGAAACGCCGGCGAAGCTGGAGCAGGAGGGCCACGGGGTGCGCGGCACCCGCTTCACCTATGCCACCGGCCGGCTGGCGCTGTGGAGTGCCGATGCCGCCGCCGTGGATGCCCAGGGCGCGGTGCTGCGCCAGCCGCCGGCCGGCAAGCTGGCCATCGCCGATCCGCTCGTCGCGCCCTACGGCGCGGCCGCCCTGGAGACGCTCACGAAGCTGGGCGTGCTCGCCGCCTGGCAGCCGCACCTGGTGCGAGGCGAGAACATCGGCCAGGCCTTCCAGTTCGTCGCCACCGGCAATGCGCGCCTGGGCTTCGTCGCGCTGGCCCAGGTGATGGCCGACGGCCGCATCACGCGCGGCTCGGCCTGGCTGGTCCCCGCCGACCTGCACGCGCCGCTGAGGCAGGATGCCGTGCTGCTGAATCCCGGTGCCTCCAGCGAAGCCGCCCGCGCGCTGCTGGAGTACCTGCGCAGCGAGCCGGCGCGCACCGTGCTGCGCGGCTACGGCTACACGTTCTGACCGATGACCTTCAGCACCGATGACCTGCAGGCGATCCGGCTGACGCTGGAACTGGCGACTGCCACCACCCTGGCCCTGCTGGTGCTGGCGGCGCCGCTCGCCTGGTGGCTGGCCCGCACGCGCTCGCGCTGGCGCGGGCCGGTGTCGGCCGTGGTGGCCTTGCCGCTGGTGCTGCCGCCGACGGTGCTGGGCTTCTACCTGCTGGTCTCGCTGGGACCGCAGGGCTGGGGCGGCCAGCTCACCCAGGCGCTCGGCCTGGGCCTGCTGCCCTTCACCTTCGGCGGGCTGCTGCTGGGGTCCATCGTGTACTCGCTGCCGTTCGCGGTGCAGCCGCTGCAGAACGCCTTCGATGCGGTGGGACGGCGCCCGCTGGAAGCCGCCGCGACCCTGCGCGCCGGCCCCTGGGACAGCTTCTTCCACGTGGTGCTGCCGCTCTCGCGCGGCGGCATCGTGCAGGCCGCGGTGCTGACTTTCGCGCACACAGTGGGCGAGTTCGGCGTCGTGCTGATGATCGGCGGCAACATCCCCGAGCAGACCCGCGTGGTCTCCACCCAGATCTACGGCCACGTGGAGGCGCTGCAGTACGGCCAGGCGCACGCGCTGTCGGCCGCCATGCTGGCATTCTCCTTCGCGGTGCTGCTGGCGCTGGCCCTGCTCAACCGCCGCAGCACGCGGGTGCTCGGATGAGCGCGCCGCTGGAGATCCGCGCCCGGCTCGCGCGCGCCGATTTCACGCTCGATGTCGACCTGCGACTGCCGGCCTCGGGCATCACCGCCATCTTCGGCGCCTCGGGATCGGGCAAGACCACGCTGCTGCGCTGCGTCGCCGGACTGGAGCGGGCCGAGCCGGCGCGCATCGCGATGGCCGGCGAGCTCTGGCAGGACTCCGGAACCCGCCTCTTCATGCCCACGCACCGGCGCGCACTGGGCTACGTGTTCCAGGAAGCCAGCCTGTTCGATCACCTCGACGTGCGCGGCAACCTGGCCTTCGCGCAAAAGCGTGGCGGCGGCCGCGAGAGCCTGCAGCCGCTGCTGGAGCTGCTGGGCATCGCCAGCCTGCTGGATCGCCGGCCCTGGCAGCTGTCCGGCGGCGAGCGCCAGCGCGTGGCCATCGCCCGCGCCCTCGCCACCCGGCCGCGCGTGCTGCTGCTGGACGAGCCGCTGGCCGCCGTCGATCTCTCGCGCCGGCGCGAGATCCTGCCCTGGCTGGAGCGCCTGCGCGACGAGCTGCGCATCCCCATGCTGTACGTCACCCACTCGGGCGACGAGGTGGCGCGGCTGGCCGACCACCTCGTGCTGCTGGAAGCCGGCGCGGTGCGCGCCTGCGGTCCGCTCACCGAAATCCTGGCGCGCATCGACCTGCCTGCAGTTCCCGGCGAGGAGCCCGGCGCCCTGCTGCACGCCACCATTGCCGGGCGTGACGCGCACTGGCACCTGGCGCAGGCGCGCTTCGACGGCGGCGCCCTGTGGGTGCAGGAAACCGGATTGGCGACCGGCGCCGCCGTGCGGGTGCGCGTGCTGGCGCGCGACGTGAGCCTGGCGCTGCAGCCGCCGGAGCGCAGCAGCATCCAGAACGTGCTGCCGTGCACGGTGCGCGCCATCGCATCCGGCGCGCACCCCTCGCAGGCGCTGGTGCAGATCGCCTGCGGCGATTCGGTGCTGCTGGCGCGCATCACCGCGCGGGCGGTCGACCAACTCGGGCTGGCGCCGGGCGCGGCCGTATGGGCCCAGGTCAAGTCGGCGGCGCTGGTGGCCTGACCACGCCCGCGGCAGCTAGTCGCTTCAGTTGGCGGTACCCGCGTTCGGGAAGAACAGCTGCTCGCCGCCGATCCTGTAGGCGGCGATGGCCCGCTGGCCGGCGGGCGAGGTGATCCAGTCGACGAACTTCTGCGCCTCGGCGGCCTTCACGTGCGGGTGCTTCTGCGGGCTGACCACCATCACGCCGTACTGGTTGAACAGGCGCTTGTCGCCTTCCACCCGCACCGCCAGGTCGCCGCGGTTCTTGAAGCTCAGCCAGGTGCCGCGGTCAGTGAGCACGTACGCGCCGCTGGAGGCACCGATGTTCAGTGCGGGGCCCATGCCGCAGCCGCATTCCTTGTAGCCGCCGCCCTTGGCCTCCTGGCCGGCCTGCTTCCAGTAGCGCAGCTCGGCCGCATGGGTGCCGCTCTTGTCGCCGCGCGAGATGAAGGGGGCGTTGCTCGCGGCGATCTTCTTGAGCGCCTCGACGATGTCGTTTCCCCTGGTGCCGGCCGGATCGGCCTTGGGGCCGACCAGCACGAAATCGTTGTACATCACCGGGTAGCGGCGCGCCGCGAAGCCGTCGGCCACGAACTTCTCCTCGGCCGCGCGGTCGTGCACGAACAGCACGTCGGCGTCGCCGCGGCGGGCGCTGTCGATCGCCTGGCCGGTGCCGACCGCGACCACCTTCACGTCGATGCCGGTGGCCTTCTTGAATTCGGGCAGCAGCTGGGTGAACAGGCCCGACTGCTCGGTGGAGGTGGTCGAGGCCATCGTGATCGCGGCCTGTGCCAGGGCCGGGCCGACGGCCAGGAACTGCGCCACCACGGCGGCCGCTGCCCACAGGTGCTCGAGCTTCATCCCAGTTCTCCCTTGACGAACAGTGCGGCCTCGGGCGACGTCGCCGCCAGCGGGCCTTCGAAGAAGTCGCGCACCGGCAGGTCGGCCAGCAGGCGGCCGGTCTCCAGGTACAGAACGCGCGTGGCTAGGCGCTTGACCTGCCCCAGGTTGTGGCTGGCGAACACCAGCGTCATGCCGGTCGCCGCGAAATCCGCCATCAGCGCCTCGACGTCGCGCTTGGCATGCGGATCGAGGCTCGAGGTCGGCTCGTCCAGCAGCAGCACGCCGGGCCGCAGCGCCCAGGCCCGCGCCAGCGCCAGGCGCTGCTGCTGGCCGCCGGACAGGGTGCGGGCGTTGCGGTTCGCCAGCTCGCGCAGGCCGACGCGCGCCAGCGCGGGCAGCGCCTGCGCGCGGGCCTCGCGCCAGCGCGCGCCGCGGATCCACAAGCCGAGCGCGACGTTGTTCTGCGCCGTGGTGGCGAGCATGAAGGGCCGTTGGAACAGCATGGCCTGCGGCACGGCAGGGTCGCGCTGCAGCGCGCCGGCGACCGGGCGCAGCAGGCCGTGCAGCAGGCGCAGCAGGGTGCTCTTGCCGCAGCCGTTGGGGCCGATCAGGGCCACCCGCTCGCCGGCAGCGACGCGCAGGTTCACCCGCTTCAAGGCATGCACGGCGCCGAAGCGCACGTCGGCGTGGTCCACCTGCAGCACGGCGCTCGATGGCTGGCCCGCGCCTCGATGGCCGGTGCGGTCGGCGGCAAGCGCAGCGGGCGGAGCGTCTTCGGGCGGCCAGGCCAGGCTCATGCCGCCGCTCCGTCCATCGCCAGCGGGCGCTCGTGCGATGCGCCGCGCCAGCGCGCCAGCAGCGCGATGGCGGCGTTGAGCAGCAGCACCACCGACAGCAGCACGCTGCCCAGCGCCAGCGCCAGCGGCAGGTCGCCCTTGGAGGTCTCCAGCGCGATCGCGGTGGTCATCACCCGCGTGAAGCCGTCGATGTTGCCGCCCACGATCATGACCGCACCGACTTCGGACACCGCCCGGCCGAAGCAGGCGATCAGGACCGTGAGCAGCGCGAAGCGCTGGTCGAAGGCCAGGATGGCGCTGCGCAGGAAGCTGCCGGCGCCGAGCGAGGCGAGTTGCTCGCCCTGCGCGCGTTCGACGTCCTCCACCACCTGGCGCGTGAGCGCCGTGCACACCGGCAGCACCAGCGCGGCCTGCGCCAGCACCATCGCCTGGAACGAGAACAGCCAGCCGAGGAAGCCGAGCGGCCCGGTGCGCGACAGCAGCAGGTAGATCACCAACCCGACCACCACCGACGGCAGCGCGAGGAAGGTGTTCAGCACGGTGAGCACCGCGTCGCGGCCGCGGAAGCGCGCCACGCCGAGCCAGGCGCCGAGCACCACGCCGGCCACGCAGCCGATCGCGGTGGCGGTGCCGCTCACGCTGAGCGAGCGCGCAACGATGGACCGCAGCACCGGATCGGCACCGCCGATGAGGCCGAATGCGGTGGAGGCACTCTCGGTGAAGGTGCTCATGGAGCGGCCATGCTAGCCCAGGCCCCGTCGGCGTTTGCCGGGGACTTGCGAGCTATGAATGCAGGTGCATAGGACCAGGACGCCACGACAGACGCGCCCGCCGTGGTGCGGCACCGGACCCGGGGCGAAGCGAGCCATCGCCCGACCTGCATCGCCGCACACCGGGCCGTGCCGCATACTGCCGGGGATGCGCAAGGTGGAGCTGTCGTACGACTTCACGCCCCGCCGGGCCGGCGGGTGGATCCGCAATCCGCTGATGGACCTGCTGCATGCGGTGCAGGAACGCGGCTCGATCTCGCGGGCGGCGCAGGCGCTGGGCCTGTCCTATCGCCACACCTGGGGCGAACTCAAGCGCTGGGAGGCCGAACTCGGGCAGCCGCTGATCCACTGGGAAAAGGGGCAGCGGGCGCGCCTCACCGCCTTCGGCGAGAAGCTGCTGTGGGCCGAGCGGCAGGCGCAGGCTCGATTGGCGCCGCAGATCGAGGCGCTGCATGCCGACCTGGAGCGCGCCTTTGCCGTCGCCTTCGACGACACCGCGCAGGTGCTGACGCTGTACGCCAGCCACGACGACGCGCTGGCCCTGCTGCGCGACCACGCCGCAGCCAGCGCCCGGCTGCACCTGGACATCCGCTTCACCGGCAGCGTCGATGCGATCGCCGCGCTGAACGAGGGCCGCTGCGCGATGGCCGGCTTCCACACGCCGCCGCAGCCGGCGCCGGGTTCGGCCTTCGAGCGCGCCTACCACCCGTTGCTGCAGCCGGGCCTGCACAAGATCATCGGCTTCGCCCGCCGGCGCCAGGGATTGGTGGTGGCGGCCGGCAATCCGCTGCGGCTGTCGTCGTTCGCGGACCTCGCGCGCGGCGCCCGCTTCGTCAATCGCGCGCTGGGCACCGGCACGCGGCTGCTGGCCGAGGAGCTGCTCGGCCAGGCTGCGCTCGCGCCCGCGGCCCTGCAGGGCTGGGACCGGATCGAGACCTCGCATGCGGCGGTGGCCCAGGCAGTCGCATCCGGCAGCGCCGACGCCGGGCTGGCGATCGAGGCCGCGGCGCGGGCACGCGGGCTCGACTTCGTGCCCCTGCTGGACGAGGACTACTACCTCGTGTGCCTCAAGTCGCTGCTGGAGCAGCAGCCGGTGCAGGTGCTGCGGCAGGTGCTGGCCGGCACCGCCTGGCAGGACCTGCTGCGCACCCTGCCCGGCTACCAGCCGCTGCGCAGCGGCGAGGTGCTGAGCCTGAGCGCGCAGCTGCCGTGGTGGCGGTATGCGCGGGCGAAGCGGAAATCGCTGACGGAGCCCAGGAAGCGGAAATCCGTACCTGACCCCAATTAAGTGCGAGGGCGGGAATCCACGCAGGGCCTTCGCGGAGGATGAGGAGATCCCCACTTGGCCCGGCCGCTTTCGCCCGAGTCGCCGAATCCTACAGCGCGCAGGTGCGCAGGCCGGTGAAGCCGTCGTCCCGTTCGGGCAGGGCCCAGGCGCGGGCCTTGGGCGACTTCAGGCGCGAGCGGGTGGCGAAGGAGGCGCCGCGCAGCACGCGGGCTCGGCCGAAGGCGGGCGTGGCTTCGAACTCGGTGTGGCGCGTCCAGGCGTGCGGCTCGAAGCCCGGCCAGGGCCGCAGCGTGCCGGCGGTCCACTCGTGGACGTCGCCCCAGCGAAAGCCGCGTCCGGCCGCACGGTGGGCCGCCACTTCCCATTCGACTTCGGTGGGCAGGCGGCGGCCGCGCCAGCGGGCCCAGGCATCGGCTTCCCACCAGCTCAGGTGCATGGCCGGCTGCTGCGGCGCCATGCGGGTGGCCTTGCCGAAGAAGGACTGCAGCACCGCGCCGCTGGCCACGCCGATCTGCTCGACGTGGCGCGGCCCCCGCCGCCCTTCGGCCTGCGCGGCACGCTGCAGCCAGTCCCAGCCTTCGGGGCGCCACAGCTCGGCGCGGTCGTAGCCGCCGTCATCGACGAACTCGACGAACTGGCTCCAGTTGACCGGCTGGGCGTCGATCTCGAACTCGGGCACATCGACTTCGTGCGCCCACTGCTCCACGTCGAACACGAAGCCGCCCGGCTCCGACCCCAGCTGCCAGCGGCAGGCCGGCACCTGCAGCGGGTCGTGCACCGCCGCGGCCGCGGGTGGCTGCAGCGGCAGGGCCAGCCCCAGCTCCTGCGCCTGCCGCAGCAGTTGCTCGCCGCGCAGGTCTTCGTGGAACAGCGCCGCGCGATAGAAGTACAGGCCGTCGTCGCCGGCCGCGGCATGCTCGAGCTGCTCGAGCGTGCGCTCCAGCGTGTCCATCAGCCAGGCGCGCAGGTCGGCGCCGACGGGCAGCGGCATGTCCCAGCGCGCGTCGTGCGGCGCCAGCAGCGGGTGGTACCAGCGGTCGGCCATCGGCTCGGCCGAACCCAGGCGGGGCGCATCGGCGGGGCAGCTCGCGCCCTGCGAGCGGCGCGGGTTGCGGCCGATCCAGTACTCGGCGAACCAGGCCACGTGGCCGGCGATCCACTGCGGCAGCTCCAGCCCCGGCCGCCGCGGCACCTGCAACCCGCGGTCGGCCGCTTCCTCGTAACGCGCCAGCAACTGCAGCGTGTGGTTGCGCGCGTCCATCAGCGCCAGCGACAGCCGCTCGGCCCCGGCCCGACGCATGTCCGGCTGGTCGATGCCCTGCGGCGCGAGTGCCAGCCCGGTCGATGCCATGCGGCCATTATCCAAAGCCGTTTCCTAGGGGAAACACCGGCACCTTAAGTAAACATTTCGTCAGCTACTCTTGCGCACATGTCAGACAATCCCGCGGTTACGCCGGGCGCCGGGCTGCATTGCAGCGGCGCCCGTTGTCACATACGCGCTTCCATTCCCGCGGAGACCGCATGCAGGCACTTCTGAAACTATCCGGGGCCATCGACCGGCTCAACGGCCTGGTCGGCCGCTGGGTGATCTGGCTGATCCTGGCGTCCACCGCAATCAGCGGCATCAACGCCTCGGTGCGCAAGGCCTTCCACACCAGCTCCAACGCCTACCTCGAGGTGCAGTGGTACCTGTTCGCCGCCGCCTTCCTGCTGGCGGCCGGCTACACGCTGCTGCATGGCGAGCACGTGAAGATCGACGTCGTCTATTCGCGCTTCTCGCGCAAGACGCAGAACTGGATCGACATCTTCGGCTTCGCCTGCTTCCTGCTGCCGGTCTGTCTCGTGGTGCTGTGGTACGGCATCCCGTTCTTCCTGCAGGGCTGGCACTCGGGCGAGATGTCGGCCAACGCCGGCGGCCTGATCCGCTGGCCGGTCTACCTAATGATTCCGCTGGGCTTCGCGCTGCTGCTGCTGCAGGGGGCGTCCGAGCTGGTCAAGCGCATCGCCTTCGGCATGGACCTGATCCCCGACCCGGCGATCAAGAAGACGGACAAAACGGCCGAGGAGGAACTGGCCGAGGAGATCCGCCGCCAGGCCGAGCGGCAGAACAAGGCCTGACAGGCCGCGCGAGGGATAAGAGGAGTCGCGATGGAGTTCATCACGCAAAACATGGCCCCGATCATGTTCGTGGGCCTGGTCTTTTTCCTGCTGCTGGGCTTTCCGGTGGCTTTCAGCCTGGGCGCCTGCGGCTTGTTCTTCGGCCTCATCGGCATCGAACTGGGCGTGCTGCCCGAGAAGCTGCTGCAGGCACTGCCGCTGCGCATCTTCGGCATCATGCAGAACGAGACGCTGCTGGCGGTGCCGTTCTTCACGCTGATGGGCCTCATCCTGGAGCGCAGCGGCATGGCCGAGGACCTGCTGGACACCATCGGCCAGCTGTTCGGGCCGATTCGCGGCGGCCTGGCGATCGCCGTCATCTTCGTGGGCGCCCTGCTGGCCGCCACCACCGGCGTGGTCGCCGCCTCGGTGATCTCCATGGGCCTGATCTCGTTGCCCATCATGCTGCGCTACGGCTACGACCGGCGCCTGGCCTCGGGCGTGATCGCCGCCTCCGGCACGCTGGCGCAGATCATCCCGCCCTCGCTGGTGCTGATCGTGCTGGCCGATCAGCTCGGCCGCAGCGTCGGCGACATGTACAAGGGCGCCTTCATCCCCGGCTTCATGCTGACCGGCCTGTACCTGCTGTACGTGGTCATCCTGGCGATCTTCAAGCCGCAGATGGTGCCGGCGCTGCCGCCGGAAGCGCGCACCTTCCGCGAGCCCAATGGCGGCAATGGCCTGACCTCGCTGACGATCCTGGCGGCGATCAGCACCACGGTCGCCGTGCTGCTGGGCCAAAACTACCCGGCGGTGGTGAGCTGGTGGCGCGGCGAGGAGGTCGCCACCATGCCCAAGGACGAGACCATCGTCATGGCCATGGCGGCCGGCGTGCTGCTGGCGTTCTTTGCGGCGGTGGTCAACAAGGTGCTGCGCCTGGGCCTGCTGTCCAAGATCGCCGAGCGCGTGACCTTCGTGCTGATCCCGCCGCTGTTCCTGATCTTCCTGGTGCTGGGCACCATCTTCCTGGGCATCGCCACGCCGACCGAAGGCGGCGCCATGGGCGCGCTGGGCGCGCTCATCATGGCGATGTCCCGCCGGCGGCTGAGCTTCAACCTGCTCAAGCAGGCGCTCAACAGCACCACCAAGCTGTCGAGCTTCGTGCTGTTCATCCTGATCGGCGCCACCATGTTCAGCCTGACGTTCCAGGGCGTGGACGGTCCGCGCTGGGTGGAGCACCTGCTCACCAGCCTGCCGGGCGGCCAGGTCGGCTTCCTGATCGTGGTGAACATCCTGATTTTCGTGCTGGCCTTCTTCCTGGACTTCTTCGAGCTGTCCTTCATCGTGGTGCCGTTGCTGGCGCCGGTGGCCGACAAGCTGGGCATCGACCTGATCTGGTTCGGCGTGCTGCTGGGCGTGAACATGCAGACCTCGTTCATGCACCCGCCGTTCGGCTTCGCCCTCTTCTACCTGCGCAGCGTGGCGCCCGACAAGGAGTACACCGACAAGCCCACCGGCAGGCGCATCGCGCCGGTGACCACCGGCCAGATCTACTGGGGCGCTGTGCCGTTCGTCATCATCCAGATCATCATGGTCAGTTTGATCATCGGTTTCCCCGGCATCGTGGCGCATGACAAGGTGGAGAAGATCGATGTCGACAAGGTCAAGATCGAGATCCCCGACCAGCCCAACTACGGCACGCCCGACATCAACCTGGCGCCGCCGCCGATGCCGGGCGCGTCCGAGCCCGAAGCTGCGATGCCTTCCGACGACGAGGAACAGAAGCGCATGGACGAGCTCTTCAACCCCAAGAAGTAGGCGGCGCGCGCTGCAGACGGCAAAGGGCCTGCAATGCAGGCCCTTTTTCTTTTTCGGCATTTGCCCAGAGGCAGGCCCCTGTTGTCAGGCCTGCGCGCAGCGCTCCAGCACGTGGCGGGTCATGGCGCGCGCCAGTTCGTGCTCGCCCAGGAACACCTTGCCGGAGAGCTCGCTTTCCAGCAGCGCGGCTTCGGCCGCGTTGTGGCTGCGCACCACGACCTCGATGCCGGGGTTGAGCAGGCGCGCGTTGTGCGCCATCTGGCGCACGCCCAGCGTGTCGGGGGTAGCGATCACCAGCAGCCGCGCACGCGCGATGTGGGCCTGCACCAGCACCTCCGGCTGGGCCGCATCGCCGGCGACCGCGGGCACGCCTTCGGCCCGCAGGCGCTCGACGAGCTCGCGGTTCTCCTCCGCCACCACGAAGGGCAGCCCGGCGGCGCGCAGGGCCTGGGCGATCTCGCGCCCGACCCGGCCATAGCCCACCAGCACCACCTGGCGGGCCAGGAACTTCTCGTCGGTGCTCATGGGCAGCTCGGCCAGCGGGTCGTGGCGCGCGTTCAGGTCACGTGCCAGTTGCGAGCGCGCCAGCAGCCAGCGCTGCAACGGCCCGATGGCGCGGAACACCAGCGGGTTCAGTGCCATCGACAGGATCGCGCCGGCCACCACCAGGCTCTGCGCCTCGGCGGGCACCACGCCCAGCACGGCGCCCAGGTTGACCAGGATGAAGGAGAACTCGCCGATCTGGGCCAGGCTGGCCGACACCGTCAGCGCGGTGTTCAGCGGGTAGCGCAGGGCCAGCACCACGATCGCCGCGGCCACCGACTTGCCCACCAGGATGATGGCGGTGACACCCAGCACCCGCAGCGGCTGCTCCAGCAGCACGGCCGGGTTGAACAGCATGCCGACCGAGACGAAGAACAGCACCGCGAAGGCGTCGCGCAGCGGCAGCGACTCCTGCGCCGCGCGGTGGCTGAACTCCGACTCGCGCAGCACCATGCCGGCGAAGAAGGCGCCCAGCGCGAACGACACCCCGAACAGCTGCGTGGCGGCGTAGGCCATGCTGACGGCGGCGGCGATCACGCACAGGGTGAACAGCTCGCGCGAGCCGACCTTCTGCACGTGCCACAGCACCCAGGGGAACAGGCGCCGGCCGACGATCAGCATCAGGCCGATGAACAGGGCCACCTGCAGCAGCGTGATGACCAGTCCGCGCCACAGGCTGGGCGTATCGGCGCCCTGCCCCTGCCAGACCGCGGCCAGCGGCGGCAGCAGCACCAGCGCCAGCACCATGGCCAGGTCCTCGACGATCAGCCAGCCGACCGCCGCCCGGCCGTTGAAGGTCTCCAGCAGGCCCACGCTCTCCAGCGCGCGCAGCAGCACCACGGTGCTGGCGACCGACAGCGACAGGCCGAACAGCACCGCCGCGGCGGCCGACCAGCCCCACAGGCTGGCCAACCCGGCCCCCATGGCGGTGGCCACGGCGATCTGCACGATGGCGCCGGGCACGGCGATGCGGCGCACCGCCAGCAGGTCGCCCAGCGAGAAATGAAGCCCGACGCCGAACATCAGCAGCATCACGCCGATCTCGGCCAGCTGCGCGGCCAGTGCGGCATCGGCCACGAAGCCTGGCGTGTGCGGCCCCACCACCACCCCGGCCAGCAGATAGCCCACCAAGGCCGGCAACCGCAGCCGCGCGGCCATGAAGCCCAGCAGCAATGCCAGCCCCAGGCCCGCGGCCACGGTCGCGATCAGCGGCACATGGTGGTCCATCCCCCGAATCTAGCCGAGGCGGCTGCCCAGTTGCCGGCCACGACCCCCGTCATGCCATGGCGGGCTTTCACCCGCCATCCGTCACCGCGTCGCGAACGCCCTCTGCGCGCCTTCAAGGCACGGGGGGTGGATCCCGGCGTTCGCCGGGATGACACCGGGAAGGTAGCGGCCCCTTGCGGTCCCCAATGCAAAGAGGCCCCGCAGGGCCTCTTTGCATTCGGTTCGCGCGGAATAGCATGCAGCGCGAACACCCTTTGGGCGAGGATCCGGCTTTGCCGGTCCTCGCCCAACTGGCTAACTGCCAGCCATGAAATCGCGCAGCGATTTCATGGCTTACCTTCAAAGCTTTACCGACTGGATGTAGCTGTCGTAGCGGTACTCGGAGAAGCGGCCCCACAGGATCTGGTCGCGCTGGAAGGCGCGCATGTCCTGGTGGATCTTCTTGAACTCGGGCGACTTGGCCTCGTGCTCGCCGAACACCTCCATGGCGGCCTTGAAGCCGGCGTCCATGATCTCCTTGGAGAACGGCTTGAGCTGGGTCTTGGCCGCCACCAGGCGCTTGAGCGCGCCCGGGTTCACGGCGTCGTACTTGGAGGTCATGTCGCGCGCCGCCACGTTGCAGGCCGCCTCGAGGATGGCCTTGTTCTCGGCCGACAGGGCCTCGTAGGCCTTGGTGTTGACGAAGAACTCAAGCTCGGCGCCGCCTTCCCACCAGCCCGGGTAGTAGTAGAAGGGCGCGACCTTCTGGAAGCCCAGCTTCTCGTCGTCGTAGGGGCCGACGAACTCGGTGGCGTCCAGCGTGCCCTTCTCCAGCGCCTGGTAGACCTCGCCGGCCGGCATGTTCTGCGCCACCACGCCCAGCTTGGCCATGGTCTCGCCGAACAGGCCGCCGCCCAGGCGCATCTTCAGGCCCTTGAGGTCGTTGGCGGTCTTGATCTCCTTGCGGTACCAGCCGCCCATCTGGGTGGTGGTGTTGCCGGCCGAGAAGCTCTTCATGTTGTACTTGGCATAGAAGGCATCCATCAGCTTGCGGCCGTTGCCGTGCTCCATCCACGCATCCATGTGGCGCGCCGTCAGGCCGAACGGCACGGCGCAGCCGAAGGCGAAGATCGGGTCCTTGCCGGTGAAGTAGTAGGGCGCGGTCTGGCCCATCTCGATGGTGCCGTTCTGCAGCGCATCGACGTTGCCGAACGCCGGCATCAGTTCGCCCGCGGCGTGGATCGAGATCTCGAACTTGCCGCCCGAGAGGGCCTTGACGGTGCGCGACAGGGTCTCGGCGCTGCCGAAGATGGTGTCCAGCGACTTCGGGAAGCTCGACGACAGGCGCCAGCGCACTGCCGCTTGCGCATGCACGGCCGGGGCGGCGCCGGCGGCCAGCACGGCTGCGATGCCGCCGCGCTTGAGGATGGAACGACGATCCATGGAAGGGTATCTCCTGTGAGTTCGCTTGGAAAAAGGGCGCGCCGATGATGGGCTGGCGCTCCCCCGCAGCCTGTCAGAAGGCTGGCGACGGTTTCACTCCAAGTACTCCAACTTCTTCCGCAGTAATACGAAGAAGATCTTCTAGCCCTGAGTGGAGCATGAATTTGAATGCCTACGAACTAATAAAAAACAAAGGCCGCACGGGCGTGCGGCCTCTGCCCGGTCGGCGCTGCCGGTTCAGAGTTTCTGGCTCTGCATGAAGTTGTCGAAGCCGGCCTCGGCAAAGCGGAACCACAGGTTCTGGTCTGCGCGGAATTTGCTGTAGTCGGCGTAGATCTTCTTCCACATCTCGTTCTTGGTGCTGAGCTCCGCGTACAGCTCGAGCGAGGACTTAAACGCGGCGTTCATCACGTCGGTCGGGAACCGACGCAGCTTGCTGCCGCCGCCCACCAGTTGCTTGAGCGCCGCCGGGTTGCGCCCGTCGTAGCGGGCCTGCATGACGACCAGCGCCTCGGTCGCGGCGGTCTCGATGATCGCCTTGTTCTCCGCCGACAGGCTGTCGAACGCCTTCTGGTTGATGAACACGTCCAGTTGCGGGCCGCCCTCCCACCAGCCCGGGTAGTAGTAGTAGGGCGCGACCTTGTTGAAGCCCAGCTTCTGGTCGTCGTACGGCCCGACCCACTCGGCGGCGTCGAGCGTGCCCTTCTCCAGCGCCTGGTAGATCTCGCCGCCGGGGATGTTCTGCGGCACTGCGCCCAGGCGCTCCATCACCTTGCCGGCGAAGCCGCCGACGCGGAACTTCAGGCCCTTGACGTCCTTGATGCTCTTGATTTCCTTGCGGTACCAGCCGCCCATCTGGGCGCCGGTGTTGCCGGCCGGGAAGCTGATCATGTTGTAGCGCGCATAGAACTCGCGCATCAGCTTCAGGCCGTTGCCCTCGTACATCCAGGCCGTCATCTGGCGGCTGTTCAGGCCGAACGGGATGGCGCAGCCGAGCGCGAAGCACTCGTCCTTGCCGAAGAAGTAGTACGGCGCCGTGTGGGCCACTTCCACCGTGCCCTGCTGCACGCCATCGACCACGCCGAACGCGGGCATCAGCTCGCCGGCTGCATGGGTGGAGATCTCGAACTTGCCGCCCGACATGGCCTTGACGCGGGCCGCGAACACCTCGGCGCCGCCAAAGATGGTGTCGAGCGACTTCGGGAAGCTGGAGGCCAGGCGCCAGCGGATGGCGGCCTGCGCGTGCACGGCGGGTGCCACCCCGGCGGCCAGCACGCCGGCGATGCCGGCATGCTTGATCAGTGAACGACGATCCATGTGGAGACTCCTCGGGCGATACGAAAAAGGGATGACAACGAATGTCGGCGCCATTCTAGGAATGGCCACACTTAGGTACTCAGGGGTTTTCCCTTGCGGGATCGCCCGAGCACTTTCGTATCGACAGGGAAGTAAGGGGATCTTCAGCCCGCGGACGTGGCAAGCCACGCGCCGGGCGCTGCGCCGGATCGACGCTTTGCACTTCCGGTGGCGGGCTGGGAGGCCCGCCGGCCAGTCAGCCGACGACCTTGAGAGCCGGCGCGGCGCGCGCCGCCAGGTCGCCGAAGCGGGCGCGGATCGAGGCCTCGATGCCGGCGGCGTCCAGCCCCTGCAGCGACAGCAGGCGCGCCGGGTCGCCGTGCTCGATGAAGACGTCGGGCAGCCCCAGTTGCAGCAGCGGCTTGCGGATGCCGGCCGCATGCAACGCCTCGGCCACCGCGCTGCCGGCGCCGCCCGCGATGCAGCCCTCTTCCACCGTGACCAGCGCCTCGTGGCGCTGCGCGAGGTCCAGCAGCAGCCGGGTGTCCAGCGGCTTGGCCCAGCGCATGTTGGCCACCGTCGCATCGAGCCGCTCGCCGGCCTGCAGCGCCGGGTACAGCAGGGTGCCGAAGGCCAGGATGGCGACGCCCTTGCCGGCCTCGCCGGTGCGCGTGCGTCGCTCCTCGCCCTCGCCGAAGGGCAGCGCCTGCAGCCCGGGCTGCGGGACGACGCCGGCGCCGGCGCCGCGCGGGTAGCGCACCGCCACCGGGTGGTCCTGGCCGAAGGCCGTGGTCAGCAACTGGCGGCACTCGTTCTCGTCGGCGGGGCAGGCCACGCTCACGTTCGGTATGCAGCGCAGGTAGGCGATGTCGTAGGCGCCCGCATGGGTGGCGCCGTCGGCGCCCACCAGCCCGGCGCGGTCGAGCGCGAACACGATCGGCAGGTTCTGCAGCGCCACGTCGTGGATCAGCTGGTCGTAGGCGCGCTGCAGGAAGGTGGAATAGATCGCCACCACCGGCTTGAGGCCCTCGCAGGCCAGGCCGGCGGCGAACGTCACCGCGTGCTGCTCGGCGATGCCGACGTCGAAGTAGCGCTCCGGGAAGCGCTTCTCGAATTCGACCAGCCCGGAGCCTTCGCGCATGGCCGGCGTGATGCCCACCAGCCGCCGGTCCTGCGCCGCCATGTCGCACAGCCAGTGGCCGAACACCTGGGTGAAGGTCTGCTTGGGCGGCGTCGCCGGCGACGTGAGGCCCACCTTGGGGTCGAACTTGCCGGGGCCGTGGTAGGCCACCGGGTCGGCCTCGGCCAGCTTGTAGCCCTGGCCCTTGCGCGTGACCACGTGCAGGAACTGCGGGCCGCGCAGGTCGCGGATGTTCTCCAGCGTCGGCACCAGCGACTCGAGGTCGTGGCCGTCGATCGGGCCGATGTAGTTGAAGCCGAACTTCTCGAACAGCGTGGCCGGCACCACCATGCCCTTGGCCTGCTCCTCCAGCCGCTTGGCCAGCTCGAACAGGGGCGGCGCCACCTTCAGCACGTTCTTGCCGACGTTCTTGGCGGCGGCGTAGAAGCGCCCGCTCATGAGCTGGGCCAGGTAGCGGTTGAGCGCGCCCACCGGCGGGCTGATCGACATGTCGTTGTCGTTCAGGATCACCAGCAGGTCGCAGTCGGCCACGCCGGCGTTGTTCAGGGCCTCGAAGGCCATGCCGGCGGTCATCGCGCCGTCGCCGATGATGGCCACCGACTTGCGCGATTCGCCCTTGCGCTGGGCGGCGACGGCCATGCCGAGCGCCGCCGAGATGCTGGTGGACGAGTGCGCGGTGCCGAAGGTGTCGTACTCGCTCTCGGCGCGCTGGGGAAAGCCCGACAGGCCGCCGAGCTGGCGCAGCGTCGGCATGCGATCGCGCCGGCCGGTCAGGATCTTGTGCGGGTAGGTCTGGTGGCCCACGTCCCACACCAGCCGGTCGTGCGGGGTGTTGAAAACGTAGTGCAGTGCGATGGTCAGTTCCACCGTGCCGAGGTTGGAGCTGAGGTGCCCACCGGTGCGCGAGACGCTCTCGAGCACGAAGGTGCGCAGCTCGTCAGCCAGTTGCGGCAGTTGCGTGCGCGGCAGGCGGCGCAGGTCCGCCGGGGAGTCGATCGTTTCGAGCAGCGATGCCATGGTTCTAGAGCTTCTCAGTTCTCGCGTTCCACCACCATGCGGGCCAGCGCGGCCAGCGCCCGGGTGTCGGCCAGGCCGCTGGCGTCCAGCGCGTGCAGCGCCTGGCCCAGCAGTTCGACGGCGTGGGCGCGCGCGCGCTCCAGCCCCAGCAGCGAGACGTAGGTGGGCTTGTCCTGCTGCGCGTCCTTGCCGGCCGTCTTGCCCAGGGTCTGGGAATCGGCCGTGACATCCAGGATGTCGTCCACCACCTGGAAGGCCAGCCCGATGGCGTCGCCGTAGCGCAGCAGCGCTTCGGCCACCGGCGCCTGCGGCTGGCCGCAGGCGGCGCCCATCATCACGCTGGCCTGCAGCAGCGCACCGGTCTTCAGGCGATGCATCCGGCGCAGCTGCTCCTCGTTGAGTGCGCGGCCGACGCTGGCGAGGTCGATCGCCTGGCCGCCGGCCATGCCCTGCGCGCCGGCGGCCCGCGAGAGCAGCCGGCACAGGTCCGCCTGCACAGCGGCGGCCACGCCCTCCCCCTGCGGCGTCAGCAACTCGAAGGCCAGTGCCTGCAGCGCGTCGCCGGCCAGCAGCGCCTGGGCCTGGCCGAACTGCACGTGCACCGTCGGCCGGCCGCGGCGCAGCACGTCGTCGTCCATGCAGGGCATGTCGTCGTGCACCAGCGAATAGGCGTGGATCAGCTCCACCGCGCAGGCGGCGCGCAAGGCGGCCTGCGCCTGACCGCCCACTGCTTCGGCCGCGGCCAGCACCAGCAGCGGACGCAGCCGCTTGCCGCCGCCGAGCACGGCGTAGCGCATGGCCTCGCCAAGGCCCGCCGGGGCGTCGGCCGAGACCCAGCGGTCCAGCGCCGCCTCCACCTCGGCCAAGCGACGGGCACTCCAGTCGGACAGTTTGAACGGGGCGAGCGCGCCGGTCGCGGTCACTGCGGCGTCCACGGCTTGAGCGTGCCTTCGTCCAGCACCCGGATCTGGTTCTCCACGGCGTCGAGCTTGCCGCGGCAGAACGCGAGCAGCTCGGCGCCGCGCTGGTAGCCCGAGAGCAGCTGCTCCAGCGGCAACTGGCCGGACTCGATCACCTGCACGAGCTGCTCGAGCTCCTGCAGGGCCGCCTCGTAGCTCGCGGGCGGATTGGACGCGTCCTGGGGCATGGATCTCTCGGGGAAAAAGCGTGGATTTTAGGACGGCGGGCCCCACCGGGGCCCGAGGGCTACAATCGCCCTCCCTTCGCGCCTCCCTGTCCGCAGGATTCAGCGCTTTCCCTGCCCCTTCATAGGGGGAGTCTCTAGGTCAGGTGAAATGTCTGATTTAAGTCTTCAGTTCCAGCAGGCCCAAAGCCAACTTCCAGTCAGCAGCTACTTCGACGAGGCGCTCTTCCAGCGCGAAATGGAGACGATCTTCCAGCGCGGGCCCCGCTACGTGGGGCACTCCCTCAGCGTGCCGGAAGTCGGCAATTACTACGCCCTGCCGCAGGAGGGCGAGGGTCGCGCGCTGCTGCGCACCCCCGACGGCGTGGAGCTGATCTCCAACGTCTGCCGGCACCGCCAGGCGGTGATGCTGCGCGGCCGCGGGTCCACCGCCGGCGGCGCCAACGGCGGCAACATCGTGTGCCCGCTGCACCGCTGGACCTACAGCGCCGGCCAGGGCAGCAAGGCCGGCACCCTGCTGGGCGCGCCGCACTTCCCGCAGGACCCCTGCCTGAACCTGAACAACTGGCGCCTGCGCGAGTGGAACGGCCTGCTGTTCGAGGACAACGGCATCGATATCGAAGCCGAGCTGGCCGGCATGCGCCAGCGCGCCGACCTCGACTTCACCGGCATGGTGCTGGACCGGGTCGAGCTGCACGAGTGCGACTACAACTGGAAGACCTTCATCGAGGTCTATCTCGAGGACTACCACGTCGGCCCGTTCCACCCGGGGCTGGGCAACTTCGTGACCTGCGAGGACCTGCGCTGGGACTTCAAGGAGAACTGGTCGGTCCAGACCGTCGGCGTGGCCAACCGGCTGGGCAAGGCCGGCAGCCCGGTGTACGAGCGCTGGCAGAACGAACTGCTGGCCTACCGCAAGGGCGAGCCGCCCACGCACGGCGCGATCTGGCTGACCTACTACCCGCACATCATGGTGGAGTGGTACCCGCACGTGCTCACCGTCTCGACGCTGCACCCGGTGTCGCCGCAGAAGACGCTGAACCTGGTCGCCTTCTTCTACCCGGAGGAGATCGCGGCGTTCGAGCGCGGCTTCGTCGAGGCCCAGCAGGACGCCTACATGGAGACCTGCGTGGAGGACGACGAGATCGCCCTGCGCATGGACGCCGGCCGCAAGGCGCTGATGGAGCGCGGCGAGAACGAGGTCGGCCCCTACCAGAGCCCGATGGAAGACGGCATGCAGCACTTCCACGAGTGGTACCGCCGGCGCATGGGCGCAAGTCGCTTCGCCGTCTGATGCCGGCGTTTGCGGGCGGCCGCCACGACGGCACGGTGGTGCCGCTGGACCGCCCCAACGTCGACACCGACGCCATCTTTCCCAAGCAGTACGGCCGGTCCACCGCCCGCAGCGGCTATGACCCGGTGCTGTTCGACAACTGGCGCTACCTCGACCCCGGCGACCTGGACTGCGACCACTCGCGCCGCCGCCCGAATCCCGACTTCCCCCTCAACCGGCCCGAACTGCGCGGCGCCAGCGTGCTGCTGGCGCGCGAGAACTTCGGTTGCGGCTCCAGCCGCGAACACGCGGTGTGGGCGCTGCGCGACTACGGATTCCGCGCCGTGCTGGCGCCCAGCTTCGGCGACATCTTCCGGCAGAACTGCCCGCTCAACGGTGTCGCCGCGCTGGTGCTGGAGGGCGCAGCCATCGACCGGCTGTTCGCCCTGTGCGCCGCCGCGCCGCTGCGCGTGGACATCGACCTGCTGCAAGGGCAGGTGCAGGCCGCAGGCGAGTCCTTCGCGTTTGCGCTGACCGCGCGCGAAACGCTGCTGCTGACGCAAGACATCGACTGGATCGGCGCCACGCTGGCCCAGCGCGAGCGCATCGCCGCGTTCGAGCAGCGGCGGCTGGCGGCCAAGTCCTGGCTGGCGCGCCCTTACCCCGACTGACCTTCCCTTCCCGCTCCAGGAAGAAGAACAAGTGCAAGCCCTCTGGATGCTCATCGCATCCTTCGCATTCGCCTCGATGGCCGTGTGCGTGAAGGTGGCCTCGGAATGGTTCAACGCGGCCGAGCTGGTGTTCTATCGCGGCCTGGTCGGCATGCTGGCGATGTGGCTGATGGCGCGGCAGCAGGGCACGACGCTGCGCACCGCCTACCCGGGCATGCACGCCTGGCGCAGCCTGGTGGGCGTGCTGTCGCTGGGTGCCTGGTTCTATGCCATCGCCGGCCTGCCGCTGGCCACCGCGATGACGCTCAACTACATGAGCAGCGTGTGGATCGCCGCCTTCCTGGTCGGGGGCGCGGTGCTGGTCTGGAACCCGAAGGCCGGCGCGCTGCGCCAGGGGCCGCTGGCGCTCGCCGTGCTGGCTGGCTTCGCCGGCGTGGTGATGATGCTGCGCCCCACCATCGACCAGAACCAGGTCTTCGCCGGGCTGGTGGGCCTGCTGTCCGGACTGGGTGCCGCCTTCGCCTACATGCAGGTGATGGCGCTGGGCCGCATCGGCGAGCCCGAGGCACGCACCGTCTTCTATTTCGCGGTCGGGTCCGCGATCGCCGGCGGCGGCGGCATGCTGGTGCTCGGTGCCTCGGCCTGGGATTGGCACGCGCTGTGGCTGCTGCCGGTGGGGCTGCTGGCCTCGCTCGGGCAATGGGCGATGACCCGCGCCTACAGCCACGGCGCCACACTCGTGGTGGCCAATTTGCAATACTCCGGACTGGTGTTCGGCGCCCTGTACGGCGTGCTGCTGTTCGGCGAAACCATCCCGGCCATCGGCTGGCTCGGCATGGCCCTGATCATCGGCAGCGGCATCGCCGCCACCGTGCTGCGCGAGCGCGCGGCCCCGCATTCCCCGGCCGAGGAGCATTGAGCCATGTATGACCTGCTGATCAGCGCCGAGCAATTGCGCGCCCTGAAGGACCAGGGCACCCGCCTGATGGTGTTCGATTGCAGCTTCGAGCTGTCCAACCCGGCTGCGGGGGCCGAGCAGTACCGGCAGGCGCACATCCCGGGCGCCGTCCACGCCGACCTCGACACGGCGCTGTCCGACCAGGGCATGGTCAATCCCGACGGCACCCACCACCCGCATCCCGACGCTGCCTCGGGCGGCCGCCATCCGCTGCCCAGCCGGGAGAAATTCGCGATGTGGCTCAGCAGCGTGGGCTTCGCCAACGACATGCAGGCGGTGGTGTACGACCGCCAGAACTCGAGCTTCTGCGGGCGACTGTGGTGGATGCTCAAGTGGGCTGGCCATGAAGCAGTGGCCGTGCTCGATGGCGGCCTGCAGGCCTGGCAAGCCGCGGGCGGTGCCATGGCGAGCGGCGAGGACCCGGCCCATTTCCAGTCGAACTACCGCCTCGGGCCGCCCTTGCGGCGGCTGGTGGGCACGCAGGAGGTGCTGGCCTACCTGCAGGACGGCCGCCACACCCTGGTGGACGCGCGCGCCGCGCCACGCTTTCGCGGGGAAGTCGAGCCGCTCGACCCGGTGGCCGGCCACATCCCGGGCGCCTTGAACCGGCCCTTCACGCAGAACATCGGACCCGACGGCCGCTTCCGCCCGGCGCCTGAACTGCGCGCCGAGTTCCAGCAACTGCTGCAGGGCCGCGACCCGGCCGGCGTGGTGCACCACTGCGGCAGCGGCGTCAGCGCGCTGCCCAACCTGATCGCGATGGAACTGGCCGGCTACGGCCCCAGCGGCCTGTACGCGGGCAGCTGGAGCGAGTGGTCCAGGGACCCGGCCCGGCCGGTGGCCCGGGGCGGATGAACGACGCGCCAGGGCCTGCGAACGCAGGCACCTGGCGCGTGTGCAGGAAGGCCGGTCAGCGGGTCGTCGTGGTGCTCGTGCTGGTGCTGCTGCTGGAGCCGGACGCACCCATCGAGCCACTGCTGCCGCTGCTGCCCGGGCTGGTGCTGCTGGAGCTGCCGCTCGCGCCCATGCCGCTGGTACCCGATGAGCCGGAGCTGCCGCTGGCTCCGGAGCTGCCCATCGAGCCCGACGAGCCGCTCGAACCCGAGGTGCTGGGTGAAGTGCTGCTGCCGCTGCTGCCCATGCTGGTGGAACCGCCCGAGCCGCTGCTGGGCGGCGAGCTGGTGCTGCCACTGGTGCCCGCCGTGCTGCTGCCGGACTTCGTGCCCGCCGTGTCACTGCCGCTCTGGCCGCAGGCCGCCAGCGCCATGGCGCCGGCGGCGATCACCGTCAGCGCTGCGCCGCGGGAAAAGAGGGAAGCCTTCATCTGGATCTCCTTGGTTGCTGTCTGGGAAGACGAGAGGAACAAGGGCAGCCCGCAGCTGCCTGCTGCCCACTCTAGGTCTGCCCGGCCGGGGGGCTGTCGTCTCGCACTGTCGAACCCTGTAGGACAAGCGCAGCGGGACTTCGGCCTCCCGACGGGCCAAATGGCTCAGGCAAGAACCGAAGCCAGCAGTTCCTCGCGCAGCGCCTCCGGCACCGCCTGCAGCTCGCGCCGGCGCTCGGCCAGCCGCTGCCCCAGCCGCCGCAGGTCGAGGCCGCTGGCGCGCACGCGCGGGAACACCGCGTCCAGCTCCTCGCCGAAGTGGTGCGCCGCGTAGTCGCCGAGCACCGACACCTTGGCGTCGTACAGCTCCTCGTGCGGATCCATCGAGAGGATCTGCACCACCAGCTCGCGCAGGCTGGCGTGCTCGACCTCGGCCCGGTCCATCAGGTCGCCGGCCCGGACGGACTCGCGCACCAGCGGGTAGAACAGCTCGTCCTCGAGCTTGGCGTGGATGGTCAGCTCCAGGCAGATTTGCTCGGCCAGCGCCTTGCGGCGCATCTCGGGCGCGCGCTGAGCCGCCAGCGTGCGGTAGTCCTGGAACAGCCGGCGCAGGGCCCGGTGCTCGGCATCGAGCAGCTCGAGGGCGTCCGGCTCGAGGGGCGTGATGGTCGGCATACCGTTCCTCAACGGCGGCGCTCGCCGGATTCGGCGGGCGTCTTGCTCGCCTGCTTCATGGCTTTCTCGGCGGCCGTGCCCTGCCGCTGCGGCGCGGGCTCCTTGCCGCTCTCGGCGGTACCGGCGTCATCGGGTTGCATGTCGGTCGCCGGCGTGTGGCGGGTGCGGTCATCCCGGGCCGTGCGTTCTGCCCGGCCGGGCTTGCGGTGATCGGACTCCATCGAACCTCCTGTTGTGCCGATTTCTCGGGGGTCGCCGGACTCTAGTCAGGCGCGCCGGCCCGGCGCTGTCAGCACGGCTCCGCCGGTGCTGTAGGACAGCGGCAACGACGGGATCGCCACTCCGGAGTGCCGGCGCCCGCCAGCCTTTCTTCGCCTCGGGGCTCGCTGCGCCCGTTCGGTCCGCACCGCTGGGCGCGACGAGGTCCGGCTGCCGGTCGCTGCCCTCAGTGCGCGGCCGCTGCAGGCGCCTCGCCGGAGGCCGCGTAGGAGATCGGGGCCGCGCCCAGGCCGGCGAGGCCAACCAGGGCGGCTGCCACGGCCTTGCGGAACGAGGGGAACTGGTGCAGGTCGCCGTGACCCGCGCCCTCCACCAGCAGCAGCTCGCAATGGGGCAGCAGCTTGCGGATCGCCTGGCTGTGGTGGTGGCCGATCAGGGCGTCGCGGTCGCCGTGCACCAGCATCAGCGGGCCCTTGACCTGGCAGGCATGGTCGGCGGTCGGCAGCGGATAGCGCAGCACGCGGCTGGGCACCCACGGGTACAGCTCGTCGGCCAGCGCGCGCATGCTGCTGTACGGCGAGATCAGCAGCGTCAGGTCGGGCGGCTGGCCGGCGGCGCCGAGCTGGGCCGACAGGCGCGCCGCCAGCGCCGTGCCGAGCGACTGGCCGGAGACGACGATGCGGCGGCCGGCGTAGTCGCCCGCGACCGCATTCCAGACCGCGCGCACGTCCTCGTGCAGCTGCGCTTCGCTTTCGATGCGGCCGCTGCTCTTGCCGTAGCCGCGGTAGTCCATCATGACCAGGTCGAACCCCAGTTCGCGGAATGCGTCGAGGCCGGTGAACCACTTGCGCAGGTTGCCCGAGTTGCCGTGCAGGTAGAACACCATGCCGCGCGGCTGCGGCAGCTTCAACTGCGCCACCGACAGGCGCGCGCCCGGCACGTCCACCATGAACTCGCGCACGTCGGCATCGCCGAACAGCGGCTGGTCGGCCGGCAGCGGGGCCGGCTCGAACAGCAGGCGTTCCTGCCGGAACCAGAGCCAGGCGATCGCTCCCGCGTACAGGGCGGCGCCGAGTGCCGGCACCCCGATCAGCGGATACAGCAGCTTGCCCATGGTCGCCCGCATGGTGATCCGGCGCGCACCACGCCGGCTGTCGGCGCCGGCAGCCCGTTGAAGTAGGAGAACGGCTGGGCTTTTCGTGCGCTGGCGGCGCGGCGCCGGGCGGCGCCCAGGGCGCGCGCGACGGGGACGCTCAGCGCCGGTACAAGGCGTGCAGTCGCTCGCGCTCGGCCGCGCCCACGCTCAGGCCCTCGCGCAGGTAGGCGTCCAGTCCGCCGTAGTCCTGGTCGATCGCATCGAGCGAGGCCTGCAGGAACTCCGGCTGCACGCCCCACAGCACCTGCGCCACATGAGGCTCCAGGCCGCGCCAGACGTAGGCCGGCGGCTTCAGGCGCTGGTTGGTGAGCAGGTAGTCCTGCATCACCTCGTCGCGGGTGGCGCCCAGCGCGTGCAGCACCAGCGCCGCCGCGAAACCGGTGCGGTCCTTGCCGGCGGTGCAGTGGAACACGGTGGGGTCGTCCGACTCCAGCAGCAGCCGGAAGAACTCGGCGAAGCGGTGGCTGCTGGTGCGCACGAAACCGCGGTAGGTGTCCTGCATGTGGCGGACCACGTCGGCCTCGCCCAGCCGTTCGCCGGCATCGACCAGCTCGGCCAGCACCTGCACGATGGTGGGTTCGATGGCAAGCGAGTGCACCTGCACCTGCGGCAGCGCGCACACGGCGGTGGCGCGCTCATCGACGCCGCGGAAGTCGAGCACGCGGCGCACCCCCAGCGCCTGGATCTGCCGCGCATCCTGCACGTCCAGGGCGCCGAGGTGGTCGGAGCGGAACAGCACGTGCGGGCGGATCGGGACGCTGCGCACGTTGGCCGCGAGGTCGCGGAAGTTGGAGGGATTGGTGATCGGGGCGGACAGGTCGGACATCGCCGTCTATTGTCGGCCAAGGGGCGCCGGCGGGCTGTCGCCTGCGCAGCGGCGCGCCCCCGACGCGCGCCGCCCGCGCCTCAGCGGCTCTTGCTGCTGCTGCGGCCGCTGCGGCTGCTGCCGCCCGGCGTGCGCTCGCCCTGCGCGGAGCTGGCGCTGGCGGTGCCGGTCGTGCCGGTGGTGCGGCCCAACTTGCCGCCGGCTTCGGCGCGCCCCGTGCTGCCGCTGCTGGCCTGGCTGCGGCTGGCACGGCTGCCGCTGCTGCGGCTGCTGCCGGAGGGCGGAGATTTCGAAGATCGCATGGCTCGCTCCTTCCAGGTTGTGCGCCCCGGCGCACCGCGCACCGGGCGCGGGGCTCACTGTAGGCCGCATGCCGGCAGCGTCTGTCGGTTCAGGCACGCGCCTGCTGTAGGAGGCGTTCCGCACCGCGGGCGGGTGCATGAATCGGTCGTACCGCCCGCGCGCGGGGCAAGCGGCACGCGACCGCTTCCCTTCAGGCCCGTGGCGCGGCCAACGAACGCGCCACCGCGAGGTGGCTGCGCAGCGCCGGCAACTGGCTGGCAAACCATCCGTGCAGCGCCCCATCCTGCACGGCCAGGGCGGCGTACTCGTGCAAGGCGAGCAACCGCTCCTGGTCCTGCAGGCCCGCCACCTGCACGAAGCGCCGGTCGAACCCGTCCTGCGCCTGCATCTGCAGTTGCAGCCGCGCCAGGCGCAGCTCCAGGTAGGCCGGCATGGCACGCGGCGGCACGGCGCCGCGTGCCTGCAGCAGCCCGAGCAATTCGGCGTTGGCCGGCCCATGGTGTTCGGCCAGCAGGCGGCCGAAGGCCTGCAGGTCGGCCCGATCGGCGCGCGCCTGCACCAGTTGCGCGACCGACAGCTCGTACAGCCCGAGGCCGGCCGCGCGCAACGCCAGCACCTCGTCGTCGGCCGCCAGCTGGCTGCGGCGACCGGTAGAGGCACAGCCGGCCAGCAGCGGCCCGGCGGCCAGCGCGGCCGCGACCAGGCGGCGGTGGAAGTCGATCGGATGTCGGTTCATGGGTCCTCCGGCGGGATGCGACAGCGGGCAAACGATGTGCCGCGGGCACAGCCGGAATGAGGGGGACGGCCGGACACACCGCAACCGGCACCGTCCCACCACCGGCGGTCGCCTTTTTGCTAAGGTGCATCCATGCCTGCCCGTTCCCTGTCCGCCCTGCTGGCCGTCCTGCTGGCGGGTGCATTTGCCGCCCATGCCAACGGCGACCCGGCTGCCGACGCCGGGCCGGCGCAGGTGGCGGGCCTGTGGTGCGGGTCGGGGCCGCTGCGCGAGTTCAGCCTGCGGCTGACCCAGCACGACGAACAGGTCGAGGGCGAATTGCTGCGCAAGGGCCGCAGCCGCACCATCGAGGGCCGGGTCGAGGGCCAGGTGCTGCGCACGCAGCCGACCAAGGTCGGCGCGCTGGTGCTGGAAAAGCAGGGTGAGGAACTACGCGTCACCGGCGGCGACGGCCTGATCGCGCTGGTGCGCGGCACGTCCTTCCACCGCAGCGAAGCCACCGCCTGCACCGGCTGATCGCCCGTCTGCAGCGCGGCCGGTGGCTTTCGCGCCGCCGGCCCACGGATGCGGTCGGCCGGCTCCTACAGGGTCGGTGCCGACGGGGCGGAACACTGGCGCGGAGGATCATCGGCAGCGGGATCGCGCCGTGCACGACCTGGCCTTCGGCACCCTTCTGTACCGCTATTTCTTCTTCGGCTGGCTGTTCAAGGACGTCACCCGCGGCAGCGTGTTCGAGCGTGCCGCCGCCTGGCGCCACAACCGCGAGCAGGCCCGCTGGCTGCCGACCTACTTCTGGCGCTGGATCGGCTGGGGCCTGTTCTTCTATGGCCTGGGCGGCGTGGTCGAGATCTTCCTGGAGTCGCCCGTGCTCTCGCTGCTGTTCTACGTGCCCAGCGCGTTGAGCGTGCCGGTGGTCGCCATCACGCTGGCCGCCTGGATCGGGCTGAAGGCGATCCGCGGGCCGCTGTAGCGGCCCGCTGCGTCAAAGCCGCCCGAGGTCGGTGATCGCGTCCACCACCATCGAGGTGCCGACCGCGATCAGCAGGATGTCGGCGGCCACCCGCACGTACTTGTGGCCGTGCGGCGCCGGCGGCAACTGCACCACCACCGCCGCCGGCACCGGGTACATCACCACCCCCGCCGGCAGCGGCTGCCCGACCGCGTACTTCTTCGCCTGCCCCGGCGGCAGACAGCCGTTGTTCTTCTTGCCCAGGCCGGGCGGACAGCCCTTGCGGCCGCCGTAGTGATCGCCGTACCAGGCGTGCGCCGAGCGGCGGTCGCGTTCGTCGAAGTAGCCGCCCACGCGCGCCTCGCGCCGGTCGCGCTTGCGGTCGTTGTCCTTGTGCTTGTGCTTGTGCTTGCTGTCACCGGACTTGTGCCCGTTGCCGTGGCCCGCCCATTCGGGCTTGTCGGCCCACACCGGGCCGGCACCCATCGTCGCTGCCAGCAGGGCCGCCAGCACGGCGGCATTGACGCGTCGCTTGTCCATCTCGCTCCTGAATCGAAAGCTCAGGCATGGAGTGTGGCTCGGCCGTTCCGGCGCCACGGCGAAGCTGGCGCAACACCTGTTACCAAAAGGCACAGGCGTGCACGCGCACCGTTCAGACGGTGGCCAGTGCGGGTTCGACCGCCGTGCGCGTCAGGCCCAGTCGCTCGGGCGAGACGTACTGCTGCCGGTACGCCTCGAAGGACAGCGTGTCGCGGGCCTCGATGGCGTGCTGCTCCTGCAGCGACCGGCGGGCGAGCGCCTCGAAGCGCGCCTGCTCGGAGGCACTGAGGGGCAGCGCCAGCAGCTTGGCGTGGATCTGCTGCGACTGCGCCCGCACGAAGGCCAGGAACGAACCGCCGTAGTCCTGCCGCGTCACGTCCAGCACGCGCGCCGAAGGCAGCAGGCCGGGGTCGTCGACCGTGGCGCGGGCGGCGCGCAGCGCGTCGGCATGGTCGCTGGAGCCGTGCGCGGCATCGAGCGCGGCCGCCACCGGCGCGAAGGCCTCGAGCAGCTCGCGCGCCCAGTCGGCCAGCGCCACCTCCTGGCCGCCCCGCTCCAGCCGCAGCCCGGGCTGGCGGCCGAAGGCCGCCGTCTGGTGCTGGTTGCGGCCGATCTGCGCGATCTCGGCCGGGGTGTCGGGCGGGCTGTCGGCCAGCAGGCAGTGCAGCAGGAACACGTCGAGGAAGCGCACGGTGGTGGCCTTGAGGCCGACGGTGACGAACGGGTCGAGGTCGAGCAGGCGCACCTCCACATATTCGACGCCACGCTCGCGCAGCGCATGCAGCGGCCGCTCGCCGGGGCGGATCACCCGCTTGGGCCGGATCGTGCCGTAGAACTCGTTCTCGATCTGCAGCAGGCTGGTGGCCAGCTGGTTGTATTCGCCGCCGGGATTGGTCAGGCCCATCGCCTCGTACGCCGGCCAGGGGCGCGTCAGCGCCTCCTGCAGCGAGGCCGCGTAGCCATCCAGCCCGTTGTAGCTCACGGCCAGGCTGGCCTGGGCCTCGCTCTGGTAGCCCAGCCGCCCCATGCGCAGCGACGTGCCGTAGGGCATGTACAGCGTGCCGTCCGCCAGCGGTTGCAGCTCGTGCGGGCGGCCGGCGACGAAGCCCGCGGCCACCGCCGGCGAGGCGCCGAACAGGTACAGCAGCAGGAAGGCCTGGCGGCGGAAGTTGCGGATCAGCGCGAAGTACTCGTCGCTGCCGACGCCGGGCATGGACCAGTTGTAGTGGATGCCCGAGATGGTCTGCATGCGGCGCCCGTAGCGGTGTGCCAGCCCCATGCGGTAGACGCTCTTGGCGCGCGCCACGTTGGACGAGCCGTAGCGGCCGATCGGGATGGTCTCGGCCGGCGGCAGGTTGCAGGGCATGCTGGACGCCCACATCATTTCGTCGCCGAGGCTGCGCGCCGTGAACTGGTGGATGCGCAGCAGCTCCTCCAGGCAGGTCTCGGGCGTCGGGTGCACGCCGGTGATCAGCTCCAGCTGCGACTCGCTGTAGTCGGTGGTGATGTTCGGGTGCGTCAGCGCGCTGCCGAGCGCCGCCGGGTGCGGCGTCAGCGCCAGATCGCCCGCCGCGGTGGCGCGCAGGCTTTCCTTCTCGATGCCGCGGCGCATGCCCTTGAGCCGATCGGCGGTCAGGCGGTTCAGGGCGGATTGCAGTCGGCTCATGGAAAAACGCGGGGGACTCCCCCTGTCGTGCGGGTCTGCGCGAAGGTAACACCATCGGCCCAATCCCGCCTGTCGCGCCGGGGAATCGGGGATGGGCTAGGCACTGCACGCGGACCTGCTCGCGCCGCTGGCAGAATCTCGCCGCACAGCACAACAGAGGAGACACCCATGGCGATCACCGTTCCCGTCCACATGGGCTACGAGCTCGAAGTCAGGGCATCGGCGGCCGAGGTGTTCGAGTTGTTGTCGGACGTGCCGGCTTCGGTGGCCTTCTTTCCCAAGGTGCACCAGCTCACTGATCTGGGCGACGGCGTCTACCAGTGGGAGATGGACAAGGTCGGCACCCCGCAGGTGAACATCCAGACCGTGTACGCCAGCCGCTACAGCGCCAGCAAGGCCAAGGGCACGGTCACCTGGAAGCCGGTGCCCGGCATCGGCAATGCGCAGGTGGGTGGGGGCTGGAAGATCAGCGATCGCAAGGGCTCCACCCATCTCGAGCTGAAGATCGACGGCGAGCTCACCGTGCCGCTGCCGGCGCTGATGAAGGTGGTGGTGGCGCCGGTGGTCGAGTCCGAGTTCGAGAAGCTGGTCGAGAAGTACCTCGCCAACCTGGCCAAGCGCTTCGGCGGCGAGATTTGACCCACCCCCGAAGCGGCCTTCGGCCGCTCCCCCTCGAGGGGGCGCCACCAGCGGACCGGCGGAGCCGGATCCGCGGTGGCACTTGAAAGGGCTCTGCGTTTTCCGATGCCGCAGCGACGCGGTCTCCCTCGCGAGACGATTTGAGCGTTGTCCTACACCTTGCGCCAGGGTGCTTGAGCACACTGGAGGGTGCAGCACAAGCATGAAAGGACGCGCCCCATGCAGGTTCAGGTGAACACCAGCAATGGCATCGAGAACAAGGACAGCCTGGAGCGCTGGGCTACCGAATTCCTCCGCGACGCGCTGGCACGGTTCGGCCAGGACATCACCCGCATCGAGGTCCAGCTTCGCGACACCAACAGCAGCAAGAGCGGCCCGCATGACAAGCGCTGCACGCTCGAGGCCCGCGTCGCCGGCCACGACCCGATCGCGGCCACCCACCACGCGCCGTCGCAGGACGAAGCCTTCCGCGGCGCCACCCAGCGGCTGATCAACCTGCTGGACCACACCCTGGGCAAGCTGGACCGCCGCGAGCACCGCGGCCGCGACACGATCCGGCGCGAAGGCGAGCCGGCCGAATGAGGCCGGGCGCGGGTCAGTACGCCACCGGCGTGCTGTAGCGCGGGTCCTGGTGCAGGTCCCAGTAGGCCTGCAGCAGCCGCTGCGTCACCGGCCCGACCTCGCCGCCGCCGACCGCCCGGCCATCGACGCGCGTCACGGGCAGCACGCCGCCAGCCGAGCTGCTCAGGAAGGCCTCCTGCGCCCCGCGCAGTTGCGCTGCCGGCAGGGGGCGCAGCGCCACCGGCATGCCCAGCGATTGCGCCAGTTCGATCACGGTGCGCCGGGTGATGCCCTCCAGCACGCCCTCGGCCGGCGTCACAAGGGCGCCCTCGACCACCGCGAACACGTTGAAGCCGGGGCCCTCGACCACGTGGCCGGCGGCGTCGGTCAGCAGCACCGTGTCGCCCCCGGCGTCGAGCGCGCCGAGCAGGCCCATGGTCAGGTCGTTCCAGTGGTAGTTCTTGGCGCGCGGATCCACGCTCGCCGGCGGGATGCGCTGCACGTCGCTCACCACCACGTTCAGGCCGCGCCGGCGCTGCTCCTCGTTGGCGATCCACACGTACGGCACGGCGAAGGCATGGAACTGGTTGACGGCCTGGCGCGGGTCGCGCGAGCCCCAGGGCGGCTGCCCCCGGGTGACGATCATCTCCACGTACGACTCGCGCAGGCCGGCGCGCCGCACGCAGCCGGCCAGGATCTGCGCCACTTCGTCGCGCGAGCGGCCCGGATCGAGCCGGAAGCGCCGGCAGCTCTCGAAGAAGCGGTCCAGGTGGGCGTCGAGCCGGAAGAAGGCGCCCTGCCACACCGTCACCACGTCGTAGGTGGCGTCCGAGCGCAGGAAGCCCCAATCGGTGATCGGGATCGAGGCCTGGTCGACCGGCAGGTACTGGCCGCGCTGCCAGGCACAACCGCGGGAGAAGTCGGGCGAAGTGTCCATGCGGCCATTCTGGCCCAGCCGGGTTGGCTACCATCGCCCTCGCACTTCTCATCGCGCAAGTCAAGGAAGCACCCGCATGGCAATGGACGTGATCGACTACGAGATCCGCGGCTCGGAGATGCAGTTCGTCGAGATCGAGCTCGACCCTGGCGAGGCCGCCATCGGCGAGGCCGGCAGCATGATGTTCATGGACGCCGGGATCGCCATGGACACGGTGTTCGGCGACGGCAGCGCCCAGCAGGGCGGCCTGTTCGGCAAGCTGATGGGGGCCGGCAAGCGGCTGGTCACCGGGGAGTCGCTGTTCACCACGGTCTACACGAACAACGCGGCGGGCAAGCAGCGCGTCGCCTTCGCCGCGCCCTACCCCGGCAAGATCCTGCCGATGGACCTGCGCCAGCTCGGCGGCACCCTGGTCTGCCAGAAGGATGCGTTCCTGTGCGCCGCGCGCGGCGTCTCGCTGGGCATCGCGCTGCAGCGCAAGCTGTCCACCGGCTTCTTCGGCGGCGAGGGCTTCATCATGCAGAAGCTCGAGGGCGACGGCCTGGCGTTCGTGCATGCGGGCGGCACGGTGGTCAGGCGCGAGCTGCAGGCCGGGCAGGCGCTGCTGGTCGATACCGGCTGCGTGGTCGCCTACACCGCCGGCGTGTCCTTCGACATCCAGTTCGTCGGCAAGGTCAAGACCGCGCTGTTCGGCGGCGAAGGCCTGTTCTTCGCGCGCATGGCCGGCCCCGGCACGGTCTGGCTGCAGAGCCTGCCGTTCTCGCGCCTGGCCTCGCGCGTGTTCGCGGCGGCGCCGCAGCGCGGCGGCTCGCGCGAGGAAGGCTCGGTGCTGGGCGGTTTCGGCGCCGGCGGCCTGCTCGGTTCGGTGCTGGGCGGCGACGACGAGTAGCTGGCGCGGCCGGGACGGCCGGGCGCGTGCCAAAGGCGCTACACCCGCCGTGCCTGATCCACACAAGGCCGGGCTGCAAGCGTATATTGGCCTCGCGCCGGGGCCCGCATTGCCGGCGCCGTCCCGTTCCGAAACCCAACAAGGAGCCCGAAGATGAACCTGAAGAAGATGACCTGCCGCGCCCTGATCGTCTCCATGCTCGCGCTGTCCTTCCAGACGGCCAGCGCCGGCCTGATCGGCGCCGACCAGGCCGCACCGGGTACCGCGCCGGCCGACCGAGCGGCCGTGCTGGAAGTGCTGGCACGCGCAGACACCGCTTCGCAGTTGCAGGCCATGGGCGTCGATCCCCTGCAGGCGCGCGAGCGGGTGGCCGCCATGAACGACCAGGAAGTGGCGCAGCTCGCGGCCGACATCCGCCAGGCGCCCGCCGGCGCCGACGGGGGCACCGTGCTCGCCGTCATCGTGATCGCCGCGGCGATCTGGTACTTCGCCTACCGCCGTTGATGCCGCACGGCTGGGCCGGATGACCGGCTGGATCGCCACCGGAGCCCGCCGCGCGCGGGCTCCCGTTTTTGCCGGGCTGCGCGCCCTCGCGGCGGCCCTGCTGCTCGGGCTGGCGGGCTGCGCCCAGATGGTGCCGCAGACCGTCGCGCTGCGCACCGGCTGGCCGGCCGGCGTGCCGCAAAGCACGTCCGTCGAGGGCGTGCCCTTCTTTCCCCAGACCGAGTACCAGTGCGGCCCGGCCGCGCTGGCCACGGTGCTGGCCTTCACCGGCACGCCGGTCACGCCCGAGCCACTGGTGGACCAGGTCTACATTCCCGAGCGGCGCGGCAGCCTGCAGCTGGAGATGCTGGCCGCGGCGCGCCGCTACGGCCGCGTGTCGTACGTGCTGGCGCCGCGCTACGCCGACCTGCTGCGCGAGGTGGCCGCTGGCAACCCGGTGCTGGTGCTGCAGGACGTCGGCGCGCTGACCCGGCAGTGGCACTACGCGGTGGTCAACGGCTTCGACTACCCGAGCGGCAGCATCTACCTGCGCTCGGGCACGACGGCGCGGCTGGAGATGCCGTTCACCGCCTTCGAGCGCAGCTGGATGGCCAGCGGCTACTGGGCCATGGTCGCGACCCCGCCCGACCGCATCCCGGCCACCGCCACCGAAGACGCCTGGATGAATGCCGTGCTCGCGATGGCCCGGGTGGCACCGGCCGAGGCCGTGGCCACCGCCTTCGCCACCGCCCTGCGGCGCTGGCCGGACAACCTGGCCGCCGCCGTCGGGCTGGCCAACCAGCTGCATGCGCGCGGCGCGCTCGCCGACGCCGAGGGGGTGCTGCGACAGGCGCGGCAGCGCCACCCCGGCTCGGCCATCGTGGCCAACAACCTGGCCCAGGTGCTGTCCGATCTCGGTCGCCAGCGCGAAGCACTGGCCCTGATCGACGAGGTCGGCGCCGATGCCGGCAACCCGTTTGCGTCGGAGATCCGCGCCACGCGCGCCGGCATCGTCGAGCGCATGAAGCAGCGCGGCAGCGGCGCCCGCTAAGGCTGCCGCCGCCTTCGGGGCGCCGAGCTGAAACGGCGGACGCCGGCTGGCGCCATTGCAGCACGATGCGCAGCGCCTGCGCCTACAGCCGCGGCGCCACCGGGTTCCTACCCTGCAAGGACCACCGTCCTTCGCCGGAGCCCCACGATGAACAGGCCCACCCAACGCATCCTCATGCTGCTCGCGGTCGCATGGGCGGCCGCCGGCTTGCACCTGCGCGCCGCCGCCGAGCCGCTGCCCGAGCCCGAGGCGCAGAAGGTGCGCGAGGTGATCGTCGCCCAGCTTTCGGCGCTGGCGCTGGACGATGCCGACAAGGCCTTCGAGACGGCGACGCCGGAAGTGCGCGCCGCCATCGGCACCCCCACCCGCTTCCTGGCGCTGGTGCGCGCCGCCTATCCGATGGTGTACCGGCCCGCTTCGGTCAGTTTCCACCGGCCGGAACAGGAGGATGGCGGCGTGCTGCAGATGGTGGAAATCAGGGACGACGACGACAAGGCGTGGCTGGCGCTGTTCGCGCTGGAGCGCCAGCCCGACCAGAGCTGGCGCATCAGCGGCTGCGTGGTTGCCGAGAACCACTGGCAGACCACTTGAGCCGCAAGCCGCTGTGCGGCCCGCCCGGGTTCGAACCGGCGGACTTGCGGTCGCACGCCGTCGCTACAGCGCCATGAACAGGTCGCGCGCGTCGCCGGTTTCGGGCATGACGTAGACCACGCCCGCCCGCTTCCCGAGCAGCGGCTCGATCACGTCCAGGTAGAACGCCACGGGCACCACCACGCAGCCGAGCGACAGGCGCCGCTCGTGTGGCTGCGATCCGGCCAGCCGGGCGGCGCGCAGGCGGTGAGACCGCCCGGGACGCAGCCGGTGGATGGCCAGCGCGGCGTCGTAGTCGAACCAGATCACGTGCTCGCCGTCGAGGTTGCGTCCGGGCTGCGTGAGGAAGCGGCCAGCCGGGGTGGTGCGCTCCTGCGGCGCGAGCGTGCCCGACTGCGCGCGCTCGCCGACGCCGGGCACGCTGTGGTCGCCCGGCGCCGAGCCGAGCAGCACGTCGGTGGCCGCCAGCAGGCGGCCGTCCGGCCGGAACGCATACAGCCGCGCCGCCTTCTTGTCCACGATCAGGAACGGATGCCCCTGCGCGTCGCCGCTGGCGGCCACCCAGCGCAGCATGTCCTGGGCTTCGCCTTGCGGACCCTGGCCCGTAGCGCCCGCCGCCGGCGCAGCAGCAACCGCGGCGCAGGCTAGCGCCCAGGCGGCGCACAGCGCCGCCGCCTTGCCTTTCCATTGCATTGTTCGAGTCCCCATCGGCCCCGTGGATCGGGGCGCGTCACGTGCGAGCCAGGCTGGCTCGACGGGGACATGCTAGAGCCGCAGCGCGCAGGCTCGGCCGCAGCGCGGCCCGGGCGGCTCAACGCTGGCGCCTGTCGTGGTTTATTTCACGCGGCCGGGGTGGCCGCGCCGCGGCGCTGGGCGCTGCGCGGCACGTCGTAGCTGCCGAATTGCTCGCGGACGCTGCGGGTTTCGGGCAGCACGTAGATGATGGCGCCGACGCTGTGCACCATCGGCGCGAACACCTTCTCGTAGAAGGCCACCGGCAGGTTGATGCAACCGAAGGAAATCCGGTTGTCCAGGGGCGTCGACGAGGCCAGCCGCTGCAGCCGCCGCTCGGACTTGACCAGGGGACGCACGCGGTGCATGGAGACGGCCAGGTCGTAGGAGACCCAGACGATGTCCTCGCCATGGCTGTTCACGCCCGGTTCGGCCACGAAGCGCCCGGCCGGCGTGGTCTTCTCTCCCGGCAGCACCTCGGCCAGCGGCTTCTCGCCGATGCCGGGCACCGCGTCGTCGCCGACTGCGGCGCCGAGCAGCGCCGGCGTCTGCTGCACCAGCACGCCTTGCGCATCGAACAGCCAGACGCGCGCGTTCTTCTTGTCCACGATGGCGAAGGCATGGGCGCCGTGGTCGCCCGAATCGACGGCCCAGTCGGCCACCTCGCGCACCTCGGCGGGCGGGTGCTGGTCGCGAAATCCGGCGTAGCGAGGGATGCGCGGTGCAGCGGGCGCGCCCGGGCCGGCCGGAGCGGCGGCCAGCGGCGCCTGGACAGGACCCGGCTGCCATGCCGGCTGCGTTGCCGTGGCCGTCGGCGGCGCGGCCGTCGCGGCCGGAGGTTCATCGTGCGGCTGCAGCCAGCCCCCCCAGCCGACGACCAAGGCCAGCCCCAGCACCAGGCCCAGCTTGCGCCAGGCCCGCTTGGAGCCTCTCGGGCGCCCGTCGCGGTGGAGCATGTCGCGCCGCATCTTCATGGCGTGGCAGGCAAGGAAAGGGCGGACCCTGGGCCCGCCCGGTCACCGGAGAGGCCCGGGTCTCAGTTGCGGTCGGCGCGCGCGGCGCGGCTGCCGGTGGTGGTGTCGGTGCTGCTGCTGCCCGACGAACCCATGGTGCTGCCGCTGCTGCTGGGCGTGTCCGACGAGCCGCTGCTGGCCGCGGGCGCGCTCGACGACCCGGCGCTGCTGCTCGGCGTGGACGACGAGCTGGAGCCGCTGGCACCCATCGAGGAGCCGCTGCTGCTCGGTGACGAAGCGGTGCCGGACGACGGGGACGAGCCGCTCGCGCCCATCGACGTGCCGCTGCTGGCCGGCGTGGACGAGCTGGAGGAGCTGGTCGACGGCTGCGAGCTGCTGGTGTCGCTGCTGCTCGACCCCGAAGTTGCCGGCGCGCTGCTCGAGCCGGATGCGCCCATGGAACTGGTGGACGGGCTGCTGGTGCCGGTGGCGGGGCCGCCGGTGCTGCCGGGGGCGCTGCTGCCACCCGCCGCCGAACCGCCGCTCGTGCCCGCGGCGGTGCCGCCGGAGGCGGCGCTGCCCGAACTCTGGGCGAGGGCGAGACCGCCGAACGCCAGGGCCGCCGCGGCCGCCAGGGTCGTGAGGGTCGTCTTGGTTGCACTCATGTTGAACTCCTTGATTGACATGCTTGGAAACGCGCCGGCATGGCGCGCCGGCTGACGCAAGATTAGGTGCCGCCTGAGCACCAGCTAAGTGGGCTTAGAACGGCAGGGCCTGTAGGACCGTCACTGTCACGATTTGCGGCTCAGGCAGCCGGGCCCGTCAGCGCTCAAGCCTGAGCGTCGTCGGGCGGCGCCGGCTGCTCGGTCTTGAAGACGCCGCGCACGTTCAGGGCGGCCAGGGCCACCTGCAGCGCGATCAGCGCCCAGGCGCCGTCATGCCAGCCCCACACCGCCCACAGCAGATTGCTGGCCAAAAAGATCCAGAAGCCGGCGTTGCGCCGGTGCTTGTGGCTGGAGGCCACCAGCCAGGCGGCCAGCAGGCTGGCGGCCATGGCCGGCCACTGCAGCAGGTCGATCCACTCGGGAAGGGTCATCTCGATTGCCAGGGCACGTCGCGCCACGGCGCGCGGAGGAAGGGGATGGCCGTTCGGGCAGCCCGTGCGGAGCCGGCTTGGCCGGGTCGCTGCCGGCGCTGGCTCGAGGGCGCCGCGGCCGCTGCCCGCCTCGGGACGGGGGGGTTCACTTCAGGCGGGGGCGCGGCGTCCCCGCGTTCGCCGCGCCAGTTCCACCATCGACAGCACGATGGCGCCGGCCACCATGCCGACCAGCGCATGGGCCAGCAGCGTCAGCAGCAGGGCGGCGGCGCCGGGCAGCGACTGCAACGCGGCCTCGATGGCGTGTTCCAGTGCCGGCACGCCGTGCGCGAGGATGCCGCCGCCGACCAGGAACATGGCGGCGGTGCCGGCCACCGACAGCGCCTTCATCAGCCAGGGCGCGGCGCGCAGGATGCCGCGGCCCAGCGCGGCGCCGGCACCGCGCCCGCGCGCGACCAGCCACAGGCCGAGGTCATCGAGCTTGACGATGCCCGCCACCAGCCCGTACACGCCCACCGTCATCAGCGCCGCAATGCCGGCCAGCACCGCGATGCGCGTCGGCAGCGGCTGCGTCGCCACGGTGCCCAGCGTGATCACCACGATCTCGGCCGACAGGATGAAGTCGGTGCGCACCGCCCCGCGGATCTTGTTCTTCTCCAGCGCCAGCAGATCGACCGCGGGATCGGCCCAGGCGCGCTCCAGCGCCTGGTGCCGGCCCTCGTCCTCGTCGCGGTGCAGGAAGCGGTGCGCCAGCTTTTCCACGCCCTCGAAACAGAGGTAGATGCCGCCCAGCATCAGCAGCGGCAGCACGGCCCAGGGCGCCAGCGCGCTGATCGCGAGAGCGGCCGGCACCAGGATCAGCTTGTTGACGGCCGAGCCCTTGGCCACCGCCCACACCACCGGCAGCTCGCGCGAGGCGGACAGGCCGGTGACCTGCTGCGCGTTCAGGGCCAGGTCGTCGCCGAGCACGCCGGCGGTCTTCTTGGCCGCCACCTTGGTCAGGACGGAGACGTCGTCCAGCAGCGTGGCGATGTCGTCCAGCAGGGCGAAGAAGCTCGAGGCCATGGGCGATGAAGGGGTGGCTGAAGTCCCCGCCATCATCGCCGAAGGCGGCGCGCCCGTGGGCGCTGCGGCGCCGCGCGCCTAGGTGTTGCCGGTGACGTAGGGGCTGCGCGGCTTGTGGTCCTCGCGCGCCGGGTGCTGCTCGGCGCGGTCGTCCGGATGGTGGATGGTTTCGTTGGTGCCCTCGGGCACCGGTTCGTCCTGGTCGGTCGGCGGGCGCGGCGGCACCTCGTCGGGGGCGGAGGCGGGCTTGTTCATGGCGGGGTCCTCGAAGCCACTCTAGGAAGGCCGCCGCCGCGGGGTTGTAGGACGGCGGCGCATCGGCGCCCGCCCCGCATGGCAGCGTGCGCGTGCCCCTAGCGGGCGTACCGCAGCTTGCGCAGCGGCAGCCCGAGGAAGTACTTGCGCAGAAACTCCAGCCGCGCCGCCAGCGAATGGCTGAAAGCCTGCGATTGCGGCATGTACCAGCTGTTCAGGCCGGTGCGCAGCACCAGCCGGTAGCCCTGCGATTGCATCAGGCGGTGCTTGGCAAGGTGGATGACGTGGTCCTCCAGCAGTACCAGGCGCGGCTGCCAGCGCGCGAAATCGAACCCCGACAGCGCCACCAGCTCATGGCCCTCGATGTCGACCGACAGCAGGTCGAAGCCGGGCCGCACGCCGTGTTCGGCCAGGATGTGGTCCAGCGTGTCGCAGCGCACCGCCACCGACTCGCGCGGGATGGCGGTGCCTCGCGCGATCGGCTGCGCCTCCACCGTGGAGTGCGGGCCGGCGCGGTGCAGCAGCAGCATCTGGCCGGCGTTGGCGGCGCTGGAGCAGGCGCGCTCGATGACGGTGCCGGTGCGCTGCTCGCGCAGGCGCTGGGCGCAATCGGGGTCGGGCTCCACCAGCAGCCCGGTCCAGCCGCGCTGCTCGAGATGCCAGCTCTGGGAGTCGAGCACCGGGTCGTTGGCGCCGACATCGACGTAGAAGCCCGGCCGGTCCCCAAAGAACGCCTGCACCAGCGCCTGCTCCGCCGCCGGCTCGTTGCGGAAACGCCGCACGTGGCGGCGGCTGAAATCGACCCTGTCCTCCAATTTGCCCCTCCTGCCGCCCGCAGCGGGCGCGGCAGGATTGTCGCTGCGGCTGAGCTGAAGCTCAGCCGGTGGTGAAGGGATTGGCGAACACGAACATCATCGCCACGCCCACGCCGATCAGGAAGTTGGCGTCGATCAGGCCGGCCAGCAGGAACATCTTGACCTGCAGCGGCTCCATCATCTCGGGCTGGCGCACGGCACCGTCGATGAAGCGCCCGCCCATGGTGCCGATGCCCAGGCAGGCGCCGATGGCACCCAGGCCGATGATCAGTCCGCACGCCAGTGCAATCAGTCCGGTATCGCTCATGGAAGCCTCCTTGGGTTGGGATGGCTCCATGCTCGCCGGCTCAGGGAATGCGGGCAATGACCTGCGAGGTCATCGCCGCCAGCGCCGCCGGCGCAACGAGTTGCGGCGCGATCTCGGCCAGCGGCACCAGCACGAAGGCGCGCTCGTGCATGCGCGGGTGCGGCACCACCAGCCGCGGACTGGCGATGCGCGCATCGCCGTACAGCAGCAGGTCCAGGTCCAGCGTGCGCGGCGCGTTGCGATAAGGGCGGTCGCGGCCGGCTTCGTCCTCCAGCCGCTGCAGTTCGGCCAGCAGGGCCGGCGCCGTGAGCGACGTGCGCAGCGCGGCCACGGCATTGACGAAGTCGGGCCCGGTGGCTTGCACCGGCGCCGTTCGGTAGAGCGAGGAGTGCGCGGCCAGGCTGGATTGCGGCAGCGCCGCCAGCCGCTGCAGCGCCGCCGACACGGCGGCCACCGCATCGCCTAGGTTGGCGCCCAGCGCCACGTAGGCCGTGACGGGGCCGCGGGTCGCCGCCGCGGGGGAGGCCGGCGCCGGCGCGGCCACGGGCTCAGTCGCCGGCGACGGCTGGCGGCGGGGCGTCGCCGGCCGCAGCGCCAGCGCCCGCCGGCTTGCGGCGCCGGCGGCGGCGCTTGCGCGGCGCGTCGGCGGCGCCCTCACCGGCGGCCTCGGCATCCGGCTGCTCAGTCTCGGCGGCCGCCAGCGGCGCACCGGCGGCCGGACGCTCCACCGGCGAGGCCTTCTCCTGCGGCTTGACCACGCGCACCCGGCGCGCGCCCTTTTGCTGCTGTTCGGCGCGCACCTGGGCGATCAGGTCTTCGCGGGCGGCCTCGTCGGCCAGGCTGAACTCCTGCCACCAGTCGGCCAGCACCACGTCGATCTCGCCGGCGTCGGCGCGCAGCCGCATGAAGTCGAAGCCGGCGCGGAACCGCGGCTGCTCGACCAGGCTGAACGGGGTGCTGCCCACACGCTTGTCGAAGCGCGGCTGCATCATCCAGATCTCGCGCATGTCGGCGCCCAGCTTGCCGCGCCCCGACACGTCGCCGATGCGGGCATCGAAGACGTCGTCGATCGCGCCCTGCAGCGCCGGGATGGGATGCTCCTTGCGGGCCAGCCGCTGGGCCCAGCCCTCGCGCACGTCGGACCACAGCACGCAGGCCAGCAGGAAGCTGGGCGCGACCGGCTTGCCTCCGGCCACGCGGCGGTCGGTGTCCTGCAGCGCCGAGCGCACGAACGACTGGTCGGCGCGCTCGACCACCAGGTCCAGCAGCGGGTAGATGCCCTGCGCCATGCCCAGCGCCCTGAGCTGCTCGATGGTGGCCACCGCATGGCCGGTCTGCAGCAGCTTGAGCATCTCGTCGAACAGGCGGCTCTGCGGCACGTCGGCCAGCAGTGGCAGGCTGGGCCGCAGCGCCGCCAGGGTCTTGGCCTCCAGCGTGAAGCCCAGCGGATTGAGCTTGGCGGCGAAGCGCACCGCCCGGATCAGGCGCACCGGGTCCTCCCGGTAGCGCGCGGCCGGGTTGCCGATCATGCGCAGCGTCAGCTTGCGCGCATCCTTCATGCCGCCATGGAAGTCGACCAGCGTCTGCGTCTGCGGGTCGTAGTACATCGCGTTGATGGTGAAGTCGCGCCGGGTGGCGTCTTCCTCCTGCGGGCCCCAGACGTTGTCGCGCAGCACGCGGCCGCTGGCGTCCACCGCGTGCTTGAGGCCCGCCAGTTCGTTCTTGCTGGTCTTCTCGTTGCCGCTCACCGCCTCGGCCGCGGCGTTGTCCAGGTAGGCGCGGAAGGTCGAGACCTCGATCACCTCGTGTTCGCGCCCGCGGCCGTACACCACGTGCACGATGCGGAAGCGCCGGCCGATGATGAAGGCGCGGCGGAACAGCGCCTTGACCTGCTCGGGCGTGGCGTCTGTGGCGACGTCGAAGTCCTTGGGGCGCAGGCCCAGCAGCAGGTCGCGGACCGCACCGCCGACGATGTAGGCTTGGTAGCCGCCCTCCTTGAGCGTGCGCACCACGTTGGCGGCGCGCTCGTCCACCAGCGCGGGGTCGATCCGGTGCTCCTGCGGGCCGATCTCCTGGCGCTTGCCGAAGCGCGGCTTGCGGCCGGTGCCGCCGGCGCCCAGCAGGCGGTCGATGAATTGCTTGATCATGGATGGGAGGGGAACAGGTCCAGTATGCGCCAGCCGCGCTGGACGGCCAGGTCGCGCAGGATGGCGTCGGGGTTGGTGGCCACCGGGTGGTTGCAGCGCTCCAGCAGCGGCAGGTCGTTCATGGAGTCGGAATAGAAGGTGGTCTCGACGCCGCGCCAGTCCAGGCCCTGCTCGGCCAGCCACTGGCCGACCCGTTCGACCTTGCCGGCGCGCATGGACGGCACGCCGTCGATCTCGCCGGTGATCCAGCCGTCGCCGCCGAGGGCCAGCCGCACCGCGATCAGCTCGTCGACGCCGAGCGCACGGGCGATCGGCGCGGTCACGAACTCGTTGGTGGCGGTGACGATCAGCACCCGGTCGCCGGCCTGCTGGTGGCCGCGCACCAGCTGCAGCGCCTCGGGCCGGATCGCCGGGGCGATCACCTCCTGCATGAAGCGCGCGTGCGCGCGCTCGGCGGCCTCGCGGCCCTTGAGCCGGATCGCCTCGGTGGCGAAGCGCACGTAGTCGTGCACGTCCAGCGTGCCGGCCTTGTAGTGCTCGTAGAAGGCGTCGTTGCGCTGCTTGAAGACCACCGGGTCGGTCCAGCCGATCGTCTGGGTGAACTCGCCCCAGGCGTAGTCGGAGTCGATCGGCAGCAGCGTGTGGTCGAGGTCGAACAGCGTGACCTTCACTCGTTTTCCAGCATGGATTTGATCAAGGGGATGGTGATGGCGCGCTGCGTCTGCAGGGCATAGGCGTCGAGCTGCTCGAGCAGCTGCATCAGGCTGTCGAGATCGCGCGAGAAGCGCGTCAGCATGAAGTCCATCACCTCGTCGGACAGGAAGATACCGCGTGCATCGGCGGCGCGGCGCAGCACGGCGCGGCGTTCGGGCTCGGACAGCAGCTGCAGCTGGAACACGTGGCCCCAGCCCAGCCGGGTGCGCAGGTCCTCGCGCAGCCGCAGGTCGGCCGGCGGCAGCAGCCCGGCCGCCAGCACCCCGCGCTGCATCGTTTGCGCGCCGACGAACCAGGCGAAGGCGGCGTGCTGCTGCACGGCGCTGTACAGGTGGACGTCGTCCATCAGGACCACCGCCCAGCGCTCGTCGAAGGCCGGCGGCTCCGCCACCGAGGCGTCGAGCCAGCCGACGGCGGCGCCCTGCTCGCGCAGCGCCTCCTGCACCGCCTTGAGCAGGTGGGTCTTGCCGCAGGCGGCCGGCCCCCACAGGTAGGTCGGCACCGGCGAGCGCGTCGGGCTGCCGGCCCACAGCCGCAGGTGGGCCAGCGCCGGCTCGTTCGGCCCGGCGCTGAAGCCGGCCAGCGTGGGCGGGCGTGCCATGGCGATCGGAAGCGTGAGCTGTTTCATCCCTGGTACAGGCGGCTGCCCATGTAGCCGGCGCGCACCCGGCGGATCGCCACCAGCAGCAATGCGCTGGCCGGCAGCGCCACCAGCACGCCGAGGAAACCGAACAGCTGGGCAAAGGCCAGCAAGGCGAAGATGACGGCCAGCGGATGCAGGCCGATGCGCTCGCCGACGAAGCGCGGCGTGAAGAAGAAGCCCTCGATCACCTGCCCGGACCCATAGACCACCGCCACCATCAGCAGCGCCTTGGCCGAGGCGAACTGCAGCAGCCCGGCCAGGATGGCCAGCACCAGGCCGATGCCGAAGCCCAGGTAGGGCACGAACATCGCCAGCCCGGTGAACAGGCCGATCGGCAGCGCCAGGTCCAGCCCGAACAGCGCCAGCCCGGTCGAATAGAACACCGCCATGGTCAGCATCACCAGCAGCTGCCCGCGCAGGTACTGGCCCAGCACCTGGTCGGCTTCGTGGGTGAACGAGTCGACCGCCGGGCGAACGCGGGGCGGCACCAGCTCCAGCATCCGGTGCACGAAGCGGTCCCAGTCCAGCAGCAGGTAGAACAGGGCCACCGGGATCAGCACCGCGTTGAAGACGATGGCGAAGGCCACGCTGCCGCCGATCTTGAGCGACGACAGCAGGCGGGTGACGGCCTCGTCGTAATTGGCCTGCAGGTAGCGCAGCACCTGGGTCTTGAGGCTCTGCAGGTCGAGCGCCACCTCGATGCCGAACTGGGCCAGCCAGGGTCGCACCGTGCCGTCCAGCCACTGGAACAGCACCGGCACCTGCTCGCGCATGAGCGGGATCTCCTTGGCCAGGATCGGCACCACCATCAGGAACAGCGACAGCAGCACCACGATGAACAGCAGCTCCACCAGCACGACCGACACGAAGCGCGGCACCCGGCCGCGGCCGGCCTCGTCGAGGCGATCCACCAGCGGGGTCAGCGCATAGGCCAGCACGGCGGCGACCACGAAGGGCGTGAGCACCGGTCCCAGCGCCCGCAGGGCTCCCAGCGCCAGCAACGCGAGCAGCGCCCAGATGGCGGCGCGTTTCTGCGTGGGTGTGAAGGGCATCGGAAGGGGTGTTGCGGGCGCCCGGCCAAGGGAGGGTCGCCGGTAAAATCCCGCGAATTCTATCGGGCGCCCCTCGCGCGCCTTCTGCCCCCATGAGCCAGACTCCCCTCTCGTACAAAGACGCCGGCGTGGACATCGACGCCGGCGATGCGCTGGTCGAGCGCATCAAGCCATTGGCCAAACGCACCCTGCGCGAAGGCGTGATGGCGGGCATCGGCGGTTTCGGCGCGCTGTTCGAGGTGCCCAAGCGGTTCAAGGAGCCGGTGCTGGTCAGCGGCACGGACGGCGTCGGCACCAAGCTCAAGCTGGCCTTCGAGTGGGGCATGCACGACACGGTCGGCATCGACCTGGTGGCCATGAGCGTCAACGACGTGCTGGTGCAGGGCGCCGAGCCGCTGTTCTTCCTCGACTACTTCGCCTGCGGCCAGCTCGACGTCGACACCGCCGCCCGGGTGGTGGGCGGCATCGCGCGCGGCTGCGAGCTGTCCGGCTGCGCCTTGATCGGCGGGGAGACGGCCGAGATGCCGGGCATGTACCCGCCGGGCGAGTACGACCTGGCCGGCTTCGCGGTCGGCGCGGTGGAGAAGTCGAAAATCCTGTCCGGCGCCGGCGTGGCGCCCGGCGACGTGGTGCTCGGGCTGGCATCGAGCGGCGTGCACTCCAACGGCTTCTCGCTGGTGCGCAAGTGCATCGAGCGCGCCGGCGCGCACCTGCCGGCCACGCTGGACGGCCGGCCGTTCCGCGAGGCGGTGATGGCGCCGACCCGCCTCTATGTCAAGCCGGTGCTGGCCGCGCTGGCGCAGCACCCGGGCATCAAGGCGCTGGCCCACATCACCGGCGGCGGCCTGCTGGAGAACATCCCGCGCGTGCTGCCCGCAGGCACGGCCGCCCACCTGAAGGCCGGTAGCTGGCCGCGCTCCGAGCTGTTCGCCTGGCTGCAGGCCACCGCAGGCATCGCCGACGAGGAGATGAATCGCACCTTCAACAACGGCATCGGCATGGTGGTGGTGGTGGCCGCCGCCGACGCGCAGGCCGTGGCGGCGACGCTGCGCAGCCAGGGCGAATCCGTGCACGAGATCGGGGTGGTCGCGCCGCGCGGCGCCGGCGCGGCGGTCGTGATCGGCTGAAGCCGCCGGGCGAGGGCCCTCGCGGCCCGCGTGGCTCAGTGCGACGCCCGCCGCAGGTCGGCCACGCGCTCGGCGATGACGTCGATGTCGAGCGAATCCTGCGCGTGGATCAGGTAAGTCTCCAGGTCCAGCACCGCCATCGCCGCATGGCCCTGCTCGGCATGGGCCAGGCCGCGGTCGCGGTACTCGGCCCAGGCATCGGGCAGCAGCACCAGCAGCCGGTCCTGCACCGCGATCAGGCGCTGCCAGTCTTCCTGCGCGCGGTGGATCTCCTTCAGGTTGCGCAGCATGCGCGCGATGATGTCGCGCGGCGGCGCCGCCTGCAGGTACAGCCCCAGCGGGACCTCGAACTCATCGACCAGCCCGCTGCGGCGCTTGTAGGGCTCCAGCCGCTCGGACAGCTCCTCGCGCGAGAGCGACTGGCCGGTGAACGGGTCGATCACCACCTGCCCCTTGGGCAGGTTCACCTTGATCATGAAGTGGCCGGGGAAGCACACGCCGCGCGCGTGCAGGCCCAGCCCCTGGGCCAGCTCCATCCACAGCACGGCCAGCGAGATCTGGATGCCGCGCCGGGTGCGCAGCACCACGTTGAGGTAGCTGTTGTCCGGGTCGCAGTAGTCGTTGACGTTGCCGCCGAAGGACAGGTCGCGGAAGAAGAACTGGTTGAGGGCGCGCAGGCGCTGCAGCGGCGAGGCGTCGGCCGGCAGGCGGCGCCGCAGGCGTGCGAGCAACTGATCGACGTCGCCCAGCACCTGCTGGACGTCCAGGTCCGGGTACTCGTCCTGGGCGAGGCTGGCAGCCGCCTCCAGCAGGGGAAAGTGGTCATCGTCCTGGACCAGTGCACGGAAGTACTCCAGCGCGGTCGGGACCTCGAGGTTGAGCGGCATGGTGGCGTCCGTTGTAAGGGACGTGCCCGGCCAGCGTCAAGGCAGGACCGGCCCGGGCTTGTCAACGCGTGACAAATTGCCTCAGCTTCAGGCCGCCGGCCCAGAGCGCGCCGAAATACACCGCTACCGACGCCAGCAGCAGCGAGGCCAGCAGCCCGGCGCGCTGCGCGGCCTGCGCGCGCAGCGCGACCCAGTCGAAGTACGCGGCGGCCCAGGCCAGGAACACCGCCAGCAGCGCGGTGGCCGCCACCACCTGCAGCAGGAAGCGCGGCCAGCCCGGCGCCGGCCGCCAGCTGCCTCGCTGGCGCAGGCCCACCAGCAGCCAGCCGGCGTTGAGCAGCGCTCCGAGGCCGATCGACAGCGCCAGGCCGGCGTGCTTGAACAGCGGCACGAAGGCCACGTTCATCACCTGCGTGAGCACCAGCACGACCACCGCGATCTTCACCGGCGTGCGCGTGTCCTGGCTGGCATAGAAGCCGGGCGCCAGCACCTTGATGCCCACCAGCCCCAGCAGGCCGACGCCGTAGCCGGCCAGCGCCAGCGTGACCTGCAGCACGTCGCTGTCGCGGAAGGCGCCGTAGTGGAACAGCGTCGCCACCAGCGGCAGCCCGAACACCAGCAGCGCGGCCGAGGCCGGCGCTGCCAGCAGCACCACCAGCCGCAGTCCCCAGTCGAGCAGGGACGAGTAGCGCTCGTCGTTACCGGCACCGCGCGCCGAGGCCAGCTGCGGCATCAGCACCACGCCCAGGGCCACCCCCAGCAGGGCGGTCGGGAACTCCATCAGCCGGTCGGCGTAGAACAGCCAGGTCACGCTGCCGGCCGGCAGCCAGGAGGCGATCTGGGTGTTGATCAGCAGGGAGATCTGGGCGACGCTGACGCCCAGCAGCGCCGGCCCCATCAGCGACAGGATGCGGCGCACGCCGGGGTCGCGCCAGGCTTCGCGCAGCCGCGACGCGGCGAGGCCGATGCGCGGCAGCATCCCCAGCCGGCGCAGCGCCGGGATCTGGATGCCCAGCTGCAGCACGCCGCCCAGCATCACGCCGGCGGCCATCGCATAGATCGGCTCGATGCCGCGAGCGGCGAACCACGGCGCGCCCCACCAGGCCGCCCCGATCAGGGCGACGTTCAGCAGCACCGGGGTGGCGGCGGGGATGGCGAAGCGCTTCCAGGTGTTGAGGATGCCAGCCGACAGCGCCACCAGCGACATGAAGCCGATGTACGGGAACATCCAGCGCGTCATCCGCACGGCGGCGTCGAACGCCTGCGGGTCCTGCCGCAGCCCGCTGGCTAGCGCCCAGACCAGCGCCGGCGAGGCCGCCACGCCGACCACGCAGGTGACCAGCAGCACCCAGGCCAGCACCGTGGCCACGCTGTCGACCAGCCGGCGGGTAGCCTCCTCGCCCTGCTGCTCGCGGGTGTGGGCCAGCGCCGGCACGAAGGCCTGGCTGAAGGCGCCCTCGCCGAACAGGCGGCGGAACAGGTTGGGGATGCGGAAGGCGACGTTGAAGGCGTCGGTCAGCGCCGTGGCGCCGAACACCGCGGCCATCAGCAGGTCGCGCGCGAGCCCGGTGATGCGGGAAGCCAGCGTCAGCAGCGAGACGGTGGAGGCGGCTTTGAACAGGCTCACCGGCTCAAGTGTAGCGGTGCCCCTGCCGGCACAAGTGGGCGCTTCGCTTACAATGGAGGGCTTTGCTGGCATCATCCTCAGACACCGAAGGAACCCATCATGGCTTCTACCAAGCCCAAGAAGAAGAACCCCCGCCTGGCGTCCGGCCGCAAGCGTACGCGCCAGAACGTCAAGCTCAACGCAGCCAACACCTCGCTGCGCTCCAAGTACCGCACCGCGGTGAAGAACGTGGAGAAGGCCGTCGCCGCCGGTGACAAGGCCAAGGCCACCGAACTCTTCGCCAAGGCCCAGAGCATCGTCGACACCGTCGCCGACAAGGGCATCTTCCACAAGAACAAGGCGGCCCGCGACAAGGCCCGCCTGTCGGCCAAGGTCAAGACCCTGGCCGCCGCCCCCGCCGCCGCCTGAGACCCCTCAGTCGGCCCGCCCGGGCCTGCAGCCGCAGGCCTGCCGTTTGAACCGGGTGCGCTGCCAGCCAAAGCGAAAAACCGCCTTCGGGCGGTTTTTTCGTTGCGCGCAGCGCAAGCGCGCAAGGCGCGCCTTGGCTGGCACCCGAACGCCTCGGGGACAGACCGGCAGCGCGCGAAGCGCGAGCCGCTCTGTCCTCGACTGACTAGATTGAATTGAGTTCGCGCAAAGCGCGCCTGGAACTACGCAGCTCCCGCCGGCTTCTCCGCCACGCGCAAGTCGTTGTCCCTGGCGAAATTCATCACGAAGTCCCAGGCCATCGGATCGTGGCCGCGCAGGTCGCTGTGCACCACGACGGTCTTGACGCCGTCGATCACGCGCGGCATGCACCAGGGCGAGTAGTTCAGGTGGCTGCCCGGTGCCGAGCCGCCGGGGCGGAAACCGCTCATCACCCCGGCGAGCCGCTCGGCCCAGTCGCTCGGCCGGAACGTGCGGCCATCCCGGGTGATGCCCTGGATGAAGACTTCTTTGGCGGGTGTGGTGACCATCGGGCGGGGGGCATGGCGGCGCCGCGACAAGGGAGTTCGAACTCGCCGGCAGCGCTCAAGTATTCTATCTTATATAAGACTTGGCCCAGGCCCGGTCGCGGGCCCGGCCGCCAGCATCGCACCGCATCGCTGCGATGCGCAATCGGCAAGGATGGCGCCGCCGGGCTGTGCCTAAAATCGGGCCTCAACGGCTCACGCGTTGAGCCGCTTTTCTTTTCTGGAGAGTGTTCCGATGGCCCTGACCGAGGCAGCTTCGCCCCATACCATGAACACCTACGGCCGCGTGCCGATCGCGCTGTCGCACGGCCAGGGCTCGCGCGTGTGGGACTTCAACGGCAAGGCCTACCTCGACGCGCTCGCCGGCATCGCCGTCAACACCCTGGGCCACAACCACCCCAAGCTGGTGCCGGCGCTGCAGGACCAGGTCGCCAAGATCATCCACAGCAGCAACTACTACCACGTGCCCAACCAGGAGAAGCTGGCGGCCCGGCTGGCCGAGCTGTCGGGGCTGTCCAAGGTGTTCTTCTGCTCGACCGGGCTGGAGGCCAACGAGGCGGCGATCAAGCTGGCCCGCAAGTTCGGCCACGACCGCGGCATCGAGCGGCCGCAGATCGTGGTCTACGAGAAGGCTTTCCACGGCCGCAGCATCGCCACCCTGTCGGCCACCGGCAACCCGAAGATCCAGCAGGGCTTCGGTCCTCTGGTGGAAGGCTTCATCCGCGTGCCGCTGAACGACATCGGGGCGCTCAAGGCCGCCACCGAGGGCAACCCGGACGTGGTGGCGGTGTTCTTCGAGACCATCCAGGGCGAGGGCGGCATCAACCCGATGCGTGCCGAGTACCTGCAGCAGGTGCGCGAGCTGTGCGACCAGCGCAACTGGCTGATGATGATCGACGAGGTGCAGTGCGGCATGGGCCGCACCGGCAAGTGGTTCGCCCACCAGTGGGCCGGCATCCGCCCGGACGTGGTGCCGATGGCCAAGGGCCTGGGCTCGGGCGTGCCGGTCGGCGCCGTGGTGGCCGGCCCGCGCGCCGCCGACATCTTCCAGCCGGGCAACCACGGCACCACCTTCGGCGGCAACCCGCTGGCCATGCGCGCCGGCGTCGAGACCATCCGCATCATGGAAGAGGATGGCCTGCTGGCCAATGCCGCCGACGTCGGCGGCTACCTCAAGGGCCTGCTGGAGCGCGAACTGGGCAGCCTGCCGGGCGTGACGGACATCCGCGGCCAGGGCCTCATGCTCGGCCTGGAACTGGCCCGCCCCTGCGGCGTGCTGGTCAACCGTGCAGCCGAAGCCGGCCTGCTGATCAGCGTGACCGCCGACAGCGTGGTGCGGCTGCTGCCGCCCCTGATCTTCACCCGGGCCGAGGCCGACGAGTGCGTCGGCATCCTGGCGCCGCTGGTGAAGGCCTTCCTCGCGGAGTGAGCATGACAATCCGGCACTACCTGCAGTTCAGCGACTTCAGCGCCGACGAGTACGCCTGGCTGTTCGAGCGTGCCGCGGTGATCAAGCGCAAGTTCAAGGCCTACGAGAAGTACCACCCGCTGGCCGACCGCACCCTGGCCATGATCTTCGAGAAGGCTTCCACGCGTACGCGGGTGAGCTTCGAGGCCGGCATGTACCAGCTGGGCGGCAGCGTGGTGCACCTGACCACCGGCGACAGCCAGCTCGGCCGGGCCGAGCCGATCGAGGATTCGGCGCGCGTGATCAGCCGCATGGTCGACCTGGTGATGATCCGCACCTTCGGCCAGGACAAGATCGAGCGCTTCGCCGGGCACTCGCGCGTGCCGGTGATCAACGGCCTGACCAACGAGTTCCACCCCTGCCAGATCCTGGCCGACCTGTTCACCTACCAGGAGCACCGCGGATCGATCGCCGGCAAGACCGTGGCCTGGGTCGGCGACGGCAACAACATGGCGAACACCTGGCTGCAGGCAGCCGAGCTGCTGGGTTTCACGGTGCACGTGTCCACGCCCAGCGGCTACGAGGTGGACCAGGCCGTGGCCGGCGTGCGCAGCCGCGACAGCTACAAGGTGTTCAAGGACCCGATGGACGCCTGCCGCGGCGCCGACCTGGTGACCACCGACGTCTGGACCAGCATGGGCTACGAGGCCGAGAACGAGCAGCGCCGCAAGGCCTTTGCCGACTGGTGCGTGGACGAGGACATGATGCGCGTGGCCCGGCCCGACGCCCTGTTCATGCATTGCCTGCCCGCCCACCGCGGCGAGGAGGTGACCGCCGAGGTGATCGACGGCCCGCAGTCGGTGGTGTGGGACGAGGCCGAAAACCGCATGCACGTGCAGAAGGCGCTGATGGAGTACCTGCTGCTGGGGCGCGTGGCCTGACCCACGCGTTCAGTGCGTCGCCAGAGCGGCCGGCGCAGCGCCCAGCGTCATCACGCCCAGCTTGACCAGCCTCGACTCGATGGCCCAGCGGGTGCGACCGAGCGCCGCCGCCAGGTCCTTGGTGGGGGTGCCAGCGTCGAAGCCGGCGCGCAGTTGCTCGTCGTCTTGCGCGCTCCAGGGCTTGCCGGTGTTGGGCGGCGGCTCCCGGCGCGGCCGGGCCGGGCGCGCCGGCTGTCCGGAAGCGGCGCCGGCCAGCGTGTCCAGCGCCTTCGAGACCGCGAACAGCGCCCGGATCACCGGCGGGGCGTTGTAGGGCCTGTCTTCCGGCATGGCCTGGCCGGTGACCGGGTGGATGCCCTGGGCCAGGGTTTCGATAATCTCGCGCGCAGCCTGCAGTTCCATGGGGGTCCCTTTCGGAGAAGACTGTATTTACGTACAGTGATCGCCCAACGCCGGGTGCCGCCGTCCCGTTGACAGCATGTCCCGCCCCCTCCCCCACCCTTGCCTGGCCTGCGGCGCCTGCTGCGCCGCCTTCCGCGTGGACTTCGCCGCCGAGGAACTCGACGTCCACGGCGGCTGCGTGCCAGCCGGGCTGGCGGTCGAGGTGACCGGCCGCACCTGGCGCATGCGCGGCACCGACCACCAGCCGATGCGCTGCGCCGCCCTCACCGGCTCCATCGGCCAGCAGGCCGCCTGCGGCATCTACGAGTGGCGGCCCAATCCCTGCCGTGAACTGGAGCCGGGCAGCGACGCCTGCGCCCGGGCGCGGGCCCGGCACGGCCTGCCCGCGTTGCCGATGCTTTAGGTCTCAACAAAAATCAAACGCTGTTGGCAATAACCGACACCACGGTCTTTTTCGGCGTTCCACACTGCGCCGCATGCCACGCCTTTGGGACATCTCGCCGCCGGTGCACGAGCGCTCGCCCGTGTTTCCCGGCGACACGCCATACCGGCAGCAGTGGGCCGCGCAGATCGCGCCCGGCTGCCCAGTCAACGTCAGCAGCCTGACCCTGTCGCCGCACGTGGGCGCGCATGCCGACGCGCCGCTGCACTACGACCCGCAGGGCGCCGCCGTCGGTGCGCTGGACCTCGAGCCCTACCTGGGCCCCTGCCGGGTGATCCATGCGATCGGCCGCCGGCCGCTGGTGCGCTGGGGCGACCTGGCCCATGCCGCGCACGGCCTGCCGGCGCGGGTGCTGGTGCGCACTTACCAGCGCATGCCGGCCGATCGCTGGGACGGCGCGCTGGCGGCATTCGAGGCCGCCGCCATCGAACAACTGGCCGACCGCGGCGTGCGCCTGGTCGGCATCGACACGGCCAGCATCGATCCGGCCGACAGCAAGGACCTGCCCAGCCACCAGGCGATCCGCCGCCGCGGCCTGCGCGTGCTGGAGAACCTGGTGCTCGACGACGTTCCCGAAGGCGACTACGAACTGATCGCCCTGCCCCTGAAACTGATGACGGCCGACGCCTCGCCGGTGCGCGCCGTCCTGCGCGCCCCATGACCACCCTGCCCGACTGCCGCGCCCGCGATGCGGCCGACCCCCTGCGCCCGCTGCGCGACCTGTTCGCCCTGCCCGAGGGCGTGATCTACCTCGATGGCAATTCGCTGGGCCCGCTGCCCAGGGCCACCGCCGCCCGCGTCGCCCGCACGGTGGAACGCGAATGGGGCGACGGCCTGATCCGCTCGTGGAACAGCGCCGGCTGGTACGACATGCCGCGCCGGCTCGGCGACCGCATCGCCGGCTGGATCGGCGCCGGCGCCGGCGAGGTGGTGGCCACCGACACCACCTCGATCAACCTGTACAAGGTCCTGAGCGCCGCCCTGGACATCGCCGCCGCCGACCAGCCCGGCCGCAAGGTCGTGCTGAGCGAGCGCAGCAACTTCCCGACCGACCTGTACATCGCGCAGGCGCTGTGCCGCGAGCGCGGCTGCGAACTGCGGCTGCTCGAGGAGCCCGGCGCGATCCCGCAGGCGCTGCAGGCGGGCGACGTGGCGGTGCTGATGCTCACGCACGTGAACTACCGCACCGGCGCCATGCACGACATGGCGGCGCTCGCCGCCCTGGCCCGCCGCCACGGCGTGCTCACGGTCTGGGACCTGGCCCACAGCGCCGGCGCGGTGCCGCTGGACCTGCGCGGCGCCGGCGCCGACTTCGCCGTCGGCTGCAGCTACAAGTACCTCAACGGCGGCCCGGGCGCCCCGGCCTTCGCCTGGGTGCATCCGGGCCATGCCGACCGCTTCTGGCAACCGCTGGCCGGCTGGTGGAGCCATGCGGCGCCGTTCGAGTTCACGCCCGACTACCGTCCGGCGCCCGGCATCGCCCGCTACCTGTGCGGCACCCAGCCGGTGCTCAGCCTGGTGGCCCTGGAGTGCGGCCTCGACACGCTGGATGCGGCCTTGCCGCTGGGCGGCATGCAGGCGCTGCGCAGCAAGTCGCTGGCCCTCACCGACCTGTTCATCGAGCTGGCCGAGCAGCGCTGCGCCGGCCAGGGGTTGTCGCTGGTCACGCCGCGCGCGCACGCATCGCGCGGCTCCCAGGTGTGCATCGCCCGCGCCGAGGGCGCCTACGCCATCGTGCAGGCGCTGATCGCGCGCGGCGTGATCGGCGATTTCCGCGCGCCCGACATCCTGCGCTTCGGCTTCACCCCGCTGTACCTGGGCTTCGAGGACGTCTGGCATGCGGTCGAGCAGCTGCGCCAGGTGCTGGAGACCGGCGAATGGCAGCGGCCCGAATTCAACCAGCGCAACGCCGTGACATGAACCACAGCAGCCGACCCGAAGACATCGTGCACGCCGAGGGCGCGCAACTGGATTTCAGCCGCTCCATGAGCTACGGCGACTACCTGCAGCTCGATGCGATCCTCAATGCGCAGAAGCCGCTCTCGCCCAACCACAACGAGATGCTGTTCATCATCCAGCACCAGACCAGCGAGCTGTGGATGAAGCTGATGCTGCACGAGCTGGGCGCCGCCATCGACTGCATCGCCCACGACCAGCTCGGCAGCGCGTTCAAGATGCTGGCCCGGGTGTCGCGCATCCTGGAGCAGCTGGTGCATGCCTGGGACGTGCTGGCCACCATGACGCCGCCCGAGTACAGCGCGATCCGGCCCTACCTGGCCAGCTCCAGCGGCTTCCAGAGCGCGCAGTACCGGCGCATCGAGTTCACCCTGGGCAACAAGAACCCGGCCATGCTCAAGCCGCACGAGCACCGCCCCGACCTGCTGGCCCAGGTGCGCGCCGCCTTCGAGGCGCCGTCGCTGTACGACGAGTCGCTGCGCCTGCTGGCGCGGCGCGGCTTCCCGGTGCCGGCCAGCCATGTCGAGCGCGACTGGAGCCAGCCCTATGTCGAAAGCGCGGCGGTGGAGCAGGCCTGGCTGCAGGTCTACCGCAATGCCGAGCAGCACTGGGAGCTGTACCAGCTCGGCGAGGAGCTCACCGACCTGGAGGACGCCTTCCGGCTCTGGCGCTTCCGCCACGTGACCACGGTGGAGCGCATCATCGGCTTCAAGCGCGGCACCGGCGGCACCGGCGGCGTGCCCTACCTGCGCAAGATGCTGGACGTGGTGCTGTTCCCGGAGATCTGGCGCCTGCGCACCGACCTGTGATCAGGTCCCGTGATAGAGCCAGGGCAGGTCCAGCAGCGGCTCGCCGCCGGCGGCCATGGCCAGGTTGCGGGCGCGCCGCAGCAGGCCGTCGGCATGGAAGATCCAGCCGTTGCGGCGCGAGCGCCGCTGCACCCGCGCGCAGCGCTGCCAGCGGTTGAGGGCGTAGCGCTGTAGCGCCGTCGGCACGTCGATCACGCGCCCGTCGCATACAGCCATCACCTGCTGCAGCGCCCAGGCGTCCTCGATCGCCATGCCGGCGCCCTGCGCCAGGTACGGCCGCATCGGGTGCGCCGCATCCCCCAGCAGGGCCGCGCGGCCGCGCGCCATCTCGCCCGCGGCCCGGACCGGGTCGCGGTCATGCACCGGCCACATCCGCCAGACTTCGACCGCCTCGACCAGCGCCTGCAGCTCGCCGCACAGCCCGGCCGCGGCGGCACGCAGCGCATCGCCCTGCGCCGCGTGGTCCCAGCCGGCGCCGGCACGGCCCTCGATGAAGCCCACCACATTGAGCGCCTCGCCGGCGCGCACCGGGTAGCGCACCAGGTGCATGTGCGGCCCCAGCCAGGCCTGCACCTCGTCGCCGCGCAACCGCGCCGGCAAGCGCGCCATGGGCAGCAGCGCCCGGTAGGCGACGTGGCCGGTGGCGGGCGCGGGACCGTCGCCCACCAGCTGCTCGCGCAGGCGGCTCCAGACGCCGTCGGCCACCGCCAGCGCGTCGGCCTCGACCTGCGCGCCGCCTTCGAGCTGGGCTTGCGCCAGCTCGCCGTCAACGCGGACCGAGGCGATGCGCAGCCCGGTGCGCAGCCAGGCGCCGGCCCGGCTGGCCGCCTGCAGCAGGGTCGCGTGCAGGTCGGCGCGATGCACCGTCAGGTAGGGAGCGCCGTATCGTTGCTGCGCCGAGTCGCCGAGCGCCAGCGAGCCCAGCTCGCGGCCGTCGAGCGCATCGCGCACCGACAGCCGCGGCGGCTGCCAGGCAAGCGGCTGCAACTGCTCCAGCACGCCCCACGCACCGAGCACGCGCGTGGCATTGGGCCCGAGCTGCAGGCCGGCGCCCACTTCGGAGAACTCGGGGGCCTGCTCGAACAGGCGCACCTCCCAGTTGGCCGCCCGCGCGGCCACTGCCGCGGCGAGGCCCGCGATTCCCCCACCGGCCACGAGTACGTCCTGTGCCATCGCCGGGCATTGTGCCAATGAGCGCGGCGCCGCGGCAGCCGGCTCAGGCGGCGGGCACCTGCGCGGCGGCGCCGAGCAGCAATGCGACCAGTTGCGCCTCGCTCAGGGCCGCTTCGCGCAGCGAGAGGGCCGCGCTGACCTGGCCCCGCAGGACGTCGGCGACGGCGGCGCCGACCGCGGCGTCCTGGGCCACCAGCTCGATCACCGCCCGCGGATCCATGCGCCGCAGGAAGCCGGCCATGCCGGCGGCCAGCTCCAGCGTCGGGCGGGCCTGCTCGCCCACCAGCAGCACCAGCCGGTCAGCCGGCCGCAAGGCCTCATGCACCAGCGGATGGCCGAACGCGCGCCGCGACACCGCCTGCACGCGCAGCGTCCGATCGTGCAGCGGCAGGTCCAGGTAGGCGGCGCCGAAGTCGCTGGTGCCCGGCGCCGCATCGGCGAAGCGGCGGTACACCAGCGGGCGATCGAAGTGGTCGGCGATGCGGCGCGCCCGCTCGATCGCGCGCTGGTCGTGGGCGGCCAGCAGGCCGAAGCGGCGGTCGAGGCTGGGCAGGATGGCGGGCGGCGTCAGCGTACAGGGCTTGCTCAGCACGCGCCAGACGTCCTGCGGGTGCATCGTGCCCGCGGCCTGCGCCACCGCGTCGATCCGGCGCTCGAACGGCACCGGGCCTTCCAGCCACTGGGTAGCGCTGAGGGTCAGCGGCTCGTGCAGCGTGCGCGGCCCGAAGCTGCGGTGCAGGATGCGCGGCACCTCGTGCCGGCGCCGGCTGGCGGTCTTCAGGGCGGCCTCGATCGCGGTCTCGGGACCCTCCTGCCACAGCACGAACCAGCCGGCCACATGCAGCACCGCGCCACACAGGCCGGGAACCCGGCCTTCGCCATGCACGCGCTGGCGGGCGGCGAATAGCTCGTCCATGGCAGAACCGCGCAACCGGGCGCGACTCACCCGCACCAGCCGCAGCACCTCGGGCTGCGCCGCGGGCGCTGCCGGATCCGCTCCAATGGCTGCCTCCGGCCCGGTGGGCGGCGCAAGGGCCTGGTCGGCGGCACTGGATCGGATCAAGTCGGGGTCCCCGTTGCAACCCGCGCCAGGCGGGGTCGATCCGAGTTTACGGCCGGTTACTTCGGGTCCCGAAGCGCCGGCCGGCGGCGCGGCGGGCCGGGCTGCCGCCTGCGCGACACGCCCCGCCCGCGCGGCTCAGGCGGCCAGCAACTGCCGCAGCACGAACGGCAGGATGCCGCCGTGCCGGTAGTACTGCACCTCGATCTCGGTGTCGATGCGCAGCGTCACCGTGATCTCGCGGCTGCTGCCGTCGGCGCGCCGGACCACCACCCTGGCATCGCTGCGCGGGCGCAGCGAGGGGTCGGGGATCACGTCGACCAGCTCGGAGCCATCGAGCTGCAGCGACTGCCAGGTGTCGGTGTCCTGGAACTGCAGCGGCAGCACGCCCATGCCCACCAGGTTGCTGCGGTGGATGCGCTCGAAGCTGCGCGCGATCACCGCCTTGATGCCCAGCAGCTGGGTGCCCTTGGCCGCCCAGTCGCGCGAGGAGCCGGTGCCGTATTCCTCGCCGGCGAAGATCACGGTCGGCCGGCCCTCGGCGACGTACTTCATCGCGGCGTCGAAGATCGGCATCTGCTCCTGTCGGCCCTGCGCGTCGCGGTACAGCGTGAGTCCGCCCTCGACCCGCGAGCCGTCGGGAAGCGCCGGGATCATCAGGTTCTTGATGCGCACGTTGGCGAAGGTGCCCCGCATCATCACGTCATGGTTGCCGCGGCGCGAGCCGTAGCTGTTGAAGTCGGGCTGGACCACGCCATGCGCCAGCAGCCACTGGCCGGCCGGCGAGTCGGCCTTGATCGAGCCGGCCGGCGAGATGTGGTCGGTGGTGATCGAGTCGCCGAACAGCGCCATCACGCGCGCGCCGCGCACCGACACGTCCTGCTTCGAGTCGTTGGCGGCCGGCGGCTGCGGATCGAAGCCGTGGAACAGCGGCGGCTCGGCGATGTAGGTGCTGGACGGCCAGGCGTAGGTGTCGCCGGTGACGCCGCGGATGCCCTTCCACAGCTCGCCCGGATCCTCCTTGACCTTGGCGTAGTTGCGCCGGAACGCGTCGCCGTCCATGGCGAACTTCATCAGCTTGTGGACCTCCTCGCTCGACGGCCAGATGTCGCCCAGCCAGACATCCTTGCCGTCGTGGCCCTTGCCGACCGGCTCGGTCATCAGGTCCCTCAGCACGGTGCCGGCCAGCGCGTAGGCCACCACCAGCGGCGGGCTGGCCAGGAAGTTGGCCTTGAGGTTGGGGTGGATGCGGGCCTCGAAGTTGCGGTTGCCCGACAGAACCGCCGCGCACACCAGGTCACCCTTGGCGATCGCCTCGTTGATCTCCGGCGCCAGGTCGCCCGAGTTGCCGATGCAGGTGGTGCAGCCGTAGCCGGCCACCGTGAAGCCCAGCCGCTCCAGGTAGGGCAGCAGGCCGGTCTTCTGCAGGTACTCCGTGACGATGCGCGAGCCGGGTGCCAGCGAAGTCTTGATGTGCGGCTGCACGCTCATGCCGGCCTCCACCGCCTTTTTCGCCAGCAGGCCGGCCGCCAGCAGCACGCCGGGGTTGGATGTGTTGGTGCAGCTGGTGATGGCGGCGATCAGCACGTCGCCATTGCCGATGGTCACATCGTGCGGCGCCGATAGCGTGGCCGGGGCCTCGAACTGGGCCGAGGCCAGCGTCGGCCGGTTGGTCACCATCTCGGTCTCCGAGTCGATCGCCCCCCGCCGCAGCGGCGGGGCGGCCGGCGTCTTCAGGTCGGGCGCCTCCCCGCCGGGGTGCAGCAGCTGCCGCGTCTGCAGCGTCTGCGCCGGCTGGTTGAAGCCGTTCTCGGCCATCGGCGCGCTGAACAGGCGGGTGAACTGCGCCTTGACATTGCCCAGCTCGATGCGGTCCTGCGGCCGCTTCGGGCCGGACAGGCTGGGCGTGACCTCGCCCAGGTCGAGCTTCACCACCTGCGAGTAGTCCAGCTCGCCGGCCAGCGGGATGCCGAACAGGCCCTGGGCGCGGAAGTAGGCCTCCAGCGCGTCGATCTCCTCCTTGCTGCGGCCGGTGCCGCGGAAGTACTCGATGGTCTTTTCGTCGACCGGGAAGAAGCCCATGGTGGCGCCGTACTCGGGCGCCATGTTGCCGATGGTGGCGCGGTCGGGCACGGCCAGCGTGCGCGTGCCCTCGCCGAAGAATTCGACGAACTTGCCCACCACCTTGTGCTTGCGCAGCAGCTCGGTCACGGTGAGCACCAGGTCGGTCGCGGTGCAGCCCTCGCGCAGGCGGCCGGTCAGCTCGAAGCCGACCACGTCGGGCGTGAGCATGTACACCGGCTGGCCCAGCATGGCGGCCTCGGCCTCGATGCCGCCCACGCCCCAGCCGACCACCCCGATGCCGTTGATCATGGTGGTGTGGCTGTCGGTGCCCACCAGCGAGTCGGGGTAGTACACGCCCTCGGGCGTCTTGTGCACGCCGCGCGCCAGGTACTCCAGGTTGACCTGGTGCACGATGCCGAAGCCGGGCGGCACCACGCCGAAGGTCTTGAAGGCCTGCATGCCCCACTTCATGAATTCGTAGCGCTCGCGGTTGCGCTGGAATTCCAGCTTCATGTTCAGGTCGAGCGCGTTCTTCGTGCCGTAGTGGTCGACCATGATCGAGTGGTCCACCACCAGGTCCACCGGCACCAGCGGCTCGATGCGGCCGGGGTCGCGGCCCAGCCGGGCGGCGGTGCTGCGCATGGCGGCCAGGTCGGCCAGCAGCGGCACGCCGGTGAAGTCCTGCAGCACCACCCGCGCCACCACGAACGGGATCTCTTCAGTACGCGGCGCATGGGCCGACCAGCTGGCGACCTGCCGCACGTGCTCCGGCTTGACCTTCAGCCCGTCGCAGTTGCGCAGCACCGACTCCAGCACGATGCGCATCGACACCGGCAGGCGCCGGACGTTGGGGAACTCCTCCGCCAGCGCCGGCAGCGAATAGAAGCTGCCGGTTTGCCGGCCGATCTTGAAGCTCTTCAGGGTGCGGGCAAAGGCGTGCGGCATCGGGTCCTTCCATTTCTTGTTCCGGAGAGTTCCTGTCCCGCCCGGGACAGCCGGCCCATTGTGCCGCCGCTGCCGCGGTAGCGCTGCCCCGGCGCCGCAAGCCCGGACGGCCCGTGCGGGCGGCCGGCTCAGTCTTCGACCGGCAGGTAGCGCACCGCCAGCACGCCCTCGATGGCGCGCAGCTCGTCCAGCACTTGGGCGGACACCGCGCTGTCCACATCCACCAGCGTGTAGGCCATCTCGCCGCGCGACTTGTTGACCATGTTGTGGATGTTCAGGCCGGCCTGCGCCATGGCGGTGGAGATCTGGCCCAGCATGTTGGGCACGTTGGCATTGGCGATCGCCACGCGGAACGCCGATTCGCGCGCCATGACGACGCCGGGGAAATTGACGGCGTTGACGATGTTGCCGTGCTCCAGGTAGTCGCGCAGCTGCTCGGCAACCATCACGGCGCAGTTGTCCTCGGCCTCGCGCGTGGAAGCGCCCAGGTGCGGCAAGGCGATCACGCCCGCGTGGCGCAGGATGGCGCCGTGCGGGAAGTCGCAGACATAGCGGCCAAGCGAGCCGGCGTCGAGCGCGTGCAGCACGGCGGCGTCGTCCACCACGCCCTCCCGCGAGAAGTTCAGCAGCACGGCGCCGGGCTTGAGCAGCGGCAGGTTGTCGGCATTGACCAGGTGCCGGGTCGCCTCGACCAGGGGCACGTGCAGGCTGACGAAGCGCGAGCTGCGCAGCACCTCGGCCACGCTGGCGGCCCGCCGCACCTGCGAGGGCAGGCTCCAGGCGGCATCGACGGTGATCTCGGGGTCGAAGCCGACCACGTTCATGCCCAGTTGCAGGGCCGACTGCGCCACCAGGCAACCGACCTTGCCCAGCCCGATCACGCCCAGGGTCTGGCCGGCCAGCTCGAAGCCGGCAAAGGCCTTCTTGCCATCCTCGACCTGCCGCTCCAGGTCGCCGGTGGCGGCATCGAGCGTGTCCACGAAGCGCTGCGCCGCCGGCAGGTTGCGGGCGGCCATGAGCATCCCGGCCAGCACCAGCTCCTTGACCGCATTGGCATTGGCGCCGGGCGCGTTGAACACCGGCACGCCGCGCGCGGTCATGGCCTTGACCGGGATGTTGTTGGTGCCGGCGCCGGCGCGGGCGATGGCCTGCACGCTGGCCGGCACCTGCAGGGCGTGCATGTCGGCCGAGCGCACCAGCACGGCGTCGGGCTGCGGCACGTCCTTGCCCACCTGGTAGCGCCCGGGCGGCAGGCGCTGCAGCCCCGATTCGGAGATCGGGTTGAGCAGCAGCACCTGGAACGGGCGCTGCCGGCTAGCCATGCTGCCTCTCGAATTCCTGCATCCAGCCGACCAGCGCCTTGACGCCCTCGACCGGCATGGCGTTGTAAATCGAGGCGCGGATGCCGCCGACCGAGCGGTGGCCCTTGAGCTGGACCATGCCGCGCTCCTGCGCGCCCTTCAGGAACGCCTCGTCGAGCGCCGCATCCTTCAGCGTGAACGGCACGTTCATCAGCGAGCGGTCCTCGCGGGCGACCGGGTTGCGGTAGAAGCTGCTGGCGTCCAGGTAGTCGTACAGGATCTTCGCCTTGGCCCGGTTGTGCTCTTCCATGGCCGCCAGCCCGCCCTGGGCCTTGACGTGCTTGTAGACCAGCCCGGCGATGTAGATCGCATAGGTCGGCGGCGTGTTCAGCATGGAGTCGGCTTCGGCCTGCAACTGGTAGTTGAACGCCGAGGGCGTGATCGGCAGCGCGTGCCCGAGCAGGTCGTCGCGCACGATCACCACGGTGACGCCCGACGGGCCCATGTTCTTCTGCGCACCGGCGTAGATCAGCCCGTAGCGGCTGACGTCGATCGGCCGCGACAGGATGTTGGACGACATGTCGGCCACCAGCGGCACGTCGCCGGTGTCGGGGGTCCAGTGGAACTCGACGCCGCCGATGGTCTCGTTGGAGCAGATGTGCACGTAGGATGCGCCGGGATCGAGCTTCCACTCGGCCTGCTTCGGAACGGCCGTGAACTTCGAGGCCTCGCCAGTGGCCGCCAGGTTGACGGTGCCGTAGGTCTTGGCTTCCTTGACCGACTTCTTCGACCAGTCGCCGGTGACGACGTAGTCGGCGCGGCCGCTGCGCGCGATCAGGTTCATCGGAACGATGGCGTTCTCGCCGATCGCGCCGCCCTGCAGGAACAGCACCTTGTAGTTGGACGGGATACCCATCAGCTCGCGCAGGGTGGCTTCGGCCTCGGCGTGGATGGCCACGAACTCCTTGCCGCGATGGCTCATCTCCATCACCGACATGCCGCTGCCGTGCCAGTCGAGCATCTCGTCGGCGGCCTGGCGCAGGACGGCTTCGGGCAGGGTGGCGGGGCCGGGGCTGAAGTTGAAAACGCGGGTCATGGGACGGTCTCGGATGCTGTCGAAAAGAGGGTGGGACAGCATACAAGAAGCCCATGGGCCTGGCCCGGCAGGTCCATGGGCGGGCGCCCGTCAGGCCGGGGCCATGCCAGCCCGCCCGCGGGTGGCGCGCAGGCCCATCCACTGCAGGTCGGCCAGCACCAGCACGGTGGCGGCTTGCAGCGCAACCCAGGCGATGCCCCAGGCGGTCGGGGTCAGCCAGGCCAGCACCGCGCCGCAGCCGAGCGCCCAGCCGACATTGCCGACGGCACCCAGCGCGACCAGGGGGCGTGGCAGCCGCGTTCGCGCAGCCAGGATCGCCAGCAGCAGCGCGTAGCCGACCAGGAACGAACCGGTGGACAGCAGCAGCGCGGGCGGCAAGCCGAACCAGCCGGACAGCGGCTGCGGGGCGGCGAGTTGCGCGACCCCGCAGGCCAGGCACGAGGCCGCATCGGCCCAGAGCACGCGGCGCAGGAACAGGGGAGAAGCGAAGATCGACATGCAAGCCTCCTTGGAAGTGGGTGCCTGCATGCTCGCGGGCCGGGCGCACCCGGTCCATGACCTGGGAGGTCATGGAAGGACGCCGGCGCACCGCCTAGCATCCGCGCATGAGCCTTGCCGCCAGCCCTGCCCTCGCCTCGACCCCGCCCTTCGGCGCCCAACTGCGCCACTGGCGCCAGCACCGCCGCCTGTCGCAGCAGGGGCTGGCGGGGGAGGCCGACATCTCGACCCGGCACCTGAGCTTCGTCGAGACCGGCCGCGCCCTGCCCAGCCGCGAGATGGTGCTGCGGCTGGCGCAGCGGCTGGACGTGCCGCTGCGCGAGCGCAATGCCATGCTGGTGGCGGCCGGCTACGCGCCGATGTACCGCGAGCGGCCGCTGGCCGACCCGGCGCTGGCCCCGGCCCGGGCGGCGGTGGACCTGATCCTGCGGGCGCACGAGCCCAACCCGGCGCTGGCGGTCGACCGGCACTGGAACCTGGTGGCGGCCAACCGCATGCTGCCGCACCTGCTGGCGGGAGCCGACGCCGACCTGCTGCAGGCTCCGGTCAACGTGCTGCGCCTGAGCCTCCACCCGCGCGGGCTGGCCGGGCGCATCGTCAACCTGGGGCAGTGGCGCGCCCACCTGTTCGAGCGGCTGCGCCAGCAGGTGCAGGCCACCGGGGACCCGCGGCTTGCCGAGCTGCTGGCGCAGCTGCAGGCCCTGCCGGCGCCGGTGGACGCCCGTGACGCCCGGCTCGAGGGCGAGCACCTGGGCGTGGCGCTGCCGCTGCAGTTGCGGGCAGCCGACGGGCGGGTGCTCAGCTTCATCAGCACCACCACCGTGTTCGGCACCGCGGTGGACGTGACCGTGCAGGAGCTGACGCTGGAGACCTTCTTCCCGCTGGACGCGGCCACCGCCGGCGTGTTGCGCGAGCTCGCGGCCGCGAGCGGGGACTGAGCCCTAGCTGGCGGTCGCGGCCGGCTGCACGGTCGCCGGGGCGGCCTTGATCTGCCGCTCGAAGGCGCGCAGGCGCTTGTAGACCGACATCAGCTCCACGATGGTGGACCAGCTCAGGACCAGGAACTGGAACGAGCTCTCCACCCGGCCGAAGGCCCGCACGATCTGCTGCATCACGCCCAGCGTGACGGCCCCGCCGACCATCGTGGGCGCCAGCGCGATGTAGGGCACCAGCACGCCGAACTGGATGTACGACCACTTGGCCACGTCGAAGTACAGGTAGTGGAAGAACAGGCGGAAGTAGTTCTTGCGCACGTCGCCGAACAGGCGCCGGGTCTCCGGTTCGCCGGCGCGCGCGGGGTCGTCCTCGCCGTAGACCAGCTCCTTTCGGTAGGCCGCTTCCACCCGCTGGTTCTGGAACTGCAGGCCCGGCAGCTTGATGCCGACCACCGCCAGCAGCACCGTGCCGGCCAGGGCGAAGGCGATGGCCACCCACACCAGCGAATACGGGACCGGCCCGAAGAATGGCAGCTCGGTGACCTTGGCCGACAGCGTGGCCAGGATCGGCAGGAAGGCGCCCAGCACCATCAGGCTGCGCATGAAGTCGATGCCGAGCCCCTCCATGATGGTGGCGAAGCGCATCGTGTCCTCCTGCACCCGCTGGGCCGCGCCTTCGATGTGGCGCAGCTTGTCCCAGTGCTGCATGTAGTAGTCGTTCATCGCCGTGCGCCAGCGGAAGATGTAGTGCTTGACGAAGAAGTCCAGCACCACCGCGATGGTCACGTACAGCATGGCGATGCGCAGGAAGAGGTTCAGCTGCCCCCAGTAGTCGGCCAGCGTGATCGAACCCGGCTGGGCCAGCGCCTTCTGCACCAGGTCGTAGAAGCTGCCGAACCACTCGTTGATCTGCACGTCCAGTTCCACCCGGTACCAGGTGGCGAACAGGATCACGGCCGTGCCCAGCAGCGACCAGGGCAGCCAGCGGCGGGTGAGGAAGAACGACTTGAACATGAAGGGCCTTCGCCGGATGGAACGGCGCATGCTAAGGGAAGTGGGCGGTCCGCCGGACCGGGCCGCCACGGCGGCGGTCGGCGCAGGCGGGTGTCGGAGCCGGCGCACAGGGGGCGGCGGAGGCTTCCGACGCCGCGGATGAGCGGGCCGCCGCAGGATGGCGGCGACGACCCGCCCAAGCGGTTGAAGGAACACCCATGAGCAAGGACAAGACCCCCCACCAGCGCCTGTGGGAGATGATCAAGGACATCCGGTTCGGCATGCTGACGCACCGGCACGGCGACGGCGCGCTGCATGCCCACCCGCTCACCACCTTGAACCAGGGGCTGGGCGAGCAGGCGATCCTGTACTTCTTCATCTCGCGCCGCACCGAGCTGGGCCAGCGGCTGCGCATGGACGGCAACGTCAATGTCTCCTACGCCGACCCGCACCAGGACCACTACGTCTCGGTCAGCGGCCAGGCGACGATCAGCGACGACGCCGACGCGCGACGGCGCCTGTTCAACCCGCTGGCCAAGGCCTGGTTCCCTGGCGGCCCGGACGACCCCGAGCTGGAACTGGTGGAGGTGCACATCACCCACGCCGAGTTCTGGGACATCCGCGAGAGCAAGCCGACCCAGTTGTTCAAGCTGGCGGCCGCCGCCGTGAGCGGCGAGCGCCCCACCATCGGCGAGCACTGCGAAGTGCTGGTGTGAACGAAAAAACGGCCCCGCAGGGCCGTTCTTGACGCGGGCGCCGAGGCGCTTACGCCGGCACCGTGTCGGCGACCTTGCGGAAGTCGTCGATGCGGTCGAAGTTCATGTACTGGTAGATCTTGTCGCCGTTGGCGTTGATCACGCCGATGTCGGCCATGTACTCCTCGCGCGTGGGAATGCGGCCCAGGCGCGAGCAGATGGCGGCCAGCTCGGCGCTGCCCAGGTAGACGTTGCTGTTCTTGCCCAGCCGGTTGGGGAAGTTGCGGGTCGAGGTGGAGAACACGGTCGCACCTTCCTTGACCTGCGCCTGGTTGCCCATGCACAGCGAGCAGCCGGGCATCTCCATGCGGGCGCCGGCCGTGCCGAGCACGCCGTAGTGGCCTTCCTCGGTGAGCTGCTTCTGGTCCATCTTGGTCGGCGGCGCCACCCACAGCTTGACCGGGATGTCGCGCTTGCCCTCCAGCAGCTTGGACGCGGCGCGGAAGTGGCCGATGTTGGTCATGCACGAGCCAATGAAGACCTCGTCGATCTTCGCGCCGGCCACGTCGGACAGCGTCTTCACGTCATCCGGGTCGTTCGGGCAGGCCACGATCGGCTCGGTGATGTCGGCCAGGTCGATCTCGATCACCGCCGCGTACTCGGCGTCGGCGTCGGCCTTGAGCAGTTGCGGGTCCTTCAGCCAGGCTTCCTGCGCCGCGATGCGGCGGCCCAGGGTGCGGGCGTCGGCGTAGCCGTTGGCGATCATCCAGCGCATCAAGGTGACGTTGCTGGTGATGTACTCGACGATCGGCTCCTTGTTCAGGTGCACTGTGCAGGCGGCGGCCGAGCGCTCGGCCGAGGCGTCGGACAGCTCGAACGCCTGCTCCACCTTCAGGTCGGGCAGACCCTCGATCTCGAGGATGCGGCCGGAGAAGATGTTCTTCTTGCCGGCCTTGGCCACCGTCAGCAGGCCCTGCTTGATGGCGTACAGCGGGATCGCGTTGACCAGGTCGCGCAGCGTGACGCCCGGCTGCATCTGGCCCTTGAAGCGCACCAGCACGCTCTCGGGCATGTCCAGCGGCATCACGCCGGTGGCAGCGGCGAAGGCCACCAGGCCGGAGCCGGCCGGGAAGCTGATGCCGATCGGGAAGCGCGTGTGCGAATCGCCGCCGGTGCCCACGGTGTCGGGCAGCAGCAGGCGGTTGAGCCAGCTGTGGATCACGCCGTCGCCCGGTCGCAGCGCGACGCCGCCGCGGGTGGAGATGAAGTCCGGCAGCTCGTGGTGCATCTTCACGTCCACCGGCTTCGGATAGGCGGCGGTGTGGCAGAACGACTGCATCACCAGGTCGGCGCTGAAGCCCAGGCAGGCCAGGTCCTTCAGTTCGTCGCGCGTCATCGGGCCGGTGGTGTCCTGCGAGCCCACCGAGGTCATCTTCGGCTCGCAGTAGGTGCCCGGGCGGATGCCCTGGCCTTCCGGCAGGCCGCAGGCGCGCCCCACCATCTTCTGCGCCAGGGTGAAGCCCTTGCCGCTGTCCTGCGGCGCTTGCGGCAGCCGGAACAGGGTGGACGGCGGCAGGCCCAGCGCCTCGCGCGCCTTGGCGGTCAGGCCGCGACCGATGATCAGCGGGATGCGACCGCCGGCGCGCACTTCGTCGAACAGCACCTCGCTCTTGACCTGGAAGGTGGCGATCACGGCGCCGTTCTTCAGCGCCTGGCCTTCGTAGGGGCGCAGCTCGATCACGTCGCCCATTTCCATCTTCGAGACGTCCAGCTCGATCGGCAGCGCGCCCGCGTCTTCCATGGTGTTGTAGAAGATCGGAGCGATCTTGCCGCCCAGGCAGACCCCGCCGAAGCGCTTGTTCGGCACGAACGGGATGTCCTCGCCGGTCCACCACAGCACGCTGTTGGTGGCCGACTTGCGCGAGGAACCGGTGCCGACCACGTCGCCGACGTAGGCCACGGCGTGGCCCTTGGCCTTGAGCTCCTCCAGGAACTTCACGGGGCCGCGCTTGCCGTCTTCCTCCGGCTGGAACGGCGCGCCCTCGCGCTTGTTCTTCAGCATGGCCAGCGCGTGCAGCGGGATGTCGGGGCGGCTCCAGGCGTCCGGCGCCGGCGACAGGTCGTCGGTGTTGGTCTCGCCCGGCACCTTGAACACGGTGACGGTCAGGCTCTTGGGCACTTCGGGGCGGCTGGTGAACCATTCGGCGTCGGCCCAGCTTTGCAGCACGGCCTTGGCGTTGGCATTGCCCTTGTCGGCCTTTTCCTTGACGTCGTGGAACTGGTCGAACATCAGCAGCGTCTTCTTCAGCGCCTCGGCCGCGACGGCGCCGACCTCCGCGTCGTCCAGCAGCTCGATCAGCGGGCCGATGTTGTAGCCGCCCAGCATGGTGCCCAGCAGCTCGATGGCCTTGGCGCGGCTGATGATCAGGCACTTCTCGCTGCCGTGCGCCACGGCGGCCAGGTAGCTGGCCTTGACCTTGGCGGCATCGTCCACGCCGGCCGGCACCCGGTTCGTGATCAGGTCCAGCAGGAAGTCGGCCTCGGCGGTGCCGGGCTTCTTCAGCAGATCGATCAGTTCCGCGGTCTGTTGCGCGGTCAACGGCAGCGGCGGGATGCCGAGCGCCGCGCGCTCGGCCACGTGGTTCACATAGGCTTGCAGCATGGATTCTCCGTACTTGGGATGCGGGTCAGTTGTTCTGGGTGGGGGCCGAGGCGGCGGCGGCGGCCGGGGTCGGGGCCGACGCGGCGGCGGGCGTCGGGGCCACGGGCGCCGAAGCCGGCGCCAGCGGCTCCAGGATGCTGGGCCGCGGGTTGCGCCGGAGTTCGTCGGCCATGGTGACCTGCTCGGGGCTCTGGCATTCGTCGGCCAGGCGCTGGCCCAGCTTCTGGCTCATCAGCATCGACTTGTTGCCCAGCTGCAGCCACATGGCGCCGCGCTTGGGATCCTCCAGCCGGATCGCCCCGGTGCGGCTGTGCACCGGGTGCATCAGGAAGCGGTGGCCCCTGGTGGTGACGACGAACAGGCCGGCGCGGCGCGCACCGCGCACCCGCACCGAGGCGCCGAGCTCGCAGGGCATCTCGCCGACGTAGACCTGGCGCGCGATCTCCAGGTCGGCATCGCTGATCTGGATGCTGGGATCGTCGTCGATCGGGGTCACCTCCTCGACCGCCTTTTGCGCCGAGGGGGCCAGTTTCTTGCCGTTCTTCGCGGACTTCGCGGCGGGCTTGGCAACCGGCTTGGCGGCAGCGGCCTGGCCGGGCGCGGGCGACGCCGACTGGGCCATCGCGGGCGCGGCCAGTGCGAGCAGCAACGCAGTCAGGGCGGCCGGAACGAGACGGTGATGCATGGGTGTCTCCTGGGGGTCGTCGATTTCAGGGTCCGGCAAACCAGGGCTGCGCCTGCGCCGGCAGCCGCGCGCCGGTGGCATGGGCGCGCTCCAGCACCTGCCAGTGGAAGCGGTAGCTGGCGCGGTCGTGCAGCTTGCCGTCGAAGCTGATCGGCGCCCAGTCGGCGCTCTCGGCCTGCTGCAGCAGGCGCGCCGCCTGGGCGATCTCGCCTTCGCTGGGCGACATCGCCTTCAGGATGGGCCGGATCTGGTCCGGGTGGATGCTCCACATGCGGGTGTAGCCGAACTCCGACCTGGCGCGCCGGGCGGCGGTCTCCATCGCCTGGGCATCCTTGAACTCGGTCACCACGCAGTGCGAGGGCACCTTGCCGTGCGCGTGGCAGGCCGAAGCGATCTCCAGCTTGGCGCGCACGACCAGCGGATGCGTGAACTGGCCCTGTGCGCCCATGCCCTCTTCCGGGATGGCGCCGCCGTGGGCCGACACGAAGTCCATTAGCCCGAAGCTGAGCGACTCGATGCGCGGATGGCCGGCGATGTCGAAGGCCCGGTGCACCGCGGCCGGCGACTCGACCAGCGCATGCAGCGGCAGCTGCGGCGCACCGGCGGCATCCAGCGCACGCACGGCGATCTCGACATCGCGCAGGGACTCCACCTTGGGCACCATCACGTGCGCCAGGCGTGCGCCGGCGCGGCCGACGATGGTCTGCACGTCCTGCGCGAAGGCCGGGTGGTCCACCGGATGGACCCGCACGGCCACCCGGGCGCCGGCAGCGGCGCCCAGCACCAGCTCGGTGACGAGCTCGGCGTGCTCGGCCTCGCGGCCGACCGGGGCGCCGTCTTCGCAGTCGAGCGAGACGTCGAACACACAGGCGCCGAACTCCTGCGCCAGCTCCGCCTGCAGCTGCAGGCTCTTGCGCATCCTCGCCTCGACGCCGCTGTAGTGGTCGCACACCGGCAGGCCGCCGGTGCGCGCCTGGGCGCCGAGGAGGATCGCGCGGGGGTGCTGCTTCACCTCGGGCGCGCGATCAGAGCAGGTGGGCGACGCCGGCCTGCTCGTCCTGCAGCTCCTGGAGCGTCTTGTTGATGCGCTCCTGGCTGAAGGCGTCGATCTCGAGACCCTTGACGATCTCGTACTTGCCGTCCTTGGTGGTGACGGGGAAGCCGAACATCACGTCCTTGGGGATGCCGTAGTCGCCGTTGGAGGGCACGCCCATGGTGACCCACTTGCCGTTGCTGCCCAGCGCCCAGTCGCGCATGTGGTCGATGGCGGCATTGGCGGCCGAGGCGGCGGACGAGAGGCCGCGCGCCTCGATGATGGCAGCGCCGCGCTTGCCCACGGTGGGCAGGAACACGTCGGCGTTCCAGACCTGGTCGTTGATCGCGTCCTTGACGCTCTTGCCGCCGATGGTGGCGAAGCGGTAGTCGGCGTACATGGTGGGCGAGTGGTTGCCCCACACCGTCAGCTTCTCGATCTCGCCGACCTTGCCGCCGGTCTTGGCAGCAATCTGCGAGGCGGCGCGGTTGTGGTCCAGGCGCAGCATGGCCGTGAAGTTCTCGCGCGGCAGCGAAGGCGCGCTCTTCATGGCGATGTAGGCGTTGGTGTTGGCCGGGTTGCCGACCACCAGCACCTTGACGTTGCGCGAGGCCACCTTGTCCAGCGCCTTGCCCTGGGCGGTGAAGATCTGGGCGTTGGCGGCCAGCAGGTCGGCGCGCTCCATGCCGGGGCCGCGCGGGCGGGCACCCACCAGCAGGGCGTAGTCGGTGTCCTTGAAGGCGGCCATCGGGTCGGCGTGGGCTTCCATGCCGGCCAGCAGCGGGAACGCGCAGTCCTCCAGTTCCATCATCACGCCCTTGAGCGCCTTTTGGGCCTTCTCATCCGGAATCTCGAGCAGCTGCAGGATCACGGGCTGGTCCTTGCCCAGCATCTCGCCGGAGGCGATGCGGAACAGCAGGGCGTAACCGATCTGGCCGGCGGCGCCGGTGACGGCGACGCGGACGGGCTTCTTGCTCATGGAGGTTCTCCGAAAGTGGATCAATCGATGGGTCGCGGCGGCAGCGCGGCAGGCTGCGCCGGCAGGAGCGGCGCACGCGCGGGACAGTCGGCGAGTGTACCCGCTCGCCATGGCCGGGGTCAACTTGTCTTATGTCTTATATAAGATATGATCGACCTTCCGGAACGCCACGCGCCATGCCCGCCCTGCCCCCCATCGACGACACCGCAGCCGAGAGTGCGCCGGGCCTGGCGGGGCCGGCGTTCAGCCCGCTGTACCAGCAGATCAAGACCCTGATCCTGCGCAGCCTGCAGGCCGGCGAATGGAAGCCGGGCGAGGCCATCCCGAGCGAGATGGACCTGGCCGCGCGCTTTCGCGTCAGCCAGGGCACGGTGCGCAAGGCCATCGACGAGCTGGCCGCCGACAACCTGCTGGTGCGCCGCCAGGGCAAGGGCACTTTCGTGGCGACGCACGCCGAGCAGCACGTGCAGTACCGGTTCCTCAAGCTGGTGCCCGACAACGGCGACCGCGACGCCGGCGGCGCGGCCGAGCGCGCCATCCTGGAGTGCCGGCGCACGCGCGCCTCGGCCGAGGTGGCCCGCGCGCTCGGGTTGCGCACCTCCGACGCCGTGGTGCAGGTGCGCCGCGTGCTGTCGTTCGCCGGCGAGCCCACCATCCTGGAAGACCTCTGGCTGCCGGGCGCGGCCTTCAAGGGCCTGGGCGCCGAGCAGATGGCCGGCTACCAGGGCGCGACCTACGCCATGTTCGAGCTGGAATTCGGCGTGCGCATGGTGCGCGCCGAGGAGAAGCTGCGTGCCGTGGCCGCCGACGACCAGCAGGCGCAGCTGCTGCGGGTGCCGCGCGGCACGCCGCTGCTGAGCGTGGAGCGCATCGCCTACACCTACAACGACGTGCCGATGGAACTGCGCCGCGGGCTGTACCGCACCGACAGCCGGCACTACCGCAACGAGCTGAATTGACCGCCGCCTCACGGGGCCAAGTGCACGTACGTCGACGCCGCCAGGCGGACTGCGCGATGCTTGAGTATCCGCAGCATTCGTGTCCGGTTGTTGCGTTGAAATAGAATTTTGGGTTGTCCGCCCTCGTGGCGGCACGCGCAACACCTTCGAGAAAGCCAATCCCCCATGTCCGTTGCCCAGAAGCCGCGCCCGGAATTCCGGAACATCAACGCATTCAGGGACCTGACCACCTACCGCCTGCCGGCGCCCGGTCGCGTGTCCATCCTGCACCGCATCAGCGGCGCGCTGATGTTCGTGCTGCTGCCCTTCATCATCTGGATGTTCGACACCTCGGTGTCATCGGAACTTTCGTTTGCCCGCTTCACGGCCGCCTTCAGCAGTGGCATCGGCTTCGTGCCGGGCTGGTTCGTCAAGCTGGTTGCCCTGGGCCTGATCTGGTCCTACCTGCACCACTTCATCGCCGGCGTCCGCCACGTCTGGATGGACATCAGCCACGACGCGGTCACCAAGCAGCGCGGCGGCTTCTCGGCCAAGGTCACGCTGGTGCTGGCCGTGGTCCTCACGGTCGTGCTGGGCCTCAAGCTGTACGGCGTGTACTGATTCGCGAAAGAAGACAAACCATGGCAGTCAACTACGGATCCCGCCGCAGCGTCACCGGTGCGCATTACGGCCTGCGCGACTGGCTCAGCCAGCGCATCACCGCCGTCCTGATGGCGATCTTCACGGTCATCGTGCTGGCGCAAGTGCTGTTCAGCAGCGGCCCCATCGGCTACGACAGCTGGGCCGGCATCTTCGCCAGCCAGTGGATGAAGGTGCTGACCTTCGCCGTGATCGTCGCGCTGGCCTGGCACGCCTGGGTCGGCATGCGCGACGTGGTGATGGACTACATCAAGCCGGTGGGGCTGCGCCTGGTCCTGCAGGTGTTCGTGATCGTTTGGCTCATCGGCTGTGCCGGCTGGGCCATGCAAGTGCTCTGGAGGATTTGAGCAAGTGGCATACAGCAGCAAGAACATCACCCGCCGGCGCTTCGACGTCGTGATCGTCGGGGCGGGCGGCTCCGGCATGCGCGCTTCGTTGCAGCTGGCGCGCGCCGGCCTCAACGTGGCCGTGCTGTCCAAGGTCTTCCCCACCCGGTCGCACACGGTGGCCGCCCAGGGCGGCATCGGCGCCTCGCTGGGCAACATGTCCGAGGACAACTGGCACTACCACTTCTACGACACGGTCAAGGGCGGCGACTGGCTCGGCGACCAGGACGCGATCGAGTTCATGTGCCGCGAGGCGCCGAAGGTCGTCTATGACCTCGAGCACATGGGCATGCCGTTCGACCGCAACCCCGACGGCACGATCTACCAGCGCCCGTTCGGCGGCCACACCGCCAACTACGGCGAAAAGCCCGTGCAGCGCGCCTGCGCCGCGGCCGACCGCACCGGGCACGCCATGCTGCACACGCTGTACCAGCAGAACGTCAAGGCCCGCACCAGCTTCTTCGTCGAGTGGATGGCGCTCGACCTGATCCGCGACGCCGAGGGCGACGTGGTCGGCGTCACCGCGCTGGAGATGGAAACCGGCGACCTGCACATCCTGGAAGCCCGCACCACGCTGCTGGCCACCGGCGGCGCCGGCCGCATCTTCGCGGCCTCGACCAATGCCTTCATCAACACCGGCGACGGCATGGGCATGGCGGCGCGCGCCGGCATCCCGCTGCAGGACATGGAGTTCTGGCAGTTCCACCCGACCGGCGTGGCCGGCGCCGGCGTGCTGCTGACCGAGGGCTGCCGCGGCGAAGGCGCCATCCTGCTCAACAGCAATGGCGAGCGCTTCATGGAGCGCTACGCGCCCACGCTGAAGGACCTGGCGCCGCGCGACTTCGTCTCCCGCTCGATGGACCAGGAGATCAAGGAAGGCCGAGGCTGCGGCCCGAACAAGGACTACGTGCTGCTCAAGCTCGACCACCTGGGCGCCGACACCATCCACAAGCGCCTGCCCTCGGTCTACGAGATCGGCGTCAACTTCGCCAACGTGGACATCACCCGCGAGCCGATCCCGGTGGTGCCGACCATCCACTACCAGATGGGCGGCGTTCCCACCAACATCCACGGCCAGGTGGTGGTCCAGGAAGGCGGCGTGCACAACCAGGTGGTCAACGGCCTGTACGCGGTGGGCGAGTGCTCCTGCGTCAGCGTGCACGGCGCCAACCGGCTGGGCACCAACTCGCTGCTGGACCTGCTGGTGTTCGGCCGCGCCGCCGGCGACCACATCGTCGAATCCCTCCGCCATGGCAGGGCTCACAAGCCGCTGCCCGCCGATGCCGCCGATCGCACGCTGGCGCGCCTGGCGCGCCTGGATGCGGCCAAGTCGGGCGAATACGCGCAGGACGTGGCCAACGACATGCGCGCTTCCATGCAGAAGCACGCCGGCGTGTTCCGCACCCAGGCCAGCATGGACGAGGGCGTGGTGCGCATCGCCGAGCTGCGCGAACGCGTCAAGGCCATCGCGCTGAAGGACAACTCGATGGTCTTCAACACTGCCCGCGTCGAGGCGCTGGAGGTGGAGAACCTGATCGAGTGCGCCCAGGCCACCATGGTGTCGGCGGCCGCGCGCAAGGAATGCCGCGGCGCCCACACGGTCAGCGACTACGAGCGGCCGGCCGACGACCCGCAGGCGCCGCTCGGCCGCGACGACGCCAACTGGATGAAGCACACGCTGTGGCACAGCGCCAGCAACAGCCTGAGCTACAAGCCGGTGAACCTGAAGCCGCTGACCGTGGAGTCGGTTCCCCCGAAGGTCCGTACCTTCTGAAGCACCCGTAATCCCACGTACTACCCGCGCGGCGCCAAAGCCCGCAGACTCACTTCGGATCCAACATGCAGAAACGCACCTTCCAGATCTATCGCTACGACCCCGACAAGGACGCCAAGCCGTACATGCAGACGGTGGAGATCGAGCTGGACGGCAACGAGCGCATGCTGCTGGACGCACTGATGAAGCTCAAAGCGCAGGACCCCACCCTGTCGTTCCGGCGCTCCTGCCGCGAGGGCGTGTGCGGCTCGGACGCCATGAACATCAACGGCAAGAACGGGCTGGCCTGCCTGACCAACATGCGCACGCTGAAGGACCCGATCGTCCTGAAGCCGCTGCCGGGCCTGCCGGTGGTCCGCGACCTGATCGTGGACATGACCGACTTCTTCAAGCAGTACCACTCGATCAAGCCGTACCTGATCAACGACAGCATCCCGCCCGAGAAGGAGCGGCTGCAGTCGCCGACGGAGCGCGAGGAGCTCGACGGCCTGTACGAGTGCATCCTGTGCGCCAGCTGCTCCACCGCCTGCCCCAGCTTCTGGTGGAACCCGGACAAGTTCGTCGGCCCGGCCGGCCTGCTGCAGGCCTACCGGTTCCTGGCCGACAGCCGCGACCAGGCCACCAGCGAGCGGCTCGACAACCTGGAAGACCCCTACCGCCTGTTCCGCTGCCGCACCATCATGAACTGCACGGACGTCTGCCCCAAGGGGCTGAACCCGGCGCAGGCCATCGGCAAAATCAAGGAGCTGATGGTCCGCCGGGCCGTCTGAGGCCGCCATGGGCGAAGCCCTGCTCGACGAACACGCGGTCGGCAAGCTGCGCTGGCGCTGCCGCCGCGGCATGCTGGAGAACGACCTGCTGCTCGAGCGCTTCTTCGCCCGCCACGGCAACCGGCTCACGCCCGGCCAGGGCGCGGTGCTGGAGGAACTGATGCAGCTGTCGGACAATGAATTGATGGACCTGCTGCTGCGCCGGCGCGAGCCCGCCGGCGAGCTCGACCGCAGCGAGGTGCGCGGGTTGCTGGAGCTGCTGCGCGCGCCAGCCCCGCCGCGAACGATTTGACTTGAAGGAAACCGAGATGAAAGCCGCCGACAACAAAGCCACCCTGTCGTTCAGCAACGGCAGTCCGAGCGTCGAGTTGCCCGTGTACCAGGGCAGCATCGGCCCGCAGGTGATCGACATCCGCAAGCTGTACGCGCAGACCGGCATGTTCACCTACGACCCGGGGTTCATGTCGACGGCGTCGTGCCAGTCGACCATCACCTACATCGACGGCGACAAGGGCGAGCTGCTGTACCGCGGCTACCCGATCGAGCAACTGGCCACCCAGTGCGACTTCCTGGAGACCTGCTACCTGCTGCTGTACGGCGAGCTGCCCAACGAGCAGCAGAAGAAGGATTTCGTCTCGCGCGTGACCAACCACACGATGGCGCACGAGCAGATGCAGTTCTTCCTGCGCGGCTTCCGGCGCGACGCGCACCCGATGGCGGTGATGACCGGCCTGGTCGGCGCGCTGTCGGCCTTCTATCACGACAGCACCGACATCAACAATCCGCAGCACCGGGAGATCTCGGCGATCCGCCTGATCGCCAAGATGCCCACGCTGGTCGCCATGGCCTACAAGTACAGCGCCGGCCAGCCGTACATGTACCCGAAGAACGACCTGAGCTACACCGCGAACTTCATGCGCATGATGTTCGCCACGCCCTGCGCCGAGTACGAACCGAACGAGGTGCTGGTGCGCGCAATGGACCGCATCTTCATCCTGCACGCCGACCACGAGCAGAACGCCTCGACGTCCACCGTGCGCCTGTGCGGCAGTTCGGGCACCAACCCGTTCGCCGCCATCGCGGCCGGCGTGGCCTGCCTGTGGGGCCCGGCCCACGGCGGCGCCAACGAGGCGGCGCTGAACATGCTGGAGGACATCCAGCAGATGGGCGGCGTGGCCAAGATCGGCGAGTTCGTCAGCAAGGTCAAGGACAAGAACTCCGGCGTGCGCCTGATGGGCTTCGGCCACCGCGTGTACAAGAACTACGACCCGCGCGCCAAGCTGATGCGCGAGACCTGCCACGAGGTGCTGAACGAGCTGGGCCTGGAGAACGACCCGCTGTTCAAGCTGGCCATGTCGCTGGAGAAGATCGCGCTGGAAGACGAATACTTCGTCTCGCGCAAGCTGTACCCGAACGTGGACTTCTACTCCGGCATCGTGCAGCGGGCCATCGGCATCCCGGTGTCGCTGTTCACCGCCATCTTCGCGCTGGCCCGCACCGTGGGCTGGATCGCCCAGCTCAACGAGATGATCGGCGACCCCGAGTACAAGATCGGCCGCCCGCGCCAGCTCTTCACCGGCGCCGCCCGGCGCGACGTCCAGCCGATCGGCCAGCGCTGATCCGGCTTGCACCAGGAAGGCCCGCTTCGGCGGGCCTTTTTGCATTCCAGGGCGGGTCCTCCGTCAGGCCTTCGCCCCCGCTCCCCGATCGACCGAGTCGGGAGGCTCAGGGCCCGGTCCGGTAGCGCGGCGGTGCGGCTGCGCCCACGCTCAGGAAATTGGCCACGCCATCACGTCATCGACCAGCAGCACCGCCTTTTCCATCTGCTCGGCCTGCTCGCGGGTCCGCACGCAACCCATCAGCGTGACCAGCCGCCGCTCGCCCACCACCCAGACGCTGGTGTCGTCAAAGCGGCCATCCATGCGCAGGTACTGCGCCACGCGCGGGATCAGCTCCTTGTCGTACAGGTAGGAATTCGGCAGCCGGCAGCGGCCGACCCGGTAGCAACTGGTGCCGTGCTGGGCCCGCACGTGCGCCTCGGCCCGCATTTCCTCTTCGGTCATGCCGGGCGGGGCGGGCACCGGACAGCCCGGCAGGGCGGCGGTGACCTGCACGAAAGGATCGTCGAACCAGTTGCGCCGCTCCTGCGCCGCGGCCGTGCATGCCAGGGCCGCAGCAACGACAAGCCAGCGCGCCTGCTTCATGGTCGGGTCTCCTTTCCGGCATGCCATGCTCGGCGCTCGCTGCGGCCGCTGTCAACAAGATCAAAGCCGCCTGGGCGGACGCGGGCGCCGGTCCGAATCCCGCCGGGTGCCCTTACGCAAGAGCATCCCCCACCCTGGCCGATAAAATCGCACGTTCAGCCGGAAGCAGCCATGGGACGCACCCTCTACGACAAGATCTGGGACGAGCACGTCATCCACACCGAGGAAGACGGCACGGCCATCCTCTACATCGACCGCCACCTGGTGCACGAAGTCACCAGCCCGCAGGCCTTCGAAGGACTGCGCGAGGCCGGCCGCAAGGTCTGGCGCATCAGCTCGGTGGTGGCCACGGCCGACCACAACACCCCCACCACGGGCTGGGAGCGCGGTTACGACGGCATCGACGACCCGATCAGCAAGGAGCAGGTGACCACGCTGGACCGCAACATCGGCGAGTTCGGCGCGGCCGCCTACTTCCCGTTCCTGTCCAAGCGCCAGGGCATCGTGCACGTGATCGGCCCCGAGCAGGGCGCCACGCTGCCGGGCATGACGGTGGTCTGCGGCGACTCGCACACCTCCACCCACGGGGCGTTCGGGGCGCTGGCACACGGCATCGGCACCAGCGAGGTCGAGCACGTGCTGGCCACCCAGACGCTGCTGGCCAAGAAGGCCAGGAACATGCTGGTCAAGGTCGAGGGGCAGCTGGCCCGCGGCGTGACTGCCAAGGACATCGTGCTGGCCATCATCGGCCGGATCGGCACCGCCGGCGGCACCGGCTACACCATCGAGTTCGGCGGCTCGGCGATCCGCTCGCTGTCGATGGAAGGCCGCATGACGGTCTGCAACATGGCGATCGAGGCCGGCGCCCGCGCCGGGATGGTGGCGGTGGACGACAAGACCATCGAGTACGTCAAGGGCCGGCCGCTCGCGCCGACCGGCGTCGAGTGGGAGCAGGCGGTCGCCTACTGGCGCACGCTGCACTCCGATCCCGACGCGAAGTTCGACACGGTGGTCGAGCTGGACGCGGCGCAGATCATCCCGCAGGTGACCTGGGGCACCTCGCCCGAGATGGTGCTGGGCGTGGACGCCCGCGTGCCCGACCCCGACAAGGAGAAGGACGCCACCAAGCGCGGCGCGATCGAGCGCGCGCTGACCTACATGGGCCTGGAGCCCGGCAAGCCGATCGACGACATCTTCATCGACAAGGTGTTCATCGGCTCGTGCACCAACAGCCGCATCGAGGACATGCGCGAGGCCGCGTCGGTGGTCAAGAAACTGGGGCAGAAAGTCGCGAAGAACGTCAAGCTGGCCATGGTGGTGCCGGGCTCCGGCGTGGTGAAGGAGCAGGCCGAGCGCGAAGGCCTGCACGAGATCTTCAAGGCGGCCGGCTTCGAGTGGCGCGAGCCGGGCTGCTCGATGTGCCTGGCCATGAACGCCGACCGGCTGGAGCCGGGCGAGCGCTGCGCCTCCACCAGCAACCGCAACTTCGAAGGCCGCCAGGGAGCCGGCGGCCGCACGCACCTGGTCAGCCCCGCCATGGCCGCCGCCGCGGCCGTGCACGGCCATTTCGTCGACATCCGAAAAATCATCTAGGAGAAGAGCCCATGTCCGTCACGAAGATCGCTGCCCTGTTCGCCATGGCCGTGCTGCTGGCCGGATGCAACACCATGAAGGGCATGGGCCAGGACATCCAGAAGGCCGGCGGTGCCATCGAGGATGCCGCGAGGAAGAAATAACCGAAGGATGCGACCGGCGGATTTCCGCCACCGCTGCACGCCATGAAGAAGTTCACCGTACACAAGGGCCTCGTCGCCCCCATCGATCGCGAGAACGTCGACACCGACGCGATCATTCCCAAGCAGTTCCTCAAGTCGATCCGCAAGACCGGCTTCGGCCCCAACCTGTTCGACGAGTGGCGCTACCTCGACCCGGGCTATCCGGGCCAGGATCCGGCCAGCCGCAAGCCCAACCCGGACTTCGTGCTGAACCAGCCGCGCTACCGCGGCGCCTCGATCCTGCTGGCGCGCCAGAACTTCGGCTGCGGCTCCTCGCGCGAGCACGCGCCCTGGGCGCTGGAGCAGTACGGCTTTCGCGCGCTGATCGCGCCCAGCTTTGCCGACATCTTCTTCAACAACAGCTTCAAGAACGGCCTGCTGCCCATCGTGCTGCCGGAGGCCACGATGGCGAAGCTTTTCGACGAGGTGCAGGCCTTCCCCGGCTACGAACTGACCGTCGACCTGGAGCGGCAGGTGATCGTCAAGTCCGATGGCACCGAGATCGCCTTCGAGGTGCAGCCCTTTCGCAAGTACTGCCTGCTCAACGGCTTCGACGACATCGGCCTGACGCTGCGCCAGTCGGACAAGATCAAGGCCTTCGAGGCGCAGCGCCTGGCCACCAAGCCGTGGCTGGCCCACACCCTGAACGGATAAGAGCGACATGAAGATTGCAGTGCTGCCCGGCGATGGCATCGGGCCGGAGATCGTGGCCGAGGCCGTCCGGGTGCTGGACGCCCTGGAGCTGAAGTTCGAGCTGGAGACGGCGCCCGTCGGCGGCGCGGCCTACGAGGCGCACGGCCATCCGCTGCCGGAATCCACGCTGAATCTCGCCAAGGCGGCCGACGCCATCCTGTTCGGCGCCGTGGGCGACTGGAAATACGACCAGCTGGAGCGCGCCTTGCGCCCCGAGCAGGCCATCCTCGGGCTGCGCAAGCACCTGGGCCTGTTCGCCAACTTCCGCCCGGCCATCTGCTACGAGCAGCTCACCCATGCGTCCAGCCTCAAGCCGGAACTGGTGGCCGGGCTGGACATCCTGATCATCCGCGAGCTGACCGGCGACATCTACTTCGGCCAGCCGCGCGGGCGCCGCAGCGCCCCTGACGGCCACTTCCCCGGCGCCGAGGAAGCCTTCGACACCATGCGCTACACGCGCCCGGAGGTCGAGCGCATCGCCCATGTCGCCTTCCAGGCCGCGCGCAAGCGCAGCAAGCGCGTGACCAGCGTGGACAAGGCCAACGTGCTGGAGACCTTCCAGTTGTGGAAGGACGTCGTCACGGAAGTAGGCAAGCAGTACCCCGACGTCGAGCTGGACCACATGTACGTGGACAACGCCGCCATGCAACTGGTGCGCGCGCCCAAGAAGTTCGACGTGGTGGTCACCGGCAACATGTTCGGCGACATCCTGTCGGACGAAGCAGCCATGCTGACCGGCTCGATCGGCATGCTGCCTTCGGCCAGCCTGAACGAGCGCAACCAGGGGCTGTACGAGCCCAGCCATGGCAGCGCGCCGGACATCGCCGGCCAGGGAATTGCAAACCCTTTGGCTACAATACTGTCCGCTGCCATGATGCTCCGCTTCTCCCTGAACCAGCCCGAAGCCGCCGACCGGATCGAATCCGCGGTGAAGCAGGTGCTCGCCTCGGGGCTGCGCACGGCGGACATCCATTCCGAAGGCACCACGAAGGTCGGCACCCGCGCCATGGGCGACGCCGTCGTGGCCGCGATCACCACCAAAACCATTAAGGGCTAGCCAGCTCCGGTTCGTCGCGCGCCTGTCCCCCGGCGAGACGAGCCGGGGGAAACGGATTCAATTGAAAGGCGTATGACGATGGCACTCTCCAAGGCACAACAACCGCTGGTCGGCCTGGTCGGCTGGCGCGGCATGGTCGGCTCGGTCCTGATGGACCGCATGCAGGCCGAAGGCGACTTCGGGCTGATCGAGCCGGCCTTCTTCTCCACCTCCAATGCCGGCGGCAAGGCGCCCGCCCAGGCCAAGAACGAGGCGACCCTGAAGGACGCCTTCGACATCGACGCCCTGAAGAAGTGCGACATCGTCATCACCTGCCAGGGCGGCGACTACACCAGCGAGGTGTTCCCCAAGCTGCGGGCGACCGGCTGGAACGGCCACTGGATCGACGCCGCCTCGACGCTGCGGATGAAGGACGATGCGGTCATCGTCCTCGACCCGGTGAACCTGCCCGTGATCAGGAACGCGCTGGCCAAGGGCGGGCGCAACTGGGTGGGCGGCAACTGCACGGTCAGCTGCATGCTGATGGGCGTGGGCGCGCTCTACAAGGCCGGGCTGGTCGAGTGGATGAGCAGCATGACCTACCAGGCCGCGTCGGGCGGCGGTGCCCAGCACATGCGCGAACTGCTGACCCAGTTCGGCACGCTCAACGCCGAGGTCAAGGCGCTGCTGGACGATCCCAAGTCCGCCATCCTGGAGATCGACCGCAAGGTGCTGGGGCGCCAGCAATCGATGAGCGCGATCGAGACCGAGAACTTCGGCGTGCCGCTGGGCGGCTCGCTCATTCCCTGGATCGACAAGGATTTGGGCGACGGCACCTCGCGCGAGGAATGGAAGGCCGGCGCCGAGACCAACAAGATCCTGGGCCAGGGTCCCGGCTTCGCCAACGCGGCCGTGCCGGTGGACGGCTTCTGCGTGCGCGTCGGTGCCATGCGCTGCCACAGCCAGGCGCTGACCTTCAAGCTGAAGAAGGACGTGCCGCTGGCCGACATCGAGGCCATGATCGCGGCCGACAACGAGTGGGTGCGCGTGGTGCCCAACACGCGCGAGGCCACGCTGCAGGGCCTGACGCCGGTCGCGGTGACGGGCACGCTCGACATCCCGGTCGGGCGCCTGCGCAAGATGGCGATGGGGCCGGAGTACCTCGGCGCCTTCACCATCGGCGACCAGCTGCTGTGGGGCGCCGCCGAGCCGCTGCGCCGCATGCTGCGCATCCTGCTCGAGGCCTGATCGGCGCCTTCCGGCGTGCTGTAGCGGACAGTTACAGCACGTTGTCGGGCGACAACAGGAAGGTCCGGCCTGTAGCGTCGCACGCGGGCCCGCAGACGTTAAGCCTTGTCTCAGCTTGTCTGCCTAAGACATTGATGCTATGGTCCTTTTAGCTATATCCGTCTCGAGGCGTAAGTCCGCATGAAGAGAACAAAACTGCCTGCAGACCGAGCGGTGGGGACCTCAACAAGCAATTCGATCCGGCCGTGGCAAGCCCATGCGATGGCGCTTGCCGCGGCCGCCTTGTTCAGCCTGCCTTCGCCGCCGGCCCAGGCGCTGGCGCTGGGCCGCATCACGGTCCAGTCGGCGCTCGGCGAGCCGCTGCGCGCGGACATCGAGCTGCCCGGCATCACGGCCGATGAGATTGCCAGCCTTCGTGTCAACATGGCCGCGCCGGACGCGTTCCGCGCCGCCGGCATGGAGTACAGCCCGGCCCTGTCCGGTGTCACGGTCACCCTCGAAAAGCGCCCCGACGGGCGCCATTTCCTGCGTTTGGCCGGCCAGCGGCCGGTCAACGATCCCTTTGTCGACCTGATCCTGGAGACCACCTGGTCCTCCGGGCGCATCGTGCGCGACTTCACGATGCTGTTCGACCCGCCCGCCATGCGCCAGGGCCGCGCACCGCTGCCGGCGCAGGCCTCGGCCGCTCCTGCGCCCGCGGCCACCTCGCCGGCGCCGGCGCGCCAGGTGGCACCCGTGCCCGTGGCGCCCCAGCGCAGCGCGCCGGTCACCGCCAGTCGCACGCCCGCCGCCCCGGCAACAGCGCCAGCCGAACGGACCCGCAGCGCCGAGCCGCGCCAGGTCACGGTGCAGTCGGGCGACACCGCCGGTGCCCTCGCCGGCACGCACAAACCGTCCAGCGTCTCGCTCGACCAGATGCTGGTGGCCATGCTGCGCGCCAATCCGGACGCCTTCGTCGAAGGCAACGTCAACCGCTTGCGGGCCGGCGCCGTGCTCAGCCTGCCATCGGCCGAGCAGGCCCAGGCGGTCGGTGCCGCCGAAGCCCGCCAGACGATCGTGGCGCAGAGCCGCGACTTCAATGAATTCCGCCGGCGCCTGGCCGAAGGCGTGGCCGCGGCCCCGTCCAGCCAGCCGCAGCGCCAGGCCAGCGGCCGGGTCCAGGCCCAGGTCGAGGAGAAGAAGCCGACGGATGCCGCGCCCGACAAGCTGACGCTGTCCAAGGGCGGCGTGCAGGGCAAGTCCGGCGCCGACCAGATCGCCAGCGAACGCGCAGCGCAAGACGCTGCCGCCCGCGTGGCCGAGCTTAATCGCAACCTCAGCGAGCTCAACAAGCTCAGCGGAGCGGTTCCCGCCGGCAGCGGCACCGCGCCCGCCGCGACAGGTTCCGGCCCGGCGCTGCCGGCCGGGGGCGTGGCCACCCCTGCTGCAGCGAGTGCTTCGGCGGCAGCGACCGCGCCTGCCGCCGCAGCGCCTGCTGCCGCCGCTTCCGCAGCTGCCTCCGCCCCGGCGGCGGCGAGTGCCTCGGCCAGCGCGGAAGCTGCCGCCTCGGCACCTGCCGCCGCCGCATCGAGCCTGGCATCGGCCCCGGTCGATACGGCCGCTGCACCGGCAGCAGCTGCCGCCTCGGCACCTGCTGCCGCCCCCAAGCGCGCAGTCGCACCCCAGCCCCTGCCGGAACCCAGCCTGGCCGACGAGCTGCTGGAGAACCCTCTGCTCCCGGCAGCCGGCGGCGGCATCCTCGCGCTGCTGCTGGGCCTGGGCATCTGGAAGATCCGCCAGCGGCGCAAGGCAATGCAGGTCGACAGCTCCTTCCTCGAAAGCCGGCTGCAACCCGACTCGTTCTTCGGCGCCAGCGGCGGCCAGCGCATCGACACCGCCGAGGGCACGCCCACCGGCTCGTCGATGGTGTATTCGCCCAGCCAGCTCGACGCGGCCGGCGACGTCGATCCCGTGGCCGAAGCCGACGTGTACCTGGCCTACGGCCGCGACCTGCAGGCCGAGGAAATCCTCAAGGAAGCCCTGCGCATCAACCCGCAGCGGATCGCCATCCACGCGAAGTTGCTGGAAATCTACGCCAAGCGGCACGATGCCAAGGCCTTCGAGCAGCTCGCCGGCGAGGCTTACAGCCTGGCCCGGGGCGAAGGCCCGGAGTGGGCGCACATCTGCGAGCTCGGCCTGGAACTGGACCCATCCAATCCGATGTACCAGCCCGGCGGCCAGCCCTCGGCCGATGCGGGGGCTGCCGGCCTGACCAGCCCACGGCAGGAAGCCCCGGCGGAGGAAGCAGCTGGCGGCGCGGCGGTCGATCTCGACCTGGACCTTGATTTCTCGCTCGACGAAACCGGCGCAGACGAACCGGCTTCCGGAGTGCCGGTTGCCAGCCTGGACCCCGACGCCACCCTGCTGCCGGGCTCGCGTCCGCTGGCGATGGACCCGGACGCCACGGCGCTGCCTTCGGCGGCCGAGATGCCGTCGCTGGACATGGATTTCGGTCTGATCACGCCGGACAAGGCGCCTGCCGCGGTGGCAGCGCCGGCCTCCCCGGAGTCGGCGGAACTGGCACTGTCGGACAACGGCCTCAGCTTCGAACTGGACGAACCGGCGGCGGTGGCAGTGGCTGCGCCACCGGCGGCAGCCGCGCCGGCCGACGGCGGCATGATCGAGTTCGACCTGGGCGCGCTCTCGCTGGACCTGGGCACGCCCGCAAGCGCGGCCAGCGGCGCCGCGCCGGCTCCCGCAGCCGATCTCGGCGATTCGGGCATGAGCACGGCCGGACTGGATCTCGGCGGGGATGACACCGACGAGCCGCTGGCTACCAAGCTGGCGCTCGCCGAGGAGTTCAACGCCATCGGCGACGCCGACGGCGCCCGCAGCCTGGCGCAGGAAGTGATCGCCGAAGCCTCGGGCGATCTCAAGTCGCGCGCCCAGAAGCTGCTGGCGGAGATCGGCTGATCCCGCGGCGGTGCGCAGGCCACCCATGAGGTGGGCCCTCGGCATCAGCTACCTCGGCCAGGCCTACGATGGCTGGCAGAGCCAGCCGTCCGGCCGCACCGTGCAGGACCAGCTCGAAGCCGCCCTCGCCCGCTTCGCCGACCGGCCGGTTTCCACCCTCTGCGCCGGCCGCACCGACGCCGGGGTGCACGGGCTCATGCAGGTGGTGCATTTCGACACCGAAGTCGAGCGCGAACCCTTCTCCTGGGTGCGCGGCACCAACCGCTACCTGCCGCCGGACATCGCGGTGCAATGGGCGCAGGCGGTGCCGGCCGAGTTCCATTCGCGCGCCAGCGCCATCGCCCGCCGCTATGCCTACGTGCTGCTGGAGTCGCCGGTGCGCCCCAGCCTCGAGGCAGGGCGCGCGGGCTGGGTGTTCCGGCCGCTGGACGAGGGCGCATTGCGCGATGCCGCCCGGCGCCTGCTGGGGCAGCACGACTTCACCTCCTTCCGCGCCTCGGCCTGCCAGGCGCGGTCGCCGGTGAAGACGATGCGCCGGGTCGACGTCGCGCGGCGGGGCGCCTACTGGCGCTTCGAGTTCGAGGCCGACGCCTTCCTGCACCACATGATCCGCAACATCATGGGCTGCCTGGTGCAGATCGGCCAGGGGCTGCAGCCGCCGCAGTGGATGGACGAGGTGCTGGCGGCGCGCACCCGCGATGCCGCCGCGCCGACCTTCGCGCCGGACGGGTTGTACTTCCTCGGCCCGGTCTACGAACCCCGCTGGGGTCTGCCGGATCGCACCGCTGCTTATGATTGGCTGCCATGAGTGCCGCGCATCCCCTGCCGAGTCCGCGCACGCGGATCAAGATCTGCGGCCTCACGCGTGAGCAGGACGTGGACACCGCCGTCGAGGCGGGCGCCGATGCGGTCGGCTTCGTCCTCTACCCGAAGAGCCCGCGCTTCGTGACGGCCCAGCGCGCGGCCGAACTGGCACGACGCCTGCCGCCCTTCGTCACGCCGGTGCTGCTGTTCGTGAACGAAGCCCCCGCCACCGTGGCTGCCGCCTGCGACGCGGTGCCGGGGGCGATGCTGCAGTTCCACGGCGACGAAACGCCCGAGCAATGCCTGGCTGCCAGCGGCAACGGCGCGCACCCGTGGATGCGCGCGGCGCGCATCCCGCTGCAGGCACCGGACAGCTTTGACTTGGTAAAATTCGCGGCTTCCTATCCCAGCGCCCGGGCCCTGCTCCTCGACGCCCATGTCGAGGGATACGGCGGCGGCGGCAAGGCATTCGATTGGTCACGGCTTCCACCAAGCGTCAACGCTCACCTCGTCTTGTCTGGTGGACTGGCACCAGCAAACGTGGCCGACGGCATCGTGCAAGTGCGGCCGCGTTGCAGGACGCTGGCCGTTGATGTGAGCTCCGGGGTCGAGGCGTCCAAGGGCGTCAAGGACCCGGACAAGATCCATCGGTTCGTCGCGGCCGTGCGTGCCGCCGACGCACTTCTTGCAAGGTCACCGAATGCCCTCCTCTCCTCAGCCTGACGCCGCCGGACACTTCGGCCCGTATGGCGGCAGCTTCGTCAGCGAAACGCTGACCCACGCCATCGAAGAACTGCGCGAGGCCTACGCGCGCTACCAGCACGATCCGCAGTTCCTGGCCGAATTCCGCTACGAGCTCGCCCATTTCGTGGGCCGGCCCTCGCCGATCTACCACGCCCAGCGCATGAGCCGCGAGCTGGGCGGCGCGCAGGTCTACCTCAAGCGCGAGGACCTCAACCACACCGGCGCCCACAAGATCAACAACGTGATCGGCCAGGCCATGCTGGCGCGCCGCATGGGCAAGCCGCGCGTGATCGCCGAGACCGGCGCCGGCCAGCACGGCGTCGCCACCGCCACCATCTGCGCGCGCTACGGCCTGGAGTGCGTGGTCTACATGGGCAGCGAGGACGTGCGGCGCCAGAGCCCCAATGTCTACCGCATGAACCTGCTGGGCGCGCGCGTGGTGCCGGTCGAATCCGGCAGCCGCACGCTCAAGGACGCGCTGAACGAGGCCATGCGCGACTGGGTCACCAACGTGGAGAACACCTTCTACATCATCGGCACGGTGGCCGGCCCGCATCCCTACCCGATGATGGTGCGCGACTTCCAGAGCGTGATCGGCAACGAGTGCCTGGAGCAGATGCCGCAGATGACCGGCCGCCAGCCCGACGTGGTGGTGGCGTGCGTGGGCGGCGGCAGCAACGCCATGGGCATCTTCCACCCGTACCTGCCGCACGCATCCACGCGCCTGGTCGGCGTGGAAGCGGCCGGCGAAGGCCTGGACAGCGGCAAGCACTCGGCCTCGCTGCAGCGCGGCAGCCCCGGCGTGCTGCATGGCAACCGCACCTACATCCTGCAGGACGCCGACGGCCAGATCACCGAGACGCACAGCGTCAGCGCCGGCCTGGACTACCCGGGCGTCGGCCCCGAGCACGCGTGGCTGAAGGACATTGGCCGCGCGGAATACGTCGGCATCACCGACCAGGAGGCGCTGGACGCCTTCCACTACCTGTGCCGCACCGAAGGCATCATCCCGGCGCTGGAGTCCAGCCACGCCGTGGCCTACGCGATGAAGCTGGCGAAATCCATGCAACCCGAGCAGAGCATCCTGGTCAACCTGTCCGGACGCGGCGACAAGGACATCGGGACCGTGGCCGACCTGGCAGGTGTCGACTTCTACGATCGTCCGTCGATGCGCGGGCTGAAGGTGAAAGGCGGCAAGGAATGACGACCCCCACGCTCACCTTCGTTCGCTGCCCCCGGAGGGGGCTGGCCGCCATAGAGGCGGCTCGTCGGGAGGCCGAATGAGCCGCATCACCGCCACCTTCGCGCAACTGGCGGCCGCGAAACGCAAGGCCCTGATCCCCTACGTCACGGCCGGCTTCCCGTACCCGGACGTCACGCCTGAGCTGATGCACGCCATGGTGCAGGCCGGCGCCGACATCATCGAGCTGGGCGTGCCCTTCTCCGACCCGATGGCCGACGGCCCGGTGATCCAGAAGGCCGGCGAGCAGGCGCTGGCCGCCGGCGTCGGCATGGCCCAGGTGCTGGCGATGGTGCGCAGCTTCCGCGAACGCGATAGCCAGACACCCGTGGTGCTGATGGGCTATGCCAACCCGGTCGAGCGCTACGACGGGCTGCAGGGCGCCGGCGCCTTCGTGCGCGATGCCGCCGCGGCCGGCGTCGACGGCGTGCTGGTGGTGGACTACCCGCCGGAGGAGTGCGAGGGCTTCGCCGCCGCGCTGAAGGCGGCCGGCCTCGACCTGATCTTCCTGCTGGCGCCCACCAGCACCGCCCGGCGCATGCAGCAGGTGGCGCGGGTGGCCAGCGGCTACGTCTACTACGTCTCGCTCAAGGGCGTGACCGGCGCCGGCCACCTGGACACCGCTGCCGTCGAGCAGATGCTGCCGCGCATCCGCGAGCACGTGCACATTCCCGTCGGCGTCGGTTTCGGCATCCGCGATGCGGCCAGTGCGCGCGCCGTGGGCCGAGTCGCCGACGCGGTGGTGATCGGCACGAAGATCATCCAGCTCATCGAAGACCAGCCGCGCGAACGCGTGGCACCCGTGGCCGCGGCCTTCCTGCGCGAAATCCGCCAGGCCCTCGACTCATAGAATCAACCGATTGCCCAGGAGCACCCGCCCATGAGCTGGCTCGAGAAACTGCTGCCCCCCAAGATCCAACCGACCGACCCCAACGAGCGCCGCGGCGTGCCCGAGGGCCTGTGGGTCAAGTGCCCGAGCTGCGAGACGGTGCTGTACAAGACCGACCTGGAGCACAACCAGAACGTCTGCCCCACCTGCAGCCACCACCACCGCATCGGCGCCCGGCCGCGGCTCAATGCCTTCCTCGACCCGGAAGGCCGCTGGGAGATCGGCCAGGAAGTGCTGCCGGTCGATGCGCTCAAGTTCAAGGACAGCCGGCGCTACCCCGAGCGGCTGAAGGAAGCGCTGGAGAACACCGGCGAGACCGACGCACTGGTGGTGATGGGCGGGGCCGTGCACGGCATCAGCCTGGTCGCCGCCGCCTTCGAGTTCGACTTCATGGGCGGCAGCATGGGCAGCGTGGTGGGCGAGCGCTTCTCGCGCGGCGTCGAGTGCGCCGTCGAGCAGAAGGTGCCTTTCGTCTGCTTCACCGCCACCGGCGGCGCCCGCATGCAGGAAGGGCTGCTGTCGCTGATGCAGATGGCCAAGACCAACGCCGCGCTCACCCGGCTGGCCAGGAAGGGCCTGCCCTACATCAGCGTGCTGACCGATCCCACCATGGGCGGGGTCAGCGCCGGCTTCGCCTTCGTGGGCGACGTGGTGATCGCCGAGCCCAAGGCCCTGATCGGCTTCGCCGGGCCGCGCGTGATCGAATCCACGGTCCGCGTGACGCTGCCCGAAGGCTTCCAGCGCGCCGAGTTCCTGCAGCAAAAGGGCGCGGTCGATTTCATCTGCGACCGGCGCGAACTGCGCCAGAAGATCGCCCACACGCTGGCCATGCTGCAGCGGCAGCCGGCCGATGCGGTGATCTGAAGAACGCCCGCCCCGAGCCTGGGGCGGGTCGCAGCGACGGCCAGGCTACAGCACCGGCCGGAACAGCGCCGCCAGCACCATCGTCAGCACCTGGAGCAGCACCAGCAGGGCCAACGGCGACAGGTCGATGCCGCCGACCAGCGGGATGACGCGGCGAAATGGCCGCAGCAGCGGCGCGCACAACCGGTCCACCACGTCGGTGAGGATGGAATCGCTCTGCACCCACGAGAGGATGGCGTAGACGATCACCAGCGCGGTGAGCGCCGACAGCACCAGCCGCAGCAGGCCGTACAGCGCCATCACGAACACGACGGGCCAGCCGGCGCCGCCACCGAACAGGGTCCACAGGATGGCGTACTGGGCCAGCTCGAACAGGAAGGCGGCCACCGCGCTGGCCGTGTCCCAGCGGCCCGCCGCCGGCAGCACCTTGCGCAGCGGCAGCACGATCCAGTCGGTCAGCGCAAAGACGAAGCGCCCGATCGGGTTGCCGAAGGGCACGCGCTGGCGCTGCATGTACAGCCGCAGCAGGCAGGCGCCACCCAGCAGGCCGGTGGCCACATCGAGCAGAAAGGAAAGTATCTGGTAGCCCATCACCCCGCCGTTTGAATCCGCGTGGGATGATAGCGGCGTCACCCCCGGATACCTTCTTGGCCAACGCCCTCACCCTGCAGTCGCTGCCGCTGTTCCCGCTGGGCACGGTACTGTTCCCCGGCGGCGTGCTGCCGCTGCGCATCTTCGAGGTCCGCTATCTCGACATGATCGGCCGCTGCCACCGCGCCGGCGCCCCCTTCGGCGTGGTGTCGCTGACGCAGGGCCACGAGGTGCGGCAACCCGGCAGCGGGCCGGAGGCCTTCGCCGCGGTCGGCACGCTCGCCACCATCGACACGCTGGAGCATCCGCGTCCCGGGCTGATGGTGATCCGGGCGCTGGGCGGCCAGCGCTTTCGCGTCCGCTCCAGCGAACAGCTCAAGCATGGCCTGTGGGTGGCCGATGTGCAGCAGGTCCAGGACGACCTCGCGGTGGCGGTGCCGGAGGACCTTCAACCCGCGGCCGAGGCCCTGGGCCGGCTGATCGTTTCCCTGCAGGACAAGGGCGCCGCCGAGCCGATCCCGATCGCCCAGCCGTGGCGGCTGGACGACTGCGGCTGGGTTGCCAACCGCTGGTGCGAGCTGCTGCCGCTGCCGGTCGCGCTCAAGCAGCGGCTGATGGAGCTGGACAACCCGCTGCTGCGGCTGGAGCTGGTGAGCGACGTGCTGGCCAAGACCGGGATCACGTCGTAGCAGCGCTTGCGGCCGCTGCCGCCTGCGGCTAGTTGCCGGCCGGCACGGGCACTGCCACGGGCACCGCGCCGGGCGGCGTGTACTCCGGCACCTGGCCGCGCAACCACTCGCGCACGGCCGCCTCCGACGGCGCGGCGCCGGCCTGCTCGATCCAGCGCGCCACGGCCTCCACGTCGGGCAGCGCGAGACCCGCCTTGGCCACGCGCAGCTTGGGGTGCGGCGTGGCCAGCGTGGTTTCGTCGTCGGCCAGCAGCTCCTCGTACAGCTTCTCGCCCGGCCGCAGCCCGGTGAAGGTGACCGGGATCTCCTGCTCGGTGTGCCCCGACAGCCGGATCAGCATGCGCGCCAGTTCGACGATGCGCACCGGCTCGCCCATGTCCAGCACGAAGATCTCGCCCGAGCGGCCCATCAGGCCGGCCTGCAACACCAGTTGCGCCGCCTCGGGGATGGTCATGAAGTAGCGCACGATGTCCGGGTGCGTCACGGTGACCGGCCCGCCGCGCGCGATCTGGGCGGTGAACAGCGGCACCACCGAGCCGCTGGAGCCCAGCACGTTGCCGAATCGCACCGAGACGAAGCGCGTCTGCGGGTACTGCTTTGCCACGGCCTGCACCATCAGTTCGGCCAGCCGCTTGCTTGCGCCCATCACGTTGGTGGGGTTCACCGCCTTGTCGGTGGAGATCATGACGAAGCGGCGGGCACCGCACTCGCCGGCCACGCGGGCGGCATGGAGCGTGCCCATCACGTTGGTGCGCAGCGCCTCGATCTCGTTGAGCTGCTCCATCAGCGGCACGTGCTTGTAGGCGGCCGCGTGGAACACCACCGCCGGCTGGTGCCGCTGGGCGATGGCGGCCAGCCGCTGCGGCTCGCGCACGTTCGCCGTGTAGTAGATGCCGCGCATCTGCGGGTGGCTCTCGCGCAGCTCCTGCTCCAGCTGGTAGACCGCGTACTCGGACAGATCCACGCACACCAGCCGGGCGGCGCCCAGCCGCGCGATCTGGCGGCACAGCTCGGAGCCGATCGAGCCGCCCGCGCCCGTCACCATCACGGTCTGGCCGGAGAGCATGCCGGCCAGGCCTTCGATGTCCAGTTGCACGGCGTCGCGGCCGAGGAGGTCTTCGATCGCCACCTTGCGCGGGCCCGTCCCTTCGGCCTTGAGCCACTCGTCCGGCCGCGGCATGGTCAGCAGCGTCACGCCCGCAGCCGGCGCTGCCAGCAGGGCCTGGCGCCGTGCCGGCGACCCGGGCGGGCTGGCGACAAGGGCTGTCTGCGCCTGAACGTCGGCGCAGGCGCTCGCCATGGCATCGAGCGTCCCGAGTACGGGAATGCCTTGGATGGAGCGGCCGACCTCGGCGGCCTGGGGGCTGACAATGCCGACGGGCGCCCAGTACGGCGAATTCTTCAAGGCCCGCAAGGCATCGGATGCTTCCTGCAGATGGCCAACGATCAGCAATCGCCGGCCGCCCGGCATCGTAAGACGGCGCTCCACCAGGGTTCGCCACCCGGCGCGTGCGGCTCCCAGCAATACGACGGCAATGAAAGGGTGCAGGACGAGCACCGATCGGGGAAAGTTGGGAAGCCGCAGCGCGAGAACAACGGCAGCCGAAAGGGCCGCACCGAGCACCAATCCCAGCGCCAGCTGGCGCAGCTCCGGCAAGCCGATGTAGGCCCACACGGGACGCCATACGCCCGCGACCAGCAAGGCCGCTGCGTACGCCAGCAGGCAGAACGGGCTGGCCTGCAGGGCGAGCTCGGTGTACTCCGCGGGGAGGTCGAGGTTGAAGCGCAGCCAGAATGAGAGCCACCAGGCCCCCCACACCAGCAGTAGGTCGAGCAGGATCGAGACGGCGCGCCGGGTGCTGATTCGTGTCACGCGAGGATGGCGATTTTCCGGGTGCGCATCGCCTCAGGCGAGCGATGCGGGGCAGGTAGCCCCGGCAAACAGGTAGCTCATAATGCAGACTGTTCGTTTGTAGCACATGCTCACTAACAAAAGCATCCTGATCACCGGGGGAACGGGCTCGTTCGGCCGGGCCTTCGTCAAGACCCTGCTGGAGCGATGGCCGCACCTGCGGCGCCTCGTTGTCTATTCGCGAGACGAATTGAAGCAGTTCGAGATGCAGCAGGCGTTCCCCGCGCAGCGGTACCCGGGTCTACGTTGGTTCATCGGGGACGTGCGCGACGAGGCGCGCCTAACGCGGGCACTCGAGGGCATCGACGTGGTCGTGCATGCCGCGGCACTGAAACAGGTTCCCGCTGCCGAGTACAACCCTTTCGAGTGCATCAAGACCAACGTGCTGGGTGCCCAGAACGTGATTGAGGGCTGCCTTTCGGCAGGCGTGCAGAACGTCGTTGCCCTATCGACCGACAAGGCCGCCGCGCCGGTCAATCTTTACGGTGCGACCAAACTCTGTTCCGACAAGCTGTTCGTCGCGGCGAACAACATCAAGGGCAGCCGTGACGTCCGCTTCTCGGTGGTGCGTTACGGCAATGTGATGGGGAGCCGTGGCTCGGTGATCCCGTTCTTCCTGGAGCGGCGCAAGAGCGGCGTGCTCCCGATCACGGATCCGCGGATGACGCGCTTCAACATCTCCCTGCAACAAGGGGTGGAGATGGTGCTCTGGGCCATCGAGAACGCTTTGGGCGGCGAAGTCTTCGTACCCAAGATTCCCTCATACCGGATCACGGACCTCGCAACTGCGGTAGGGCCGGACTGCCGGCAGGAAGTCGTGGGCATCCGGCCTGGCGAAAAGATCCATGAGGAGATGATCACGGCCAGCGACAGCTTCAACACGGTGGACCTGGGGCGCTATTACGCAGTGCTCCCGGTGGGCGGCAACTACGACGTGGACGAATACTGCCGGCTGCGCGGTGCCAAGCCGGTTGCGCCGGGGTTCGCCTATGACAGCGGCAGCAACCCCGAGTTTCTGAGCGTCACCAAGCTGCGGGAGCTGATCGAACACCTAGGCACCGGCGTGCAGGCCTGAGCACCGTGGCCATCCCCTACAGCTGCCAGCAGATCACGGATGACGACATCGCCGCCGTGGTGGCGGTGCTGCGCTCGGAGTACCTTACTCAGGGCCCTGAGGTTCCCGCCTTCGAAGAGGCATTCGCCACGCGGCACCGAGTCGCCCATGCCGTGGCCGTAGCCAACGCCACGGCAGGCCTGCACATCGGCTGCTTGGCGCTCGGCGTCGGTCCCGGATCACGGGTCTGGACCAGTCCGAACACTTTCCTGGCCTCGGCCAACTGCGCTCGCTACTGCGGCGCCTCGGTCGATTTCGTCGACGTTGACCCCGCCACTCGCAACATGAGCTTGGCGGCCCTCGCCGCCAAGCTCGAGCGCGCCCGCCGTGAGGGGAGCCTTCCGCACGTTCTGATACCAGTGGACTTCGCCGGCTTGCCCGCGGACCTGCGCGAGATGCGCGAGCTCGCTGACCGGTACGGATTCCGCATCCTGCAAGATGCCTCCCACGCCGTCGGGGCCGAGTACCTGGGCCAGCCCGTAGGCAGCCGATATGCCGACTTGAGCGTCTTCAGCTTCCATGCGGTGAAGATCGTCACCACGGCCGAAGGCGGCATCGTGAGCACCCAGGACCCGGCGCTCGCACGCCGCTTACGGCTGCTGCGGTCGCACGGCATGACTCGCGACGCGGCCGAGATGGAGGAGCCGGCTGATGGCCCCTGGTACTACGAGCAGCAGTTCCTGGGCTACAACTACCGGCTTACCGACCTGCAGGCCGCCCTCGGCCGGTCCCAGCTGGCGCGTCTGGACGTCCTGCAGGTGCAACGCGAAAGCCTTGCGGCCCGCTATGACCGCGCATTCGAGTCACTGCCCCTGCGCCTGCCCGCCCGGCGGCCGGATCGCCGCTCGTCCTGGCACCTTTATGCCATCGAAATCGATGAGACGCGCACCGGGGCCGACCGTGGCGCGGTGTTCGCCCAATTGCGCAGCGCCGGGATCGGCGTGAACGTGCATTACATCCCGGTCCACCTTCAGCCCTTCTGGCGCCGCCAGGGCTCGAAGCCAGGCGACTGCCCGGCTGCGGAGCGCTACTACCGGCAGGCCATCAGCCTGCCACTCTTCCCGGCCCTGTCCGAATCGCAGCAGGACCAGGTGATCGCCGCGCTGCGGAATGCCCTGGAGGCGGCATGAAGCTCGCCGTGATCCCGGCGCGCGGCGGCAGCAAGCGCATTCCACGCAAGAACATCCGCGAGTTCGCGGGCAAACCGATGATCGGATATGCGATCAATGCAGCGCTCGACAGCGGTGTGTTTGACGCCGTAGTCGTGTCGACGGACGACGAGGAAATTGCGTCGGAGTCACGCCGGTTGGGCGCTGAAGTTCCCTTCATTCGGCCCGCTGAGCTAGCTGACGACCACACACCAATCGTCCCGGTCTTGCAGCATGCAATCCGCTGGCTCACTGCCGCGGGACCTCCACCCTCACTCGTGTGCTGCATCCAGGCAACTGCGCCCCTGCTGAAGCCGGACGACCTGCGCCGAGGTCACGATGCAATCGCGAATGGCGATGCGGACTTCGCGATTGCCGTGGTGCGTTTCAGCTTTCCTGTGGAGCGCGCCCTGCGCATCAAGCCGGATGGCCGCCTGTCCATGATCGACGAGGAAGCCTATGCGACCCGTTCGCAGGATCTGGAACCCGCCTACCACGACGCGGGCCAGTTCTATTGGGGTACCACCCGCGCTTGGTTGGCCGGTGACAATCCCTATGTAGGCGCGGTTCCCATCATCCTTCCCGGCTGGAGGGTGCAGGACATCGATGAGCAGGAGGACTGGGACCGTGCCGAGCTGCTCCTCCAGTTGCTGGCTGCGCGGGAACGGAACGGATGATCCTGGTGCGCGTCGAATGCGGTAGCCAGCACGGATGGGGTCACCTCATGCGCTGTGTGGCAATTGCCGACGAAGCTCTTGAGCTAGGCGTCACCACCTGTTTTCAGGTTGACGGCGACGCACGGCAAGCTGCGGCCTTGCTGGCCGGACGGCATCGACTGCTCGACATCGGCACCGATGCCGTCCGGGATGCAAGAGCCATCAACGCGCAAACCATCGTGCTTGATGGTTACGGATATGGAGACCTGCAGGAAGCGACCTATGCAGAATGCGGGCTCGACGTGGCGGTAATGGACGACTTCGGCCACGCGCCGCACCGGCATGCACGACTGATCGCCAATGGCAACCTGCACTACGCGAGCCCTGCGCTGTACCGCGAAGCTGCAAGGGCGCAGTTGCTGCTCGGGCCAGCCTACGCCCCGATACGCCCGTTGATGCGGACCGTACGCCGTCCCCTGCAAGCCGCGCGTCCACAACCGCAGCGAGTCTTGGTCGTCCTTGGTGGGTCCAACTTCGGCGGAATGCTCGACTTTGCGCTCGACGCAGTCGTGTCGGTGCTAGGCAGCTGTGCCGTTGTAGTCGCAGGCAAACGCCCGCGGGCGCTACCCGCCCGCACCTGGATCAGCAAGGCCCGCAGCATCGAGTGGGTAAGCGAACCCGACGCCCTCGCCAGCGCCATGGCCCAATGCGACTTGGCTGTCTCAGCCGGGGGCATGACCAGCTATGAATTGGCCTACCTCGGTGTCCCGGCCGTGCTGGTTCCGGCCACCGCAGCCCAGGCGCCTGTATCGGCAGAGCTCGCTCGCCTCGGCGCCGCATACGTAGAAGCACCAGGGCCGGATCTGACACGCCGGCTCATGCGGAGCTTGGAAGCGCTGTCCGAAGACTGCGAACGGCGCACTGCCATGGCGGCCGCTGGCCGGGCGATTTTCGATGCCCTGGGCGCACAGCGGATCGCCAGCGCCCTGATTGGCTTGGCCCGAGCACACTGACTTCCACGTCTGCCTGACCCGATGACCTCGCCAAACGATCACATCCGTGAGCACTATAGGCAACTGCTGAAACAGCACGGCGACACCGCAGCCGCTGCACAGTATTCGAGCCGCGACAGCCAAGAGCGCCGGTTCCGCCAGCTCGCCCGCATTGGCGAACTGCGCGGCGCCCGAGTCCTGGACTTCGGGTGCGGCTCGGGCCACCTGGCCACCTATCTGGCTCAATCGGGCTTCCCCGTCGACTACACGGGCGTGGATATTGTCCCCGAGCTGTTGCAGGCGGGTCGTGCCAAGCACCCTCAGCACCGGTTTGGCCTCCTAGAAGAATTCGCCGGCGAGCGGTTTGACTACGTCCTGGTCAGCGGTGTGTACAACAATGCCAGGCCCGACAACCGTCAGTTCTGGCAGGATTCGGTTCGGGACTTGTTCGTGCGATGCGACCGCGGGCTGGCATTCAACATGATGAGCACCTACGTCGACTACCGCGATCGGGGGTTGTTCTACGAGAGCCCGGAACACGCCTTTGCATTCGTAAAGCGCGAGTTGACTCCCTACGTCAACCTGATACACGACTACCTCGTCAAGGACGGCAGCATTCCATTCGAGTTCTGCATCCACGCCTACCGGCAACCCTCAAATTGAGCTGCGCGATCATGCAGCCGACCTACCTGCCATGGTCCGGCTATTTCAACCTGATCGATTCAGTTGACGACTTCGTCTTCCTCGACGATGTCCAGTTCGAGCGGCGATCCTGGCAGTCTCGCAACCGTATCCTTGTGCACGGTCGCGAGTACCTCTTGACCGTGCCGGTGGTCAAGGCGCCACGCGAGACTTGCATCTCCGACATCGTCGTGGACGAGAGCAGCGACTGGCGCATACATCACGAGCGCGTGCTGGCATCCGCCTACTGCAAGGCGCCATATGGCGAGGTGGCGCTCAGTGTCGTCCTGCAATGCATCGCGGACCGCCAGTTGCAACGTCTCGCGGACCTCAACATCCGCATCATCGAGGCCGTTTGCGCACTACTGGGGCTCACCGCCAACCTCCATCGCGCAAGCGCCTTCAGGTGCCCCGGCTCGCGTTCCGAACACCTCAGCCTTATTTGCGAGCATCTGGGCACCGACGACTACCTCTCGCCGGCAGGCTCTATGGCTTACCTGGAGCAGGACGCTTTCGCCGCCCGGTACGGGAAGCGCCTGCGTGTGCAGCAATTCACGCCCATGACGTATCGGCAGCTTGGCGCCCCGACGTTCGTCAGCCACCTTTCCATCATCGATGTTCTGGCCCATCTCGGCACCGAGCAGACGCTGCGCTACATCCGGAGTCCCTCATGAAGATCGGTCACCTTGAGGTTGGACGCCATGCGCGGCCATTCGTGATTGCCGAGATGTCCGGCAACCACAATCAGTCGCTCGAACGCGCCCTGTCGATCGTCGATGCCGCTGCCGGCGCCGGGGCCCACGCCATCAAGCTGCAAACGTTCACCGCCGACGCGATGACACTCGACCTGAACGAGGGGGAGTTCTTCATCAGCGACCCGGCTTCGCCGTGGCGCGGCAGCAGCCTGCACGCCTTGTACCAGCAGGCGCAAACGCCTTGGGACTGGCATGCGCCAATCATGAAGCGGGCCCGCGAGCGCGGCATGCTGTGCTTCAGCACACCCTTCGATGAAGCGGGCGTTGAGTTCCTTGAGGATCTCGATGTCCCGGCCTACAAGATCGCTTCGTTCGAGAACATCCACTTGCCGTTGATCGCCAAGGCGGCGGCGACAGGCAAGCCCCTGATCATCTCGACCGGCATGGCGTCGACGGCTGAACTGGCTGAGGCAGTGGCTGCCGCACGGGATTGCGGATGCCGCGACCTTGTGCTGCTCAAGTGCACCAGCACGTACCCGGCAAGCCCAGAGGACAGCAATATCCGCACCATCGGGCATCTGCGTGACCTGTTCGACTGTGAAGTGGGCTTGAGCGACCACACCATGGGCACGGGCGTGGCTGTCGCGTCCGTTGCGCTTGGTGCCACCGTGATCGAAAAGCACTTCACGCTTGCGCGCGCGGATGGGGGCGTCGACAGCACCTTCTCACTAGAACCGTCCGAATTCCGCGCGCTTGTCGAAGAGACCGGCCGCGCTTGGCAAGCGCTCGGGACCATCCGCTATGGCCCGGTCGAGCAAGAATCCGCGTCGCTGGCCTATCGCCGCTCTGTCTACATCGCCCGCGACGTGCGTGCAGGCGAGACGTTCTCGCCCGAAAACCTGCGCATCATCCGGCCGGGTGCGGGCCTTGCTCCGAAATACTGGCATCTGGTGCTTGGCCGCAAGGCGACGCGCGATGCACGCAAAGGCACACCGCTGAGCTGGGACTTGGTCGGGTAAGGATCACCATCGAACGCGGGGCGGCAGACCAGGACGCAGGCAGGCGCCTTGCAAGCCCGCGAATCGTCCTAGGGAGCGAGCAGCGCCAGGATCTCGTCCGTCACCTTCGCTGCCGCCGCACCGACGTGGAAATCGGCCGAATTCACTCTGAAGCCCGAACCGCTCTCGGATAGTGCCCGGCCGAGGTCCTGCATCGAGGTTATCCCCTCGGCCAATCCCATGTCCGCGAAGTTGTACGAAGCCTCCCTTACGGATGGCGCGAACTTCAGACAGAGCACCCGCCGCCCGGCCAATGCAGCCTCCAGCCCCACGGTGCTGGTTTGTACGAGCACGATATCGGAGGCAAGCAACACAGGGTGCAAGGCCTCATGGGACGGTTCGCTCCGGTACAGCCGCTCGCTTGCCGGCATCGCAGGGTACAGGTGCGATTCGCTCGGGTGATACCGCACCATGGCGGCCTCACCCGGGTGGTCATACACCCATTGGGCCAACCATCGCTGGAGTACAGAACCGAAGCCCTGCGCTTGCCATACGGGCGGCGCAGCCCGACTTTCCTCGGCATGGCCAGCGAACAAGATCACCCTTTTGCTTGCCCAACCCAGACGAGCCCGCAGCTCGTCTGCTTGCCGCCGAATGTCAGGCGAACACAGCGTATCGAAGGCAGGGTTGCCGGTAACAGCGAGGCGATGCGCTGGTATACCCGCAGTCGTCAGGGCTTGCTTGACGCGATCGGACAGAACGGTAATGCGGTCAGCGTGAACTGCGCGCCGGCAGTACGGATCCGACGCGTCCAGTGGCAGATCGGTCATGGATAGCGTGGGAATGCCCAGTCGGCGCGCGGCCTCGACCGCTGCTGCCTCAGTGCGCGGCGAGTTTGTGGTTACCACCACGTCGGGGCGCACCTCGCGAACGACTGCCGTCATGAAGTCAAGGGGATGGAAACCGCGCCGGCCGAGCTTGCGGTACTGTCGGGCTGCCGCTTCCTCCCCGAGATCGCGCACCCACTGCGCGTAGTTCACGCCCAGGTACCACTGACTCTCCTCGAGGGACACGTTGGGATGGGTGTTCTCGCCGGCGAGTTTTCGCCCCCAGTCGAGCACTTGCTCGGGCGCGTCGACGAGATGCGCGAAATCCCGGTATCCGAGGGGATGCAGCCCGAGCTGCCGTGCTTTCAGGAAGCCGGTGGTGAGGGCCATGACGACGCAGCCCACGCCGCGGCTTTCCAGCTGCCGGGCCACGGGTTCGATCATGGTGATGTGGCCACCTCCGTAGCCGACCAGCAGAGCCTTCTTCATGAACCTCCAGGTGCCTGCAATGCGTCAGGTGCGCGCATGTCATCCGGCGTGCGCACGGTGCCAAAGCGCCACAGCGGCCAGCGCTCGCAGTTCGCGCGTGTGATTGCCCGCGCCGCTGCGGTGCTCGTCCAGCAGGCGAGCCATCTGCTCGGGCCGGAACAGTCGCTGCAGCAACTCGCTGTCGCGCAACAAGTTCGTCAGCCACGAGTGCAGCTCGCCCCGGAACCACTCCCCCACCGGCACCGTGAACATCTGCTTCTTGCGGTACGCCAGCTCCTCGCCGATCAGCGGCACGACGGCCCGCTTGTACCAGTGCTTCTTGTCTCCCTGGGCCGACAGCTTGGTGCGGCCGCGCGAGCGGAACGCGAACTCCATCAGCTGCCAGTCGAGGAAGGGCGTGCGCGCTTCGATCGACACCGCCATGCCCATGCGATCCGGCTTGATCAGGTTGTTGCCGGACAGCAGCAGTTGCATGTCGAGGTACAGCGCCTGGTTGATGCGGTCGAAGTGCCCGGCCTCGTCCAGCCAGGGCTGCGCGGCCGCCGCGAAGCTGTCGATGCCCTGCAGCTCCCGCGCGACCTCGGGACGGTACAGCGCGAGCTTGGCCTGCGGCCCGAACAGCGAAATCGAATCGAAGTAGGCACGCTGGAAGTCGGCCGTGGGCAGCGCCTCGGCGGCAGGCTCGCCGAAGAAGGCCGCGTACTTGTCGTAGCCGGCAAAGAGCTCGTCGCCGCCATCGCCGGTCAGCACCACCTTGACGTGGCGGGCCGCCAGTTCGCTCACCCGCAGCGTGGGCATGAAGGAGGCGTCGCCGTGCGGCTGGTCCAGGTGGTGCAGCACCAGCGGCCAGCGATCCAGCATGTTCAGCTCGGCCACCTCGCTGGTGTGATCGCAGCCGAAGCGGCGCGCCGCGTCGGCGGCGTAGCCGGATTCGTCGAAGCGCGGGTCGGCAAAGCCGATGCAGAAGGTCCGCACCGGCCGGGCCACATGGCGCGCCATCAGGCCGACGATGGTGCTGGAGTCCACCCCGCCCGACAGGAAGGCGCCCCAGGGCACGTCGGCCCGCAGGCGGATGCGCGTCGCATCGTCCAGCAGCGCCAGGAACTCCTCGGCCCAGGGCTCGAAGGCGTAGTCCTGCTCGCGCTGGTCGGCCAGGCTCCACCAGCGCTGCGTCTGCACCCCACTGCGGGTCAGGCGCATCCAGGTGCCGGGCAGCACGTGCCGCAGGCCCTGCCAGATGGTCCAGGGTGGCGGCACGTAGTTGAAGCTCAGGTAATGGTGCAGCGCCTCCAGGTCCAGCTGCGGCGCAGCCCCGCGCGCGCGCAGCACCGGCAGCAGGGCCTTGGGCTCCGAGGCGAACAGCACCTCGCGCCCGTCGTCGCACCAGTACAGCGGCTTGACGCCGATGCGGTCGCGCGCCAGGTAGACCGCATCCTCGCGCGCGTCGTCGATGGCGATCGCGAACATGCCGTTCAGGCGCCGCAGGAAAGCGATGCCCTCGCGCTCGTACAGGCGCAGCAGCACCTCGGTGTCGGATGCCGTGCGCAGCGCGACGCCCTGCTCGCGCAGCTGCGCCGCCAGCTCCACGTAGTTGAAGATCTCGCCGTTCTGCACCAGCGCGATGCGGCCGTCGTCCGACACGAAGGGCTGGTGGCCGCCGGCCAGGTCGATGATGGACAGGCGCCGGTTGCCCAGCGCCACGCCACGTCCGGCCGGCTGCCACACGCCCTCGTCGTCCGGCCCGCGATGGCGCAGCGACTGCGCCATGGCGGCGACCTGCGCCGGCGGCAGGTCGCGACGGTCACGGCTCCAGTGGCCGAAGATGCCGCACATCAGTTGGCTCCCGCGCCGCCCAGCCGGCGCAGCGTCATCAGCACGATGCGCAGGTCCGCCGCCAGCGAAGGCGCGCGCGCATAGGCCAGGTCGGCCGCCAGCCGCTGCGCCGGGGTCGCCTGCGAGCGCAGCGTGGCCTGCGCCAGGCCGGTGATGCCGGGGCGCACCCGGCAGCGCAGCGCCCAATCCTCCGGGCGGTAATCCTGCGCCTGCGAGGGCAGGTCCGGACGCGGGCCGACCAGGCTCATGTCGCCGCGCAGCACGTTGAGCAGTTGCGGCAGTTCGTCGATGCTGGTGCGGCGCAGGAAGCGGCCCACGCGCGTGATGCGCGGGTCGCCGCTGAGCGTGAATGCCGGGCCGCGCGCCGGCGCGTCCGGCACCATGCTGCGGAACTTCAGCATCGTGAACAGCCGCCCCTGCAGGCCGACGCGCTGCTGGCGGAACAGCACCGGCCGGCCGCTGTCCAGCGCCACCGCCAGCGCCGCCAGCAGCAGCACCGGCCACAGCAGCGCCAGCGCTAGCAGCGACAGCACGATGTCCAGCGCCCGCTTCATGGCTTCGGCGGCAAGGATGCGGCGAGCTGGCGCACCTGTGCGGCGATCCGGAGCGCATCCGCCTGCACCGCCTCGGCCGTGCGATGGGCCAGTTGCGACTCGGCCTCGCGCAGCGCCGCCACCGCCTGCTCGAACGACACGCCGTCGCCATCGCGGTGGAAGGTGCGCGAGAGGATCATCGCCTGCGACCCCAGCCGCAGGTGCTCGGCCAGCACGTCGCGCCCCGGCAGCAGGCCTTCGCCCAGGCGGGCGATGCCGCCGAAGCCGAAACGCAGGCCCTGCACCCGTGCGGCCGCGGCGACCCGGTCGACCAGCCCCAGTGCGAGCGGCTCGAACATGAAGCGCAGCCCGAGCGACATGTGCAGGTCGTTCAGGCCCACGTAGATCTCGTGCAATCCCGGCGTGGCGATCCACTGCGGCAGGGTGTCCAGCGCGCCGCGCGTCTCCAGCAAGGCGACGATGGGCACGCGGCCGGCGACCAGCGCCGCGAAGTCCTGCAGCGCGCCAGCCCCTTCGAACATGGGCAGCATCAGCAGGTCCGGCCGCTGCGCCAGCACCGCTTCAATTTCCTGCGCCGAGCCGGCGTGCAACGGGTTGACGCGCACCATCAGCCGGCTGCGCCGGACGGCCTCGCGCATGCGCGCGACGTCATCCAGGGTGTGCCGGCTGATGAAGGTGTCGCGGCCGGCCTGGCGCTCGGCCTTGCCCAGCCGCTCGAGGTCGACGAACAGCCGCATGCCCTCCAGCGCATCGCAGCGCCGCGCCATGGCCGGGTCGTTGGTGATCTGGATCAGGTCGAGCATGGCGAGCCGGAATTATCGGCGCAGCGCCTGCCTCAGCTCGGCGCTGCGCCAAAGGGTGAGCAGCACGATCGCCAAGGCGGCCAGCGCCGCGGCCAGCAGCTGCAGCGCCGCCGCCGCGCCACCGAAACCCAGCCAGCGATCGAGCAGCAGCACCGCCAGCAGCATCGCACCCGAGCGGGCGAATAGCGCCCAGGGCAACGCGCGCCGCGCCTGCGGCCCGATCGCCAGCAGGCAGGCGAGCGCCACCAGCGCATGGCCGGCATTGAGCACCTGCATCAGCACGAAGCCGTCGGCCACCCCCATCGCGGCCGCTGCCAGCAACAGCAGCAAGGCCGCGGCGTAGGCGGCGACGGCCGGCCGCATGCGCCGCTGCGCCGCCAGCGCCGTCAGCGCCACCGCCGCCAGGGCCTGCGGCAGCAAGCCCCAGCTGCCGGACACGCCCCAGTGCGCCACCTGGGCCAGCGCCTGCGGCTGCATCCGGCCCCAGCCGAACAGCAGCTGGGCCAGAGCCGGCCCGCCGATCACCAGGGCGGCCACGGCGGCGCACGCCAGCGTCCACGCCAGCGCAAAGCCCTGGCGCAAGGGGGCCGCATCCCGCAAGCGGCCGTCAGCGAACGCCTGGGCGATGGACGGAAAGGCCAGCGACGCCACCAGCTGGATGGCCAGCACCAGCGGCAACTCCACCAGCTTCCAGGCGTAGTTGAAGGTGGCCAGCGCGCCTTCGCCCGCCTGCGAGGCGATCGAGCGGGCGGCGAAGGGCAGCGCCAGCGGCAGGCCGGCGGCCAGCATGGCCCAGAGCCACAGCGGTGCGGCCGGAGTCGCCATCGGGGCGGCGGGCGCCGCGGCCGGATGCCGCCAGCGCAGCCAGAGCAGCCGCAGCCCCATGGCGGCCAGCAGGCCCAACCCCAGGGCGGTCACGGCCGACGCCGCCGAGCCGCTGAGGCCGGCGGCGGCAATGGCCCCGATCAGTGCCGCGTTCACCACCAGGTTGGCCCCGTACATGCCGGCGAAATCGCGCTCGTGCTGCAGGCGCGTGACCCACAGCGCCGACAGCAGCGCCGCCGGTACCGCCAGCGCGCTCCACCACAGGGCCTGCGCGGCCAGCGGCTGCAGCGCCGCCGGCACGCCACCGGCCAGCCATGCGGCCAGCGGATGCCGCAGCAGGCCCAGGGCCAGCGTCAGGGCCAGGGCGCCGGCCAGCAGCCCGATCGCCACGCGCCGCTGCAGGGCGGCCACGTGGCCCGGCGCCTGCCCGGCCCAGGCCGGCAGCAGCACGTAGGCCAGCGCGCCGCTGGCCAGCACCGAGGCGATCCAGTCCGGCAGCGTCAGCGCCAGCACGGCCAGGTCGGCCAGCCCGCTGCTGCCGAAGGCCGCCGCCAGCGCCGACTCGCGCACCACCCCCAGCAGCCGGCTGGCCAGCAGCAAAGCCAGGGACAGGGCGCCGGCGCGGAGGAACATGGCTGCGGATTATCCGTAGCGCAGCCATGGCGGCAGCCCGGCAAAACTAAAATCAGCGGTTTGCCCCCAGCGGCAGCCGCCAACCCCGAATCCCCCATGTCCGAATCCCAAACCCCCGCAGCGCCCCCTCTCGACGACAACCAGCTGATCGCCGAGCGGCGCGAGAAACTCAAGGCCCTGCGCGAGGCGCAGCGTGCCGGCGGGGGCGTCGCCTTCCCCAACGACTTCAAGCCGTCCGACCACGCGGCCGCCCTGCACGCGGCGCACGGCGACAAGCCGGCCGAGCAGCTAGAGGCCGAAGGCAGCGTCGCCCGGGTGGCCGGGCGCATGATGCTCAAGCGGGTCATGGGCAAGGCCAGCTTCGCGACGTTGCAGGACGCCAGCGGCCGAATCCAGGTCTATGTCACGCGCGACGCGGTCGGCGAGGAGGCCTACGCCGCCTTCAAGCACTGGGATTTGGGCGACATCCTGGGCGCCGAGGGCAAGGTGTTCAAGACGCGCACCGGCGAGCTCTCGCTGCACGCCACCTCGGTCCGCCTGTTGACCAAGAGCCTGCGGCCGATGCCGGACAAGTTCCACGGCATCGCCGACCAGGAGGTCAAGTACCGCCAGCGCTACGTGGACCTGATGACCGACGAGCAGGCCCGCCAGCGCTTCGTCGCGCGCAGCAAGGCGATCTCGGGCATCCGCGATTTCATGGTGCAGCACGGCTTCCTGGAGGTGGAAACGCCCATGCTCCACCCGATTCCCGGCGGCGCCAACGCGCGGCCGTTCGTGACGCACCACAACGCGCTGGACCAGCAGATGTTCCTGCGCATCGCGCCCGAGCTGTTCCTCAAGCGACTGGTCGTCGGCGGCTTCGAGAGGGTGTTCGAGATCAACCGCAACTTCCGCAACGAAGGCATCTCGGTGCGCCACAACCCCGAGTTCACGATGATGGAGTTCTACGCGGCCTACTGGAACTACCGCGACCTGATGGACTTCACCGAGGCGCTGGTGCGCGACGCGGCGCAGAAGTCGGTCGGCACGCTGCAGCTGGCCTATGCCGGCCGCCCGGTGGACCTGGCCGCGCCGTTCGAGCGCCTGACCATCCGCGAGGCCATCGACAGGCACACCGAAGCCGGCGCCGGTGCGGACGACCGGGCGTGGCTGATCGCGGCGCTGAAGAAGCTGGGCCTGTCGGAGGAGAAGGACCGCCTGTCCGGCCGCTCGCTGGCCAGCCTGCAGGTGCTGTACTTCGAGGAAGCGGTGGAAGACAAGCTCTGGCAGCCGACCTTCATCATGGAACACCCGACCGAGATCTCGCCCCTGGCGCGCGCCAACGACGAGCGGCCCGAGGTCACCGAGCGCTTCGAGCTGTACATCACCGGCCGCGAAATGGCCAACGGCTTCTCCGAGCTGAACGACGCCGAGGACCAGGCCGCGCGCTTCGCCGCCCAGGTCGATGCCAAGGACGCCGGCGACGACGAGGCCATGTTCTTCGACCATGACTTCGTGCGCGCGCTGGAATACGGCATGCCGCCCGCCGGCGGCTGCGGCATCGGCATCGACCGCCTGATGATGCTGCTGACCGACAGCCCCAGCATCCGCGACGTGATCCTGTTCCCGGCGCTGCGGCGCGAAGGCGCGTAGTTGCCGCGGTCGGGCGGCCCCGCCTGCGCGCGGCGCCTGGCACGCTGGCTGGCGGCGGCCCTGCTGGCCTGGACCGTGGTCAGCCTGGGCCTGGCCGCCTGGGACTGGCAGGACCGCTGGGTGACACCCGGCCGCGAGACCCAGCATTTCCTGCACCTGTGGCTGTTCTGGCTGTCGGCGGCCCTGGCGCTGGCCTCGGTGGCGGCCCTGGGCCTTTCCTGCACCGCCTGGAGCGCCCGCTTGCTGTGCCTGGTGCTGGCCCTGGGGCTGGGAGCCGGCAGCTGGGCGCGGCTGGTCGAGCCGGAGCTGCTGCGCGTGCGCGAAACCGCGCTGCACGGCGCGCCCGCCGCGGCCGCGCTGGTCGGGCTGCCGGTGCGGTTCGGCGTACCGCCGACGATCGACGTGATCTCGCTGGAGCGCTGAAAACGGCGGGTGTTGTCAGGGCAGCAGGCGCAGCGCCTGCATGTAGCGCGGCTGCACCATCAGCTCGTCCCACCCCGGCGGCTGGCCGACCGGCAGTAGGGCCAGGCGGCGCTGTTCACTGGCCGCCTCGGATCGCCACTGCCCTTGGGCCTGCGCCTGGCCCAGGCCGTCCAGCAGTTCGTCCACCGCCCGCCCGTCGCCCAGCGACTGGTTGCACAGCAGCACCAGGTCGCAGCCGGCTTCGAGCGCCGCCACGGCCGCTTCGGTGTAGCTGACCAGCCGGCCATCGATGCGGCGCGCCCCTTCCATGCTCAGGTCGTCGCTGAAGACCGCGCCGGCGAAGCCGAGCCGCTCGCGCAGGATTTCCTGCAGCCAGCGGCGCGAGAAGCCGGCCGGCCGGCTGTCCACCTTCGGGTAGATCACGTGGGCCGGCATCAGGCTGGTCAGGGCCATGCTCAGCCAGCCATACGGCGCGGCGTCGTCGGCCAGGATGGCCTTGAGGCTGCGCCGGTCGACCGGCACCTCGGTGTGCGAATCGGCCTTGACGAAGCCGTGGCCGGGAAAGTGCTTGCCGCAGTTGGCCATGCCGGCCTGCAGCAGGCCCAGCATCAGGCTCTGGGCCAGCATCGCGACCACGCGGGCATCGCCGTGGAAGGCGCGGTCGCCGATGACCGCACTGCCACCCCAGTCGAGGTCGAGCACCGGCGTGAAGCTGAAGTCGACGCCGCAGGCGCGCAGTTCTGCCCCCAGCACGTAACCCGCCGCCGTGGCGGCATTGGTGGCGGCCAGCGCGTCGCGCATCCACAGCTCGCCCAAGGCGCGCATCGGCGGCAGGTGGGTGAAGCCGCCGTGGCGGAAGCGCTGCACCCGCCCGCCCTCGTGGTCGACGCAGATCAGGGCGTCGGGGCGCACCGCCTTGATATCGGCACAGAGCTGGGTGAGCTGCTGGTGGTCCTGCCAGTTGCGGGTGAACAGGATCAGGCCGCCGGTGAGCGGGTGTTCGAGGCGGCGGCGGTCGGTGGGCGTGAGTTCGGTGCCGGCGATGTCCAGGATGACGGGGGCGTGCTCGTTCATGCGGTTGATGCTTGTGCTTGCTGTTCCACGACCACGAAGCTGGCGGCGTAGTCGCTCTCGTCGGTCACGCTCAGGTGCGCCTTCAGGCCACGCGCGTCGAACCACTGCTTGAGGGCCCCGTGCAGCACCAGCACCGGCTGGCCGCTGGGCAGCTTGGCGACCTCGCAGTGGCGCCAGGTCATGGGCATGCGCATGCCCAGCCCCACGGCCTTGCTGAACGCCTCCTTGGCCGAGAAGCGGGTAGCGAGGTAGCGCACGCCGCGCTCGGGCCAGCGCGCGCTGCGCGCGTGGAAGGCCTGCAGCTCGCCGTCGGCCAGGATGCGGCGGGCGAAACGCTCGCCGTGGCGCTCGAGCGAAGCGCGGATGCGACGCACGTCGCAGATGTCGGTGCCGATGCCGTAGATCACGCGGCACCCCCGCAGGTCGGGCGCGGCATGGCGTTCAGGAAAACGCCCGCTCGATGCACGCCAGGTATTCGCGCACCGTCGCCGCGTAGCCCAGCTCCAGCGCATCGGCGATCAGGGCATGGCCGATCGAGACCTCCTGCACGCCGGGCACGGCGCGCAGGAAGTCGGTGAGGTTCTCGCGGTTGAGGTCGTGGCCGGCATTGACGCCCAGCCCGGCCTCGTGCGCGGCGCGGGCCGCCTCGGCGAAGCCGCGCAGCACGTCGTCCTGGCGCACCGTGCCCCAGGCCCGCGCGTAGCTCTCGGTGTAGAGCTCGACCCGGTCGGCGCCGACCGCGCGCGCCGCCGCCATCATCTGCGGCTGCGGATCCATGAACAGGCTGACGCGCACCCCGAGCGCGCGCGCCTCCTGCACCAGCGGCCGCAGCCGCTGCGCATCGGCCGGAAAGTCCCAGCCGTGGTCGCTGGTGAACTGGCCCTCGCTGTCGGGCACGAAGGTGCACTGGTGCGGGCGCAGCCGGCGCACGTGCTCCATCAGGTTGTGGAACGGGTTGCCCTCGATGTTGAACTCGGCGCCGGCATGGTGGCCGACCAGCTCGCTCAGGCCGGTGACGTCCTCGCCGCGGATGTGGCGGCCGTCCGGGCGCGGGTGCACGGTGATGCCGTGCGCGCCGGCCTGCAGGCAGATCGAGGCGGCCCGGGTGACGCTGGGAATGCCCAGGTGGCGGGTGTTGCGCACCAGCGCGACCTTGTTCAGGTTGACGGACAGGGCCGTGCGGTTCGAATTCATAGCGATTGGAGGTCGATCAGCAGCTGGCGCGTGCGCAGCGTGGCGACGCCGCAATGGTAGTGCAGCAACTGGCGCAACTGAGGCTTGAGTCCGGGCAGGTCCGCGGCCGCCTGCAGCGTGGCGGTGAACGGCGCCGGGTCGTCCAGCGCCGCCTGCAGCGCCTGCCACTGCTCGCCGGCCAGGCTGGCGCGCTCGCCTTCGGGCGCCGCCACCAGCCCGCCCTCGGGCTGCAAGCCATAACGCGCCTGCGGCTGCAGCGGCTCCAGCGTCAGCGTCTGCAGGCGCAGGGCCGGCAGCAGTCCGGCCTCGCGCAGCAGCAGCAGTTCGAACGCGCGCAGGGCCGGCTCCAGTGCCTCGGCGTGCCCGGAGGCCAGCACCCGCACCGCCGCGGCATAGGCATCGAACAGCCGGGGATGCGGGTCATCGCGGGCCAGCAGGCGCAGCAGCAGTTCGTTGAGGTAATAGCCGGACAGCAGGGCATCGCCGGTGGGCATCACTTGCCCGCCCACCCATTCGGCCGACCGGAGGGTGCGGATCTCGGCGTCGCCGCCGAACGCCAGCCGCAGCGGCTGCAGCGGCAGCAGCACCGGGCGGAAGCTGGAACTGGGCCGCTTGGCGCCCTTGGCGACCAGCGCCAGCCGGCCGAGCCGGCGCGTGAACACCTCCAGGATCAGGCTGGACTCGCTCCAGTCGTAGCGGTGCAGGACGAAGGCGGGTTCGTCCGAGATGCGGTGGCTACTCGTAGCCAAAGCTGCGCACCCGTGCCTCGTCGTCGGCCCAGCCGGTGCGCACCTTCACCCACAGCTCGATGAAGACCTTGGCGCCCAGCAGCTTCTCCAGCTCCTGCCGCGTCTCCGTGCCGATGCGCTTGAGCCGCTCGCCCTTGTCGCCGATCACCATGGCCTTGTGGCTGTCGCGCTCGACGACGATGGTGGCGGCGATGCGCACGAAGCGGCCATGCTGCGGGCTGGGCTCCTCCTCGAACTTCTCGACCACCACGGTGGAGGTGTAGGGCAGTTCGTCGCCGGTCAGCCGGAACAACTTCTCGCGCACGGTCTCGCCGGCCAGGAAGCGCTCGCTGCGGTCGGTGAGCTCGTCCTCGGCATGCCACCAGGGCTGCTGCGGCAGGTACTTGCCGCAGATGGTGAACAGACGCTCGATGTCCTTCGGGTTCTTGGCCGACATCGGGACGAACTCGGCGAACGGATGGCGCTCTTGCATGTCGCGCAGCCAGGGCGCCAGCTCGCCGCGCCGGTGCACCGTATCGAGCTTGTTGGCCACCAGCACGGCCGGCACCCCGGGCTTGAGCAGCGACAGCACCTTGGCATCGGCCAGGGTGAAGCGCCCGGCCTCGACCACGAACAGCACGAGGTCGACGTCGCCAATCGCCCCCAGCACGGTCTTGTTCAGCGAGCGGTTGAGCGCCGTGGCGTGCCGGGTCTGGAAGCCGGGGGTATCGACGAAGACGAACTGGCTGTCGCCGCGCGTGCGGATGCCGGTGATGCGGTGGCGCGTGGTCTGGGCCTTGCGCGAGGTGATGCTGATCTTCTGCCCCACCAGCGCATTGAGCAGGGTGGACTTGCCCACGTTGGGCTTGCCGACGATGGCGACCAGGCCGCAGCGCTGGCCCGCGGCGTCCGGCGCCGGTGCCGGCTCTTGAGGGTCGGAATTAGGGTTCATTTCATTCTGGCCTTGAGCGCCAGCAGCATGGCCGCCGCCGCCGCCTGCTCGCCGGCACGGCGCGAGCTGCCGATGCCGCGCTCGCTCACGCCCAGCTCCGGAACGTCGCACTCGATGTCGAAGGTCTGCTTGTGGGCGGCGCCTAGCACGCCGGCCACACGGTACACCGGTAGCTTCATCTTGCGGGCCTGCAGCCACTCCTGCAACTCGGTCTTGGGGTCCTTGGCCGCGGCCTGCATGCCGGGGGTGATCTTCACGTCGCGGAACAGCCGCTGCACCACGGTTTCGGCGACGGCGTAGCCGGCATCCAGGTGGACGGCGCCGATCACCGCCTCCAGCGCATCGGCGAGGATCGACGGCCGGCGGTGCCCGCCCGAGCGGGCTTCGCCCTCGCCCAGGCGCAGCAGGTCCGGCAGGCCCAGCTCGACCGCGAGCTGGTGCAGCGTGTCCTGCTTGACGAGGTTGGCGCGCACGCGGGAGAGGTCACCCTCGGCCAGGCTGCCGAGCTGCTCGAACAGCATCGACGAGACCGCCAGACCGAGGACCGCGTCGCCGAGGAATTCGAGCCGCTCGTTGTGCTCGGAAGAGAAGCTGCGGTGCGTCAGCGCCCGCTGCAGCAGCCGCGGCTGCGCGAACCGGTGCTGCAGCCGCGACTGCAGGGCACCGAAGCCGGCTGCATCACCATCCACGCCGTTCCTACTTGGTCGTGTGCGCGTACTTGAGCATCAGGTACGCGGGGCCGAACATGTGGATTTCCTTGTTGTAGGCGACCTTCACCACATTGCGGTCGTTGGCGCGGGTGATCTCCAGGTCCTTGGGGCCCACCGACTTGATGTCGTCGATCTGCGCGGCCTTCTCGAACGCCACGCGCACCTCGGCCGGGCTGCCGGCGTCCTTGGATTTCTCGATCGCCTTGACCACCGCCTGGAACTCGATCATGGTCGGCACCGCCTGTGCCACCAGCACGCCGGCCCCGGCCAGCACGGCGATGACGACGACCAGGCCGATGAACGAGATGCCGGCCTGGCGGGCCATGGAACTGTTCTTCATGTGTACCCCCTCGCGAAACGCTCTTATTCGAAGGACCCGATCCGCTTGATGTCGCCGAAATTCATCCAGATGAAGAATGCCTTGCCGACGATGTTGCGCTCGGGCACGAAGCCCCAGTAGCGCGAATCGAGCGAATTATCCCGGTTGTCCCCCATCATGAAATAGTGGCCGGGCGGCACCTTGCAGACGACGCCCTCGACACTGTAGCGGCAATTTTCGCGGTGCGGATAGTCCTCCGCACCCGGCACGAACGCCGGGCGGTCGTCGTCGTTCAGGATCCGGTAGGTCCGCCCGTCCATCGTCTCGGCGAACTGGCGCGAGTAGCGCATGGCGTCTTCCTCGAAGAAGTCCGCCAGCGCCTGCCGGGGCACCGGCTGGCCGTTGACGGTCAGCCGCTTGTTCAGGTAGGCCACCTCGTCGCCCGGCACGCCGATCACGCGCTTGATGTAGTCCAGGCTCGGCTTGGGCGGGTAGCGGAACACCATCACGTCGCCGCGCGCCGGCGCCGTGCCCTCGGTGATCCGGGTGTTCAGCACCGGCAGGCGCAGCCCGTAGGTGAACTTGTTCACCAGGATCAGGTCGCCCACCAGCAGGGTGGGGATCATCGAGCCGGAGGGAATCTTGAACGGCTCGAACAGGAAGGACCGCAGTACGAAAACGGCCAGGATCACCGGGAACAGGCCGGCCGTCCAGTCCAGCCACCAGGGCTGCATCAGCAGCTTCTGGCGGGCCTGGGCGATGTCGGGGCCGTCGACCTGGCTGATGCCCTGGGCGGCCAACTGGGCGCGGCGTTCGCCGGCTTGTTGCGCCATCGTTTCGGCGGCGCGGCGGCGGCGCGGCAGGAACACCAGGCGCTCGGCGACCCAGTACAGACCGGTGACCACGGTGGCCAGGAACAGCAGCAGCGCGAAGTTGCCCTCGACGATGCCCAGGTACCAGGCCAGTGCGTAGCCGGCGAATCCCGCGAGGACCGCGGCGGTCAGGAGCGGCATCGGGTCAGGCCTTCCTGCGGGCCGCCCACGCGCAGGCCGCGAAGCGTTGTCGGCGTGCCGGGCTCATTCCTCGACCTGCAGGATGGCGAGGAAGGCTTCCTGGGGGACTTCGACCGAGCCGATCTGCTTCATTCTCTTCTTGCCTGCCTTCTGTTTTTCGAGGAGCTTGCGCTTGCGGCTGATGTCGCCGCCGTAGCATTTTGCCAGCACGTTCTTGCGCAGCGCCTTGACCGTCTCGCGGGCGATGATGTTGGCGCCGATGGCGGCCTGGATCGCCACGTCGAACATCTGCCGGCTGATGATCTCGCGCATCTTGGCCACCACCGCCCGCCCGCGGAACTGGGCCTGGGTGCGGTGGACGATGATGGACAACGCATCGATGCGGTCGCCGTTGAGCAGGATGTCCACCTTCACCACGTCGGACGGCCGGTACTCCTTGAACTCGTAGTCCATGCTGGCGTAGCCGCGGCTGACCGACTTGAGCTTGTCGAAGAAGTCCAGCACGATCTCGCCGAGCGGCATCTCGTAGGTGAGCATGACCTGGCGGCCGTGGTAGGCCATGTTGATCTGCACGCCGCGCTTCTGGTTGGCCAGCGTCATCACCGGGCCGACGTACTCCTGTGGCATGTACAGGTGCACGGTGACGATGGGCTCGCGGATCTCCTGGATGCGGGCCTGGTCCGGCATCCGGGACGGGTTCTCCACCATGATGACCTCGCCATCGCCCTTGACCACCTCGTAGACGACGCTGGGCGCCGTGGTGATCAGGTCCTGGTCGAACTCGCGCTCCAGCCGCTCCTGCACGATCTCCATGTGCAGCAGGCCGAGGAAGCCGCAGCGGAAACCAAACCCCAGCGCCTGGCTGACCTCCGGCTCGTACTGCAGCGAGGCGTCGTTGAGCTTGAGCTTTTCCAGCGCGTCGCGCAGGCTGTCGTACTCGCTCGCCTCGGTCGGGTACAGGCCGGCGAACACCTGCGGCTGGATCTCCTTGAAGCCGGGCAGCGGCTCGGTGGCGCTGCCGGCGTTGTTGGGCAGCTTCTTTTCCAGGGTGACGGTGTCGCCGACCTTGGCCGCCTGCAACTCCTTGATGCCGGCGATGATGTAGCCGACCTCACCGGCCTCCAGGGTGTCGCGCGGCTGGTTGGCCGGCGTGAACACGCCCAGGCTGCCGGCCTCGTAGGCGGCGCCGGTGGCCATCAGCTTGATGCGCTCGTTCTTCTTCAGGCTGCCGTCGACCACCCGCACCAGCATCACCACGCCGACGTAGCTGTCGAACCAGCTGTCGATGATCATGGCGCGCAGCGGCGCGTCGGGGTTGCCGCGCGGCGCCGGCACCTTGGCGACGATCGCCTCCAGGATCTCGTCGATGCCCATGCCGGTCTTGGCCGAGCAGGGAATGGCTTCGGAGGCGTCGATGCCGATCACGTCCTCCACTTCCGCCTTGGCCTGGTCGGGATCGGCCTGCGGCAGGTCCATCTTGTTCAGCACCGGCAGCACCTCGACGCCGAGGTCCAGCGCGGTGTAGCAGTTCGCCACGGTCTGCGCTTCGACGCCCTGGCTGGCATCGACCACCAGCAGTGCGCCTTCGCATGCCGACAGCGAGCGGCTCACCTCGTACGAGAAGTCGACGTGGCCCGGCGTGTCGATCAGATTGAGGTTGTAGACCCGCCCGTCGCGGGCCGTGTAGCGCAGCGCGGCGGTCTGCGCCTTGATGGTTATCCCACGCTCCCTCTCGAGCGCCATCGAGTCCAGCACCTGCTCTTCCATCTCCCGGTCGGACAGCCCGCCACAACGCTGGATCAGGCGGTCGGCGAGCGTCGATTTGCCATGATCGATGTGCGCAATGATCGAGAAATTTCTGATGTGATTCATCAAGGGAAGCGCTTAAGTGCTTGATTCGCTTGGAGCGAAGGCAAGAAAAAAGGGCGCGCCGCCTGGCGACGCGCCCTGAACCAACAATCTATGGCAACTGCGATGGTTGGAGCTTCATTGTAGGCAAAAAGCCCCGGCCGTACAGCCCGGGCATGGCCACCACAGCCTCGTTGCAGCCCAGCAACATGCAATTCATCCACAGCTTATCAACAGTTTGGGAGGAGGCTCGGCAGGACAACTTGTGGGCGGCCTGTGGATCAGCCGGGGACCTCCGGTGCACATCCCGCATCGTGGTTTCAGCGCCGCTCCATATGCATGAAAGGCGCGTCCGCCAGCGTGGATTCTATCCAAATCGCCGCTACCTCCTTTGATAAGTTAGCGAGCGCAAACATCTATTTGCAAATGCCGGTCACAAATTTCTTTGGAAGCGGTGCAACAACCCCGCGCGAAGGCGTGAAAAAACCCCAATCCCGACTGAGGGTTTGGGGTTTCTTCCGGAAAGCCGGCCGATCAGCGGGCCGGCCGGATCAGCAGGTAGGTGGCGAGCTCACCGCGGCGCAGCAGCACCGGGATCGGCTTGTTGCGGTCGGCCTTGGCCAGCGCGGCGTCGAATTCCCGCACGTTGCCCACTTCGGCATTGCCGATCTGCAGGATCACGTCGCCCTCGCGGATGCCGGCACGCGCCGCCGCCTCGGCGGCCTGCTCCACGCGCACGCCGCCCTTGACGTTCAGCTCCTTCTTCTGTGCGTCGCTCAGGTCGCTGACCGCCAGCCCCAGCGACTGGGCCGCCGGCGAAGCGGAGCCGCGCGGACGCTCGTCGGCGCCCTGGGCGCGCCGCGCCGGCCGCTCCGGCTCGAACTCGGCGACCTGCACCGCCAGGTCGCGCGAGCCGCCGCGGCGGAACACGGTCATGTTGGCGCGCGTGCCGGGCTTGGTGTTGCCGACCAGCCGCGGCAGGTCGGTGGCGCGCTCGATCGCCTGGCCGGCGAAGCGGGTGATGATGTCGCCCGCCTCGAGGCCGGCCTTCTCGGCCGGCCCGCCCGGCTCGACGCTGCGCACCAGCGCGCCCTGCGGCTTGCCCAGGCCGATGGACTCGGCGACTTCCTTGGTGACCTGGTCGATCTGCACGCCGATGCGTCCGCGCGTCACGCGCCCGCTGGTGCGCAACTGCTCGGCCACGCGCATGGCCTCGTCCATCGGAATGGCGAACGAGATGCCCATGAAGCCGCCCGAGCGCGAGTAGATCTGGCTGTTGATGCCCACCACCTCGCCGCGCAGGTTGACCAGCGGCCCGCCGGAGTTGCCGGGGTTGATCGCCACGTCGGTCTGGATGAACGGCAGGTAGTCGCCGGTGTCGCGCGCCTTGGCGCTGACGATGCCGGCGGTGACGGTGTTTTCCAGCCCGAACGGCGAGCCGATCGCCATCACCCATTCGCCGACCTTGAGCCGGCCGACGTCACCCACCTTCACGAAGGGCAGGCCGCTGGCCTCGATCTTCACCACGGCGACGTCGGTGCGCTTGTCGGTGCCGACGATCTTTGCCTTGAACTCCCGCTTGTCGGCCAGCGTGACCAGCACCTCGTCGGCGCCTTCGACCACGTGCGCATTGGTCATCACCAGGCCGTCGGCGCTGAGGATGAAGCCGGAGCCGACGCCGCGCGGCTGTTCCTGGCCGGGGCCGCCGCCGCGCGGGCCGCGCGGAACGTTGGGGATGTTGGGCAGCGGCGTGCCGAAGAAGCGCCGGAAGAATTCCTGCATCTCCTCGTCCATCTGGCCCTGCTCCTGGGGCGAATTGCGCACCCGCTCGATGGTGCGGATGTTGACCACCGCCGGCCCGACCTGCTCGACCAGGTCGGTGAAGTCGGGCAGCCCGGTGCGCGGCTGCGGGGCCGACTGCGCCAGCACGGGCGGCGGCGGCAGCAGCAGGGCGGCGGCCACCAGGGCCAGCGCGCACGCCAGCGCCTGGCTGCGCAGCTTGTTCCAATCGATGCGGACCATGTGAACCTCTTTTCTCGACAGGCAAATTCCGATCCGGGCAGCAAGCCCGGGTTCCCTTCCGATGATCCGGCCGCGGCGCGCGCGTTCAGCGGCGCCGCTCGATGCCCTGCGCGAACGCCCTGAGGGTCTGCGCCGGCACCTCGCCCACCACCGTCACCCACCAGTGCTCCATGTGCCGGGTCAGGGTCTGCGTCGCGCCGCTGGCCATCAGGCCTTCCTGCTGGTGGCGCTCGCGGTCATAGGGCTCGATGAAGAGCGAGACGGCGGCCAGGCCGTCGGAAAAGATCCATTGCAGGCTGCCGCCGGCAGCAGGCCGCTTGTAGCAATTCATGGGCTTGAAGCCCGGCACCGCCGCCTTCAGCGCCCAGCCCTCGCTGGCCGCGTCGGTCTTCACGGCCTGGGTGCGCTCCACCCGCCAGCCGGGCGGCGGCTGCATCATGCGGGCGATCTTGTCGGCCCGCACCGGGACGTCGAGCTGCAGCTCGGAGAAGGCGGCCTGCTCCAGCACACGGCCCTGGTCATCCAGCGTCTGCAGCTTGATGACCAGCCCGGAGCGCTTTTCGCTCCACACGCGATAACCGAAGCGCAGGTGGTCGCGGGGCGCCAGCTGCACCACGTCGGCGTCAAACCCCGCGACCCGGTCCGAGCCGGTGCGGCGCGCGGTGTAGAACTCCGGAATCGAGGTGTCGGACGAGCGCAGCAGGTTGGGGAACAGGCCCATGGCCTCGCGCTTTTCCGCGCGCACCAGCCGGTCCTCGGGCAGGAAGGTGAGGACCTCCTCGTTGCGGCGGTAGGTGGAGCGGGGCACGCCGGTCAGCACGTCCACCTTCTCCACCTGCTGGGTGGGGTGGCCGGCGTGCCAGATGCGCGCGCTCGACAGCGCGCCGCCGCTGGAGGACACGACGAAGGTGCCGATGTAGCTGCGCTCGCGCGACGCCTCCTGCATGCGCATCAGCCATTCGTTGACGCCGCGTTCCGCCTGCGGGCCGGCCGCTGCGACGGGCTGCTGGGCTGCCGCGACGCCCAGGGTTCCGATGGCCCACAGTGCCAGCAGGCAGCGGCTGGCGGCGGTGCGCAGCGGCAGCAACGTCATCGACATGGGTCAGCGCGCGGGGGACTCGAAGGTGGCGTTGCGCAGGAAACCCGCGGACGACTGCAGCGCCGAAGCGCCGCCCAGCTGGCGATGGGCCGCCAGCATCTCGTCCAGCCGCGGATCGCGGATCATGACCCCCGGCTCGGAGCGGGCCAGCACGCTGCCGGGCGCCGCGCCCGGAGCCTGCTGCGGGGCCGAGGCCAGCTGCGGCTGGGCCGAACCGGGCTGGCCACCGCTGCCGAGGACCGACCAGCCCACGGCCGCGAACGCCGCCACCGAGGCCAGGCCGGCCACCATCTTCCAGCGGAAGCTGCCGTCGTTGGCCGCTGGCTGCGCCGCGTGCCGCGCAGCCAGCGCGGCAGCGGGCGCCGGCTGGGGGCGCGGCAGCGGCTCCTGCGCCAGACGGGCCGACAGGCGGTCGAGAAAGGCCGGTCCGGGCGTGCCGCAGGCCAGGTCGGACGAGCGCAAGGCATCGCCGATGAGGTGGTAGCTGTGCCAGGCCTCGAGCACGGCGCGGTCGGCGCCGGCCGCCTGCATGGCCCGCGCGAATTCCTCGCCCTGCAACTGGCCGTCGGCCAGCGCGGATATCCGTTCCCTGTCGTCCATCTGTTCGTCCATCGCTCTCACCTTGCCGCTACCAGCGCTTGCCCGACTGGTTCTCCAGCAGGGGCTTGACCTTGGCCGAAATCGCCTCGCGCGCGCGGAAGATGCGCGAGCGGACGGTCCCGATCGGGCAGTTCATGACTTGCGCGATCTCTTCGTAGCTCAGCCCTTCGATCTCGCGCAGCGTGACGGCCTGCCGCAACTCCTCGGGGAGAGCCTCCATGGCCGAGTTGACCGTGGCGGCGATTTCCTTGGCGGCGAGCACCGTCTCCGGCGTTTCCGGGCTGGTTAGTTCGTTCTCCACCGGGGAAGTTTCATCCTCGTCGTCGCCCCCGCGCAGGGCGCTCTCGGACACCAGCGGGTCGCGCTTGAGGTCGGACAGGGCTTTCTTGGCGGTGTTGACGGCAATCCGGTACAGCCAGGTGTAGAACTGGGCCTCGCCGCGGAACTGGCCGAGCGCCCGGTAGGCCCGGATGAAGGTTTCCTGGGCGATGTCCTCCACCAGGTCGACGTCGCGCACCATCCGGCCGATCAGCCGCTCGATGCGGCGCTGGTACTTGATCACCAGCAGCTCGTAGGCCCGCTGGTCGCCCGCCACGGCGCGAGCCACCAGCATCTGGTCGGTGTCGGGCGGCGGGGAGGCGGGTGCGGGCGGGCTCTGGGTCATGGTCTCGGCGACGGCGGCTTCGCCCCGGGCAGCACGTCGGCATCGGCGCGCGAATATACAGCACGCCGCAGCGCGTCCCAGCGGGCCGGCAGCCGCGAGCGCTCGGCCCAGATCCAGTCGCCGCCCCCGTCCTGACCGCGCCAGCGCAGCAGCAGGGCCGACTGCAGGTCCAGCGCCGGCTCGATCCGGCCGGCGGCGCCCTCCCCGGCCAGCGGCTCCGACCGATGCCAGGCGCCCCCGTCCCAGTGCAGCTGCCGGTCGGGCAGCCGCCACCACCAGCGCGCGACCCAGGCGCCGGCGACCACCGTGGCCGCCACGCCGGCTGCAACCCGGGTGGGGGCGGCGCCCTGCCAGGCCCAGGCGGCGCAGGCCAGCGCTCCGGCCGCCCAGGCCAGCGCCAGCAGGCGCCCCAGCCAAGCAGAACGCCCCACCGGATAACTCACCGATGGGGCGCCGTGCATGGGAAGCCGCGGGCGTCAGACCCGCTTGAAGACCAGCGTGCCGTTGGTGCCGCCGAAGCCGAAGTTGTTCTTCATGGCCACGTCGATCTTCAGGTCCCGCGCCGTGTTGGCGCAGTAGTCCAGGTCGCACTCGGGATCCTGGTTAAAGATGTTGATGGTCGGCGGGGCCTTTTGCCGGTGCACCGCCAGCACGGTGAACACCGACTCGATGCCGCCGGCGCCGCCCAGCAGGTGGCCGGTCATGGACTTGGTGGAGCTGACCACCAGTTGCTTCGCGTGGTCGCCCAGCGCGGCCTTGATCGCGTTGGTCTCGTTCAGGTCGCCCAGCGGTGTGGAGGTACCGTGGGCGTTGAGGTAGTCGACTTCATCGGCATTGATGCCGGCGTTGCGCAGGGCGCCGACCATGGCCCGGCGCGGGCCGTCCACGTCGGGCGCCGTCATGTGGAAGGCGTCGGCCGACATGCCGAAACCGGCGACCTCGGCATAGATCTTCGCGCCGCGCGACCTGGCGTGCTCGTATTCCTCGAGCACCAGCACGCCGCCGCCCTCGCCCAGCACGAAGCCGTCGCGGTCCTTGTCCCAGGGGCGGGATGCCGTCTTCGGGTCGTCGTTGCGGGTGGACAGCGCGCGCGAGGCGGCGAAACCACCGATGCCCAGCGGCGAAACCGACGACTCGGCGCCGCCGCACACCATGATGTCGGCGTCGCCGCTCTCGATCATGCGGGCCGACAGCCCGATGGCATGCAGGCCGGTGGTGCAGGCGGTGACGACCGCGATGTTCGGGCCCTTGAAGCCGTACTTGATCGACACATGGCCCGAGATCATGTTGATGATCGAGGCGGGCACGAAGAAGGGGGAGACGCGGCGCGGCCCGCGCGCAACCAGCTCGGCATGGGTCTGCTCGATCATCGGCAGGCCGCCGATGCCGGCGCCGATGTTCACGCCGATGCGCTCGGCCAGCTCGGCCGGAAGGGCGTCACCGCTGGGCAGCCCGCTGTCGGCCACCGCCTGGCAGGCTGCCGCCAGCCCGAGGTGGATGAACCGGTCCATGTGCCGGGCTTCCTTCTCGGGGATGTAGTCGGCGATGTTGAAGCCCTTGACCTCGCCGGCGAAGCGGCAGGCGAAGTTGGCCGCATCGAACTGGGTGATGAAGTCGATCCCCGTGCGGCCGGCCAGCAGGTTGTCCCAGGACTCGGCAACGGTGTTGCCGACGGGGCTGACGCAGCCCAGACCGGTGACGACGACTCGGCGGCGGGTCATTCGCAATCAGGCCTTCTGGTGGGCGTTGGCGTAGTCGATGGCGTTCTGCACGGTGGTGATCTTCTCGGCGTCCTCGTCCGGGATCTCGATGCCGAACTCGTCCTCCAGCGCCATCACCAGCTCCACCGTGTCAAGGGAGTCGGCGCCCAGATCGGCCACGAAGGCCTTCTCGTTGGTCACCTGGGACTCCTCCACGCCGAGTTGCTCGGCGATGATCTTCTTGACACGTGCTTCGATATCGCTCATGGGTTCCCTCTGGGGGTTGTGGATTGAATCGCGGATTCTAGCCTCGCCCTCTGCAGACCCGGCCGCAGCGGACCGGGGCTGCCAAGGGCAGGTTCAGGCCATGTACATGCCGCCGTTGACGTGCAGTTCCTGGCCGGTGACGTAGCCGGCGGCCGGGGAGGCCAGGTAGGCCACCGCATGGGCGATGTCGGCGGGCTTGCCGAGCTGGCCCAGCGGAATTTGGCCCAGCAGCGCCTTGCGCTGCTCCTCGGGCAGCACGGCCGTCATGTCGGTCTCGATGAAGCCGGGCGCCACGCAGTTGACGGTGATTCCGCGGCTGCCGAGTTCGCGCGCCAGCGCCCGGGTCAGCCCGGCGACGCCGGCCTTGGCGGCCGCATAGTTGGCCTGGCCGGGGTTGCCCGAGGCGCCGACCACCGACGTGATGCTGACGATGCGGCCGTAGCGCTGCTTCATCATGGTGCGCATCACGGCCCGGCTGAGGCGGAACACCGCCTTGAGGTTGGTGTCCAGCACGGCGTCCCAGTCCTCGTCCTTGAGCCGCATGGCCAGCATGTCGCGGGTGATGCCGGCGTTGTTGACCAGCACCTGCAGGCCGCCGTGCTGCTTGACGATGGCGTCGACCAGCGCCTCGGCCTGGGCGACGTCGTTGACGTCCAGCCGTTCGCCGCGGCCTCCAAAGGCCGCCAGCGCCTGGCCGACCTTCTGCGCACCCTCGTCGGTGGTGGCGGTGCCGATCACCGTGGCACCCTGCTGCGCCAGCTCCAGCGCGATCGCCGCGCCGATGCCGCGCGAGGCGCCGGTGACCAGCGCCACTTGTCCCTTCAGTGCACCCGCATTCATGCCAGCAGCCCCTTCGCTTCGGCCAGGCTGGCCGGGTCGTAGACGGCGCCGGCCGCCAGCGCCGGGTCGATGCGCTTGCACAGGCCCTGCAGCACCTTGCCCGGGCCGCACTCCAGCACCACGCCGACGCCGCGGCCCTGGATCGCCCGGATGCAGTCGACCCAGCGCACCGGCCCGAAGGCCTGCTCGTACAGGGCGGCGCGGATGCGGCCGGGGTCGGTCTCGACCCTGGCCTCGATGTTGTTGACCACGGGAATCTGCGGGGCGGCGATGGCCACCTGGGCCAGCCGCTCGCGCAGCCGGTCGGCCGCCGGCTTCATCAGGCTGGAGTGGAACGGCGCCGACACCGGCAGCGGCAAGGCGCGCTTGGCGCCATGGGCCTTGAGCACTTCGCAGGCCTTGTCGACCGCCGCCTTGCTGCCGGCGATGACGGTCTGCGCGGGGTCGTTGAAGTTCACCGCCTCGACCGCCTCCAGCGAGTTGGTGCCGAAGGAACGCTGGGCCTCGGCGCAGCCTTCCACCACCTTTTGGGCGTCCATGCCCAGCACGGCGGCCATGGCGCCCTCGCCCACCGGCACGGCTTCCTGCATGGCCTGGGCGCGAAAGCGCACCAGCGGCGCGGCGTCGGCCAGGCTCAGGGCGCCGGCGGCGACCAGCGCCGAGTACTCGCCCAGCGAGTGGCCGGCCACCACGGCGGGCTTGGCGCCGCCCTCGGCCAGCCAGGCGCGATAGGCCGCCACGCCCGCCACCAGCATCACCGGCTGGGTATTGGTAGTCAGCGCCAGCGCCTCCTTGGGGCCGTCGTGGATCAGGCGGCCGATGTCCTCGCCCAGCGCCTCGGAGGCTTCGGCGATGGCCTGCTGCACGGCCGGGTGGTCGCCCCAGGCGTCGAGCATGCCGACGGCCTGGGAGCCCTGGCCGGGGAACACGAATGCAAACGGTTTCATGTCGTCGTTGGAAAGTCGGTCGAACAGGGGCGTGCGGCGCCGGCGGGACTCAGTAGTCCAGCAGCACCGCGCCCCAGGTGAAGCCGCCACCGACGCCTTCCAGCATCAGGGTGTCGCCGCGGCGGACCTTGCCTTCGCGAACTGCGGCATCGAGCGCCAGAGGGATCGAGGCGGCCGAGGTGTTGCCATGCTGGTCGACGGTGACGACCAGCTTGTCCATGGGCAGCTTCAGCTTCCTGGCCGTGCCCTGCATGATGCGGATGTTGGCCTGGTGCGGGATCAGCCAGTCGATGTCGGCTTCGGTGCGGCCGGCCTTGGCCAGCGTAGCGCGGGCCGCGCTTTCCAGCACGCCGACGGCCAGCTTGAACACCGCCTGGCCATCCATCTTGAGCAGCGGGTCGCCCAGCACCTGGCCGCCTGCGACCGTGCCGGGCACGCACAGGATGCCGACGTGCTTGCCGTCCGCATGCAGGTCGCTGGCCAGGATGCCGGGGGTATCGGAGGCTTCCAGCACTACGGCCCCGGCGCCATCGCCGAACAGCACGCAGGTGGTGCGGTCCTTGAAATCGAGGATGCGCGAGAACACCTCGGCGCCGACCACCAGCGCGCGGCTGGCGCCGCCGGTGCGGATCATCGCGTCGGCCACCGTCAGCGCATAGACGAAGCCGCTGCACACCGCCTGCACGTCGAACGCCGGGCAGCCGGCGATGCCCAGCTTGTTCTGCAGGATGCACGCCGCCGACGGGAACACCATGTCCGGCGTCGAGGTGGCGACGATGATCAGGTCGATGTCGGCCGGGCTGCAGCCGGCCGCCTCGATCGCCTGAAGCGCGGCCGGCACGCCGAGGTCGCTGGCGGTCACGTCGGGCGCGGCGAAGTGGCGGGCCCGGATGCCGGTGCGCTCCACGATCCACTGGTCGGACGTTTCGATGCCCTGGGCCGCCAGTTGGACGGTCAGGTCGTCATTGGTCACTCGGCGCGGCGGCAAGTAGCTGCCGGTGCCGGCAATGCGCGAATATCGGCTCATTCGGAAGCGAGGGTCTCGATGGAAGCGGCGTCGGCCGCGGACCCGGCCAGCAGGGGCCGGGCATGCGCGATGCGGGTCTCGACCCGGTCGAGCAGCTTGTTTCGGGCCGCATCATACGCCCGGGCCAGCGCGTGCTCGAAGGCGAACGCGTCGGCCGAGCCATGGCTCTTGAACACCAGCCCGCGCAGGCCGAGCAGCGCCGCGCCGTTGTAGCGGCGGTAGTCCACCCGCTTCTTGAAGGCGGACAGCACCGGATAGGCCAGCAGGGCGGAGACCTTGGTCAGCGGGTTGCGCGAGAACTCCTCGCGCAGGAAGCCGCCGATCATGCTGGCCAGGCCCTCGCTGGTCTTGAGCGCCACGTTGCCGACGAAGCCGTCGCACACCACGATGTCGGTGGTGCCCTTGAAGATGTCGTTGCCTTCCACGTTGCCGTGGAAATTGAGGTCGCCGGCGGCCGCGGCCGAACGCAGCAGCTCGCCGGCGCGCTTGATCACCTCGTTGCCCTTGATCACCTCTTCGCCGATGTTGAGCAGGCCGACGCTGGGCTGGTCACGGCCGCTCAGCGCCGCCACCAGGGCCGAGCCCATCACCGCGAACTGCAGCAGGTGCTGCTCGGTGCAATCGACGTTGGCGCCCAGGTCCAGCACGGTGGTGGCGCTGCCCTTGGCATTGGGCAGCGGCGAGGCGATGGCGGGCCGGTCGATGCCCTCCAGCGTCTTGAGCAGGTAGCGGGCCAGGGCCATCAGCGCGCCGGTGTTGCCGGCCGAGACCGCCGCGTCGGCCTTGCCATCGCGCACCTGCTGGATGGCGATGCGCATCGATGAATCCTTCTTGCGCCGCAGGGCGACCTCGACGGCATCATCCATCGCCACGACCTCGGAGGCGGGCACGTGGGTGGCGCGCGGATGGAACTGCTGCAGCGCCTCGCCGCTGCCCACCAGCAGCAGGCGGGCTTCGGGATGCGCCTGGAGGAAGCTGCGGCAGGCGGGCAGGGTTACGGCCAGGCCGTGGTCGCCCCCCATGCAATCGACGGCCAGAATCGTCATGTCCTCAAATGTAGAGCTTCCGGGCAGCGTGCCATCCGACCTCGCGCAAACCTGGATGCCACGCTCCGGCAACCGGGGCACGGACGCAAAAAAGGCCCGGGCTGCGCAGGCAGCGGCGGGCCTTTGCTTGCCGTGGCCGGAATCAGGCGTCGTTCTTGGTCTTGAGGACCTTGCGGCCGCGGTAGAAGCCGTTCGGGCTGATGTGGTGGCGCAGGTGGGTCTCGCCGGTGGTGGGCTCCACCGCGATGCCGGGCACCGTCAGCGCGTTGTGCGAACGGTGCATGCCCCGCTTGGAGGGCGACTTCTTGTTCTGCTGGACGGCCATGCCGGGCTCCTGGATGCTGGGGCGCCTCGCTCGAAGGCAGGCGCCGGGTGAATGATGGACGGAAAGCGCGCAGGCCGCTCACGAGGCGTGGCTTTTCGCGCGAAGCCCGCCATTATAGGGCATTGGTCGAGCGGCGCCTATTTCTTGCCGTCCCTGAGCAGCTTGAGGTGGGCGAAGGGGTTCTCGCGCGGCTCGCCTTCATCGAAGTCGGCGTCGGCCGCCGACAGGCGCACCGGCCGCGGGCAGACCTCGTGCCGCGGCACCACCGGCACCTCCATCAGCAACTCGTCCTCCACCAGCTCCAGCAGGTCGAACGAGCGGCTGATCGCCAGCACGTCCTCCTCGGCCTGCTCGTCCTGCGCCGCCGCCGTGTCCTCGTCGGCGACGAAGCGGAAAGCGCGGGCCACCGACAGCGGCACAGCCACTGCCTCCAGGCAACGCTGGCAGGTCAGGGTCAACTCGGTGGCGGCGGCCAGGTGCAGCCAGACCTCCGGATGCAGGTGGTTCGGGTGGCGCAACTCGCCGCGCGCCGACCATTCGACCCGGGGATCGGCTCCATCGGGGCGGCCCTCGGCGGCCAACCGGGGGAGGTCGGCCAGCCGGGCCTCGCCCGACAGCCGTTCCCCGTCTTCGGCGAACGCCCGCACGTCGAGCCGCTGCGGGCTGAAGGTCCTCTTCATGCAATCCAGTGTAAGAGAATCGCCGCATGTCCCTCGCTCATCCACGGCGCCTGATCCTCGGCTCGACCTCGCGCTACCGGCGCGAATTGCTGGGCCGGCTGGGCCTGCCCTTCGAGGTAGTCGCGCCCGAGGTGGATGAGACGCCGCTGCCCGGCGAGGCGCCGGCGGCGCTGGCGACGCGGCTGGCCCTGGCCAAGGCCCGGGCCGTGGCGCAGCGGCACCCGCAAGCGGTGGTGATCGGCTCCGACCAGGTGGCCGACCTCGACGGCGAGCCGCTGGGCAAGCCGGGCGATCACGACCGCGCCACCGCGCAGCTTCGCCGCATGCGCGGCCGCACGGTGGTGTTCCAGACCGCGCTGGCGGTGGTGTGCCTGGAGAGCCGCTTCGAGCAGGCGGACCTGGCCCCGGTGCGGGTGCTGTTCCGCGACCTGGGCGATGCCGAGATCGAAACCTACCTGCGCGCCGAGCAGCCCTACGACTGCGCCGGCAGCGCCCGCAGCGAAGGCCTGGGCATCGCGCTGCTGGAGGCGATCCACAGCGACGACCCGACGGCTCTGGTCGGCCTGCCGCTGATCCGCACCTGCCGCCTGCTGCGCGCCGCCGGCATCCGGATTCCCTGAGATGCCCGCGCCCGGCACGCTGTACCTGGTCCCTGCCCCGCTCGATTTCGGTTGCGCCACGCCCGGGCCGCTGCAGCAGGTGATGCCCATCCGCACGCTGGAGGCGGCGGCCCGCATCACGCACTGGGTGGCGGAGAACGCGAAGACCACCCGCGCCTACCTCAAGCGTGTGGGCGAGGTCGTGCCTCTGGCCCAGCCGATCCAGGCGCTGGCGATCACCGAATTGCCGCGCGAGGTGCACAAGAAGGGCGACCATGCGGGCAGCTTCGATGCGCGCCCGATGCTCGCCCCCGCGCTGGCCGGCCATGACATCGGCCTGGTGAGCGAAGCCGGCATGCCGGCGGTGGCCGATCCGGGGTCGTCGGTGGTGCGGGCGGCGCACGAGCTCGGGCTGCGCGTGGTGCCGCTGGTGGGCCCCGCTTCGCTGCTGCTGGCGCTGGCGGCCAGCGGCCTGAACGGCCAGTCGTTCGCCTTCGTGGGCTACCTGCCGCAGCAGCCGGGGCCGCGCACCCAGCGCATCCGCGAGCTGGAGGCGCTGGCGCTGCGCACCGCCCAGGCCCAGCTGTTCATCGAGACGCCGTACCGCAACGCCGCGCTCTGGCCGGCGCTGCTGGAGGCGCTGCGCGGCGACACGCGCCTGTGCGTCGCCAGCGGGCTGACCCTGCCCGATGCGCGCATCGCGACCCGCACCGTGGCCCAATGGCGGCGCGAGGCCGGCAGCCCGCCGGGCGATGCGCCGGCGGTGTTCCTGCTCGGGGTCTAGCGCAGCGCCGGGATCGCGCGCACCGCGCGCACCGCGCCTTCACCGACGGCGGCGCCGAACTTCTTGGCCAGCCGCTCGGCCACGTTCTCGCGCCGGGTGTAGTCCACCAGCTCCTCGGCCTTGACCACTTCGCGGGCGACGAAATCCAGGTTGGCCATCTGGTCCGCCAGGCCCATCTCGACCGCCTGCTGGCCGGTCCAGAACAGGCCGGTGAACAACTCCGGCGAATCCTTCAGGCGCTTGCCGCGGCCGGCCTTGACCACGTCGATGAACTGGCGGTGGATCTGGTCCAGCATCTGCTGCGCATGGGCGCGATGCGTTTCGGTCTGGGGACTGAACGGATCGAGGAAGCCCTTGTTCTCGCCGGCCGTCATCAGGCGGCGCTCGACCCCCAGCTTGTCCATCAGGCCGACGAAGCCGAAGCCGTCCATCAGCACGCCGATGCTGCCGACGATGCTGGCCTTGTCCACGTAGATCCGGTCGGCGCCGGCGGCGATGTAGTAGGCCGCCGACGCGCACGCCTCGCCCACCACCACGTACACCGGCTTGTGGTGCTTGGCCTTGAGCCGCTTCATCTCGTCATTGACGATGCCGGCCTGCACCGGGCTGCCGCCGGGCGAGTTGATCAGCAGCACCACCGCCTGCGCGCCGGCATCCTCGAACGCGGCCTTCATGGCGGCGACGATGAACTCGGCGCTGTTGTCGTTGTCGGCGGCGATCTCGCCCTTGATCTCGACCACCGCGGTGTGCGGGGCCGACTTCTCGACGCTGCTCGGCCCGCCGCGGTACAGCAGGGCCCAAACCATGAACACGAAGAAGGCCAGCCAGGCCAGCCGGGTGAAGGTCCGCCAGCGCCGCGCCGAGCGCTGCTCGGACAGGGTGGCGAACATCAGGCGCTCCATGGTCTGGCGCTCCCAGCCCGGCTGAAGTCCGGTGGCGGGCGCAGGCGCAGGCGCGCCGGGCGGGTCCCGGTCGGTGCCGGGCATCAACGGATCGGTCATGGCGAGGAGCTCAGAAGGCCAGGGGTTGGAGGTTCCAGGCAGTATGCCAGCGCACCACGCCGCCTTGCTCGCTCACTTCGATGCGCACCAGCGGGCCGCGGCAAGGGCCGCCGGCGCAGGCGCCGGTGTCGGGGTGGTAGACCGCGCCGTGGGTCGAGCACATCAGCCACTGCCCGCTGTCGTCGAAGAAACGGTTGGGCTGCCAGTCCATCTCCATCGCCACGTGGGCGCAGCGGTTCAGGTAGGCATGGACCCGGCCGCGCCAGCGGATGGCGAAGGCCCGGCACGTCTGGCCGCCGTACAGCACGTCGAACGCCACCGCCAGCCCGCCGTCGGCCAGGTCGGCGCTGTTGCACAGGGGCTGGGGCTGGCTCTCAGGCATGGGCCAGCAGCCAGTGGCGCAGGTCGGCCACCGAGTGCGCGATGTGCAGGGGACCCAGTTCGTGGAAGCTGTCCGGCTCGTGCGCGCCGTAGCTCACGCCCACGGCCGCGCAGCCGGCGTTGCGGGCCATCTCCAGGTCGTGCGTGGTGTCGCCAACCATCAGCGTGCGCTCGGGATCGGTGCCGAACTCGCGCATCAGCTCCTGCAGCATCCGCGGATGCGGCTTGCCGGCGGTCTCGTCGGCGGTGCGGGAGCCGTCGAACACGCCGTGCAGCTCCTGCGCCTGCAGCACCTCGTCCAGGCCGCGGCGCGACTTGCCGGTGGCGACCGCCAGCCAGTGGTGGCGCGAGCGCAGCTCCTGCAGCAGCGGCAGCGCGCCCTCGAACAGGCTGAGGTCGTTCTGGTGCTGGTGGTAGTGATGGCGGTAGCGCTGCCCCAGTTCGGCGTAGCGCTCCGGCGGCACGTCCGGCGCGGCGCGCGCCAGCGCCTGCCCCAGGCTCATGCCGATCACCCAGGCCGCGGCCTGCTCGCTCGGCCGGGCGCCGCCCACGTCCACCACCGCCCGCTGGATGCAGCGAACGATGACCTGGGTCGAGTCGTACAGCGTGCCGTCCCAGTCGAAGGCGATGAGGTCAAACTGGCGCGGCCGGGAGCTGGGCATGGTGGTCGGTGAACTGTTGCAGGTCGGCCGGCAGCGGCGCCTCGAGGGCGACCGGCTCGCCGGTGGCGGGATGGCGGAATTGCAGCCGCCAGGCGTGCAGGAACATGCGCCGCAGGCCTTGCCGCTGCAGCGCGCGATTCAGCTCGAAGTCGCCGTACTTGTCGTCGCCCGCGATCGGGTGCCCCTGCGAGGCCAGGTGCACGCGGATCTGGTGGGTGCGCCCGGTCTTGATCGTCACTTCCAGCAGCGTGAAGCCGGCCAGGCGGCGCGCCACCTTGACCAGCGTGATGGACCGCATGGCGTCGGGGTGGTCCTTGTCCACCACCTTGACCCGCCGCTCGCCGGCGGCGCCATCGTCGCCCGCCAGCAGGTACTTGTGCAGTGGCAGGTCGATCACCTTGCGGTTGCCGGGCCAGGCGCCGGCCACCAGCGCCAGGTAGGTCTTGCCGGTCTCGCGGCCGCGGAACTGCTCCTGCAGCCCGGTGAGGGCCGAGCGCCGCTTGGCCACCAGCAGCACGCCCGAGGTCTCGCGGTCGAGCCGATGCACCAGCTCGAGCAGCTTGGCCTGCGGCCGGGCCTGGCGCAGCTGCTCGATCACGCCGAAGCTCACCCCGCTGCCGCCGTGCACGGCCACGCCGGACGGCTTGTCGATCGCCAGCAGGTGCTCGTCTTCCAGCAGGACCGGGAACTCGCGGGCCGGCACCGGGCGGGCCGCCGGATCCTGCAAGCGCTCGGGCAGGCGCACCGGCGGCAGCCGCACCTGGTCGCCTTCCTGTACCCGGGTGTCGGCGGCGGCGCGACCCTTGTTCACCCGCACCTCGCCGCTGCGGATGATCCGGTACACATGGGTCTTGGGAACGCCCTTGAGCTCGCGCAACAGGAAGTTGTCGAGGCGCTGGCCGGCGGATGCCTCGCCGACCGCGATCGTTTTCACCCCGGCTCTGGCGGGGGCACCCGCGCCCCCTATAATCCTTGCCACTAGCGTCTCGCCGTAAGTGCTTGATTCGGCTGGAGTTTAGTCCACCGAGGCACCCGGCGACGCTGGCAGGTCGATGCCGACGTCGTCCTTGCCGCCGCTGCGGGCCTTTCAAGTGCCGCAGCGCCGCCAAGGCGCCGGAGCCGCCGACGCCCAAGCGAAACTCCGAACCGGAATACAAGGCCGCCAGACACCGAAAGCTGGCGGCGGACAAGCGAGACTCCCCGTGCTGATGGCGCTCTTCCTGGCCTGCTGGCGGTGGCTGATGCCGCCTGCCGCTGGCTTCGGCCCGCCCCGGCGCACCCCCCGGGTGCCGCAGCTCGCAGTTGCTGCGGCGCTGCGGCCTCCCCCCCGTCTCGCTCCCCTCCACGCGCCGCCCTTGCGATTGCTGACCTAGCCCCCGGGGCCGTCGGTTCGCAGTTCCCGCGCGTCTTCTCCGCTTCCCGTTCCGCCTTGCGCCGGCCGGCATCGTGGGCCCCTGCATGGGGCCGGTTTGTTCATGAGAACAAGAAGGTGACGCAATGAAGCGCATGCTGATCAATGCCACGCAGGCCGAAGAGCGCCGGCTGGCCATCGTCGACGGACAGAAGCTCCTCGACTACGAAATCGAGATCGAAGGGCGCGAACAGCGCAAGGGCAACATCTACAAGGCCGTGGTGACGCGCGTCGAGCCGTCGCTGGAGGCCTGCTTCGTCGACTACGGCGAGGACCGCCACGGCTTCCTGCCGTTCAAGGAGATCTCCAAGCAGTACTTCGCGCCCGGCGTGTCCGTGTCGCAGGCGCGGATCAACGAGGTGATCAAGGAAGGCCAGGAGCTGCTGGTCCAGGTGGAGAAGGAAGAGCGCGGCAACAAGGGCGCCGCCCTGACCACCTTCATCTCGCTGGCCGGCCGCTACGTGGTGCTGATGCCCAACAACCCGCGCGGCGGCGGCGTCAGCCGGCGCATCGAGGGCGACGACCGGGCCGAGCTGAAGGAGGCGATGGACCAGCTGGAGTACCCCAACGGGATGTCCATCATCGCCCGCACCGCCGGCATCGGCCGCAGCGCACCCGAGCTGCAGTGGGACCTGAACTACCTGCTCAAGCTGTGGAACGCCATCGACGGCGCCGCCAAGGGCGGCAAGGGCGCGTTCCTGATCTACCAGGAGTCGTCGCTGGTCATCCGCTGCATCCGCGACTATTTCAACAGCGACGTCGGCGACATCCTGATCGACACCGACGAGATCTACGAGCAGGCGCACCAGTTCATGTCGCACGTCATGCCCGAGCATGCCGGCAAGGTCAAGCGCTACCGCGACGACGCGCCCCTGTTCTCGCGCTTCCAGATCGAGCACCAGATCGAGTCGGCCTACGCGCGCGAGGTCAAGCTGCCTTCGGGCGGCGTGATCGTGATCGACCACACCGAGGCGCTGGTGTCGATCGACGTCAACTCGGCGCGCGCCATCAAGGGCGGCGACATCGAGGAGACCGCCACCCGCACCAACCTGGAAGCGGCCGACGAAGTGGCGCGCCAGATGCGCCTGCGCGACCTGGGCGGCCTGATCGTGATCGACTTCATCGACATGGAGGAGTCGAAGAACCGGCGCGAGGTGGAGAACCGCCTGCGCGATGCCCTGCGGCAGGACCGCGCGCGGGTGCAGTTCGGCACCATCAGCAAGTTCGGCCTGATGGAGATGAGCCGCCAGCGGCTGCGCCCGGCGCTGTCCGAGGGCGCCTCCATCCCCTGCCCGCGCTGCGGCGGCCATGGCCACATCCGCGACACCGAGAGCTCGGCGCTGCAGATCCTGCGCATCATCCAGGAAGAGTCCATGAAGGACAGCACGGCCGCCGTGCACGTGCAGGTGCCGGTGGAAGTTGCCTCCTTCCTGCTCAACGAGAAGCGCACCGAGATCACCAAGATCGAGCTGAAGCAGCGCATCAACGTGATCCTGGTGCCCAACAAGGGCCTGGACACGCCGCACTACAAGCTCGAGCGCCTCAAGCACGACGACCCGCGCCTGGACAGCCTCAAGGCCAGCTACCACATGGCCGAGGTCGAGGAGAAGACCGAGGTCACGCGCCGCTCGCAGGAGCGCGCCAACCGGCAGGAACCGGTGATCAAGGGCGTGCTGCCGGATGCGCCGGCACCGATCGCGCCGGCCCGCCCGGAGAAGGCGGCCGAGCCGCAGCGCCAGGCTGCCGCGCCGGCCCCTGCCCCGGCGCCCGGCCCGGCACCGGCCCCGGCCCCGGCGGCGGAGCCCAGCTTCTTCGCCTGGTTCAAGAGCCTGTTCAGCCCGCCGCCGGCGGTTGCGCCGGCCACGCCGGCCGCCGCACCGGCGGCCAGGAGCGAGGACAGGCGCGAGGGCCGTGGCGAGCGCGGCGAAGGCCGCCGCGGCGGCCGCGGTGGCCGCAACCGCGGCCGTGACGCCGAGCATCGCCGCGAGCGGCCCAATGGCGAGGGCGGCGAAAGCCAGGCCGCGCGTGCCGCCGAAGGGCGCGGCGAGGGCGAAGCCCGGCGCGAACGCCAGCAAGGACGGCCGGAGCGCGGCGAGCGGGCCGAGGGACGCGGCGAGCGTCCAGAGCAGCGCGAAGGCCGCGAGCCCCGCGAAGCGCGTGAATCCCGTGAAGGTCGTGAACCCCGCGAAGCGCGTGAACCTCGTGAAGGTCGTGAACCGCGCGAAGGCCGTGAGCCGCGCGAAAACCGCGAGCCGCGCGCGCCGCGTGAGCCCCGCGGTGAACGGCACGGCCCGCGGGATCGCCGCGACGAAGTGCAGGCCGATGAGCAGCGCGCCGGCGAGACGCCGGAGCAGGCCCAGGGCGACCGCCCGCCGCGCGGCGAGCGCGGCGACCGGGGCGAAGGCCGGCGTGAACGTGGTGAGCGCGGGGAACGTGGCGAGCGCGGCGAGCGCCGGCCGCGCGAGCCGATGCCGCAGTCCATCAGCGAAGCCTCGGTGATCGAAGGCCAGCCCGACGGCGCCGAGCTGCTGGAGCAGGCTGCCCAGCCGCAAGGCCAGGGTGAAGGGCAAGGCGAGGGTCGCCGCGATTCGCGCCGTTCGCGCGACCGTTATGGCCGTGACCGCCGTGAGCGCAACGGCCGCGACGAAGCCGTCCCCGCCGAAGGCTCGGCCCAGCCGGCAGCCCAGCCGGCGATCGAGCCGCAAGAGGAGCCAGCCGGTGGTTTCGCCGACCGGCGGCCGCGCTATGCGACCGGTTTCGTCGCCGACGAGCCCGTGACGCCCGAGCCGGTTGCCTCCGCCGCCACCGGCACGGTCGCCCCGGCGCCAGCGCCAGCGCCAGCACCCGCACCCGCACCCGCACCGGCCGCCCCCGCCGGCCTGCCCAAGGTGCAGCCGTTCGAGCTGCCGGTCGATGACCTGGCACAGGTCGCCGCCGGCTCCGGTCTGCAGTGGGTCAACTCGGATGCCGGCAAGATCGCCGCGGTGCAGGCGGCCATTGCCGCCGAGCCCAAGCCGATCCGGGTGCCGCGCGAGCGTCCCCCGGCCGTGGTGATCGACGAAGGTCCGCTGGTGCTGGTCGAAACCCGCCGCGATCTGCGCGAGCTGCCGCTGCCGTTCGAGCAGCAAGCGCAGCCGCCGGCGCCGTAAACGGCGACGCCACTTCAGGACAAGGGAGCTTCGGCTCCCTTTCTCTTGTCTGCCGCCGGCGCAGCCGGCATGGCGTCCTCTGCGGACCGGGCCTGATCAGGGAGCCGCTGGCGCGCGCTCCCATCCACTCGCAGGTTCAGCCGGCGGGAACCGGGGCCCGGGCTCTGCCGGCGCTGCGCCGGGGCGGCACGTCGGAGCGGTGATTGCTGCGGCCGCCGCCCTCAGGCCTGGGCCGCCTGCTTCCAGGCCGCGGCAGCCGCCGGCTCGTCGCCCCGTTGCTCGGCCAGCAGGGCCAGTGCGCGGCTGGCGTTGCCGCGCAGCCGCGGCTCCTCCAGGTTGGCGGCAGCCTGCGCCAGCAGTTGCTGCGCCTTGCCCCACAACTGCCGCCGCAGGCAGGCCATGCCCGCCAGGTACTGCAGCGAGGCATCGCGCGGGTCGGCCCGCTGGGCCGTTTCGATGCGCGCCAGCCAGGCCGCATCCACATCCTCCAGGCCTTCTTCCAGCACCGCCACCAGCCGTGCCTTCTGCAGGTCGGACAGGCCGGCCTGGCGCTCCCACACTGGCAGCAGCCATTCGCGCGCCAGCTGCGCCTCGCCGCCCAGCAGCAGCAGGCGCTGGGCCGCATGGATGGCCAGCTCGGGCATGGCGCGCTCGGCCGCCTCCAGGTCGGCCCAGGCGCGCTGCAGCTGGGTCGGGTCGTGGGCGCCGTTGAGCAGGTCGGTCGCCAGCCCGCGCACCAGGGTCTCGGCCGCCAGCGCCGAGAAGGCGCGGTGCTTGGCCAACAGGCGCGCCGTCTCCAGCGCCTCGCCGGTGGCCCCGGACAGGCGCGCGGCCTTGAGCTTCATGCGCAGCGCCAGCGTGCGCCGGCCGGCGCCGGAAGGCAGCTCCTGCAGCCAGCCGATGGCCCCCTGGGGATTGCGGTCCTCCAGCGACCAGCGGGCCGCGCGCATCAGGGCGCCCTCGTGCGACTCCTGGGCATCGCGGACGCCGGCCTGCTCCAGCGCGCGCTTCAGGTGTTCCTCGCGCGCACCGCGATCCTGCAGCGCGTGCGCGCTCTCGGCCGCCAGCAGGTGGGCCAGGGCCCGCAACTGCGCGCCGTTGGCCGGGCCGGCACCGCCCGCGCCGAGCGAAGCCTCCTGCGCCAGCGCGCCTTCGGCCGACTTGCGGGCCCGGATGAAGCGGCCCGCCAGCAGGTGCGACAGGGCGTCGAGCAGGTAGGCGTGCATGCTGCGCTCCTTCTGCTGGATGCGCCAGCGCAGAGCCTGGCGCGGCAGGTCGAACAGCGCTGCCAGGGCGCGCAGCGCGGCATGCAGGAACAGGAACGCCGCCAGCAGCAGCAGCAGGATCAGGTTGAGCGAGAGATCGACCCGCCAGGGCGGCCAGAACACCGTGACCGTGCCCTGGTTGTTGCCGGCGAACAGCGCCACCGCCACGGCAACGGCGAACAGGACCAGGAGCCAGAGCGCCGCGCGCATCACCGTCCCGCCGCGGCCGTGGCCAGGGTGGCCATCGTCTCGTCGATGCGCGGAACCTCGACCGCGCGCAGCTGCTGCTGCATCTGCTGCAGCGACTGGGCCGCCGCCTGGGTGCGGCGGGCCGAGCCGTCGAAGTACTTGTTGAGCGCGGCGGCAGCCCCGCCCACGTCGGCCCGGGCCGCATCGATCTGGCGCGCCAGCAGGGCCAGCCGCGCATTCATCAGCTTGAGCTTGAAGTTCTCGCGCAGGAAGAAGCCCTGGTCGGGCGCCACCAGCATCGCCTCGGGCGCGTCGATGCGGCTGACGCGCACCAGCGAACGGGCCTCGTCGCGCACCGCCGCCAGCACCTGCTGCCACCAGTTGGGAACGGGCGCCGGCGGCTGGCCGGTGCGCGGGGCGGAGCGGCCGGCCGGGGGCATTCCCACGCCATTGGCCAGCGGCAGTTCGTCCGCCTGGCGCGCCACCTCGTCCAGCCGCAGCAGGATGCCGGGCACGTCGGCCACGGCCGCCGACTTGATGCGGTCGATGTCGCGCGCGATCGCGCCGCGGATGCGAGCCAGCCGCGGTTCGCCCGCGCGCGCCAGCCGCTGGTCGGCGGTGCGCAGCGCCGCCAGCAGCGGTTCGGCGCTGAGCGTGAGCTGGGCCTGCTGCTGCGCGAGCCGCAGGCCCGCTTCGATGTCGATCACCAGGTTCTCGTCGCGCGAGCGCGACAGGCTCTGCATCAGGTCCTCGAGCTGCGTGCGCTGCAGCGCGACTTCGTTCAGCCGCGTGTCCTGCACCGCCTGGCGGGCGGCCACGTCGCGGGCCAGCTCCTGCGCCTGCCGCGCCAGCGCGCGCGCCTCGGTGGCATGGCTGCCGGCGTCGGCGCTCTGGCGCGCCAGCTGCTCCTGGATGGTCGAGAGCTTCTGCCACAGCATGCCGCTGGAGACCAGGCCGGCAACCGCCACGATGCCCAGCACGCCGATCGCCAGCCGGCCGGCGCGCACCGGCACGGCGTCCTCCTCGGCGGGCGCGGTGGCTGGAGCGGGTTCGGGGGTAGGGAGCGGCGGTGCGGACGAGGGGTCCCGCGGCTCGGTCTCGGCACTCATCGCGGCGATTCTAGGGCGGCAAGCACGTCGGCTTCGGCCGGCCGGGATGACCGCACGCTGCCAAAGCCGGCCGCGCGCGCGGCCTGCGCGATGCGCTCGTGCGTGGCGATCGCCTGGGCCTGGGCCCAGTCCTGCTGCGGCAGCAGGCGGCGCAGGTTGGCAATCGCCTCGGAGCTGCTGAACAGCCACACCGAGCCGTCGCTGGCCGCCCGCTGCGCCTGCGCCAGGGCGTCGGGGCCGGGATCGGGCCGGCGACGCGCATAAGCGGCCACCATCGCCACCCGGGCGCCGGCCTGCTCCAGTTGCTGCGCCAGCCAGTCACGCCCCGCCGGGCGGCCATCCGCGCCGGCGCCGCGCACCAGCAGCACGCGGATGCCCGCGCGCACCTGCGGCGCAATCACCGGCCAAAGCGCCTCCGAATCGAACTGCGCGGCATCCGCCGGCGGCGCATCGATCTGCGGCGCGGGCACGCCGGCCGCCGCCAGCGCCTGCGACGTGCCGGGCCCGGGGGACCAGGCGCGCGCGGCGGCCGGCCATTCCTGCCCCGCCGCCGCGGCGAAGAGGCCCTGCACGGCGTTGCCACTGACGAACATCGCGGCCTGGCATCCAGGCAGCGACGACCAGGCTTGCTGCAGCGCCTGCGCGTCCGGCGCCGGACCGATGTCGATCAAGGGGAAGACGAGGACCTCGTGGCCGCGCGCCGCCAGTGCGCGGCCCCAGCGCTGCGCCTCCGGCGCGGGGCGGGTCAGGACCACCCGCATGGGACGCGGCTCAGTGCGCGCCGCCGGCACGCAGGCGGCCGGCCACCTCCGTGCCGAGCGCCGCGGCCTCCTCGGCACTGCCGACGCTGCCGCTGGCCTGGGCCCGCACCAGCACGCCCGGCCGCTCGGGGTCGCCCCAGGCGGCCTCGATGCGCAGCACTTCGCCGGCCAGCGTGGCATGGGCTGCCAGCGGCATCGAGCAGGAGCCGCCCATGGCGCGGCTGACAGCGCGCTCGGCGGCGACCGCCAGCGCGGTGGACTGGTGGGCCAGCGGCGCCAGCGCACGCAGCACGTCCTCGCGCCCGCTGCGCGCCTCGATGCCGAGGGCGCCCTGCCCGGCGGCCGGCAGCATCTGCGCCGGCTCGAACACCTTGCGGATGCGATGGGCCAGCCCCAGGCGCTTGAGGCCGGCGGCGGCCAGCACGATGGCGTCGTAGCCCCCCTCGTCCAGCTTGCGTAGCCGGGTGTCGAGGTTGCCGCGCAGCGGCTCGATGCGCAGGTCGGGCCGCAGCGCACGCAGCAGCACCACCCGCCGCAGGCTGGAGGTGCCGACCACGGCGCCGGCCGGCAAGGCCTCGAGCGACTCGTACTTCGGCGAGACGAAGGCATCGCGCGGGTCTTCGCGCTCCAGCACGCAGGCCAGCATGAAGCCGTCGGGCAGGTCCATCGGCACGTCCTTGAGCGAGTGCACCGCCAGGTCGGCCTGGCCCTGCTCCAGCGCCACTTCGAGTTCCTTGACGAACAGGCCCTTGCCGCCGACCTTGCTGAGGCTGCGGTCCAAAATCTGGTCGCCGCGCGTGGTCATGCCCAGCAGCGAGGCTTCGTGGCCCTGCTGCGCCAGCAGGGCCTTCACGTGCTCGGCCTGCCAGAGCGCAAGCCGGCTTTCGCGGGTGGCGATGACGAAGCGGGTCAAGGGAAAGCCTGTCTCGAAGGAAGAAGGGAGGCCGATGCTAGCATCCGCGCTGCCAAAAATTTGAGCAGCCGGAGAACGACCATGGCCCTATCCCCGCCGGACACGCCGGCCCGGCGCGCGCGCGACAACGAGCGCCCCCTCGTGGAGGACATCCGGCTGCTCGGGCGCATCCTGGGCGACGTGATCCGCGAGCAGGAAGGCGTGCCCGCCTTCGAGCTGGTCGAGCGCATCCGCAAGCTGTCGGTCGCTTTCCGGCGCGACGCCGACCAGGAGGCCGACCGCGCCCTCAAGAGCCTGCTGAAGTCGCTGAGCGGCGACCAGGCGGTCAGCGTGATCCGCGCCTTCACTTATTTCAGCCACCTGGCCAACCTGGCCGAGGACCGCCACCACATCCGCCGCCGCGCGGTGCACGAGCGCGCCGGCGACACCCAGGAAGGCAGCATCGAGGTCGCGCTGGCGCGGCTGCGCTGGGCCGGCATCTCGCCGCGCGCGATCTCGCAGACGCTGGCCGGCAGCTACGTGTCGCCGGTGCTCACCGCCCACCCGACCGAGGTGCAGCGCAAGAGCATCCTGGACGCCGAGCGCGAGATCGCCCAGCTGCTGACCGAGCGCGACGAGATCAGGGCCCGCGCCCTGCCGCGCGATGCGCTGGCGCCGCGCGAGCTGGCCGCCAACGAGGCGCAGATCCGGGCCCGCGTGATGCAGCTGTGGCAGACCCGGCTGCTGCGGTTTTCCCGGCTCACCGTGGCCGACGAGATCGAGAACGCGCTGTCGTACTACGAGGCCACCTTCCTGCGCGAGATCCCCAAGCTCTACGCCGAACTGGAGCGCGACCTCGGCACGCAGCCGGTCGCCAGCTTCCTGCGCATGGGCATGTGGATCGGCGGCGACCGCGACGGCAATCCGAACGTCAGCGCGCAGACGCTGGAGCAGGCGCTGCGCCGCCAGTGCGAAGTGGCGCTGCGCCACTACCTGACCGAGGTGCACTTCCTGGGCCGCGAGCTGTCGGTGTCGGCGATGCTGGTGGATGTCACGCCCGCGATGCGCGAGCTGGCCGAGCGCTCGCCCGACCACGACGAGCACCGGCAGGACGAGCCGTACCGGCGCGCGCTGGCCGGCATGTACGCGCGGCTGGCCGCCACGCTCAAGGCCTTCACCGGCGGCGAGGCGGCGCGCCACCTGCTGCCGCCGCAGAACCCCTACGCCTCGGCGCAGGACTTCCACGCCGACCTGTGCACCATCCGCGACTCGCTGCGGGCCGACCGTTCGGAGGCGCTGGCGGCGCACCGGCTGCAGCCGCTGATCCGCGCCGTCGAGGTGTTCGGCTTCCACCTGGCCAGCATGGACCTGCGCCAGAGCTCCGACCAGCACGAGCAGGTGGTGGCCGAGTTGCTGGCCACGGCGCGCATCGAGCCCCACTACGCCCGCCTGCCGGAGGCGGCCCGGCGCGAGCTGCTGCTGCGGCTGCTGTGCGACGCCCGCCCGTTGCGGGTGATCGGCGGCCGTTATTCGGACCATGCCCGGGGCGAACTGGCGATCTTCGAAGCCGCGCTGCGCTTGCGCGCGCAGTACGGCCCGGAGGCGATCCGCCACTACATCATCAGCCACACGGAGACCGTGAGCGACCTGCTCGAGGTGCTGCTGCTGCAGAAGGAATGCGGGCTGCTGCGCGGCACGCTGGACCGCGATGCGGCCTGCGACCTGATCGTGGTGCCGCTGTTCGAGACCATCGAGGACCTGCACAACGCCGCGCCGATCCTGGAGGCGTTCTATGGCCTGCCGGGCATCGCCGCCATGGTCGAGCGCTCCGGCGGCGAGCAGGACGTGATGCTGGGCTACAGCGACAGCAACAAGGACGGCGGCATCTTCACCAGCAGCTGGGAGCTGTACCGAGCCGGCATTGCACTGGTGGAGCTGTTCGACCGGCTGGCGCCGCGGCACCGGATCCGGCTGCGCATGTTCCACGGGCGCGGCGGCACCGTCGGGCGCGGCGGCGGTCCCAGCTACCAGGCGGTGCTGGCGCAGCCGCCGGGCACCGTGCGCGGCCAGATCCGGCTGACCGAGCAGGGCGAGGTGATCGCCTCCAAGTACGCCAACCCGGAGATCGGCCGGCGCAACCTGGAGACGCTGGTGGCCGCGACGCTGGAGGCCACCCTGCTGCAGCCGGCCAAGCCGGCGCCGCCGGAATTCCTGCAGGCCGCCGAACGGCTGTCGGCCGTCGCCATGGCCGCCTACCGCTCGCTGGTCTACGAGACGCCCGGCTTTGCGGACTACTTCTACGCCGCCACGCCGATCCGCGAGATCGCCGAGCTGAACATCGGCTCGCGGCCGGCCGCGCGCAAGGCGGGCCATCGGATCGAGGACCTGCGCGCCATCCCCTGGAGCTTCAGCTGGGGCCAGTGCCGGCTGACCCTGCCCGGCTGGTATGGCTTCGGCGCGGCGGTGGAGGACTTCCTGCAGGCCGGGCCCGGCGCCTCGCGCAAGGAGCGGCAGGCGCTGCTGCAAAAGATGTACCGCCACTGGCCGTTCTTCCGCGCCCTGCTGTCCAACATGGACATGGTGCTGGCCAAGAGCGACCTGGCCCTGGCCTCGCGCTATGCCGGCCTGGTGGCCGATGCGCGGCTGCGCAAGCGGATCTTCTCGGCGATCGAGGCCGAGTGGCATCGCACCGCCGACGCGCTGGCGCTGGTCACCGGCGAGCGCCAGCGGCTGGCCGGCAACCCGGCGCTGCAGCGCTCGATCCGCCACCGCTTCCCGTACATCGATCCGCTGCACCACCTGCAGGTGGAACTGGTGCGCCGCTCGCGCGCCGGCCAGGCCGACGAGCGGGTGCGCCGCGGCATCCACATCTCGATCAACGGCATCGCCGCCGCCCTGCGCAACACCGGCTGAGCAGCTCGGCCTCAGTGCGGGCCGGCGCGGCCCTCCTGTCCGTCGCGCCCGGCGGTGGCCTGCCGGGCCGACACGCGCGGCCGCAGCCGCAGGTTGAGCATCTCGACTGCCACCGAGAACGCCATTGCGAAGTACACGTAGCCCTTGGGCACGTGGAATTCGAAGCCGTCGGCGATCAGCACCATGCCGATCATGATCAGGAACGCCAGGGCCAGCATCTTCACCGTCGGGTGCGCCGAGACGAAGCGGCCGATGGGTCCGGCGAACAGCATCATCATCGCGACCGAGGCCACCACCGCGGCCATCATCACGGCCAGCTCGTCGACCATGCCGACGGCGGTGATGATGGAGTCCAGCGAGAACACCATGTCCACCAGCATGATCTGCACGATCACGGCGCCGAAGGTGGACCTGATCTTCATCGATCCCTCGTGGTGCTCTTCCCCCTGCAGCGAGGTGTGGATCTCGCCGGTGCTCTTCCAGATCAGGAACAGGCCGCCGGCGATCAGGATGAGGTCCCGCCCCGAGACGTCCTGCTGGATCACCGGCAGCGTGAACAGCGGCGCGGTCAGGCCGATGATCCAGGCCAGCACCGCCAGCAGCCCCAGCCGCATGAACATCGCCATGAACAGCCCGAGCCGGCGGGCCCGCTCGCGCTGCTGCGGCGGCAGCTTGTCGACCAGGATCGAGATGAAGACGATGTTGTCGATGCCCAGCACCAGCTCGAGCGCGGTCAGCGTCAGCAGCGCGATCCAGGCCTGGGGATCGGTCAGCAGGGCGAGGAGGTGTTCCATTCGGCATTCTCCCGGGATTCAGGTGCCCAGCAGCTCGCCGACCGGCTTGAGGTGGTCCACCCGGTCGCACACCGCCTTGACCACCATCATGATCGGGATGCCCAGCAGCAGGCCCCACACGCCCCACAGCCAGCCCCAGAACAGCACGCCGATGAACACGGCTACGGCGTTCATGCGGCTGGCCCGGCTGGTCAGCCAGGGCACCAGCAGGTAACCCTCGACCGTGTTGATCAGCAGCGAGGCGCCGCCCACCAGCAGCGCCAGCTCCACCTCGCCGGCCTGCATGAAAGCCACCACGGCGGCGGCGAGCGTCACCAGGATGGAGCCGATGTACGGCACCAGGTTGAGGATGCCCGCGGCCACGCCCCACACCGCCGCGTGCTCCAGCCCCAGCAGGGCGAATGCCACGCCGGTGGCGATGCCCACGCCCAGGCTGGCCAGCAGCTGGACCAGCAGGTAGCGCTGGATCTGCACGTTGATCTCGTCCAGCGCCTGCACCGTCAGTTTCTTCTCCGACAGGCCGGGACCGGCGATCCTCACCAGCTTGCGCCGGAAGGTATCTCCCGACAACAAAAGGAAATAGGTCAGGAAGGTGACCAGCACCACCTGTCCCACCAGGCTGACCAGCCCGACGGTGCCGCTCCACAGGTGGTCGCGGATGTCGAAGCGGGGCTTTTCCACCACCACGCGCTGCACGCCCTTTCCCTTGGCGCTCGCCGACTGGGTGGTGCCATTGGCCGCCTCGGCCGCCTTCTCGAGTTCGGCCGCCGCCTTCTGCACCGGGTCCAGCGGCGTCTTGTTGCTGGTGCGCTGCTGTACCTTGGCGCGCACCCGCTCGGCGGCGGCCGGCAGCGAGTCGATCAGATCGCTGGCGTCGTCGGCCAGCGACCACAGGGCAAAGCCGCCGCCGGACAGGATGGCCAGGATCAGGACGCCGGCGCCCAAGGCCCGCGGAATGCGGGCCCGCACCATCGCCTCCACCACCGGCGCCAGCGCGTAGTAGAAGACGAAGCCCAGCATCAGCGGGATGAAGAAGGCGCTGCCCCAGCGCAGCACCGCCAGCACCGCCAGCGTGGCCAGCACCGCCAGCGCCAGGCTGCGCGGATCGGCGTGCGGGTGCAGCACGACCTGCGGCGGCTCCTTGGGGTCGACGTCGTCCGGCGGAGGGACTTCCTCCAGCACCTGATCGACTCGTTGCTCCGGGTTCATGGGGACCTTCCTCGCTGCCGAACGAGTCCCCTGACCTCCGATCTATCGCGTCAGCGCTTCCCGCACCGCCGTGAGCTGCCGCCGCGACACCGCCAGCAGCTCATCGATGCCGTTCAAGCGCACCGCCCAGCCCTCGCCCTCTTCGGGGTCGTCGTGCTTTTCCAGCGACCGCACCGCCCGCAGCGCCACCAGCGCATTGCGGTGGACCCGCAGGAACTGCGGCGCGTGGCGCTCTTCCAGTTCACTGAGCGACGCATCCAGAATATAGCTGCGGGCCGCGGTGCGCACGGTGATGTATTTGAGTTCGGCCTTGAAATAGAGAACCTCCGACAGCGGAACGCGCTCCGTTCTGCCACGGTCCTGGATCACCAGCATCTCCTGCGGCTCGCCCGCGGGCGCGCGCCGCGCGGCCAGCGCCCGTTCCACCTTCTGCAGCGCCACCTGCAGCCGCTCCAGCCGCACCGGCTTGGTCAGGTAGTCCACCGCCTCCAGCTCGAACGCTTCCACGGCGTGCTCGGCGTGCGCTGTGACGAACACCACCGCCGGCTCGCGCGGCATGCCGCGCAGCGCCTGCGCCAGCGCCAGCCCATCGGCGCCCGGCATGCGCACATCCAGCAGCACCGCATCGAAGCTGCCGCGGCGCAGCGCCTCCATGGCCTCCGTCGCGTTGGCCGCCTCGCCGATGACCCGCGCTGCCGGCGAGCGGCAGTCGGCCAGCAGCGTGCGCAGCCGCGATCGCGCCAACACTTCGTCGTCCACCAGCAGCATCTGCAGGAATTCGCTCATGCCGGAACCTCCATCCTGACCTGATAGACGCCGTCCTTCAGGACGGTGCGGAACTGCGCCTGGACGTCGTGCAGCAGGCGCAGGCGGTCGCGCACGTTGCCCTGCGCAAGACCGTGCCCGGGGCGGCCCTGCCCCGCCGGGACCGTGTTGGTCACCTTGATCACCACGGTGGCGCCGCGCCGCTGCGTGCTGACCTTCACCTCGGCGCCGCCGGCGCTCGGCTCCACGCCATGCTTGACGGCGTTCTCCACCAGCGGCTGCAGGAACAGCGGCGGCACCCGCGCCCGGCCGGCGTCGGGGTCGATCGCCCACTCGACCTGCAGGCGCTCGCCGAAGCGCACCTGCTCGATCGCCAGGTAGTGCCGCGCCAGCGCCACTTCCTCCTCCAGCGTCACGGCTTCGCCGGGGTCGGCCAGGGCACGGCGGAACAGGTCGCTCAGGTCCTCCAGCACGGCCTCGGCCCGGGCCGGGTCCTCGCGCACCAGGGCGATGGCGGTGTTGAGCGTGTTGAACAGGAAGTGCGGCCGGATGCGGGCCTGCAGCTCGGACAGGCGGGCGGTGGCCTCGGCCGGCAGGCGGCCCTTGGCGCGCAGCGCCAGCGCCGCCAGCAGCGCCGCCGCCAGCAGCGCCCCGGTGAAGGCCGACGCCACCCAGGGCGCCGGCGCCGGCCAGGCCACCAGCATCGCCAACCCGCAGCCGTACAGCCCCGACACGGCGCCCAGTGCCGTGCCGGCCACGTGCTGGGCAGCCTGCGGCAGGCGCGCCAGCAGGCGCTTGAGGCTGCAGCCGACCACCAGCCACACCAGGGTGGCCGGCAGCGCGGCGCCGCTCAGGAGCGCCAGCCGCGCCAGCCATTCGCGCATGCTGTCCGCCCCGAACATGGCGCCTACCGCCAGCACCGCCTCGACGAACAGCACGGCCCGCAGCACCACGCCGACCTGGCAGGCGTCGAACAGCAGCACCTGGGGCGCGGGCGGCGGCACGGCCCGGCGACCGCCATCGGGCAGGTCCTGGAAGGCCGATAAAATTTGCGAGTCTTTCATCCTGAGGCGGGCGCAGCCGCATTATTGGTGAATCGCCCCGTCCGTCCGAGTCGGGCCAACCACCTAGCCGCCCCCGGCCCCCCGCCCCCGCCATGTCGCAACTCGATCACAAGTCCCAGGCCTGGTCCGCGCTCTTCACCGAACCGGTGAGCGAGCTGGTGCAGCGCTACACCGCCAGCGTCGATTTCGACCGGCGCCTCTGGCGCGCCGACATCCAGGGCTCCCTGGCCCACGCGGCGATGCTGGCCGCGCAGGGCATCATTTCCGCGCAGGACCGGGCCGACATCGAGCGCGGGCTGGCCCAGGTCACGCAGGAGATCGAGTCCGGCGCCTTCGACTGGAAGCTGGAACTGGAGGATGTGCACCTGAACATCGAGGCGCGCCTGACGCAGCTGGTGGGCGACGCCGGCAAGCGCCTGCACACCGGCCGCAGCCGCAACGACCAGGTCGCCACCGACGTGCGCCTGTGGCTGCGCGGCGAGATCGACCTGCTCGCGGGCCTGCTGTCCGAGCTGCAGAAGGCCTTGCTCGGGCTGGCCGAGCAGAACGTGGACGTGATCCTTCCGGGCTTCACCCACCTGCAGGTCGCGCAGCCGGTGAGCTTCGGCCACCACATGCTGGCCTACGTGGAGATGTTCGCGCGCGACGCCGAGCGCATGGCCGACGTGCGCAAGCGGGTCAACCGGCTGCCGCTGGGCGCGGCCGCGCTGGCCGGCACCAGCTACCCGCTGGATCGCGAGGCGGTCGCCCGCACGCTGGGCATGGAAGGCGTGTGCCAGAACTCGCTGGACGCGGTGAGCGACCGCGACTTCGCCATCGAGTTCACCGCCGCCGCGACGCTGGCCATGGTGCACGTCAGCCGGCTGTCGGAGGAACTGATCCTCTGGATGAGCCAGAACTTCGGCTTCATCCGCATCGCCGACCGCTTCACCACCGGCTCGTCGATCATGCCGCAGAAGAAGAACCCGGACGTGCCCGAGCTGGCGCGCGGCAAGACCGGGCGCGTGGCCGGCCACCTGGTCGCCCTGGTCACCCTGATGAAGGGCCAGCCGCTGGCCTACAACAAGGACAACCAGGAAGACAAGGAGCCGCTGTTCGACACGGTCGACACGCTGCGCGACACCCTGCGCATCTTCGCCGACATGATGGGCGGCATCACCGTCAACAGCGAAGCCATGGAGCAGGCGGCCCGCAGGGGCTTTGCCACCGCCACCGACCTGGCCGACTACCTGGTCAAGAAGGGCCTGCCGTTCCGCGACGCGCACGAGACCGTGGCGCACGCCGTCAAGGCCGCGCAGCAGCAGGGCTGCGACCTGTCCGAGCTGCCGCTGGCCACGCTGCAGGGCTTCCACGCCTCGATCGGCGAGGACGTGTACGGGGTCCTGTCGCTGCGCGGCTCGCTCGACGCCCGCCAGGTGCTGGGCGGCACCGCACCCGCGCAGGTGCGGGCCCAGATCGCCCGCCATAGGGCGCGGCTGGGCTGAGCGAGCCCGGCACGGCAGCGCCTGCGCCACGAACGCCTGATGCGCCAGCCCAGTGACCTGGGCACGCTGCGGGCGGTGGTCGCCGCCGCCGACTTCGGATCGATCGGCGCGGCCGGCGAACATCGGCAGCTCGCGGTGGCTGCGGCTAGCTTGCGCATCACCGCACTGCAGGCGTCGCCGCTGACAGCCGTTCCGCTGTCCGCCCCCTGGGCCCATCGCAGGCACCCCATCGCCACCCAAAGCGACGCGCCGCTGGCGCCGGCGGCGGCCACCCTGTTCCGGGCCCTGACGCGCCGAGCCGCGGCGGGCCGACCGTCCGGGGCTGCGGCTTTCGCCATTCGCGAAAGCCGCCTGCGGCCGGCGTCATTGCCGCGCGCCGCGGACGGTTCCTACACTGCCCGCCAACCGGCGCCGAGTCCTTCCGGCTCGGCGCCGCCGCCGGTGCCAAGTGCCACCAGCCTGTCGGCCTGCCCGGGATGACGGCCATCGCGCCCCCGCACCGGCGGCTGGCTACCATCGCGCCTACAGAGGAGACAGTGCCATGCCCGTGATCACCAACATCGAAGACCTGCGTCTGCTGGCGCAAAAACGCGTGCCGCGCATGTTCTACGACTACGCGGACTCGGGCTCGTGGACCGAGAGCACCTACCGCGCCAACGAGGACGACTTCCGCCGCATCCTGTTCCGCCAGCGGGTGGCAGTGAACATGGAAGGGCGCAGCACCCGCACCGCCATGATCGGCCAGCCGGTGGCCATGCCGGTGGCGATCGCGCCCACCGGCCTGACCGGCATGCAGCACGCCGACGGCGAGATCCTGGCGGCGCGCGCGGCCAAGAAGTTCGGCATCCCCTTCACGCTCTCGACCATGAGCATCTGCTCGATCGAGGACGTGGCCGCGGCGACCGGCCAGCACCCGTTCTGGTTCCAGCTGTACGTGATGCGCGATCGCGACTTCATCGAGCGCCTGATCGACCGCGCCAAGGCGGCCCACTGCTCGGCGCTGGTGCTCACGCTGGACCTGCAGATCATCGGCCAGCGCCACAAGGATCTGAAGAACGGCCTGACGGCGCCGCCCCGGCTGACCCTGTCCAATCTGCTGGACATGATGACCAAGCCGCGCTGGTGCCTGGGCATGCTGGGCACCCGGCGCCGCGATTTCGGCAACATCGTGGGGCACGTCAAGGGCGTCGAGAACATGGGCTCGCTGTCCGAGTGGACGGCCAAGCAGTTCGACCCCCGCCTGTCCTGGGCCGACGTCGAGTGGATCAAGAAGCGCTGGGGCGGCAAGCTGATCCTCAAGGGCATCCAGGACGTGGAGGACGCGCGCCTCGCGGTGGAATCCGGCGCCGACGCCCTGGTCGTCTCCAACCACGGCGGCCGCCAGCTCGATGGCGCGCCCTCCTCCATCTCGGCGCTGCCGGAGATCGCCGACGCCGTGGGCAGCCGCATCGAGGTGCACATGGACGGCGGCATCCGCTCGGGCCAGCACGTGCTCAAGGCCGTCGCGCTGGGCGCGAAAGGCACCTACATCGGCCGCGCCTTCCTGTATGGCCTGGGTGCGATGGGCGAGGAAGGCGTGACCCGCGCGCTGGAGATCATCCACAAGGAACTGGACCTCTCCATGGCCTTCTGCGGCCGCACCGACATCAAGGCCGTCGACAGAAGCATCCTGTTGCCCGGCAGCTACCCGACCGGAGCGCCCGCCGGCCACTGAGCCGCCCCGCGCTGCGGGACAATGCCCGCGCCGTGACCCCGCCGCGCCGCCGCATCGCCCACCTGGACATGGACGCGTTCTTCGCGTCCGTGGAGCTGCTGCGCTACCCGCAGCTCAGGGGCTTGCCGGTGGTGATCGGCGGCGGCCGGCGCAAGGTCGACGAGCTGCTGCGCGAGCGCTTCGCCGGCCGGCCGCTGTCCGAGATCCCGCCCGAGGCGTTCCCGCTGCTGAAGGACTATGTCGGCCGCGGCGTGATCACCACCGCCACCTACCCGGCGCGCCAGTTCGGCGTCGGCTCGGCCATGGGCATGATGAAGGCGGCCCGCCTGTGCCCGCAGGCGCTGGTGCTGCCGGTGGACTTCGAGGAGGTGCGCCGCTACTCGCGCACCTTCAAGTCGGTGATCCGCGAGATCGCGCCGGTGGTGGAGGACCGCGGCGTCGACGAGGTCTACATCGACTTCACCGAGGTGCCCGGCGGCCAGCGCGAGGGCGGCCGGGTGCTGGCCCGCCTGATCCAGCGCTCGATCCTCGATGCCACCGGCCTGACCTGCTCGATCGGGGTGGCCCCCAACAAGCTGATCGCCAAGATGGCCAGCGAGTTCGACAAGCCCAACGGCATCTCCGTGGTGCACGAGGCGGACGTGCAGGGCCGCATCTGGCCGCTGCCGGTGCGCAAGATCAACGGCATCGGCCCCAAGGCCGAAGCCAGGCTGCATGGCCTGGGCATCCGGACCATCGGCGAGCTGGCGGCGCAGGAGCGCGACCGGCTGCTGGAGCACTTCGGCCGCTCCACCGGCGCCTGGATGCACGAGGCCGCCTGGGGCCGCGACGAACGGCCGGTGGTCACCGAAAGCGAGCCGGTGTCCATGAGCCGGGAAACCACCTTCGAGCGCGACCTGCATGCGGTGCGCGACCGGGCCGAGCTGGGCGCGATCTTCACCGAGCTGTGCGAGAAGGTGGCGGGCGACCTGCAGCGCAAGGGCTACGTCGGCAAGACCATCGGCATCAAGCTGCGCTACGACGATTTCCGCATCGCCACGCGCGACCAGACGATCGAGCACTTCACCGCCGACGCCCGGACCATCCGCAAGATCGCCGGGCAGTGCCTCAAGCGGGTGCCGCTGCAGCAGCCGCTGCGGCTGCTGGGCGTGCGCGTGGGCAAGCTGGCGCGCGAAGGCGAGGCGATGCCGGCCGCCCCTGCCAACCGGGCCCCGCCGCAGGCGGCCGAGTCCATGGCGGACCTGTTCGGACCCGCCTGAGCCGGCCGCGGCCATGAACAACGTGCGCCGAGGGCCGGCCCGGCCTACTGGCGCGCGGTGCGCACGTTGGGCGGCAACGCCAGCGGGTGGCTGGTGCGGAACGGGTTGATGTCGAGCCCGCCGCGGCGCGTGTAGCGCGCATACACCGCCAGCCGGGTCGGCCGGCACTGCCGGCGGATGTCCATGAAGATGCGCTCCACGCACTGCTCGTGGAACTCTTCGTGCTGCCGGTAGCTCACCAGGTAGCGCAGCAGCCCGCCCTGGTCGATCTGCGGGCCGGCATAGCGGATCTGCACCGAGCCCCAGTCGGGCTGGCCGGTGACCAGGCAGTTGCTCTTGAGCAGGTTGCTGGTGAGCACCTCCTCCACCGGCTGCTCGTCGAACGCCGCCGTGAGCAGCGAGGGTTCGGGCGTGTAGTGGGTGCACTCGATGTCCAGCCGGTCCAGCAGCACGCCATCGAGTTCGTGCACCTGTTGCTGGTCGAAGGCGTCGGCGGCGGTCAGCCGCACGCCGACCGAACCGCTGGCGCCGCCGCCCCGCCAGGCCGCTTCGGCGATGTCGGCGCGCAGGCGGGCGAGCACCTCGTCGGCCGAGGCGAATCGGCTGCCCGAGAAGCTGTTGACGTAGAGCTTGAAGGACTTGCTCTCGACGATGTTGGGCGTCTCGCACGGCACCGTGATGTGCGCCAGCGCCACCACCGGCTTGCCGCGCGGCGTGAGCCAGCTGAGCTCGTAGGCGGTCCAGAGGTCGGCGCCGAAGAACGGCGGCTGGCCGCCGATGCCGATGTCCTGGCGCTTGGGCGCGCGCGGGATCGGGTAGAGCAGTTCGGGCGAGTAGGCCTCGGGGCACGGCGCTCGCTGGCCGAGCGGCGACTGGTCGGGTGAATTGGGCATGGCAACGGGTGTGGCGCAACGGGGGCCCGTTGCGCCGGATGGACGGGTGCGCGCAGCGCCTTTACTCGAAGCGGCGCTCGCGCAGCCACTTGGTGGCGATCCACTTCTCGCCGGCCAGCACCGGCGCGCCGCCGTGCAGCGTGCGGGTGGACGGGTGCGGGCGCTCGTAGCTGAAGAACACGCCGTGGCCGCGCTTGGGGAACACCTCCAGGTGCACGTCGGGGAAGGTGGTGCCGCCGCCCTTTTCGGGTTCGGCCAGGTAGATCACCAGCGTGCCCACGCGCTGGCCGCCGCGCTTGAGGATGGTGGGCGTGCCGGGCTCGGCCGGGTCGAAGTAATCGTAGTGGGGCTTGTATTCGGCGCCGGGGCGGTAGTGCAGCACCTGCAGGCCTTCGCCGTTTTCCTCGGGCCAGTTCAGCAGGCGGGCGATGCGCGCTTCGATGCGGCTGACCAGCTCGTTCTCGCCGCGCTGGAAGAACATGCCGCTGCTGGTCCGGTCGTCGTTGACTTCCTCGCCGCCGGTCTTGGTCGCCACCGTCAGCGAGCGCGCCATGCGCGGTTGCGCCAGGGCGATCAGCGCGTCGCACTCCTCGTCCGACAGCAGGCTGCCGAACACCACGACGCGCGGGTTGTACATGTTCTGCAGCACGTGCACCCGGCGGTCGCCGGCATCCACGTACAACGGCGACTCGTCCAGCCGCGGATCGGGCACCGGCACCGAAGGCGGCAGGCCGTCGGCCGCGGCCTTGGCTTCGAGGTGGCTGCGCAGCGTGCTTTCCATGGCCTGCATCGCCACCTCTTCCTGCCAGCCGCTGGCCAGCATCGAGCGCAGCACCGACTCGGCGCTGTGCCCGGCCTGGGCCTGCTCCACGATCCACCGCCGCAGTTCGGGGGTGACCTGCTGTTGGGTCCTGGTCGTCATGGCTGCATTTTCCGCCGGAAAACCAGCCGATCGGCGCTGGAGGCCTTTGGGTCGAACCCGTAACCGTCCAGGTCGAAGCCTTGCAGCCCGTCGGGCTTGCGGATGCGCTGGCGGATGGCGTAGCGCGCCATCAGCCCGCGCGCCTTCTTGGCGAAGAAGCTGATGACCTTGTACTGGCCGCCCTTCCAATCCTCGAACACGCATTCGACCACCCGGGCCTTCAGTTGCCGGCGGTCGACCGAGCGGAAGTACTCCTGCGAGGCCAGGTTCACCACCACCGGATCGGGCTCGGCCGCCAGTTCTTCGTCCAGCAGCGCAGCGATGTCGCCACCCCAGAACTGGTACAGGTTGCGCGTGCGGCCCACGGCCAGGGCCGTGCCCATCTCCAGCCGGTAGGGCTGCATCCGGTCGAGGGGCCGCAGCACGCCGTAGAGCCCGCTGAGGATGCGGATGTGCTGCTGGGCCCAGTCCAGGTCGGCGCTCGACAGGCTGGCCGCATCCAGCCCCTCGTACACGTCGCCGGCGAACGCCAGCACCGCCGGCCGGGCGTTGTCCGCCGTCGGCTCCGGCGCCCAGGCGCGGTAGCGCGCCACGTTCAATTCGGCCAGTGCGGGGCTGATGGACATCAGCTCGCCAAGCGCGCCGGCCGGCTTGCGGCGCAACGCCGCAATGAGCCGCTGGGAGCGATCACCGAACCGCGGCAGGGTGTGCGGCAGCTCGGGCAGGGGCGATTCATAGTCCAGCGTCTTGGCTGGCGAAAGCAGGAACAGCATTCAGCTTGGGTCGAAAGGCTTGTTACTTCCAGGCCCGCGACAGCAGCCACTGGGTGGAAGCCGCGGCCAGCACCGCCGCCGCATAGGTGGCCATCTTGCCGTCGCGGCCGAACCACCACAGCCCGCCGGCCAGCACCGCCGCCGCAGCCAGCGCCACCAGCCCGGCCTGCAGCCAGAAACGGCCACGGCCCGGCAGCAGCAGCCGGCTCGCCAGCGGCAGGGCCAGGCCCAGGAACAGGGCGGGGGCCAGAAAGCTCGTCAAATGGACCAGGAAATCGATCAGGCCCATCGGGCGCAGCGCTTTGATGCAGGCTAAGTGCTTGGAATTGCGGGGAATTTTATAATCCCTGCCATGGCAGTCTGGGCCCTCGGCATCAACCACACGACGGCCCCGCTGGATATGCGGGGCCGCTTCGCGTTCGCCATCGACCAGATCGCGCCGACGCTGGAAGCGCTGCGGCACAACCTGCAGGGCCGGCTGGCCCGGCAGCCCGAAGCCGCCATCCTGTCCACCTGCAACCGAACCGAGATCTACTGCGCCGGCCCCGACTACGGGATCGAGCCCACGCTGGAATGGCTGGCGCAGTCCGGCGGGGTCCCGCCGGCCCTGCTGCGCTCGCATGCCTATGCGCTGCAGGGCGGCATGGCCGCGCGCCACGCCTTCCGGGTCGCCAGCGGGCTCGACTCCATGGTGCTGGGCGAGGCCCAGATCCTGGGCCAGTTGAAGGACGCCGTGCGGGTCGCCGACGAGGCCGGCGCGCTGGGCACCACGCTGAACCAGATGTTCCAGCGCTCCTTCGCGGTCGCCAAGGAAGTGCGCAGCGCCACCGAGATCGGCGCCCACTCCATCAGCATGGCCGCCGCCGCGGTGCGGCTGGCCGGCCAGTTGTTCGAGGACCTGGGCCGGATCCGGGTGCTGTTCGTCGGCGCCGGCGAGATGATAGAGCTGGCCGCCACCCACTTCGCCGCGAAGAACCCGGCGCACATCGCGGTGGCCAACCGCACGCTGGAGCGCGGCGAGAAGCTGGCTTTGCGCTTCGGCGCCGAGGTGATGCGGCTGGCCGACCTGCCGGCGCGCCTGCACGAGTTCGACGCGGTGATCAGCTCCACGGCCAGCACGTTGCCCATCATCGGGCTGGGCGCGGTGGAGCGGGCGGTCAAGGCGCGCAAGCACCGGCCGATCTTCATGGTCGATCTGGCGGTTCCGCGCGACATCGAACCGGAGGTCAAGGCGCTGGAGGACGTGTACCTGTACACCGTCGATGACCTGGCCCACGTGGTGCAGACCGGCCAGGCCCAGCGCGAAGCCGCAGTGGCCCAGGCCGAGGCCATCATCGACGCCGGTGTGCAGAACTTCCTGCACTGGATGGACCAGCGCGGCACGGTGCCGCTGATCCGCCAGCTCAACGCCCAGGCTGACGAGTGGCGGGCGCTGGAAATCGCCCGCGCCCGCAAGCTGCTGGCCCGGGGCGAGGACGTCGACGCCGTGCTGGAAGCCCTGTCCAGGGGGCTGACCCAGAAGATGCTGCACGGCGCGATGGCCGAGCTGCATGCCGTCGACGCCGCCACGCGCGAGCGCGCCAGCACCGCCATCGAGCACTTCTTCCTGCGCAAAGAGCGTTAGCTGCGCGCGCGCCTCACGGCGCCCGCCGACTTCGCTGCGCCTCGCCGACAAATGACGAAAGCGCGGCCGCGGTCATCCGCCCTCCGTCACCCGTCGATCCCATGAAGCCCTTCCTCCGCCAGCAACTCGAGCGCTACCCGGTCCGCCTGCAGGAGCTGGACTTCTTCCTGCAGCAGCCGGACGCCGCCACCGACCTGGAGCGCTTTCGCGCGCTCACGCGCGAGCACGCCGAGGTCAGCGAAGTGGCCGGACGCTACCAGGGCTTCCGGCGGCGCGAATCCGATCTGGCACAGGCGCGCGAGATGCTCGGCGAGCCCGACATGGCCGAGATGGCGCGCGAGGAGATCGCCGCCATCGAGGCGGAGCTGCCGGCGCTGGAGGAGGAGCTGCAGATCCTGCTGCTGCCCCGCGACCCGGACGATGGGCGCAACGTCTTCCTGGAGATCCGCGCCGGCACCGGCGGCGACGAGTCGGCCCTGTTCGCCGGTGACCTGCTGCGCATGTACATCCGCTATGCCGAGCGGCAGGGCTGGCGCAGCGAAGTCGTGAGCGAAAGCCCCGGCGAAGTCGGCGGCTTCAAGGAAGTCGTGCTGCGGGTGGTCGGCGAAGGCGCCTTCGGCAAGCTGAAGTTCGAGTCGGGCGGCCACCGCGTGCAGCGCGTCCCCGCCACCGAAACCCAGGGCCGCATCCACACCAGCGCCTGCACGGTGGCGGCGCTGGCCGAGCCCGACGAGGCGCAGGCCGTGCAGATCAACCCGGCCGATCTGCGCATCGACACCTTCCGGGCCAGCGGCGCCGGCGGCCAGCACATCAACAAGACCGACTCGGCAGTGCGTGTCACCCACATCCCGACCGGCATCGTGGCCGAGTGCCAGGACGACCGCTCGCAGCACCGCAACAGGGCCAAGGCGCTGCAGGTGCTGGCCGCGCGCATCCAGGAGCAGGAGCGCAGCGAGCGCGAAGCCCGGGAGGCGGCCACCCGCAAGGGCCTGATCGGCAGCGGCGAGCGCAGCGACCGCATCCGCACCTACAACTTTCCGCAGGGCCGGATCACCGATCACCGCATCAACCTGACGCTGTACAAGCTCACCTTCGTCATGGAAGGCGAGCTCGATGAACTGATCGAGGCGCTGCTGCTGGCGCAGAAGGCCGAGCAGTTGCAGCAGCTCGAGGCCGGGCTGGGGGCCCCCGCGGCATGACCCTGGCCCAGGCGCTGCGGCAGGCCCTGGCCGGCGGGGTCAGCCGGCTGGATGGGCACCTGCTGATGCTGCACGCCCTGAGGCGGCCCGGCAGCGACCGGGCCTGGCTGCTGGCACACGACGATCACGAGCTGACCGCGCAGCAAGCCGAGTTGTTCGAAGGCCTGTGCCGGCGCCGGGCGGCCGGCGAGCCAGTTGCCTACCTCACCGGGTGCAAGGAGTTCTTCGGCCTGCCGCTCGCGGTCGATCCGCGCGTGCTGGTACCGCGGCCCGAGACCGAGACCCTGGTCGAATGGGCGCTGGAGACGCTCGGTGGCACGGATCGGCCGCGCCTCATCGACCTGGGCACCGGCAGCGGCGCCATCGCGCTGGCGCTGGCCAGCCGGCGGCCGGACGCGCGGGTCGAAGCCGTCGATGCCAGCGCCGGCGCACTGGAGGTCGCGCGCGCCAACGCGCAGCGGCTCCGGCTCGAGGTCGGATTCAGGCAGGGGCACTGGCTGCAAGGCTGCACCGGGCCGTATGACCTGATCGCCAGCAACCCGCCCTACGTGCGCGAGGGCGACGAGCACCTGGCGGCGCTGGTGCATGAGCCGCTGGCGGCGCTGGCGGCAGGGCCGGATGGGCTGGACGACCTGCGCCAGATCGTGGCGACCGCGCCTGCGCGGCTGGCGCCGGGCGGCTGGCTGTTGCTGGAGCACGGCTGGGACCAGGCCGAGGCCGTTCGCGCGCTGCTGCAGGACGCCGGTTTCGTCGCGGTCGGCACCCGCCAAGACCTCGCCGGCATCGGGCGCTGCTCCGGCGGGCGCCGGCCCGAACGGGGATAATCCGCACAGACACGTCGGGGCGCGCTGCGCCCCACCTCCAGGAGATCGAAACGATGAGCGACGTCCAGCAACGCATCGACCAGCTGGTCAAGAACAACCAGGTGCTGCTGTTCATGAAGGGCAGCGCCAGCTTCCCCATGTGCGGCTTCTCGGGCCGCGCGATCCAGATCCTCAAGGCCTGCGGCGTCGACCCGCAGGCACTGGCCACCGTCAACGTGCTGGAGGACGACGAGATCCGCCAGGGCATCAAGGACTACAGCAGCTGGCCGACGATTCCGCAGCTCTACGTGCGCGGCGAGTTCATCGGCGGCTCGGACATCATGATGGAGATGTACCAGAGCGGCGAGCTGCAGCAGGTGCTGGGCGGCGGCGCAGCGGCCTCCGGCACGCAGGGCTGACGCCGTCCGTCAGCAGCCGTCGCCGCCGGCTGCCAGCGGACCTTCGCATTTTCCCGACAGACTTCGCGGCTGCGGGCGCACGCGATTGAACTCCTGGCGTGGCTATGCTGGAATGAACCGGCAGCCGAGCAACAAGGAGTCAGCGCGATGGACAACCGAAGTCTGGTGCCCCACCCATCCCCGTCGTTCAGGCTTCCGATCGCGCACGTGCGCGACGTGTTCCGCCCGCACGAGGTCGAGCGCAAGCTCGCCAAGCTGCCCGGCAAGGACCACGAGGGCCTGCGCAGCACCTACGAGCGCATGCTCGAGCGCGGCCCGGAGCGCTTCCAGGTCAAGCCCAGTGGCGTTCCCGACATGGCGGCGCTCTATGCGCAGCTGCCCAACTTCACTGAAGCGCTCGACGACGTGAGGCGGCACGTGGCCCTGTCGCAGGACAGCCGCGATGGCCTAGAAGTGACGCCGATGCTGCTGCTCGGGCCGCCGGGCATCGGCAAGACCCATTTCGCGCGCAAGCTGGCGGACCTGCTGGGCACCGGCATGAACCTGGTGCCCATGAGCTCGATGACCGCCGGCTGGCTGCTCTCGGGCGCCTCTTCGCAGTGGAAGGGAGCCCGGCCGGGCAAGGTGTTCGAGGCGCTGGTCGAGGGCCAGTACGCCAACCCGGTGATCGTGGTCGATGAGATCGACAAGGCATCCGCCGATGCGCAGTACGACCCGCTGGGCGCCCTCTACGGGCTGCTGGAACACGACACCGCGCAAGCCTTCGTCGACGAATTCGCCGAGGTCGCCATCGACGCCAGCCAGGTGATCTGGATCCTGACCGCCAACGACGAGCGCAGCATTCCCGAGCCCATCCTCAACCGCATGAACGTGTTCGAGGTCGAGCCGCCGTCGCTGGAAGCCGCGCGCGGGATCGCGCGCAACCTGTATGGCAGCATCCGCGGCGAGCATGGCTGGGGCGCGCGCTTCCAGCCGGAACCGGCCGATGCCGTGCTCGAGCAGCTGGCGGAACTGGCCCCGCGCGAGATGCGCCGCGCCCTCATGACCGCCTTCGGCAACGCCCGGCTGGACCAGCGCGACGAAATCGCCGTCGGCGACCTGCCCAGGCCCGGCTCGGGCAAGGGGCGGATCGGCTTCCTGCAGTAGGCGCTAGTTGCCGGCGCCGGCAGCGGGCGACGGCGCCGCCTTGGGCAAGCCGGGGTCGGTGAAGTGCCAGCGCCGGCTGGCCGCGAACACGGCGTTCGGGTACTGCGGCTTGCCGCGGCTGCCGTTGTAGCGGCCCAGCGCCATGATCAGGTCGCCGCGCTCGCGCTCGATGTAGTGCCGCAGGATCACGCAGCCAAAGCGCAGGTTGGTCTGCATGTGGAACAGCTTGCCGGGGTCGCCGTCGCCGATCAGCCGGCTCCAGAACGGCATCACCTGCATGTAGCCGCGCGCGCCCACGCGGCTGACCGCGAACTTGCGGAACGCGCTCTCGACCTGGATCAGGCCGAGCACCAGGCCGGTGTCGAGGCCGGCGCGCCTGCTCTCGTACCAGACCGTCTGCAGGAACTCCTTGCGCTCGCGCCAGTCGACCTTGCGGCGCGCCAGCAGCGGGCTCAGGGCGCCGAGCCAGCGCAGGTAGGCCAGGCGGGATTCGGTGTCGGGGAATTCAGGAACCGGCGGCGCCGAGTTGGCGATGGCGGAACTGAGGGCGGTGCGAACCGAATCGGCCAGCGGCTCCTCGATCTGCGCGCCGGCATGGGCCGGGGCCAGCGACCAGGGTGCGGCGCCGCTCGCCAGCAGCGCGAGCGCCCCGCGCCGGCCGATCACGCCTGCAGGCGGCCGTGCAGGAACTCCACCACCTGGGCGGCCGGCACCTGCGTGGCCGCGGAATCGCGCCGGTGCTGGTATTCGAGCTGGCCTTCCTTCAGGCCGCGCTCGGAGATCACCACCCGGTGCGGCACGCCGATCAGCTCCCAGTCGGCGAACATGGCACCCGGGCGCTCGCCCCGGTCGTCCAGCATCACGTCGACGCCGGCCGCTGCCAGTTGGTCGTGCAGCTGCTGCGCGGCTTCGCGCACCGCGGGGCTGCGGTCCATGCCGATCGGGCAGATCACCACCGTGAAGGGCGCAATCGCATCGGGCCAGATGATGCCGCGCGCATCGTGGTTCTGCTCGATGGCGGCGGCCGGCAGGCGGGTGACGCCGATGCCGTAGCAGCCCATCTCCATCGGCTGCGGCTTGCCGGCCTCGTCGAGGAAGGTGGCCTGCATCGGCTCGCTGTACTTGGTGCCGAGGTAGAACACGTGGCCGACCTCGATGCCGCGCTCGATCGCCAGCCGGCCCTTGCCGTCGGGCGAGGGGTCGCCCTCGACCACGTTGCGCAGGTCGGCCACGGCATCGGGCTCGGGCAGGTCGCGGCCCCAGTTCACGCCGGTCAGGTGGAAGTCTTCCTCGTTGGCGCCGCACACCCAGTCGGCCATGACGGCGACCTCGCGGTCGGCGACGATGCGCACCGGTTGCTTCAGCCCGATCGGCCCCAGGTAGCCGGGCGGCGTGCCGAAGTGCTCGAGGATCTCTGTCGTGGTGGCGAAGCGGAAGCCCTTGTCGAGGCCGGGCACCTTGCCGACCTTGATCTCGTTCATGTCGTGGTCGCCGCGCAGCAGCAGCAGCCACACCTGCGACTTGACGACCGTGCCCGCATCGTCGAGCTGATCGGTGGCCAGCACCAGCGACTTGACGGTGCGCTGCAGCGGCAGCCCGAGCAGTTGGGCGACGTCGGGGCAGGTGCTCTTGCCCGGGGTCGGCGTCTTCTCCAGGGCCTGCGCTGCAGCGGGCCGCGGACCGGCCGGCGCCAGCGCTTCGGCCTTCTCCAGGTTGGCGGCGTAGGCACTGTCCGGGCAATAGACCACCGCGTCCTCGCCGGTGGCGGCGATCACCTGGAACTCCTCCGACAGGTCGCCGCCGATGGCGCCGCTGTCGGCCGCCACGGCGCGGTAGCGCAGGCCGAAGCGGTCGAAGATGGCGCGGTAGGCCTGCGCCATCGCCTGGTAGCTGGCCTTGGCCGACGCCACGTCGCGGTCGAAGCTGTAGGCGTCCTTCATGATGAACTCGCGGCTGCGCATCACGCCGAAGCGCGGCCGCCGCTCGTCACGGAACTTGGTCTGGATGTGGTACAGGTTCTTCGGCAGCTGCTTGTAGCTGCGCAGCTCCTGCCGCGCGATGTCGGTGACCACTTCCTCGCTGGTGGGCTGGATGATGAAGTCTCGCTCGTGGCGGTCCTTCACCCGCATCAGCTCGGGGCCCATCTTCGACCAGCGGCCAGTCTCCTGCCAGTACTCCGCCGGCTGCACCACGGGCATGAGCAGTTCCACCGCGCCGGCGCGGTTCATTTCCTCCCGCACGATCGCCTCGATCTTGCGCACCACGCGCAGGCCCATGGGCATCCAGGTGTAGATGCCGGCGCCGAGCTTCCTGACCATGCCCGCCCGCATCATCAGCTGGTGGCTGACCACCTCGGCATCGGCAGGCGCTTCCTTGAGCGTGGAGATCAGGAACTGGGAGGCTTTCATTCGGGGAGACAGGCGGGACGCGGGAGCTGCTGAGCGCCTTGGCGCACGCGCAAGGTGGCGTGCATAATGGACTCAGTTCAAAAGTTTGGGGTTTGATTATGCTTGACCGGGACGGCTTCAGGCCCAACGTCGGCATCATCCTGCTCAACCAGAAAAACCAGGTGTTCTGGGGCAAGCGAATCCGCACCCACAGCTGGCAGTTTCCGCAAGGCGGGATCGATCGCGGCGAGACGCCGGAACAGGCGATGTTCCGCGAGCTGCACGAAGAGGTTGGCCTCATGCCCGAGCACGTGCGCATCATCGCGCGCACGCGCGACTGGTTACGCTATGAGGTGCCCGACCGCTACATCCGACGCGACGCCCGCGGCCACTACAAGGGTCAGAAGCAGATCTGGTATCTGCTGCAGCTGACGGGCCAGGACTGGAACCTGAACCTGCGGGCCACCAACCATCCCGAGTTCGACGCCTGGCGCTGGAACGACTACTGGGTGCCGCTGGACGTGGTGGTCGAATTCAAGCGCGGCGTCTATGAGATGGCGCTGACCGAGCTGGCCCGCTACGTGCCGCGCCACGACCACCGCAACCGCTACCTGCGCAGCGGCATGCGCTCGCGCGACCCGGCGCCGCACGAGCCGGCCGTGGACGCCATGGCACCGGGCCCCTCCTTCGAACTGCCGCCGGGCGCCACTTTCGAGCCCGATCCGCAGTCGGCGCTGCAAGCGCGGACAGCCGGAGGCAACCGTGCGAACTAACGCAGCTCACCTTGCCCTGGTCCTGGCCCTGTGCGGATCGCTGGCGCAGGCGCAATGGCTGGAGCGGGATCCGGACTGGAAGGAAGCCGCCCCGCCGCCCCCGCCCGCCGTGCGCACCACCGGGCTGATTCCGATCGAGATGCGCAGCTCGGTGCTGCGCTGGGGCGTGGATCCGGCTTCGATCAGCCTGGGCGCGGACGGCGTGGTGCGCTACGTGGTGGTGGCCCGCAGCGACAGCGGCACCGTCAGTGCGCTGTACGAGGGCTTGCGCTGCAACACGGCGGAATCGACCGTCTACGCCCGCTCTTCGGGCGACCAGTGGAGCCCGGTGGCGGACCGGGAATGGAAGCCGATCCAGGGCAGCGGCAACGGTGCGCGCCTGCACACGCTGACGATCGCCCGCACCGGCGCCTGCATGGGCCACGGGCCCAATCAATCGGCGGACCGCATCGCCCGCGACCTGGCGGCTCCGGTCGACACCCGCTTCCGTTCCGAGATGCGCTGACCCCCCGCGCTCAGCGCGTGAGGACCAGGTTGGTGCGGTGGATCATCTCCGGCTCGGCCATGTAGCCAAGCAGCTTCTCGATATCGGCGGAAGGCCGGCGGCACAGCAGCCGCGCCTCGGCACTGGCGTAGTTGGCCAACCCGCGTGCGATCTCGGCGCCGGCCGGGTCGCGCACCGCGATCACCTCGCCGCGCGTGAACTCCCCTTCCACCGCGGTCATCCCGATCGGCAGCAGGCTCTTGCCTTCCTGCACCAGCTTGGCCACCGCGCCGGCATCCACCAGCACTGCGCCGCGCAACAGCAGGTGGTCGGCCATCCAGCGCTTGCGCGCCTGGCTCTTCTGCGTGGGAGCCGCCAGCAGGGTCCCGATGCCCTCGCCGCGCGCCAGGCGCAGCAGCGCATCGGGCTCGCGGCCCCAGGCGATCACGGTCGAAGCACCCGAGCGGGCTGCCCGCCGCGCGGCCAGGATCTTGGTGATCATGCCACCCTTGCCGATGCCGGAGCCGGCGCCGCCGGCCATCGCCTCGAGCGCCGGGTCGCCGGCGGCGCCGACGTGCACGAAGCGCGCCTGCGGGTCCTTGCGCGGATCGGCCGTGTACAGGCCACGCTGGTCGGTCAGGATCACCAGCAGGTCGGCTTCCACCAGGTTGGCCACCAGCGCGCCGAGCGTGTCGTTGTCGCCGAACTTGATCTCGTCGTTGACGACCGTGTCGTTCTCGTTGATCACGGGTAGCACCCGCAGCGACAGCAGCGTCAACAGCGTGGAACGGGCATTGAGGTAGCGCTCGCGGTCGGCCAGGTCGGCGTGCGTGAGCAGCACCTGCGCCGAGCGCAGCCCGTTCTCGCGCAGCTTGGTCTCGTACATCTGCGCCAGACCCATCTGGCCGACGGCGGCGGCGGCCTGCAGCTCATTGAGCTCGCGCGGCCGGACGCTCCAGCCCAGGCGCTTCATGCCTTCGGCGATGGCGCCGCTGGACACCATGATGACTTCACGGCCCTCGCCCGCCAGCGCCGCCAGCTGCCGGCACCACTCGCCGATCGCGGCCTCGTCCAGCCCGCGGCCCTCGTTGGTGACCAGGCTGGAGCCGACCTTCACCACGATGCGCCGGGCGCCGCGCAGCAGGTGCAGGTGCTCGGGGCCGTGGCTGCCCTGGTCTGCAATCATGGGGAATCCTTCCCGTCCGGAGCGGGCGCGAAGCGCGGATCGGCCTCGACGGCCGGCTGCTCCTGCTCGTTGCGCGCGCGCAGGTGCTGGTACACGGCCTTTGCCAGTTCGTCGCAGCCCTCGCGCGTGAGCGCCGAGATGCGGAACACCGGGCCCTTGTAGCGCATGCGGCGCACGAAATCCTTGACCCGTGCCTCGCGCTCGTCGGCCGGCACCATGTCGATCTTGTTGAGCACCAGCCAGCGCGGCTTGTCGTAGAGCGCCTTGTCGTACTTCTTCAGTTCCGCGACGATGGCCTTGGCTTGCGCCACCGGGTCGACCGTCTCGTCGAAAGGCGCGATGTCCACCAGGTGCAGCAGCAGCCGGGTGCGCTGCAGGTGGCGCAGGAACTGGTGGCCCAGGCCCGCGCCCTCGGACGCGCCCTCGATCAGCCCCGGCACGTCGGCGACCACGAAGCTCTGCTCGGGTCCGACGCGCACCACGCCCAGGTTGGGGTGCAGCGTGGTGAAGGGATAGTCGGCGATCTTGGGGCGTGCATTGGAGACAGCGGCGATCAGGGTGGACTTGCCGGCGTTGGGCATGCCCAGCAGGCCGACGTCGGCCAGCACCTTGAGCTCGAGCTTCAGGCTCTTCTTCTCGCCGGGCCAGCCGGGCGTCTTCTGCCGCGGGGCCCGGTTGATCGAGCTCTTGAAGCGCATGTTGCCGAAGCCGCCGTCACCGCCCTTGGCCAGCACGATGCGCTCGCCGGGCACCAGCAGCTCGTGCAGCACGGCGCCGGTGTCGGCGTCGGTGACGATGGTGCCCACCGGCATCTTCAGCGTGATGTCGGCGCCGGCGGCGCCGAACATGTCCGAACCCATGCCGTGCTCGCCGCGCTGGGCCTCGTGCCGGCGCGAGAAGCGGTAGTCGACCAGGGTGTTGAGGCTGGGGTCCGCTACCGCGTACACGTGCCCGCCGCGGCCGCCGTCGCCGCCGTTGGGGCCGCCGAACTCCTTGTACTTCTCGTGCCGGAACGAGACGCAGCCGTTCCCCCCGTCGCCGGCGGCGATGTCGATGAAGGCTTCGTCGACGAACTTCATGCGCTTGATTCCAGGATGGGGTTCAACAAAAAAGCCCTGCGCTTGCGACGCAGGGCCTTCGCTGCCGGAAAGCCTGACGGCTTACGCCGGGACCACGTTGACCGTGTGCTTGCTCAGCGCGCCCTTGGTGGCGAACTGAACCCGGCCGTCGACCAGCGCGAACAGGGTGTGGTCGCGGCCCACGCCGACGTTGGAGCCCGGGTGGAACTTGGTGCCGCGCTGGCGCACGATGATGGATCCGGCGCTGATCAGCTCGCCGCCGAACGCCTTGACGCCGAGCATCTTGGGCTGGGAATCCCGCCCGTTGCGCGTAGAGCCGCCGCCTTTTTTCTGTGCCATTTCAAACTCCAGTCAGTCGTTAGGCCGCGATGGCGCCGATCTGCAGCTCGGTGAACTGCTGGCGGTGCCCCTGGCGCTTCTGGTAGTGCTTGCGGCGACGCATCTTGAAGATGCGCACCTTGTCGTGCTTGCCGTGGGCGACGACCGTGGCCTTGACGGTGGCGCCGGACACCAGGGGCGTGCCGATCTTCAGGTCGCTGCCGTTGCCGACAGCCAGCACCTGGTCGATCACGATTTCCTGGCCTACGTCCGCAGCAATCTGTTCTACTTTGATCTTCTCGCCGGAAGCAACGCGATACTGCTTGCCGCCGGTTTTTATGACCGCGTACATATGGACCTCATGAAAACGGGAACTCCGGGACGGATTTCCCGGAGAGCCCGACACTATAGCATAGTTGGCGGCCACTAACCCGACAGCCCGGGAGCCCGTCGGAGCGCTTCCTATAATCGGGTCAACTGCCGTATCCGCCTTGACTGACCCCGCCGCCCGCACCGCCTCGGTGCTCTCCCTGATCTCCGATGACATGCATGAAGTCGATGCAGTCATCGCCCGGCGCCTGGATTCCGGCGTTCCCCTGGTCGGCCAGGTTTCCCGCTACATCATCTCGGCCGGCGGCAAGCGCCTGCGCCCCGCCCTGCTGCTGCTGGTGAGCGCCGCGCTGGGCCACACGGGACCGCAGCGCTTCAACCTGGCCGCCGTGGTGGAGTTCATCCACACCGCCACGCTGCTGCACGACGACGTGGTCGACGAATCGACCCTGCGCCGCGGCCGCGCCACCGCCAACGAGAGCTTCGGCAACCCGGCCAGCGTGCTGGTGGGCGACTTCCTGTACTCGCGCGCCTTCCAGATGATGCTGGACGCCCAGGACATGCGCGTGATGGCCATCCTCGCCGATGCCACCAACGTGATCGCCGAGGGCGAGGTGCTGCAGCTGATGAACATGCACGATGCCTCGCTCGACGAAGCGGGCTACCTGCGCGTGATCCGCTCCAAGACCGCCAAGCTGTTCGAGGCCAGCGCGCGCCTGGGCGCGGTGCTGGCCGGTGCCGACGCCGGGCTGGAAGAAGCCAGCGCCGAGTACGGCCAGGCGCTGGGCACCGCGTTTCAGGTGATCGACGACGTGCTCGACTACGACGGCGACAGCCACGAGATGGGCAAGAACCTGGGCGACGATCTGCGCGAGGGCAAGGCCACGCTGCCGCTGATCGCCGCCATGGCGCGCGGCACGCCGCAGCAGCGCGATCTGATCCGGCACGCCATCGAGAACGGCGCCACGCGCGAGCTCGACGCCATCGTGGCGATCGTGCGCGAGACCGGCGCGCTGGAGGTCACGCGCGCCGCCGCGGCGTCCGAGGCGCGACGCGCGGTCGCGTGCGCGCAACGCCTGCCGCGCAATAACTACTCCGAGGGTTTGGTACAATTGGCGGCTCAGCTGCTCGAGCGTCGCAACTGATTCGCAAGGATCTGACTGCGGCGCCCCGCGAGCGGCAATCGGGGTGTAGCTTAGCCTGGTAGAGCGCTACGTTCGGGACGTAGAGGCCGGAGGTTCGAATCCTCTCACCCCGACCAGGTTTCCCTTCCCAAGTGACTTCCTGCGCGACAGCGCCGCGCTGCGGCGACTGCCTTCGCGCCGGGCGCCACACGCAAGATTTACACCGGTTGGGCTTTCGGCGATGATCAGCTGGCTGTCCCTCGCCCGAGCGGGGACCTGACTTCCCACCCACGATGGCCGCCGACCCTGCACTCTCCGACGCTCCCTCGCTGGCACTGCCCGGGCTGGCGCGGGCCCTGGTGGCGGCCGGCAAGCTCGGCCAGAAATCGGCCGAGGAGCTGTATCGCAAGGCGCAGTCCAACCGCAGCAGTTTCATTGCCGAGCTGACCGGCTCCGGCGCGGTGTCGCCGTCCGACCTGGCGCACACCATGTCGCTCTCCTACGGCGCGCCGCTGCTCGACCTGGACGCAGTCGACGTGCAGTGGCTGCCGAAGAGCCTGCTGGACCCCAAGCTGTGCCAGGCGTTCCGGGTGGTGGTGCTGTCCAAGCGCAACAACCGGCTGACCGTCGCCACCGCCGACCCCTCCGACCAGCAGGCCGCCGACAAGATCAAGTTCGCCACCCAGATGGGCGTGGACTGGGTCATCGCCGAGTACGACAAGCTGACCAAGATGGTCGAGGCCCACGCCACCAGCGCCACCCAGGCGATGGAGAGCATCGTCGGCGACGATTTCGAGTTCGACGAGTCGACCATGGACGACTCGGTGGTCGACGACGAGGACAAGGGCTCGGCCGGCTCGGAGGTCGACGACGCGCCGGTCGTCAAGTTCCTGCACAAGATGCTGCTCGACGCGTTCAGCATGCGCGCGTCCGACCTGCACTTCGAGCCCTACGAGCACACCTACCGGGTCCGCTTCCGCATCGACGGCGAACTGCGCGAGATCGCCTCGCCGCCCATCGCCATCAAGGACAAGCTGGCCTCGCGGGTCAAGGTCATCTCGCGGATGGACATCTCCGAGAAGCGGGTGCCGCAGGACGGCCGCATGAAGCTCAAGGTCGGACCCGACCGGGTGATCGACTTCCGCGTCAGCACGCTGCCCACGCTGTTCGGCGAGAAGATCGTGATCCGGATCCTGGATCCGAGCAGCGCCAAGCTGGGCATTGAGGCTCTCGGCTACGAAGCCGAGGAGAAGGAGCGCCTGCTCAACGCCATCGGCCGGCCCTACGGCATGGTGCTGGTCACCGGCCCCACCGGTTCGGGCAAGACCGTGTCCCTCTACACCTGCCTGAACCTGCTGAACAAGCCGGGGGTGAACATCTCGACGGCCGAAGACCCGTCCGAAATCAACCTGCCCGGCGTCAACCAGGTCAACGTCAACGAGAAGGCCGGGCTGACCTTCGCCGCAGCGCTCAAGTCGTTCCTGCGCCAGGATCCCGACGTCATCATGGTCGGCGAGATCCGCGACCTGGAGACCGCCGACATCGCGATCAAGGCCGCGCAGACCGGCCACATGGTGATGTCCACGCTGCACACCAACGACGCGCCCACCACGCTCACGCGCATGCGCAACATGGGCATCGCGCCGTTCAACATCGCCTCCAGCGTGATCCTGATCACCGCGCAGCGGCTGGCGCGGCGCCTGTGCGCCAACTGCAAGCAGCCGGCCGACATCCCGCACGAGACGCTGATCGAAGCGGGCTTCACCGAGGAGGAAGTCGATGGCACCTGGACCCCGTACCGCCCGGTCGGCTGCGGCGCCTGCAACAACGGCTACAAGGGCCGGGTCGGCATCTACCAGGTGATGCCCGTCAGCGAGGAGATTCAGCGCATCATCCTGCGCGACGGCAGCGCCATGGAGATCGCCGAGCAGTCCCGCCGCGAAGGCGTCAAGAGCCTGCGGCAATCGGGCCTGCACAAGGTCCGGCTGGGCGTCACTTCGCTCGAGGAAGTGCTCGGCTGCACCAACGAATAAGCCACCCGGCAGTACAAGAGGAGGATCCCTTCATGGCGACGGCATCAGCAGCGAAGGTCACCGAGTTCGTCTTCGAATGGGAGGGCCGCGACCGCAATGGCAAGCAGGTTCGCGGCGAAACCCGCGCGGCCGGCGAGAACCAGGTCCAGGCGACCCTGCGCCGGCAGGGCATCACGCCCAGCAAGATCAAGAAGCGCCGCATGCGCGCCGGCCAGAAGATCAAGCCCAAGGACATCGCGATCTTCACCCGGCAGCTCGCCACCATGATGAAGGCGGGCGTGCCGCTGCTGCAGGCGTTCGACATCGTCGGCCGCGGCAATGCCAACCCGAGCGTGGCCAAGCTGCTCAACGACATCCGCACCGACGTCGAGACCGGCACCTCGCTGTCGGCCGCGTTCCGCAAGTTCCCGCTGTACTTCGACAACCTGTACTGCAACCTGGTCGAGGCCGGCGAGGCCGCCGGCATCCTGGAGACGCTGCTCGACCGCCTGGCGGTCTACATGGAAAAGACCGAGGGCATCAAGTCCAAGATCAAGTCGGCGCTGATGTACCCGATCTCGGTGGTGGTGGTGGCGTTCGTGGTGGTGGCGGTGATCATGATCTTCGTGATTCCGGCCTTCAAGGAGGTGTTCACCTCGTTCGGCGCCGACCTGCCCGCGCCCACGCTGTTCGTCATGGCCGTCAGCGAGTACTTCGTTCAGTACTGGTGGCTGATCTTCGGCGGCATCGGCGGCGGCCTGTACTTCTTCATGCAGGCCTGGAAGCGCAACGAGAAGGTGCAGATGTTCATGGACCGGGTGATGCTCCAGCTGCCGGTGTTCGGCGACCTGGTCTACAAATCGGTGATCGCCCGCTGGACCCGCACCCTGGCCACCATGTTCGCCGCCGGCGTGCCGCTGGTGGAAGCCCTCGACTCGGTGGGCGGCGCTTCGGGCAATTCGGTCTACCAGACGGCCACCGAGAAGATCCAGCAGGAGGTGTCCACCGGCACCAGCCTGACAGCGGCCATGACCAATGCCAACGTGTTCCCGACCATGGTGCTGCAGATGTGCGCCATCGGCGAGGAGTCCGGCTCGATCGACCACATGCTGGGCAAGGCGGCCGACTTCTACGAGTCGGAGGTCGATGACATGGTGGCCGGCCTGTCCAGCCTGATGGAGCCGATCATCATCGTGTTCCTCGGCGGCCTGATCGGCGGCATCGTGGTCTCGATGTACCTGCCCATCTTCAAGCTCGGCGCAGTCGTCTGATGTTTCCCGTCGAAGCGGGCGCCGTGCTGGCCGGCGTCCTGGGGTTGCTGGTGGGCAGCTTCCTGAACGTCGTCATCCACCGGCTGCCCCGGATGCTGGAGCGGCAGTGGGCGGCCGAATGCGCCGAGCTGGCCGGGCAGGCGCCGGCGCCGGCCGAGCCGTTCAACCTGGTGCGGCCGCGCTCGCGCTGCCGCAACTGCGGCCATGCGATCCGCTGGTACGAGAACATCCCCGTGCTGAGCTACCTGGCCTTGCGCGGCAAGTGCTCCTCCTGCGGCACGCCGATCGGCTTGCGTTATCCGCTGGTGGAGATCGCCACCGCCGGATTTTTTGCGTTCTGCGGCTGGAAGTGGGGTATCAGCTGGACGGCTGCGGCCTGGTGCGGCTTCGCCGCGGCCCTGCTCGCCCTGGCCCTGATCGACTGGGACACCACGCTGCTGCCGGACGACATCACGCTGCCGCTGGTGTGGGCCGGCCTGATCGCCGCCGCGCTGCGCTGGAACGGCCTGACGCTGCAGCAGTCGCTGTGGGGGGCGGTGGCGGGCTACCTGTCGCTGTGGCTGGTCTACCAGGGTTTCAAGCTGCTGACCGGCAAGGAAGGCATGGGCTACGGCGACTTCAAGCTGTTCGCCGCGCTCGGCGCCTGGTTCGGCTGGCAAGCGTTGATCCCCATGGTGCTGATGGCCTCGGTGATCGGCGCGATCATCGGCATCGCAATGAAGCTCTCCGACAACCTGCGCGAAGGCGGCGCCATCCCGTTCGGGCCCTTCCTGGCTGGCGCCGGCCTGACGGCGCTGGTGTTCGGCCCCTCGTCGATCCTGCGCGCGGTCGGCCTGTAGCCATGCCTGCGATGCGCATCGGCCTGACCGGCGGCATCGGCAGCGGCAAGAGCACGGTGCTGCAGATGCTGGCGGCGGCGGGCGCGGCCGTCATCGACGCCGACGCCATCTCGCGTTCGACCACCGCCGCCGGCGGCGCCGCCATTGCCGCCATCGCTGCCCGTTTCGGGCCGGCGTTCATCACCCCCGAGGGCGCGCTGGACCGCGAGCGCATGCGCGAGCGCGTGTACGAGGAACCGCAGGCCCGGCGCGAGCTGGAAGCGATCGTCCATCCGCTGGTGGGCGCCGAGACCGCCCGCCAGGTGCAGGCCGCGCTGGCGGCCGGCGCGGCCTGCATCGTCTTCGACATCCCGCTGCTGGTGGAGTCGGGCCGCTGGCGCCACCAGGTCGATCGCGTGCTGGTCATCGATTGCACGCCCGCCACTCAGGTGGCGCGGGTGGTGGCGCGCAGCGCGCTGCAGCCGGCGCAGGTCGAAGCCATCATCGCGGCGCAGGCGCCGCGCGCTTTGCGCCTGGCCGCCGCGGACACGGTGATCTTCAACGACGGCGGGCTCTCGTTGCAGGCGCTGCAGGCGCAGGTGCGCGAAGCGGCTAGGTCCTTCGGGCTATGATGGCGCGTCCGCGAATGCCCCCCACCCTGCCGCCCGCGTGATCCTCTACGAGTACCCGTTCAACGAACGAATCCGGACCTACCTGCGGCTGGAGCACCTGTTCCGCCGGCTCGGTGAACTGGTCCCCCGCGAGCACCCGCTCGACCATCACTACGCGCTGGCCACCCTGTTCGAGGTGATGGACGTGGCCGCGCGCGCCGACCTCAAGTCCGACGTGATGAAGGACCTGGAAAAGCAGAAGTCCGTCCTCAACGGCTACCGCGGCAACCCGGCCATCGCGGAGGGCGTGCTCGACGAGGTAGTGGGACAGCTCGACGCCTGCTTCGCGGCCCTCAACGGCCAGCCCGGCAAGGCCGGCCAGTCGCTCACCGAGAACGAGTGGCTGATGAGTATCCGCAGCCGCATCGGCATCCCGGGCGGCACCTGCGAATTCGACCTCCCCGGCTACTACGCCTGGCAGCAGCTCGATGCAGCCACGCGACAGGCCGATCTCGGCCGCTGGGCGCGCTGCCTGGGCCCGCTGGCCGAATCGGTCCACCTGCTGCTCAAGCTGCTGCGCGATTCGGGCACGGCGCAGAAGGTGATGGCCGTCGATGGCCACTTCCAGCAGACGCTGCCGCAGGGCCGCAGCTTCCAGCTGCTGCGGCTGCGCATCGACCCCGCCCTGCAGCTGGTGCCGGAGATCAGCGGCAACCGGCTGATGGTGTCGGTGCGGCTGATGCGCCAGGAAGGCAGCGATCGCCTGCAGCCCAGCCACGAGAATGCGGGTTTCGAACTGACCCTGTGTTCCTGAGCATGGCAAGCGACAGCGGCAAGCGCGCGCCGCAGCGGGTGGTCAAGTGCCCGCAATGCGGCGGCGACAGCATCTACTCGCCCGGCAACCCCTACCGGCCGTTCTGCAGCGCGCGCTGCAAGGGCCTGGACCTGGGCGCCTGGGCCAGCGAGAGCTTCCGGGTGCCGGACGAAACGCCCCCGGACGACCAGCCTTTCGGCGACCCGAAGCTGCAGTGAACTTCAGGCGCCCGCGTGGGTGGCGCCGGCGAAGCCGCGCTCCTGCGCGAACCATTGCAGCACCGGCACGGTGCCGGGCAGCACCGGCTGCACCTGCACTGGCAGCGACTCCCACGAGCAGCGCTGGCCCTCGTGCATGTGCAGCTCGCCGGACCAGTCGAACACCTTGCAGAAATTCAGCCGCACCAGCGCATGCGGGTAGTCGACGCGCTCGACGCGCCACGGGTGCACCGCGCCGATGACGACGCCGATCTCCTCCCGCAGCTCACGACGCAGCGCAACTTCGACCGTCTCGCCGGGCTCCACCTTGCCGCCGGGGAACTCCCAGTAGCCTGCATAGACCTTGCCCTCGGGCCGGCTGGTGAGCAGGAAGCGCCCGTCCGGGCGCACCAGCACGCCGACAGCGACTTCCACTTCCTTGCGGCCCGGGCCGCCCTCGCGCGGGCGGTCGGCGTCGGCAACGAGCACGCCGGTCATGCCGGATGCCGGCCGGCCCAGTCGCGCGCGAACTGGTAGGCCACCCGGCCGCTGCGCGATCCGCGCTCGAGCGCCCACACCAGCGCCTCGGCCCGCGCCGCCTCGATGGCAGCCGGCGGCACCCCGAACGAGGCCAGCCACTGCGCCGTGATCGCCAGGTACTCGTCCTGGGTGAACGGGTAGAAACTCACCCACAGGCCGAAGCGCTCGGACAGCGAAATCTTCTCCTCGACCACCTCGCCGGGGTGGACCTCGCCATCGTCGGTGTGGGTGTAGCTCAGGTTCTCCTTCATGTACTCGGGCAGCAGGTGGCGCCGGTTGCTGGTGGCGTAGACCAGCAGGTTGGGCGTGGCAGCCGCCACCGAGCCGTCGAGGATGGACTTGAGCGCCTTGTAGCCGGGCTCGCCTTCCTCGAAGCTGAGGTCGTCGCAGAACACGATGAACTTCTCGGGCCGCCCGGCCACGATGTCGACGATGTCCGGCAGGTCGGTCATGTCGGCCTTGTCCACCTCGATCAGCCGCAGGCCCTGGCCGGCGTACTCGTTCAGGCAGGCCTTGATCAGCGAGGACTTCCCGGTGCCGCGCGCTCCGGTCAGGAGCACGTTGTTGGCCGGCTGGCCGGCGACGAACTGCTGCGTGTTGCGCTGGATGCGCTCCTTCTGCGCATCGATCTCCTTGAGGTCGGACAGGCGGATGCCGGCGACATGGCGCACCGGATCGAGCGTCCCGTGGCCGGACGCGCGCTTGCGGTAGCGCCACGCGATGGCGACATCCCACCGGGGTGCCGACAGCGGTTGCGGCAGGATGGCTTCCAGCCGGTCGAGCAAACGCGCCGCGTGCTCGACCAGGCGATCCAGCTGTTCACTCATGAGCGGTAGTCCGCGTTGATGCTGACGTAGTCGTGGCTGAGATCGCAGGTCCAGAGCGTGTCGGCCGCGGAGCCGCGGCCCAGCCCCACGCGCACCGTGATCTCGGCCTGCTTCATCACGCGCTGCCCATCCTCTTCGCGGTAGGCCGGGTGGCGTCCGCCCTTGTGCGCCACGTGGACGTCGTCCAGCCAGAGGTCGATGCCGGCCTGGTCCAGGTCTTCGATGCCGGCATAGCCGACGGCGGCGAGGATCCGGCCCAGGTTGGGGTCGCTCGCGAAGAATGCCGTCTTGACCAGCGGCGAGTGGGCGATCGCATAGCCGACCTGCCGGCATTCGGCGGCGTCGCGGCCGCCCTCGACCCGCACCGTGATGAACTTGGTCGCGCCTTCCCCGTCGCGCACGATGGCCTGCGCGAGCTGGCGCGAGACCTGCAGCATCGCCTCCTTCAGCACCCTGCCCTCGGCGCTGTCGAGCGAAGTGATCGGCGCGTGCCCGGCCTTGCCGGTGGCCATGACGATGAAGGAATCGTTGGTCGAGGTGTCGCCGTCGACCGTCACGCGGTTGAACGAACCGTCGGCAAGCTCCTGCGCCAGTTGCCGCAGCAGGGGCTGCGCGATGCACGCATCCGTGGCCAGGAATCCCAGCATGGTGGCCATGTTGGGGCGGATCATGCCGGCGCCCTTGCTGATGCCGGTGATCGAGACCTCGGCCCCGGCGATGCGCACCGTGGCGCTGGCCGCCTTGGCCACGGTATCCGTGGTCATGATGCCCTCCGCCGCGCGCAGCCAATGGTCCGGCCGGGCATCGGCGATGGCTGCCGGCAGACCCGCTTCGATCCGGTCCAGCGGCAGCGGCTCCATGATCACGCCGGTGGAAAACGGCAGCACCTGCCCCGGTGCGATGCCGAGCTGGCGCGCCAGCGCCGCGCAGGTGGCGCGCGCCCGCACCAGCCCCTCCTCGCCGGTGCCGGCGTTGGCATTGCCGGTGTTGATCACCAGCGCGCGGATGTCGCCCCCGGCCAGGTGCTCGCGGCACACCTGCACCGGGGCGGCGCAAAAACGGTTGCGCGTGAAGACGCCGGCTACCGCCGCCCCCGGCTCCAGCAGGAAGACCGTCAGGTCCTTGCGGTTGGCCTTGCGCACGCCGGCTTCGGCCACGCCAATGGAAAGCCCGGGCACGGGGCGGAGGTCGCCCGCGCTCGGGGCGGAAAGGTTCACTGCCATGTCGTCATCAAGGAAAAAGGGATTCAGTTCTGCCGCCAGGGCAGGCCGCGCAGGCGCCAGCCGCCCTTGCGGCCGCGGTGGCCTTCGTCGTCGGCGTCGCCTTCGAAGCCTTCGAGGATGTTGTAGGCCTCCAGGCCCAGCTCGGTGGCGCGGCGGGCGGCGGCGATGGATCGCACGCCGCTGCGGCACAGCAGCACGGCCTTGTGGCCGGCCGGCACCGCCGCCCGCAAGCCTTCGTCGAAGCCGGGATTGAGCGCCATGCCGGGCCACTGCTTCCAGGCCAGCGCCACGGCGCCCGGAATGAAGCCGACCCACTCGCGCTCGGCGTCGCTGCGCACGTCCACCAGCACGGCCTCGCCGCGGCGCCACCACTCGCAGGCCAGCTCGGGGGAAACGTCGCCGGCATAACCCTCGGCCGGCCGCGGCACTGGCACATCCCGGGCCGGTGCCGCGAGGGCACCGCCCGGCGGGGGTGGTTGTTTCGACTCTGCCATGGTGTCGCCTTGATTCTGCCAGCGCCTGCCGCCGGTCACGCACGGCCCAGGCAAGGGCCGAAGCTGGCAACAGCCTGACGACGTGCGCCGCGCCCGCGCGCGAGCCGCACGCGCTTAGCGCCTAAGTATGAAGCGCCGCACCGGACCGGTTGCCGCTCTCCGTGTAAACCCTCTTCAACGCAGGCAGCCCGGCCTTCAAAGATTGCCTGCCAACAACCAGAGAGACTGACAGGAGACAGCATGACGATTCCCAGCACCCCGCGCCGCCGCAGCCTGCTCAAGGGCGCCGCGGTTGCCGCCGGCGCCACCGTGACCGCCCCGATGGTCATGGCGCAGACGGCCCCCGCGTCGTTCCGCTTTCAGAGCACGTGGCCCTCGAAGGACATCTTCCACGAGTACGCGCAGGACTTCGCCAAGAAGGTCAACGACATGGCCGGCGGCAAGCTCAAGATCGAAGTGCTGCCCGCCGGCGCCGTGGTGCCGGCGTTCCAGCTGCTCGAAGCCGTCAACAAGGGCACGCTCGACGGCGGCCATGGCGTGGTGGCCTACCACTACGGCAAGAACTCCGCGCTGGCGCTGTGGGGCTCGGGCCCGGCCTTCGGCATGGACCCGAACATGGTGCTGGCCTGGCACTACTACGGCGGCGGCAAGGCGCTGCTGGAGGACATCTACAAGTCCATCAACATGGACGTGGTCTCCTACCTGTACGGCCCGATGCCGGTGCAGCCGCTCGGCTGGTTCCGCAAGCCGGTATCCAACGTCAGCCAGCTCAAGGGGCTGAAGTTCCGCACCGTCGGCCTGGCAGTGGACGTGTTCAATGAACTGGGCGTGGCCGTGAACCCGCTGCCGGGCGGTGAAATCGTGCCGGCCCTGGACCGCGGCCTGCTCGACGCGGCCGAGTTCAACAACGCCTCGTCCGACCGCGTGCTGGGCTTTCCCGACGTCGCCAAGAACTGCATGCTGCAGAGCTTCCACCAGTCCGGCGAGCAGTTCGAGATCCTGTTCAACAAGGCCAAGTTCAACGCACTGCCGCAGGAACTCAAGTCGATCATCGACTACGGCGTGCAGGCGGCGAGCGCCGACATGAGCTGGAAGGCGATCGACCGCAACTCGAAGGACTACATCGATCTCAAGACCAAGGACAAGGTCAACTTCTACAAGACGCCCGATTCCATCCTGCGCGCCCAGCTCGACGCCTGGGACAAGGTCACGGCCAAGAAGGCCGCCGAGAACCCGCACTTCAAGAAGGTGCTGGATTCGCAGAAGGAGTTCGCCTCGCGCGCCGGCCAGTGGCAGAACGACTACACGGTCGATTTCCGCATGGCTTACAACCGCTATTTCGGCAAGGGCACGAAGAAGAGCTGACGCCCCCAAAGCGGGCCACTCCAGAGGGCGGCTGCGGCAAACAGCCGCCCTTTTCGCGTCTGGCCTCCGACAAACGTCCAAGGGACAAACATGCAGAAACTCCTCCTGGCGATCGACCGGCTGTCCACCTGGCTCGGACAGCTGTTCGCCTGGCTCATCGTCTCGCTGACCGTGATGATCTCCTGGGAGGTCTTCTCCCGCTATGTGCTCGCGCAGCCGCACGGCTGGATGCTCGACGCGCAGATCATGCAGTACGGGGTGATGTTCATGATGGCCGGCGCGTACACCCTGGCCAAGAACGGCCACGTGCGCGGAGACGTGCTCTACGGGTTCTTCCGCCCGCGCACGCAGGCCACGCTGGACCTGATCCTCTACATCATCTTCTTCCTGCCCGGGGTCGTCGCGCTGACCTGGGCGGGCTGGATCTACTTCGGCGAATCGCTCGCCATTCGCGAGCAGACGTTCAATGCCGATCCACTGCCGGTCTATCCATTCAAGTTCTTCATCTCCTTCGCCGGCGCGATCCTGCTGCTGCAGGGCTTCGTCGAGATCGCGCGCTGCGTGATCTGCATCCGTGACGGCGAATGGCCCTCGCGTATCCAGGACGTGGAAGAGGTCGACGTCGAGAAGCTCAAGGCCATGGTCCATGCCGACGACGCGACGGTGAATCCCGATGAGCGCGGCGGCATCGTGGCAGCGCCGCCCGCAGAAAGGGGCTCACTGTGAAGGTTCGCAAGGAACTCTGGTTCGGCTTCAGCCTGATGGGGCTGATCGTCGCCGGCGCGCTCTACATGCTGGTCAGCGTGGACCAGATCGAGCGGGGCCACATCGGCCTGCTGATGCTGTCGCTGGTGGTGGTGGCCATCATGCTCGGCTTCCCGACGGCCTTCACGCTGATGGGCATGGGCATGATCTTCACCTGGCTGGCGTACGGGCGCAACACCACCCACACGCTGGACCTGATGGTGCAGGCCGCCTACAAGACGATGGCCAACGACGTGCTGATTGCCATCCCGCTGTTCGTCTTCATGGGTTACCTGGTCGAGCGGGCCAACCTGATCGAGAAGCTGTTTCGCAGCATCCACCTGATGCTGGCGCGGGTGCCCGGTGCCCTGGGTGTGGCCACGATCGTGACCTGCGCCATCTTCGCCACGGCCACCGGCATCGTCGGCGCCGTCGTCACGCTGATGGGCCTGCTGGCGATGCCGGCCATGCTGCGCGCCGGCTACAGCATCCAGCTCACCGCCGGAACGATCACGGCCGGTGGCTGCCTGGGCATCCTGATCCCGCCCTCGGTGCTGCTGATCGTGTACGGCGCGACCGCGGGGGTTTCGGTCGTGCAGCTGTACGCCGGGGCGTTCTTTCCCGGAATCATGCTGGCCGGCCTGTATGTGCTCTACGTGGTGGTCCTGGCCAAGGTCAAGCCTTCCCTGGCGCCGCCCCTCTCGGCCGAAGAGCGGATCGTCCACTTGCCGCCGCTGACGCAGAAGATCACGCCGGCCGACGGCCGCGGCCATGCCCTTGCGGGACTGCTGGCCGCACTCAAGGGCAGCCGCAACCGCGATGTGCCGACCGGCTACCTGCTGCGCCAGCTGTTCATGGCGCTGCTGCCCGCGCTGCTGTTCGCTCTGGTTGCAATCGGGACCTACCGTCTGCAGAGCGCGCCGGTGGCCGTGGAGGCAGGCAGTACCGAGCTGACCCGCATGGGTGAATCGCCCGCCGAGGAACGCCATTCCGGGGGGCTGCAGGAGCCTCCCGGTGCCGAGTCCGGCGGGCTGCAGGAGCCGCCCGCGGCCGAGTCCGCGCAGGAAGCCGACGACCAGGGCGTGAAGGAGCCCCCCGGGGCCGAGGCTCCCGGCGAGGGCGGACAGGAGCTGTCGGCTGACGGTGTCAAGGAACCCCCGGCCGCCGATGGCGTGAGGGAACCCGGCAATGGCGGCGCGGCCCCGGCCGGGCAGGTGCCGCTGGGCTACTGGATCGGGCTGGGTGTCGGCGCGGCCGCGCTAGCCGTGTACTACGCGATGCTGAGCTTCGCGCGGCTGGAGGTCTTCAAGATGCTGCTGACCAGCTTCTTCCCGCTGGTCATCCTGATCCTGGCCGTGCTGGGTTCCATCGTGCTGGGCCTGGCCACGCCGACGGAAGCGGCAGCCGTGGGGGCGCTGGGCGGCCTCGTGCTGGCCGTGGCGTACCGGCAGTTCTCGATGCCGATGCTCAAGGAAAGCGTGTTCCTGACCGCGAAGACCTCGGCCATGGTGTGCTGGCTGTTCGTCGGCTCGGCGATCTTCTCGGCCGCCTTCGCGCTGCTGGGCGGACAGGAGCTGGTGGAGCGCTGGGTGCTGTCGATGGACCTGACCACGACCCAGTTCCTGGTGCTCACCCAGGTCATCATCTTCATCCTGGGCTGGCCGCTGGAGTGGACCGAGATCATCGTGATCTTCATGCCCATCTTCATCCCGCTGCTGGACAACTTCAACGTCGATCCGTTGTTCTTCGGGCTGCTGGTGGCGCTGAACCTGCAGACGGCGTTCCTGTCGCCGCCGGTGGCGATGTCGGCCTTCTACCTGAAGGGCGTCTCGCCGCCGCACGTCACGCTCAACCAGATCTTCCTGGGCATGATGCCTTTCATGGGCATCCAGATCATCGCGATCGTGCTGCTCTACATCTGGCCCCAGATCGGCCTGTGGCTGCCGTCGGTGCTCTACGCCCGATGACCGCTACACCGGGAAATCGCGCAGGCGATTTCCCGGTGAATGAATTGACGTTGACGTAAACGTCAATTAGGCTCGGGGATTCCTGGAGATCCCCATGACCGACCTGTCCGCCGAGTTCAAGGCGCTGGCCAGCTATCGCCCCGCCCACAAGGTCCGCTTCGTCACCGCGGCCAGCCTGTTCGACGGGCACGACGCCGCCATCAACATCATGCGCCGCATCCTGCAGGGCATGGGCGCCGAAGTGATCCACCTCGGGCACAACCGCAGCGTCGACGAAGTCGTGACCGCGGCGCTGCAGGAGGACGTGCAGGGCATCGCCGTCAGCTCCTACCAGGGCGGCCACGTCGAGTACTTCAAGTACATGGTCGACCTGCTGCGGCAGCGCGGCGGCTCCCACATCCAGGTGTTCGGCGGCGGCGGCGGCGTGATCGTGCCGGCCGAGATCCGCGAGCTGCACGACTACGGCGTCACCCGCATCTACAGCCCGGAAGACGGCCAGCGCATGGGGCTGCAGGGCATGATCGGCGAGATGGTCATGCGTTGCGACCGCGACCTCGCCTCGCACGCTCCCACGGACGCAGCCGCCATCCAGGGCCACCAGGATGCGAACTGGCGCGCACTGGCGCAATTGATCACCACGCTGGAGAACGGCTCGGCCGATCCGGGCCTGCTGGAGGCGCTGCGCCGGCAGGCCGCGCAGCGACAGGTGCCCGTGCTGGGCATCACCGGCACCGGCGGGGCCGGCAAGTCCTCCCTGACCGACGAGCTGATCCGGCGCTTGCGGCTGGATCAGGACGACCGCGTGCGGGTGGCCGTGATCTCGATCGACCCGTCGCGCCGCAAGAGCGGCGGGGCGCTGCTGGGCGACCGCATCCGGATGAACGCCATCGGTCCCTGGGGCCAGGGCCCGCGCGTGTTCATGCGTTCGCTGGCCACGCGCGACTTCGGCAGCGAGATCTCGGCCGCGCTGCCCGACGTGGTGACCGCCTGCAAGGCCGCCGGCTTCGATCTGGTGATCGTCGAGACCTCCGGCATCGGCCAGGGCGACGCCGCCATCGTGCCGCTGGTGGACGTGCCGATGTACGTGATGACGCCCGAGTTCGGTGCCGCCAGCCAGCTCGAGAAGATCGACATGCTGGACTTCGCCGAGTTCGTCGCCATCAACAAGTTCGACCGCAAGGGCGCGCAGGACGCGCTGCGCGACGTTGCCAAGCAGGTGCAGCGCAACCGCGAGGCGTTCGGCAAGCGGCCGGAGGAAATGCCGGTGTTCGGCACCATGGCCGCCCGCTTCAACGACGATGGCGTCACCGCGCTGTACCAGGCGCTCAGGCCGCGCCTGCAGGCGCTCGGGCTGCCCGTACAGGAAGGCCGACTGCCGGCCGTGGATGTACGCCACAGCACCAACCAGACCCCGATCGTGCCGGCTGCGCGCACGCGCTACCTGGCCGAGATCAGCGACACGGTGCGCGGCTACAAGAAGCGGGCGCGCGAACAGGCCCGGCTGGCACGCGAGATCCAGCAACTGGAGGAAGCCGCCCGCATGCTGCAGGTGGACAAGCCCGACCGGGCTCAGGCCGCCGAGGCCGCGCTCGATTTGGCCGCCGGCCGCAAGGGGCGGCTGGACCGCGACGCCCAGCTGCTGCTGCAGCAGTGGCCAGCGATGCGCCAGGCCTACGCGGGCGACGAGTACGTGGTGAAGATCCGGGACAAGGAGATCCGCACGGCGCTGACCACGAAGTCGCTGTCGGGCACCACGATCCGCAAGGTGGCGCTGCCGTCCTTCGAGGACCATGGCGAGATCCTCCAGTGGCTGATGCTGGACAACGTGCCGGGCAGCTACCCCTACACCGCCGGCACCTTCGCGTTCAAGCGCGAGAACGAAGATCCCACGCGCATGTTCGCCGGCGAAGGCGACGCGTTCCGCACCAACCGCCGCTTCAAGCTGCTGTCCGAGGGCATGCCGGCCAAGCGGCTGTCCACGGCATTCGACTCGGTCACCCTGTACGGCAACGACCCGGACGAGAGGCCCGACATCTACGGCAAGGTGGGCAACTCGGGCGTGTCGATCGCCACGCTGGACGACATGAAGGTGCTGTACTCGGGCTTCGACCTTTGCAGCCCCAGCACCTCGGTGTCGATGACCATCAACGGCCCGGCGCCGACCATCCTGGCGATGTTCATGAACACCGCCATCGACCAGCAACTCGAGAAGTTCCAGGCCGACAACGGGCGCGAACCTACCCCCACGGAAGCGGCCAAGATCCGCGAGTGGGTGCTGGCCAACGTGCGCGGCACGGTGCAGGCCGACATCCTGAAGGAGGACCAGGGGCAGAACACCTGCATCTTCTCCACCGAGTTCAGCCTCAAGGTGATGGGCGACATCGCCGAGTACTTCGTGCACCACAACGTGCGTAACTTCTATTCGGTGTCGATCTCCGGCTACCACATCGCCGAGGCCGGCGCCAACCCGATCAGCCAGCTCGCCTTCACGCTGTCGAACGGCTTCACCCTGGTCGAGGCCTACCTGGCGCGGGGCATGCACATCGATGACTTCGCGCCCAACCTGTCGTTCTTCTTCTCCAACGGCATGGACCCGGAATACACGGTGATGGGCCGGGTGGCGCGCCGCATCTGGGCGGTGGCGATGAAGGAGAAGTACGGCGCCAACGAGCGCAGCCAGAAGCTCAAGTACCACATCCAGACCTCGGGCCGCAGCCTGCATGCGCAGGAAATCCAATTCAACGACATCCGCACCACGCTGCAGGCGCTGATCGCGATCTACGACAACTGCAACTCGCTGCACACCAACGCCTTCGACGAGGCGATCACCACCCCGACCGAGGACAGCGTGCGCCGGGCAATGGCGATTCAGCTCATCATCAACCGCGAGTGGGGCCTGGCGAAGAACGAGAACCCCAACCAGGGCAGCTTCATCGTCGAGGAGCTCACCGAGCTGGTGGAAGAGGCGGTGCTGGCCGAGTTCGAGCGCATCGCCGAGCGCGGCGGCGTGCTCGGCGCGATGGAGACCGGCTACCAGCGCGGCCGCATCCAGGACGAGAGCCTGCACTACGAGATGCTCAAGCACACCGGCGAGTTGCCCATCATCGGCGTCAACACCTTCCGCAACCCGCACGGCGACCCGATTCCCGAGAAGCTTGAGCTAGCCCGCTCGACCGAGGCCGAAAAGCGCGGCCAGCTCGCGCGGCTTCGGGAGTTCCAGGCCAGCAACGGGACCGAGGCACCGGCCCTGCTGCGCCGGCTGCAGCAGGCGGTGATCGCCAACGGCAACGTGTTCGAGGTGCTGATGGATGCGGTGCGGGTGTGCTCGCTCGGCCAGATCACCGGCGCGCTGTTCGAGGTCGGGGGCCAGTACCGCCGCAACATGTGACCGGGCGCGCGGCCGGGGCAGCCCGGCAGGCGCTCACCCTCACCGGCCGTGCCAGCGAACTCATCCTCACGCAAAACTACTTAAGGTTTTCCCCGCTATCCCGGGGGAGACCGGCTCCCTAGCATTCGCGTCTCGTCACCGGCGGAACCGGCTGGCGCTGGAGGAGCTTGTTTTGCCGGGTGAGATCATTCTCGAGACCAGGGGACTGACCAAGGAGTTCAAGGGCTTCGTGGCCGTTGACAACGTCGATCTGCAGGTCCGGCGGGGCGACATCCATGCCCTGATCGGCCCCAATGGCGCGGGCAAGACCACGTTTTTCAACCTGCTGACCAAGTTCCTGCCGCCCACGCGCGGCACGATCTCCTACCAGGGCCAGGACATCACGAACGAGAAGCCGGCCCAGACCGCGCGCCGCGGCATCGTGCGCTCGTTCCAGATTTCGGCGGTGTTCCCGCACATGACCGTGCTGGAGAACGTGCGGGCCGCCCTGCAGCGCAACCTGGGCACCTCGTTCCATTTCTGGAAGCCCGAGAGATCGCTGTACCACCTGCACGATCGGGCCAGACAGCTGCTGGCCGAAGTGGATTTGCAGGACTTCGCCAGCGAGCTCACCGTCAACCTGCCCTACGGCCGCAAGCGGGCGCTCGAGCTGGCCACCACCATGGCGCTGGAGCCCGACCTGATGCTGCTGGACGAGCCCACCCAGGGCATGGGCCACGAGGACGTGAGCCGCGTGACGCAACTGATCAAGAAGGTGTCGGCCGGCCGCACCATCCTCATGGTCGAGCACAACATGAACGTGGTGTCGTCCATCGCCGATCGCATCACGGTGCTGCAGCGCGGCGCGGTGATCGCCGACGGCCCCTACGAGGAGGTCTCCCGCAACCCGCAGGTGATCGAGGCCTACATGGGCTCCGAGCAGGCCGAACTGCAAGGGGCACATTGAGATGTCGCAGGAACTGCTCCGCATCGAGAACCTGAACGCCTGGTACGGCGAGTCGCACGTCCTGCACGGGGTGAACCTGACGGTCAACGAGGGCGAAGTGGTCTCGCTGCTCGGCCGCAATGGCGCCGGGCGCACCACCACACTGCGGGCCATCGTCGGCCTGACCGGCAAGCGAACCGGCTCCATCCGCATCCGCGGCAGTGAGGCGATCGGCCTGCCGTCGCACAAGGTCGCCCGCCTGGGCGTCGGCTACTGCCCCGAAGAGCGCGGCATCTTCGCCAGCCTGTCGGCGGAAGAAAACCTGCTGCTGCCCCCCGAGGTGAGCGCGGGCGGCATGGGCGTGGCCGAGATCTACGACATGTTCCCCAACCTGAAGGAACGCGCTTCCAGCCCGGGCACCCGCCTGTCCGGGGGCGAGCAGCAGATGCTGGCCGTGGCGCGCATCCTGCGCACCGGCGCGCGCCTGCTGCTGCTCGACGAAATCTCGGAAGGGCTGGCCCCCGTGATCGTGCAGAAGCTGGCCGAGACCATCCGCACGCTCAAGGCCAAGGGCTACACCATCATGCTGGTCGAGCAGAACTTCCGCTTCGCCGCCCCGCTGGCCGACCGCTTCTACGTCATGGAGCACGGGAAGATCGTGCGCGAGTTCGCGCAGCACGAGCTGCAGGCCAACACGGCCATGCTGCAGGAATACCTGGGCGTCTGATCCATTCTTCAACAGGAGAGCTTGCAATGAAACTGAAGACCCTCGTGGCCGCGCTGGCCGTTTGCCTCGGCTCTGCCGGCGCCATGGCTCAGGACCAGTCCGGCCCGGTGCGCATCGGCTTCATCACCGACATGTCGAGCCTCTACGCCGACATCGACGGCCCCGCGGGCGCCGAGATGATCAAGTGGGCGGTGCAGGACTTCGGCGGCAAGGTGCTCAACCGCCCGGTCGAGGTGCTGTCGGCCGACCACCAGAACAAGGCCGACGTCGCCGCCTCCAAGGCGCGCGAGTGGATCGACAGCCAGAACCTGGCCATGCTGATCGGCGGCACCAGCTCCGGCACCAACCTGGCCATGTCCGGCATCGCCAAGGAGAAGAAGCGCCCGTTCATCTCGATCGGCGCCGGCTCGGCTCGCCTGACCAACGAGGACTGCTCGCCCTACACCATCCACTATGCCTACGACACCGTGGCCCTGGCCAAGGTGGGCGGCAGCGCGCTGGTCAAGGCCGGCGCCAAGAAGTGGTTCTTCCTGACCGCTGACTACGCCTTCGGGCATTCGCTCGAAGCCGACTCCTCCACCGTGGTGAAGGCCAACGGCGGCACCGTCGTCGGCTCGGTTCGCCACCCGCTGAACGCCTCGGACTTCTCGTCCTTCCTGCTGCAGGCCCAGAGCTCCAAGGCCGACATCCTGGCCATGGCCAATGCCGGCGGCGACTTCATCAATGCGATGAAGGCGGCCAAGGAATTCGGCATCACCAAGAGCATGAAGGTCGCCGGCCTGCTGGTGTTCATCAACGACGTGCACTCGATCGGCCTGGCCAACGCCGAGGGCCTGCAGGTCGCCGACAGCTGGTACTGGAACCAGGACGACGATTCGCGCAAGTTCGCCAAGCGCTTCTTCGACAAGTACAAGCGCATGCCCTCGTCGCTGCAGGCGGCCGACTACTCGGCGGCCATGAACTACCTGAAGGCGGTGCAGAAGGTCGGAACGACCGACGGCGACAAGGTGAACGCCGAACTGCGCTCGATGAAGTACAACGACTTCTATCACAAGAACGGCACGGTGCGCGGCGACGGTCGCATGATCCACGACATGTACCTGTACCAGGTCAAGGGCCCGAAGGAGTCCACCACGCCGTGGGACTACTACAAGCTGGTGGCCAAGGTGCCGGGCGACCAGGCCTTCACCACGCCGGCCGAGTCCAAGTGCTCGCTGCTGAAGAAGTAAGCTGAATCGAGGGAAAACGCTGGGGGCTGGGCGCCCGGACTAGGGAAAATCCAGTCCGGGTACCCCGCCCCCGGCCCCTAAGCTCGATTCCCGTCCCTCATTGGCCATTGGCTCCCCGGCCGTTGGCCGAAAGCCCAGTCCCCAGCCCAGGTCCCCCCTTGGAAATCTTCGGAATCCCCCACCAGGCGTTCCTCGGCCAGCTGATGCTTGGCCTGGTCAACGGCGCCTTCTACGCCATGCTCAGCCTGGGCCTGGCGGTCATCTTCGGCTTGCTGGACATCGTGAACTTCGCCCACGGTGCGCTCTACATGGTCGGGGCCTTCGCCGCCTGGATCATGATGGACTCCTGGGGCATCAACTACTGGTTCGCGCTGGTGCTCGCACCGCTGATCGTCGGCGTGCTGGGCGTCATCATCGAGCGCGGGCTGCTCAAGCGGCTGTACGGGCTGGATCCTCTCTACGGCCTGCTGCTGACCTTCGGCGTCTCGCTCATTCTGGAAGGCATCTTCCGCAAGCAGTACGGCGTCTCCGGACAGTCCTACAGCGTGCCGGAACTGCTGTCCGGCGCCACCAATCTCGGCTTCATGATCCTGCCGAACTACCGGGCCTGGGTGGTCGTCGCCTCGATCGCCGTGTGCCTGGCCACCTGGTTCATCATCGAGCGCACCCGGCTGGGTGCCTACCTGCGCGCCGGCACCGAGAACGCCAAGCTGGTGCAGGCGTTCGGCGTCAACGTGCCGGTGATGGTGACCCTGACGTTCGCGGCCGGCGCGGCCCTCGCGGGGCTGGCCGGCGTGCTCGCCGCGCCGGTGATCCAGGTCACGCCGCTGATGGGGTCCAACCTGATCATCGTGGTGTTTGCGGTCGTCGTGATCGGAGGCATGGGCTCCATCCTGGGCTCGGTGGTCACTGGCCTGGGTCTCGGCGTGGTGGAAGGCTTCACCCGGGTGTTCTATCCTGAAGCCTCCAATATCGTCGTCTTCGTCATCATGGCCATCGTGCTCGTGTTGCGCCCGGCCGGTCTGTTCGGCAAGGAAACCTGAGATGTCCCTGCCCACCTCGCCCGCCGCCGGCCAGGCCGCGCTGCACCCGCAGCCGGCCGCCACCGAACCGCGCGCCGGCCTGCCGCGCGCCGTGCTGATCACCTACCTGGCCTTGCTGGGGCTGGCGCTGGTCGCGCCGGCGATCGGCCTGTACCCGGTGTTCATGATGAAGCTGCTGTGCTTCGCCCTGTTCGCCTGTGCGTTCAACCTGCTGCTGGGCTTCACCGGCCTGCTCTCTTTCGGCCACGCCGCCTTCTTCGGCTTCTCCGCCTACGTCACCGGCTGGCTGGTGAAGGCGCACAACTGGACACCCGAGCTGGGCCTGCTGGCCGGATTGGTGGTGGCGGCCCTGCTGGGCCTGGTGTTCGGCTTCGTCGCCATCCGCCGCCAGGGCATCTACTTCGCGATGATCACGCTGGCGCTGTCGCAGATGGTCTTTTTCCTGTGCCTGCAGGCGCCGTTCACCGGTGGCGAGGACGGGCTGCAGGGCGTGATGCGCGGCAAGCTGTTCGGCGTGCTGTCCCTGGTGGACGACCGCGTCATGTACTACGTGGTGCTGGCCATCTTCGTGGCGTGCTTCGTCGGCATCCTGCGCATCGTCACCTCGCCGTTCGGCCAGGTGCTCAAGATGATCCGCGAGAACGAGGCCCGGGCCGTCTCGCTGGGCTACAACGTCGATCGCTACAAGCTGCTGGCCTTCGTGCTGTCGGCCTCGCTCGCCGGACTGGCCGGCTCGCTCAAGACCCTGGTGATGAAGTTCGCCACCCTGACCGACGTGCACTGGACGATGTCCGGCGAAGTGATCCTGATGAGCCTGCTGGGCGGCGTCGGGACCTTCCTGGGCCCGGTGCTCGGGGCCGGCATCGTCATTTCGCTGCAGAACATGCTGGCCGACAAGGTGGGCGAATGGGTCACCGTCATCATCGGCGTGATCTTCGTGCTGTGCGTGCTGGCCTTCCGCAAGGGCATCGTGGGCGAGTTGCTCGCCTGGCTGGACCGCCGCCGCACGCGGGCCTGATCGGACCCATGCAAGAAGGCCCGCCTTGCCAGGCGGGCCTTTTCATTTGCGGTGGCCGGCAGGTCGGACCGGCACAGCCCCGGAGCCTGATCAGTTTCAGTTCGCCCAGGTCCAGTTCTGCGGCCCGCGGCTGGCGACCTTGGCGGCGCCGACCCGGTTGCCCAGTTCGGCGCAGCGCGCCAGCGGCCAGCCCTGTTCCAGGCCGTACAGCAGCGCCCCACGCCAGGCATCGCCGCAGCCCGTGGGGTCCACCACCGACTCGGCCTGAACGCCCGGCACCAGCGACTTGTCGCCGCCGATCCAGATCTCGCAACCTTCGGCGCCCAGCGTGACCACCAGCCCCTGGACCCGGCGCGAGATCTCGGCGGGCGACCAGCCGGTGCGCTCGCACAGCATCTTGCCCTCGTAGTCGTTGACCGTCACCCAGGTGGCCTGCTCGATGAAGGCGGCAAGTTCGCGGCCATCGAACATCGGCAGGCCCTGTCCCGGGTCGAACACGAAAGGAATGCCGGCGGCATGGAATTGCTGCGCATGCTGCAGCATGGCGTCGCGGCCATCGGGCGAGATGATGCCCAGCTTGATGTCGGGCCGCGCCTCGATCCGCGTGACGTGGGCCTGCATCATGGCGCCCGGGTGGAAGGCGGTGATCTGGTTGTTGTCCAGGTCGGTCATGATCATCGCCTGTGCCGTATAGGTGTCGGGCAGCTGGCGCACGAACTCGGTGCTGATGCCCAGCGACTGCAGCCGCTCCACGTAGCTGGCGCCGTCGGTGCCCAGCGTCGCCATCGGCAGCGGCTGGCCGCCCAGGCGCTTGAGCGCGTAGGCGATGTTGCCGGCGCAGCCGCCGAAGTCGCGCCGCAGCGCCGGCACCAGGAAGGACACGTTCAGGATGTGGAGCTGGTCCGGCAGGATCTGCTGCGCGAAGCGGCCCTCGAAATTCATGATGGTGTCGAACGCGAGGGATCCGCAGATGACGGCTGCCATGGTCTTGCTCTAGTGGAAGTGAAGGTCAGGGATAGAAGGCGAGCAGGCGATAGCCCGCAATGCGGGCGGCATCGCCGTTGCCGGCGTCCACGCCCAGCGCCACGCTGGCCGACCACTCGGCTGCAGCGCCGATCGTGGCGGGCGCGGCGCCCAGCTCGCGCGGCAGCAGCACGCGCTGCACCACCGCCTGCTCGCCGCCGTCGGTCAGCGTGAGCTGAAGGGCCGGCACCGCCACCGGCAGCGCCGACTGGTTTTTCAGCGTGAAGCTCAGGCGGTAGACATCGGGGCGCAGGCGCGTGAAGCCGCTGTTGTCGATCACGATGGCTTCGATCCGGCGCGGCGCGCCAATCGAGCAACCCAGCTGGCCGCAGACCCGCTCCAGCAAGGGACGAAGCTGGGGCTGGGCCAGCGCGAGGCGGTCGCGCTCGCGCACGGCGAACTGCAGGGCCAGCATGCCAGCCAGCGCCAGCACGGCCAGCAGCAGCGCAAGGCGCACCAGCGGCCGGCGCCAGAAGGCGCGGCGCTGCGCCTGCCGCACGAAGGACACCTCCTCCAGTCCGCTGTCGCCGCGCGTGGAGTCCTGCGCCTCGAAAGAACGGTCGTCCTCGGCCTGCTCGCGCATCGCCTGCCACTCGTCGAAGCCGGAGGCGATGGCGGCCGGCTGCGAGTCCCAGGCTTGGGCCGAGGGGCTGCCGGGCAGTTCCGCCGCCATGGCCATGTCAGCGGGTGCGTCGGACAGCCCGGGCGAATCGATCGCCGGTTCGGCGTCCGGCCCCGGCTCGAAGTCGACCTCCGTAGCGTGAGGCCGTGGTGCCGGGTCGTCGGGTTCGTGGAGGGGAGATTCAGACACTGGCGCCGCCAGCAGCGTCGCCACCGAGACGGGGCCGATGTCCGGCACCTCTTCGGCCACTGGCGCAGCGGCCGGCTCCGGCGCCGGCTCGGCAGCTGGTTCGGGCGCCGGCGCCGCCCGGCGGTCCTCCGCTTGCAGGCTCTCGGTGGCATCGAACACTTCGCCGCAGCGGCCGCAGCGCACCCAGCCTTCGGAGATCTTCAGCTGGTCGGGCACGACCCTGAACATCGTCCCGCAGGCTGGGCAGCCGGTGATCATGCTCATGAGCCGGGCATTGTAGAAGCCGCTCAGCGCTGTCCGGTCATCAGGATCCAGCCATCCTCGCGGTCGGCGACTTCCAGCCGCAGCCAGGGTGCAAAGGCCTCGGCCAGTTCGGCCGCCTGTCGCTCCAGGATGCCGGCCAGCACCAGATGGCCGCCCGCGGCCAGGTGCCCGCACAGCAGCGGCGCCAGCACCTTCAACGGCGAAGCCAGGATGTTGGCGAGCACCACCTCGTAGCCGCCCTGGGCGGCGTCCGGGAGCCCGGCGCGCAGCTCGACACCGTTGGCGCTGGCGTTGTCCAGCGTGGCCTGCACGGCCGCCGGGTCGATGTCCACGGCGTCGACTTCCGGCGCGCCATACAGGGCCGCGCCGATGGCCAGGATGCCGGAGCCGCAGCCGTAATCCAGCACGCGGCAGCCCTGCAGGGACCGGTGCGCGATCCAGCGCAGGCACATGCGCGTGGTCGGGTGGGTGCCGGTGCCGAACGCCAGCCCCGGATCGAGCCGGATCACGCGCGTGGCCTGGGCCGGGGGCTGGTGCCAGGTCGGCACAATCCAGAATTCGGACGTGATCTCCACCGGAGCGAACTGGGATTGGGTCAGGCGCACCCAGTCCTGCTCGGCGACCTCCCCGATGCCGAGCACCTGGCCACCGGAGAAGAAGTCCTGCGCCTGCAGCAGGCGCGCGGCTTCCTCGGCGGCGGCTTGCTCGGAGAAAAGCGCCAGCACGCGCGAGCGCTGCCAGCCCTCGCGCGGCGGCGGCAAACCCGGTTCGCCGAACAAGGCCTGTTCGGCGTCGGTCTGGGCGTCCGCGTCCTCGACCGAAACGCTCAGCGCGTCAAGCGCCTCCAGCGCCTCGCAGACCGCCTCGACCTGGCCTTCGCCGCAGAGCAGGCGCAGTTCAAACATCGCCAAAGGCCCGACCAGGCACCCACTTGGGAACGGCAAACGAATCCTCGCATTCGAGCGGCCGCGGCGGCACCGGCTCCGCCGGGCCGCTGGCGGCGCCCCCCTTGTGGGGAGGCGGCCGAAGGCGGCTTCGGGAAGGGGCCATTCCTACCTCTTGTGATGCGACAGCCACTGCTCCAGGTAATGGATGTTGGTGCCGCCGGTCATGAACTTGGCGTCCACCAGCAGCTCGCGGTGCAGCGGAATGTTGGTGTGGATGCCCTCGACCACCGTCTCGAGCAGGGCGGTGCGCATGCGTGCCAGCGCCTGCTCGCGCGTATCGCCGTGCACGATGACCTTGCCGATCATCGAGTCGTAGTTGGGCGGCACGAAGTAGTTGTTGTACACGTGCGAGTCCACCCGCACGCCGGGGCCGCCGGGCGCGTGCCACAGCGTGATGCGGCCGGGCGAGGGCGTGAACTTGTAGGGATCCTCGGCGTTGATGCGGCACTCGATGGCGTGGCCGCGCAACTGGATGTCGCGCTGGACGAACGGCAGCTTCTCGCCGGCCGCCACCATGATCTGCGACTTGACGATGTCGATGCCCGTGACCAGTTCGGTTACCGGATGCTCCACCTGCACCCGGGTGTTCATCTCGATGAAGTAGAACTCGCCGTTCTCGTACAGGAACTCGAAGGTGCCGGCGCCGCGGTAGCCGATCTTCTTGCAGGCCGCGGCGCAGCGCTCGCCGATCTTGTCGATCAGCTTGCGCGGAATGCCCGGCGCCGGCGCCTCCTCGATGATCTTCTGGTGGCGCCGCTGCATGGAGCAGTCGCGCTCGCCCAGGTACACGGCGTTGCGGTGCTTGTCGGCCAGCACCTGGATCTCGATGTGCCGGGGGTCCTGCAGGAACTTCTCCATGTAGACCGCCGGATTGCCGAAGGCGGCCGCGGCCTCGGCCTTGGTCATCTGCACCGCGTTGACCAGCGCGGCCTCGGTGTGCACCACCCGCATGCCGCGCCCGCCGCCGCCGCCAGCGGCCTTGATGATCACCGGGTAGCCGATGGCGCGCGCGATGCGGCGGATCTGGGCCGGGTCGTCCGGCAACTCGCCCTCGGAGCCGGGCACGCAGGGCACGCCCGCCTTGATCATGGCCTGCTTGGCCGAGACCTTGTCGCCCATCAGCCGGATCGACTCGGGCGTCGGGCCGATGAACTGGAAGCCGCTCTTTTCCACCCGCTCGGCGAAATCGGCGTTCTCCGCCAGGAAGCCGTAGCCGGGGTGGATGGCCTCGGCGTCGGTGACTTCGGCCGCCGAGATGATGGCCGGCATGTTGAGGTAGCTCTGCGGCGACGGTGCGGGGCCGATGCAGACCGCCTCCTCGGCCAGCTTGACGTACTTGGCCTCGCGGTCGGCTTCCGAATAGACCATCACCGCCTTAATGCCGAGTTCGCGGCAGGCCCGCTGCACCCGCAACGCAATCTCGCCCCTGTTGGCGACCAGGATCTTCTTGAACATCGGTCGTTACCGGGTCACTCGATCACGAACAGCGGCTGCCCGTATTCCACGGCCTGGCCGTTCTCGCACAGGATCTGGGTGACGGTCCCGGACTTGTCCGCCTCGATCTCGTTGAGGATCTTCATGGCCTCGATGATGCAGACCGTGTCGCCTTCCTTGACCTGGCTGCCGACCTCCACGAAGGGCTTGGCGCCCGGGCTGGACGAGCGGTAGAAGGTACCCACCATCGGCGACTTGACGGCATGGCCGGCCGGCACCTGCGGCGCCGGCGCGGCGGCCAGCGGGGCCGGGGCCGCCTGCGCGGCGGCCGGAGCCGACACCGTCACGGCAGGTGGCGGTGCGTACACCTGCGCCGCGGGCGGCGCCCCCTTGACGATACGGACCTTGCCCTCCGCTTCGGTGATCTCCAGTTCCGAGACGTTGGATTCGGACACGAGGTCGATCAGCGTCTTCAGTTTTCGCAGGTCCATGGGCTTCGCCGGTTCTTCGTGGAAAGTTGGCGAATTTACCGCAAAACCTTCGATTTTTACTTTTCTTCGCCTAAATTTTCGGATTTTTCAATCCATTGAGGCGCTTTCCGGGCTGGCGGGACGCGATCAGCCGCTGGCGGACACCCATTGGTCGAGGTCCCTGCGGTAGAGCTTGCCCATTCTACGCTGGCGAATGCCGCCCTCCGGATCGAACACGACCGTGAACGGCAGCCCCCCGCCCTGGTTGCCCAGCGACTTGCCGAGCTCGGTGCCGCCCAGCCCGGCCATGCCGACCGGGAAGCGCACCGGCATCTTGCCCAGGAATTGCCGCACCGCGCTCGGCTGGTCGATCGCCAGCCCGACCACGTTCCAGCGCCCGGCCTGCTCCTGCTGGAAGGCGTCCAGCAGGGGCAACTCGTCGATGCACGGGGGACACCAGGTGGCCCAGAAATTCAGCAGCAGGTGGCGGCCGCGGAACTGCGACATGGCCAGCGATGCGCCGTCCGGCGTCTCGAACGTGGACGCCCAGAAATCCGCGGGCGCCCCTTCAGCGACGGCGCCCGGGCGCAGCCGCCACCAGGCCAGGCCGCCGCCGGCCAGCGCCGCAGCGGCGCCGACGCCGGCAGTCAGCAACATGCGCCGGCGACCGGCCGGTCGCGGGACAACAGCTTCGTTCATTCCATCTCCAGCAGCGCCCGCACCGCCTGCGCGTCGCCGCGCGGCACGCGGCCGCGGGCGTCCGGCTTCAGCGCGCCGCGCATGTCGTCGTGGTCATGCACCAGCAGGTGCACGCCGACCGCCTCGCCCAGGCCCGGACAGACGCTGGAGAGGCTCAGCGCCTCCACCGGTCCGCCCTGGAAGCCGGTCACGGTGCGGGCTTCGTAATTCACGTCGTGGTCGATCAGGGCCAGCTCGGCCGATTTCGGGTCGTCGCAGAACAGTTGCAGGTAGATGTCTGACAGCCGGGTGGCGGTTCCGTTCCACACCGCGCCGGCCAGGTACGGCCGGAAATCCGCCAGCCGTTCCATCCAGGTCAGGGCATGGCGGCGCAGCGCGGCCAGCTCCTGCGGCTGGGTGTCGGCGCAGAACAGCGCGATGTACTCGCGCACGGAATCCTCCACCGCATCGTTGTCGGGCAAGGCCGCACGCGCGGGCAACCCGAGCTGGCGCACCGCCCGGCGCTTGGCCGGCCCGTATTCCAGTCCTTCCTCGACCACCATGCGGGCCGCGGCCGCCGCAATCTCCGATTGCACACTGTCCATCACGCCGGCATTGTGCCCGGCACCGCAAGCCGGCACCGTCGGGAGCCGGCGAACGTGGCCGGTCCGCAGGGCCATCCGATAATTCCGTAATGCACATCCATATCCTGGGCATCTGCGGCACCTTCATGGGCGGCGTCGCGGCCCTGGCCCGCGAAGCAGGCCACAAGGTGACCGGCTGCGACGCCGGCGTCTATCCGCCGATGAGCGACCAGTTGCGCGCGCTCGGCATCGACCTGATCGAAGGCTTCGGCGCCGACCAGCTCTCGCTGGCGCCGGACGTCTGGGTGATCGGCAACGTGGTTTCGCGGGCGCGCGACGCCGATGGCGCGCCGCGCTACCCGCTGATGGAAGCCATCCTGGAGCAGGGTGCGCGCTACACCAGCGGACCGCAGTGGCTGGCCGAGCATGTGCTGCACGGCCGCCACGTCATGGCCGTGGCCGGCACCCATGGCAAGACCACCACCACCTCGATGCTGGCCTGGATCCTCGAGCAGGCCGGACGGGCGCCGGGCTTCCTGGTCGGCGGCGTGCCGATGAACTTCGGGGTCTCGGCCCGGACGGGCACCGGCTCCTGCTTCGTGATCGAGGCCGACGAGTACGACACCGCCTTCTTCGACAAGCGCAGCAAGTTCGTCCACTACCGGCCGCGCACGGCGGTGCTGAACAACCTCGAGTTCGACCACGCCGACATCTTCGACGACCTGGCCGCCATCGAGCGCCAGTTCCACCACCTGGTGCGAACCGTGCCGGGCAGCGGACGGGTGGTGGTCAACGGGTTGGAGGAAAGCCTGCAGCGCGTGCTGCACCAGGGCTGCTGGAGCGAGGTGCGCAGCTTCGGCGCCGCAGTCGATGACTTCACCGCCATCGGCGACCCAGGTGCCTTCGACGTGCTGCGCCGGGGCGAGCAAGTAGGCCGGGTGGACTGGGAGCTGGGCGGCGTGCACAACCAGCTCAATGCGCTGGCGGCCATTGCCGCGGCCGAGCATGTCGGGGTCGATCCGGCTACGGCGGCGCGAGCGCTCGCTTCCTTCCAGAACGTGCGCCGGCGCATGGAGCTGCGCGGCGAGGCCGGTGGCGTCCGGGTCTATGACGATTTTGCGCACCACCCGACCGCCATCCGCACCACGGTGGATGGCCTGCGGCGCCAGCTGGGGCCCAACGGGGGCCGGATCCTGGCCGTGTTCGAGCCACGCAGCAACACCATGAAGCTCGGCACCATGAAGGCGCAACTGCCCTGGGCGCTGGAGCAGGCCGACCTGGCGATCTGTCATGGCGGCGGGCTCGGCTGGGACCCGCGCGAGGCGCTGGCGCCCATGGGCGAGCGCGCCCGGGTCGGCGACACGGTGGACGAGGTGGTTGCGCTGGCCGTCGCCGCCGCCCGACCGGGCGACCAGCTGCTGTGCATGAGCAACGGCGGGTTCGGCGGTATCCACGAGCGGCTGCTGGCCGCTCTCGCGCGCTAGCGGGTTCCGCGCGCTGCATGCGCCGGCGGGCGCTGCCTCACTCGAGCGGGAGTGGCGCCGGCGCCGTCAGGTCGGTCATCGGCCGCAGGGGTTGCGGGTCGGATTCCTGCCCCAGCCCCGACGGCGCGATGCTGCGGCCGCTGTGCATCGAATCGGCAGCCTCGGGGCGGCGCGGCGCCGCCGGCGAAGCCCGCTTCGGATTGGAGGTGATCGCCCCGACCAGGTACAGCGCCGCCAGGTCCTGGGCCAGCCGGGCTTCACCCAGGCCCGTGCGCTGCTGCAGTTCGGCGAATCGGCCCGGCGCGCATGCCAGCTCGCGCAGCAGCAGCAGGTGCGCGTCGCTGAGCGTGCGCTGCGACAGGCGCGGCGGCCGCCGGAAGTACAGCAGGTCCGACCGGTAGCGGCGCGGCAGCACGTCACGGCGCGTGCGCAAGGCGTATTGCCACATCAGTTGCGACAGGCTGGCCCGGGAGAAATGCGCGGGCATGGCGTCGGCGCGCAGATGTGGCGTCCACATCGCGTTCTCCAGCTCGAGCGGGGTGGCCGAGGGCAGCACGCCGACGTCGCCGCGCAAATCGACCACCGCCACCAGCAGGCCGCTGGCGGCGTTGACGTGATAGACACCGGAGCCCAGCGCGCTTTCCTGCTCCAGCACCTGCGAGGCCAGGCAGAACTGGGCAATGGTCGGGCGCAGGCCGTTCTCCAGCCGGCCCAGCAGCGCCCGCACCGTGGCCGGCTGCTGCGGATCGAAACTCAACGGCGCATCCAGGTTGCGCGGCACCGGCAAAGCGAAGGCCACCGGGCGGTCCACGTCCGGCAGGTGGATGTGCACCGAGCGGCCGCCCGGCACGGCCGAGCCGACGCGCACGGTGCCCTCGGCCAAGATCTGGGTTCGCCCGCCATGGATCCAGAGGGCGTCGGCCTCGCCCAGCCGGGAGAATTCCCAGGCTATGCCACCGGGCGAGGCGCGCTCCAGCAGCCGCGCCAGCTCCTCCTGCTGCTGCAAGGAGAAACCCGCCAGTCCGATCCGGAGAATGGGCAGCTCGAGCGACATGGGACGCCAGCCGCGGATCGATCCGCGGCGGCGGCAGCAAATGTAGTTCGATCGTTACTTGATGTAAATAAAAGGCCGGCGCTGGCGGGGTCACTGACCTTGCTTGCGGCGGTCGGCCACCGCCTGCGAGAGCAGCTCCAGCAGCCGGGCCGAATCGTCCCAGCCCAGGCAGGCGTCGGTGATGCTCTTGCCGTACTCCAGCTCGGACGCCCGGTCCTTGCCGGGGCTGAACTTCTGGGCGCCGGCCTTGAGGTGGCTTTCCACCATCACCCCGAACACGCTGCGCGAGCCGCCGGCGATCTGGCGGCCGATCTCCCGGGCCACGTCGAGTTGCTTTTCGTGCTGCTTGCTGCTGTTGGCATGGCTGCAGTCGACCATCAGCCGCGGCGGGAGCTTGGCGGCCTCCAGTTCGCGGCAGGCCGCCGCCACGCTGTCGGCGTCGTAGTTGGGCGCCTTGCCGCCGCGCAGGATGACGTGGCAGTCCTTGTTGCCGTTGGTGCGCACGATGGCGACCTGGCCGTTCTTGTGCACCGACAGGAAGTGGTGGCCGCGGCCGGCGGCCATGATGGCGTCGGTGGCGATGCGGATGTTGCCGTCGGTGCCGTTCTTGAAGCCGATCGGCGCCGACAGGCCCGAGGCCAGCTCGCGGTGCACCTGGCTTTCGGTGGTGCGCGCGCCGATCGCGCCCCAGGAGATCAGGTCGCCGATGTACTGCGGCGAGATCACGTCCAGGAACTCGCTGCCGGCCGGCACGCCCAGCCGGTTGATCTCGATGAGCAGCTGGCGCGCGATGCGCAGCCCCTCGTCGATGCGGTAGCTCTCGTCCAGGTAGGGGTCGTTGATCAACCCCTTCCAGCCCACCGTGGTGCGGGGCTTCTCGAAGTACACCCGCATCACGATCTCCAGCGTGCCGGCGTGCTGCTGGCGCACCTCCTTCAGGCGGCGCGCGTAGTCGAGCGCCGCGTCCGGGTTGTGGATGGAACAAGGGCCGATCACCACCAGCAGGCGGTCGTCGGTGCCGGCCATGATGTCGTGGATGCGGCGGCGGGTCTGGCTGATCAGCCTTTCCACTTCGGTCCCGCGGATCGGGAAGAAGCGGATCAGGTGCTCGGGAGGGGGCAGCACGGTGATGTCCTTGATGCGCTGGTCGTCGGTGGCACTGGTCTTGTCGACGGGGTGCACCGGCCACGCATCGCTGGCATGGGCGGATCGGGCTGCGTTCATCGGGAGGCTCCTTCGCGGTCTGGAAAAGGCACAAAAAAACCGCCGGGGGACCGGCGGTTTGTTCGGGGGTTCTTGCGTTTCTTGCAGGTACGCTCAGGACTCTCGACCGCCGGGGGCGCCAGAGAACCAAAAGTAGCCAAAGAAGAACACGCTGTGCTTGCGCATGGGTTGCCAATTTAGCACATGAGCCCCCGATGCCTCAAGCCGTGCCGCCGACCGTGAGGCCATCGATGCGCATGGTCGGCTGGCCGACTCCCACCGGCACGCTCTGGCCTTCCTTGCCGCAGGTGCCGACCCCGCTGTCGAGCCGCATGTCGTTGCCGATCAGCGTGACCCGGGTCAGCGCGTCCGGCCCGTTGCCGACGATGGTGGCGCCCTTGACGGGGTACAGGATCTTGCCGTTCTCGACCCAGAACGCCTCGCTGGCCGAGAACACGAACTTGCCGGAGGTGATGTCCACCTGCCCGCCGCCGAAGTTGGTGGCGTACAGGCCCTTCTTGATGCTGGCGACGATTTCCTCGGCCGGCTTGTCGCCGCCCAGCATGTAGGTGTTGGTCATGCGCGGCATCGGGATGTGGGCGTAGCTCTCGCGCCGGCCATTGCCGGTCGCCGCCACGCCCATCAGGCGCGCATTGAGCGAGTCCTGGATGTAGGCGCGCAGGATGCCGTCTTCGATCAGCACGTTGCGCTGGGTCGGGTTGCCCTCGTCGTCGACGTTGAGCGAGCCGCGGCGGTCGGCGATGGTGCCGTCGTCCAGCACCGTGACGCCCTTGGCCGCCACACGCTGGCCGATGCGCCCGGAAAACGCGCTGGAGCCCTTGCGGTTGAAGTCGCCCTCGAGGCCGTGGCCGACGGCCTCGTGCAGCAGCACGCCGGGCCAGCCGGGGCCCAGTACCACGGTCATCTCGCCGGCCGGTGCGGGCCGCGACTCCAGGTTGGTCAGCGCGGCCTTGGCGGCGTCGTCGACGTACTCGCGGATGCGGTCCTCGTCGAAGTAGGCCAGCCCGAAGCGGCCGCCACCGCCGCCGGAGCCGACCTCGCGGCGGCCCTCCTGCTCGGCGATGACGGTGACCGACAGCCGCACCAGCGGCCGCACGTCGGCCGCCAGCGTGCCGTCGGCGCGCGCGACCATCACCACGTCCCATTCGCTGGCCAGCCCGGCCATCACCTGGACGATGCGCGGGTCCTTGGCGCGGGCGAGCTGCTCCACCCGCTCCAGCAGGCGCACCTTGGCCGTGCTGTCCAGCGTGGAGATCGGGTCCACCGCGGGGTACAGCGAGCGGCTGCCAGCCACCTTCTTGGCGCTCACCCTGGCCCGGCCGGAGCGCGCCGACGACGAGATCGAGCGCACGGTGCGCGCCGCATCCAGCAGCGAGGCCTCGGAGATGTCGTCGGAATAGGCGAAGGCGGTCTTTTCGCCGCTGACGGCGCGCACGCCCACGCCCTGGTCGATGCTGAAGCTGCCGGTCTTGACGATGCCCTCCTCCAGGCTCCAGCCCTCGCTGCGCGTGTACTGGAAGTAGAGATCGGCGTCGTCCACCCGGTGCGCCTTGATTTCGGCCAGGGCGCGCGACAGGTGGGATTCGTCCAGGCCAAAAGGCTCCAGGAGCAGGCGCTGGGCCGTCGCCAGCCGCTCCAGTGTCGGTTCGCGGGAAATCATCGGGGCATTCTAGGAGGCCTCGAGAGCCCCCGTGTGTCGAGCCCGCTGCTCCCGATCAGCTTGCCGGCGCCGCGTCACGCGGACCCAGGCCACGCGGACCGGAAGATGGCGGCCAAACCCGGCCGCCTTGCCTTCACGTCTGCACCAGCCGCTTGGCCTTGGCGATCGCCATCAGGATGCCCAGCGCCAGCCCCAGCGTCACCATGGCGGTACCGCCGTAGCTGATGAAGGGCAGCGGCACGCCCACCACCGGCAGGATGCCGCTGACCATGCCCATGTTCACGAAGGCATAGGTGAAGAAGATCATGGTGATCGCCCCGGCCAGCAGGCGCGAGAACAGGGTCGACGCCTCCAGCGCGATCGCCAGCCCGCGCAGGATCAGGAAGATGAAGCCGGCGATCAGGCACAGGTTGCCGAGCAGGCCGAATTCCTCGGAGAAGGCGGCGAAGATGAAGTCGGTGGTGCGCTCGGGGATGAACTCCAGGTGGGTCTGGGTGCCCTGCATGAACCCCTTGCCCAGCAGCCCGCCCGAGCCGATGGCGATCATCCCCTGGATGATGTGGAAGCCCTTGCCCAGCGGATCCTTGGTCGGGTCCAGCAGGGTGCAGATGCGCTGCTGCTGGTAGTCGTGCAGCATCACCCAGCGCACGCCCTCGGCGCACAGCGAATCCCCGAACACCACCAGCAGCGCCAGCGCCACCAGCCCCACCGCGGCCGGCGGCACGATCAGCTTCCAGGACAGGCCGGCGAAGAAGATCACCGACATCCCGGCGGCCAGCACCAGCAGCGAGGTGCCCAGGTCGGGCTGCTTCATGATCAGGCCGACCGGGGCCACCAGGATCAGCCCGGCCATCATGTAGTCCAGCGGGCGCAACTGGCCCTCGCGCTTCTGGAACCACCAGGCCAGCATCAGCGGCATGGCGATCTTCATGATCTCGCTGGGCTGGATCACCACCCCCACATTGATCCAGCGCCGGGCGCCCTTCTTGGTGATGCCGAAGATCGCCACCGCGATCAGCAGCGCCACGCCGAGCGTGTACAGCGGCACCGCCAGGCTCATCAGCCGCTGCGGCGGCACCTGCGCCACCACGAACATGATGGTGCCGGCGATCAGCATGTTGCGGCCGTGGTCGTAGAACCGCGTGCCGTGGTCGAAGCCGGACGAATACATCGTCAGCAGCCCGGCGCAGGCGAGCAGGAACACCGCGAAGGCGAGCGGTCCGTCGAAGCCCCGGAACATCGGGGCCGCGCGCTGCCAGATCGGCGGCTTTTCGAACACGACGGACATGGGCGGCGATTATCCCCGGTGGCATCATCGCGGCATGAGCGCAGACCCGGTTTCCGTGACGCATTTGCTCTATCTCCACGGCTTCCGCTCCTCGCCCCGATCCGCCAAGGCGGTGCTGATGGCCGAGCGCATCGCCCGCGACCACCCCGAAGTGACCTGGTGGTGCCCCCAGCTGCCGCCCTCGCCGCGCGCGGCGATGGAGATGGTGATGGACGGCATCGCCGCCTGGCCGCGCGAGCGCATGGGCGTGATCGGCTCCTCGCTGGGCGGCTTCTACGCCACCCATCTCGCCGCCGTAACCGGTTGCCGCGCCGTGCTGCTCAACCCCGCCGTCCATGCGGCGCGCGACCTGGCCGGCTACATCGGCGAGCAGACCGCCTGGCACGACCCGAGCCAGCGTTTCTATTTCGAGCCGCGCTACGTGGACGAACTGCGGGCGCTGGAGCACGGCCCCCTGCCCCACCCCGGGCGCGTGTTTGCCATCGTCGCCAAGGGCGACGAGGTGCTGGACTGGCGCGAGATGACGGGCCGCTACCCGGGTTCGCCGATCGAGCTGATCGAAGGCGGCGACCACGCCATCAGCGATTTCGACCAGCGCCTCGGCCGGGTGCTGGCCTTCCTGGGCCTGGACCACGCCGACGGCTGAAACCCGCATGGGACAATCGCGGCGATGTACGCATTGTTCGACGAGGCCGGCAAGCTCCAGGCCGGCCGGGTCCTTTCCGAAGCCGAATCCTCGGCGCAGATCGAGCTGGACAGCGGCAAACGGGTCAAGGTCAAGGCGCAGAACCTCCTGCTGAAATTCGACAAGCCGCAGCCGGCCGACCTGGTGGCCGCGGCGCAGTCGCTGGCCCAGGGCATCGAGCTGGACCTGGCCTGGGAGTTCGCGCCCGAAGAGGAGTTCGGCTTCGCCGACCTGGCGCGCGAGTACTTCAGCGACAAGGCCTCGCCGGAGCAGCAGGCCGCCGCCCTGTTCCGCCTGCAGGAGGCGCCGCACTACTTCCGCCGCGCCGGCAAGGGGCGCTTCCGCAAGGCGCCGGCCGAGATCGTGCAGCAGGCCCTGGCCGCCATCGAGAAAAAAAAGCAGGTGCAGCAGCAGATCGCGGCCTGGGCCGCGGAGCTGGCCGCCGGCAGTTGCCCGCCGGCGGTGCGCGAGCAACTGTTCCGCATCCTGTTCAAGCCGGACAAGAACGCGCCGGAGTACAAGGCGGTGGTCGACGCCTCGCGCGCCACCCAGACCGCGCCGCTGGCGCTGCTGCAGAAAGCCGGCGCCATCGATTCGGCCTACCAGTTCCACTGGAAGCGCTTCCTGTTCGAGCAGTTCCCCAAGGGCACCGGCTTTGCGCCGCTGGCCGCGCCGGCCATCACCGAAGACCTGCCGCTCGCGCCGGTGCAGGCCTTCTCGGTCGACGACTCCAGCACCACCGAGATCGACGACGCGATGTCGGTGCAGGGGCTGGGCACCGGCACCGTCACGCTGGGCATCCACATCGCCGCACCCGGGCTGGCGCTGCTGCCGGGCACGCCGCTGGACGGGGTTGCGCGCCAGCGCCTGTCCACCGTGTACATGCCCGGCCACAAGATCACCATGCTGCCCGACGAGGTGGTGCAGGCGTACACGTTGGAGCAGGGGCGCGACTGCCCGGCGGTGTCGCTGTACGTGCGGCTGGACGAAACCAGCCTGGCCGTGCAGGCCAGCGAGACCCGGCTGGAGCGCGTGCCGGTCACCACCAACCTGCGCCACGACCAGCTGGACGACCAGATCACGCAAGCCTGGCTGGAAGATCCGCAAGCGCCGGCGGACCTGCCGGAGCCCATCGAGCGATTGCGCGAGCCGCTGTCCTTCCTGTGGCGGCTGGCGCTGCACCTGAAAGGCCTGCGCGAGGCGGTGCGCGGCAAGCCCGAGACCTTCACCCGGCCGGACTACAGCTTCCGGCTGCTGGACGCCGGCGAGGACGAACCGACCGGCAACGAACGCGTCCAGATCACCACGCGCCGCCGCGGCGCGCCGCTGGACCTGATCGTCTCCGAAGCCATGATCCTGGCCAACAGCACCTGGGGCCAGTGGCTGGCCGAACTGGGCGTGCCGGCGATCTACCGCAGCCAGGCCAGCCTGGCCCCCGGCATCAAGGTGCGCATGGGCACCAAGGCGCTGCCTCATGCCGGGCTGGGCGTGAAGTCGTATGCCTGGAGCACGTCGCCGCTGCGGCGCTACACCGACCTGGTCAACCAGTGGCAGATCATCGCGGCGGCCCGCCATGGCCGCACCGCCGCCCTGGCCGCGCCCTTCAAGCCCAAGGACGCCGAGCTGTTCTCCGTGATCTCCGCGTTCGATGCCGCCTACAGCGCCTACAACGCGCACCAGGCGGCGATGGAGCGCTTCTGGACGTTGCAGTACCTGCGCCAGCAGCAGATCCACGAGCTGGTCGGCACCGTGTTCCGCGAGGGCTTGGTGCGCGCCGACGAACTGCCGCTGGTGCTGCCGGTGCTGGGCACCGAGACGCTGCCGCGCGGCACGCGGGTGCGCGTGCGGCTGGGCGCCATCGACGACATCGCGCTGGACGTGGCCGGCACCGTGGCCGAGCGGCTGGACGCCGCGTCGTCGCCGGTGTCGGCGGAAGACGACAGCGGCGAGGATGAAGAGCCGGTGGCCGGCCCGATCGCGATCGCCGTCGACGTCAGCGAGGGCGGCGAACCCGACAATGCGGCCGATAATCCGGCCCCGTGAACCTGAAGTCCTTCAGCACCCTGCAGATCGCGCTGGGCGTGTCGGCGGCGGTCCACGCCGCCCTGCTCACGGTGCGGCTGGTGGACCCGGAAGGCTTCAACCGCGTGTTCCAGGACACGCCGCTGGAAGTGGTGCTGGTCAACGCCGCCAGCCACGAGAAGCCGGAGAAGGCGCAGGCCATCGCGCAAAGGACGCTGGCCGGCGGCGGCGAAGCCGCCAGGGGCCGCGCCACCTCGCCGCTGCCGCCCTCGGCGTTGACCGAGATCGGCGACGCCGCCGAGGACGCGCACCGCCGCATCGAGGCCATGCAGGACCAGCAGATGCTGATGCTGGCCCAGGTCAAGCGCATGCTGGCCGCCCTGCCGCCGGCTGACCCGAAGCAGGCAAGCACCAGCGCCGAGGCGCAGGCACGCGAGGAAAAGCGCCGGCGCCTGTCGCAACTGCTGGCCGAGATCGAGCGGCGCATCAACGAAGAGAACGCCCGCCCCAAGAAGCGCTACATCAGCCCGTCCACGCGCGAGGAGGTGTATGCGGTCTATTACGACGGCTTGCGGCGCAAGATCGAAGAGCGCGGCACCACCAATTTCCCCGAGCTGGGCGGCCGCAAGCTGTACGGCGAACTGACCATGATCGTCACGGTCAACCACGACGGCAGCGTGCTCGGCACGGAAGTGGTCGAGAGCTCCGGCAATGCCACGCTGGACCGCCGGGCCCAGGCCATCGCCAAGCAGGCCGGCCCGTTCGGCCGCTTCAACACGGCCATGCGGCAGCGGGCCGACCAGATCGTGGTGGTCTCGCGTTTCAAGTTCAACCGCGACGAGACTCTGGAAACCAGGCTGACCAGCCCATGAGCGACGACCGCTACTGCGTGATCGGCAACCCGGTCGAGCACAGCCGCTCGCCCTGGATCCATGCGCGCTTTGCCGAGCAGACCGGCGAGCGCGTGGCCTACGGCAAGCGGCTGGCGCCGGTGGACGGCTTTCCGGCCACCGTGCGGCAGTTCCGCGCCGAAGGCGGCCGCGGCTGCAACGTCACCGTCCCCTTCAAGTTCGAGGCCGCCGCGCTGGCCGGTGCACTCAGTGCGCGCGCGCAACTGGCCGGCGCTTGCAACACGCTTGTTTTCGACGGCGAGCGCGTGTTCGGCGACAACACCGACGGCGCCGGGCTGGCCGGCGACATCCGGGCCGCCGGCGTCGAGCTGGCCGGGCGCGACCTGCTGCTGGTCGGCGCCGGCGGCGCCGCGGCCGGCGTGCTGGGACCGCTGCTGGATGCGCGGCCGCGGCGGCTGGTGATCGCCAACCGCACGCAGGGCAAGGCGCAGCTGCTGGTGGACAGCCACGCCGCCGTGGCGCAGGCCAACGGCGCGCAGCTGGTGGCCTGCGGCCTGGACGCCATCGCCGGCGCCTTCGACGTGGTGGTCAACGCCACGGCCAGCAGCCTGGGCGGCGGCCCCGTCCCGGTGCCGGGCCGTGTGCTGCGCCCGGGCGCGCTGGCCTACGACATGATGTACGGCCCCGCCGCCCAGCCCTTCCTCGACTGGGCACGCGCGCACGGCGCGGCACCGCGTGACGGGCTGGGCATGCTGGTGGAACAGGCGGCGGAGTCCTTCCTGGTCTGGCGCGGGGTGCGCCCCGATACCGCTCCGGTGCTGGCCGGCCTGCGCGCCTTGCTGGCCGCGGGAGGCTGACCCTTGAAGGGGCTGCTGCGCTGGCTGCTGCTGCTGGTGCTGGCCGGCATCGCGCTGCAGCTGTTCTTCGTGCTGCGCATCGCGCTGGCCGCCACGGTCGATCCGCAGTCCACCACCTTCCAGCGTTCCGAAGCGTGGCGCATCGCCACCGAGAAAGGGCGCTTGCGCTGGCGCCAGCAATGGGTGCCCTACGAGCGCATCTCCGACCACCTCAAGCGCGCCGTGATCGCGTCCGAGGACGACGGCTTCGCCAGCCACGAGGGCGTGGACTGGGAGGCGATCGAGAAGGCCTGGGAGAAGAATGCCCGCGCCCAGGAGCGCGCCGCGCGCCGCGCGCAACTGCGGCCCCAGGCGCGCGCGCCGAAGGTCGTGGGCGGCTCCACCATCACCCAGCAACTGGCCAAGAACCTGCTGCTGTCGGGCGAGCGCACCTTGCTGCGCAAGGGCCAGGAGATCGTGCTGACCTTCGCGCTCGAGGCCATGCTGTCCAAGCAGCGCATCCTCGAGATCTACCTCAACAGCGTGGAATGGGGCGAAGGCGTGTTCGGCGCGGAAGCGGCGGCCCAGCACTACTGGCGCAAGAGCGCCAGCCAGCTCAGCGCTTATGAGTCCGCGCGGTTGGCCGTGATGCTGCCGCGGCCGCGGTATTTCGAGAAGGTGCCGAACTCGGGCTATCTCGCCAGCCGCGCACAGACCATCCTGGGGCGGATGCGCGGCGCGGAACTGCCCTGACGCGGGCAACCGCTCCTACTCCGGCCGCGGTCTGCCGGCGCCCAAGTCCTTGGCGTGCCCGTTCGGCACCGGCGCGTGAAAGGTGCCGTCTGGTTCGGAGACCGGGGCCAGAGCCGCGACCGATCGCCCGTAGGCGTCTTCGAACCGCACGATGTCGTCTTCCCCGAGGTAGTCGCCCGACTGCACCTCGATCAGTTCGATGGGGGTCATGCCCGGGTTGCAGAGCCTGTGCAGGGTGCCCGCCGGAATGTCGACCGACTGGTTCTCGGCCAGCAGGAAGGTTCTGGTGCCGAGCGTGACTTCCGCGGTTCCGCGCACGACGGTCCAGTGCTCCGAGCGGTGGCGGTGCATCTGCAGGCTGAGTGCGCCGAGCGGGTTGACGAACAGCCGCTTGACCTGAAACCGCTCGCCCCGCTCGACGCTGTCGTAGTACCCCCAGGGCCGCACCACCTTGCGGTGGCTGGTGGCCTCGGGGCTGCCGCCGCGCTCGAGCTGGTCCACCACCCCCTTGACCTGCTCGGCGGCCGACCGGTCCGCCACCAGCAGCGCGTCCGGCGTGTCGATGATGATGAGATTGTTCGTTCCCAGCGCCACGACGCGGCGGTAGGGCGCGTGGATGTAGTTCCTGTTGACCGCCCCCGCGAGGACGCCCTGGCCTTCGATGCGGTTGCCATGCTCGTCGGGCGCACGCAGGTCGGCCACCGCATTCCAGCTGCCCACGTCGCTCCAGGCGCCCTGGAACGGCCACACGACCAGGCCGCCGTGGCGCTCCATGAGCGCCACGTCGATGCTTTCGGCACGGCAATCGCGCAGTGCGGCGGCGTCGGGCCTGACCAGCCCCCCGCGCCGGTCCGCCCCCGCCATCGCCTGGCGGCAGCTCGCCAGGATGTCGGGCGCATGCCGTTCCATGCCCTGCAGCAGCACACCGGGCTTGCACAGGAAGATGCCGGCATTCCAGAGCACGTCGGCATTGCCCATCAGTTCCTGCGCGCGCTGGGCGTCCGGCTTCTCCACGAAGCGGGCAACGCGATGGCCGCCGTGCGCGTGGGGCCCGGCGCGTTCGATATAGCCGTAGGCGGTGCTCGGATGCGTCGGAACGACACCGAACACGACGATGGCGCCCTGCTGCGCCGCGGCCACCCCGCTGCGGACCATCGCGGCGAACGCGGCAGCGTCCGGAATGTGCTGGTCCGAGGGACAGAACAGTTGCAGGCGGTCGGGGTCGGGCGCCTGCAAGGCTGCCAGCAGCATGGCCGCCGCCGTGTTGCGCGCGCACGGCTCCAGGACGAGGGTCGCCCGGGCCCCCGTCCCGGCCACGGCATCGCCCAACATGAACCGGTGCTCCTCGGCGCCGACGCAGACGATGTCCCCGTCGGCGTCCAGCAGCGGCGCGACGCGCTCCAGCGTGAGCGCCAGCAAGCTCTTGCCGGCGAACAGCTCGATGAACTGCTTCGGAAACGCCTTGCGCGACAGCGGCCACAGGCGAGTCCCCGAACCGCCGCAAAGAACCACGGGCTGAATCATCGGTGCCTCGACAAGAATGCAGGTCGTCCCGACCCAGGGATGTCGGTCGAAGACTAGGAACGGCTCCCTGCCCGGGCGAGTGAGGAAGCACCCGGATCGCGTAGTCGATTTGTCCCGCTGGCGCCCCCTGGCGGACAAGCGCGGGAAGTTTGTCCTGCCTGCGCGATGACAAAGCACCCTTTCTCGGCTTGGTCGCCGCCACGTCCAATGGCCAATGAAACAGAAAAGGGATCACTCCCGCGCGGCGTGCCGCCAGGAGATCAGGGTCGCATGAAGATCTACCTGGATCAGCTTCCGCCCAGGCTCACCGCCGAGCAGGGCCAGTGGTGGTTCGTCAAGTCCATCCTCGACCGGGTGCTGATGGCGCTGGCGTACCTGGCCACGGTCGTGGCGTTCGGCATGCCCTTCCGGCGCAACGACCTGATCGTGGTCCTGATCGTGCTGATGGTGGGCGCGCCCGGGCGGGTCCCGTTTCGCCGGATGTCCGCTGCGATCGCGTGGCAGCTCGTCAACCATTGGGGGCTGACGGTCCTCTCGCTCGGGCTGATTGCCGGCGTCCTCGGCCTGCTGTTCCCGGCCGATCCGGCCCTGGTGGAGCCCAAGGTCGCGGTCGCATGGAGCGCGCTGTCGTTGCTGACGCTGCTGGCGGCGCATGCCGCTTCCCCTTTCTTCGCACCGCACGTTTCCAGGCTCTACAGGAAAGACCGGGTGCTGATCGTCGGCATCAACGACGTCGCCCTGCGGCTGTCGCGCCTGATCGCCAGCGGCGAGGCCGATGGCCAGCAGCTGGTCGGCTTCGTCGAGGACAGGTCACCGCAGAGGCTGCGGCGGCTGGCCGGCGAACGCGTGGTCGGGGGCTTCGAGCAGCTGGGCGAGCTCACGCGGGCCAACGGGGTGAGCGTCATCTACCTCGCCATCCCGATGGCGCAGCAGCCGCGCGTGCTGGGGCTGCTCGAGCAGTTGCGCGACACGACGGCTTCCGTGTTCTTCGTGCCCGATGTGTTCATCGCCGACCTGGTCCAGGGCCGGGTGGCCACCGTGGCGGGGCTCCCGATGGTCTCGGTGTGCGACACGCCGCTGCAGGGCGCGGCCGCGGCCAGGAAGCGGGCGCTGGACCTGGTCGTCACGGTTGCAGCGCTGCCCCTGCTGCTGCCCTTGCTGGGGACGATCGCCCTCATGATCAAGGCGACCTCCGAGGGCCCCGCGATCTTCCGGCAGCGGCGCTTCGGCCTTGACGGCCGCGAGATCACCGTCCTGAAGTTCCGCACCATGAAGGTCATGGAGGACGGCCACACGACCTACACGCAGGTCACCCGGGACGATGACCGGGTGACCCCGATCGGCCGATTCCTGCGGAAGACGTCGCTTGACGAGCTGCCGCAGGTGTTCAACGTGCTGGCGGGCGACATGAGCCTGGTCGGGCCGCGGCCGCACCCGATTGCGGTCAACGAGCAATACCGCAAACTCATCGCTGGCTACATGCTGCGCCACAAGGTCAAGCCGGGGATCACCGGCTGGGCGCAGGTGCATGGCCAGCGGGGCGGCAACGACCTGCCGTCGATGCGCAAGCGCACGGAGTACGACATCGCCTACCTGCAGTCCTGGAGCCTCGGCCTGGATGTGAGGATCCTCTTGCGCACGGCGGTCATGCTGGTGCGCGGCGACATGATGGGGTACTAGCTCAAACACTCCCCGGACACGGCCCCGCGCCGCGGCGTTACCGGGACGCTGGATTGGTCACGTATCGAGCCAGCGGCAGCGCGGCCGCCCGAGGCAGAACGATCACGAGCACGGCCCAGATGGCGATGCAGGACTTCAGCAAGAGCGAGAAGTCCGGCGAGCTGCGCAGCGCATGCCAAAGATCGGCAAACTGTTGCTGCCCCGTCCAGAGGCGCCGCAGGTACCGCCCGTCACGAAAGACGTCCCGGACGAACTCCTGTTTTTGGGTACTGAACGACACCAGCCGCGGCGGAAGGTCAACGCCGAGTTGGCGCCTCACGTGCGACCGAAATGTCGCAATCCGCGCCTTGAGCCTCTCGGGTGCGTTGTACGTGGCCGCGTTGGCGAAGGCGAGCGAGGCCCCCTCGTCGTCGACGGATCCGTGCAGCCGATAGCGCCCCAGGACGGCATTCACCGCGACGACGGTGCCGTTCAAGGCGCTCCCATAGACCGTGAAGAAGTCCGCGCAATACCTGTCTTCGGTGATGGGCAGCGGAAAAAGCTTCGCGAGCGCCCGGCGTGCATAGGCGTTTCCGGACCCTGGTGCGGATGAATACAGGACGCCTTTCGTCGCCAGCAGGTCGCCCACGGCCCCGAATGCCAGGACCCTCGGAGTCTGTCCAGACCGCAGCTCCCCTTGCGGCCCGATGAAGGAAAGTTTGAAGTGGGCCTTCGCCGCATTCGCATCGATGGCAGCCACCACGCGCTCGGCCATTTCGGGCAGGTACAGGTCGTCCGCATCGAGGAACAGCACGATGTCGCCGGCCGAAGCGGCGAAGCCGGCGTTGTAGGCGGAGCACTGCCCCTGGTTGTCCTGATAGAGGGCCTTCACCGCGCCTTTCGCGGCGAATTCATCGATCACTGCCCGGGAGGTGTCGGTCGAGCCGTCGTCGACAACGATGACCTCCACCTTCCCGTACGTCTGCGCGAGTGCCGAATCGATGGCGGCGCGCAGGAACCGCCCGTAGTTGTAGTTGCAGATGATGATGGACACGAGCGGTCCAGAACTACTTTGCTGAGGGCTGGGCATCTGTCACCTGCGAGGGGTTGGATCACGAGGAACCGCGAGCCTTCGTCGTCAGTATTCGAGCCCCTTGCGGGTCTCCTTGCGCCGGCCGAGGCTCTTGAGGTGCGTTCGCAGCTTGGTCCTGAACCGCGGGAATTGCCCGGTGAGCAGCATGCGGCCGGCCCGCAGGAACTTGGGCCCCCAATAGCACCAGAACACGGGCAGGAAAGCTCCGCCGTGCCCGTGCGTCATGGCCCGCATCTGCCGCCAGACATCGGCCTTGTAGAGCTGCGACCGTTGTTGCGGCTGCACCCGGTTGGCGCTCCACCAGTCGTCGACCCACACGATCGGAAACTGCTTGCAGATCCTGATCAACCATTCCCAGTCCTGCACGAGCGGATAGCCGGTCTCGACGGGGCCGATGCGCTCCAGGACCTCGCGCCGCACGAAGACGCTCTCCAGGGGCACGTAGTTGTGCCGCAGCATCTCGCGCAAGCTCGCCTGCTTGCTGCGCGTCCTGCCGATCTCCACACCCTTCTCGTCGACCTGCAAGGAGTTGCAGTACACCATCCCGGCCCCCGGATTGCGCTTCAACGCGTCGACGGCCTTTGCAATGGCTCCAGGCAGGTGGTAGTCGTCCGCGCTCAGCCAGCAGACGATGTCCCCCCGGGCCTTCGAAAAGCCGAGGTTCATCTTCGCGCTCAGGCCCTGTGGTGCCGGCGTGATGAGGCGCACGCCCGGATGGCGCGCGAGGATCTCGAAGGTGCCGTCAGTCGAGCCGGAATCGAGCACGATGTGTTCGACGCTCGGGTAATCCTGCTGTTCCACGCTTCTCAAGGTTTCCTCGATGAAAGCGCCCGTGTTGTATGAAGGTGTCACGACCGACACGAGAGGAGTCTCTGGAAGAGGATTCACGGCGACGGTCTCCTGACATTGTCTCCACGGTTCTTCGATTCGTCACTCACATCTGCGCAAGGCTACAAACCCGGCGCCCTCCACCGTAAGGGAGACCCCTCCCAATTCAACTGGGTGATTTGTCCCATGCGGCAGTGCGCGTGCTCAGCCGCAGTCCCGGAGCCCCGCACGGGGCACGGTGCCGGTGACAGCAACCTCCTATGCGGATCGGGACAAAGCTCCCTTCTGGCCGGGAGTGGTTCCGCATCCAATCGTGCGGGACGGACCGACTTCGAGCTGTCGTGTCCGCACCGGCTGCGCGCCATCAGCACTGCCACGGCCGTGCAGCTGAACCAGGGGGGCGAGTCTTGAGTGCACGCATTGCCATCGATGGACGGTTCCTGACCCAGAGAACGACCGGGGTGCAACGTTATGCCAGAGAGATCGTCCGTGCGCTGGATGCCGCCGGGATTGCCGGTGTCGACCTGGAGCTGATCTGCCCGCCCGGTGCCGAACGGCTGGCGCTGACGCACATCCGGCAGACTTTTCGCGGCGTGGGCCGCGGCCAAGCCTGGGAGCAGTTGCAATTGCCCTGGTTCGCCGCCGGCCGGCCCCTGCTGTGCCTGTGCTGCCTCGCGCCCATCTTCTGCAGGCACCGTGCGGTCGTGGTCCACGACGCCGCCGTCTTCGACGTGCCCGAGGGCTTCAGCCCGCTCTTCACGGCCTGGTACCGCGTCGTGCTGCGCGCGCTGGCGGCCAGCGGCGCCCACCTCATCACGGATTCGGAATTCTCCCGTGGTCGTTTGGCGCCGGCCTTGCACGTAACGCCCGGCCAGATCGAGGTCATCGGCTTGGGGTCCGACCATGTCGACCGCATCGAGCCCGACCACTCACTGGCCGACCGCCTGGACGGCAAACCGTATGTGCTCGCCATCGGCAGCCTGCAGCCCAACAAGAACATCGGCACGCTGGAGGCCGCGATGCAGGACCCGCGCCTGGCCCACCTCAAGCTTGTCGTCGCCGGCGGGCGGTCGTCTCGTGTTTTTCGTGCGGGCCCGGGGAATGGCGGCGCCCCGGATGTGGAGTACACCGGCTACGTGACGGATGAACAGCTGGTGGGCTTGCTGCAGCGTGCGCTCCTGTTCGTGTTCCCGTCGCGCTACGAGGGGTTCGGCCTGCCCCCGCTGGAAGCCATGCGCGCGGGCTGCCCGGTGCTGGCGTCGAATGCGGCATCCATCCCGGAAGCCTGCGGGGAGGACGCGGCGGTCTACTTCGACCCGGACGATGTGGGGCAACTCGCATCGGCCATCGCCCGCCTGGCCGCGGACGAGGCCGAACGGACCCGCCTGATCGCTGCCGGCCGACGCCGGACCGAGCAGATGAAGTGGGACGGCCCGGCCCGCGCCGTCCTGGATGCGGTGCGCAAGTGCGCCGGGACTCGCGCGGCCCGCCAGCCGAGTCCGCAGGGTGATGCGGCCACCTGACCAGCGGAACGACGCCGATGACGATCCAGCAGTTCTTCCTCGCCCTCCGATACCGCTGGCGCGTCGCGCTTGGCGTCTGGGTGGGCACTTTGCTCGCCGTCCTCCTGCTCGGGTCCTTGCTGATGCCCAACCGCTATCGAGCCACGTCCGAGATCCTGATCGAGGAAGAGAACCTGGATCCGATCGCCGGCGTACCCTTGCCGGGGTCCAACCTGCCCAGCCGGATCACGACGGAGGCGGACGTGGTGCGCAGCGCGCGCGTGGTGTCCGGCGCCTTGCAGGCGCTTGGCCCCGCGGTCGATCAGGAGCTTCGGGAGCGCTGGCAGATGAAGACCGGCGGGCGCGGCGACTTCCAGGCCTGGGCGGTGGAAGAGATGCAGCGGACAACCGAGGTCCGGCCCGCGCGCGACTCCCGGGTGTTGAAGGTGTCCCATTCGTCGCGCGACCCCGAACTGGCGGCCGCCTTCGTCAATGCCCTCGTCAAGGCGTACGTCGAGACTTCGGTGGATCTGCGGCTCGAGCCGGTGCGCCAGTACAACGTCTTCTTCGACGAGCGCGCCAAGCAGCTGCGTGAGCGGTTGCACGAAGCGCAACGGCGCGCCTCCGAGTTCCAGCGGCGCAACGGCATCACCACCTTCGACGAGAAGCTCGACGTCGAGGACGCCCGCCTGACGGAGCTCAGCGCGCAGGTGGTGGCCCTGCAGGCGAAGGCCGGCGAGGCGCAGCGCCGCCGCAGCGAGGCGGCCGACGGCCCCGACCGCATGGAGGAGGTGCTCAAGGACACCACCGTGGCCGAGCTGGAGAAAGCGCTGGCGGTCCAGGAAACCCGGCAGAACGAGCTGCTCGAGCGGCTGGGCGAGCGGCACCCGACGGTGATCGAGTCGCGGGCCATCACGGCCAGCATCGCCCAGCGGCTGGAGTTCGCCAAGCGCCGGGTCGCGAACGCCTTCGAGGGCGGCAGCAAGGTGCTGGCCAGCCAGCTGGCCGAGCGCTCGCAGGCGCTGGAACAGCAGCGCGCCAAGGTGCTGCAGCGCAAGGCGCTGCGCGACGAGGCCCGGCTGCTGCAGAACGAAGTGGACGTGGCGCGCCATGCGTTCGACGCCGTGATCGAGCGCCTGAACAAGACCACGCTCGAGAAGAGCGCGCCGCAAGTCACCGTGTCGGTCCTCAAGGCGGCCAACGTACCGCTGCTGGCGAATACCGCCTCGGTGGCCGGCAAGGCGGCGGTCGGTGCCGCGGTCGGCCTGCTACTCGCGCTGGTCGCGATCGTGTTTGCCGAGAAGCGCGACCGCCGGGTGCGCAGTGCCGACGACGTGCTGTCTGCGTTCGGGCAGCCCGTGCTGGCCGTCCTGCGCCAGCGCAAGCCGCGCGGCGCGCTGTCCGCCGTGCGTCCGCTGCTCGTGCGGCCCCGCCCAGCCCTCACCAGCGAGTAAGCCATGCCGCAGACCAGCCCCATGACCCCCAACACGGCGCTCAGCCGGCACGACGACCAGGTCGTGACCTTCAAGCGCGACCGCCGGATCGGGCAAGTCCTGGCCAGCTTGCGGGGCCTGGATGCCGCCAGCATCGAACGCGTCCTGCGCCACCAGCGCCAGCATGGCGGCCGCTTCGGCGAAACGGCCCTTTCGCTGGGGCTGGCGTCGGAGGAAGACATCTTCGAGGCGCTGGCGGAACAGTTCGAGTACCCCTACCTGCGGGACGCAGCCGGGTTCGACAGCGAGCTGGTGTGCGCAAGCGACCCGCTGGGCGAAGACGCGCACGGCTTTCGGGAACTGCGCGCCGAGCTGGTGACCGGCGTGCTGGACCGGACGGTCCCGCGCGCCTTGGCGGTGGTCAGCCCGCAGCGCGGCGACGGGCGCAGCTACGTAGCGGCGAACCTGGCGATCGCCTTCGCCCAGCTTGGCGGAAGAACGCTGCTGATCGATGCCGACCTGCAGGTGCCGCGCCAGCACGCGCTGTTCCGGGTCGATGATTCGGTCGGGCTGAGCCAGCTGCTCGCGGGGCGGATCGCGGCGGAGCACGTGGTGCAGCCATCGCCCGTGCCCGGTCTGTTGCTGCTGGCCGCCGGCCCCATTCCGCCCAACCCGGCCGAACTGCTGCATCGCGGCTCCTTTGCCGCGCTCATCCGGGAGTTGCTGGCCAAGTTCGATTACGTGGTGCTCGATACCTCGGCCGCCAGCCAGGGCACCGAAGCGCGCATCCTCGCGGCCATGGCGGGGGCCGCCCTGGTGGTGGCTCGGCCCCATGCCGCGCGACTGGCGGCGTTGCAGCGCCTGGTGGCCGCCGTCGGGAAAGGTCCGGCGGCCTTGGCAGGTGTCGTGATGAACGAGCACTGAGCGACGGCCGCCAGGACGGTCATGGGCAATCCCCTGCGCGTCAGCGCACCCCTGTTGCATCGCTTCTCGGACACGGGCGCGAAGGTGGCCGCGCTGGCCGCGGCGCAAGGCGCCATCTACTCGTTCCCGGTGGTCTTCGCGGTGGTTTGCGCGCGCAACCTCGGCGCGGCCCAGTATGGCGTGGTCGCCTTCTACACGGCGCTCACGACCTTCCTGTGCATGTTCGTCGAGTTCGGGTTCGACTCCATCGGCGTGCGCGAGGTCCATTCGAGCCACTGGCGCGACCGTCCGGCGCAGATCTTGTGGAACGTCACGCTCGCCAAGCTCATGATCAGCCTGCCGACCTGTGTCGTGGTCCTGCCGATCCTCCTCGCCACCCGGAGCCCGGCCGAGACTTCGATGTCCTACGCGATGGTGGTCTACATGGTCGCCTTCGCCCTCGAGCCGGGCTGGTACCTTCGCTCGCTGGAGCTGATGTGGTCGGCTGCGCTCGTGGCCCTGGTGTCCCGCGGAGTCGGCATCGCTGTGCTGGTGAAGACGGTGACGGCGCCCGAAGACCTCACGCTGGCGATGTGGGCCTACGCCTTCGTCGCGTGGGCCAGCGCCATCGTCGGGTGGCTGCTGTTGCACAAGTACCGCTTGCTGAAGCGGCCGCGCATCGATGTCCCGCAGCTGCGCTCCCTGTTCAGGAGCGGCACGGCGATCGTGCTGGGCAACCTCAGCGGCGCCTCGATCACGAGCGGCGGGGTGGTTGCCCTCGGCGCGATTGCCGATCCGGTGTTGACCGGGGCCGCCAACATCGCCTTGCGGATCCGGTCTGCAGGACTCGCGCTTCTCGTGCCGCTGGGGCAGTTCGGCTACGTCCGCCTCAGCGCGTTGATGGCCGACCGTGCCGCCGCCGTGCGCTTCGGGCGTAGCCTGTTCTACCAGCTGATGGCCTGCAGCGTGGTGATCGCGCTGGTGATCAGCAGCCACGTTGGCAGCATCGTCCCGTTCGCCTACGGCCCCTCGCAGGCGCCGGTCGCCGCCTTCATGCTGACGAGCCTGATCGCGCTGAGCCTGCCGGTCTGCATGGCGGGAGCCCTGTTCGGCGTGCAGTGCCTGACCCTGTTCCACAAGGAACGTGTGTACGTCCTCATCGAGATGGCCGCTGCGGCCATCTTTTTCGGCCTGCTGATCGCATTCCGCGGCGCTCCCGCGGGGTTCGGCTGGGCGTTGCTCGCCGCCGATGTGTCGGCGGCCGTGGCGGCCGGGTTGGTGCTTCGCAGGCTCGCCCTGTCCGATGCGAAAGCCTGAGTTTCCCAGTGCTTCGCCGGCAGGCCCGCGCGCGCTGCCCTGGTGGACGCGTCCGTCCACCCTGAGCCTGCTGTTCGTCCTGCCCATGCTGCTGGTGGTGTACTGGGCCGGGAGCAGCGAACTTGGCGGGCTTGCCGTGCGAACGCGCAACTACTTGTCGACCCAGCACCTGGTCCTGTGCCTCGGATTGGTGGTCTTCTCGGCAATGGGAGCCGCGCTGGGCGAAGGCCTGCAGCAGCGCACGGTTCTCCAGAGCTGCGACGAGCACCTGGTTCGCGCCGCGGTGTGCCTGGGCGTCGTGGTGCTCGCCGCCTACGTGTTCTGGTATCGGTCACTGATCCTGGACCCGTCCGTGATGCTGCGCATCCTGACGGGCGCGCTCAAGCCGGAACGCGACGAGATCGGCAGGGTCGTGGGCATCACCTCGCTGGTCAACTGTGCCGCGCCGTTCTTCTCGCTGGCGGGTTACCTGGTCTTCGTGCGCAAGGTGCGCGGCGGCGTCCTGAAGGCGCTGGTGGTCCTGCTGCTGCTGTTCACGTTCTTCCGCGCCTACATCTGGTCCGAGCGCCTGGCGACGGCGGAAGCGCTCATTCCGCTGGTGCTTGCGCTGCTCCTGGCCATGCCCAGGCCCACGGCGGAGCAGCCCGTGCGCCGGCTGCTCTACGGTCTGGGTCCGTATGCGGCGCTGCCGGTCGTCTTCCTGTTCTTCGCGGTGGCGGAGTACTTCCGCAGCTGGACCTTCTACCAGGACCGCATGGCCTTCTGGGAGTTCGCCCTGGGCCGCTTCGTGAGCTACTACTACACGGCGCTCAACAACGGAGCCGGCATGCTGGCCACCACGGAGTGGCCGAGCTGGAAGTTCGAGAACGTGCTGAACTGGCTGCACGCGTTCCCGCTCGGCATCGGGGCCTGGTTTGCCGAGGCGGTGGGGGCCACGACCGAGACCGGCGATCTCTTCCTGCAGCGGTACGGCGACCCGGAGTTCAACTCGGGTTCCAGCTTCCTGGGGGTCACGCTGGACCTGGGGGTGGGCGGAGCCATCCTGTACTTCGCCCTGTCGGCGTTCTGTGGCGGCATCCTGTACTCGCGTTATAGACGGGGCGACACCCTCGCGTTGATGCTGTACCCGTCCGTTCTGGTCGCGATCTTCGAAAGCTTCCGCTACTGCTATTGGGGCACGTCGCGGGCATTCGTCTGGCTCCTGGGGGCCGTCGTCGTGCTGGCCGCGCTCTGGGCGTGGGGCGCGTTGGGCGCAACGAGATCGAGCCACGATGCGGCCCGGCGCTTTGCGTCCTGAGTGGCCCGCCCATCGTGAACGACTTGCGCCGTTGGCTGGTCACGGGCGCGCTGGCATCCAGTCTCGCGGGCGGCCCTTCATCGGCTGACGGGCCATCGCCCTCCGTGGAGACAAAGGCCGTGCGCCTGGTCGACCACGGCGGCGTCTGCGACGGCGTGTCGGACAACTCAGCCGCCCTGGCCCGGGCGCTGGCACGCGCCCGGCAGTTGCGCCTGCCCGTGCTCGTTCCGGACGGGCCGTGCGCATACGCGGACGTCATTCGGGTCGATGGCGTCACCCTGACCGGCTCGGGACCGGGCTCCGTGCTGCACGCGCTGGACTGGCGGCGCTCGGCCATCTTCATGTCGGGCGCGGCGCCGGTCGTCTCCCACCTTCGGCTGACGGGGGCGGCCGCGCCATCGCGCCGGGCCGATTGGGAGATGACCCGCATCACCGTGTTCGGCGCCACCGACTTCGTCATCGACCACGTCGCGATCGATGGCGCGGCCGCAGCGGGCATCCAGACCGCCCGAGGTGCCACGCGCGGGCGGATCACCAACAACGTGGTGCGCAACACGCTCTCCGACGGCATCCACTTGACGGATGGGGCCAGCCACATCCTGGTGGAAGGCAACCTGGTCGAATCGGCGGGGGATGACGGAATCGCCGTGGTCAGCTACCGCGACGACCAGGTTCGCGTCAGCCATGTCACGGCACGGCGCAACGTGGTGCGGAACAACCGGTGGGGCCGCAACATGAGCGTCGTCGGCGGGGAACATGTGCTGTATGAGGACAACCTGCTGCAGAACAACCTGGCCGGCTGGGCCTGCCTCTACATCGCCCAGGACGGCGGCGACCTGGCCACCAAGGGTTCGCGCGACGTGCTGGCCCGCCGCAACACGCTCGAGCAATGCGGAGGCGTCTTCACAAGCCACGGTGCAGCGATGGTCTTCAGCGCGGGGCAGGAGGCCAACGTCCGCATTTCGCTGCTCGACAACGACGTGCGGCATCCGCGACGCGTGGGCATCCGTGTAGTCGGCCCCAGTTCGGACGTGCTGCTGCAGTCCAACCGGGTCACCGACGCGATGTGGCCGCTCGACGTTCGCGACCCGGCCGTGCGCGTGATCCCCTACGCCGGCGGCCCCGTCGGCCCCGCCGCTCGTTGACCCGGCCGCGCTGAGCCGCGCGCACGTTCGCCGCGCCAGGCCCGGCATTTCCCTCAGTTTCCTGCGCGCGCGCCACTCAGCGTGAAGGTGGTGCGCGCGCTTGCGCGCGTCGGCGCAGGCGCCGGCCGCTGCCCGGCCCCGCCGGCTGGCCTCGCACGGGCAGGCTGAGGTGTGTGTGAACTTGTGACGTACATACCTCCTCGCCCCGGCCCCATCTCATCCATTTGCCTAGCTCAAGAGCGGAACGCGCGCCGGAGGGCGCCGCAGCCTTGGACACAGTTTCCGGAGGTCGCTTACACGTGGCTCAACCCTGGCCGTTACCGTCGCGCTTCCGATCTCAACAGTGACGACATGCAGTACCCATCCCAACAGAAATCCTCCCTCCACAACCGCCTTGCCCTGTCCGCGCTGATGGCCGCCGTGCTGGCCGGCTGCGGCGGCGGCGGCGACGAGTTCGTGGCCGATGCGTCGGCCGCCGACGGCGACCTCAGCGCCCAGATGCTGGCCGCCAACCCCAACGCCAACCCCAATGCGCCTGGCCAACTGAAGAAGAACCCACCTGCCCCGGCACCGGCCCCGGCACCGGCCCCGGCACCGGCCCCGGCGCCTGCTCCGGCGCCTGCTCCGGCCCCTGCGCCCGCGCCGGCCCCTGCACCCGCTCCGGCCCCGGCCCCTGCGCCCGCGGGGATCAGCCTGACCAACTACGGCGGCGTGTGCGACGGCCGCACCGACAACAACGCGGCCATCTCGCGCGGCATCGCGGACACCAAGGCCAAGGGCCTGGCGCTGCTGATCCCGGCCGGCCAGTGCAACTTCAGCTCGGTCATCCAGCTGGACGGCGGCAAGATCGCCGGCGCCGGCCCGACCTCCGTCCTGTACGCCACCAACTGGCAGCAAGCCTCGATCTACATGCGCGGCAACGCGCCCAGCGTGACCAAGGTGAAGCTCACCGGGGCGCCGGCGCCCGGTCGCGTGCCCAACTGGGAGTCCACCAAGATCATGATCTGGGGCGCCACCAACTTCGTGATCGACGGCGTGACCATCGAGAACTCGCCGGCCGCCAGCATCCAGACGCTTCGGAAGGCCAACCGCGGGCTGATCACCAACAACACGATCCGCAACTCGCTGTCCGACTCGATCCACCTGACCGACGGCGCCAGCGACATCACGGTGGAGAACAACGTGATCGACGGCAGCGGCGACGACGGCATCGCCGTGGTCAGCTACCAGGGTGACGGCACGCCGGTGAGCAACGTCACGGCGCGCAACAACATCGTGCGCGGCAACAAGTGGGGCCGCAACATGAGCGTGCTCGGCGGCCGCAACATCCTGTACGAGAACAACCTCCTGCAGAACAACTCGCAGTGGGCCTGCCTCTACTTCGCGCAGGAAACGCCGTGGAACACGTTCAACGTGATCGGCGCCACCGCCCAGCGCAACACGCTGCAGAACTGCGGCAACGTGAGCAACGGCCACGGCGCGGTGCTGATCTTCTCGGACGGCAGCTACAACGGCGGCGCACCGAACGACGACATCAAGGTGATCTCCAACGACATCATCCAGGACGGCCGCAACGGCTTCAACTGGTGGGGCCCGCAGACGAACGTGCGCCTGGAGAACAACCGCTACACCGGTAGCGGCCCGGCCTACGCGGGCAACGGCCCCGGCGTGACCGTCGTCCGGTACTCCAGCGGGCCGGTGGGCTACGTCGCCCCCTGAGTCCGGTCCGGATCGGCAGCCCGACCCGCCGGACTCCACTGCGGCGGGTCAGGGTGAACGACGGATCTCGGTGGCGCCTGGCGCCACTCCCCTGAATGCAGACGGCAGGGTCCTGCCGGCTGCATTCGAGCGGCCCCTCATGGCCTTCCTGAGCCGAGGTCCCTTCCGCAAGGGTGTCGGAGACAGCTCCATTCGCGCCAAGCCAGGCTGGCTCAACCATGACCCCTACGTCTCAGCCCTCATCTCAACAGTGAAGACATTGCAGTACTCCCCCCAAGCCCAATCATCATCCCGCAAGCGACTCTGCCTGGCCGCGCTGATGTCCGCCGTTCTGGCGGCCTGCGGCGGCGGCGGTGGCGGCGACGTGGCCAGCTCGGCAACCGGCGCCGACGTGGCCACCTCGGGCCTCTCGCCGTCGTCTCCTGCTCCGGCCCCTGCGCCCGCGGGGATCAGCCTGACCAACTACGGCGGCGTGTGCGACGGCCGCACCGACAACAACGCGGCCATCTCGCGCGGCATCGCGGACACCAAGGCCAAGGGCCTGGCGCTGCTGATCCCGGCCGGCCAGTGCAACTTCAGCTCGGTCATCCAGCTGGACGGCGGCAAGATCGCCGGCGCCGGCCCGACCTCCGTCCTGTACGCCACCAACTGGCAGCAAGCCTCGATCTACATGCGCGGCAACGCGCCCAGCGTGACCAAGGTGAAGCTCACCGGGGCGCCGGCGCCCGGTCGCGTGCCCAACTGGGAGTCCACCAAGATCATGATCTGGGGCGCCACCAACTTCGTGATCGACGGCGTGACCATCGAGAACTCGCCGGCCGCCAGCATCCAGACGCTTCGGAAGGCCAACCGCGGGCTGATCACCAACAACACGATCCGCAACTCGCTGTCCGACTCGATCCACCTGACCGACGGCGCCAGCGACATCACGGTGGAGAACAACGTGATCGACGGCAGCGGCGACGACGGCATCGCCGTGGTCAGCTACCAGGGTGACGGCACGCCGGTGAGCAACGTCACGGCGCGCAACAACATCGTGCGCGGCAACAAGTGGGGCCGCAACATGAGCGTGCTCGGCGGCCGCAACATCCTGTACGAGAACAACCTCCTGCAGAACAACTCGCAGTGGGCCTGCCTCTACTTCGCGCAGGAAACGCCGTGGAACACGTTCAACGTGATCGGCGCCACCGCCCAGCGCAACACGCTGCAGAACTGCGGCAACGTGAGCAACGGCCACGGCGCGGTGCTGATCTTCTCGGACGGCAGCTACAACGGCGGCGCACCGAACGACGACATCAAGGTGATCTCCAACGACATCATCCAGGACGGCCGCAACGGCTTCAACTGGTGGGGCCCGCAGACGAACGTGCGCCTGGAGAACAACCGCTACACCGGTAGCGGCCCGGCCTACGCGGGCAACGGCCCCGGCGTGACCGTCGTCCCGCATGGCGGCGGCACGGTGGGCTACGTGGCCCCTTGAGCGCCGCGAGCGAGCCGGGCGCTTGATACAGCCCTGGCTCGCCCCCTCGCCACCGGCATGGCAGCCGCGGACGAACTTCGTCCGCGGCTTTTTTCTTCACCGGTCAGGACGATTGACCGAGCCGACCCGGGACACCCGTCATGGGCCGCAGACTTGCTGCCGCGCGACACTGCGGATGGGCGTTCGGTGCGCCCAGCCGCGCGGAGGTGTCCGGGTGAAAGTCGCGATCGTTCACGAGTGGTTCGACAGCTATGCCGGCTCGGAGCGGGTGGTCGAGCAGATGCTGGCGCTCTTCCCCCAGGCCGACGTCTTCGGGGTGGTCGACTTCCTGTCCGGGCCGGACCGTGCCTTCCTCGGCGGCAGGACGGTGCACACCACCTTCATCCAGCGGCTGCCCTTCGCGCGCCGCGCGTTCCGCCACTACCTGCCCCTCATGGCCGTCGCGATTGAGCAGCTCGACCTCAGCGACTACGACCTCGTGCTCTCGAGCAGCCACGCGGTCGCCAAAGGCGTGCTCACCGGGCCGGACCAGGTGCACGTGAGCTACGTGCACAGCCCGATCCGGTACGCCTGGGACCTGCAGCACCAGTACCTCCAGGATTCGGGCCTGGCCCGCGGCGCGAAGGGCCTGCTGGCCAGGCTCATGCTGCACTACATGCGCCTGTGGGACTGCCGCACGGCCGCGGGGGTGGACCTGTTCATCGCCAACTCCGCTTTCGTCGGCCGCCGGATCCGCAAGGCCTACGGGCGCGACAGCGTGGTGGTGCATCCTCCCGTGGACGTGCAGTCCTTCGCGCTGCGCACCGCCAAGGAGGACTTCTACCTGGCCGCCGCACGGATGGTGCCCTACAAGAAGATGCCCGTCCTGGTGGAGGCGTTCGCGCGCATGCCCGCCCGGCGCCTCGTGGTGGTGGGCGAGGGCCCCGATCTCGACCGGTGCCGCAAGCTGGCGGCCGGCAGCCCCAACATCCAGCTGGTCGGCCGCCAGCCCGCCGGGCCACTGCGCGACTACATGCAGCGAGCCAAGGCGTTCGTGTTCGCCGCCGAGGAGGATTTCGGGATCACGCTCGTCGAAGCCCAGGCGTGCGGCACACCCGTGATTGCCTACGGCCGCGGAGGCGCGCGGGAGACTGTGCGGCCGATCGAGGGCAGTGACGCGCCCACCGGCCTGTTCTTCGACAAGCAGACGCCTGAGTCGGTCATCGCCGCCGTGGCTCGGTTCGAGGAGTCGGCTGGACAGTTCAGCCCGCTCGCCTGCCGCGCCCAGGCTGAGCGGTTCTCGGTCGATGCGTTCCGCAGCGCATATTGCCGGTGCGTCGAGGACGCGGTGGGCGTTCGGATCTCCGACTCGCATGCGCCGCCCCGCAAGTGGCCCCAGGTTGCCGCGGCCGGCCGGGTGCGCCCTCTGCAACCGGCGCAGCGCCGTGGGGAGTGAGGCCTTGCGGGCCGGCAGCTCGTCTGGAGCCGTCGTTGCGGCGAGCCACGCGTGCGCGCGGTCGCAGGAGCCGGTCGCCGTCAATCGGCGCCGAACACGTCCCGGGTGAACACCTTCTCGCGCACATCGCGCAGATCAGCCGTGAGCCGGTTCGCCACGATCACATCGCATTCGCGCTTGAAGACCTCGAGGTCCCGGACGACGCGCGATTCGAGGAAAGAGTTCTCCTGCAGCAGCGGCTCGTAGACCAACGCCTCGACGCCATGGGCCTTGATCCGTTTCATGACGCCCTGAATCGCTGAAGTACGGTAGTTGTCCGCTCCGCTCTTCATGACCAGGCGGTGGAAGCCGACGGTCCGGGGCCTGCGCTGCAGGATTGCTCCAGCGATGAAATCCTTGCGGGTGGCGTTCGATCGGACGATGGCCCCGATCAGCGTCTGCGGAACGTCACCGAAACTCGCCAGCAGTTGCTTGGTGTCCTTCGGCAGGCAATACCCGCCGTAGCCGAACGAGGGGTTGTTGTAGTGCGCCCCGATGCGCGGATCGAGGCAAACCCCGCTGATGATCGCGCGCGTGTCCAGGCCGTGGCTGAACGCGTACGAATCCAGCTCGTTGAAGAACGCCACCCGCATGGCGAGGAAGCTGTTCGAGAACAGCTTGATCGCTTCCGCTTCGGTTGAGCTGGTCAGCAGCACGGGAGCATTCTTCTCGGCGGTTCCTTCGAGCAGCACATCCGCGAACGCGCGGCCCCGCTCGGACTGCTCCCCCACGATGATCCGGGATGGATGCAGGTTGTCGTGCAGGGCGCGTCCTTCTCGCAGGAACTCCGGCGAGAACAGAATGTTGCGCGAGCCGGTCTCCGCCTTCAGCCGCTCGGTGAAGCCCACCGGCACGGTTGACTTGATGACGATGACCGCGTCCGGATTGACCGCGATGACCTGCCTGGCGACTGTCTCGACACTTCGCGTGTCGAAGCGGTTCGTCGCCGGGTCGTAGTTCGTCGGGGTCGCGATGACGACGTAGTCCGCGCCCGTGAACGCCGCTTCGGCGTCGGTGGTTGCTTCGATCCGCGATCCGGACGAAGACAGGAATGCCTCGATGTCGGGGTCGCAGATCGGACTGCGCCCCGCGTTGATGGCAGCCGTCCTTTGCACGGACACGTCGACGCCGACGACCCGGTTGTTCCTTGCAAGGAGGCACGAGTTCGCGAGCCCGACAAACCCCAAGCCCACCACCGCTATTTCCTTCCTATTCAGGGCGGGCTTCACGCCGCTTGCAGGCAATTCAAGTTTCGCAACTCGCCGCGCATCGCGGAGTGCCCGTACGGAGGTTCTCCGGAATACGACCTGGAGATCTGCGGCCTCGGAAGCCTTCGCCGACTGCGGCTGCACGCCCCGGGGGGTGATGGCTGCCATGAAGCACTCCTTTCGTGAGCGAAGGATTTGGCGCTCACACCGTTTGCACGGCATGAGAGGAGTCTCACGGTCGATAGGGGACAAACATCCCGGGAGCTTGTTGTTGTACCGAACGGTTCGCCCAACCGTCTCCCCCCGCGAGCTGCCGGGCGCGCAGGTCCGGCCAGCCGCGCGCCCGGGTGGCAACGCATCAGCGAACGGAACGCGGGGGTGAACGCGTCTACCGACCGACCCTTGAGCTCCCGTGGCTCGTCGGGAGCGTGCTGGCGGCGGCGCTCAATAAGCCCGGTGCTGGTGCCAGCGCCATGCGTGCTGGATGATCACCTCGAGGTCGGCGAAGTTGGGCCGCCAGCCCAATCTGGAGGCTGCCTTGCTGGCGTCGGCGAAAACCGCGGCGGTGTCGCCGGCACGGCGTTCGCAAATCCGGTACGGGATGTCGCGACCGGTCACACGCGATGCCGCTTCAACGACCTGCAGCACCGAAAACCCCTTGCCATTTCCCAGGTTGAACGCATCCGGAATCCCGCCCTGCTCCAGATACTTCAAGGCCAGAACGTGGGCGTCAGCCAAGTCACACACGTGAACATAGTCCCGAACGCAGCTGCCATCGACGGTGGGGTGATCTCCCCCATGGATCCTGACTTCAGCGGCGCGTCCGCTTGCCACGTCGAGAACGCATGGAATGAGGTGCGGTTCGGGATCGTGCGACTCGCCGATCGGGGCCGTCGGGTGTGCGCCTGCTGCGTTGAAGTAACGCAACAAGGCGGCGGTCATCCCATAGGAGCGACAGAAGTCGAGAATCATCTGCTCGCAAATCAGCTTCGTTGCTCCGTACGGGCTGATCGGCACTTGTGGCGTCGTCTCGGAAACCCGGGAGGCGAGCGGGATGCCATAGGTGGCGCAACTGCTTGAAAAGACGAAGAACCTGACTTCGTGCTCGAGCGCCGTCTCGAGCAGGGTGAGGGTGCCGGCCACGTTGTTGCGGTAGTACTTGCGCGGATGCTCCATGGACTCACCCACGTAGGCCTTTGCCGCGAAGTGCATGATCGCCCCCGGCTTGTACTTCAGGAGCACCGCGCCCAGCCGCCCGTGGTCGCAGATGTCCCCGACTTCCAGCGCCCCCCAGCGAACACTCTCGCGATGTCCGGTACTCAGGTTGTCGTACGCGACCGGGGCGTACCCTGCCCGAGCCAGTTCGGCGCACGCGTGGCTACCGATATAGCCAGCCCCACCGGTGACGAGAACCGTACGAGCATCATTCATTCGGAGCATTCCTCCACGCCAGGCGCATCCAGCGACAAGTCGTCGCCCCCGCATCTGGCGCGAACGAGATTCGGCTCTCGCAGGGCACGGGTCGCAGGGGAGAAATCTCCCGGACTGCACAGGGCAAACGTCCCGGAAGCCCTTAGCTCTCGGAAACAGCGAACTGGCCAGAGGGACAACCTCCAGCTGAAAAGGCGCGCGCTCAGCGCGGCAGAGCGAACACCTGGGCCCAGTAGATGCCGCCGTCGCTGGCGGTGTTCACGGCAAACGCCACGCCCATTTCGGTGAAGCGCGGCTCCATGATGTTGGCGCAGTGCTCGGGACTGGCCAGCCAGCCGTGCACCACCTGCTCCGCGCTCGTCTGGCCGGAGGCGACGTTCTCGCCGACCTTGCGCCAGCGGTAGCCGGTGCGATCGACCCGTTCGGCCGGCGTGCTGCCGTCGCGGCCCTCGTGCGCCAGGTAGCCGTAACGCGCCATCGAATCCGCATGCGCCGCCGCCGCCCGCACCAGCAAGGCATTGAGCGACACGGGGGCGGCCGCATCGAACGGTTGGCTGCCGCAGCGCCGCGGCTGCGCCCGGGCCCGGTTGACCAGGACCAGCACGCGCGCCGACACGTCGCCGGATTGCCCGGCGGCCGGCGGATCGAAGGGCGCGGCGGCGATCACCCACCACGCGTTGCCCGACCGCTGCAGGCCGACCTCGCGCAGCGAGGGGTCGGCCAGGGCACGGCAATGCTGCGGCACCAGCGCCTGCATCGCCGCCTGCGGCGACCGGTAGCCGCGCAAGGTCCACTGGAAGCTGCGCTGGGCGCGATAGCCGCTGGCCTGGAGGGCACTTTCGAGCGGCGCGCCGCCTGCCAAGCGCCGGGCCGCCTGGTCGAGCTGCGGCTGCGGCCGCAGCGCCGGCCCGGCTGCGCCGCATTGCCGGCGCGCCTGCTGCAGGGCCTGCAGCAAGGCGTCGTCCGCCGCTGCAACGGTGGGCGCGATCGCCGCGAGGATCATGCAACAGGCAGCCAGGCGCATCGGCGCAGCATATCGGCAGTCGAGCAACCCGGCCGTCGGCGCGCACCCCGGCCCCGAGGGCCGTTGCCACGGCCATGGCCGAGCTGCTTATCATCGGCCGATGCTGGCCAAGGCGATGGGCATCTTCCTGCTGGGCCTGGTGCGGCTGCTCACCGGGGCACAGGCGCGCTGGCACGGCTGTCCGCCCAAGGCCGAACAGCGCATCTATTTCGCCAACCACCAGAGCCATGCCGACCTGGTGATGATCTGGGCGGCGCTGCCGCACGAGCTGCGCAGCATCACGCGGCCGATCGCCGCGCGCGACTACTGGACCCGGGGCCGCTTGCGCCGGTGGATCACCACGGCGGTCTTCAACGCCGTGTACGTGGACCGGGCCCGCACCGGCGAGCAGGACCCGCTGGAGCCGCTGGTCCAGGCCCTGGAGAACGGCGACTCCATCATCCTGTTTCCGGAAGGCACGCGCGGCCACGCCGAGGAACCGCAGCCCTTCAAGGCCGGCCTGTACAACCTGGCGGTGCGCTTTCCCGAGGTGGTGCTGGTGCCGGCCTGGATCGCCAACGTGCAGCGGGTCATGCCCAAGGGCGAGGTGGTGCCGGTGCCGATCCTGTGTTCGGTGACCTTCGGCGCTCCCGTCGCGCTGCAGCCCGGCGAGGACCGCCATGCCTTCCTGGCCCGCGCGCGCCAGGCCGTGATCGAGCTGCGTGACTTATGACGGCGGGCTACGACTTCCTGCGCAGCCTGGCGCCCGAGCAGCAGGTCGGCGCGCTGTTCTTCCTGGTGTTCGGCATCCTGGCACTGGCCAGCGTGGCCGTGTTCCTGCTCGGCTTTCGCAACCCGGCGCAAGCGACCGATGACGAAGCCTGGCAGGAACGGCTCACCGATGCGCGCAGGCTGCTGTCGTCGTCGTGGGCGATGGTGGTGGTGTTCTGGATCGGCTGGGCCGCCGGCCACACCGGCGCCACGCTGCTGTTCGGGCTGGTCGCCTTCTTCGCACTGCGCGAGTTCATCACGCTGTCGCCCACCCGCCGCGGCGACCATCGCAGCCTGGTGGCGGCCTTCTTCGTGGTGCTGCCGATCCAGTTCTGGCTGGCCGCCGCCCGCCGCTTCGACCTGCTGACGGTGTTCATTCCCGTCTATGTGTTCCTGGCGCTGCCGCTGGCCAGCGCGCTGGGCGGCGATACCCAGCGCTTCCTGGAGCGCAATGCCAAGATGCAGTGGGGCATCATGGTCTGCGTCTATGGCATGAGCCACTTGCCCGCGCTGCTGCTGCTGGACTTCCCGCAGCGCGGCTACGTCGGCAAGGGCGCGTTCCTGGTGTTCTTCCTGGTGTTCGTAGTGCAGACCTGCATGGTGGTGCAGCACCTGCTCACGCGCCGCTCCCCGCGGCCAGCGGCCATTCCGCAGGTCAGCAAGAGCTTCAACTGGGCGACCTGGGCGCTGGGCATGGCCGTCGGCAGCCTGCTGGGCGGCGCGCTGTCGTTCATCACGCCCTTCGGCCCCGGCCAGGCGGTGGCGATGGCCTTCATCGCCTGCGCCGCCGGCTCGCTGGGGCACCTGGTGATGAAGGCCATCAAGCGCGACCGCGGCGTGCCGGCCTGGGGCCACCGCGCCTCGGTCACGGGCGCCAACGGCCTGCTGGACCGGGTCGATGCGCTGTGCTTCAGCGCACCGGTGTTCTTCCACTCGGTGCGCTGGTACTTCGGGGTCTAGCCGCCGATCACGAGCTGGTTGTCGACCGACTTGACGCCCTCGATGCCGCGCGCCACTTCGCCGGCCTTGCGCCACTCCTGCATGTTCTTGACCGACCCGCGCAGCTTGACGTTGCCCTGCGTCGTATCGACGTTGATCTTCAGGGCGCTGAGCTGCGGGTCGGCCGCAAAGGCGGCCTTCAGCCGGGTACCGATGGTGGCGTCGTCGATCGCCTGGCCCGCGGTGCGGGTGCCGCCGGCCCCGGGTTGGCCGTAGCCGGCGCAGCCGGCGAGTCCGAGCGCCAGCATGGACGCGATGAGCAAGGTTTTCATTGGGCACATCCCTTCGATTGCGAGAAGCCCAATTTGCCGCCGGGCTGGCCGCCGGCCTGTAGGACCGTGCCGCAGCGGGGCGGCGACCGAATTCGCTTTGGCGCCTCAGCCGCGGGCGCGCGGGCGGTAGACTCGACGGCGCCCATGCGAATCCTCGGCATCGACCCCGGCCTGCAGACCACCGGCTTCGGCGTGGTCGACGCGCAAGGCCACGAGCTGCAGTACGTCGCCAGCGGCACCATCAGCACCACCCACCTGCCGCGCGGCGACCTGCCGGCCCGGCTGAAGGTGCTGTTCCGCGGCATCGCCGAGGTGCGCGAGCGCTACCAGCCGGACGCCGCCGCCGTCGAGATCGTGTTCGTCAACGCCAACCCGCAGGCCACGCTGCTGCTCGGGCAGGCGCGCGGCGCCTGCGTGACGGCCCTGGTGGCCTGCGAGCTGACTGTGGCCGAGTACACCGCCCTGCAGATGAAGCAGGCGATCGCCGGCTACGGCAAGGCCGGCAAGGCCGAGGTGCAGGAGATGGTCAAACGCCTGCTGAAACTTCCCGGACTACCCGGCAAGGATGCGGCCGATGCGCTCGGGCTGGCGATCACGCACGCCCATGCCGGGCAGGCCATGGCGCGCATCGCGCAAGCCACGCAGACCACGCGCCGCACCACCGGCATGTACAAGGCCGGCCGGGCGCACTGAGTTCGCGCCGCCTGCCGGCTCAGGCCAGCCGTTCCAGCGCCAGCACGGCAAAGAAGGCGAAGGCCGCGATCAAGGTCCACTTGAGCGTGACCAGGCCCCAGCGGCGGTAGCGCGGCTGGGCGGTGGCGGCATAGAAGGCAAAGCAGGTGCCGGCGCCCAGCAGCAACAGCAGGATGGCCCAGCGAAAGACCAGCATGCCGCGCTACCAGGCGCGGGCGAGCTGGGTGAACCCGGCGGGCGCCTGGCGCTCGTCCTCGAAGCTCACCAGCTCCCAGGCGTCGCGCTGGGCCAGCAGGGCACGCAGCAGCTTGTTGTTCAGGGCGTGGCCCGAGCGGAACGCGTTGTAGGCCGCCAGCAGCGGCTTGCCCAGCAGGTACAGGTCGCCCATCGCGTCCAGGATCTTGTGCTTGACGAACTCGTCCTCGTAGCGCAGGCCTTCGGTGTTCAGGACGCGGTAGTCGTCCATCACGATGGCGTTGTCCATGCCGCCGCCCAGCGCCAGGCCGTTGGCCCGCATCATCTCCACGTCCTTGGTGAAGCCGAAGGTGCGGGCCCGCGCGATGTCGCGCTGGTAGTTGCCCTGGCCGAGGTCGAACTCGACCCGCTGGCCGGTCGAGTCGACCACGCGGTGGTCGAAGTCGATCTCGAAGCTGAGCTTGTAGCCGTGGTAGGGCGCCAGGCGCGCCCACTTGAGTGCGTCGCCCTCGCCCTCGCGCACCTCGATGGGCTGCAGCACGCGGATGAAGCGGCGCGGCGCGTTCTGCGCCACGATGCCGGCGCTTTGCAGCAGGAACACGAACGACGACGAGGAGCCGTCCAGGATCGGCACCTCTTCGGCGGTGATGTCGATGTACAGGTTGTCCAGGCCCAGTCCGGCGCAGGCCGACATCAGGTGTTCGACCGTATGCACCTTGACCGCGCCGGTGGAAATGGTCGAGGCCAGCCGGGTGTCGGTCACCGCCTCGGCCGACACCGGGATGTCCACCGGCTCGGGCAGGTCCACCCGCCGGAACACGATGCCGGTGTCCGGCTGCGCCGGCCGCAGCGTCAGCTCCACCCGCTGCCCGCCGTGCAGCCCCACGCCGACGGCGCGGGTCAGGGTCTTGAGGGTCCTTTGGGGCAGCATGGGGTGAATTTTAGGTTTTGGCGGCCAGCTCAGTGCGCCCAGGGACATGCGTGCCATGGCCTATCCCAGCCCAGAACCGGTCGTCCCCGCGCAGGCGGTCACCCAGCGCAACGCGCCGCACGGGTGCCGCAGGCGCGTTGCGCTGGATCCCCCGCCTTCGCGGGGGATGACTGTGGCGCTCAGTCCGCTTGCCTACGCAGGAACGCCGGGATCTCGAAGTCGTCCATGCCGCCGGCGCTGAGCGCCTCGACGCGGGACGAGGCCTGGGCCCGGTTGGTGCGCCAGACGCTGGGCACCGTCAGGTCGGGCGCGGCGGCCGGCATCGCGGCGCCGGCCAGGGCGCCCGACCCCACGCCGGTGTTGCCCACGATGTGGTGCATCGTCGGCACCTGCACCGGCAGGTTGTCGGTGCCGGTGCGCAGCACCTGCAGCGGCGGCGCCGTGCGGCGCTGCTGGCCGTGGCGCGACAGGCCGGTGGCCACCACGGTCACGCGCATCTCGTCGCCCAGGCTGGGGTCGTAGGCGGTGCCGAAGATCACGTGCGCGTCGGGCGAGGCATAGGCGCGGATGGTGTTCATCGCCTCGCGCGACTCGGCCAGCTTGAGGCTCTCGCGCGCGGCGGTAATCAGCACCAGCACGCCCTTGGCGCCCGACAAATCGATCCCGTCCAGCAGCGGGCAGGCCACCGCCTGCTCGGCGGCGATGCGTGCGCGGTCGGGCCCGGAGGCGATGGCCGTGCCCATCATCGCCTTGCCCGGCTCGCCCATCACCGTGCGCACGTCTTCGAAGTCGACGTTGACGTGGCCCGGGACGTTGATGATCTCGGCGATGCCGCCCACCGCGTTCTTGAGCACGTCGTTGGCATGGGCGAAGGCTTCGTCCTGCGTGACGTCGTCGCCCAGCACTTCCTGCAGCTTCTCGTTGAGCACCACGATCAGCGAATCGACGTTGGCCTCCAGTTCGGCCAGCCCGCTCTCGGCGTTGGTCATGCGGCGGCCGCCCTCCCAGTCGAACGGCTTGGTCACCACGCCGACGGTGAGGATCCCCATTTCCTTGGCCACGCGGGCGATCACCGGCGCGGCGCCGGTGCCGGTGCCGCCGCCCATGCCGGCCGTGATGAACAGCATGTGGGCGCCGTCGATCGCCTCGCGGATGCTGTGCTCGGCCGCCTCGGCCGCGTCGCGGCCGCGGTCGGGCTTGCCGCCCGCGCCCAGGCCGTTGTTGCCCAGCTGGATGGTCTTGTGCGCGGCGCTGCGCACCAGCGCCTGGGCGTCGGTGTTGGCGGTGATGAACTCCACGCCCTGGACCGCGCGCGCGATCATGTGCTCGACGGCGTTGCCGCCGCCGCCGCCCACGCCGATCACCTTGATCTGCGTGCCCAGGTGGAAGCCGTCGTCTTCCTCGATCATTTCGATGGGCATTTCGATTTCTCCTATTCCTTGCAGTTGCCGTTTGATGTCGTTGTCGGATGTGAAAAGAACCTGAACGTTCAGGAGGGCGGATCGGTGCACCGCCATCGTCGTCGGCGCCGTGCGGCGCGCAGGTCGGCGTCCATCAGAAGTTCCCCACGATGAAGTCGCGCATGCGCGAGAAGGCGGTCTTCATGGAGCCGTTCTTCTGCGCCACCTTCTGGCCGCGCACGCGCGCCAGCCGCGCTTCCTCCAGTTGCCCCATCACCGTGGCGGCGCGCGGCTGCGCCACCATGTCGGCCAGCGCGCCGGTGTACTGCGGGATGCCGCGGCGCACCGGCTTGAGGAAGATGTCCTCGCCCAGCTCCACCATGCCCGGCATCACGGCGCTGCCGCCGGTGATCACCACGCCGGAAGACAGCACTTCCTCGTAGCCCGATTCGCGGATCACCTGCTGCACCAGCTGGTAGATCTCCTCGACCCGCGGCTCGATCACGCCGGCCAGCGCCTGGCGCGACAGCATGCGCGGGCCGCGGTCGCCCAGGCCGGGCACCTCGACCTGCTGCTCCGGGTCGGCCAGCAACTGCTTGGCGCAGCCGCTCTCGACCTTGATGTCCTCGGCGTCCTTGGTCGGGGTGCGCAGCGCCATCGCGATGTCGCTGGTGACCAGGTCGCCCGCGATCGGGATCACCGAGGTGTGGCGGATGGCGCCGCCGGTGAAGATGGCCACGTCGGTGGTGCCGGCGCCGATGTCGACCAGCGCCACGCCCAGCTCCTTCTCGTCGGCGGTCAGCACCGCGTGGCTGGAGGTCAGCGGGTTGAGCAGCAGCTGCTCCACCTCCAGCCCGCAGCGGCGCACGCACTTGATGATGTTCTCGGCCGCGCTCTGGGCGCCGGTCACGATGTGGATCTTGGCTTCCAGCCGGATGCCGCTCATGCCGATCGGCTCGCGCACGTCCTGGCCGTCGATCACGAACTCCTGCGGCTCCACCAGCAGCAGCCGCTGGTCGGTGGAGATGTTGATGGCGCGCGCCGTCTCCACCACCCGCGCCACGTCGGCCGGCGTGACCTCGCGGTCCTTCACGGCCACCATGCCGCTGGAGTTGATGCCGCGGATGTGGCTGCCGGTGATGCCGGTGTAGACCCGCGAGATCTTGCAGTCGGCCATCAGCTCGGCCTCCTTGAGCGCCTGCTGGATGCTCTGCACGGTGGCGTCGATGTTGACCACCACGCCGCGCTTGAGCCCGCCCGAAGCGGCCACCCCCAGCCCGGCGAGCTTGAGTTCGCCCTCGGGCAGGACCTCGGCCACCACCGCCATCACCTTGGCGGTGCCGATGTCCAGTCCGACGACCAGGTCCTTGTATTCCTTTGCCATGTTCCCCTCGTCCCTCAACGGGCGGCGGCTGCCGCCTGCCCCTTGCCCTTCGCGTCCGCCGTCACGGTGCCCACACCGCGCAGCCGGATCGCATAACCGTCCCCGTAGCGCAGGTCGGCCGACAGCAGCGCCTCCGGCAGCCGCCCGTAGCGCGAGGCCACCTGCGTCAGCGTGTCGACCAGCCGCTGCACCCGCGGCACCACGTCGGCGATGTCGCCGCGTCCCAGTTCCACCCGCGCGCCGGTGTCCAGCTCCAGCTGCCAGCTTCCGCGCCCGGTCAGCTCCAGCCCCGTAGCGGCCAGCTCCAGCCGCTCGAACAGCGGCGCGATCGCCCGGTACATCGCCAGCACCGGTTGCGACTGGCCTTCCGGCCCGGCCAGTCGCGGCAGTTCGTCGGGCTCGACCTCGCCGGCATTGGCCTCGAACACCTCGCCGAAGCTGTTGACCAGGCGCGAGCCGCCCTCCTCGCCCCAGTAAGCCACGGCCTGGTGCTCCTGCAGCACCACCCGCAGCCGGTTGGGGAACTCGCGCCGCACCTGCGCCTGCCGCACCCAGGGCACGGCCTCGAAGGCGCGCCGGGTGGCTCCCAGGTCCACCGTGAAGAAATTGCCCGCCAGCCGCGGTGCCACGTTGGCGCGCAGCGTGGCCACGCTGTTGTGCGTGACGCCGCCCTGCACCGTGATGCCGCCCAGCGCGAACAGCGGATGGCGCAGCGCCCACAGGCCCAGCCCCGCCAGCAGCAGGCCGGCGGCGAGCGCGAACAGCACCGTGGCGGTGCCGTTCATCAGTCGCACGTCGAAGGGCTGCTGCAGGGCTGCGCTCATGCGGTGGCGCCCTCCTTGCCGTTGCCGTTGCTGTTGCTGTTGCCGTTGCTCGGGCTGCCGCTGCGGCGCCGCTCGCCGCGTTCGTGGTCCAGCGCCGCCGAGGCGATCAGCTGCAGGCACAGGTCGGCGTATTCGATGCCGGTGGCGCGGGCCGACATCGGCACCAGCGAGTGGCCGGTCATGCCGGGCGAGGTGTTGATCTCCAGCAGCGATGGCTTGCGGGTGGCGGCATCGATCATCACGTCGATGCGGCCCCAGCCGCGGCAGCCCAGCACGCGATAGGCCTTGAGCACCAGCTCCTGGATCGCAGCCTCCTCTCCCTCGGGCAGGCCGCACGGCACCAGGTACTTGGTGTCGTCGGTGAAGTACTTGTTCTGGTAGTCGTAGTTGCCCTCGGGCGCGACGATGCGGATCACGGGCAGCGCGCGTGCCGACTCGCCGGTGCCCAGCACCGGGCAGGTGACTTCGTCGCCGGCGATGAACTGCTCGCACAGCACGTCGGGATCGAGCGCGGCGGCGGCGTCCACGGCGTCCTGGATCTCCGAGTAGCCCTGCACCTTGGCCACGCCGATCGACGAACCCTCGCGCGCCGGCTTGACGATCAGCGGCAGGCCGAGCGCATCGGGGATCTCGCGCACCTGCTCGCGCGTGTAGGCGCCGCGCTGCAGCAGCCGCCAGTCCGGCGTCGGCAGTCCTTCGGCGCGCCAGATGCGCTTGGTCATCACCTTGTCGATCGACACCGCCGAGGCCATCACGCCGGATCCGGTATAGGGGATGCCCAGCAGCTCGAGCGCGCCCTGCACCGTGCCGTCCTCGCCGAAGCGGCCGTGCAGCGCGATGAAGCAGCGCTTGAAGCCCTTGCGCTTGAGCTCGGCCAGCTCGCGCTGCGCCGGATCGAACGCATGCGCGTTGACGCCGCGCGACTGCAGCGCCTTGAGCACGCCGCTGCCCGACATCAGCGAGACCTCGCGTTCGGCCGAGCGCCCGCCCATCAGGACGGCGACCTTGCCGAGGGCCTTGACGTCGATCGCCGTCATGCCGCGCCCCCCAGCTCCACCAGCTTGCCCGGCACGGCGCCGATCGAGCCGGCGCCCATGCACATGACGACGTCGCCGTCGCGCGCCATGTCCAGGATGGCCTGCGGCATGGCGCCGATCTCGTCGACGAACACCGGCTCCACCTTGCCGGCCACGCGCAGCGCGCGCGCCAGCGAGCGGCCGTCGGCGGCCACGATCGGCGCCTCGCCGGCGGCATAGACCTCGGCCAGCAGCACCGTGTCGGCCTGGCCCAGCACCTTGACGAAGTCCTCGAAGCAGTCGCGCGTGCGGGTGTAGCGGTGCGGCTGGAACGCCAGCACCAGGCGCCGGCCGGGGAAGGCGCCGCGCGCCGCCGACAGCGTGGCGGCGACTTCCACCGGGTGGTGGCCATAGTCCTCGATCACGCTGAAACGGCCGCCACCGTTGGCCGCCGTCACCTGCACGTCGCCGTAGCGCTGGAAGCGCCGGCCGACGCCGTGGAACTCGGCCAAGGCCTTCTGCACCGCCGCGTCCGGCACGTTCAGCTCCACCGCCACGGCGATCGCCGACAGCGCGTTGAGCACGTTGTGGTGGCCGGGCAGGTTCAGCGTGACCGGCAGGTCGGGCAGCGTGACGCCGTTGCGGCGCTGCGCCGTGAAATGCATCTGGGTGCCGACGGCGCGGATGTCCACCGCCCGCACCTGTGCATCCTCGCCGGTGCCGTAGGTAGTGACCGGGCACTGCACCTCGGACACCATCTGCCGCACCGCGGGATCGTCGGTGCACAGGATGGCGGTGCCGTAGAACGGCATGCGGTGCAGGAAATCGACGAACGCGCCCTTGAGCCGGCCGAAGTCGTGGCCGTAGGTCTCCATGTGGTCGGCGTCGATGTTGGTGACCACCGCCATCACCGGCATCAGGTTCAGGAACGAGGCGTCCGACTCGTCGGCCTCGACCACGATGTAGTCGCCGGCGCCCAGCTTGGCGTTGGCGCCGGCGCTGTTCAGGCGGCCGCCGATGACGAAGGTCGGGTCCAGCCCGCCCTCGGCCAGTACGCTGGCCACCAGGCTGGTGGTGGTGGTCTTGCCGTGGGTGCCTGCGATGGCGATGCCCTGCTTCAGGCGCATCAGCTCGGCCAGCATCATGGCGCGCGGCACCACCGGGATCTTGCGCAAGCGGGCCGCCAGCACCTCGGGGTTGTCCGGCTGCACCGCGGTGGACGTGACCACCGCGTCGGCGCCATCGATGTGGCTGGCGGCGTGGCCGACGCAGGTGCGGATGCCCAGGTCCTGCAGGCGGCGCAGGGTGGCGCTGTCGGACAGGTCGGAGCCGGAGATGCTGTAGCCCAGGTTGAGCAGCACCTCGGCGATGCCCGACATGCCGGAGCCGCCGACGCCGACGAAATGGATGTGCTTGATCGCGTGTTTCATGCTTTCGCGAGTTCCTCGCAGGCGCTGACCACCTCGGCCGTGGCGCTGGTCCGGGCCAGCGCGTGGGCGGCGGCCGCCTTCTGCATCAATTCGGCCCGGGTGACCTGCTGCAGCAGCGCGGCCAGCCACTCGGGCGTGAGTTCCGCCTGCTGCTGCAGCCAGCCGCCGCCGGCGTCGACGATGAAGCGGGCGTTGGTGGTCTGGTGGTCGTCGACGGCGTGCGGGAAGGGCACGTACAGCGCCGCGGCGCCGACCGCCGCCAGCTCGGTGACGGTGCTGGCGCCGGCCCGGCAGATCACCAGGTCGGCCTCGGCGAAGGCGCCCGCCGTCTCGTCGATGAAGGGGGTGAGCTCGGCCTGCACGCCGGCGGCGGCGTAGTTGGCGCGCAGCTCGTCGATCTGCTTGGCGCCGCTCTGGTGCAGCACCTGCGGGCGGCGCTCGGGCGCGATCAGGGCCAGCGCCTTGGGCACCACCTCGTTGAGCGCGCGCGCGCCCAGGCTGCCGCCGACCACCAGCACCTTGAGCGGGCCGCTGCGGCCGGCCAGGCGCTCGGCCGGCGGCGGCTGCTGCAGGAAGGCCGCGCGCAGCGGGTTGCCGATCCAGCGCGCCTTGGGCAGCACATCGGGGAAGGCGGTGAAGACGCGGTCGGCGACGCCGGCCAGGACCTTGTTGGCCATGCCGGCCACCGAGTTCTGCTCGTGCAGCACCAGCGGCTTGCCGAGCAGCACGCCCATCATCCCGCCCGGGAAGGTGATGTAGCCGCCCAGGCCGACCACGACGTCGGGCTTGACGCGGCGCACCACCCGCAGGCTTTGCCAGAACGCGCGCAGCAGCCGCAGCGGCAGCAGCGCCAGCGTGACCGGGCCCTTGCCGCGGACACCGCCGAAGTCGACCGGTTCGAAGGCGAAACCGCGCGGGGGCACCAGCCGGCTTTCCATGCTGCCCGGCGCGCCCAGCCAGTGCACGCGCCACGCGCGCTCGCGCAGCGCCTCGGCCACCGCCAGGCCCGGGAAGATGTGGCCGCCGGTGCCGCCGGCCATGACCAGGACGCACCGGGTCATTTGCGCCCTCCCCGCATCAGGACGCGGTTCTCGTAGTCGATGCGCAGCACCACCGCGATTGCCACGATGTTCATCAGGACCGCCGAGCCGCCGTAGCTCATGAGCGGCAGGGTCAGCCCCTTGGTCGGCAGCGCGCCCAGGTTGACGCCCATGTTGATGAACGCCTGGAACCCGATCCACAGGCCCACGCCCTGCGCCACCAGGCCGGCGAACACGCGGTCCAGCGCCACCGCCTGGCGGCCGATGTGGACGATGCGGCGCGTCAGCCAGAAGAAGGCGGCGATCACGGCCAGCAGGCCGAGCAGCCCGAACTCCTCGCCGATCACGGCCAGCAGGAAGTCGGTGTGCGCCTCCGGCAGCCAGTGCAGCTTCTCGACGCTGCCGCCCAGGCCGACGCCGAAGATCTCGCCGCGGCCGATCGCGATCAGCGAGTGCGACAGCTGGTAGCCCTTGCCCAGCGCGTGCTTCTCGCTCCAGGGATCGAGGTAGGCGAAGATGCGCTCGCGCCGCCAGTCGGAGAAGGCGATCATCAGCGCGAAGGCCACCACGATCACGGTGGCGATGAGGAAGAACATGCGCGCGTTCACCCCGCCCAGGAACAGGATGCCCATGGCGATGACGGCGATCACCATGAAGGCGCCCATGTCGGGCTCGGCCAGCAGCAGCGAGCCGACGATGGCCACCGCCGCGGCCATCGGCAGCACGGCGCGGAAGAAGCGTTCCTTCACGCCCATCCGGCGCACCATGTAGTCCGACGCGTAGAGGAGCACCGCGAACTTGGCGAGTTCCGACGGCTGGAAGCTCATCGCACCCAGCCCGATCCAGCGGCGCGCGCCGTTGACGCCCTTGCCGATGCCCGGGATCAGCACCAACACCAGCAGCCCCAGCGAGGCGATGAACAGCCAGGGCGCGACCTTCTCCCAGGTGGCCACCGGCACCTGGAAGGCCAGCAGCGCCACCACGAAGCCCAGCCCCAGCGACAGGAAGTGCCGCAGCAGGAAATGGGTGTGGGCGTAGCGCGCGAACTTGGGGTTGTCCGGCAGCGCGATCGAGGCCGAATACACCATCACCAGCCCGAACGCCAGTAGCGCCACCGTGACCCAGAGGAGCGGCTGGTCGAAGGCCTGGATGCGCGCCGGCGCGCCGGCGGTTCGATAGCCGCGCGCGGACGGACGGCCGCCGCCGCCGAACAGGCCACCCAGGCGGGCCACCAGCGCGTTCATGCGGCGCCCTCCAGCCCCGTGCCGGCTTCGTCGGCCAGCGCCTGCACCGCAGCGCGAAACACCTCGGCGCGGTGCGGGTAGTTGCGGAACATGTCGAAGCTGGCGCAGGCCGGCGACATCAGCACGGCGTCGCTGGCGTGGGCGCGCTGCGCGGCGGTGCGCACCGCTTCTTCCATCGTGGCGGCGTCCAGCAGCGGCACGCCGGCGCCTGCGAGCGCGGCGCGGATGACCGGCCCATCGCGGCCGATCAGCACCACCGCCCGCGCGAACCGCGCGACCGGCTCGGCCAGCGGTGCGAAGTCCTGCCCCTTGCCGTCGCCACCCAGGATCACCACCAGCTTGCGCTCGGCGCCCAGGCCGGCCAGCGCGGCCACCGTGGCCCCCACGTTGGTGCCCTTGCTGTCGTCGAAATACTCGACTTCGCCCACGATGCCCACGGGTTCGACGCGGTGCGGCTCGCCGCGGTACTCGCGCAGGCCGTACAGCATGGGCGCCAGCTGCGCGCCGCCGGCGCTGGCCAAGGCCAGCGCCGCCAGCGCATTGGCCGCGTTGTGGCGGCCGCGGATGCGCAGCGCCTCAACCGGCATCAGGCGCTGGATGTGGAGCTCCACTTCCTCGTCCTTGCGCCGCTTCTGGGTCTCGTCGGCCTCGAAGGCGCGCACCAGCCAGGCCATGCCGTTGACCACCTCGATGCCGAAGTCGCCCGGCCGCTGCGGCATGTCGCCGCCGAAGGTCAGGTGCTCGCGCTGCGCCAGCCGGCCGCCGCGGACCTTGACCGGCGGCGGCAGCATCTGCATCACGCGCGGGTCCTCGCGGTTGAGGATCATCAGCGTGCGTTCGCCGAAGATGCGCGCCTTGGCCGCGGCATAGGCTTCCATGCTGCCGTGCCAGTCCAGATGGTCCTGCGTCAGGTTCAGCACGGCGGCCGCGGTCGGCTCGAAACTGCCACTGGCGTCGAGCTGGAAGCTGGACAGCTCCAGCACCCAGACCTGCGGCAGCGCCTGCGCGTCGGCCTTGGCCGCCAGCGTGTCCAGCAGGGTCGGGCCGATGTTGCCGGCCACCGCCACCGTGCGACCGCTGCGCTCGACCAGCTGGCCGGTCAGCGCCGTCACGGTGGTCTTGCCGTTGGTGCCGGTCACTGCCAGCACGGCCGGCGCGTAGCCCTGCTCCTCGCGCAGGCGCGCCAGCCCCTGCGTGAACAGGTCCAGTTCGCCGCCCACCGGGATGCCGCGCTCGGCGGCCGCCTGCAGCAGCGGCGCCGCCTGCTGCGGCGTCACACCCGGGCTGCGGAACACCAGCACCACGCCCTCCAGCAGGCCGGCGTCGAACTCGCCCGCGACGAATTGCGCCTGCGGCAGCTCTTCGCGCAGGTCCGCCAGCCGCGGCGGCTGGGCGCGCGTGTCGGCCACCGTCACCCGGTCGCCGGCGCGCACGCACCAGCGCGCCATGGCCAGCCCGGACTCGCCGAGGCCGAGGATGAGCACGCTGCGCGGGGAGGAGCCGTCGTGCATCGCCTTCACCTGAGCTTCAGCGTGGACAGGCCCACCAGGCACAGCAGCATGGTGATGATCCAGAAGCGCACCACGACCTGGGTTTCGGTCCAGCCGCTCTTTTCGTAGTGGTGGTGCAGTGGCGCCATCTTGAGGATGCGGCGGCCTTCGCCGTAGCGCCGGCGCGTGTACTTGAAGTACGCCACCTGCGCCATCACCGAGATCGCCTCGGCGACGAACACGCCGCCCATGATGGCCAGCACGATCTCCTGGCGCACGATCACGGCGATGGTGCCGAGCGCGCCGCCCAGCGCCAGCGCGCCGACGTCGCCCATGAACACCTGGGCCGGGTGGGTGTTGAACCACAGGAAGGCCAGCCCGGCGCCGGCCATGGCGGCGCAGAAGATCAGCAGCTCGCCCGAGCCCGGAATGTGCGGGAACAGCAGGTACTTCGAGTACACCGCACTGCCGGTGACGTAGGCGAACACGCCCAGCGCCGAGCCGACCATCACCACCGGCATGATCGCCAGCCCGTCCAGGCCGTCGGTCAGGTTGACGGCGTTGCTGGCGCCGACGATCACCACGTAGGTCAGGATCACGAAGCCGAACACGCCCAGCGGGTAGCTCACCTCCTTGAAGAAGGGCACCAGCAGGCCGGCCTTGGGCGGCAGGTCGAGGTCGAAGCCCGACTGCACCCAGGCGAAGAACAGTTCCACCACCCGGGTGTTGCTGCTCTCGGAGATGCTGAACACCAGGTACAGCGCGGCGATCAGGCCGATCACCGACTGCCAGAAATACTTCTCGCGCGAGGGCATGCCCTCCGGGTCCTTGTTGACGACCTTGCGCCAGTCGTCGGCCCAGCCGATCATGCCGAAGCCGAGCGTGACCACCAGCACGATCCAGACGAAGCGGTTCGACAGGTCGAACCACAGCAGGGTGGCCAGCGCGATCGACAGCAGCACCAGCACGCCGCCCATGGTCGGCGTGCCGCGCTTGGACAGGTGGGTCTGCATCGCGTAGTCGCGCACCGGCTGGCCGATCTTCAGCTCGGTCAGCCGCCGGATCACCCAGGGCCCCGCGATCAGCCCGATCAGCAGCGCCGTCAGCGCCGCCATCACGGCGCGGAAGGTGATGTACTGGAATACGCGCAGGAAACCGAACTCCGGTCCCAGCGTCTGCAGCCACACGGCGAGGCTAAGCAGCATCGGCGTCCTTTCCCTGTTCTTGTTGCTGGACGGCCTGCACGACCCGTTCCATCTTCATGAAGCGCGAACCCTTGACCAGCAGGCTGGCCGTGGCGGGCAATTGCGCGAGCACCGCGGCGTTCAGCGCATCGATGCCGTCGAAGTGCTCGCCGGCCATGGCGCGCGCCTGCTCGCCCAGCGTGAACAGCCGCTCGATGCCGCGCTCGCGCGCGTACTGGCCGACCTCGGCATGGAACTGCGGCCCCTGGTCGCCGACCTCGCCCATGTCGCCCAGCACCAGCAGGCGCGGGCCGGGCAGTTCGGCCAGCACGTCGATGGCGGCGCGCACCGAATCCGGGTTGGCGTTGTAGCTGTCGTCGATCAGCGTGAGCGTGCGGCCGCCCAGCACCACCGCGAACGCGCGCGACCGGCCCTTCACCGGCTCGAAGGCGGCCAGCCCCTGGGCGATGGCGGCCGGCGGCGCGCCGGCGGCCAGTGCGCAGGCCGCTGCCGCCAGCGCATTGCGCAGATTGTGGCGGCCGGCGATCGCCAGCGTGAAGTCGAGCGCGCCGGCCGGGGTGGCGGCCCGGGCGGACCAGCGGCCCTGCTGCCATTGCGCGTCGGCCAGCACCAGGTCGGCGCCGCTGCCGGCATCGCCGAAGGTGAGGCAGGCGCGGCCCTGCGCCAGTTCCTGCCACAGCGGGGTGTAGGCGTCGCCGGCCGGGAACACCGCCACGCCGCTGCGGTCGAGCGAGGCGAACACGGCGCCGTTCTCGCGCGCCACCGCCTCCACCGTGGCCATGAACTCCTGGTGTTCGCGCTGGGCGTTGTTGACCAGGGCCACAGTCGGGCGGGCGATGTCGGCGAGGTAGGCGATCTCGCCGGGGTGGTTCATGCCCAGCTCCACCACGCCGACGCGGTGCTCCGGCCGCAGGCGCAGCAGCGTCAGCGGCAGGCCGATGTCGTTGTTCAGGTTGCCCTGGGTGGCCAGATGGTGGTCCGGCTGCCAGGCACGCAGGATCGACGCGATCATCTGCGTCACCGTGGTCTTGCCGTTGCTGCCGGTGATTGCGACCAGCGGCAGCTTGTACTGCAGCCGCCAGCCGTGCGCCAGCCGGCCGAGGGCGAGGCGGGTGTCCTCGACTTCCACGCCCGGCAGGCCGGTAGGCAGCCGGCCGGGGTGCGCCAGCGCCGCCACCGCACCGCTGGCGCTGGCCTGCGCCAGCAGGTCATTGGCATCGAAGCGCTCGCCGCGCAGCGCGACGAACAGGTCGCCGGCCTGCAGCGTGCGGGTGTCCGAATGCACGCGCGCGAACGCGAGCGCGCCATCGCCCTCGAGGCGACCTCCGGTCCATTGGGCGACCTGCTGCAGCGTGGCCATCGTCATGCCGGCCTCCCCTGCAAGGCCGCCTTCGCGTGCTCGCGGTCGTCGAACGGGTGCCGCACGCCGGCGACCTCCTGGTAGTCCTCGTGGCCCTTGCCGGCCAGCAGGATCACGTCCTGCGGCGCGGCGGCCGCGATCGTCTCGGCGATCGCCCGCCCGCGGTCGGCCTGCACCTCCACGCTGTCGTGGTGCGACAGCCCCAGCAGGATCTGGCTGATGATGGCCTCGGGCTTCTCGCTGCGCGGGTTGTCGCTGGTGACCACCACCCGGTCGGCGTTCTTCTCGGCCACCGCGGCCATCAGCGGCCGCTTGGTGGCGTCGCGCTCGCCGCCGCAGCCGAACACGCACCACAGCTGGCCGCCGCGCTGCACGGCCAGCGGGCGCAGCGCCAGCAGCGCCTGGTCCAGCGCGTCGGGCGTGTGCGCATAGTCCACCGCCACCAGCGGCTGGCCGGGTTGCTGCAGGCGCTCCATGCGGCCCGGCACCGGCGCCAGGCCTTCGCAGGCGCGCACGGCTTCGGCCAGCGACACGCCCAGCGCGCGCATGGCGCCGATCACGCCCAGCAGGTTGGCGACGTTGTACTGCCCGACCAGTGCGGTGGCGAGCGCGTGCCGCTCGCCACCCTCGGTTACCTCGAAATGCAGGCCGCCGGCGGAGTAGCCGATGTCCACGGCCTGCAGGCGGGCTTCGCGCTCGGCCGAGACCGTCCACAGGTCCAGGCCGCTGCCCTGCAGTTCGTCGGCCAGCGCGGCCCCCTTGCCGTCGTCGACGTTGACCACGGTGGCGCGCAGGCCCGGCCAGCGGAACAGCTGCTCCTTGGCGGTCCAGTAGGCCGCCATGCTGCCGTGGTAGTCGAGGTGGTCCTGGCTGAAGTTGGTGAACACCGCCACCGCCACCCGGGTGCCGTCGAGGCGGCGTTCCTGCAGGCCGATGGACGACGCCTCGATCGCGCAGGCCTTGAGGCCCTGGTCGGCGAAACGCCGGAAGGCCGCCTGCAGCAGCACCGGGTCGGGCGTGGTCAAGCCGCTGGACTCCAGCTGCGGCGGCCGGCCGCTGCCCAGCGTGCCGATCACGGCGCAGGGCCAGGGGTCGCCGGCCAGGCGCGACAGCGCCTGCGCCAGCCACCAGGTGGTGGAGGTCTTGCCGTTGGTTCCGGTCACCGCCAGCACCTGCAGCTGCGCGCTCGGATGGTCGTAGTACTCGGCCGCGATCGGCCCGGTCGCCGCCTTGAGCTGCGCGTAGCCGGCGATGGCTTCGTCGCGGAAGGCGAACGGCTCCACGCCCTCGCGCTCGACCAGGCAGGCGACGGCGCCCTGCGCCAGCGCGGCGGGCACATGCCGGCGGCCATCGGTGGCGGCGCCGGGCCAGGCGATGAAGCCGTCACCCGGCCCAACCCGCCGGCTGTCGCCGTGCAGCTGGCCGCGCACGCGGCCGCGCAGCCAGCGCGCCGCTTCGGCGGGAGTGCGCAGTTGCAGCATCAGAACGACTCCTCCACGGCGTCCACCACCACCAGCGGCTTGACGTTCATGTCGGGCTGAACGCCCAGCAGGCGCAGCGTCTGCTGCACGGTGGCGCTGAACACCGGCGCCGCCACTTCGCCGCCGAAGTACTTGCCGGCGCTGGGCTCGTCGATCATCACCGCGACCACGATGCGCGGCTGCTCGATCGGCGCCAGGCCGACGAAGAAGCCGCGGTACTTCTTGTCGGCGTAGCCGCGGCCTTCCTGCTTGTGCGCGGTGCCGGTCTTGCCGCCCACCGAATAGCCGACCGTCTGCGCCTTCTGCGCGGTGCCGCCGGGCCCGGTGGTCATGTGCAGCATGTGGCGCACGGCGCGCGCGTGCCGCGCCTCGATCACGCGCACGCCGGCCGCGGGCGCATCGGCCTTGAGCAGCGTCACCGGGACCAGCTCGCCGTCGCGCGCGAACACGGTGTAGGCGCGGGCGAGCTGGAACAGGCTGGCCGACAGGCCGTAGCCGTAGCTCATGGTGGCCTGCTCGATCGGCCGCCAGGTCTTGGGCGGACGCAGGCGGCCGCTCACCGCGCCGGGAAAGGGCACCTGCGGCTTCTGGCCGAAACCGGCCTCGGTGTAGAGCTCCCACATGTCGCGCGGCGACATCTGCATGGCCATCTTCACCGTGCCGACGTTGCTCGACTTCTGGATCACCTGTTCCACCGTCAGCTCGGCGTGAGGATGGGAGTCGCGGATGGTGGAGCCGCCGATGTTCATGCGGCCGGGTGCGATCTGGATCACCGTGTCGGGCCGCACCAGCCCCTTTTGCAGCGCCAGCGCCGCGATGAAGGGCTTCATGGTGGAGCCGGGCTCGAAGGTGTCGGTCAGCGCGCGGTTGCGCAGCTGCGCGCCGCTGAGGTTCTGGCGCCGGGCCGGCGAGTAGCTCGGGTAGTTGGCCAGCGCCAGCACCTCGCCGCTCTGCGCATCCAGCACCACCACGCTGCCGGCCTTGGCCTTGTGCTCGGTCACCGCGTCGCGCAGCTTCTGCCAGGCGAAGAACTGCACCTTGCTGTCGATCGACAGCTGCAGGTCGCGCCCGTCCACCGGCGGCACCTGCTGCACCACGTCCTCGACGATGCGCCCCAGGCGGTCCTTGATCACGCGGCGCGAGCCGGGCTTGCCGGCCAGCTCGCGGTTGAAGGCCAGCTCCACGCCCTCCTGGCCGTGGTCCTCCACGTTGGTGAAGCCCACCACGTGCGCAGCCGCCTCCCCTTCCGGGTAGCGGCGCTTGTATTCCATGCGCTGGTAGATGCCCTTGAGGCCCAGCCCGGCGATCTTCTGCGCCACCGGCTCGTCGACCTGCCGCTTGAGCCAGACGAAGGTCTTGTCCTCGTCCTGCAGCTTGCGCGCCAGCTCGGCCGGGCTCATCTCCAGCAGCCGCGCCAGTTGCGCCAGCTGGCCCTTGTCGGCCTCCACGTCCTCGGGAATGGCCCAGATGCTGGGCGACGGCACGCTGGTGGCCAGTAGCAGTCCGTTGCGGTCGAGGATGCGGCCGCGGTTGGCCGGCAGCTCCAGCGTGCGGGCGAAGCGCACCTCGCCCTGGCGCTGGAAGAAGTCGTTGCCGAACACCTGGACCCAGGCCGCGCGGCCGGCCAGCGTGGCAAAGCCCAGCGCCAGCCCGGCGACCATGAACTTGCTGCGCCAGACCGGGGTCTTGCTGGCCAGCAGCGGGCTGGAGGTGTAGAGCACGCTGCGCGTCATGGCCGCTCCTCGCTGCCCGCTTGCGGGAAGACCGGAAGGGGGGCATGCGCCGCGGCGCTGACGTACTGCGTGATGGCCGGGCCGGCCGGGCGCATCTGGAGCTGGTCCCGGGCCAGCCTTTCGACCCGCAGCGGGGTGGCCTGCGCGCGCTTGTCCACCTTCAGGCGCTCGTGCTCGACCTCCAGCTTGCGCGCCTCGGCCTGCGCCTTCTCGATCTCGGCGTACAGGCGGCGCGACTCGTACTGCACCTGCACCAGGTACATGGCGCTGAGCAGCACGGCCAGCAGCAGGACCAGGTTGAGCCGGGTCATGCCGCCGTCCTCTCGGCCACCCGCATGATGGCGCTGCGCGCGCGCGGGTTGCCTGCCACTTCCCCCGCCGACGGCCTCACGCGCGCAAGCGCCCGCAGCTTCGTCGGCTGGGGCGCGGCGAAGGGGGCGCGGCGGTCGAACACCTCGCGCGAATGGCGCGCGATGAACTGCTTGACGATCCGGTCCTCCAGCGAGTGGAAGCTGATCGCCACGAGCCGGCCGCCGGGTTGCAGGATGTCCAAGGCGGCCCCTAGCGCTTCCTGCAGCTCTTCAAGCTCGGCGTTGATGAAAATCCGAAGAGCCTGAAATGTGCGCGTTGCAGGGTCCTGGCCCGGCTCGCGGGTTTTGACCGTGCGAGCCACGAGCTCGGCCAGTTCGGCGGTGGTTGCAACAGGGCCCCGTTCCTGTCGGCGAGCTGCAATCGCCTTTGCAATCGGAACAGCAAACCGTTCTTCGCCGTAATCACGAATCACCTCCGCGATGCGGCCGGTCTCGGCCGTTGCAAGCCACTGCGCCACGCTCTGGCCGCGCGTGGTGTCCATGCGCATGTCCAGCGGCCCGTCGGCACGAAAGGAAAAACCCCGGGCGGGGTTGTCGATCTGGGGCGAGCTGATCCCCAGGTCCAGCAGCACGCCGGCCACGCTGGCCGGGCCCAGCTCGCCGAGCGAGCGGAAACCCTGGTGGCGGATCGAAAAGCGCGCATCGGCGATCTGCGCGGCGGCGTCGATCGCCTCCGGGTCCTTGTCGAACGCGACCAGCCGGCCTTGCGGGCCGAGCCGCTGCAGGATGGCGCGCGAATGCCCGCCACGGCCGAACGTCGCGTCGACGTAGCTCGCATCCGGCCTGGTGAGGAGCGCGTCGACCGCTTCGTTCAACAGGACGGTGGTGTGTTGCCATTGGGTGTCCACCGCCGCGCCGCTAAAAAGAGAAATCCTTGAACACGTCGGGCATCTGGCCGCGCATGGCCTCGGCCTCCTTGGCCTCGTAGGTGGCCTTGTCCCAGAGCTCGAAGTGGTTGCCCATGCCCAGCAGCATGGTGTCGCGCGTGATGCCGGCGGCGGCGCGCAGCTCCGGCGAGACGAGGACGCGCCCGGTAGCGTCGAGCTCGACGTCCATCGCGTTGCCCAGAAAGATTCTCTTCCACCACTGCGCGTCCATCGGTAACGCAGCGATACGGTCTCGAAATTTTTCCCACTCGGGGCGGGGAAAGATCATCAGGCAGCCGTGCGGATGCCGCGTGATCGTGAGATGGTTGGCAGCGGTGGCGGCCAGCACGTCGCGGTGCCGGGTCGGCACGGACAGCCGACCCTTGGCATCGAGACTGACGGACGACGCGCCCTGGAACACCGCTGAGCCTGCCTGTGGGAGTGCCCAAGTGGGGTGCGAAGGCACCTTTCACCACTTAATTGCACATTTTTGCACTGTAGCAGGAAAAGCTCCGCCCGCAAGCGCCGGTGGCGCGAATTTCGCTTGTAAATCAACGACTTAGCGTCGCAAGTGCAAGCTCAACCGAGGGCAAACTCGTTCTAAATGAACGACTTAGCTGAGCCTCTGCATGTGGAACATGAAGCTCGGCGCCATTTGTCAAAGGATGTAGCGCGAAAGATCCTCGTTTCGGCTGAGCGCGGCCAGGCGGGCATCGACATAGGCGGCATCGATCGTGACCGTCTGGCCGTCCAGCCGGGCCGCCTCGAAGCTGACTTCGTCCAGCAGCCGCTCCATCACCGTGGACAGCCGCCGCGCCCCGATGTTCTCGGTGCGCTCGTTGACCTCGTAGGCGATGTGCGCCAGCCGCGTGATGCCCTCGGGCGTGAACGCCAGGCTGACGTTCTCGGTGGCCAGCAGCGCCTGGTACTGCTTGACCAGCGAGGCATGGGTGCTGGTCAGGATCGCCTCGAAATCCTGCACCGACAGCGACTGCAGTTCCACCCGGATCGGCAGCCGGCCCTGCAGCTCCGGGATCAGGTCACTCGGCTTGGCCAGGTGAAAGGCGCCGCTGGCGATGAACAGGATGTGGTCGGTGCGCACCGGCCCGTACTTGGTCGACACCGTCGTGCCCTCCACCAGCGGCAGCAGGTCGCGCTGCACGCCCTGGCGCGAGACGTCGGCGCCGGAGGTCTCGCTGCGCGAGGCGACCTTGTCGATCTCGTCGATGAAGACGATGCCGTTCTGCTCGGCGTTGTGGATGGCCTGGGCCTTGATCTCGTCCTCGTTGACCAGCTTGGCCGCTTCCTCGTCCGTCAGCAGCTTCATGGCCTCGGCGATCTTGAGCTTGCGGGTCTTGCGCCGCTGGCCGCCGAACTGGCTGAACATGCCGCGCAACTGCTCGGTCATCTCCTCCATGCCGGCCGGGCCCATGATCTCCAGCTGCGGGCGCGCCTCGGCGACGTCGATCTCGATCTCCTTGTCGTCCAGCTGCCCTTCGCGCAGCTTCTTGCGGAACGACTGGCGCGCCGCGCTGTCGGCGCCCACGCCGGGCATCAGCACGTCCAGCACGCGCTCCTCGGCGGCGTCCTCGGCACGGGTGCGGACCTTGCGCATCTCGGCCACCCGGGTCTGCTTGACGGCCATCTCGGCGAGGTCGCGCACGATCGAATCGACGTCCTTGCCGACGTAGCCGACCTCGGTGAACTTGGTCGCCTCGACCTTGATGAAGGGCGCGTCGGCCAGCTTGGCCAGCCGCCGGGCGATCTCCGTCTTGCCGACGCCGGTGGGGCCGATCATCAGGATGTTCTTGGGCGTGATCTCCGGGCGCAGCTTCTCGTCGACCTGCTGGCGGCGCCAGCGGTTGCGCAACGCGATCGCCACGGCGCGCTTGGCGTCGGCCTGGCCGACGATGTGGCGGTCGAGCTCGGAGACGATCTCCTGGGGGGTCATGGAGCTCACTCGAGCACCTCGATCGTGTGGTTCATGTTGGTGTAGATGCACAGCTCTCCGGCGATCTCCAGCGACTTCTTGACGATGTCGGTTGCGCCGAGCTCGCTGTTTTCCAGCAAGGCGCGCGCCGCGGCCTGGGCATAGGAGCCGCCCGAGCCGATGGCGACGATGCCGTGCTCGGGCTCGAGCACGTCGCCGTTGCCGGTGATGATCAGCGAGGCGTCGCGGTCGGCCACCGCCAGCATGGCCTCCAGCCGGCGCAGCACGCGGTCGGTGCGCCAGTCCTTGGTCAGCTCGATGGCGGCACGCACCAGGTGGCCCTGGTGCTTTTCCAGCTTGGCCTCGAAGCGCTCGAACAGCGTGAAGGCATCGGCGGTGGCGCCGGCAAAGCCGGCCAGCACCTTGTCGTGATAGAGCTTGCGCACCTTGCGGGCCGTGCCCTTGACGACGACGTTGCCCAGGGTCACCTGGCCGTCACCGCCCAGCGCCACTTGCCAGCGGCCGTCGGGGGTCTTGCGCCGCACGCTGAGGATGGTCGTGCCGTGAAATGGTTCCATCGTGGGTAGATGGGGCAGCCGCCCCCGATTGCAATGACGACGGGCCGTGGTGAACGGCCCGCAGGTCATTGTGGCATCGCGGCCTGGCGTGCTGGCGCCGGGCTGCATCGGCAAGTCGGATCAGTCGCGCCGCGCGCTCACCCGGGCGTACTCGCCGATGCCGATGACGTTGAAGAACGCCGCCACCAGCCGGTGCACGTCGATGAACTGCACCTGGCGGCCCTCGACCTGGCGCGCGCTCACCCAGTTGAGCAGGGTCCCGGCGGCGGTGAAGTCGATCCGGATCAGCCGCGCGCAGGAGATCACCATGAAGTCGGCGCCGGCCAGCCGGCTGTCCAGCAGCTCGATCGCTTCCTTCGCGTCGCCCAGGATCTGCCCGGCCAGCTCGACGCTGGCGACGCTGGCCATCTGCGAGCTCAGCGGCGCGCCCATCGACTCGCCGAAGCCGGTGAAGCCGGACGCGATCGAGTCGCGGAAGGCGTCGCCGACGATGGTGTTGCTGGCCACCGCCGAGCCGTCGGCCTGCAGCGGCTTGTAGTCGCAGCGCGCGCTCTCCCACGACGGCGGCGAGACCTCGTAGGTGACGCAGTAGTCGAGCGCCACCAGCTCGAATTCATCGGGCCGGTGCATCACGCGCAACACTTCCATGCGCAGCTTCCACCAGCCCGGCTCGACACCCTTGTCGCCCGACGGCGTGGCGTCGCGCAGGATGCGCTCGAGGTGTTCCGCGCCGATGAACCGAATCTGCACCGCCTGCGAGGCCCACTGGGTGAACAGCTTGGCCAGCCCCTCGACCGCCGCCTCCTCGATGGTCGCCAGCTTGGACCACGACAGGCGCCAGGGCTGGGCGGCGCGGCCCAGCGCGGCGTTGAGCGCAGCCAGTGTCTGCGTGCCCAGGCTGGACGGACAGGTCCAGTCGGCGATCGCGCCGCCCGCGGCCGGCGCGGCCGCCGCCGAGCCCATCTGGCCCACCGCTTCGGGCAGCGAGATCCACTGCGGCGCGGAACGCCCGAAGCGGCCGGCGAAGTCGATCGCGGCGCCCTCGAAGCGCTCCTGCTGGCCGGTGGCGCGGTACAGGTCGAACAGCGCGAGCCAGGTCTCATCGTGGTCGATGCGCGGCCCGCCGGGCGCCAGCACCTCCATCAGGCCGGCTTCGGCGCCGGCATCATCGCCGTTGGCGAAGCGGATCGAGGCCTCCTCCAGCTCGGGGTCGTGCGCGAACTCCTCGACGTCGATGGCGAACACCTTGGACGCGGAAAAGCCGCTGGCGCCGTTCGACTCGGGGCCGTGGTACAGCGCAGGGCGCATGCCGCCGAGCGAAGGCGGGCCGGCCGCCTTCTGCGCCTCGGCCTCGGCAGCGGACTTGCGCCAGCCGCTCGGGTCGACCGACTCGAGCATCGGCGTCGGCGCCGTCGCCACCTGGGGCTCGGCCGCGGGGGCCAGCGGCTGGGGCTCGGTGCGCACGTAGGCGCCGGACGGTGCCGGCCCACCGATCGGCGCCGGCGCCCCGGAAGCGGCCGCCGGCCGGGCGGCCGCGGCGCCCGCGGCCGGCAGGGCACCCTGCACCGTGCCGCCCGCCAGGGCGCGCGGCGCGGGATCAGACGGCATCCCGGCGCCGGGGAACGGCGTGCTCTGGGTCGAGCGCGCGGGCTCGCCATGCTTGGTCTTCCACCACTGCATGGACATCTGCGCCTCGATCTCGTCGATCTTCTTGAGCGTGCTGGCGCGGTCGTCCGGCTTGGACGGCATCGAGCTCTGGAAGAACGAGGGACGCCCCGCCGGGTCCTGGCCGGCCATCACCTCGCTGCGGCGCATCTTGCGGAGCATGTCGAACTCGCGCTTGCGCACGAAGTCGTTGCGCCGCTTGCGCTCGATCATCTCCTTGAGCATCTGCCGGGAGTACGAGCTTTCCTGCTCGCTGTCCGGGGCGCCTTCGGCCCAGTTGGCGCCCGGGTTGCGGACGAACTTCACCACCTTGGAGAAGAGGCCGGTGTTCTCGTCCTTCGGCATGTGCGCGGGTACTGCTGCAGGTGTGAAGGAGGGCCGGCGACGTCAGTCGCCGAACATCTTCTGCTTGAGCTCGCGGCGCTGCTGCGCCTCCAGCGACAGCGTGGCGGTGGGGCGCGCCAGCAGGCGGCCGACGCCGATCGGCTCGCCGGTCTCGTCGCAGTAGCCGTAGTCGCCGGCGTCGATGCGCGCGATCGACTGCTCGATCTTCTTGAGCAGCTTGCGCTCGCGGTCGCGCGTGCGCAGCTCCAGCGCGTGCTCTTCCTCGATGGTGGCGCGATCGGCCGGGTCGGGCACGATGACGGTGTCCTCGCGCAGGTGCTCGGTGGTCTCGCCGGCGTTGTTCAGGATGTCCTGCTTCAGCTGGACGAGCTTCCAGCGGAAGAACGCCATCTGCTTGTCGTTCATGTACTCCGAGTCGGGCATCGCCAGCACTTCGGCGTCGGTCAGCTCCTCGGCGGACTTGGACTTCCAGTTGTTGGCGAGCTTCGGGTCTTTCTTGACGTTGACGAGGGGCGGTGGAGTCAGCACGGATGAACTGGGGGTCTGGATGTAGCTGGCCTTGGCGGCGGTGGACGCGACCGACTGCGCCATCGAGGGCACGGTGATCTGCGCCAGCCGGGCGGACGGCCGCGTCGCGCGCGCGGGTGTCGCCTGCACCTGGGCAGGCGCCGGTCGCGGTGGCATCGCGGGCGTTGGCGCCGGCGCTACGGGGGTTGGTCGGGCACTCGCCCGGGCCGGCGCGGGCGCCGGTTTGCGGGGAGTGGCGGTCGGTTTCTGGGCCGGCGCGGCGGCCTTGCGGGCTGCCGGCGCCGCTGCGGCCTTGCGGGCCGTCGGCGCCTTGGCCGGTGTCTTGGGCTTGGCCGGTGCCTTGGCGACCGTCCTGGCCGGAGCCTTGGCCGGTGCGGCCTTGGGCGTGGAAGCCTTCTTCACGGGAGGCACCTTCTTGGCGGGCGCCTTCTTGGCCGCCACTTTCGGGGCAGCCTTGGCCGGGGTCTTCCCGGCAGCCGCCTTGGCGGATTTGGCCGGGGCCTTGGGTTGGGGCTTCACGTCCTGTCTCCTCGCAGCGCCGGCTCTGGGAGGCGTGCTCCCGGCCTGCGTCTTGTCATGGGGGTGGCCTTCATCGGAGCGAGTTATACCCTGATTGTCGGGCCACGCCGAACCGGCCGCGGGCTTTTGCCCAGCCGCCTGCGGCGCCCCGTCCACAGGGTCGGAGGCGGGCCAAGGGGAAACCCCATCATTTGCAAGCAGGACGCGCGCACGCGATCGCCTTTCGTGCCTCATGCAGGGCCGCAAGGCGGGCTCAGGCAAGGCATTGCTCGAGCCCCTGCAGGAAGATCTCGCGCGGCAGGTCGATGCCGATGAACACCATCTTGCTGGTGCGCGGCTCGGCCTCGGTCCAGGCCGGGCCGAGGTCGCTGCCCATGAGCTGGTGCACGCCCTGGAAGATCACCTTGCGGTCGGTGCCCTTCATGTTCAGCACGCCCTTGTAGCGCAGCATGCGCGGGCCGTAGATGTTGACCACGGCGCCCAGGAAGTCCTCGAGCCGGGCCGGGTCGAACGGGCGGTCGGACCGGAACACGAAGCTCTTGACGTCGTCGTCATGGTGGTGGTGATGCCCGTGCCCCTCGTGCGCATGCGAAGGGTGGTCGCAGTGCTCGCCATGCTCGTGGTCGTGGTGGTGCTCGTGCTCGTCTTCCTTCAGGAAGTCGGGGTCGATGTCGAGCTTGGCGTTCAGGTTGAAGCCGCGCAGGTCGAGCACCTCGCCGACCGGCACCTCGCCGAAGTGCACCGCGCGCTGCGGCGCGCGCGGGTTCATGTGCTTGAGGCGGTGCATCAGCGCCTCGGTTTCCTCCTGGGCCACCAGGTCCGTCTTGCTGATGAAGATCTGGTCGGCAAAGCCCACCTGGCGGCGTGCTTCCTGGCGGTCATTGAGCTGCTGGGCGGCGTGCTTGGCATCGACCAGCGTCAGGATCGAATCGAGCAGGTAGGTCTCGGCGATCTCGTCGTCCATGAAGAAGGTCTGCGCCACCGGGCCGGGGTCGGCCAGGCCGGTGGTCTCGATCACCACCCGGTCGAAGTCCAGCAGGCCCTGGCGCTTCTTGGCTGCCAGCAACTGCAGCGTCGCGCGCAGGTCCTCGCGGATGGTGCAGCAGATGCAGCCGTTGCTCATCTGCACGATCTGCTCGTTGGTGTCGCTCACCAGGATGTCGCTGTCGATGTTCTCCTGGCCGAATTCGTTCTCGATCACGGCGATCTTCTGCCCGTGCGCCTCGCCCAGCACGCGCTTGAGCAGCGTGGTCTTGCCGGATCCGAGGAAGCCGGTGAGGATGGTGGCGGGAATGAGGCTCATGGTCGGGCTGCCCGGAATCGGAAGGCGCCGAGTGTAGCGGCCCCCCGACCCCTGCGAGCCCGAGGGGTCGGAAGCTCGGCGGCAGGCCCGCCGGCGCGGCCGCCCACCCGTGGACTGCGACCTCGATTTGGGGCTGCGCGGGGCCTGCCGTCCGAACGCGGACAATCCGGGCCCAAAACCAACTCGAATTCGAAGGCATGGGGACCTGGAGGGACAAGGCCGCGGGCGCCGTCGCGGCCTGGGTGATGTTGTTGCTGATGCTGGCCTGGGCGCCGGGGGCGCGCGCCGACCGGGTGATTGCGCTGGACCCGGCCGTGGGGCAGGCGACCCTGGACAGCGCCGGCTCCGCCTGGCTGGACGTCGGCGGCCGCGCCACGCTGGCCGATGCGATGCGCCAGGACCGGGGCTGGCGCGCCACCGCGCCGGACACGGTCTATCCGCTGCGCCACGGCGATGCACTCTGGTTCCGCTTCACGCTGGCAGAAACCGACGAGAGCGAGCGCTGGTTCCTCGAAGTCCCCTACCCGGCTGTCAACCGGGTGACGCTGTACACGCCCAATGGCCAGGGGCTCTGGCTGCCGATGTCGGCCGGCGACACCCTGCCGGTGGCGCACTGGCCGCTGCCGCACCGGCACCCGCTGCTGCCGCTGCAGCTGGTGCCCGGCGAGCCGCAGCAGTTCTTCGTGCGGGTGGAGAACCCCCACAGCTTCGGCGCCCCCCTGCGGTTCACGAGCGAGCGGCAACTGCTGCTGCGCGAGCAGCGCACCGGTTTCATGCTCGGCCTGTATTTCGGGCTGGCCAGCCTGTCGGTGCTGCTGGCCGTGCTCGCCGCGGCGGCGCTGCGCGACCGTGCGTTCGGCTGGTATGCGGCCACCATCCTGCTGATGGGCCTGGCGCAGGCCTGCCTGACCGGTGTCGCCGGCCTGCACCTGTGGCCCGCGCTGGGCTGGTGGAACGACATCGCCGCGATGGCGCTGCCGGTGGTCGGGTCGGCCGCGCTGCTCGGGTTCTTCTCGGCGGTGATCTCGCTGCCGCAACGCTCGCGCCGGCTGCACCGGCTGCTGGTGGCGGTGGCGCTGTTGTGCCTGCTGGCGGCGGCCGCGCTGCCGCTGGTGCCGCCGGGCTGGCGCGTGCGCCTGATGGTGCCCGCCATCGTCCTGAGCATCGCCGCCGGCCTGTTCGTCAATGCCTGGGCGGCCCGGCGCGGCGACCGCAACGCCGGCTGGCTGCTGGCGGGGCTGGCACCGGTGCTGGTGCTCTCGGCCTTTCCGCTGGCGCGCACCTGGGGGCTGATCCCGCTCGGGTTCTGGAGCGCCTACGGCATGCCGATCGGCATCGCCATCGAACTGCCGGTGCTGCTGGCGGTGCTGGCGCGGCGCAGCCAGGACCGGCGCGAGAACTTCCGCCGCATCCAGGGGCTGGTGCGCACCGACCCGGCCACCGGCCTGATCAACGCCCAGGTGTTCGCCGAGCGGCTGACCCGGCTGATCGCACGCAGCGAGCGGCTGCGCCTGCAAAGCGTGGTGCTGCTGGTGGACATCGCCAACATCGAGCAGATCCGGCGCGACTTCGATCGCCGCCAGGCCGAGGAGATGCCGCTGTGGGTGGCCGGCCGGCTGCTGTCGGCGGTACGCGACATCGACAGCGTCGCGCGGCTGTCGGAACACCGCTTCGGGATGATCGTCGAGGGCCCCCTCACCCCCGAGGAGGCGGCCGGCACCGGCGCCCGGGTGGTGGCGCGCTGCCTGATGCCGTTCAAGGGCAAGCCCCTGGGCTGGGTGGCGCAGGTGCGCGTGGCGCAGACCGTGGTGCCCAATGGCAGCGACGCCCGGCAGGTGATCGAGCGGCTGTCGGCGGTGCTGGCGACGGTGCCGCTGGAGAGCAAGCGGGCCGTCTTCACGATCCGGTAGCCGTCAGCCCTTCTGCTTCCGCTGCGCCCGCGGATGCGCCGCGTCGTAGGCGGCGGCCAGGTGCTGGAAATCGAGGCGGGTGTAGACCTGCGTGGTGGCGATGTTGGCGTGGCCCAGCAGTTCCTGCACCGCACGCAGGTCGCCGCTGGACTGCAGCACGTGGCTGGCGAACGAGTGCCGCAGCATGTGCGGGTGCACCGGCGTCGCCAGCCCGGCCGCCAGGCTGCGCCGGCGCAGCCGCAGCCAGATCGCCTGCGCCGACAGGCGCTTGCCGCCGCGGCCGACGAACAGACCCGGGTCGTGCCTGGCCAGCCCGGGCCGCAGCGCCAGCCAGGCCTCCAGCGCGGCGATGGCCTTGCGCCCGATCGGCACCGTGCGCCGCTTGCTGCCCTTGCCCAGCACGTGGGCCTCGGCCGCCTGCAAGTCGATCCAGCCTCGCGCCGCGGCGCTGGCCGCCACGTCCAGGCCGACCAGTTCGCCGACGCGCAGCCCGCAGCCGTACATCAGCTCGACGACGGCGGCGTCGCGCGCTTCCAGCACCGGATCGGACTGCGCATCGTGGTGCTCGGCCAGCTGCATGGCGTCGTCCACGCCCAGCGCCTTGGGCAAGGGCCGCGGCGACTTGGGCGCGCGCACGTCCTGCACCGGGTTGCTGGCGATGCGGCCTTTGCGCCCCAGCCAGGCATAGAAGCCGCGCCAGCCGGACAGGATCAGCGCGATGCCGCGTCCGCTGCGGCCGGCCCCATGCATCTGTGCGACCCAGCGCCGCACGTGCGCATTCTGCACGCGCAGCAGGCCGACGCCGGCCTGCGCCGCCTGCTGCCGCAGCTTGATCAGGTCCAGCGCATAGAGCTCGACGGTGCGGGGCGCCAGCCGCTTGCCGACGCGCACGTGCTCCAGGTACTGCTCGACCAGGGCCGTGTCGTCGTCGGGGGCCATCGCTACTCGTCGCGCAGGCGCGAGAGCGCCGCCGCCGCCAGCTCGGCGATGCGCTCCAGGAAGTCGGTGCCCATGCCGGCGGCAAAGCGCTGCGGATCGGGCGAGGCCAGCACCAGCATGCCGAACGCGCGCGAGGCGTCGTGCAGCCCGCCCACGCGCAGCGGCAGCAGCGCCACCGACATCGCCATGGCCTTGTCCTCCAGCCAGTTGACCGCCTCGAAGCCGGAGTTCACGCCGCAGTAGGGCTGGGTCAGGGAGGAGGCGAAACTCCTGGCGTCGTCGCTGACGCCGGCGGCGAACTCCTCGCCGGCGAAATGCGCAGCCACGCCCCACACCTTGATCGCCACCTGCGGCACCATGAACTGGGTCATGATCTCCGAGGCGATGGTGGCCGGCAGCGCGTGCTTGGAGCGCACCAGCATGATGTTGCGCGCCCAGCGGTGCAGGCGGTCGGCGATCACCACGTTCTCGTTGCCATGCCGCACCATGTCCATGATGCGGTGCTCCAGCGCCTTGATCTTGTCGCGCAGCATCTCGGCCTGCCGCTCCTGCAGGCTCACCGCGCGGCTGCCGTGCGGGCTGGTGAGCTGCACGCTGGCCAGCAGCTGGGCGTGGCGCTCGAAGAAGTCCGGCGAGTTGACCAGGTAGTTGGCGATGTCGTCCTCGGTGATGGGAGGCACGCTGGGGATGGGGTTGCTGCTCATTCGGGTACCTCGATTTCGCCTTCGAACACGGTGACGGCGGGGCCGGTCATGAATACGGAAGCACCGACGCCGGCCCACTCGATGGTGAGCCTGCCGCCGCGCGTCTCGACATCGACGCGCGCATCGAGGCGACCCAGCCGGATACCGGCCACCACGGCCGCGCAGGCGCCGGTGCCGCAGGCCAGCGTCTCGCCGGCGCCCCGCTCCCACACGCGCAGCCGGATGCGGCCGCGATCGACGTATTCCATGTAGCCGGCGTTCACCCGGCGCGGGAAGCGCCGGTGCGTCTCGATCAGCGGACCCTGGCTGGTGACGGGCGCGGCCTCGACGTCGTCGACTTCCTGCACGGCGTGCGGGTTGCCCATCGACAGCACGGCGACGGCGGCCTGCTGCGCGCCCGCCCCGTGGCCCAGCGCCAGCGGCCACTTCTGCCAGCCGCCGGCCGGCTGCGGCTGCAGGCCGGCCGCGTCGAAGGGAATGGCCGCCGGTTCGAACACCGGCGGGCCCATGTCGACCGTGACCCGGCCATCGGTATTGAGGCGCGGCTCGATCACGCCCGACAGCGTCTGCACGCGCAGCGTGTCGGCGGTGGACAGGCCCTTGTCGCGCACGTAGCGCACGAAGCAGCGCGCGCCGTTGCCGCACTGCTCCACCTCGCCGCCGTCGGCGTTGTGGATCACGTACTCGAAATCGACGCCCGGGGCCGGCGACGGCCGCACCGACAGGATCTGGTCGGCGCCGACGCCGAAGTGCCGGTCGGCCAGAAAGCGGTACTGCGCGGGCGTGAGCTGCAGCCGGCGGTGGGTTTCGTCGAGCACGATGAAGTCGTTGCCCGCGCCCTGCATCTTGGTGAACCGGATCCGCATGAGCCGGATTATCGCGGCTGCGACAGCGGGGGCCGGCGCTTTCCTGCTGTAATGAGCCGATGGTCCGAGCCACGCAATTGCTGCACGCGCAGCGCGAACCCGTCCCCACCCGCGCCGCCGCCACGGTGCTGTTGATGCGCGACACCCCCGCCGGCCCCGAGCTGCTGATGACGCGCCGCTCGGCCTCGGCCGGATTCGCGCCGGGCGCCTATGTCTTCCCGGGCGGCGGCATCGACCCGGCCGACGCCGATGCGCACGCGATCGCCGCGCGCCGGCCGACCCAGACCGACCTGCACCTGACCCAGGCGATCGCCGCCATCCGCGAAAGCTTCGAGGAGCTGGGCGTGCTGCTGGCGCGCCACTCCGACGGCCGCTTCGCCGGCCCGGCCGACATCGGCGCACTCGACCGCCGCGCCCCCTTTGCCGAGCAGTGCCGCGCGCGCGGCCTGACGCTGGCGGCCGAGCAGATGTTCCTGCTGGCCCACTGGATCACCGACCGCGACCTGCCGCGGCGCTTCGATGTGCCGTTCCTGGTCGCGCGCATGCCCGAGGGCCAGCAGCCGCAGGCCGACGAATCCGAGCAGTTCGAGCCGGTCTGGGTGCGCCCGGCCGACGCGCTGGCGCGGCACCAGGCCGGCAGCTTCTTCATGATCTTCCCGACCATCCGCACGCTCGAGCGGCTGCGCGGGTTCGACAGCGTCGATGCCGTGCTGGCCGCCTGCGCGAGCGAGGAACCGCTGTGGCGCAGCTGCCCGCGCGCCGGCTGGCTGGCCGGCCAGGAAGCGCGCTTCATGGAGCAGGACATGCCCTATGGCGAGCTGCAGTTGGTCTCGCCCGACGGCCAGATCGTCCACCACCTCGACTGGCGAAGTGACCAGGCGGTGCCGCTGCTGAAGAACGTGCAGCGACTGACGGCGCCCAACCCCGGCTTCATGACCGGGCCGGGCACCAACAGCTACCTGGTGGGCGACGCGTCGACCGGCTACCTCGCGATCGACCCCGGCCCGGACGATCCGCAGCACCTGCGGCGCCTGTGGCAGGCCGCGGGCGGCGACATCCGGCTGATCGTGTGCACCCATTCGCACCCCGACCACTCGCCGGGCGCCCGGCCGCTGCAGGCACTGTGCGATCGGCGGCCGCCGATCCTGGGCCTGCCCTCGCAGCCGACGGCGCGGCCCGGCAGCAGCTTCACGCCCGACCGGGCGCTGGCCGACGGCGAAGTGCTGGCGCTGGAAGGCGGCGCCGAGGGCCACCGGCTGATGGTGATCCACACACCGGGCCACGCCGCCAACCACCTGTGCCTGGTGCTGCTGGAGGACGGCCTGCTGTTTTCCGGCGACCACATCCTCAACGGCAGCACCACCGTGGTCGACCCGCCGGATGGCGAAATGACGGCCTACCTCGATTCGCTGGACCGGCTGGCGGCTGCCTGCGGCGAGCACGGTATCGAATTCATCCTGCCGGCGCACGGCCATGTGCTCGGATCGGCCCTGCAAGCCATCGCCCAGCTCAAGGCGCACCGCCTGCAACGCGAAGCCAAGGTGATCGCCGCCATGCGCGCGCGCCCCGGCGGCTCGCTGCAGGACTGGGTGCCGCTGGCCTACGACGACGTCCCGCCCAAGGTGTGGCCGCTGGCGCAGCGCTCGCTGCTGGCGCACGTGCAGCGGATCCAGGCGCTGGGGCTGGCCTGATCCGCCGCTGGAAATAGGTGAAGACACGCCGATAGGCCGGATTCTGTGCGGCGCGGTTGCCCGCGCCGTGGCCGCCATTCCTCTGGGCCGGGGGTCGCCCCACCGGCTCGGTGCTACCTACCCGCCGACTCCCCGGGACCAGGTCAACGTCGGCCTACTTGGTATTGCTGCGCGTAGAGATTGCCCGTTTCACCCGGCGCGCCCTTGCGGGACACGCCGACTCGTCTCTGTTGCTCTGATCCTCACCTCGCGGTGGACAGGTGTTGCCTGCTACGCTGCCCTGTGCAGTCCGGACCTTCCTCCAGTGCCGTGTTTCCACGATTGCACCAGCGGCGGCCTGGCGTGCTTCACGCCGCGTATTATCCCGGACCCGACCGCATCCCGCGGACGGCCTGCTTGATGAACACAAGCCGTGATCCGCATCGCCGAACTCAAACTGCCGCTGGCGCAGGCCGAACAGCCTGAGCCCGCCCTGCGCGCCGCCGCGGCCGCCCTGCTGGGCGTGCCGGCCGACGCGATCGCGCGGCTGGAGGTCTTCAAGCGCAGCTTCGATGCGCGCAAGGCCGACCTGCTGGCGGTCTTCATCGTCGACCTGGCGCTGGCCGACGAAAGCCTGGAAGCGGACCTGCTCCAGCGCCACGCCGCACACCCGCACGTCGGCCCGACGCCCGACATGGCGTGGCGTCCGCCCGTGAGCGCTTCCAGCCCCCCCGAGCCGCGCCCGGTCGTGATCGGCTTCGGCCCCTGCGGCATCTTCGCCGCGCTGGTGCTGGCGCAGATGGGCCTGAGGCCGATCGTGCTGGAACGCGGCAAGCCGGTGCGAGAACGGACGAAGGACACCTGGGGCCTGTGGCGCAAGCGCGAGTTGCAGCCCGAGAGCAACGTGCAGTTCGGCGAAGGCGGCGCCGGCACCTTCTCCGACGGCAAGCTGTACAGCCAGATCAAGGACCCGCGCTTCCTCGGCCGCAAGGTGATGCGCGAGTTCGTCCAGGCCGGCGCGCCGGAAGAGATCCTGTACGTGGCGCACCCGCACATCGGCACCTTCAAGCTGGTGAAGGTGGTGGAGCACCTGCGCGAGCAGATCATCGCGCTGGGCGGCGAGGTGCGCTTCCAGCAGCGCGTGACCGGCTTCGAGATCGAGGGCGGCCGCCTGCGCGGCCTGAAGGTGCTGCACCAGGACAGCGGCGCGACGTCCGAGCTGCGCGCCGACCACGTGGTGCTGGCGCTGGGCCACAGCGCGCGCGACACCTTCGAGGCACTGCAGGCCAGCGGCGTGCAGCTGGAGGCCAAGCCCTTTTCCATCGGCTTCCGCATCGAGCACCCGCAGGGCATGATCGACCGAGCCCGCTGGGGCCGGCACGCCGGCCACCCGCTGCTGGGCGCGGCCGACTACAAGCTGGTGCACCACGCGAGCAACGGCCGCGCCGTCTACAGCTTCTGCATGTGCCCGGGCGGCACCGTGGTGGCCGCCACCTCGGAGCCGCAGCGCGTGGTCACCAACGGCATGAGCCAGTACTCGCGCAACGAGCGCAACGCCAACGCCGGCATCGTGGTGAGCATCGACGCGCGCGACTACCCCGGCGGGCCGCTGGCCGGCGTGGCGCTGCAGCGCGAGCTGGAGTCGCGCGCCTTCGAGCTGGGCGGCGGCAACTACGACGCGCCGGGCCAGCTGGTGGGCGATTTCATCGCCGGCCGTGCCTCGAGCGAATTCGGCGACGTGCTGCCTTCCTACAAGCCGGGCGTGCAGCTGGGCGACCTGCACCCGGCCCTGCCGCCCTATGCGATCGAGGCGCTGCGCGAGGCGCTGCCGGCCTTCGGCCGCAAGATCCCCGGCTTCGACCGGCCAGACGCGGTGCTGACCGGCGTCGAGACCCGCACGTCGTCGCCGGTGCGCATCCCGCGCGGCGACGATTTCCAGAGTTTGAACGTGCGCGGCCTGTACCCGGCCGGCGAAGGCGCCGGTTACGCCGGCGGCATCCTCTCGGCAGGCGTCGACGGCGTCAAGGTCGGCGAGGCGCTGGCCCGCAGCATCGCGGGCAACCGAGCCATTGCAGAACTGAATCCATGAACGAGAACGACACCCCTGCCCCCGTCCCCGACGGCTCCCCTGCTTCGGTCCCGGTTGACACGGCGCCGGCTGCGGCTCCCGCCGCGACGAAGTCCGGATCGGAACCATCCCGGCGGCGCGGCAAGAAGCCCGTCCGCGGCATCCACCCGCTGCTGCACACCCTGTTCGAGCTGTACCCCGGCCTGTTCGGCGTGCGCTTCCTGCCGCTCAAGCTGGGCGTGTTCGAGGACCTGCGCACCGCCCACCCCGACCGGCTGCCGGCGGACGAGCTGAAGGTGGCGCTGGGGCTGCACACGCGCTCCAACCGCTACCTGGAAGCGGTCGCCGGCGGCCTGCCGCGGCACGACCTGGGCGGCCAGCCGGTGGAGCCGGTCGCGCCGGAACACGTACACCACGCCATCGTCGAGCTCTATCGGCGCAAGAGCAGCTCGCCGCAGGAAGCCGCGGCGCGCCAGCGCGCGGTGTCCCAGCTGGCCGAGGCCATCGAGCGATCCGGCCTGGGCCGCGACGGCTACCGGGAGCGCTTCGGCGCCGCGCCGGAGCCGGCCCGGGGGCTGCTGGAGGAAGCGCTGATGGCGCTGGGCCAGAAGAGCGCCCGAGTCGAAGCCCTGCGCCGCGCGTTCGAGGCCAGCGGCAAGACGGCGCAGGAGTTTGCCGAGATGTACGGCCTGAGTGCGGGCGAGGTGAGGCAGCTGGCGGGCTGAACGCCCGGTCCCGGAAGAACGAAGGCCGCCCGAGGGCGGCCTTCCTGTTCGGTGTGCGAGCGGTCAGCCCTGCGCCTGCTGCAGCGCCGCGATCCGCTCCTCGATCGGCGGGTGGGTGGAGAACAGCTTGCCCACGCCCGAGGTGATGCCGGCGGTCTGCAGGCCCTGGGGCAGCTCGCCCGGCACCATGCCGCCGAGCCGGGCCAGCGCGTTGATCATGGGCTGGCGCCGGCCCATCAGCTGGGCCGAGCCGCGGTCGGCGCGGAATTCGCGCTGGCGCGAGAACCAGGCCACGATGATCGCCGCCAGGAAGCCCAGCAGGATGTCCAGCACGATGGTGGTGACGTAGTAGCCGATGCCGGGGCCCGAGCGCTGCTCGCCGCGGCTGAGCCAGCCGTCCACGACGTAGCCGATCACCCGCGACAGGAAAACCACGAAGGTGTTCATCACGCCCTGGATCAGCGTCATGGTCACCATGTCGCCGTTGGCGATGTGGGCCACCTCGTGGCCGATGACGGCTTCCACCTCCTCGCGGGTCATGCCTTGCAGCAGCCCGGTGGACACGGCGACCAGCGCGTTGTTCTTGAAGGCCCCCGTGGCGAAGGCGTTGGGCTCGCCCTGGAAGATGCCGACTTCCGGCATGCCGATGCCGGCCTTGTCGGCGAAGCGGCGGACCGTCTCGACGATCCAGGCCTCGTCGGCCGAGCCGGTGCCGTCGATCACCTGCACGCCCGAGCTCCACTTGGCGACCGGCTTGGAGATCAGCAGCGAGATGATGGCGCCGCCGAAGCCCATGATGAAGGCAAAGCCCAGCAGCGCGCCCAGGTTCAGCCCATTGGCGGTGAGGTAGCGATTGACGCCCAGCAGGCTGGCGACGATGCCCAGCACCACCACGACCGCGAGGTTGGTGGCCAGGAACAGGACGATGCGTTTCATGAAGGCTCCGGAGTCGGATGGGTTTTGCCGCAAAAGATGAGGTGGGCGCCGCCGGATTCAAGCCCCGGCAAGACGCTCCGAGCGCGCGATTCTGCCTTGCTTCAGCGTCGGGGCGGCCGGAAAACCGTCGAGTCGGCGTAGAAGGAAAAGTTCTCGCTGGCCGGCCACCAGCCGGGGATGCCCAGCACCGGCAGCGGCGTGAACGGCTTGGCGGCCAGCCGCTCGGTGGTGCAGCGCGGCGCCAGCCAGGCATCGGCCGCCGCCGGATCGGCATCCGGGCAGGGGTCGCGCCAGACATGGGCCGTCAGGTTCTTGCGCGGCCGCGCGAGCTGCTCCAGCAGCGCGTGGCCGAACACCAGCAGGCGCGCCTGCGCCCACAGCGGCCGCAGGCCCACGAACAGGCGCTGCCAGTCGCGCGTGAGCAGCGCTTCCCACAGCGGCGGCGGCGCCTGCAGCAGCGCGCCGTTCTCGTCGAACAGCGTGATCGCGTCGCGCACCGGCCCGCGCCGGCCGCTGATGCCATGGACGGCGATCTGCTGCGCCTGCAACTCGTTCAGCCGCCGCTTGGCCAGCGGCATGCGCAGCCAGCACAGGCCGTTGAGGAAGTCATGCAGGTTGTCGCGGGTCGGGCAGGCGCGGCGCTCGAAGATGAAGCGCTCGTAGGGCTCGCCGGCGGGCAGCTGCGACTGGGCGACGAAGCGCACCGGCGAGCCATCTCCGGCATTCAGCGCTTCGGGCACGGAGGCGCCCGCAACGCAGCGGGCCCAGGCCGGCGCTCCCATCCCGCGCCAGGGCGCGAACCAGGGCAAGTCCCAGTCGATCGAACCCGATTCCACCGTTCCTACGACCGGCCGCGCGCCCGCTTGTCGCGCACCATGACGCTGGACTTGCCCTCGTCGGCCACCTCGAACAGCTGGGTGGCGACCAGCAGCTTGGTCAGGGTGGCATAGCCGTAGTTGCGCGAATCGAACGACGCCTGGTTGGCGATCTGCTGGCCCACCGCGCCGACCCGGGCCCAGCCCTGGTCGTCGGCCGCCGCCTCCACGGCATTGCGCAGCAGCATCACCAGCTTGGCGTCCTGCTTGAGCTGGGCGGTGGTGGCGCGCAGCCGGGCCGCGGGCGCTTCGCTGCCGGACTCGTCGGCTTCGGCCGCGGGCGGCGGCAGCTTGTCCAGGAACAGGAAGCGCGAGCAGGCGTTGACGAAGGGCTCGGGCGTCTTGCGCAGGCCGAACCCGTAGACCGCGGCGCCTTTGGCCCGCAGGTGCATCACCAGCGGCGTGAAGTCGGCGTCCGAGGACACGATGCCGAAGGCGTCCGGCGCATCCGAGTAGAGCAGGTCCAGCGCGTCGATCACCATCGCCATGTCGCTGGCGTTCTTGCCCTTGGAGTAGTCGAACTGCTGCATCGGCCGGATCGCGTGCTCGTGCAGGATCTCCTCCCAGCCGCGCAGCTCGGACTTCTTCCAGTTGCCGTAGGCGCGCCGGATGCTGGTCTCGCCGAAGGTCGAGAGCTCGTTGAGGATGACGTCGATCTGCGAGGCCGGCGCGTTGTCGGCGTCGATCAGCAGCGCCACGCGCGCACGCGGCGTCATGCGCGCGCCCCCGCCACGGCCTGCCAGCGCAGGGATTCGCCCGCGCGCAGCGGCTTGAGCTGCGCCTCGCCGAAGGCGTAGGCGTCGGGCACCGTCCATTCGGTGCGCTGCAGCGTCAGCGTGCCCGTGTTGCGCGGCAGCCCGTAGAAGTCGGCGCCGTGGAAACTCGCGAAACCCTCCAGCTTGTCCAGCGCGCCGGCGGCCTCGAAGGCCTCCGCGTACAGCTCCATCGCCGCGTGCGCGGTGTAGCAGCCGGCGCAGCCGCTGGCGTGCTCCTTCAGGTGCGCCGGGTGGGGCGCGCTGTCGGTGCCGAGGAAGAACTTCGGGTTGCCGGAAGTGGCCGCTTCGACCAGCGCCACCCGGTGCGTCTCGCGCTTGAGCACCGGCAGGCAGTAGTAGTGCGGCCGGATGCCGCCGGTGAAGATGGCGTTGCGGTTGTACAGCAAGTGGTGCGCCGTGATGGTGGCGGCGGTCAGCGCGCCGGCGTCGTGCACGTACTGCGCGGCCTCGCGCGTGGTGATGTGCTCCAGCACGATCTTCAGCCCGGGGAAGTCGCGCCGCAGCGGAATCAGCTGCTGCTCGATGAACACCGCCTCGCGGTCGAACAGGTCGACGTCCGGCGAGGTCACTTCGCCATGCACCAGCAGCGGCAGTCCTTCGCGCTGCATCGCCTCGAGCGTCGGGTAGGTCTTGCGGATGTCGGTGACGCCGGCGTCGCTGTTGGTGGTGGCGCCGGCCGGGTACAGCTTGAGGGCGACCACGCCGGCCTCGCGCGCGCGGCGGATCTCGTCCGGCGGCAGGTTGTCGGTGAGGTACAGGGTCATCAGCGGCTCGAAGGCGACGCCCTCGGGCACGGCCTCGAGGATGCGGGCGCGGTAGGCCGCCGCCTGCGCGGCCGTCGTCACCGGCGGCCTGAGGTTGGGCATGATGACCGCGCGCCCGAACTGGGCCGCCGAATGCGGCACCACGGCCGCCATGGCAGCGCCGTCGCGCACGTGCAGGTGCCAGTCGTCGGGGCGGGTGATCTTGATCGTCTGGGACATCCGCCGATTGTCCCAGAGGCCCTCAGCGCCCGGGTCCGAGCCGGAAGGCCGACGGCGTCATCCCCGTGCGGTCGCGGAACACGCGGCTGAAGTGCGAGGGATTGCCGAAGCCCCAGCTCAGTGCGATGTCGGTGATCGGCCGCGCGTGCGGGCCATCGCTCTGCAGCTCGCGGATGCAGGCCTCCAGCCGCAGGCGCTGGATGTAGCCGGCGATCGACTCGCCCTCGCCGCTGAAGGCGTTGTACAGGTGGCGCCGGCTGCAGTTGAGCGCGCGCGCGATGCTGTCGGCCGACAGCTCCGGGTCGCGCAGGTGCTGCTGCACGTGGGCGCGGATGCGGTCGCGCAGCGCCTCGCGCTGGGTCAGCGCCGTTTCCTGGCCGGCCAGCTCGAGCAGCGACAGCCGCACCAGGTGCTTGATGGTCTCGCCCGCGCCCTGCGCCGCGGCGGCGCTCATGCTGGGCAATTCCAGGTAGGTGTTGCGCATGGTCTCCAGCGCCACCCGCGAGATGCCGCTGGCGCCGAGCCGGCGCGCCATCTGGCCGTCCAGGCGCTGGCCGCGTTCGCCCACGCCCTCCTTGGGCACCATGACGATCAGGTGGTCCGAGCGCTCCGGGTTGCCGATCTGGTAGGTGCCGGTGGTGTCGTAGATCACCCAGGCGCCGTCGCGCGCGCAGGCCTCACGGCCCTGCTGCTGCACCATCGCGCTGCCCTGCCAGGGCGCGACGATCTTCAGGTAGCCGGCGTCGCTGCCGCGCACCATCGAGGCGGTGCGCAGCACCCGGTGGCGATTGGCCTCCAGCCGGGTGAGGATCACGTCGCCGGCGTGCGAGGAACTCAGGTGGCCGTCGAACTCGCTGTCGCCGTACAGGTCGGTCTGCAGGCCGCCGAAGTGCTGCGACAGCCACTCGCACCATTGCGGCGCCCGCTCGCGCGCAGCGAGGTCGTCAGTGCTCAGGAGGGTGGACCCGGCCATGGCCCGGATTATTGGAGAGCGCGCCGGCCGCGGGCTCAGGTGGGATATCTAAGGGATAACCCTAATCACTCTGCACGGCCGGAGCAATGCTTCTGCGCGCACAGCACAGCGGCGCGCGGGGCCGTTTCCTACCATGCGGCGTACCCGAAACCTTCCCAGGAGACATCCATGGACCAGCGCAAGGTCGGCGCCAGCCGCCGCCACTTCCTCCAGGGCGCCGCCGCCGTCGGCGCCGCCGCCGTCGCTCCCTCGCTGATGGCCCAGTCGGCCCCGGTGCGGGTCGGCTACGCCATGGCGCGCACCGGCCCCTGGACCGGCGGTGCCCAGGTCAGCCAGGAGCCCAACTACCTGCTGTGGGCCGAGCAGCAGAACGCCGCCGGCGGGCTGGACGTCAAGGGCGCCCGGCGCAGGATCGAGTTGATCGGCAGCGACGACCGCAGCGAGATCGAGACCGTGATCCGCACCTACGAGAAGCTGATGGGCAGCGACAAGGTCGACCTGATCCTGCCGCCCTGGGGCAGCAACGCCAACTTCGCGCTGGCGCCGCTGGCCAACCGGCACGGCTACCCGATGCTGGCGCCCACCGCCCTGTCGCGCAAGCTGATCGACATGAACCTGCCGTTCTTCTTCTCGCTGCTGCAGCAGCCGGACCGCATGATGGGCGCGCTGGTCGACATGCTGAAGGCGAACAACGTCAAATCGGTGGCCATCGTCTACATGGACGACCTGTTCGGGCTGGAGAACTTCGCCGCCCTGAACAACGAGCTGAAGAAGACCTCCATCCAGGTGGTCGAGCGCAAGAGCTACCCGCTGGGCGTGAAGGACCTGTCGCCGGTGCTGCGCAGCCTGAAGGAGCTCAATCCCGACGCCTTCATCGGCATCACCTACCCGCCCGACACCATCCTGGCGTCCAAGCAGGCCAAGGAAGTGGGCTTCAACCCGAAGTTCTTCTACGCCTCGGTGGGCACCGCGTTCCAGCTGTACAAGAACGTGATGACGCCGGCCGGCGCCGAGGGCGTGCTGGGCATGGGCTCGTGGAACGCCAAGACCTCGGCCGGCGCCAAGGCCTACTTCGACGCCCACACCGCGAAGTTCAACAAGGAGCCGGACCGCTGGGCCAGCGGCCATGCCTGGGCGGCGCTGGAGATCCTGACCGCCGCCGTCAAGGACGTCGGCCTGGACCGCAAGGCGATCCGCGACTACGTGGCCAAGGGCACGCACAAGACCATCGTGGGCGACATCAAGTTCACCGGCAGCGAGAACACCGCCACCCCGGGCACGGTGAGCCAGTGGCAGAAGGGCGAGTTCGAGGTGGTGTGGCCGCAGAACGTGGCGACCGCCAAGCTCAACCCCGCCAAGCCGGCCTGGCAGTGACGACACCGCGCCGGCGCGCCGCGCCGGGCCGGTTGCATTCCCCATCCATCCGCCGTCCCCGCCAGCGCGGGGAGGGCCTGAAGTAGCACGCATGTCCCTCGGCGCCTGGACCGAACTCATAGCCTCCGGCCTGATCACCGGGGGCATCTACGCGCTCGTCGCGCTCGGGCTGAACCTGCAGTACGGGCTGATGCGCATCCTGAACATCGCCCACGGCGAGTTCCTGATGCTGGGCGCCTACCTGACCTGGATGGCGCACGCCAGCCTCGGCTTCTCGCCGCTGCTGATGATCCCGCTGTCGTTCGTCGCCCTGCTGCTGCTCGGGCTGGTGATCCACCGCCTGTGCTTCCGCCGGCTGGCGGCGACCTCGCCCAACGTCGACGTCTTCGAGGCGCGCGGCCTGATGGTCGCCTTCGGCCTGATGTTCCTGGTGCAGAACCTGGTGTCCTGGGTCTGGGGCGGCGACCTGCGCGGCTACGACTACCTGGCCCAGCCGGTGGCCTTCGGCGGCGCCCAGTTCGCGGCCAACAAGCTGCTGGTGTTCGTGCTGGCGCTGGTGTTCAGCGGCGGGCTGATGCTGCTGCTGCGCCAGACCCTGCTGGGCAAGGCGGTGCGCGCGCTGATGCAGTCGCCCACCGGCGCCCAGCTGGTGGGCATCAACACCGGCCTGCTGCACCCGCTGATGTTCGGCATCGGCCTGGGTTTGTCGGGCATCGCCGGCGCGCTGCTGTCGATGGCCTACACCATCTCGCCGTCGATGGGCGAGCCCTACACCGTCACCGCGCTGATCGTCATCACGCTGGGCGGTTTCGGCAGCATGGGCGGCGCCCTGGCCGGCGGCCTGCTGCTGGGGGTGGTGGAGGCGCTCGGCATGCACTTCACCAACCCTTCGCTCAAGGCCCTGCTGTCCTACGGCGTCTTCATCGGCGTCCTGCTGCTGCGCCCGCGCGGCCTGTTCTCCAAATGACTTCCCGCCAACTCCTGGTGCGCGACCTGCTCGTGCTGCTGGCCTTCTGCGGCTGGGCCCTGGCCCTGCCGGCCTGGGGCAGCGACTTCCTCGTCTCGCTGGCGCTCAGCTGCCTGATGTACGTGACCCTGTCCTCGAGCTGGGCGCTGTTCTGCGGCACCACCCGCTACCTCTCGCTGGCGACCTCGGCCTTCTTCGGCCTGGGCGCCTACACCTCGGCGATCGTGCTGGCCGACCTGGGCTGGCTGGGCACCATCGCCGTCGGCGCCGCGGTGGCGGCGGTCGTGGCGGCGGTGATGGGCGCGGCGGTGCTGCACCTGCGCGGCACCTACTTCGCCGTGCTCACCTTCGGCATGACCGAGCTGATCCGCCACGCCGTCACCTACTTCGAGAAGAGCGTGACCGGCACCGTCGGGCGCGTGCTCACCGTCGTGCCGGAGCCGCAGACCATCTACGTGACCATGGTCGGCCTGGCCGTGCTGTCGGTGGCCGTTTCGATCTGGGTGCGCCGCACCCGCTTCGGGCTGGCGCTGGCCGGCATCGGCAGCGACGAGCAGCGCGCCCAGACGCTGGGCGTGAACACGCGCTGGGTCAAGCTGGCGGGCTTCGCGCTGACGGCGGCCTTTGCCGGGGCGGTCGGCGCCGCGATGTCGGTGCGCTGGACCTACATCGACCCGCACACCGTCTTCAACCCGTTCATCGGTTTCCAGACCGTGCTGATCGCGCTGATCGGCGGCGCGCTGACCCTGTGGGGGCCGCTGATCGCCGCCATCGTGTTCAGCGTGCTGGCCGAGACGCTGCGGCTGCAGGCGCCGCAGGTCTACATGATGACGCTGGGCCTGCTGCTGATCCTGTCGGTGCTGTACCTGCCGGACGGGCTGGCTTCGCTGCGCTGGCACACCTTCGCCGGCTGGCGCGAAGCGCTGCGCAACCGCTGGCGCGGCCTGCGCGGGCAGGCGCCGACTGCGGGAGGCCGCCATGCGTGAGGACAGCAAGACCGTGGCGCCGCTGCTGGAGGCGCGCGAGCTGAGCGTGCGCTTCGGCGGCCTGGTCGCCGTCGATGCCGTCAGCGCCACCCTGCACGCCGGCGAGCTGGTCGGCATCATCGGCCCCAACGGGGCCGGCAAGACCACCTTCTTCAACGCCATCTCGGGCGTGCTCGCGCCGACCTCCGGCCGGCTGGCCGTGCGCGGCCACGACCTCACCGGCCAGGGCCCGCACAAGTTCGCCGCGCAAGGGCTGGCGCGCACCTTCCAGACCCCGCGCGTGTTCGCCGAGATGCCGGTCGCGGCCAACATCGAATTCGGCCTGCAGTTCGCCGGCCGCCGGCGTTCGGACGCGGCACCCTGGGCGCTGCGCGACGCCGAACGCATCCTGGAGCTGATCGGCCTGTCGCGCCAGGCCGGGCTGCCGGCCGGCGCCATCACGCCTTCGCAGCAACGCCTGCTGGAAATCGGCATGGCGCTGGCGACCCGGCCGCGCCTGCTGCTGCTGGACGAAGTGGCGGCCGGCCTGACCGAGGCCGAAGTCGAGGAGATGGCCGGCCTGATCCGCCGCCTGCGCGACGAACTCGACCTGTCGGTGGTCTGGATCGAGCACGCCGTGCGCACCCTGCTGCGCCACGTCGAGCGGGTCATCGTGCTGCACCAGGGCCGCAAGATCGCCGATGGCGCGCCGGCCGAGGTGGTGCGCAACGCCGAGGTGATCGAGGCCTACCTGGGCGACGAGATGGCCGACGCCGGGGAGGCCGCATGATGTACTGGAGCGAGACGCCGTTCGAGCTCGGCGGCGGCACGCGCCACGCGCAGCTGCACGTGAGCGGCCTGGGCGCCGGCTACGGCGCATTCCGGGTGCTGCGCAAGCTGTCGCTGGAGGTGCGCCCGGGCCTCACCGTGATCCTGGGGCCCAACGGCGCCGGCAAGACCACGCTGCTGCGCGCGCTCAACGGCCTGCTGGCGCGCCAGGGCGAAGTCCTGCTCGACGGCCAGCCGCTGCCGCACAAGACCGATGCCATCGTGCGCGCCGGCGTCGCGCTGGTGCCCGAAGGCCGGCAGCTGTTCCCGCAACTGACAGTGCAGGAGAACCTCGAGCTGGGCGGCTGGCTTGCGAACAAGGCCGAGCGGGCCCGGCGCCTGGAGCAGGTGCTGGCCGATTTCCCCAAGCTGCGCGAGCGCTCGCGCCAGCTGGCCGGCACCATGAGCGGCGGCGAGCAGCAGATGGTGGCGGTGGCGCGCGCCCTGATGAGCGCGCCGCGGCTGCTGATGCTGGACGAACCCTCGCTCGGCCTGGCGCCGCGCATGGTCGACGAGCTGCTGGCGATCGCCCGCCGCATCGCCGATGCCGGCACCACCGTGCTGATGGTGGAGCAGAACGTGAAGAAGGCGCTGGCCGTGGCCGACCGCGGCTACGTGCTGGAGCGCGGCGCGCTGGTGGCCAGCGGCGCGGCGAAGCTGCTGGCGCGATCGAGCGTGGTGCGCGAGGCCTACCTCGGCACCGGCGAGAGCAAGACCGAACCCGGGGCGGTGGCGCCTGCCCGCTGAAGGCGCCTCAGAGCAAAGGAGTACCCATGTCCGACCTGTCCATGTTGATCAACGGCCTGAAAGTCACGGCCGAAAAGGGCGCCACGTTCGAGCGCCGCAACCCGCTGGACGGCTCCGTCGCCACCCGTGCGCCGGCCGCCACCCCGGCCGACGCGCTGATGGCCGCCGACGCCGCCGCCGAAGCCTTCAGGACCTGGAGCGAGACCGGCCCGACCGAGCGCCGCGGCCTGCTGCTCAAGGCGGCCGACCGGCTGGAGGCCAAGCTGCCGCAGTTCGTCGAGGCGATGGCGGCCGAGACCGGCGCCACCGCCATGTGGGCCGGCTTCAACGTCATGCTGGGCGGCAACATGATCCGCGAGGCGGCCTCGCTGACCACCCAGATCGCCGGCGAGGTCATCCCGTCGGACGTGCCCGGCTCGCTCGCGATGGGCGTGCGCCAGCCGGCCGGCGTGGTGCTGGGCATCGCGCCCTGGAACGCGCCCGTGATCCTGGGCGTGCGCGCGGTCGCCACCCCGCTGGCCTGCGGCAACACCGTCATCCTCAAGGGCAGCGAGAACTGTCCGCGCACCCACCAGCTGATCGTCGAGTCCTTCCAGGAAGCCGGGCTGCCGGCCGGCGTGGTGAACTACCTCACCAACGCACCGCAGGACGCCGGCACCCTGGTGGAAGCGATCGTGGCGCACCCGGCGGTGCGGCGCGTCAACTTCACGGGATCCACCCGCGTGGGCAAGCTGATCGCGCAGACCTGCGCCAAGTACCTCAAGCCGGCCGTGCTGGAGCTGGGCGGCAAGGCGCCGCTGGTGATCCTGGACGATGCCGACATCGACGACTCGGTGAACGCCGCCGCCTTCGGCTGCTTCGCCAACAGCGGCCAGATCTGCATGAGCACCGAGCGCATCGTCGTGGACGAGGCGGTCGCCGACGAGTTCGCGCGCAAGTTCGCGGCCAAGGCGAAGTCGCTGCCGGTGGGCGACCCGCGCAAGCCGGACCCGGTGGTGCTGGGCAGCGTGATCGGCATGGCGGCGGTGGAGCACTGCAACGCGCTGATCGACGACGCGCTGGCCAAGGGCGCCAGGCTGCTGTGCGGCGGCAAGGCCGACAACACCCTGATGGCCGCCACCGTGCTGGACCACGTGACGCCGCAGATGCGCATCTACCACGAGGAGAGCTTCGGCCCGGTCAAGCCGATCGTGCGGGTGCGCGGCGTCGAGGAGGCCGTGGCCTGCGCCAACGACAACGAGTACGGGCTGTCGGCGGCGGTGTTCGGGCGCGACCTGGCGCGCGCCTTCAACGTGGCGCGGCGCATCGACTCGGGCATCTGCCACGTCAATGCGCCCACGGTGCACGACGAGGCCCAGATGCCCTTCGGCGGCGTCAAGGGCAGCGGCATGGGCCGCTTCGGCGGCCGCGCCGGGGTGGCCGAGTTCACCGAGCTGCGCTGGATCACCATGCAGACGACGCCGCGGCACTATCCGTTCTGACGGTTGCGGCAGCCTCGGCGGGAACCGGGGCGCGTCCCTGGTTCCGACCGAAGGTCGAACCGTTCGCGCGGAATAACATGCAGCGCGAACACACTTTGGGCCAGGAGCCGGCGTTGCCGGGCCTGGCCCAACTGTTCAGATGCACCGAGAAAACGCGCAGCGTTTTCTCGGCGTCTAGTGCGCCAGGATCTTGTTCAGGAAATCCTTGGTCCGCGCCTGCCGCGCGTCCGGGTTGCCGAAGAAGTCGTCCTTGCTGCAGTCCTCCAGGATGCGGCCGCCGACGTCGATGAAGATGACGCGGTTGGCCACCTTGCGGGCGAAGCCCATCTCGTGGGTGACCACCATCATGGTCATGCCCTCCTTGGCGAGGTTGACCATCACGTCCAGCACCTCGCCGACCATCTCGGGGTCGAGCGCCGAAGTGGGTTCGTCAAACAGCATGACGACCGGGTCCATCGACAGCGCGCGGGCGATGGCCACGCGCTGCTGCTGCCCGCCCGAGAGCTGGCCGGGGAACTTGTCCTTGTGCGCCATCAGGCCCACCCGGTCGAGCATCTTCAGCCCGCGCACCTTGGCTTCGTCGGGGCTGCGGCCCAGCACCTTGATCTGCGCGAGCGTCAGGTTCTCGGTCACCGACAGGTGCGGAAACAGCTCGAAGTGCTGGAACACCATGCCGACGCGGCTGCGCAGCTTGGGCAGGTCGGTCTTCGGGTCGTTGACCTGGATGCCGTCGACGAAGATGTCACCCTTCTGGATCGGCTCCAGCGCATTGACGGCCTTGATCAGGGTGGACTTGCCCGAGCCCGAGGGTCCGCACACGACCACCACGTCGCCCTTTTCGATGCGCACCGAGCAGTCTTCCAGCACCCGCACCGGCCCGTACCACTTGGAAATGTTCTTGATCTCGATCATGGGTTTGTCGCTCATGGGACGGCCTTTTCTTCAGCGGATGATCTGCACCTTGAGCTGCACGCGGCGCACCAGCCGCGACAGCCCCAGGCACATCAGGAAGTACAGCACGGCGGCCAGCAGGTAGGCCTCGATCGGGCGGCCCAGGTTCTTGCCGGCGGTCTCGAAGCCCTTGAGCATGTCGTAGGCGCCGATGGCATAGACCAGCGAGGTGTCCTGGAACAGGATGATGGTCTGCGTCAGGAACACCGGCAGCATGTTGCGAAAGGCCTGCGGCAGCACGATCAGCCGCATGTTCTGGCCATAGGTCATGCCCATGGCGTAGCCGGCGTTGACCTGCCCGCGCGGGATCGACTGGATGCCGGCGCGCACGATCTCGGAGAAGTACGCCGCCTCGAACGCGATGAAGGTGATCACCGCCGACATCTCGGCCCCGATCTGGCGCCCGATGGCGAACGGGATCAGCAGGAAGAACCACAGCAGCACCATCACCAGCGGGATGGAACGCATGGTGTTGACGTAGGCGGCGGCCGGCAGCACCAGCGCCTGCACGCCCGACAGCCGCATCAGCGCCAGCACGGTGCCCAAGGCGATGCCGCCTACCGTGGCCACCACCGTCAGCCATAGGCTGAAGACGAAGCCCTTGAAGACGAAGGGCGCCAGCAGGTCCCAGCTGAAGAAGGTCAGGTCGAGGTTGCCCAGCATCTAGTGGCCCCCCGCCATGCCGCCGGCGGCCACGAAGCCCGGCACCCGCGTGCGCGACTCGATGAAGGCCATGATGCGGTTGATCACGAACGCCGACAGCGCGTACAGCACCGTCACCGCCAGGTACATCTCGACCGGCGCCGCCGTCTCCTCGCCCGACTGCATGGCGAAGAAGGTCAGCTCGGTGATCGACACCGCGAAGGCGACCGATGAGTTCTTCATGATGTTCATGGACTCGCTGGTCATGGGCGGGATGATGATGCGCAGCGCCATCGGCAGCAGCACGTAGCGGTACGTCTGCCAGGTGCTCAGCCCGAGCGCCAGCCCGGCGTAGCGCTGCCCGCGCGGCAGCGCCTGGATCCCGGCGCGCACCTGCTCGGCGATGCGCGCCGAGGTGAACATCCCCAGCGCCATGACCACCAGCACGATCGAGGGCACGTCCCTCATCACCGGGAAGATGCCCGGGATGACGAAGTACCACAGGAAGATCTGCACCAGCAGCGGGATGTTGCGGAACAGCTCGACCCAGGCGTTGCCGAAGCGCACCACCCAGGGCCGGTCGGGCAAGGTGCGGATGGTGCCGATCGCCAGCCCGGCGACCAGCGCCACGACCAGCGCGAGCAGCGACACCGTCAGCGTCCAGCCCCAGGCCGAGACGATCCAGTTCAGGTAGGTTTCGTCGCCGCCCCTGCCGAAGCAGCCGGTGACGGTCTCGCCGGTGGTGGTCTCCTTGCAGAAGACCTGCCATTTCCAGGCCATGCGCTTCTCCTCTTCGCCTCTGATCGCCCATCTTCGCGGGCGCCCCCGCCAATGACAAGACCCCTGCCGAAGGCATCGGACAGGGGCCTTGGTTCGCTCAGCCCGGGGTTACTTCTTGGCGTAGTCTTCCATCGGCTTGTCGTTCGGGTTGGCCCAGGCCGCCTTGGTGCTCTCGGACAGGGCCAGGCCGATCTTGATGTTCTTGGGCGGGATCGGCTGCAGGAACCACTTGTCCCACAGCTTGTTCATCTCGCCGCTCTTGATCAGGCCGGCGATGACGTCGTTGCCCAGCTTCTTCAGGCCGGCGTCGTCCTTGCGGATCATGATGGCGATCGGCTCGACGTTGATCACTTCGCCCACGATCTTGAAGTCGGCCGGGTTCTTGGCGTTGGCGATGTTGCCGGCCAGGATGGAGCCGTCCATGACGAAGGCGTCGGCGCGGCCCGACTCCAGCATCAGGAAGCTGTCGGCGTGGTCCTTGCCGAAGACTTCCTTGAAGTCGACGCCGTTGGCGCGCTCGTGCTTGCGCAGGTGCTGCACGGAGGTGGTGCCGGTGGTGGTGGCCACCGTCTTGCCGTTGAGCTGGGCGATGCTGTTGATGCCGGAGTTGGCCTTGACGGCGATGCGCACTTCCTCGACGTAGGTCGTGTTCAGGAAGCCAACGTCCTTGGCGCGGGCGGCGTTGTTGGTGGTGGAGCCGCACTCGATGTCCACGGTGCCGTTCTGCACCAGCGGGATGCGGTTCTGCGAAGTGACCGCCTGGTACTTCACGTCGAGCTTGCGGCCGACCTGCTTTTCCAGCTCGGCCAGGATGCGCTGGCAGATCTCCACGTGGAAGCCGGCGTACTTGCCATCGCCCAGGGTGTACGACAGGGCGCCCGAGGACTCGCGCACGCCCATGGTGACGGAGCCCGTGGCCTTGGCCTTGGCGATGGTGTCGCTGGCCTGCGCGAATGCGGTGCCGGTGGCGCCGGCGGCCAAAGCGGCAAGCAGCAGAACCTTCTTCATGGAAATCTCCTCAAGGGGATGGGTGGGTGAACGGACAACGAAATTCTAGGGACTCGGCCTTGCGGGAATACCCGAATCCCACCTTGCCATGGCGAGGGAACTGCGTGCCATGAAGGTTCATGCGGCCTTGCCGCCCTCGCCCTCCAGCCGCATCGGCTGGGTCAGCTTTTCGGGCACCAGCAAGGCTTCCATCTGTTCGCGGGTCAGGATGCCCAGCGATTCAGCCACTTCGTCGATCGGCGCGCCGGTGGCGATGGCGGTCTTGGCGATCAGCGCCGCCTTCTCGTAGCCGATGATCGGGTTGAGCGCGGTCACCAGCGTCACCGATTCGCGCACCCGGCGCGCCAGCAGGTCGCGGTTGGCCTCGATGCCCGAGACGCAATGGGCCTGCAGCGTCAGGCAGGCGTTGGACAGGTGCTGGATGCTCTTGTAGAGGCTCCAGCCCATGATCGGCTCGAAGGCGTTCAGCTGCAGCTGCCCCGCTTCGGACGCCATGGTCACGGTGACGTCGTTGCCGATCACCTCGTAGGCCACCTGGTTCATCACTTCCGGGATCACCGGGTTGACCTTGCCCGGCATGATGGACGAGCCGGCCTGCCGCGGCGGCAGCTTGATGTCGCCGAAGCCGGCCTGCGGCCCGCTCGACAGCAGCCGCAGGTCGTTGCAGGTCTTGGACAGCTTGGTCGCCACCCGCTTGAGCACGCCCGACAGCTGCACGAAGGCGCCGGTGTCCTGGGTGGCCTCGACCAGGTTGGGCGACTTGATCACCGGCACGCCGCTGACCTCGGCCAGGTGGCGGCAGGCCAGGTCGGCGTAGCCGGCCGGCGCGTTGATGCCGGTGCCGATGGCGGTGGCGCCCAGGTTCACTTCCTGGATCAGGGCGCGCGCCTCGCGCAGCCGCGCCTCGTCCTCCTCGATCATCACGGCGTAGGTGGAGAACTCCTGTCCCAGCGTCATCGGCACCGCGTCCTGCAGCTGGGTGCGGCCGATCTTGAGGATGTCCTTGAACTCCTCGGCCTTGGCCTCGAAGCCGGCGCGCAGGAAGGCCATCGAGTCGAGCAGGCGGTCGATGCCGAACCACAGCGCCACCCGCACCGCCGTCGGGTAGACGTCGTTGGTGCTCTGCGAGGCGTTGACGTGGTCGTTGGGATGCAGCACGTCGTAGCGGCCCTTCTCGAAGCCCATGTGCTGCAGCGCCAGGTTGGCGATCACCTCGTTGGCGTTCATGTTGGTCGAGGTGCCGGCGCCGCCCTGGATCACGTCGACCACGAACTGGTCGTGGAACTCGCCCTCGATGAGCTGCTCGCAGGCGGCCACGATGGCATGGGTGCGCGCCTCGTCCAGCACGCCCAGCTCGAGGTTGGTGCGGGCGGCGGCCTTCTTGACGAAGCCGAAGGCGCGCACCAGCTCCGGCATGGCCGAGACAGGCGTGCCGGAGATCGGGAAGTTCTCCACGGCGCGGGCGGTGTGCACGCCCCACCAGGCGTGCGAGGGGATCTGCTTTTCACCGAGGAAATCGCGTTCGATGCGGTGGTCGTTGCTGGGCATGGGGACGGGGCGCCGGAGGCGTCGAAATGTAGCGGCGGGGCCGCGGGGCAGCCAATGCTGATTGGGCTGCGGCTTTATGCGGAAAAATTATGGCCGGCCGGCGAGGACCTTGGGTCCTTCCTCGGCCGCGCCCTGCGCGGCCAGGTAGGCCCACAGGGCCTGCACCGTGCGCTTGGGCGCCTCGCGCGGCGATGGCTTCTCGCGGTAAGCGCGGATGTCCATCGCCATCTGCAGCGCAGCGCCGGGCGGCGCCGCCGGCACCAGCTTGCGGGCGCGCAGCTCCTTCTTGACCGCGCTGTGCGGCAGGAAGGCGACGCCATGGCCTTCCAGCGCCATCACCTTCAGGCCCTCGGCCATGTCGGTCTCGTAGACCCGGTCGAGGTGGATGGCGGTGGGCGACTGCTTGAGGATCAGGTCGGTCACCCGGCCGAGGTAGGCGCCCGGCGCATAGCCCAGGTAGGGCAGCGGATGGCCGGCGCGGCCGGGCAGCTGGAACAGCGGCTCGCCGTCCGGGCCCGGCTTGCAGTACGGCGCCAGCACCTCCTCGCCCAGGGTGACCATCTGGTAGCGGTCGGGGTCGAGCTGCAGCGGCTGCGAGGCGTGGTGGTAGGCGATCAGCACGTCGCAGCCGCCTTCGACCAGGCGCATCACCGCGTCATGCACGTTCAGCGCGATCAGGCGGCTCTTGATCGGCCCGAACTTGTCGCGCAGGCTGGACACCCAGGCCGGGAAGAAGGTGAAGGCCAGGGTGTGCGGCACGGCGAACTCGATCACGTCCTGGCCGGCCGTGGAGTGGCCGCGCAGCATGGCACGCGTGCTCTGTAGCGCCTGCAGCATCTCCAGCGACTGGGTGTAGAGCGTCTCGCCGGCGGGCGTGAGGCGGGTCGGGTAGGAGCTGCGGTCGACCAGGTCGGTGCCGGCCCAGGCCTCCAGCGCCTGGATGCGGCGCGAGAAGGCCGGCTGCGTCACATGGCGAAGCTGCGCCGACCGGCTGAAGCTGCGTGTCTCGGCCAGGCTGACGAAGTCCTCGAGCCATTTCGTTTCCATGACGGATTATTGTCTCCCTCTTGTTGTGTTCCGCCGCTCCCCGGCAGGCGCAGGAGCCAGCGCAACGCGCCGGCGGCGCTCAGGGACTGAATTCCACGATCCGCGCCGCCACGGAATCGCCGTCCACCACCAGCTCCCCGGCCGCGATCGGCAGCTTGAAGCGGCGCGGGCCGGCGCTGCCGGGGTTGACGAACAGCACGCCTTCGCGTTCCTGCACCTGCGGCTTGTGCGAATGGCCGGACACCACCACGCGTGCGCCCCTGGCCCCCGGATGCCGGGGCAGGTCGGCCAGGTCATGCACCATGAAGATCGCCACCTGCTCGACGGCGACCCGCTCCCCTTCGGCCAGCCGGTCGGCCCAGGCGCCGCTGTCGTTGTTGCCACGCACGGCGTTCACCGGGGCGATTCGCTTCAGCTCCCGCAGCACCGCTTCGTCGCAGACGTCGCCCGCGTGCAGGATCCGGTCGCTGCCGCGCAGGAACTCCAGCACCTGCGGGCGCAGCAGGCCGTGGGTGTCGGAAATCAGGCCGATGCGCGTCATGGCGCGGCGCGCTCAGGCCAGGCTGGCCGGGTCCAGGTTGGCGCCGCAGACGACCAGCGCCACCACCTCGCCCGGCTGCGGCCGGTAGAGGCCCTGCTGCAGCGCGGCCAGCGGCAGCGCCGCCGCCGGCTCCACGGCCAGCTTCATCTGCTGCCACAGCCAGAGCTGCGCCGAACGGATCGCGGCATCCGGCAGCAGCAGCGATTGCGGCACCCAGCGCTCCGCGATGTCCCAGGCCAGCCGGCCGATGCGCTTGGCACCCAGCGAATCGGCGGCAATCCCGCCGACCGCCACGTCCACCGGCTCGCCCGCCTGGCGGGCCCGGTGCAGCGTCGGCGCGAGTTCGGGCTCCAGCGCAATCACCCGGCTGCGATCCTCGAACCAGGCGGCGATGCCGGCGACCAGCCCGCCGCCACCCACGCTGACCAGCACCGAATCGGGCGCACCGCCGCCCTGCTCTTCGATCTCGCAGGCCAGCGTGCCGGCGCCGGCGACCACTTCCGGCTGGTCGTAGGCATGGGTGAGCAGCGCGCCGGTGGCTTGCTGGCGCGCCAGGCAGGCCTCCAGCGCCTCGGCATAGACGGCGCCGCTCACCACCACCTGCGCGCCCAGCTCGCGCAGCCGCGCCTGCTTGGCCGGGCTGCAGACGGTGGGCACGAACACTTCGCAGTGCACGCCCAGCTCGCGCGCCGCCGCCGCGGTGGCGATGCCGGCATTGCCGCCGGAAGCGACGATCACGCCGGCAGCCGGAATCGGGTGGGACAGCAGCCGGTACAGCATGCCGCGCGCCTTGAAGCTGCCGGAGGTCTGCAGCTGCTCCAGCTTGAGCCAGACCTCGGCGGCCTCCACGCCCAGCGCGCTGCCGGGCAGCTTCATCAGCGGCGTGCGGCGGATGAAATGCGGGTAGCGCTCGCGGAAGATGCGGGCGGCTTGCCCGATGGCGGCGGGGTTCATGGGGCCACTCGTTCCCGTGGACATCCGGGGCATCCCTTGTCGCCAGCGCCGCACGCGCGTTGCGCTGGCTCCCCGACTGCGCGGGGTTGACGGGCCATCGTCAAATCTTCAGCCCCTTGGGCAGCGGGAACTTCACGGTCTCGCGCACGCCGTCCATGCGCTGCACGGCCACGCCGCCCAGCGAGCGGATGCGATCGATCACCTGGGTGACCAGCAGCTCCGGCGCCGATGCGCCGGCAGTCAGGCCGATGCGCGACTTCCCCTCCAGCCACCCGGGCTGGACTTCGTCGGCGCTGTCGACCATGTAGCTGGGCACGCCCAGCTTGCGCGCCAGTTCGGCCAGCCGGTTGCTGTTGCTGCTGGTCGGGCTGCCGACCACGATCACTACCTCCACCTGCCGCGACATCACCTTCACCGCGTCCTGCCGGTTCTGGGTGGCGTAGCAAATGTCCTGCTGCTTGGGCTCGCGAATGAGGGGGAAGCGCTGGCGCACCGCCGCCGAGATCTCGGCCGCGTCGTCCACCGACAGCGTGGTCTGCGTCACCAGCGCCAGCCGTTCGGTCTGCGCCGGCTGGACCCGGGCCACGTCGGCCACATCCTCGACCAGGTGGATGCCGTGGTCGAGCTGGCCCATGGTGCCTTCCACCTCGGGGTGGCCCTTGTGGCCAATCATGATGAATTCGTAGCCGTCGCGCGCGAGCTTGGCCACTTCCATGTGCACCTTGCTCACCAGCGGGCAGGTGGCATCGAAGATGTCGAAGCCGCGCCGGCGCGCCTCGTCCTGTACCGCCTTGCTGACGCCGTGGGCCGAGAACACCAGCGTGGCGCCGGCGGGCACCTGGTCCAGGTCCTCGATGAAGATCGCGCCCTTGGCCTTGAGGTCGTTGACCACGTAGGTGTTGTGCACGATCTCGTGGCGCACGTAGATCGGCGCGCCGAACTTGGCAAGTGCGCGCTCGACGATCTCGATCGCGCGGTCGACCCCCGCGCAGAAGCCGCGCGGCTCGGCCAGGATGACTTGTTTCGCGGCGGTGGTCACAGCACCCCGATCAACTGGACCTCGAAGGTCACCGGCTGGCCCGCGAGCGGGTGGTTGAAGTCGAACAGCACGGCGTCGGGAGCGCCCTCGCGCCCGACCTGCCGCACGGCGCCGGCGTAGCTGCCCTGGCCGTCCGGCGCCGGGAACTCCACCACCTCGCCGACGTGGTACTCGTCCTGCGGGTCGCCCACTTCGCGCAACAGCTTGCGCGCGACCCACTGCACCATGTCCGGGTTGCGCTCGCCGAAGGCCTCGCCGGCGGCCAGTTCGAAGGTGGCGCGCGCGCCCTCCTCCAGGCCGATGAGGCGCTGCTCCATGGCCGGCGACAGCTCGCCCGTGCCCAGTGTCAAAGTCGCGGGCTTGTCGCGGAAGGTGTTGATGACGTCGCCGCCGGGCCCGGCCAGGCGGTAGTGCAGCGTCAGGAAGGAGCCCGGCTGCACGCGGGGCGTAGGGGATGGCATGACAGGGTGGATTTTACGGTCGGGAGCGATTCCGCCTGCGGCGCCGGGGCAGACCCGCGCTTGGCGCCACGCCCAATGACCCTCCACCACCTGCCCGCCGACGCCCGCCCGCGCGAGAAGCTGCTGGCGCGTGGCCCCGCCGCCCTGTCCGACACCGAATTGCTGGCCCTGCTGTTGCGCACCGGCCTGGCGGGCAAAGGCGTGTTCGCGCTGGCGCAGGAACTGGTGGACGACTTCGGCGGCATCGCCGGCCTGCTGCACGCGCGGCCCGAGGACCTCAAGCGCATCAAGGGCCTGGGCGGGCCCGCCAAGCGGGCCGAGCTGGTGGCGGTGCTGGAGCTGGCGCGCCGCGCCATGGCCCAGCAGTTGCGCGCGCGCGAGGTGTTCAGCTCACCCGACGCCGTCAAGCACTACCTGCAGCTGCACCTGGCGCGCCAGCCGCACGAGGAATTCGCGGTCATGTTCCTGGACGCCCAGAACCGCCTGATCGAGCTGGAGGTGATGTTCCGCGGCACGCTCACGCAGACCTCGGTCTACCCACGCGAGATCGTCGTGCGCGCCCTGGCGCACGAAGCCGCCTCCGTGGTGCTGTCGCACAACCACCCCAGCGGCACCGTCTACCCCTCGCGCGCCGACGAAGCCCTGACCCAGACCCTGAAGGCGGCACTGGCGCTGGTGGACGTGCGCGTGCTCGACCACGTGATCGTGGCGCCGGGGGATGCGCTGTCGATGGCGGAGCGCGGGCTGCTGTGAGCGAAGCGACCGCCGCGCCTAGACCCCAGGCCCCAGCGGCTTGAGCAGCACCACCAGCGCCCCGGCGCCGCCCTCGTCGCCGCGCGCCTGCACGAAGGCCAGCACTTCCTTCTTCTGCACCAGCCAGCCCTGCACCTTGGCCTTGAGCACCGGCGTCTTGCCGGGCGATCCCAGGCCCTTGCCGTGCACCACGCGCAGGCAGCGCACGCCGTGGCGGTGCGCCTCGCGGATGAAGGCCGACAGCGCCTCGCGCGCGTCCTCCCGGCGCAGGCCGTGCAAGTCGATCTCCCGCTGGATGCTCCAGTGCCCCTTGCGCAGCTTGCGGGTGACATCCAGCCCGATGCCGGGCCGGCGGAAGCTCAGCGCGTCGTCCACGTCCAGCAGCGTGCTGGCGTCGAAATCGTCGCTGAGGGACTCGGCCAGCACGCGCTGCTCGTCCAGCTGCTGCTGCACGGGAATCGGCGGCGGCGGCTCGCCCGCCAGCAGCACCCGCGGCCCATGGCGCAGCGGCTGCACCTGGCCGGCGGCCCGCACGAACAGGCTCTTCTCGGCGGCAGCCTTGCGCTCGGCCGCCTCGCGAGCCGCGGCCTCCTGGGCGGCGCGCTGCTGCTGCTCGGCGAGCTTGCGCTGGATCTCCTGCAGGTCGTGCAGCGATCGGGCCTTCATGGCGCGGACGGCGGCAAAACGGGGACGGACATGGGCCCATTGTCGCAGCGGGGCTGCTTGAAAAATGGGCAGCCGGCCTGAACTGCCTCTCCATGAACACGCCACTGACCGCCCACCGCAACCTGGTCACGCTGGTGCAGGTGCTCCGCAAGCTGGAGCGCAGCCGCGTGCCGGCCGACCCCGAGCAGTACCGCTCGCTGGTCACCCACATCCAGGACGAGCTGCGCGCCCACCCGCGCGACGCCGGCCTGGAGGCGCTGCTGGCCGCCGTGCCGGAGCTGGCCGAGCTGTACGAAAACCTGAATTACGAAGTGGCGGGGCTGTGCCGGTCGCCGCTGGAGGCGGCGGTGCGGGCGGAGCAGCAGGCGCGGGAAGTGATTGCGCGGGCCCGGCACCAGGCGGCCGCGAGCTGACTTCGAGAAGCGTAAGAGCGGGGGGTGGCGCGGGTCAGGACAGGTTCGCGCTGGCGCCCCTCCAGTAATCGACCATCGCCTGCGGCACAGGCCGGGCGGGGGAAAAGCCCAGGCCGGCCAGCCGGTCGCTCGAATAGCGCACCCGGCGCGTGAGCGCGTCGATCCGCTCGGGCGTCAGCGGGTGGCGAACGAAGACAGCTGCTGCGCGGGCAAGCGCACGCGCCAGCCGCTCCGGAACACGCAGCGCCGGGGGGCGGCGGTGGGCAGCGGTCGCTACCGCCGCCACGATCTCGGCAAACGTGCAGTCGTTCGAAAGGATGTAGGTGTTCGCCAGGACGCGCGGGTCCGTGCCGCACAGGAGCAACGCCCTTGCCACGTCATCCACGTGGACGTACGTGGCCACGGCCGGGTGCCGGCCGATGTGGAAGAACCGGCCGCGCCCGATCGCGTCGAGCAGCGCACGCAGCGACTGGTTCGGCATCCCGGGGCCGAAGACGGTCGAGGGCCGCAGCACCGTGGCCCCGATCCGCTGCTCGTTGCGGCTCCAATCCAGGACGAGGCGATCGGCCATCGCCTTGCTGACTTCGTACTCGCCGACCGGATCGTCCGGCCAGTCCTCGGTCACGCAGCAGGCGCGGCCGCGGCACTGCGCCAGCGGGCCATAGGCACCCACGCTGCTGAGCTGAACCCAGCGCAAGGGGCGTCCCGATGCAGCCACCTCATCACTGACACGCGCCAGCAGCCGCCGGGTGCCCTCCACGTGCAGCTCATGCATCACGGACTTGTCGGCCAGCTCGCCGGCGCAGTGGTACACGATGGCGGCATCGTGCAGGAAGGCTTCCGGGACTTGCGCCAGAAGGTCGCCCTGGACCCGGTGGACGCCAGCGGGCACCGGCTTGCCGCCGCGCGACAGCACGCGAACGACGTGCCCTTGCTCGACCAGCCGCGAGACCAGGCGCCGGCCGATGAATCCGGTCCCTCCGGTGACGCAAACGATCGACCCCATCGGCATCCGGCGCCCCAGCTGCGTATGGAGCCGACAGCGTACCGGACGCCGGGTGCTTGCGGGAGGAATTTGCAGTCCCGCTTGGGTCTGGAGGGCAGGAAGATTCAGTCGCGACCCGACCCGGAGCGCGTCTGGGCGCCGCGGCGGATCCATCGGGGCACGCGGAAACGCACGATGCTGGTGTACGCCCAGACGTACAGCACCACGAAGGCGATGCACAGCGCCATCAGGACCTCGGTCTGTTTCCAGAACAGCGTCGCGGGCACCACGGTCAGCAGGCAGAACGCCCACAGGTAGGGTGAGGTGCGGTTGTTGCGCATCAACATGCGCCGGGCCTCGTCGTCGTCGAACACCTCGCGCACGATGCGCCGGTACACCAGCTGGTGCAGGTGCAGCGCATCGGCCATGCTGGGCGACTGGCCGCGTACCACTTTTCGGTACACCGAAAACCCGGTCTCCAGCACCGGGTAGGCGAGCAGCAGCATGGGGAACCAGGGCGATACCAGCGCGTGCCGCTGCACCAGCAGGATGCTGGCCATGGCGATCACCGCCCCCCACAGGTAGGCCCCGCCATCGCCCGCGAAGATCAGCCCGCGCGGGTAGTTCCACAGCAGGAAACCGGCCGTGGCGCCGGCCAGCACCAGCACCAGGGCGGCGATCTGCCGATCGCCCACCTGCATCGCCACGTAGGCGATGGACAGGCAGCAGACCATGGCCACCGTGCCGGCCAGGCCGTTGTAGCCGTCGATCAGGTTGAAGGCGTGCGGCAGGCCGGCGATGGCCAGCACGGCGAAGGCGATGCCGACCCAGGGCCAGTGGTTCCAGTAGCGGTCGATCCAGGGCAGGTCGAAGCCGCCGATGCGCAGGTCGAGCAGCAGCACGCCGGCGAGGGCGGCGGCCAGGGTGAAGACCAGTCGCCAGCGGGCGCGAAGCTGATGCCAGACGTCCTCCGCCGTGCCGCCCCAGGCGGCGATCATGGCGGCCAGGCACCAGGAAACGCCCTCGCGGGGGCTGAGCCAGATGCCGTTGGCAACCCCGAACCAGGGCTGCGCGACCACCATCCAGAGCCAGCCCAGGGAGCAGCCGGCCATCATGGCCACGCCCCCGAGGCGCGGCACGTGGCCGGCATGGAAGCGCTGGGGCATGTCCATGCCATAACGCTCGGCGCTGCGGCGGCCGGAGCGAACCAGCACCCCGGACGCCAAGGTGGAGGCCACTCCACAGAGAATCAGCAGGAACAGCATGCCTTGGGGGAGATCGCTTGGGCGGGCGCGATTCTCGCATGGCCCGAAACACCCGGCCCCTCTGCAGGTGCCGGGAAAGCCGGCCTCGTGCCGGCCTCAAACCGACTGGCGCACCTCTTCGTACAACCTCATCCAGTGCTGCATCATCGCCTCGCGCGAGAACCGGCCAAGGGCGCGCTCACGCGCCGCCGCGGCCAACCGCGAGCGCAAGGCCTCATCCTGAAGCAATCGCTCGATCGCGGCGGCCAGCGCCGGAGCATCCCGCACCGGCACCAGCAACCCCGTCGCGCCGTCCTGCACCGCATCGGTGATTCCGTAGATGCGGCTGGCCACGCAGGGCAACCCCGCCGAAGCGGCCTCCAGCAGCGACAGGCCGAAGCCTTCCCGGTAGCTGGGCAGGCAGAACACGTCGGCGGCCGCCATATGGCGCTCGGGCTCTCTTGTCATGCCCACCGCGTGCAACCTGGACGAAGCAGCGCCGGCGCCCCGTTGCGCCAGGGCCAGCCCGCCCTCGTCCGGCCCGGCCAGCACCAGATGCAGGTCCGGGTGCCGGCTGGCGAGCTGGCCGAAGGCCGCGCCCAGTTCGGCCAGCCCCTTGTCCGGATGCAACCGGCCCACGTACAGCAGCACCGGCGCGTCCGGCCCGATGCCCAGCCGGGAACGAACCTGCCCGCGAGCCTGCGCATCCGGGCGGAACCGCTGCGTGTCGACGCCGCAGATCGAGCCCTCGCCCAGCACGCCGATCCGGCCAGCCGCCGCCACGCCTTCACCGGCCATGAACTCGCGTTGCGACGGGCTGTCGGCCAGGACCCGGGTGGCGCAGGCAGCGAAGAACCGGTCCACCCCGCGAAGCAGCCAGCGCATGGCGCCCTCGCGCGTGGCCCAGACCTGCCCGGTGAACGTATGCATGCGGCAAGGAACGCCGGCCAGGCGCGCCGCCGTCATGGCCAGCAAGCCCGCCTTGGGCGTGACGCTGTGCACGACATCGGGCCGGATCCGCCGGAACAACCGCCAGAGCCGCCACAGGGACACGAGGTCCTTCAGCGGCGAGATGTCGCGGGCGTGGTCCACCGGGTGGACTCTTGCCGAGCTGCAGATCGCCGGCGCGACGGCGCCGTCGGCCGTATTCACCACGACATGGACTTCCCAGCCGCGCTGCGCCAGGGCCTGGATCGGCATGGCCAGAAACGCATTGAGCGCGAAGGTGTTGGATGTGACGAAGCAGACCCGCATGGCGCTTCAGCTCCGGCCCGCCATCAGCGCTGCCAGCCGCTGCTCCAGCAGCAGGAATTGCGAACGCCGCGAGAAGTCGTGCCCCGGCGCGGGCGCCACCGACAGCACGCCGGTCGCCAGCTTGCGCGCCTGCAGCAAAGCCAGCGCCGCAGCCACCGACGCTGCATCCGGATGGACCGAGCCGATGCGGGCCGCTTCGATCAACGCGCCCACGTCGTTGCGCCGGCCCACGGCCAGGATCGGGCGCCCGGCGGCGGCGTACTCGAACAGCTTGGCCGAATACACGCCCTCCTCGCCGCCGCCGCTCCAGAGAAACGCCAGCAGCACGTCCGAATGGCCTTGCATGGCCAGGGCTTGCCGGCGCGGCACCGTGGGCCGGAAGGTGAAGTGCTGCGCAACGCCATGCCGGAGCGCCGCGTGCTGCAAGCCGGCGATGTTGCGGCCGGCCACGTGCACCCGCGCCCGGCCGCCCTGCGCCAGGTAAGCCGACAGGCCGGCGCAGAACGCATCCAGGTCGTAGTGGCCGTCGTAGACATTGCCGGTGAACACCAGGTCGAGTCTGGCCCGGTCCTCGCCGAACCCCTCGGGCCGCGCCAGCCCGTCGAAGTCGGCCGGGTCGCAGCCGTTGCGGACCTCCCACACCGGCAGGCCGAAGCGGCCCAGCTGCCGCACCAGGGGCGCCGAGACGGTCACCAGGGCCCGGGCCGAAGACAGCAGGCGCCGTTCCCAGCGCCGCTCGATCGTTCGCCGCCACGCCGGGTAGGCATAGGCATGGTTGTCCGTCCACAGGTCGCGCAACTCGGCCACCCAGGGCACGCCGGACTCTCGCGACAGGCTCGCAGCCACGCGCAGGCCCGAGAACGGCGGCGCGCTGGCATAGACCAGGTCGAAGGGCTTGCTGCGCAACAGCGCGCGCCCCGCCGCAGTGGCTGCCTGCACCCAGCCCAGCTGGCCGTCGGGCCAGTGCAGCAGGGTCTTGTACAGCCGACCGAGGCGGCCCATCGGCGTCGCTGCCGATGCGGTGGCGCCGAAGCCCTGGCGCGCCACCTTGTCCCGGCCGCCGCGCAGCCACTCGATGGGGGCGTTGACCGACCAGCCGGGCACGGCCGTCACCTGCGCTGCCGGCAAGTGCTGCGGCAGCCCCTGCGGGAACGGCTGGTTGGAACACGTGAGCACGTGCACATCGTGCCCTTGCTGCGCCAAGAACCCTGCCAGTGCGCCGGGGCGCATGGCGCCGACGCTGTTGAAGGGGGGGAAGTAGTAGCTGACGAGCAGGATGCGCATGGTGCTCAGGCCGCAGCCAGGCGCATGACTTCCGCGTTGAAAATCTCGCCGGCGCGCGCGGCGTTCAGCTCGGCGCTGGCGAGGTCCGAGCGCTCCTTCAGCCTCTCGATATCGGCCGGCTGCAAGGCGGCGATGCGCGCAGCCAGGTCACGTGCGTCGAAGCTTTCGCTCACGATGCCGAAGCCGTAACGCTTGACCAGCCGCGCCATCTCGGGCGAAGGGCCGATCGCCACCGCGAGCCGGGCCTGGACGAACTCGAAGAACTTGTTCGGCAGGGCCAGCCTGTAGTTGAAGTTCACCGGCGGCAGCAGGAAGACGCCGATGTCGTACTCGTTGATGGTCGCCGCGATCTGCTGCATGGGCACGGGCTCGCGGAAAGTGATCCGCGCGTCGTCGGCCGCCAGCTGCCGCAGCTCCCGCATGTAGGCGGCATTGCTGTTCACCAGCATCAGGTCCAGCGTGTAGCGCGAATCCAGGTGCTGCATCATCTCGATCATCAGCTCCAGCTTGCGCGAGCGGATCGTCACCCCGTGGTGGACCAGCCGGATGCGCGCCGGGTCCACCGGCCGCACCGGCAAGGCCTGCTGCGCAGGGCAGTTCAGCACGACCCTCGGAGCGACCCCGAACTGCGCGTACTCCTGGGCAATACCTTCGCAAACCGTGGTCATGGCGGAGGTACGTGGCAAGTAGCGGCGGCACAGATGGGTGTAGAAGCGGGCGAAGAAGACCCGCCAGCGCCACATGTCCTCGAACTCCTTGGGCGAGTACTCGTGCGCATCCAGCAGCACCGGCGCACCGGCAGCCACCTTGAGCGCCACCGGCAATGCCACGACGTCGTTGGCCACGACCAGGTCGAACTGCTCGCCGCGCAAGGCCGCCAGCGTGTTGCGCACGTAGGTCATGCGCCAGTAGTAGGCCTCGTGCAAGCCCGTGAACAGCAAGGCCGCCTTGCATGCCTTGGCCGCCAGATGGGCGGGCGCCGCCCCGATGTCGTGGAACGCGAAATCGCCGGCGGGCTTGTCGCCGAAACCGGCCACGGTCAGCTCGAAGCTGCCTCGCAACGCTTCGACCTGCCGCATCACGCGCGGGTCGCTCCTGATCGGCGAGAACGAAAGGACGAGCGCTCGCTTCATCGTGCGAAGAACCGCGCGTACCAGCGCGTGAAGTTGATCCAGCGCCACACCTGCCAACTGAACGGCGCGCGGCCGGCAATCACGGCATCGAACTCGGCCAGGATGCGGTCCCGGCGCAGGAAGCCGAGGCCCACGTCGTCGCCCAGCCACTGCCGCACCTGCGGCGCGATCTGCTGCAGCCAGGCCTGCTCGGGCGTCGAGAAACCGATCTTGTCGCGGCGATCCAGCACCTCGTCCGGCACGATGCCGCGCATGGCCGCGCGCAGGATGCGCTTGGTCTCGCCCTCGGGGGAAATCAGGTACTCCTCCGGCAGGGTCAAGAGGAAATCGGCCAGCTCGGTGGTCAGGAACGGCACGCGGCTTTCCACCGAGAACCGCATCGAATTGCGGTCCCCGTGCCGCAGCAACGAAGACAAGCCACGCCGCGTGATCGAGTGCGCCAGCTCCGACACCAGGCGGCGGCCCGGCTGGTCGTACGGCGATCGTTGCCGCGGAAAGCGAAAGTGAACGCCCTGCTGCCGCAAGGCCTCGGCATCCAGCCAATCAGGCTGGGTACGGTTGCCGTTGAGCTTGCGGAGGACGTCGTACACCGGTCCGTCCACCCACTCGGCGACCGCCGCCTTCGCCCCTTCGCGCAGCACCCGGTCCGGCCACTGGGCCCAACCCTGCAGGAAGCGCCAGGCATCGCCGTAGCGGTGTTCGTCCAGCAGGCTGCGCGCCCGCTTGCCGGGATAGCCGTTGTACCCGGCCAGCAACTCGTCCGCCCCTTGTCCGTCCAAGGTGACGGTGACACCGTGCTCGCGCGCGAGCTTGAACACCCGGTACTGGGCGTAGATGCTGGTGCTGCCGAACGGTTCGCCCTGGGCAACGATCATGTCCTCGAGGTCGTTCGCCAGTTCCTCGGGCGCCAGTTCCACCTTGTGACCGACGGCGCCGACATGCGCGTTGATCCGGTCCACCCAGGCTTCCTCGGACACGGCCGATCCCCGCGCCACATAGCTGAAGGTGTGGATCGGCAGGCCCGGCTCCACATGCCGCATCGCGCAGACGATGCTGGACGAATCGAGTCCGCCCGACAGCGCCGCGCCCAGTGCCACGTCGCTGCGCAGGTGCAGGCGCACGCTGTGCAGCAGCTTCTCGCGGAAGGCTTCGGCCGCCTGCTCGAACGAGAGCTTCTGCACGGGCGACACCCGGGGCTGCCACCAGCTCACCGGCGCAGAGGCGGGCTGGCCGAGCCTGACCCGCAGCAGGTGACCCGGCATGAGGTGGCGCACGCCCTGCAGGAAGCTGCGCTCCGAGGTGTCGTAGTCGCCGTGGACCAGGTAGTCGTAGGCGCGCTGCAGGTCGAGCGAGACCTTGCCACCCAGCAGCGCCTTCACGGCCGGCAGCTCGGAGGCGAAGGCGAAGCCCTGCGCGTCCCAGTTGTAGAAGAAGGGCTTGATGCCGAACGGGTCGCGCACGCAGGTCAGCACGCCCTCCGCGCGGTCGAACAGCGCAAACGCGAACATGCCGACCAGCCGCGGCAGGCAGGCTTCGCCCCAGCGCGACCAGGCCTGCAGCAGCACCTCGGTGTCGGACTCGGTCCGGAACTGGGCACCGGCCAACTGCAGTTCACGGCGCAGCTCGCGGTAGTTGTAGATCTCGCCGTTGAAGATGAGCGAGAGTCGCCCGTCGGCACCATGCATGGGCTGGTGCCCGCCCGCGCTCAGGTCGATGACCGACAGCCGCGTATGGCCGAAAACCAGGTCACCGGCCGGTGTCGCGATCGTCTCGGTGCCGCGGTCGTTGGGGCCGCGCCGGGCCATGGCGTCCAGCGCCGCGGCCATCGGCCGCGGATCGCCCAACCGGCCCTGCCGGAACGTGCCGGCTATGCCGCACATGCGAGTGCATGGGCGATGGACTGGGCCGATCGACCATCACCGTACAGGCCGGGCGGTGCCGGCTGGCGTTGCGCTGCAGCGGCCAGGGCCGCATCGACCACCGCCTGCACGGACGTCGGCGGCGCCAGCCGGTTGGCGCCGCATTCCACCAGTTCCACCCACTCGGTCTCGTCGCGGATCGTGACGCAGGGCACGCCGAAGAAGTAAGCCTCCTTCTGCACCCCGCCCGAGTCGGTCAGCACCACGGCGGCGTGCTGTTCGAGCTGCACCATGTCCAGGTAGCCGACCGGGTCGACCAGGCGCAGCTTGCCCGTGTCGAGGCCCTTGAGCAGGCCGGTCTCGGCCAGCTTCTTGCGCGTGCGCGGATGGATCGGCAGCAGCACGGGCAGGGTCGCGGCGCAGCGTGCCAGGGCCTGGACGATGACTTCCAGCCGCGCCGGATCGTCGACGTTCTCGGCGCGGTGGATGGTGGCGAGGAAATACTTGCGCGGCTCCAGGCCGATCTGCTGCAAGGCCGTGCCCGACGCACGCTGGCTGTAGAACAGCGCCGCGTCGTACATCACGTCGCCGCTGCGCACCACCTTGCCGCCCGCGATGCCCTCGTTGGCGAGGTTGCGCACGGCCACCTCGGTGGGCGCGAACAGCAGGCTGGACACGTGATCGGCAACGACGCGGTTGATCTCCTCCGGCATGGCGCGGTTGAACGAGCGCAGGCCCGCTTCCACGTGCGCCACGGGAATGTGCAGCTTGACCGCCGCCAGGGCTCCGGCCATCGTGGAGTTGGTGTCGCCGTAGACCAGCACCCAGTCGGGCCGCTCCTTCTGCAGGATGGCCTCGACGCTCTCCATCATGCGGCCGGTCATCGCGCCGTGCCCCAGCCCCCCCAGCTCGAGCTGGTACTGCGGCTGGGGGATCTGCATCTCCTCGAAGAAGACGGCGGACATGTTCGCGTCGAAGTGCTGGCCGGTGTGGACGATGACCTCGTCCACCTGCGGCTGGCACGAGCGGAACGCCCGCGACACCGTGGCAGCCTTGACGAACTGCGGCCGCGCGCCGACGACGGTCAGGACCTTCATCAGGCCGCCGGCAGGTACTCGGTGCGTAGCGGCGCACCGGCTTGCTGCATCTGCTTGGCGTGGGCGGCCATGGTGCGGGCGATCAGCTCACGGTTCGCTCGCGTCCATTCCACCGTGCGGCGCAGCCCTTCGCGCACTTCGACCTGGGCCTCGAAGCCCAGGTCGCGCCGCGACTTCTCGGTCGATGCGAAGCGCTTGCCGGAGCGATCCCAGTCGCGCGCCGGCTTCAGGTCGGGCGCAGTCGGGTTGCCGGCGAACTCGTTGATCCAGGTGGCCAGGTCGAGGATGCTCGTCTCGCGCCCGGTGGCCAGGTTGTAGATGCCGCCCGGCTCGCCGCGCAGGGCGCAGGCCATCAGCCCGCGGGCCATGTCCTCGACGAAGATGAAGTCGCGGCTGGCGTTGCCGCCGTTGTCCAGCGGAAGCGCCTCGTGGTGCAAGGCTTTCCAGATGAAGGTGGGGGTGACGTTGCGCCACACGGTATGCACCGTGCCGCGCCAGCGGCCGGCGCCCAGGATCTCGCCCGGCCCGAACACGTTGGAAAAGCGCGCCTTCACGAAGGGCAGCTGGTAGCGCTGGTGGTAGTAGTTGCCGTACAGCTCGCCGATCAGCTTGGAGATCGAGTAGGGGCTGTCGTGCACCAGCGAGACCGGCTGCTCCTCGGTGGTGGCCGTGGGCTGGTCGTAGGTCTTCTCGGCCACCGCGCAGGCGGCCGCGGCATAGACCACCTTCTTGAGCGAGCGGAAGTCCTTCAGGTGGTCGAACAGCCGCAGCGAGGTGAAGGTGTTGTTGTCGTGATCGGCGAACGGATCGGCGATGGACGACTGGTTGCCGTGGTAGCAGGACAGGTGGAACACGTAGTCCACTTCGGCCGGAATGGCGGCCAGGCCCTGGTCGCTGGTGATCGAGGCGAAGCAGAAATTCACGCGCTCGTCGGCCGGCACGTTGGCCACGTCGGAGGACAGCAGGTTGTCCACCACCACGATCTCGCGGGGCTGCTCGGCCAGGAGCAGCTTGACCAGGTTGCTGCCGACGAAGCCGGCGCCGCCGACCACGCAGATCGAGGCGTTCTTGAAGGTGTTGCTCATGCCTTGGTGCCGGAGCTGCTGCTCAGGTGGCTGTAGATGTCGCTGATGCCGTGGCGGTCGTACCACTGCAGTTGCTTGCGGATGGTGTCCGCGAAGCCGACCTGCGGCCGCCAGCCGAAGGCCTTCACCGTCTCGGCCGGGTCCAGCGCCACCACGGGCACGTCGTCCGGGGCCGGAGGCTGGATCGGCACGTCGCCGCCGTCCACCTTCAGGTAGTCGGCGACGAGGTCATAGATTTCCCGGATGTAGTGCGCCTCGCCGGAGCTGACGTTGAACACGCCGGTGGGCGCATCCGGACGGATGGCCAGGTCCATGAACGCCAGGAAGTCCGACATGTCCAGGAAATCGCGCGCGGTGTCCGAGCAGAAGCACTTCTGGCCGGCCTTCAGGCGCTTGTAGAACGTCGGGATCGGGCCGATGGCCAGGCGCGGGCCGGTCACGTTGGCGATGCGCAGCGACACCGTCGGTACGGTGGACAGCAGCATGTACTGCTCGCCGGCGGTCTTGGAGATGCCATAGCTGGCGATGGGCGCCGAAGGGTGCGTGTTCGGGATCGGCGACAGCGTGGTTCGGCCGTAGGTCAGGGCGCTCTGGAAGTTGACCAGGCGCTTTGCGCCGTGCCTCTCGGCCGCACGCGCCACCTCGATCGACCCCAGCACGTTGGTGCGCGCGTCTTCCTGCCAATCCGCGAGGTCCTTGTACGCAGCCGCCGAGTGGATGACCAGCTCGGGCCCGAACTCGGCGAACGCCTTCTCCACGAAGGCGGCGTCGGCGACGTGGCCCTCGCGCACCTGCAACCCGGGCACTTCCGGCACCACTTCACGCTTGCCGGTCGCGAAGTTGTCCAGTACCAGGATCTGGTGCCCCTGCGGCAGCCAGTGCTCGACGAGGTTGGATCCCAGGCAACCGGCGCCGCCGGTGATCAGGATCCGGGTCACTTCTTTTCCTCGTGCTTCAGGTGCGTGTACCCGCCGCTGGCGCCGTGCTTGCGGAAGTAGGCGACCGACTGGCGCGCGATCTCGTCCAGCGGCGTGAACTCCGGCTTGCCGAAGTCCTGGAAGGTGCGCGACGGATCGAGCAGGATGCTGGCCGCGTCATCGGGACCGAGTTCCCGCACTTCCGGCTCCGGGTAGGCAGGCAGTTCCATGGCCTTGACCACCGCATCGTAGAGCTCCTTGATCGCCACGTCGGCGCCCGAGGAGAAGTGGTAGGCGCCCTTGCCCGTCCCGTCCACCGCCTTGAGCACGGCGCGGGCCAGGTCCTGGTTGAAGACGAAGTCGCGGCGTGCCTTGGTGACGAAGCACTTCTTCCCCTCCGACAGGCGCTGGAAGAAGATGGGCAGCGGGCCGCTGACGTTGCGCGGCCCGATCACGTTGGCCAGGCGGAACGACACGTAGTCGACGCCGGAGATCTCGAGGTAGTCCTCGGTCACCGTCTTGGAGATGGCGTAGCTGCTGTTGGCCGGGAACTTCGGGTGGTCCAGCCGGATGGGCTGCTGCAGCGGCTTGACGCCGTAGCACAGGGCGGTCTGGAAGTAGACGAAGCGGCCGATCTTGAACTGCTGCGCTGCCTGGATCAGGTTGGTGCCGCCCACGCAGTTGGTCAGCGTGTCGTTGTACCAGTCGTTCGGATCCTTGTAGGACGCCGCAGTGTGGACGATGGCGCCGAACCCGTGCTCGCCGCAGAGCTCGAACACCTTGTCGCGGTTGGCGATCGTATCGATCACCACCGTCAGATTCGGGTGCTCGCCCAGGTGGTGCCGCTGGCCGGTGGCGAGGTTGTCGATCACGACCACCTTGTCGCCGCGGGCGAGCAGCATTTCGGAGACGTGGGAGCCGATCTGGCCGAGGCCACCGGTCACGAGAATGTTCATGGGGCGGTTTCCGAAGGGGAAGTTGGCAGGCAAACTGCCTGGGACCCGCGCGGGGCGGTAAACGGGGGAATTTTATCTGGCTGGCAACGGCAAACCGCCGCCGCACAGGCGTCAGGCCCCAGCTGCCTTCAGGCAACCGGGTCGTCGAGGAACGCCTGTTGCCAAAGCTCCAGGCTCAGCAAAGCCCACAGGTTCCGGCTGTACACGCTCTGGCCGGACAGAATGTGGTCGAGGTCGACAGGGCGAGCCAGGTACGAGCGCTCACGGGCCGCCCGGCTGGAGAACACATCGCGCACGAACTCCGCGGCCGGGCCCTTGCGCCGCAGCCAAAGCGTCAGAGGCACCGGGAACCCCATCTTGTCCTTTCGCTCCTTGATCGAGGCTGGCAGCTTGGCCGCGAACACGTGCTTCAGCAAGCGCTTCAACTCCCCGTTCTGGAACTTCACGTCGGCAGGGATCGTTGCCGCGAATTCAACCAGCGGATGATCCAGGAACGGAACGCGCGACTCCACGCCGTGCGCCATCGCCATGCGGTCCTCGACCTGCAGCAGCGCCGGCAACAGCGTCTTGAAGTCGAAGTGCGTCATGGCATCGAAGTACGACTCCTTGCCCACGTTCTGGCCCCAGAAGATCTGCTGGAACTCGGCGAACGTGGCATCACGGTCGATGGATCCGGGCGCCAGTGCGTCGCCAAAGGTGTTGGCGCGGTTGACCAGGCGCCAGTAGCGGCGGTCGCGCTCCTCGAACAGCCCCTCGGCCCAGAACTCCCTGATCATCGGCTTGTACTGCCGCAGGCTTTCGAGGTTCGGGATGATCGATTCGTACGTGACGACGTAATTGCCGTTGTGCAGCGTGCCCTCGATGGCGCCCTTGATGCACTGCTCGAAGTACGCGACCAGGTAGCGCGCGTAACCGCCGAAGATCTCGTCCCCGCCCTGCCCGCCGAGCACGACCTTGACGTGCTCGCGCACCTTCTTCGACACCATGTACTGCGGAAAGGAACCCGGGCCGGCGGTGGGCTGGTCCAGGTGCCAGATCACCTGGCGAATGTTGTCCACGAAGTCCTGCTCGCCGATGTCGGCTACGTGCAGCTGCAGGTCGCGTTCGTCCGCGAGGGCACGCGCGTAGTGAGACTCGTCGAACTCCGGGCCGTCCGTGAAACGGCCGTTGAAGCCCTGAAAACGACCTTCGGGGTGCTGCTCGCGGGCCAGTGCCGCCACCAGGCTGGAGTCGATGCCTCCGCTGACATAGCTGCCCACCTCGACGTCCGCTCGCAGGTGCATCCGGATCGAATCGTCCAACAGCGCGCGCAGCCGCTCGGTGAACCACTTCTCGCTGTGGTCGAAGTCGATGTCGTACTGCACCTCCCAGTAGCGCTGCGGGCGCGGCGCCTCGCCCGGCGCCACCAGCGCGTGGTGCGCGGCCGGCAGCTGGCTGACGCCATCGAGCAGCGTCTTGTCGCCCAGGCAGAACTGGAACGAGAAATAGTCGGAGAGTGCGGCCTTATTCACGCGCCCTTCGTCCAGGAAGGGCCGCAGCGCCTTCATCTCGGAGGCGAAGAAAAAGCCGGCGCGGGTGCGGGCCCAGTACAGCGGCTTGATGCCGAAGCGGTCGCGTGCCAGGAAGAGCTTGCGCTCCTTCGAATCCCAGATGGCGAAGGCGAACATTCCGCGAAGCCGCGTGACGCAGCCGGGACCCCAGCGCATGTAGGCGCGCAGGATCACTTCGGTGTCGCTGGTGGTGCGGAAGCCTTCGCCGCCCAGCTCCTGCCGCAACTCGAGGTAGTTGTAGACCTCGCCGTTGTACACGATGCTCCAGCGTCCGCAGGCACTGTGCATGGGCTGGTCGCCGGTGGCGAGGTCGATGACTGCCAAACGCGCATGGCCGAGGCCGACCAGACCGTCATCGGACACCCAGATCGATCGACCGTCCGGCCCGCGATGACGGATGGCATCCAGCCCGCAATGAACGTCCTTGGTTACGGACTGGACGGATCGATTGCCCGCACCCAGCGCGCCAAATATTCCGCACATAGTGATCAGCGAAGATTCATTCGCGAGGCAGCAGTTCGAGCACAAGGTCAATGCCGGCTGGCACGCCCTCGAAATGTGGGGTACCACGCCCGTCAAGCGTCAGCGCGAGCAGAAATTCGCGATGCTCACGCCTTAGCGCGGGGTCCATGCAGGCCTCGAAGCGAAATTGCTGGAGCTGTTGAAGTTCATGCAACGAGACAGCCACGCCCACTGGTCGGCAATCGAAGCCCGCTGCGGCCGCCTCGCGCCCGAATTCTTCGGCCGTGTAGCAATTAGCAATGGGGCAATCGGGGCCATCCGTCGATCGTTTGAAGGCCTCGCGGACGGGCAGATCTGCAGTGATGGTCTTGTTCCGGATCTGCAGTGTGTAGGCTACGTACAGGTGAGTCCACAGGCTGTTGAAGTTGTAGACCATCACTCGCGCACGACCGCTCGGCCTCAGTACCCGGCGGATCTCCCGCAGACTGGCCTGCAAATCGGGAACGTGGTGCAGGACACCGGACGAATGCACGTAGTCGAACGAAGCGTCCGGAAACGGGAGTTCAGATTCATTTGGATCAATCAACCGCAGGTCGGTGGATTCGCCCCCATGAAGCTCCAAGCGTCCCTTGGCTTCTGCCAGGCTGGACCTGGAGACATCGACACCGATGAGGCGCCGGGGCTTGGAGTATTCGAGGAACCCAACCAAGTCATGCCCAGGACCGCAGCCGTAATCGAGGACATCCATTCCATCGACGCCAGCAACCGGCATGAGGTCGAGATATCCTGGATATTGGTCGCAGCGCCAGTGGAAGTAGTCCAGCGACTCTTCTCGTGAACCGAATGTCTTGTGCGCGGTGACATTGTGGCTCGTCCAATATGACGCGACAGAGCGGGAGAGAGCTGCTAGCGATGATTTCACGGTACTGTTTGAGCCTATGCGGCGACGGGCTAATCCACTCCCCGGCATCCACATCGAAGCAGGAGAGCCAGACCCCGTATCTCCCCGTCGAGCCGGTGCAATGCCCGATGGGCGCTGAGCCTAACACGCCGTCCCACCTCCGCCGAAAGCCGGCTGAACAGCGGCTCTCGGCTCACCCGAACTTCCAGCAGCCCGTCGGCCGGTCGAGGTGAGCGCGTGCGCAGGTAACTGCGTCCGGACAAGGGCGATCCGCAGGCTATGGAGCGCGAGGCGCGACTCCGGGAAAAGGCGAGGCGCAGCACAGCCTATCCCTCAGCCCATCGGTAGAATCCAGCCTGCGGCACGCCTTCCCGCCGCAGCGCGTACCGCAGCGCCGTCTTTCCAATGAACATTCTTGTGCTGCACGGGCTGGGCCCCGATCTGTCCCTCGCCCGCGGGACCAGCGTTGCCCACCTGCAAAGCTTCCAGCGCCATGCGCCCGGCCACCGGTACCTGTATCAGGACCTGTCAACGCCGGTCACGCCGGCGCTGCGCGAGTTTCCGTTCGACCTGGTGCTGATCGACGGGACCTTCCTCTGCTGGCGCTGGGTTCGGCCTCGCGCCCTGTTGGAAGAGCTGCAGGACGCCTATGCCTGGCTCGCGCACCACTTGGCCGTGAAGTTCGCCTTTCCTCAAGACGATTACGACCATGCCCATGTGCTGGACCGCTGGCTCGACGAGCTGCGCGTTGACCATGTCTACACCGTTTGTTCGCGACACCACGAGGCGTTGTACCCCCGCCTGTCGCGCCAGCCGGGTCGCCTAAGCGTGGCCCTTACCGGCTACGTCGACGAAGAGCTGGCTCGGATGGAGCGCCCTGCGATCGCCGACCGGTCGGTACTGGTGGGCTACCGCGCACGAAACCTGCCGCCCTGGTTCGGCCGGCTGGGGCTGGCAAAGGCCCGGCTCGGAGACTGCTTCGCCGAGCTTGCACATGGCCGCGGCCTCGCCGGGATCGACGTGTCAACCGATCCGCGCGACGTCCTGCTCGGCTCGGCCTGGACCCGGTTTCTGCAGGACTCGCGCTATACCTTGGGGAGCGAGAGCGGCAGCAGTCTGCTTGACGCCGATGGCGGTCTACGGGAGGCAGCCGAAGCGTACTTGCGCCAGCACCCAGACGCTTCATTCGACGAGGTCGAGGCCGCAGTGTTCCCGGGCCAGGACGGCCGGCATGTCTTCAGCGCGATCTCGCCGCGCCTGTTCGAAGCGGCCGCGCTCGGCTCCTGCCAGATCCTGCTGGAGGGCGAGTACCTGCCGGACATGGAGGCGGGCGTCCACTACCTCGAGATCCGCAAGGATTGGTCGAACATCGACGTGGTGCTCGATGCCTTGCACGACACGGCGACGGCGCAGGCCGTGGCCGACGCTTGCCATTCGGTCCTGATCGCCAGCCCTGCGTACAGATATGCACGTAGAGTGCAGGACGTGCTTGGACACGCCGAGCGCCTGCATATCGACGGGCGCCCCTGCGGCCATGCAACGGCGCAGGAATTCGATGCCATGGCGCACGACCACGAGGTCGCCGCACGCGCGCTCGCCCCGATGCAGGCGCAGGCCCGGCAATTGCGCCAGGAGTTCGCCGAGCTGCGCGAGCGTCTGGATGATCCCTTGGTGCGCATCGCGGCCCGCCGGGCGCGGCAGTTCGTGCGGCGCATTACTGGCCATTGAGTCAAGGAAAGGTCGTTCGCCGGTATGTGCGGATTTGTATGCATGATCGCCCCCAGGGCAGACCTGCCCGATCACGTCGTCATTGCCATGCGCGACCGGCTGGCGCACCGCGGCCCGGATGGCCATGGCCTCGAGATCCGACACACGTCCGCCATGAGCGTGGCGCTGGCGCACCGGCGGCTGTCCATCGTGGACCTCAGTGAGGCCGCCTCGCAGCCCATGGCCAGCGCTGATGGGCGCCAGCTGATCGCATTCAACGGCGAGATCTACAACTTCGTCGAGCTGCGCAAGGAACTGGAGGCGCAGGGCGAGACCTTCCGCTCCCGCAGCGACACCGAGGTATTGCTGGCCGCCTACCGGCGCTGGGGTCCCGACTGCCTGCAAAGGCTGAACGGCATGTTCGCGTTCGCCGTCTGGGACGAGGTGCGCCAGCAGGTCTTTATCGCGCGGGACCGCTTTGGCGAGAAGCCGCTGTTCTTCGCACGCCCCGCCGGCGGTGGGATCGCGTTCGCCTCCGAGATAAAGGCCCTTTTGGCGCACCCGGGCATTGCCTTGGGAGTGGATACGGGCACTCTCGAGCGCTATGCCGCCGGTCAGTACCACGAGGACGGCGAGGCGACGCTGTTCGATGGCGTGCGGCGCGTACCCCCTGCCACTGCCCTGCTGCTGGACACCGACTCGCGCCTGTTGCGCCAGTGGAGGTACTGGACGCCCGACTACACTCAGGTCGACGACGGGCTGGGCCTCGAGAGCGCCTCCGACCGCTTCCTCGAGCTGCTTCAGGAGAGCATCCGCAAGCGCCTGCGCGCCGACGTGCCGGTGGGCAGCAGTCTTTCGGGCGGCCTCGACTCGTCGATGATCGTCTGCACGCTGGCCGACATGCGTACAAAGGGCGCGGCCTTCGAGCAGCACACTTTCTCCGCCCGCTTCGACCAGGACCCGACTCTCTCCGAAGGCGAGTACATCGACATGGTGGTCGAGCGCACAGGCGTGCATCCCCATGCGGTTTCGCCCGACCCGGCCACCTTGATGGCCGAATCGCGCCTGCTGCACTGGCATCAGGAAGAGCCGTTCCTTTCCGCCTCGATCTACCTACAGTGGTGCGTGGCCCGACTGGCACGCGAGCACCGCACTACCGTGCTGCTTGACGGCCAGGGCGCCGACGAGGTCTTGGCCGGCTATCAGTACTACTTTCGCACCCACCAACTGGACTTGGCGGACCGGCTGCAACTGCGGGAGCTGCTGCGCACCACGCAGCTGTTCAACAGCCGCCTGCGCGTGGCCAGTGACCGCTACGCCAATAGTCGCCGCCGCTTCAATCACCAGATCGCCATGTCGGTGCCGCAGTTGCTGCGGTCCATTGTGCGACCGTCGGGCCTGTACGCTGGCCCGTATGAGGTGGGGGTGCCACCGCCGCGGCGCGGCCAGCGCCTGCGCCGCCAACTGGCTGAGGCATTGCAATACAACTCGCTGCCGCAGCTGCTGCGCTATGCGGATCGTAATGCGATGGCTTTCGGGCGCGAGGGGCGGCTGCCCTTCCTCGACTACGACTTGGTCGACTGGTGCATCCGGCTGCCGGACCGGGCCTGGATCCACGACGGCTGGCAGAAGTACGTGATGCGCAGCGCGGGGGAAGGTTTGCTGCCGCCGGCGGTGCAGTGGCGGGCCGACAAGGTCGGCTATGCGGCCCCTTTGGACGTTTGGTTGCGCGGACCCCTGAAGGAATGGGGGCGCGATCGCCTGTTCGACACCCGCCTGTCCGGCGTGCCGGGTTATGACCGTGCCGCACTGGAGGCCACCTGGAACGCGCATCAGGCCAGCGAATCCGACAGCTCCTGGGCGATCTGGCGTTGGATCAGCCTGTCCGAATGGCTAGGCCTGCACGCGGACGGCAGCTGGAGGCACGGGGCATGAGCAACCGCACGCGCGTGGCGATGCTGGTCAACAACGACTGGCGCATCGACTCGCGCGTGATGCGGGAGGCCGCGACGCTGGCGGCCGCCGGCCACGAGGTGCATGTCGTGTCACGCGTAACAGCCCCCGGCGCACCACTGAGGCATGGGGAAGTGCAGGTGCACGAGATCGCGCAGGCGGCGTCCATTCGGCGTCACCCCGCCGGTGTACTGGCGTTGTGGAGGCTGCATCTACAGGTCGCCGGCGCTGCCCGGCGTAACCCGAACGGTTCACGCGCATTTCTGGCAGCGTGGGCATCGGCAGCCGTGGCTGCCGGCATCGCACTGCTGGTGCTGGTGCTGTTACCTCTCCTGGCCCCGCCAGCTGCGCTGCTGCTCCTGGCACGGCGGCGCTACCGGCGCTCGCGCTGGCGTGAGCCGGCCACGCAAGCGCAGAGCGGGTTGCGGGCCATGCTGGTGCGCAGGGCACTGGGCACCGTGCGCGCGCTGATGGCTGGCACTTTGGGTGTCATCCTGCCTGAGCACGTTCGCTACCTGAACGGATTCGGGGTCGACGGCCTCGGCCGTGTCCTGGACCTGTCGCCGGACGTGGTTCACGCACATGACCTCGTGACGCTGTCAACCGGTAGGGCGGCGGCGGTGGCGAGCGGCTGCCGCTTGGTCTACGACGCCCACGAGTTGGAGACCCACACCAACTACTGGAGCCTGGCGGCGGCCACGCATCGCTGGATCGCCACGTACGAGAGCTCACTCATCCGCCGGTGCGACGCCGTGGTGACGGTGTGCGACAGCATCGCCGACTGGCTGGCCGCGCATTACGGAATCGAGCGTCCGGTGGTGGTGCTCAATTCGCCCGACTTGCAGGGCGCGGCAGCCAGCCCCTTCCGCTCGGTGCGCTCGGACCTGGGGCTGGCGCCCACGGTACCGTTGGCCGTCTACGTGGGCGCGGTAAGCATTGACCGCGGCTTGCCGCAGTGCGTGCAGGCCGCTGCGCAGGTGCCGGGCCTGCACTTGGCCCTGGTGGGGCCAAGGGATGCCACCGTGGCCGAGGAACTCCGCGCGCTGGCGCGGCTGCTGGCGATCGAGGACCGCGTCCATCTGGTCGACCCGGTGCCCTCAAGCGAAGTCGCGGGCTACGTGGCCAGTGCCGACTGCAGCTTGATCGCGATTCAGAACGTTTGCCTGAGCTACTACTACTGCTTCCCGAACAAGCTGCTGGAAAGCGTCATGAGCGGGCTGCCGGTGGCTGCCGCGCGGCTGGCGGAGTTGGAACGCTTCCTCGACCGATTCCCAGTCGGCGTGCTGATGGACGAGCGTGAGCCCGCCTCGATCGCGCAAGCCATCCGCACGCTGCTGCAGGACCCGGGACAGTACCGGCCTGGGCCGGAGGTGCTGGCAACAATCCGGCGCGACTACGGCTGGCCCGCGCAGCAGAGCCGCTTGCGCGCGCTGTACGACAGGCTGTCAGGTGCGCCGTCGGCGCCGCCACATGATCCGCTGCATCATTCGAAGACCGGGTAGCAGGACGCCCCGCACGATCGGCCGCAGAACCGGACGCAGCGGCAGCGGCACGAAGGCCCAGCCGGCTACGGCCATGCCCCGCCATCTCTGCGAGCGAACTGGCGCTGTGACGACCCTGAAACGTAGGGGATGGGTGGTCATGGGTGCCGGCCGGTCGAACCATCCATCGGGATGGTCGGGTTTCGTAACGATCACACCATCAGCGGTGGACGGTGGCAGAGAACGCAGCGCCGACTCCATCTCGCTGTCGACCCAACTTACCCATTGCGGGAATCCATAGCGGCCAGAGCCGATGACGTCCTGCCACGCACGCTCGGCCATCGCATCGACGTAGGCGTCGTCGCGAAGCAGCGCAACCACCTCGGCGAGGTTGCTCCCGTCCTTGCGCAGCGCGATGTAGTGGCGGCCGGGCTCAACCACGCCTGAGTACGACCCTTCGAAGAGGACCAGCACCGTGCGCGAACTGATCGCCTCGAACACGCGAGGCGATACCTGGTTCATCAGGCCAGGCAGTTCGCGCGGCTCCACTACGGTGCGGTAGACCTGCTCGTCCCCAACTCCGGGATGAGCGTCGCGGTAGGCGGCGATCCGGCCCTCCAGGTCCCCTTCCCAATCGAACACGTTGGAGCCGCTTTCGGAGCCGAGCATTGCCCGGCACGAGACCATGAAGTCGTACCAGGCCGGCCCGTAGATGCGGGACTCCTCATCCCATGCGATGTCGCAAGGAACCGCATGTTGCTGGCACCACGCGCGCACCATACGCCCTATGCTCACCTTCTCGAAGCCGAGTTGTCCGTAGCGCAGTGGCAGTGGCCGACCGCGGTAGCCAATCAGGATGGAGCGAGTCGAGGGGGGCGGCACGTTCCGGGCCGCGCTCAGGGACTCGGGCACGTACCCCGTGAGATTGCTCACGAAGCGCACGCCGGGAAATTCCGCCGGCGGATAGACCGTGGCGATGTGAGCTTGGGGAACGACGGTGAATACCAGTTGAAAGCCCAGCCGACGGATCCAGTTCCAGGTGCGGTGGGTGTTGTCGTACTCGTCCTGGATGAACAGGGCTTTCAAGCCCACATAGCCCGCCATGGCGCTGGCGAGGGAATCGGAGATCTGGTCGTACGGCAGCCGCAGGCTGTAGTGCACAACAATCGCGTCGAACCGCGTCAAGTCGACGTGGAACGCGGTCGCCGCGTCGTGGTGGCAGAAGAAGTAGCGATGTCTCGAGAATCGCTCGAGCGAGTTCAGATGCTCGAAGACCGTGTTGGTGAACGTCTGCGTGGAGTGGTACAGGACAAGGACGTTCATCCGGCCTCTCACTTCACAGCGTGGATATAGATGTCCAACCCATACCTGCGGCCGCGAGTGGCGAGCATTTCGGAGCGCTTGCGCACCACGACGCCATTGCGCACCTCGTCGTCGCAGTTCTCCTTGGTGCAGCTCACGCTTTGGTAGCGCGACATCATCCGGTGAATCTGCCGCACGGAATAGAACTGCGTCTCGGGTGCGGCCTTGCCGCTGGTGTCGGTGTCGTAGGCGGCGCGCTGAGCTTCGGTGCTGCTGGGGTTCTCGCGGATGCCGAGTAGCTCACGAGTCATTGCCGAAAGAGTCTTGGCCGGGTAATCGTTCCACTGGCGCCAGGAGAACCGGTTATAGAGCATCAGGTATGCATGGCCGCCTGGGCGCAGCACCCGGTAGGTTTCGTCCAGGCAGCGCTGCGTGTCTCCGGTGTGATGAAAGCAGCCGATCGAGACCACGCAATCGAAGCTCTCGTCCGGAAACGGGCACTGAAGCATGCTGCCCTGGACGGCCCGCCCCGGCAGTGCGTTCTGTGTCAGCCGCGAGTTGACCATCTCGACCGGGCCGCTCGCAATGTCCAGGCCGCTGTACCTGGCGCCGGCCTCGGCGATCTTCTGCGACAGCGTCCCGTAGCCAAGGCCGATCTCAAGCACGTCCTTGCCACCCATCCCGTGGACCGGCACGTGACTCAGCAAGTAGGGGTAATAGTCCAGGTACCAATCATCGAACTTGCGCAGCGACTGCGGTGAGCCGTCTTCGATGTTCAGCATCCGCGCAAGGCTTGTTCCACACAGTGTGTCCCAGAACTCGGCGTTCTGTGCGTCGATCTCAGCTTGTTTCATGTGTCAGAGCAAGGAGGAAAGGCTGCCCTTGAGGCGGCGGAACAGGATGAGGTTGAAGCTGCCGATGAGCGCCGTCAGTGCGGCGACGTACGTCCACTGGCTCCAGTGCGGGACGACATGGAACATCAGCGGTTGCCGGACGAACTCGGCCATCAAGAAGAATGGATTCCACTGCGCCACGTTTTTCAGCAAACTCGGCATTGCCTCGACCGGGTAGAAGATGGGTGAGGCAAACAGCAGGATCAACAGCAGGTTGGGAAGGATCAGCGCGAAGTCGCGGACGAACACGGTGAACACGGCAAGGCCCACCCCGAGCGCCGCCAGGAACGCGAAGCTCAGCAGCACACCCGGTATGGCAGCCAGTGCGTGCCAGGTGGGGGCGTTGCCGTCAACCGTCAGCAGCACAAGTGCGAACACGATGCTGATGGAGAGCGGCACAAGGCCCAGCATGCTGGATGCCAGCGGCAGGCATTCGGTCTTGAACGCCATGTTCTTCACCAGTCCGCTGTTGCCGGTGACAGACTGCGCCGCTGAGTTGAGCGACTCGCTGATAGCCAGCCAGGGACCGTAACCGGCGATCAGCCAGGTGGCATAGGCCAGCGTGGTGTCCGCACCCGGCAGCTTCGCCTTGAAGACGAAACCGAACACAAAGGTGTAAGTGGTCAGCATCAGCACCGGGTTGAGCACAGCCCATACGGTGCCCAGGCGCGAGCCGAGGAAGCGGTCGCGCAGGAACATCCGAAAGAAATTCCAGACGGTGGCCGCGTCGCGGCGATCGAATCCGAACAGGGTCATGGAGCCAGGGGGGTGATGTCGCAGCGCGCAGGGACAACCAGAATGGGTCGGCCTCCCTTCAGCGGGTTTGGATTGAGCACTTCGAACACTGTCGAGCGGGTCGCCGCGGGCCTCCCGTCGCACTCGAGGTCGATCCGCAGCTTGAACACGCCGGCATTGAGCGGCAGGTACCCTAAGTCGACCCGGAGCTCCCGCTGCCCGGCCGCACCAGGCTCCAGATCCATGCCCGAGTCGAGGACATCCAGCGCGTCCAGGCGCTCCACCCGTAGCCTCACATGCACCGGCAATCCTGCAGGGGCGGTTAGGCGCACGGCCACGGCAGCCGGCTCTCCGGTCTGCAGTGACAGCGCGGCAATGCCTTCGTGGCCCAGCATGTCGAGGGACTCCACACGGAATCCCTCGCGCACTGAAACGTCGGTCACTTCGCGCCGGAAGCGTTCGAGAAGCAGCGCCTCGTCGGCTCGATGGACTTCGTCAAGGTAGGCCTGCGTCACCTGGGCGGGCGGACCGTCCATCCGCACCCGGCCCTCGTCCATCCAGATGCAGCGCGTGCACATCTCCTGGATGGCGCGCATCGAATGGGACACCAGAATCAGGATCCGACCACGCGCGGCCAGTTCGCGCATCTTGGCGGTTGCCTTCTCCGAGAAGCGAGCGTCGCCCACGGACAAGGCCTCATCCACGATCAGGATCTCCGGCTCGATGTGGACGATCGTCGAGAACGCCAGGCGGGCCTTCATGCCGGTCGAATAGGTGCGCACCGGCCGGTCGATGAACTCACCCAACTCAGCGAAGTTGATGATGTCGTCGGCGAGCGCCGCGGTCTGCTCACGGGTACGCCCCAGCAGCTCGCCTTCGACCTCGATGTTCTGCCTGCCCGTCAGGTCGTCGCGCAGCCCCATGCCCAGCGTGAAGATGGCGGTGACCTGGCCTTGAACGTCCAGCCGCCCACCGGTGGGCTGCGCGATGCCGCTCACCAGCTGGAGCAGAGTCGTCTTGCCCGCTCCATTGCGACCGATGAGGCCCACTCGCTCGCCCTCGGCAATGTTCAGGCTGACGCCATCAAGCGCCATCTTGGGGGCAACGCCCTGTCCGAGGTCGTAGGCCTTGGCAAGCCGCTCAGCCTGGATGTGCAGCGCCATCATCGGGCCACTTCCGTCCAGCGCACCGCGAAAGGCGCAATGCCGCCTCCGGGCTCGCCGTCCACCGCCAACGTCATCGCGTTGCCGTAGGTCCAACCACGCACATCCAGGGTCTCTCGCACGCCGGACGAATCCGGCGGTGTCGCCAGGAATACGTTCAGGGTGTACTCGCCGGCGCGAAGTGGCAGTGCCTCGATGCGCACGGTCGCCCGGTAGCGTCCGGGAGAGCTGGCCACGGGCTGGAACTCGGTCAGGATGACGGGCTCCCAACCCGTTCCGAGCTGCAGGGCCTCGATGGACACAGCGAGCTCGACCGGGCCCGGCGCCAGGATCTCGAGTTCGAGATCGAGGGCGCACGCGCGACCGCTCGACGCCTGCAGCCGCTCACCCGGCGCGGCAGCCAGCCGTGCGCGGTCGGCGGCGGGCCGAGGCAGCTGCAGGTAGTCGGCGACCACGCGGTCCGATCGCCCCTGAAGCAGGATCCGGCCGCGCTCGAGCACCTTCGACTCGCGACACAGCCGGATCACGGCCGACCAGTCGTGGGTGACGAGCAGGCCCGACGCACCGCTGGCCAGCCGCTCGCGCATGCGGGCCCAGGACTTGGCCTGGAAATGCTCGTCGCCCACGGACAGGATTTCGTCGATCAGGTATATCTCATGGGGGATCGCCGTTGCTGTCGCAAAGTACAGCCGGGCCGCCATGCCGGCCGAGTAGGTCCGAATCAGCTGATCAAAGTAGTCGCCCAGCTCGGCAAACTCCCGGACCTCGGCCACGACGGCCTCGCGCTGGGCCCGGGAAACACCGAAGAGTTGCAGATAGCGGTTGGCGAACTCCCGGCCGGTCAACTGGGTGTTGCCGAATCCACCCATCTCGAACAAGCCCGCGACATGGCCGTTCAGCGCGATCGCGCCTGAATCCGGCGAATAGATCCCGCCGACCAGCCGCAGCAGCGTGCTCTTGCCGGCGCCGTTGCGCCCCAGCACGCCGACGACCTCGCCCTTCGGCACGTCCAGGCTGATGCCATCGATGGCGGTGAAGCGCCTCTCGGGCGGCAAGCCTGTGAGCAGTTCCCGGACCCGTAGCCGACCTGCCTTCGGAAAGTGCTTCGTAATGCCTTCTACAGAAACGGCCAGTTGCGGCATCGGCTGGGGCGTGTGTCAGAGGTCAGGGGTGAATGCAGGCAGGTACAAGGCATGCTCGGGCACGCACCGCACTGGGTGCCCCTTTCCCGTCACCGCAAAGAAGAGCCGGATTCTAGTCACCCAGCCGAGCCGTCCGCCCAGCCCCATGCGCCGTCTTGCGCAGCAGCGGCTCGCCGGCAATCAGCCGGCCGTAGATCTCCTCGAACTTGGCTGCCGCGACCGGCGCGGAGTGCCAGCGCAGCATGAATTCGCGGCTCCGGCGGCCGATCTCGCGGCGCTTGCCTTCGTCGCCCATCAGATCGACCAGCACGCTCTCGACGGTCTCCGGAGTCGCGCTCACGATTGGCAACTCATCCGCGTAATCGGGCAGTTCCTCCCGCAGACTGTCCAGCCATTCAGGCCGGATGAAGCAGACGACGGGCTTGCCCAGCATCATGGCTTCACGCGCATTCGCGCCGAACCAGCCGAAGGTCAACATCTCCAGGAAGATATCCGCCTGCGCCTGGATGAAACGAACGTCCTTGTTGGGGACGCCGGTCGGCTCCAGCAGCTCCAGGTCCCAACCCTCGTCCCTGAGCTTCTGTAGCAACGGAAGGTACACGTGGGAGGACTTGATGTTCACGCCTTCGTCGGTGGTGCGGTCCTGCTTGTTCCCGATCGCGTGGTAGAGCAGCAGGGTCTTTTCGGAGCGCCGCTCGATCCGGAACGGTTCGGGGATGTCGAGGCCCGGCTTCCACATATCCGGATCGAGGCAGTACACCCAGGGCGATTCGTGGACCCGCGGATCGTCGTTGAAGTCGACCCGATTGCCTCCCAGCAGGCACTGGTAGTCGCTCACTGAGTTGCGAAATCGGCCCCATCGCAGATTGAGCTCATCGCTGCACACCGCAGGTTCATTTCGCCAGCGGCAAATCGCACACACGGAATCCGGCCCCCACCGCGAGAACGCAGTCTGCGACACGCCGTCGAGACAGCCGTTGTTCGTGTAGGCGACCTTCTTCCCGAGTTCCTTCAACAGGTAGATCTCGCCGCGCTCGCCAAACAGCGGTGTCACGATGGATGCAAGTGCCGACCCGAAGCTGATTCCGTGGGCATTGCTGAAGTGGAAAACGTCGTAGCCGTAGAGTGCCTGGACGAAGAATCGCAGCATCTGCAAATCTTCTTCGGGGACCCCGACATAGCGGAAGTCCTCCCCGTGGTAATAGATCTGGGAGGCCGGATTCGGGTCCCAGTTCAGCACATCCGCCCTCCAGCCAAGCTTGCGCAATTCGCGCGAGAGATACCAATGGTTGTAGTAGCACTGCCCCGAGTACAGCACGCGTCGTCCGGCACAGAGCTCGAGCATCTGGCGGACCAAGGCGCTGTTGTCCCACAGGAACCGCAACTCCGTCGTCAGATCGTTCTTGCCCTCGTCACCTGTCACAACGGGGGGCAAACCGGCGTGCTTGCGCACGATGGATCGGACGCGCTCGGAGAGATCAAGATTGGGCAGCAGGCGAGAATCCTTCTGCGCCTTGGCGCGCTGCAGTTCGCCCAGCAGGTGCGCATGGCCCGTCGTAAAGGCCACCTGGCCGCTTACGGTACGGTGCAGCTTGTCCATCAGGACTTCCGCGTGTCCTTCCAAGGCCTTCATCTGGTCGGCCTGCATGGCCTCGAGCCGCCGCAGAGCACGCCTAGCCGACGCCTCGACGACACGGACGGCCGGCTGTGCCACCGATTTCAGCACCGGGGCCGCCAAGCCTTGCAGCGCAGCAGCGGCCTTCTTCAGCTTTGCGCTGCACCAGCGTGCCCATTGCTTCATGACTGGAGTGGCGTCCTTCGCGCCGTGCGGGAGCGTGCAGCAGTCGTCATGCAACTCCCATCACCTTTCTTGTGCCGTCGATTCCGCAATTCATGAGCGCGTCGATGACCGACAGACCAGGGACGAAGTCGCCGCAGCCTGCCTGCGGATAGCGCGGATGCTGGAAATCCTGGTGGCGGACCTGGATGCCCGCGTTCACGAACAGCTCGTCCTGTTGGTAGTCCTGCGCGCCGCCACCGGTGAGGTAAATGTCGCACCCCACGTGCCGACACAGCGATATCAGGCGCTCATTCGATGCGGTCTCAACATGGAAGCTGGAGGAAAGCACGAAACTCCGCTGCAGGCCGAGCGCTTCGCAGATGGCCCGGATAGCACGCAGGTTGTACGCCGCAAGCATCGGCTCTTCGTTGCGCACCAGTGGCTCGATCAGCTCCATGGTCTCCCGAAAGAAGCGGGCACTGCCATAGTTCATGGTCAGGCTTCGCATCAACTTCTCGCGCCAGGGCTCCTGCGCCCAGGAGAGTTCATCGATCTTCGCCGTGCCGTGCGCCGGCCTGCGGACGGGCGCCGTGACCCAGCGCGGCTCGCCCGCCAAAAGCAGCTTCACCCGATTCGACCAGTTGCTGCCGGTTTTCTGGTACTGGACGTCGTCCAGCACGACAAAGACATCGCATTGCGCGATCTTGTCGAAGTAGCCAAGCCAGGGGAAGAAGTTCGGCTGGTGAATGGCTGTGACGCGGCTCATGACGCGAGCACTGCCATGCCGATCAGATCCACGAAACGGCCTTCGATAAAGGCGGCTTCTCGCAACAGCCCTTCTCTCTGGAAGCCACATTTCACATAAGCCCGGATCGCTCGCTCGTTGTCTGCTCGAACCGTGAGTGCGATACGGTGCAATTTCAGCTGGGTCATGCCGAAGTGAACAAGTCCACGTACTGCGTCCGTTCCCAGACCTCGGCCTCGTGCCGCCGGCTCGCCAAGCCGGATCTGCAGGTCCGCACTCCGGTGCAGAGGCGAGATGTTCAGGAGCTGGCAACTGCCCACAAGCGCTCTGGTGTGTCGCTCCATGATCCCGAATATCGCAATGCTCGTTGAAGCGCGGACGCGCTCGAACCAGCGTTCGTGAGCTTCACGCTCCACCGGCGCGAATGGCGCATTGAAAACGACGGTGTCATGGTCGTTGATCCAACGGAAAAGCGCATCGGAATCCGCGTCGGTCAGCGGCCGAAGAACCACCGAACCTTCTTCAATAGTTGGGACGTCCATAGGCCCTTGTCACCTCGTCGTACCAACCTCCCATCCGCCTTGCGTACCCATCGATGGCGCGTTGCAAGCGTTGCTTTGGCGTCAGCGATTGCGGGGTCCACCATTCCGGGTGCACGAGGATTTGCAGCCGTGGGTACTTCGACGAATCAAGAATCTCTTCCCAGTTCTCGAATCTCCAGACACCATTTGAGTCCGAAAGGTACTTGTAGCCAAGCCGCATCTGCTCGGAGTAGGCGTTTACCATCCCACATACCACGTGCTCGGACGGAAGTCGGGACTGAAAGTCTCCCGCCAAATGGAAGCTGACGGCTTCGACGGACCTTCCGAACTCGATCTCCAGTAGCCGTTTCTCATGCTGGAGAAGCGGCGCCAGCTCTTCTGGCTCGTACTCCATGGAAACATCGAAATGCAGGCCGATTGCATGGCCAAAATCAAGGATTTGGCGAACAACCGCCTTGCTTTCGGGATGGAGCAGGTTGTAGTAAAGGCTTCTTGGAAACAGGAAATACGTTGCCCGAATGCCGAGAGAAGCTTCGATCTTGGCGAGCGCCAGAGCGCGCTGCAAGGAGGTATCGAGGTCATGGCGCAGTATGACGTGCGGCTGCTCCGGAGCAGTCAAGTACGAGGCGAAGGCATATTGCCGCTGGGTAAGCTCCAGCAGCCGCCGATATTCCTCTTCCGTGAAGTTCTGCGTTTCCATCTACTCACTTCTTAATCGCAGTCATGTAGACGCCGAATCGATGGGTATTTCCCTTCCAGACGTACGCATCGACTTGCTCAACTTCGAATCCGTCGGCCAGGACTGCCTCGACTTGCGCGCCCCTGAAATGATGGAAATGTGCAGTGTCCGTATACAGTTGCGCCTTGTCGGTCCACAACAAGGTAGCGAGATACAGGCGCCCACCTGGGCGGAGCACCCTGCGCGCCTCCGCTAGCGCCAACTGGTAGTCGAATACATGGTCTAACGACGTCTGGAAGCCGACGCCATCAAAGCTTTGGTCCGCGAAGGGCAGGAATTCACCCAGCCCGCAAACCCGCAGCCCCTCGGAAGAGCCGGCTGAAGGCTCCAGGCCGACGTACTGAACCTGGTCTGCAAGCATGCCCCGGCTGAGGAAAGCGTCGTCGCAGCCCACATCCAGAAATGTCCCGCGCGCGTTGCTCAGGAGTTTGCTCGCACGATGGAGATGCCGTCCGTACCACAGGTCCGCGTAGTCGAGGTTAGTTGCGCCCGACGATTTCAGGAGGCCGAAGGCACAGTACTGCTCAATGGGCAGCAGATCTGGGAATCGGTCGAGCAACCCTGGCTGGGACAGGGCCGCCCTCACTCGGTCCATCTCACATGGGAACAAGTGCGGATTGCCTCGCACAATGGGGTACACGCGACCATTGGCCGTCAGGTGGTCGCCTCCACTAACAAGCGGCCCTTTTGTAATTGGATCGCGCAGAAGGTGGAGCAGCTCGTCAAAAGGCATGAACTGCCCGCACCTGCCGCGCTCCCGGACCTGCTCGACCGCCAGCGATTCCGAGCTATCCTGAATTGTCAGCTCGCGTCCACAAAATCTCACTCTCTTGGCTCCTGAGCGAATGACATGGCGATCCCTTTGTCCAGCGTGATTTCGGGCGTACCCAGCTTCTTCAGCATTAGGCTTGTGTCCGCAAGGAAGCGAGGAGGCCGCTCATCGGTGGGGACGACCTTCGCACGAGTCCCGACAGCTTGCTCGAGCGCGCCGACCAACGCACGCAACGTCATGTCCTCCAGGCCGGCCACGTTGGTCACCCCTCCCACAGAAGACTCAAGGGCGCGAATGGTCAGCGAGGCGGCATCTCTGGCATGGATCGGATTCAGCCAAGGCCCTTCGCCCCCCGCGAGTTCTATGGCTTGTCCCGACTTCATCTTTTCGATCAGCCTGGGAAAGAGGAAGTCTGGCCTCTGTGTCCGGCCATACACGAAGAAGTACCTCAGTACATCTATTTTCAGCAGGCCACCGAACGCCACGAGCAACTCCTCACAGCGCGCCTTGGTCGAGAGATAGAAATTCAGCCTCTCTGGCGGCTGCCGGCCCGAACTCTCGGTGATTCGCTCGAGCCCGTGCGCGGGTCCGCAGATTCCCCCGGATGAGCCGAGGATGAATCGGTCGCAACCGCTGTTCACCGCCCACTGGCACAGCGCAACGGGCGCAGAGATGTTGACTGCCACCGCATCCGTGGCATTGCCTGGAAAAGCGTTGTGACTTGCGGCCTGCGCAAGGTACACGATCGCGTCGAAGTGCTCTCCACGCAACAGACCCTCTAGGCTATGCGGTTGCCTCAAGTCACCGACGATGACGCGACCATCAATGCCCTTTGCGTCGCGGGACAACATCGTGACCACATGTCCCAGTGTCCTTGCCTGGCGGACAACCTCGGAGCCGATCAGTCCGGTTCCTCCAACGACCAGCAGCTTGGCCATCAGGTCGCTGCCTCGAAGTCGCTGTGCTCCAGGCAGAGCAACGACCAGATCAAAAGGCGCCGGTTGCGCTGGCCGGTCATGTGTTCATCCAACAGCCTTGCGACAACGGCGGGATTGAGAACCTCGTTGATCTTTGCGGCTGGTCGAAGAAGACAACGCTTGACGTACTCAAGGCTCTCGCCGCGGAACCAACTGGCATCCGGCGCGGAGAAGCCTTGCTTGGCCGCTTGCGTGACAACCTTAGGCATCCACTCTTCCACCGCCTGACGCAGGATCAGCTTGCCGTCGTGAGTCTGCTGGAAGAACTGCTCCGTCTTCGGACCCGCCATGTTCTCATCGATTCTCTCGTTGTGACGCGCAGCGAGCTTCATGGAAACCGGTAGCGTCATGGCGTAGTCGACAAGATCGTTGTCAAGGAAGGGAACTCGCGACTCCAGGCCGTGCGCCATGCTCAATTTATCCTCGACCACCAGCAATCCGTGAAGGAACGTCTTGGCCTCGAAGTACAGAGCGCTGTTCACATAGTCTGCTCGCGTGCGCAGGCGCGCCGGGTGCGAACCGAAGACGCTCTTGAACAAGTCACGGGTGTCGACGTGCTTGGCTTCCGACCATACTGGAGCCAGAAGTTCCGGCATCAGCTCCGGCGGCACCAGGCGCTGCCAATATCCATAGTAGCCATCGACGTAGGAGTCGAAGTCGGCGTCCGATTCAGGCGTGTAGTAGCGCCACGGATAGCCTCCGAACAACTCGTCGCCGCCCGTTCCCGTCAGCACGACCTTCACGAACTTGCTCGCGAGGCCTGCCACGTAATAGTTTGGATAGGACTGGCCGACCCGGGGCTCACCCATGTGACGCATCAGCTTGGGCATGACTCGCTCCATGTCGCCCGACTTCAGCACCATTTCATAGTGCTCGGTCTTGTAAAGGTACGACATGTGCTCCGCGCGCTCTCGCTCATCGAACGCCACCTCGATGCCGTTTGCCGAGTGCAGGTCAAATCCACACGTGAAGCTTTTCAGGTAGGGAAGTTGCCGTGCCGCAAGCGCAGTCACACAACCGGAGTCGATGCCCCCGCTCAGATACGCGCCGACCTCCACGTCACTGACCAGTTGCCGGCTGACTGCTTGGTTGAGCAGTAGGCGCAGACGCTCGCACGTTTCAGCTTCGCTGCCCACTTCGTGTTGCTCAACAAAGTTGAAGTCCCAGTACCGGTTGACAACAAGTTCGCCTTGCTCCGGCGAAATGCTTCCCCAGCAGCCGGCAGGGAACATCCGGACGTCTCTATAGATCGTCCTGTCCGAAAAGAAATTTTGGAATGTCAGATACTCAACCAGGCCGTCCACAGCCAAACCCGAGCCAGCATTGGCATGCTGCGTGATCGCCACGGGCTCGGAGGCAAACAAGAATTCGCCTCCTTTGTGGAAGGTGTACAGCGGCTTCACTCCGTACCTGTCCCGTGCCAGGAAGAGACGTCGTTGCGCGCGGTCCCAAATTGCGAACGCGAACATCCCGTTGAATCGCTGGACGGCTCCAGGACCCCATTGCTTGAATGCCTCGAGCAGGACCTCCGTATCACTCGCTGTCCGGAACACGCGGCCTAGCGAAATCAGTTCCCGTCGCAGCTCACGGTAGTTGTACAACTCGCCGTTGTAGACGACCGTGAATCGACCGCTGGGATCCGAGAACGGCTGCGCGGCTGCCGGGGTGAGGTCAATGATTGCGAGTCGACGATGGGCAAACCCGATCGGGCCTTCGACATATCTGCCCTCACCATCGGGCCCGCGGTGCGCCAACGCGCGCCCCATCCGGTCGACAGCCATAGGGTCAACCGTCGAGCCATCCAGCTTCAGTAGACCCGCAATGCCGCACATATCAATCCAGTGTGTCTGCCACACCCATCGAGGCTGCTAGCCAGCCGTTCGGCGCCACTAGGCAAGCGCACGCCGCACTTCCACTTCGGCAATATGCGCCTTGCGCCAGGCAATCAATTCTTCCAACCCGGTTCTCAGGTCCATCCCAGCTTCAAAGTCGATCTCCGCCTTGGCGCGCCTCGGATCCCCGATACGGTTGCGCACCAGAGTGGCTTGGCTCCGAGGTGCGTAGTTGATCCCGTACTTGCAGCCGGTGAGTTCCACCAGCATCTCGGCGAGTTCCTTCAACGAGGTGCGGATGCCCGTGCCCACGTTGTAGCAGCGGTCAACCACGTCGGCCTTCATCGCCGCCACGTTAGCCCGCCCGCAATCTTGCACCGCAACGAAGTCGAACGCCTCGGTGCCGTCACCCAGGATGGTGGGGCCCTTGCCGGCGTCGATCGCGTCGAGCATCTTCATGATGACCGCGATGTAGGCACCCCTGTAATCGGCACGCGGACCGTACACATTCATGTACCGAAGGCCGACGTACGGCAGCCCATAGCGATGGTGCAGAGCCCGCGCCATCGCCTCGCCGCAGATCTTGGTCGCTCCGTAGAAGTTCTTGTTGTTGAACGGATGATCCTCGTCCATGGGCTCCTGGACGGCATCACCGTAAACGGAAGCCGAGGAGGAGTAGACCAGGCGCTTGACCTTGTGCTTGACGCACGCTTCCAGCACGTTGAACGTGCCACCCACGTTCACCTCGAAGGCAGAGCGCGGGTAGTCGTGGCAGTGGAGCAGCCAGAGTGCCGCAAAGTGGAACACCCCGTCCATGCCTTCCATTGCGGCATCCAGGATGTCGCGGTGCAGGATGTCCCCCCCCAGCGGGAACACCTTCACGCGAGGGTCCTTCATTGCCTGCGCCAAGTTTTCAAGTCGGCCGCGCGTGAAGTTGTCGAAGATGCGGATTTCTGCGACGTCTTCCTTGATCAACTGGTCGACCGTGTGCGAGCCGATCAGCCCGGCACCGCCGATGACAAGAAGCTTCTTTCCGTTCAGGTCCATGGTGTTAGGTGTTGGCGCGGACACCCCGGACTGTGATGCCGTAGGGGTCCACGTGTTCATGGATGATGTCCACGCCCTCGCGCGCGAACCACTCGCGCACCTCGGCCAGCGTGTGACGCGTGGCTGTCTGGGGGTGGTACCAGTCGTAGTTCACCAAGTCATTTGCCTCGGTGCTGAGTTCGGGATTCCAGAAGCACTTGGCAAAGGCGTTATAGATCAGGCGTTGCACGTCGTACTCGCCGGCTTCGATCCCCAAGACTTCGACATCGGGAACCCTGATCTTGGCGTTCAGGTCCGAGAGTGCCTTTCCGAGTTGCGTGACCTGCGCGCACAGGCGCATCGCCTCTTCGTATGGAAGGGCAGCGATCTTGCTGCGCACGTAGTCGTCGGTCAATTCGCGTACCGGCGCCTTCACTTTGTAGACGTAGATCGCAATCTCGCCGCCCGGCTGCAGCAGGGCACACAGGTTGCCGAACGACTTAGCCGGGTCACTGGTGTGGTGCAGGACTTCCTGGCAGTAGATGTAGTCGAAACGGCCGAGTCGGGTCAGGTCAGTCGTAAGGTCGGCCTGACCGAACTGCATATTGGGCGCATCGGCGAGATTGCCTCTGGCTACTTCATGTGAGACGAGGTCGACTCCGACCACTTGCGTGCTTTGCGGGTCAGTGCATCGGCGCAGAAGAGCCGTCACCCGCCCATTCCCGCAGCCTGCGTCCAGAATTCGCCCTCGGCCACGCAGTGAATGCCGCAACGCGTCCAGGCTGCCCCATCCATTGCGCTCAAGAATCCAACGCAGGATGCTCGAATCCTCCCGGAGGGTTTCAGCGAAGACCAGATCCGTGTTCCGGTGCCACTTGTCCCGGAAGCTTCGCGCCGTATTGTTTGTTTCCATCCGAGGCGTCGCTCAGATTGCAGCGACCGCCACCACCACGCGGTCCATCTGCTCTTCCGTCAGATCCGCACTCATCGGCAGGCTGATCACCTGCTCCGCGGCCCGATGGCTGTGCACGGTTTCCGCCGCCGATGCGTCGTCGCGGTAGGCCGGCTGGCGGTTGAGCGACAGCGGGTAGTGCACCGCCGTCGGAATGCCCTGCTCGGCCAGCGCCTTCTGCACCGACTCGCGGTCCTCGACGAACACGGTGTACTGGGCCCAGACGCAGTCGCGGTCGGGGCGCACGGTCAGCAGCTTGACCTTGGCGCCGGCTTGCTCCAGCTTCTGCCGGTACTGCTCGCCCAGCGCCAGCCGCCGCTCGATCTCCCACTCGAAGCGCTCGAGCTTGCCCAGGATGACGGCGCACTGGATGGTGTCCATGCGCCCGCCCACGCCGATGCGGGTGTGGTAGTAGCGCCGCTCCTGACCGTGGGTGCGGATCTCGCGCAGGGTTTTGGCCAGCGCGTCGTCGTTGGTGAAGATGGCGCCGCCGTCGCCATAGCAGCCCAGCGGCTTGCTCGGGAAGAAGCTGGTGCAGCCGAGGGTCGAGACGTTGCAGCTCTTGCGGCCCTTGTAGGTGGCGCCGAAGCTCTGGGCCGCGTCCTCGATCACGGCCAGGTTGCCGTGCTTCGCCGCAATGGCGTTGATCGCGTCCATGTCGGCCACCTGACCGTACAGCGACACCGGCATGATGGCCTTGGTGCGCGAGGTGATCTTCGCTTCGATCTTGCTGGCGTCGATCAGGCAGGTGTCGGGCTCGATGTCGACGTACACCGGCGTGGCGCCGGCCAGCACGATCATCTCGGCGGTGGCGGCAAAGGTGAACGGGGTGGTGATCACCTCGTCGCCCGGGCCGATGCCCAGCGCCATCAGCGACATCAGCAGCGCCTCGGTGCCCGACGCGCAGCTGATGCAGTGCTTGGAGCCGGTATAGGCGGCAAGCTGGGCTTCCATCTCCGCCACTTCCGGGCCCAGGATGTACTGGCCGTGGTCCAGCACCTTGTGGATGCGCGCGTCGATGCTGGTCTTGAGCGCCTGGTACTGCGCCTTCAGGTCGATGAACTGGATCTTGTCGGGTGCGGATGGTTTCAGCACGGCATTCATTCTTTCGATTCCCCTCAGGCTTGCAGGCTGCAGACGCCGGCACGCAGGACATAGCGCTCGCCGGTATGCGGGCAGACCGTCTCGGCGTCGCCCGTGAGCGGCAGGTCCAGCCGCTCACCGAAACGGCTCATCCAGCCCGCCTGGCGGGCCGGCACGCCGACCATCAGCGCGAACGCCGGCACGTCGCGGTTGACCACGGCGCCGGCGCCGACGAAGGCGTACTCGCCGATCGTGGTGCCGCAGACGATGGTGCAGTTGGCGCCCAGGGTGGCGCCCCGCTTCACCAGCGTGCGGCGATACTCGTCCTTGCGCGTGACCGCCGAGCGCGGGTTGTACACGTTGGTGAACACCATGCTGGGGCCGCAGAACACGTCGTCTTCCAGCGTGACCGCGTCATAGACCGACACGTTGTTCTGGATCTTGACGTTGTCGCCGATGGTGACGTCGTTGCCGACGTAGACGTTCTGGCCCAGCGAGCAGCGCTGGCCGATGCGCGCGCCCGGGCTGACGTGCACGAAGTGCCAGACGCGGCTGCCGTCGCCGATCTGCGCGCCTTCGTCGACGATGGCGGAGGGGTGCGCGGTGTAGCCCATCACAGCTCCAGCGGCAGGCTCACGCGCACGCCGTCGCGCGCCGAGCGGTAGGCCGCCACCAGCACCTCCAGCGACTTCAGGCCTTCCCGGCCATCGACTTCGGGCTCGGCCTGGCCGCGCATGACGTCGATCACGTTGCGGTAGTACAGCGGGTGGCCGAAGCCGTAGACGCTGGTGGTTTCGTAGCTGGCGGCCTTGACGGATTCGTCTTCCGGGCGCTTGTCCTCGAACTCCCAGTGCTGGATCTCGTTGACGGCCACGCCGCCCACGCGCACGGTGCCCTTCTCGCCCAGGATGGTGATGCTGCCTTCCAGGTTCTTCGGGTACGTCAGCATGGTGACGTTGAGCGAACCCATCGCGCCGCTGCGCCACTTGCAGCTGAGCACGCCGGTGTCTTCCGCCTCGATGTCGCGCGCCAGGGTGCCGGTGTAGGCGTGCAGGCTCTCGATGGGGCCGATCAGCCACTCGAGCAGGTCGACGTAGTGGCTGGCCTGGTTCATGAAGGCGCCGCCATCGAGCTCCCAGGTGCCGCGCCACTTGGCCTGGTCGTAGTAACCCTGCTGCGGCCGCTGCCAGAACACGTTGAGCGTCACCATGTAGATGCGCCCGAAACGCTTCGCTTCCACCGCCTGCTTCAGCAGCTGCAGCGTGGCGTTGCGCCGGTTCTGCTTGACCACGAACAGGCGCACGCCGGCTTCGTCGCAGGCGCGCACCATGCGCAGGCCGTCCTCCCAGCGGGTGGCCATGGGCTTTTCGCTCAGCACATGGAAGCCGGCCTTGGCGCACAGGATGGCATGCGCGGGGTGGATGCCGCTCGGCGTGGTCAGCACGATCACGTCGGCGTTGGTGTCGGCCAGCAGCGCCTCGATGTGGTCGTACCCCTTGGCGCCGGTTTCCTTGACCGCCGCCTGCAGCGCCGCGGGATCGATGTCGCACACGCCCACCAGCTCGGCGTCGTCGCCGTGCTGGCGGATGGAGCCGATGTGGTTCTTGGCGATGCGGCCGCAGCCGACGATGGCGAAGCGGACCTTGCGGCCCTGGATGGCGTTCTTCATGGGGAAAGCTCTCGCGCTCACAGCCGCCACACGGTGAAGCCGGCGGCTTCCAGCTCCGCGCGCGGGAAGATGGACTTGACGTCGGCCAGCACCGGCCGCTCGCAGCGCACCAGGGCGCGCAGCTCGGCCGGTCTCATGGCCTTGAACTCGCGGTGCGCCACCGCCACGATGAGGGCATCGACCGGGTTCTGCGCATCGATGCGCCCCAGGGCGATGCCGTACTCCTCCTGCACCTCGTGCGGGTCGGCGTGCGGGTCGTGCACGACCACCTCGGCGCCCCAGTCGCGCAGCTCGCGCACCACGTCTGCCACCTTGGAATTGCGGATGTCGGGGCAGTTCTCCTTGAAGGTGATGCCCAGCACGCCGACCCGGCAGCGCGGCACGTCCTGGCTGTTGCGCAGCATCAGCTTGATGGTGCTGTGCGCCACGAAGCGGCCCATGTTGTCGTTGATGCGGCGCCCGGCCAGGATCACCTGCGGGATGTAGCCCAGCTGCTCGGCCTTGTGCGTCAGGTAGTACGGGTCCACGCCGATGCAGTGGCCGCCCACCAGGCCGGGGCGCGAGTGGATGAAGTTCCACTTGCTGCCGGCGGCCTCCAGCACTTCGAGCGTGTCGATGCCCATGCGCTTGAACACCACCGCCAGCTCGTTCATCAGCGCGATGTTCAGGTCGCGCTGGGTGTTCTCGATCACCTTGGCGGCCTCGGCCACCTTGATGCTGCTGGCGCGGTGCACGCCGGCGGTGACCACCGAGCCGTAGACCCCGGCCACGACATCCAGCGTGCGGGCGTCGGAGCCGGAGACGATCTTCTTGATCTTGGTGAAGGTGTGCTCGCGGTCGCCCGGGTTGATGCGCTCGGGGCTGTAGCCCACCGTGAAATCGGTTCCGAACTTCAGGCCCGACACCTGCTCCAGCACCGGGATGCAGTCTTCTTCGGTGGCGCCGGGGTAGACCGTCGATTCATAGACCACGATGTCGCCCTTCTTCAACGCCTTGCCGACCGAGCGCGAGGCGCCGACCAGCGGGCTGAGGTCCGGCTTGTTGCCCGAGTCCACCGGGGTGGGCACGGCCACGATGAAGAAGTCGGCCGAGCGCAGCTCATCGACGCTGTCGGTGAACAGGATGTCGGCGCGGGCCAGGTCGGCCGGGGCCACCTCCTCGGTGCTGTCCCTGCCGGCCTTCAACTCGGCGATGCGCGCTGCCTTGATGTCGAAGCCGACCACCGGGTGGGCCTGGCCGAAGGCAACGGCCACCGGCAAGCCCACGTACCCCAGGCCCACCACTGCGATTTTTCTGTCCATTCCAGGGGGAGAGGCCGCCTCACGCGGCCTTCTTGATGACGTGCAGCCGACGATTATGGCACTGGCGCAGAAAGCTCTTCGGCGTGAAATGCAACGGAATCCAGCACGGTCTCGGGCAGCGCCATATCAGAAGTGAATCCCCCGCATCATCTGCTGCAGCGCCACCGCTTCGGCCGACAGCTGCGGCTTGGCGCCATCCTTGACGCCCTTGGCTGCCGGTGAATCGGGGAACATGCGAAAGCTCGTGTTCATCACGATCTGGGCGATGCGCGGCACCAGGGCGTGCAGCAGCTGCCCGGTGATGCCCAGCCGGGTGGCGATGCGCACCGGCTTGGCGATGCAGGCTTCGGCGATCATGTCGGCCGCCTCCTCCGGCGCGAGGGTGGGCACGTTGTTGTAGATCTTGGTGGGCGCGATCATGGGCGTGCGCACCAGCGGCATGTTGATGGTGCTGAAGGTGATGCCCTGGTCCTGGTACTCGCTGGCGGCGCAGCGGGTCCACGCGTCCAGCGCCGCCTTGCTGGCCACGTAGGCCGAGAAGCGCGGCGCGTTGGTCAGCACGCCGATCGAGCTGATGTTGACCACATGGCCGCGCCGCTTGGCCACCATGGCGGGCAACAGGCCCATGGTGACCCGCAGCGCCCCGAAGTAGTTGAGCTGCATGGTGCGCTCGAAGTCGTGGAAGCGGTCGTAGCTGGCCTCGATGGCGCGGCGGATCGACCGGCCGGCGTTGTTGACCAGGAAATCGACGCCGCCATGGTCGGCGATCACCTGCTGCACGAAGCGGTCGCAGTCGGCCATGTCGGCCAGGTCCACCGGATAGGCGATGAAGCGGTAGCCCTTGGCCTGGGCTTCGGCGCAGGCTTCCTGCAGCTTCTCCGGGTCGCGGCCGCAGATGAGGGTGATGGCGCCGGCCTCGGCGAACTTGTGCGCCGCCGCCAGGCCGATGCCCGAGGAGCCGCCCGTCACCAGCACCACCTTGCCGCCCACGGTGCCCTTGAGGCTGCGGTCGATGTGCAGGTCGGGGTCGAGGTGGCGCTCCCAGTAGTCCCACAGGCGCCAGGCGTAGTCCTTCAGGTTCGGGCAGGCGATGCCGCTGCCCTTCAGGGCGGCCAGCGTTTCACGGCAGTCAAACCGCGTCGGGTAGTTGACGAAGTCCAGCAGGTCCTCGGGCACGCCGAGGTCCTTCATCACCGCCTGGCGGATGCGGCGCACCGGCGCCACCGCCATCAGCCCCTTCTTCACGCCCTTGGGGATGAAGCCCAGCAGCGCCGCGTTGACGAACAGGTTCATCTTGGGCGCATGGGCGGCGCGCGCGAAGATGTCCAGCACGTCGCCCACCCGGTAGCCGACCGGGTCGACCAGGTGGAAGCACTTGCGGTCGATGTCGGGCTTGTGGCTGATGTGGTCGAGCGCATCGACCACGAAGTCCACCGGCACGATGTTGACGCGGCCCCCTTCCAGGCCGACCGCCGGCATCCAGGGCGGCAGGATCTGGCGCATGCGCTGGATCAGCTTGAAGACGTAGTACGGGCCGTCGACCTTGTCGGTCTCGCCGGTGTGGCTGTCGCCCACCACCATCGCCGGGCGGTACACCGTCCAGGGCACCTGGCACTCCTTGCGCACGATCTTCTCGCTCTCGTGCTTGGTCATGAAGTACGGGTGGTCCAGGTTCTCCGCTTCCTCGAACATGTCTTCGCGGAACACGCCTTCGTACAGGCCCGCTGCGGCGATGGACGAGACATGGTGGAAACGGCCGGCGGCGATGGCCCTGGCGAACTCCACCGTGTTGCGCGTGCCTTCGATGTTGACGGCGACCTGGCTTTCCGGGTCGGCCGCCAGGTCATAGACCGCGGCCAGGTGGAAGAAGTGGTCGATCGTGTTCTTGAGCTGCTTCACGTCGCCCGCGGCGACGCCCAGCTTCTTCGCCGTGAGGTCGCCGTACACGGGGATGGCGCGCGAGGCCGGCACGCCCCAGTGCTCGCGCAGCGCCGCGACCTTGGCCTCGCTTTCCTTGCGGATCAGGAAGTACACCACCGAGCCCTTGCGCTCGAGCAGCTTGCCGACCAGGCGCTTGCCGATGAAGCCGGTCGCGCCGGTGACGAAATAGTGCATGGGATGACCTCCGGGTGGGCGGCGCGGATGGAGGGCGCGCGCGGGCTTGCTGCAAAGGATTCTGGTGCAAAGGCCAGGCGCAGAGATTCCGCGTTAACCCAAAGACGCGGCGGATGGCGCGGCCGCATTTAGGAGCCCGCGCCTACCCGCGCGCCGCCCCGCGCCGTAAAGTCAGCCTTCACCCATCCACCCTCACCTGGAGTCCCGCACCATGGTCAAGAAGATCCAGCGCACCGACACGAGCAACGGCAGTGGCAAAGACAAGAAGGGCAAGGGCGGCGTGCCCCTGTCCAGCACGGTCCGCGAGTCGGCCAGCCAGATCTGGCTGGCGGGGCTGGGCGCCTTCGCCAAGGCGCAGGGCGAAGGCAACAAGGTCTTCGACGCGCTGGTCAAGGAAGGCCTGTCGATCCAGCGCAAGACCCAGGCCGTGGCCGAGGAGAAGATCTCCGAGGCCACCAACCGCATGGCGCTGATGGCCACCGACCTGTCATCCAAGGCCTCGGGCCAGTGGGACAAGCTGGAGACCATCTTCGAGGAGCGCGTCGCCCGCGCGCTGAAGAAGCTGGGCGTGCCCTCGGCCAAGGAAGTGGATGCGCTGATCGCGCGCATCGACGAACTCAATCGCAACGTGGCGAAGCTGGGTGGCAAGGCGGCAGCCCCCGCGCGCAAGAGCACGCGGGCGGCAGGCGCGAAGACGGTGGCGCCGGCGACCAAGCCCTCGCGCAAGCGGGCGGCGAAGAAGGCGGCCTGATGGCGCCCTTCCTTGTCATTGCGGGCTGACTGACCCGCCCCTCCACCAACCGACGCCTGCGCACGCGCAGCGTTCCGCAGGTGGATCCCGGCCTGCGCCGGGATGACAAGGTACTGAGGCACGAACCCCGCTGCCAGCCCATGCTGCATCGCAGCAACCCCATCCTCCATCGCCACCTAAACTGGCGTCCATGAGCACAAGCAGCAACCAGCCGCGCATCGCCCTCGCCCTCGCCGGCGGCGGACCGCTCGGCGCGATCTACGAGATCGGGGCGCTGTGCGCGCTGGAGGACTCGCTGCAGGGCATCGCCTTCAACCGGCTCCACCACTACGTCGGCGTGTCGGCCGGCGGCTTCATCGCGGCGTCGCTGGCCAACGGCTTCACCCCGCGCGAGCTGTGCACCTCCTTCATCGAGAACAGCGCCGCCAGCGAAGTGTTCGACCCGGCCTGGCTGATGGTGCCGGCCTATGGCGAGTTCGGCCGCCGGCTGGCGCGCCTGCCGCGGCTGGCGGCTTCGGCGCTGTGGCGCGCCACGGGCGGCCGCAAGCCGCTGACGCACGCCCTCGAGCAGCTCGGCCCGGCCCTGCCGACCGGCATCTTCTCCAGCGAGGAGATCCACCGCCGGCTGGCCGAGGCGTTCTCGCGGCCCGGCCGCACCAACGATTTCCGCCGCCTGCCGACCCGGCTGACGCTGGTGGCGACCAACCTGGACACCGGCAAGGCCGCCCCGTTCGGCCGGCCGGGGTTCGACGACGTGCCGATCTCGCGCGCGGTGCAGGCCAGCGCCGCCCTGCCGGGGCTGTTCCCGCCGGTGCGCATCGGCGACGCCGACTTCGTCGACGGCGCGCTGGAGAAGACGCTGCACGCCAGCGTGGCGCTGGACGAGGGCGTGGACCTGATGCTGTGCATCAACCCGCTGGTGCCTTTCAACGCCGGAGCTGCGGCGCGCGCCGGGGAGCGCGGCATCCCGCGCATCGTCGAGGGCGGGCTGCCGGCGGTGCTGAGCCAGACCTTCCGCTCGATGATCCATTCGCGCATGGCGCTGGGCATGAAGCACTACGAGCGCAGCTATCCCGGCACCGACATCGTGCTGATCGAGCCGGACCGGCGCGACCCCGAGCTGTACCTGGCCAACACCTTCAGCTACCGCCAGCGGCGCCAGCTGGCCGAGCATGCCTACCAGCAGACGCGCGCCCTGCTGCGCGAGCGCCGGGCCGAGATCGCGCCCAAGCTGGCGCGCCACGGCGTGCGGCTGCGCGACGACAGGCTGCAGGACGACCGCAGGCTGCTCGCGCCGCCGCAGCGCCCGGCGCGCCTCGGGCAGGCGATGGCGACGCTGAACGGCACGCTGGACGACCTGGGGCGGCTGGTGCAGGGCGCCGGCCAGGCAGCGGCATGACGCGCAGGGTCCGCGGCTGATGGCGAAGAAGGCCCCGCGCCGCACGGCCGAACGCATCCTGGAGGTGACGCTCGACCTGTTCAACCGCTTCGGCGAGCCCAATGTGTCGACCACGTTGATCTCGGCCGAGATGCACATCAGCCCGGGCAACCTCTACTACCACTACCCGGCCAAGGAAGAACTGGTCAACTCGCTGTTCGAGCGCTACGAGCGCTCGCTGTCGGAGCTGCTCGCCGCCGCCGACAACGTGCGCGACGTGGAGGACGCCTGGTTCTTCCTGCACACGCTGTTCGAGCTGATCTGGCAGTACCGCTTCCTCTATCGCGACCTGAACGACCTGCTCTCGCGCAACCGCAAGCTGGAGACCCAGTTCCAGGCGGTGCTGAAGAACAAGGCCCGCGCCATTCGCGCGATGCTCGATGGCATCAACCGCAGCGGCTGCGCCAGCATCGATTCGCGCGAGGCCGAACCGATGGCCACCAGCATGGTGGTGTTGCTGACCTACTGGCTCAGCTTCGAATACGTGGGCGACCCGCGCCACGCGCTGGAGCCGGCCGGCGCGCAGGCCGCCCTGCTGCGCGGCGCCCACCACCTGCTGCATCTGCTGGTACCCTACCTGCGCGCCGACCAGCGCGCCCACCTGCTGGGCCTGGCCGGGGCGTACACGGCCGGCAGCCGATAAGTCGCTGCGGCTGCAACAAGGCCAATCGGGAGACAAGAGTGGGCAAGTGGGCGGCGTTCCCGTACCTGGGCGATTTCGGCTTCGGCGACGATGAGGTCCGCAGCAACTGGGCGCGCCTGCACGCCGGCGACGCCGAGCCGCTGCCCGCGGACTCCGCCGTGCTGCACGCCTGGACGCTGTACCACCGCGGCGAATTCCAGCAGGCGGTGCAAGCCGGGCTCGCGGCCGGCGGCGGCGGGATCACGGTCGCCAACAAGGCCGCCTGCATCTATGCCACCTACCTGGAAAAGAAGGAAAGGACCCGGCTCGAGCTGTTCCAGGAAGTGGCGCAGCGCGCCGAGGCGCAGGCCGCGCGCGAGCCGAACAACGCCGGCGCCTGGCACCACCGCGGCTATGCGCTCGGTCGCTACAGCCAGGCGATCAGCGTCGCCAAGGCGCTGGCCCAGGGGCTGGGCAGCAAGGTCAAGGAGTCGTTCGAGAAGGCGATCCGGCTGAACCCGCGCCATGCCGACGCGCACATCGCGCTGGGCGCCTTCCATGCCGAGGTGATCGACAAGGTCGGCCCGCTGATCGGCGGCATGACGTACGGGGCCAAGAAGGAGACCGGGCTCACCCTGTTCCGGCAGGCGCTGGCGCTCAATCCCCGGTCGGCCATCGGCCTGATCGAGTACGCCAACGGGCTGGTCATGCTCGAAGGCGAAGGCAGACTGGCCGAAGCCACGGCCCTGTACGAGCAGGCCGCGGCGATCGAGCCGCTGGATGCGACGCAGCGGCTGGACGTCGCGCTGGCCCAGGCCGAACTCGAAGAGTAGGTGGCCGCCGGGCGGCAGGCGGCGGCCCGGCCTACAGCCTGGCGCCGCCGGCCCGTCGAGACTGGCGGCATGGACATCTTCGAAGCCCTCCTCGAAAGCCACGAACGGCAGCGCGCGATCTGCCGGCGCCTGCTGACCGCCATCGGCGAACCCGGGCCGCGCCGGCAGGCGCTGGACGACCTCAAGGCCGAGATGGCCGCGCACGAGACCGCCGAGGAGCGCACCTTCTACGTGCCGCTCATCGAACACGACGAAACGGTCGACGCCGCCCGCCACGGCATCGCCGAACACCACGAGATGGACGAGATGGTCGAGGACCTGGACAAGGCCGACGCCGGCTCACCCGGGTGGCTGGAGGCCATCGGCAAGCTGGTGCAGAAGGTGGAGCACCACTTGCAGGAAGAGGAACAGAAATTCTTCCCGCAGGCGCGGGAGGTGCTGTCACGCAGGGAGCAGAAAGCGCTGGGCGAGCCCTATCGCGAAGAGCATGAACGGCTGGCGGCGAAGGAGGAAGAGGGGCAGGAGCGGGAGCACTGAGGGCGTTCGGCCCTACCCCTCCCCCCACGGCAGCATCAGCGTCAGCCACGACAGCTTGGCGAACTCCGGCCCGAAGGCATCGATGATCTTCTGCGGCTGCGGGCACAGGGCGGCATCGGCGATGACGCCGAACTGCACGTTGCCGCCATAGCTGAGGATGGACACGCCCAGGCCGATGTTGCCGGACTGCGGCACCCAGAACATGCACTGCTCCAGCGTCGCCCCCAGGAAGCGCAGCTTCTCGCGCGGCCCCGGCACGTTGGTCATCACCGCCGTGGTCTTGTCGCTGAACAGCCGCAGGATCGCGTCCTGCGCCGGCTTGACCAGCAACCCGGCGACGGTCAGCACCGCGAACGCCAGCAGCGGCTGGGTGCTGCCCTTGAGCGCATCCATGCGCCGGCGCACCTCGTAGACGCGCTCGACCGGGTTCTCCAGGCCGATCGGCAGCACCAGCGGCACCAGCCCGAAGTGGTTGCCCAGCTTCCAGGCATGGTCCATCGGCCGCAGGTTCACCGGCACCATGGCGCGGATCTCCTTGCCGGCGGGATCGTCGCCGTGGGCGCGCAGGTACTCGCCGATAGCGCCCGACACGCAGGACAGCAGCACGTCGTTGATCGAGCAGTTGAGCGCCTTGCCCACCGCCTTGACTTCGTCCAGCGGCAGCGGGTCGCACCAGGCCACCCGCTTCCTGCCGGCCGGCTGGCCCTTGAGCAGGGTCCGGGCGTCGTCCGGCATCAGCAGCAGCGCGCCGGCATCGCTGAGCACCTGGTAGGCCAGCCGCGCCAGTTCGACCGAACCCTCCAGCCCCGCGTGCGGGTCCTCCAGCAGGTGCAGCGAACGGGCGGCGCCTTCGCCGGCGGCGTCGAGCGCCTTGACGGTGAGGTCGGTGAAGGGCTTGAGCAGCGTGTCGGCGATCCAGCCGCCGGCGCCGTGGACCGGCGCCCGCGACCGGCGCAGCGGCGGCGCGGCGCCGCCATCGACCAGGGACAGCACCACCGAGATCAGCGCGATGCCGTCGGCAATGCAGTGGTGGATGCGCACCACCAGCGCGCTGCCGCCGTCGTAGTCCTCCACCAGGTGGAAGCGCCACAGGGGCAGCCTGCGGTCCAGCGGCTCCATCGCCAGCTGGCCCACGCGCGCCTGCAGCGCGACCTGCGGGCTGGCCGCGCGGCTGCGCGGCAGCTTCTCGCGCACCACCAGCTGGTGCACGTCCAGGTCCGCCGTGTCCACCCAGCTGGCGCCGGTGGCGTCCTCCACCACGTGCTGGCGAAAGCGCGGGTACTGGAGCAGCCGCTCCTGGACCCGCCGGCACAGCGCCTCGTAGTCGATGCCCGGACGCAGCGTCCACACCCCCAGGATCATCATCAGGTTGTGCTCGTTGTCCATGCGCAGCCAGGCCGTATCGACCTTGCTCATGCGCTCGGCGGCCAGGCCGAGCACGCCGCGCGCCGCGCGCCGGGCCTGCTTCACGGCGCCGCGGGCGGCGCTCCGGGCGGCTTGCTGGGCGACGCTGCGAACGATGCGGGTGACCATGGCGGGTGTCCTTGTCCGGGTGGGGAGCGGCGCCTATTGTGGGTGCGCAGGCCCGCTTAAGATACCGCGGACTTTCCCACCGGAGCCCCCACCATGGCCGATCTCAAAGCCGAATTCGAAGCCGCCGTCGCCAACTCCAAGACCCTGAGCGAGCGGCCCGACAACAGCACGCTGCTGAAGATCTACGGCCTGTACAAGCAGGCCACGCAGGGCGACAACGCCGAGAAGAAGCCCGGTTTCGGCGACATGGTCGGGCGCGCCAAGTGGGACGCCTGGAACGGCTTCAAGGGCACGTCCAGCGACGACGCGATGCAGCAGTACATCGACCTGATCGAGTCGCTGCGGGGCTGAGTTCTTTCGTCATCCCGGCGCCGGGGGGAGATCCACGCGGAGGCGCGTTGCGCTGGATCAGGCCTTGCGGCTGCGCGCCGCCGGCTTGGCCGCCTTGCCCGCCGCAGCAGCCTTGCCTGCATCCCCCTCCTTCGCCACCCGCCGCCCCGTGGCTTCGGCCACGCCCTTTTCGAACGCCGTGACGGGGTCGCCATGCTCCAACAGCCTGTCCAGGTTGCTGGTGATCTCGCTCTCGATGCGCTCCCGGAACACGCCCAGCAGCAGCCCCAGGCGCGCATGCAGCTCGAAGCGGTCGCGCGTGACGCGCAGCTCGCCGTCGACGCCCGAGCGGGTGAAGCTGACCAGGTCGGAGGTCTTGCCCTCCTCGTAGGTGCATTCCATGTCGAGCTTGTCCTCGGCCGCCTCGGCCCACTTGAAGGCCAGTTCGCGGGCGCGCGCCAGTCCCAGGCTGTGTTCGCGTTCGATGTGGATGTCAGGCACGGCCCTTCTCCTTGTGCTTCAGGTAGTCGTGTCGTTCGGCCTTGGGGAGCGCGGCCAGCCGCTTGACTTCGGCGTAGAAGCGCTGCCAGTCGCCGCCCAGCGAGTGGAACAGCGCCTCGAAGCCGGGCACCAGCCCGTCGTACGCCTTCTGCGCGCCGAACGAGGCGTTGTTGGCACCGGCCACCCAATTGTCGTAGCCGCGCAGGCGCGCCGGCTCGACGCCCCAGGCCTCGCGCAGCCGCCGGTAGTCGGCGCGGAAGTCGGCCATCAGCTGCGCCTTGCGCCGCCGCACCTCCTCGTCGCCGAGCGAAGCCTTCTGGTCATAGACCGCATCCAGCTTCTCGCGGGTGGTCCGGGTCAGCGCGCGGAAGTCGCGCCGGCGGCCGTCGTACCGGGCGTAGTCGGCGCGCGCCTCGGGTGACGCCTCTTCCTGCAGCCAGCGCTGCACGCCCAGCCGTTCCACCGCGGTGGCGAAGGACTCGTTGAACATGGTGTCGTCGCGCGCGTACACCACCTGGTGCGCCAGCTCGTGGAAGATCAGCCGCGCCAGCTCGCCTTCCGGGTAGTGGATGAAGGTGTTGAGCAGCGGGTCGCCGCCGGCCCAGTTCATCCAGCCCAGCGTGGAGTAGGCCGGAACCGGGTAGCTGCTGGCTTCGTAGCCCTCGCCACGCAACTGGTCGGCCTCGGCCCGGGCCTCGGCTTCGTCGAAGTAGCCGCGATAGCCCACGCAACCGGTGACGGGGAAGCACCAGGTCTTGAGCGTGAGCGAGAACTCCGGCGCCGCCACCACGTTCCAGATCACGGCGCTGCGGTGCAGGTCGGCGTAGCGCCGGTAGCTGGGGTTGTCGGGCAGGTGCAGCTCGCCGGAGGCGAAGCTGCGGATGCGCTGGCTCAGTTCCAGCCGCTGCTTCAGGCCGGGCGAGGCCCGCTCGTCGCCCAGCCACTCCTGCACCGGACGCGAGGCGTTCATCACCCGCAGGTGCCCGGTGGCCGACTGCCAGTAGTAGCCCAGGTTGGCGCAACCCGACAGGCACAGCAGCGAAGCCGCCACCACCGCCGCTCCCAGTGCCGATGCCACCAGCCACCTGCCCTTCACGCCGGTTGCACGTCCACCAGGCAGTCGTAGAACACCGGGCCGGCGCCCAGGTCCGTCAGGCGCTGGCTGGTGAGCTCATTGACGTTGGTGCCGGCCAGGCCCAGCTTGCGCCACCACACGCCCAGCCCGTTGACCACGCCCGGCCGGGCCCGCTCGCACACCTGGGCCTTGCAGCGGTACTCGCCGCGGTCGTTGAACACCCGCACGACGGCGCCGTCGGCGATGCCGCGCGCCTGCGCATCCTGCGGGTGGATCTCCAGCAGCGGCTCGCGCTCGATGGCGCGCAGCGAATCGACGTTGACGAAGCTGGAGTTGAGGAAATTGCGCGCCGGCGGCGAGATCATCGCCAGCGGGTAGCGCGCCGAGCTGCCGTAGGCCTCGTGGTTGGGCACGTGGTCGGGCAGCCCGTCCAGCCCCTGCCGCGCGAGCGCGGCGCTGAAGAACTCGCAGCGGCCCGAAGCGGTCGGGAAGTGGCCGTCGGCGAACGGCGCGTCCGGCACCGGCAGCGGCGCGAAGCCGTGCTGCAGCAGCGCATCGAAGTCGATGCGGCCGGCGCAGGCCTGGCGGCACAGGTCCTCGTCGCTGTCGGCGAAGCACGGGTCGGTGAAGCCCATGCGCGCGGCCAGATCACGGAAGATTTGCGAGTTGGGCCGGGCTTGGCCCAGCGGCGCGATCGCCGGGCGATTGAGCAGGACGTCGGTGTGGCCGTAGGCGCTGTGCAGGTCCCAGTGCTCGAGCTGGGTGGTGGCCGGCAGGATGTAGTCGGCGTAGTCGGCGGTGTCGGTGCGGAAGTGCTCCAGCACCACGGTGAACAGGTCCTCGCGGGCGAAGCCGCGCACCACCTGGGCCGAGTCGGGGGCCACCGCCACCGGGTTGCAGTTGTAGACGACCACCGCCTCCACCCGCGGGCCGAAGGCCGGCGAGGCGGGCCGCTGCAGGTCGTCGCCGATGGTCACCATGTTGAGGGTGCGCGGGGTGCGGCCGGCCAGCAGGTCGGGCCGCTGCACCGCCGCCTTGTCCAGGGTGGACCAGCCCGAGCTGGACAGCAGCACGCCGCCGGCGCGGTCGCGCCAGGCGCCCACCAGCGCCGGCAGGCAGGCCACCGCGCGCGCCGCGTTGCCGCCGCCGTGCACGCGCTGCATGCCGTAGTTCAGGCGGATCGCGGCCGGCCGGATCGTGCCGTAGTCGCGCGCCAGCGCCTCGATGCGTTCGGCCGCGATGCCGCAAACGGCGGCGGCGCGCTGCGGGCTCCAGCGCAGGGCGCGCTCGCGCAGCGCCTCCCAGCCGAGCGTGTGCCGGGCGATGTAGTCGTGGTCCAGCCAGTCGTGGCGGATCAGCTCGTGCATCAGCGCCAGCGCCAGCGCGGCGTCGGTGCCGGGCAGGATCTGCAGGTGCTCGTGGCACTTCTGCGCCGTCTCGGTGCGGCGCGGGTCGATGCAGACCAGCCGCGCGCCGCGCCGCTTGGCCTCCTGCGCCAACCGCCAGAAATGCAGGTTGCTGGTGATGGAGTTGCTGCCCCAGACCAGGATCAGCTTCGCCTCGGCGAAGAACTCCACCTTCATGCCGACCTTGGCCCCCAGCGTGTGCACCAGGGCGGTGGAGCCGGCAGTGGAGCAGATCGTGCGATCCAGCAGCGAGGCGCCCAGCAGGAAGAAGAAGCGCGCCGCCATGCCCTCGCCCTGCACCTGGCCCATGGTGCCGCAGTAGCTGTAGGGCAGGATGGCCTGCGGGTCGCGCGCGGCGATCGCCGACAGGCGGGCGGCGATGTCGTCCAGCGCCTCGTCCCAGCCCACCGGCTCGAACCGGCCCGACCCCTTGGGCCCCGCCCGGCGCAGCGGCTGCAGCACCCGGTCGGGGTGGTAGGTGCGTTCGGTGTAGCGCGCGACCTTGGCGCACAGCACGCCGTCGGTCGGCCGGTGCGCCGGGTTGCCCTGCACCTGGATCGCCCTCCCCTCGGCCACGGTGGTCACCAGCGAACAGGTGTCGGGGCAGTCGTGCGGGCATGCGCCAAGCACCTGTTGCGGCGCGTGGACGCTAGGGGGATTGCGGATGCCGGCGGCCAAGTTGTTCCCTAGAGTGCTCGTCACGTTACATCCGCTTACGGCCAACGAAGGAGATCCGAACGATGAAGACCACCCAGAGTTGGGCGCGAGCCGCCATGGTAGCGGTCCTCGCGGTGGCGGGCGCGGCGGGGGTCGCCGCCGAGGACGGGGTCAGCAAGACCAGCATCGTGCTGGGCCAGTCGGTGGCGCTGACCGGTCCCGGCTCTTCCCTGGCCGAGCCGTACCAGCAAGGCGCCAAGCTGTACTTCGACCGGGTCAACGCCGCCGGCGGCGTCAACGGCCGCAAGGTCGAGCTGGTGACGCTGGACGACCGCGGCAACCCGGCCCTGACGGTGGAGAACACCAAGAAGCTGCTGGCCCAGGGAGTGCTGTCGCTGTTCGGCTTCTACGGCTCGACCCAGGTCACGGCCGCCTACCCGCTGGTCAAGGACAGCGACGTGCTGGTCTTCGCCCCGATGGCGGCGGCCGACGAATTCCGCGGCGCCCAGTACCCGAACATCTATTCGCTGCGGCCGGGCTATTCGATCGAGGCCGCGGCCGTCACGCGCCACGCCGAGACCCTGGGCGCACGCAAGCTGGCCATCCTGCATGCGGCCGACAGCGAGTCGATGGCGGCGCTGGACGCGGCCCAGCGCACCATGACGGCGATGGGCGCCAACCTGCTGGCCAACAACGTGGTCAACGCCGGCAGCGTGGCCAACAGTGTCGACAAGACGCTGGAGACGAAACCCCAGTCGGTGCTGATCCTGAGCGACGCGGGCAATGCCGCCAGCGCCGTGCGCGACCTGCGCGCCAAGGGCTTCCGCGGCCCGATCTACGGCTTCTCCAACACCGGCGAGAGCCTGCTGGCCGAGGAGCTGGGGCCCACCGGCGCCGGGGTGGTGGTGGTGCGCGTGGTGCCCAAGAGCGACAGCGCCAAGGTCGCGGTGGTGCGCGAGCTGATGGCCGACGCCCAGGCCGCCAAGCTCGGCAAGCCCAACGTCTACATGCTGGAGGGCTACCTCGCCGCCCGAGCCTACGTCGAGGCCCTGCGCCGCGCCAAGGACCCCTCGCGGGCGCGCATCAGGAAGGCCATCGAAGGCCTGGAAGACGTCGATGTCGGCGGCTTCCGCGTGCACTTCGGCAACGAGCGGGTCGGCTCCCGGATGGTGGAGCTGAGCCTGATCGATTCGCAGGGCCGGGTGCGGGAATAGCGCGGGGCGGGCCTCAGCCCACTTCCGTCGCCGCCGCCAGCCCGCGCAGGAACGCCTCGCAGCGGGCCAGCTGCTCCAGGCTGACGAACTCGTCGGGCTGGTGGGCCTGGGTGATGGAGCCGGGCCCGCACACCACGGTGGGAATGCCGGCGTTCCTGAACAGCCCGGCCTCGGTGCCGAAGGCCACCAGCGTGGTCCTGTCCTCGCCGGCCAGCCGCTGCGCCAGCCGCGTCACCGGGTCCTCGGCCCGGCCCTGGAAACTGGGGATCTCGCAGATCGTCTCGAAGCGGAAGCCCGCCTCCGGCGCCACCCGCTGCATCGCCGGCTCCAGCGAACGCGCGTAGTCCAGCACCTGCCGCTGCATGGCCTGGGCGTCGGCCGTCGGCAGGTCGCGGAATTCGTAGCGGAACTCGGCGTCGCGCGGCACCACGTTGTCGGCAATGCCGCCGTGGAACTGGCCGACGCTGGCGGTGGAGAACGGCACGTCGAAGCCGTCGTAGCGCGGCTCCTCGCGCTCGAAACCCTCGGCCATGTCGCGCAGCTTGCCGACCACCCGCGCCGCCATCTCGATGGCGTTGACCGACAGCGGCGTCAGCGAGGAATGCGCCTCCTTGCCGCGCACGCAGCAGCGGTACCGGTACACCCCCTTGTGGGCGATCGCCGGCACCATGCCGGTGGGCTCGCCGACGATGCAGGCCAGCGGCTTGACGCCGGCGTCGCGCAGGTCGGCGATCAGCTCGCGCACGCCGAAGCAGCCAATCTCCTCCTCGTAGCTGAACGCCAGGTGGATGGCGAACGGCGCCTGGCTCGCCAGGAACTGCGGCGCGTGGGCCAGCGCCAGCCCGATGAAGCCCTTCATGTCGGCCGCGCCGCGCCCGTAGAGCTTGCCGTCCCGCACCGTGGCCGAAAGCGGGTCGAGCGACCAGTCCTGCCCGTCCCAGGGCACGGTGTCGGTGTGGCCCGACAGGATCACCCCGGCCGGCTTGCCCTCGCCCAGGGTGGCGAACAGGTTGGCCTTGGTCTTGTCGGCGTTGAAGGTCAGGCGCGATCGCACGCCCAGCCGCAGGAGCTCATCGCGGATGAAATGGATCAGCTCCAGGTTGCTGCGGTCGCTGATGGTGTTCATGCGCACCAGGGACTGCGCCAGTTCCAGGGCGCGCGGCGAGGGCGTGGGGGCGGCGGGCATGGGCCGGATTGTGGCGGATTGCCCTCATGCGCGGACCCGGTGCCACGGGCTAGACTGGCCGGCTCGAATCCAAGAAGTTGCCGACCATGAACGTCCTTGATTCCATCGTCACGCAGGCGGCGGCCCTCACCGCCATCCGGCGCGACCTGCACGCCCACCCCGAACTGTGCTTCCAGGAAGTGCGCACCGCCGACCTGGTGGCGGCCAAGCTCACCGAATGGGGCATCCCGATCCACCGCGGCCTGGGCACCACCGGCGTGGTGGGCATCGTCAAGGCCGGCAGCAGCCCGCGCGCCATCGGCCTGCGCGCCGACATGGATGCCCTGCCGATGCAGGAATTCAACACCTTCCCCCACGCCAGCCGCCACGCCGGCCGCATGCACGCCTGCGGCCACGACGGCCACACCGCCATGCTGCTGGCCGCGGCCCAGCACTTGGCGAAGCACCGCAACTTCGACGGCACGGTCTACCTGATCTTCCAGCCGGCCGAGGAAGGCGGCGGCGGCGCGCGCGAGATGATCAAGGACGGCCTGTTCGAGCAGTTCCCGATGGAGGCGGTGTTCGGCATGCACAACTGGCCGGGCATGCCGGTCGGCCAGTTCGCCGTCAGCCCGGGGCCGGTGATGGCCTCGTCCAACGAGTTCAAGATCACCATCCGCGGCAAGGGCAGCCACGCCGCGCTGCCGCACAACGGCATCGACCCGGTGCCGGTGGCCTGCCAGATGGTGCAGGCCTTCCAGACCATCATCAGCCGCAACAAGAAGCCGGTGGACGCAGGCGTGATCTCGGTCACCATGATCCACGCCGGCGAGGCCACCAACGTGGTCCCCGACAGCTGCGAGCTGCAGGGCACGGTGCGCACGTTCAAGCCCGAGGTGCTGGACCTGATCGAGAGCCGGATGCAGCAGGTGGCCGAGCACATCTGCGCCGCGCACGACGCCAAGTGCGAGTTCGAGTTCGTGCGCAACTACCCGGCCACCGTCAACTCCGCCGCCGAGGCCGAGTTCTGCCGCGAGGTGATGGCCTCGATCGTCGGCGAGGACAACGTCCTGGTGCAGGAGCCCACCATGGGCGCGGAGGACTTCGCCTTCATGCTGCAGGCCAAGCCGGGCGCCTACTGCTTCATCGCCAACGGCGACGGCGCCCACCGCGAGATGGGCCACGGCGCCGGGCCCTGCACGCTGCACAACCCGAGCTACGACTTCAACGACGACCTGATCCCGCTGGGCGCCACCTACTGGGTGCGGCTGGCCGAGGCCTGGTTCGCCAAGGAGCGCGCATGAAGCTGCAGGACTGCTTTTCCGCCAGCTACGCGCAGGCGCGCCGGCGCTTCCTGGACGCCGCGGCCGACGCCGGGCTGCAGGTCGAGTCGAAGATCCACCCCGAGCGGGGCCGTGACGGCGAGGAACTGGCGATGGACGTGGCGCGCGACGGCGCGCCCGATGCCACGGCGCTGCTGGTGCTGTCCAGCGCCTGCCACGGCGTCGAGGGCTATTGCGGCAGCGGCGTGCAGGTGGCGGCGCTGCAGGACGCCGCCTGGCGCGAGCAGGCCCGCCGCGGCGGCGTGGCCGTGCTGTACGTGCACGCGCTCAACCCCTACGGCTTCTCGCACATCCGGCGCACCACGCAGGAGAACGTCGACCTGAACCGCAACTTCCACGACTTCTCCAAGCCGCTGCCGCGCAACCCCGGCTACGCACAGCTGCACGGGCTGATGTTCCCCGACCACTGGCCGCCGTCGGCGCAGAACGAAGCCGAACTGCAGCGCTGGGTCGAGCAGCACGGCGCCGCCGCCTACCAGGCGGCCATCAGCAGCGGCCAGCACGAGTTCCCGGACGGCATGTACTACGGCGGGCTCGGGCCGACCTGGAGCAACCGCACGCTGCGCGAGGTGCTGCGCGCCCACGCGCGCACTGCGCGGCGCATCGGCTGGATCGACTTCCACACCGGGCTCGGGCCGAGCGGCCTGGGCGAGCGCATCTACGCCGGGCCCGACGATGCCGCGGAAGTGGCGCGGGCGCGCCGCTGGTGGGATGGCGACGGGCGCACGCCGGTCACCTCGATCTACGACGGCTCGTCCACCTCGTCCAAGCTGACCGGGATGATGTGGGCCTGCGTGCCCGACGAGTGCCCCGATGCCGAGTACACCGGCATCGCCATGGAGTACGGCACCCAGCCGCTGCAGCAGGTGCTGCAGGCGGTGCGCGCCGAGCACTGGCTGGCCCAGCACCCGGAGGCTTCGCCCGAGCTGGCCGCCTCGATCAAGCGCCAGATGCTGGAGGCCTTCTACACCGACACGCCCGAGTGGCAGCAGCGCATCTGGGAGCAGGCGCGCGAGGCGATGGGGCAGGCGGTGGAGGGGTTGGGGGGCTGAGGAGTGCGCCTCGGGTCGGTTCAGCGCCCTCCCTCATGTCATCCCGGCGAACGCCGGGATTCCCTCCCGACGCCGGACGACGCACGAGAGAAGGATTGCGGCGCAAGGCCGCGATGACACCGACCCGGCGGAAATTGGAATCTGACCCCAATTAACCGGCGAACACCTCGTCCAGCTGGTCGCGCCATCGGCGCTTGCGCTCCGCCCCGACGAAGCTGGCCTCGAAGCTGTTGTTCGCCAGCTGCCAGGCGTGTTGCGCCGTCAGTCCGGTGGCTTCGAACGTCTGCAGGAAGTTGTCGTTCAGGTAGCCGCCGAAGTAGGCCGGGTCGTCGGAGTTGACGGTCACCGCCAGGCCGGCGTCCAGCAGCTGGCGGATGTTGTGATCGGCCAGCCGCGGGAACACGCACAGCTTCAGGTTGGACAGCGGGCAGACGGTCAGCGGCACCCGCTCCTGCGCCAGCCGGCGCATCAGCTGCGGGTCCTTGGCCGATTGCACGCCGTGGTCGATGCGCTCGACCTTGAGCACGTCCAGGGCGCTCCAGATGTATTCGGGCGGGCCCTCCTCGCCGGCGTGCGCCACCCGGTGCAGGCCCAGCTCGCCGCAGCGCGCGAACACCCGCGCGAACTTCTCCGGCGGGTGCCCGACCTCGCTCGAATCCAGCCCCACGCCGATGAACTTGTCGCGCAGGGGCAGCGCCTGCTCCAGCGTCTGGAATGCCTCGTCCTCGCTCAGGTGGCGCAGGAAGCACAGGATCAGCGACGCGCTCACCCCCAGCTGCGTGCGCGCCTGCTCGCAGGCGCGGTGCAGCCCGTTGATCACCGTCTCCATGGCGACGCCGCGCGCGGTGTGGGTCTGCGGGTCGAAGAAGATCTCGGCGTGCACCACGTGGTCGGCTTTGGCCCGCTCCAGGTAGGCCCAGGCCATGTCGAAGAAGTCCTGCTCGGTGATCAGCACGCTGGCGCCGGCGTAGTAGATGTCCAGGAAGCTCTGCAGGTTGCTGAAGGCGTAGGCGCGCCGCAGTTGCTCGACGCTGGCGTACGGAATGGCCACGCCGTTGCGCTGCGCCATCGCGAAGATCAGCTCGGGCTCCAGCGAGCCCTCGATGTGGATGTGCAGCTCGGCCTTGGGCATGCGGCGCAGCAGGCCGGGCAGGCGCTCGGCGGAAATGGCGGGAAGCGCGGGAATCGCGGCCATCAGAGAACTCCAAAGGTGACGCCCAGGCGGGCAAGGTGGCGACGGTAGGTGGCCGAGGCCCGGTCGGCGCGGGTGTGCAGTTCGGCGCGCAGGTCCAGCGGCAGGCGCTTGGGGGTCTGCGACTCCAGCACCGGCTGGTCCTGCCGGAAGATCGTGTCCTGGAATTCGCGCAGGCGCTCGTCGGGCGAATCGAAATCGGCCACCGCCAGCCGGAACCAGACCCGGCTGCGCTCGGGCCCGACCGGGCAGATGAACAGCGCAATGGCCTCGCGCCAGTCGGGCCGCGCCACCGTGCCGGGCTCCGGCAGCTTGGTCAGCACCGCGGCGTAGGGGCCGGTGACTTCGTACGTGTATTCGACCTGGGCGGGCGCCGTCGAATGCAGGTTGGACTGCGGCTGCCAGGCCTTGCAGCCGGTGGCGCAAAAGCCGGCGGCGGTCTCCTCGACCGCGTAGTCGTCGATCGAGGCCATGCCGCGCGCGCCCAGCCAGCCTTCGTGCACGAAGGAGAAGTGCGACATGTCCAGGAAGTTCTCGACGATGCGCGGCGCGCTCGCCGCCACGTCGTAGGGCCCGCAATTGAGCTTGCGCAGGCGCGCGTCGTCCTCGGCGGCGAAGGCCGGCAGCGGCGGCCCGCCGGCGGCCAGCCGCACCCAGACCAGGCCGTGGGCCTCCTGCGCCTCGTAGGCGGCGACCCGGTGGGTGGCCGGCGGCTCGAAGCCGGGCAGCGCCGGCACCTGCACGCACTGCCCGCCGGCGGCGAACTGCCAGCCGTGGTACGGACACTCCAGCCGGCCGCCTTCGATGCGGCCCAGCGACAGGCGGGCGCCGCGATGCGGGCAGCGGTCCGGCCACGCGTGCACGGCTCCGGCCGCGTCGCGCCAGAGCACGAGCTGCTCGTCCAGCAGCGAAACGGCGACCGGCGCGTCCGTGAGCGCCGCGCCATCCGCCACCGGATGCCAATGGTTTCGTTCAGACATGGCCGGAACTCTACCCGCGCCGGCCGGCGCAATCCTCAGGCGGCGGTCCGGCTCACTGCGGCTCGATGTTCGCGTCGCGGGCGAGCTGGATCCACTTGGCGATCTCGGCGCCCTGGAACTGCTTGAGCTGGGCCGGCGTCATCGGCATCGGCTGCATGCCCGTGGCCGCCAGCTTCTCGCGCAGCTCGGGGCTGCGCAGGGCCGCCGCGATCGCGGTGCTGAGCTTCTCGACCCGCTCGGCCGGCATCTGGGCCGGACCGAACACCGCCAGCCAGGCGGTGATGTCGAAGCCGGGCCAGGTTTCTCCCAGCGCCGGCCAGTCGGGGGCGATCGCGACCCGCTTGGCGGAGGTCACGCCCAGGGCCCGCATCTTGCCGCCCTTGACCTGCGCGACGCCGTTGGCCAGGTCGGCGAAGGTGAAGTCGACCACGCCGCCGATGGTGTCGGTGACGGCCAGCGGGATGCCGCGATAGGGCACCGCCAGCACGTCCACCTGCGCCAGCTTGTTCAGCAGGGCGATGCTGGTCTGGGAACTGGAGGAACCGTAGCCGGCCGACACCTTGCCGGGGCGCTGCTTGAGGTAGGCGACGAAGTCCTTCAGGCTCTTCGCCGGATGCTCGTTGCGCACCAGCAGCACCATCACGCTGTCGCCCACGCCGCCGATCGGCGCCAGGTCGCGCGTCGGGTCGTAGGGCATGCTCTTGAGCAGCGCCACGTTGGAGGCGGCCGGCGAGTTGGACGCGAACAGCAGCGTGTAGCCGTCCGGGGCCGCGCGAACCACTTCCATCGCGCCGATCGAGCCGCCTGCCCCCGGCTTGTTGTCGACCACGAAGGGCTGGCCCAGCGCGGCCTGCAGCTGCTGGGCGAGCAGGCGCGCGCCGATGTCGGTGCCCGAGCCCGGGGGGAACGGCACCACCAGGCGCACCGGCTTGTCCGGGAAGCCGCCGCCCTGGGCTTGCACGCCCAGCGTTGCGGCCAGGCCGACGGCCAGGGCCAGGCCCTGCAGAAATTGGCGTCTCATCGTCTTGCGTCTCCTTTATCGTGATGTGGCGGGGGCCGGCGCGGCCAGCCAGTCGGCGGGCACGCGCACGCGCATCTCCAGCGCCCGTTGTCCGTAGGCTTTCCCGAGCGGGTCGATCCGGCGCGAAGCCATGCCGCCGCCGCCCAGGGCGTCCTGCATGAGGAAGTTGAGGGCCGCCATGCCGGGCGCCTCGAAGCGCCGGACCGGCCCTTCGACGGTGCCGGCGAAGTGGGCCGCCATGCGCTCGCAGCTGAGCTCGCGCTTCAGGTGGTCGTAGAACCGCGGCTCGCGGCAGAAGATGGCCACGTTGGAGAAATCGCCCTTGTCGCCGGAGCGCGCGTGGGCCACGGCCAGCAGCGGCACCTCCACCAGCTCGCCGGCAGCGCCAGCAGCGCCCGCGGCCGGGGTGCCTGCAGCGGCGGGCGTGGGCTCCCAGTGCTCGCCGGCGGGCACCGGCACCTCGAAGGCCGGTTCGTCGCCGATCCGCACGCGCGGGGCCGGCAGCCGCGCCTTGTCGACCAGGAAGGTGTACAGCCGCACCACCGGCGACGGCTTGGGGCGTCCGCCGATGAAGGCGGCCGTGCCCTGGGCGAAGCTCAGGCCGGCCGAGCCGACCTCGCGCGCCAGCAGGTCCAGCGCCTTGGGGTCCGGATGCTCCGCCACCAGCCGCAGCACCACCTCGCGGCTGGCGCGTGCCTGCGACTGGGCGCCGTAGCTGGCCTCGGCCCCGAGGACCTCGACGTGGGTCGCGCTGAAGTCGGGCAGCGAACGCGCCTGCAGCAGCGCCCGCGAGCGCTCCAGCAGGGCCTGGGCGGTGCGCTCCGCCTTGCGCGCCGCGTCGGTGCCGATGATGCAGACCAGGGAGGTGGCGCGGAATCCGTCCTGCCAGGTGGCGGACACCTTGTACTGGGCAGTGGGCGGGCGGCCGCGCGCGCCGTCCACGGCCACCCGGTCCTGGCCCTGCTGCACCAGCCGCACCTGCGAGAAGTCGGCCACCACGTCGGGCAGCACGTAGGCGGCCGGATCGCCGATCTCGTAGAGCACCTGCTCGCCGACGGTCTGCGGCGTCACCAGCCCGCCGGTGCCTTCGGGCTTGGTGATGACGAAGCGGCCGTCCGGGCTGCATTCGGCGATCGGGTAGCCGATGCGGTCCCAGCCCGGCACCTGCTCCCAGTCGGTGAACAGGCCACCGGTGGCTTGCGGGCCGCATTCGAGCAGGTGCCCGACCAGGCTGCCGGCGGCGAGCCGGTCGTGCTCGTGCGCGCCCCAGCCGAACTCGTGCATGAGGATGCCCAGCGCCAGTGCGCTGTCGGCGCAGCGGCCGGTGATGACGATGTCGGCGCCGGCGGCCAGGGCGGCGGCGATCGGCAGCGCGCCCAGGTAGGCGTTGGCCGTCAGCAGCCGCTCGGGCAGGGGCGCGCCGCTCACCCACTCGCGCACGCCTTCGGCGCGCAGGGCCGGCGCCATCGGCAGCAGGTCGTCGCCCTCGACGGCGGCGATGCGCAGCTGGATGCCCTGCTCGCTGCAGGCCGCCTCCAGCGCCTGCTTGCAGGCCAGCGGGTTGACGCCGCCGCCGTTGGTGACCACCTTCACCTTCTGCCGCGCGAGCGTCGCCAGGTGCGGCCGCAGGTAGCCGATGACGTCGGGCGGAAAGCCCGCGGCCGCGTCCTTCATGCGGGCGCGCGCCAGCAGCGACATCGTGACCTCGGCCAGGAAGTCCATCATGAGGTAGTCCACCCCCGCGCCCAGCAGCTGCGGCACGGCCAGCGGGCTGTCGCCCCAGGCGCCGCTGGCGCCGCCGATGCGCACGGGGGTCGAGCGTGGATCACCGCTGGCGCGGGCCTCACGGGTGGTGGTGGAATTCATCGGGAAGCCTCCTCGTAGACGGCGTTGTCGCGGCCCAGGGCCGGCGCGGCGCGCTCCCAGCCGGCGCGCACGCCGTCGATGGACAGCGGCAGCGCCGTCAGCGCGAAGCCCGCATCGGCCATCGGCTGCACCATTTGCAGCGCCTGCACCTGCGGGTGCGCCAGCGCCTCGGGCACGCTGTGCACGGGGGCGCAGGGCACGCCGGCGCGCGCGAAGCGCGCCAGCCACTGCGCACGCGGCGCCTGCCGCAGCAGCGCCCCGAGCTCGGCGACCAGCGCCTCCTTGTGCTGCAGGCGCGCGCGGTTGGTCGCGAAGCGCGCGTCCTCCAGCCAGCCCGGCCGGCCGATCTCGGCGGCCAGCTTGGCGAACAGGCGGTCGTTGCCGCAGCACACCAGCAGCGGGCCGTCGGCGGTATCGAAGGCCTCGTAGGGCACGAAGCCCGGATGGCCCGAGCGGTGGCGTGGCGGCAGCGCGCCCTCGTTGCGCCAGGCGTCGGCCTTCTGCGCGTTCCAGGACAGGGCCGTCTCCAGCAGCGAGGTGTTGACCACGCCGCCGCGGCCGGTGCGCGCGCGCTGCGCCAGCAGCGCCAGGGCGCCGATCACCAGCCACATGCCGGAGCCCTGGTCGCACAGCGAGGTCGCCGAGCGCATGGGCGGATCGTCCGGTCCGCCGTTGGTGCTGGACAGCCCGCTGAAGGCCTGGATCAGGGGTTCGTAACCGGGATGGTTGGCCAGCGGGCCGAGGTGGCCGAAGGCGGAGATCTCGCAGTAGATCAGGTGCATGTGGCGCGCGCAGACCGAAGCGGCGTCGATGCCGAGGTCGCGCGTGACGCCCGGGCGCAGGTTGTGCAGCAGGATGTCGGCGCCGGCCAGCAGGCGCTCCAGGCCGGCGCGGCCCGCCTCGCTCTTGAGGTCCAGCGCCACCGACTGCTTGCCGGCGTTGAAGACCTGGAAGATCAGCGAGTCGCCGTCGTGGAAGGCCGGCCCCATGCGGCGGGCGTCGTCGCCGCCTTCGGTGCGCTCGACCTTGACGACCTCGGCGCCGAGCCCGGCGAAGATCGAGCCGGCGAACGGCCCCGCCAGGACCTGGCCGAGTTCCAGCACCCGGATGCCTTCGAGAACCTTGATCACGCGCGCGCCTTCGTTGCAGATGCCTGGATGGAAGAGAGCGGCAGTCTAGGCACGCCCCCGGCGATAGAACAAGGACAATAAAGGTATATGTGTGATCGGCTTTCCTGATCAGCGATGCGGATCAACCTCACCCTGCAGCAGCTGGAGGCCTTCGAGAAGGTCGCGGCCAGCGGCAGCTTCCGCGCCGCCGCCCAGGCGCTGTTCGTCTCGCAGCCGGCGCTCAGCCGCACCATCCGCGTGGCGGAGGCCGCGCTGGGCACCCGGCTGTTCGACCGCGACACGCGCCACGTCGCGCTCACGCCGTCCGGCCAGGAGCTGCTGCCGATCGCCCGCCGCATCCTGCAGGAGTTCGACAGCGCCTTCAGCGAGCTGTCGCAGTTCGTCGACGGCCGCCGCGGCCACGTCACGGTCGCCGCGCTGCCGTCGGTGGGCGTGGCGCTGCTGCCGCGGGCGGTGGCGACGCTGCGCCGGCGGCTGCCCGACGTCGGCTTCACGCTCGAGGAAGCACCGGCGGCGCCGCTGCTGCAGCGGGTCGAGCAGGGCCTGGTCGACTTCGGCATCACGGTGGAGCCGCCGGCGGACGCGCGGCTGCGCTACACGCACCTGCTGGACGACCCGTTCGTGCTGGTGTGCCGGCGCGACGATCCGCTGGCGCAGCGCAAGGCCGTGCCCTGGACGGCGCTGGCCGGCCGGCCCTTCATCGGCAGTTCCGCCCAGGGCAGCATCGGCCCGATCGTCGACGCGGCGCTGCTGCGCCAGGACATCACCGTCACGCCCACGCTCGAGTACCCGAGCGTGGCGGCCGGCGGCGCGATGGTGGCCGAGGGCCTGGGGATCACGGTGCTGCCGCGTCTGGCCCTGGGCCTGGTGGCCTCGCGCGGGCTGGCGGTGGTGCCGCTGCAGCGGCCGGTGGTGGGCCGGCGCATCGGCATCGTGAGCCGCATCGGCCGGTCGCTGTCGCCGGCCGCCCAGGGCATGGTGCGGTACCTGGCGGAGGAACTGGCCGTGCCGGCGCCGCAGCGGCGCCGCGCCGCCAGCCGTTGACGCCCGGGCGCGGGGCCAGGCACGGGGTGGGCTGAGCCGGCCCGGGCCGTGCGCCAAGGCGGCGCGCAAAAGAAAAGGGGCCGGGGGTGCGCCCCCCGGCCCCTTGTTCTCCGCCGCGGCGGCTTACTTCTTGTCGCCGCCCGGCACCTTGCCTTCGACGCCCTGCACGTAGAAGTTGATGCCGCCCAGGAACTTGTCGTCGGCGACAGCGTCCTTGGCCAGCACTTCCTTGCCGGCGTTGTCCTTGAGCGGGCCCTTCCAGATCACGAAGCTGCCGTCCTTCAGGCCGGCCTTGACTTCCTCGATCTTCTTCTTGGTCTCTTCCGGCACGTCCTCGGCGATCGACACCATGTCGATGGCGCCTTCCTTGACACCCCACCAGGACTGCTCGTTGCCCTTCCAGGTGCCTTCCAGCGCGTCGCGCGTCGCCTTGACGTAGTACGGGCCCCAGTTGATGACCGCCGAGCCCAGGTGCGCCTTGGGACCGTAGCTGGTCATGTCGCTGTCCCAGCCGAAGGCGCGCTTGCCCATCTTCTCGGCGGTCTGCAGCACGGCCGACGAGTCGGTGTTCTGCATCAGCACGTCGGCGCCGCCGTTGATCAGCGAGGTGGCCGCGGCCGTCTCGTTCGGCGGATCGAACCACTTGCCGACCCACACCACCTTGGTCTTGATCTTCGGGTTGACCGACTGTGCGCCCAGCGTGAAGCTGTTGATGTTGCGCACCACCTCGGGGATCGGCACCGAGCCGACCACGCCCAGCGTGTTGGTCTTGGTCATCTTGCCGGCGATCACGCCGGCCATGTAGGCGCCTTCGTAGGTGCGGCTGTCGTAGGTGCGCAGGTTGTCGGCGGTCTTGTAGCCGGTGGCGTGCTCGAACTTCACGTCCTTGTGGTCGCCCGCCACCTTGATCATCGACTCCATGTAGCCGAAGGTGGTGCCGAAGATCAGCTTGTTGCCCTGCGAGGCCATGTCGCGGATCACGCGCTCGGCGTCGGCCGACTCGGGCACGTTCTCGACGAACGAGGTCACCACCTTGTCGCCGAACTCCTTCTCCACCGCCTTGCGGCCGTTGTCGTGGGCGAAGGTCCAGCCGCCGTCGCCGACCGGCCCGATGTAGGCGAAGGCGATCTTCAGCGGCTCGGGCTTGGGCGCGGCCGGTGCCGAGGCCGGCGCGGCAGCGGTGGGCGCGGCGGCCGGCGCCGGCTCTTCCTTCTTGCCGCAGGCGACCAGCGCGGTCGCCGCGATGGCGGACAGGGCCGCTGCCTGCAGCAGGGATCGTTTCTTCAGGTCGGTCATGGGGTCCTCTGAGGGGTGGTGGCGACGAAAGCGCGAATTATGAGCCGGGATGGAAGGGTTTCCCCAGGGAGGCCGGCATGTTGACCCGGATCCAGGTCGGGTTGCGCGAGATCAGCGCCAGCACCACGATGGTGGCCAGGTAGGGCAGCATGGTCAGGAACTGGGTGGCGACGTCGACCCCGGCGCCCTGCAGGTGGAACTGCAGCATGGTCACGCCGCCGAACAGGTAGGCGCCCAGCAGCACCCGCGCCGGGCGCCAGGTGGCGAAGGTGGTCAGCGCCAGCGCGATCCAGCCGCGCCCGGCCACCATGCCTTCCACCCACAGCGGGGTATAGACCAGGATCAGGTAGGCGCCGGCCAGCCCGCACAGCGCGCCGCCCGCCACCACCGCGGCCAGCCGGATCAGCCGCACCGGGTAGCCCAGCGCGTGGGCCGACTCGGGCGACTCGCCGACCGAGCGCAGCACCAGGCCGGCGCGCGAGCGGTACAGGAACCAGACCAGCCAGGCGACCAGGCCGATCGCCAGGTACACCATCGGGTGCTGGCGGAACAGCGCCGGCCCGAGCAGCGGGATGTCGCCCAGGAAGGGGATGGTGAAGTGCAGCCGCTCGGGCAGCTTTTCCTGCACGTAGCCGATGCCGGCGAAGGCCGAGAAGCCGGCGCCGAACAGGCTCAGCGCCAGCCCGGTGGCGTACTGGTTGGTGTTGAGCCAGATCACCAGCACCCCGAAGATGGCTGCCAGCAGCGCCGCCGCGCCGACGCCGGCCAGGAAACCCAGCGTGTCGCTGCCGCTGTGCACCACGGCGGCGAATGCCGCCAGCGCGGCGCACAGCATCATCCCTTCGGCGCCCAGGTTGACGATGCCGGCCTTCTCGTTGATCAGCAGGCCCAGGGCCGCCAGCGCCAGCACGGTGCCGGCGTTGAGCGTGGCGGCCAGCAGGAGTGCGTAGCTTTCCATCAGGCGGCCCCCTTCTTCGACGCCATCGCCACCGAGGGCTTCGCCTGGGTCGCCGATGAACGCCAGCGCAGCCGGTAGGCGATCAGCGTGTCGCAGGCCAGCAGCGTGAACAGCAGCAGCCCCTGGAACACGCCGGTCAGCGACTTGGGCAGGCCGAGCCGCGACTGCGCGAGTTCGCCGCCGATGTAGAACATGCTCATGAGGATGGCCGAGAACACCATGCCGACCGGGTGCAGGCGCCCGACGAAGGCCACGATGATGGCGGCGAAGCCGTAGCCGGCCGGCACGTGCGGCGTCAGCTGGCCGATCGGGCCGGCCACCTCCAGCGCGCCGGCCAGGCCGGCCGTGCCGCCGGACAGCAGCAGCGCCAGCCACAGCGCCTTGCGCGAGGAGAAGCCGGCGTAGCGCGCCGCCGCCGGCGCCAGCCCGCCCACCTGCTGGGCAAAGCCGGCCCGGGTGCGGAACAGGAAGATCCACAGCAGCGCCACCCCGGCCAGCGCGATCAGCACGCCGATGCTCACGCGCGAGCCGGCCATCAGCCGCGGCACCTGGGTCACCGCCTCGAAGGTGCGGGTCTGCGGGAAGTTGTAGCCGCCCGGGTCCTTCCACGGCCCGAACACCAGGTAGAACAGCAGCTGCTCGGCCACGTAGACCAGCATCAGGCTGACCAGGATCTCGTTGGCGTTGAAGCGGTCGCGCAGCGCCGCCGTGACCGAGGCCCACAGCATGCCGCCCACGGTGCCGGCCAGCAGCACCGCCAGCACGATCCAGCGGCTGGTGTCCTTGCCGGCCATCAGCGCCACCCCGCCGGCCAGGATGGCGCCGACGATGAACTGGCCCTCGGCGCCGATGTTCCAGACGTTGGAGCGGAAGCACACCGCCAGGCCGAGCGCGATCAGCAGCAGCGGCGTCGCCTTCACCGTCAGCTCGCCCAGCGCGTAGGCCGACTTGACCGGCTCCCAGAAGAACACCTGCAGGCCGCGCACCGGGTCCTTGCCGAGGGCGGCGAACAGCAGCACGCCGATCACCACCGTCAGCACCAGCGCCAGCAGCGGCGAGGCCAGGCTCCAGAAGCGCGAAGGCTCGGGACGGGCTTCCAGCCTAAGCATTGGCGGCCTCCCGGGCGGCGACGGCGGGCGGCGCATCCCACAGCCCGCTCATCCACGCGCCGATCTTCTCCACCGTGGCCTGGGCCCGCGGCAGTGAGGGCGACAGGCGGCCCTTGGCGATCACGTGCAGGCGGTCGCTCAATTCGAACAGCTCCTCCAGTTCCTCGCTGACCACCAGCACGGCGCAGCCGGCGTCGCGCAGCGCCAGGATCTCGCTGCGGATCTGCGCCGCCGCGCCGACGTCGACGCCCCAGGTCGGCTGCGAGATCACCAGCAGCTTCGGCCGGGCGTCGATCTCGCGCCCGACGATGAACTTCTGCAGGTTGCCCCCCGACAGCGACTGCGCCGCGGCCTCGGGTCCGCCCGCCTTGACGTTGAAGCGGCGGATGATGTCCCCCGCCTGGCGCTGCAGCGCCTTGACGTTCACCCAGCCCGAGCGGCCGACGGCGTCGGTGCGGGTCAGCATCAGGTTGTGCGCGAGCCCGAGCGAGGGCACGGCGCCGCGGCCCAGCCGCTCCTCGGGCACGAAGTGCAGGCCCAGGTGGCGCCGGTGCGCCGGGCCCATGCGGCCGGCCGCCTGCCCACCCAGCCGGATGGCCTCGGGGCGGGCGCGCCGGTCCTCGCCCGACAGCGCGTACAGCAGCTCGCGCTGGCCGTTGCCGGACACGCCGGCAATGCCCACCACCTCGCCGGCCCGCACCTGGAAGTCGATGCCGTCCAGGTCGACGCCGAACGGCGATTCGCGCTCCAGCGCCAGCCGCTGCACCTGCAGCACCACCTCGCCGGGCTGGCGCTCGTGGTGCTCCAGCTCGGGCGGCTCGGCGCCGATCATCATGCGGCTGAGCGAGGCGTTGCTTTCCTGGCGCGGGTCGCACTCGCCGGTGACCCGGCCGCCGCGCAGCACAGTGCAGGCGTCGCACAGGGCGCGGATCTCGTGCAGCTTGTGGCTGATGTACAGGATGCTGCAGCCCTCGGCGGCGAGCTGGCGCAGCACCACGAACAGCTTGTCGACGGCCTGCGGCGTCAGCACCGAGGTCGGCTCGTCCAGGATCAGCAGCTGCGGGTCGGTCAGCAGCGCGCGGATGATCTCCACCCGCTGCATCTCGCCCACCGACAGCGTGTGCACCGGCCGCGAGGGATCGATCGGCAGGCCGTACTCGGAGGCCTTGGCCTCGATGCGGCGGGTGACCTCGGCCAGCTTCAGGCGCTTGCCGAGGCCGAGCCAGACGTTCTCGGCCACGGTCAGCGTGTCGAACAGGCTGAAGTGCTGGAACACCATGCTGATGCCCAGCGCCCTCGCCTCCTGCGGGTTGCGCACCTGCACCGGCCGGCCGTTCCACAGGATCTGCCCGGCGTCGGGCTTGACCGAGCCGTAGATGATCTTCATCAGCGTGGACTTGCCGGCGCCGTTCTCGCCCAGCACGGCGTGGGCCTGCCCGGGCCGCACGGACAGCGAGATGCCGTCGTTGGCCACGACGGCGGGGTAGCGCTTGGTGATGCCCTGCAACTGGAGGCGGGCGGCGGGTTCGGTCATGTTCTTGTCAGGCGGTTCGCAGCTGGCCGGCGGCGGCCTTGATGCGGGCGCGCAGCCACCGCGCCGCGGCCGAGGCATGGCTGCGCTCGTGCCACAGCTGGTAATAGGTCAGCGGCGGGAAGTCTATCGGCGGCGGCAGGATGGCCAGCGGCAGCCCGCCGGCATAGCGCTCGCAGAACTGGCGGCCGGTGGTCATCACCAGCAGGCTGGCGGCCACCATGGCCGGAATCAGGCCGAAGTGGGCGCAGCGGGCGGTGATGTTGCGCGCCAGCCCCAGGCTCTCCAGGTGCTCGTCGATCACGCCGCGCGCGCCGGGGTGCAGCGGCGTCGGCGCGACGTGCTCGGCGGCCAGCCAGTCGTCGGCGCTCCAGCCGCGCCGCACGGCGGGGTGGTCGCGCCCGACCAGGCAGGCCACCGGGTCGGTGAACAGCTCGGCGCGGTGCAGGTCGCCCGGCGGCTGCAGCCAGTTGCCGATCACCACGTCGACCTCGCCCTGGGCCAGCCGCTCGGAGTAGTGGCCGTCGGGCGACAGCGGGTGGATCTCGATGCCGGCGTGCGGCGCCTGGGCCTTCACGTCGGCCACCAGGGCGGGCAGGAACTGCGGGTCCAGGTAGTCGCTGGCGGCGACGCGGAAGGTCTGGGCGGTGGTGGCCGGGTCGAACCCGCGCGCGTCGGAGAACAGCGACTCGGCGGCGCGCAGGATGCGGGCGCTGGGTTCGACCATGCGCAGCGCGGCATCGGTGGGCACCATGCCCGTGCCCGAGCGCACCAGCAGCGGATCGCCGGCCAGCTCGCGTAGCCGGCGCAGCGCCGCGGACACCTGCGGCTGGTGCATGCCCAGGCGCACGGCGGCGCGGGAGACGCTGCGTTCGGTCAACACGGTGTGCAGGACCCGGATGAGGTGGAGGTCGATCTTGTCGAAAAGGTCCTGGTCTCTCATACCCGCAGCGGCATGGTTCTCATAAGGCGGGGCTTATGCCGGTGGCACGCGGGCGGCCTACCCTTGGCAACTGGTTCGCCTTCACGCCACCCCATGGACAGCAGAACGATTCGATTCATCCGCCGCGGCCGACCGGTCGTGCTGGGCAATGTACCACCCGACCGCACCCTGCTCGAGGTGCTGCGCGAGGACCTGGGCGCCACCGGCACCAAGGAAGGCTGCGGCGAGGGCGACTGCGGCGCCTGCACCGTGGTGGTCGGCGAGCCCGACGGCGAGCGGCTGCGCTTCCGGGCCGTGAACAGCTGCATCCGGCTGGCGCACTCGATCGATGGGCTGGCGCTGTGGACGGTCGAGGACCTGGCGGCGGCCGACGGCACGCTGCACCCGGCCCAGCAGGCCCTGCTCGACAGCCACGGCTCGCAATGCGGCTTCTGCACGCCCGGCTTCGTGATGAGCCTGTTCGGCATGTACCAGAACCACGTGGTGCCGGGCGAACCGGTGACGCGGGCCCTGGCGCAGGAGGAGCTGTCCGGCAACCTGTGCCGCTGCACCGGGTACCGGCCGATCCTGGATGCGGCGCAGCGGATGGGGGAGCTGCCGCGGGTGGCCGTGGATGAGGGCCAGGTCCTGGCGCAACTGCGGGATCTGCGTCGCGCCGGGGACGAGGCGGCCACCTATCTGGCCCCCGACACCCTCGCCGGCCTGCTGGCCGCCCGCGCCGCCCACCCCGAGGCCCAGGTGGTCGCCGGCTGCACCGACGTCGGCCTGTGGGTCACCAAGCAGCACCGCCGCTTCGCCCAGGTGCTGGACGTGACCCGCGCGCGCGAGCTGCTTCGGATCGAGGACTACCCGCAGCACCTGGCGATCGGCGCCGCCGTCAGCCTGACCGACGCGTTCGCCGCGCTGGTGGCCGAGCGACCGCAACTCAAGACCTTCGCCAGCCGCTTCGCCGGCCTGCCGGTGCGCAATGCCGGCACGCTGGGCGGCAACGTCGCCAACGGCTCGCCGATCGGCGACTCGATGCCGCTGCTGATCGCGCTGGGCGCGCAATTGGTGCTGATGAAGCAGGGCGGGCACCGCCAGCTGCCGCTGGAATCGTTCCACACCGGCTACCGCGCCAACGTGCTGGCGCCCAACGAGCTGGTCGCCTGGATCCTGGTGCCGCGGCCGCGCGAGGGCGAGTTCCTGCGCGCCTACAAGATCTCCAAGCGCTTCGACGACGACATCTCCGCCGTCTGCCTGGTCGTCCGGCTGGAACTGGAGGACGGCCGGGTGGCGCGCATCGGCATCGGCGCCGGCGGCGTGGCCGCCACGCCGGTGCGCGCCACCAACACCGAGGCGTTCCTGGCCGGCCAGCCCTGGACCGCCGACACCGCCCGGCAGGCCGCGCAAGTGCTGCGCGCGGAGTTCCAGCCGATCTCCGACATGCGGGCCTCGGCGGCGTACCGCAGCGAGGTGCTGGGCAACCTGCTGCAGCGGTTCTGGCTGGAAAGCCAGGGCGCCGCCTCGATCAACCTGGAGCAGTTCCAGCTGCAGGAGGCCGCCGCATGACCGCCCGCGACGACGAATTCACCTCGGCCACCGGCGGCGGCCCGGCCGGCCCGGCGGATGCCGGCGAGCGCAACCTGGCGCCCGCCACCGTCTCGCCGCACGCCCCTGCGGCGGCGCAGCCCGCCATGGGCCGCTCGCGCCCGCACGAGAGCGCGCGCGCCCAGGTGATGGGCGCGGCCACCTACATCGACGACATCGCCGAGATCAAGGGCACGCTGCACGCCGCGCCCATCCTGTCGACCGTGGCGCACGGCCGGCTGCGCGGCATCGACCCGGCCGCCGCGCTGGCCCTGCCCGGCGTGCACGGCGTGGTGCTGGCCGGCGACATCCCGGGCGACCCGGTGCTGGCCACCTTCGTGCACGACGAGCCGGTGTTCGCCCGCGACAGCGTGCAGCACGTCGGCCAGGTGGTCGGCCTGGTGGTGGCCGAGACCGTGATGCAGGCGCGCCGCGCCGCGCGCCTGGTCAAGCTCGACATCGAGCCCCTGCCGGCAGTGCTGGACGTGCGCGAGGCCCACGCGAAGCAAAGCTACGTGCTGCCGCCGATCGTCGTGCGCCGCGGCGAACCCGAACAGGCCCTGGCCCGGGCCCGGCATCGCCTGTCGGGCCAGCTCGAGGTCGGCGGCCAGGAGCACTTCTACCTGGAAGGCCAGGTCGCCTACGCGCTGCCGCTGGAGCAGGACCAGTGGTGGATCCACTCCAGCACCCAGCACCCCGGCGAGGTCCAGCACTGGGTGGCGCACGCGCTCGGGCTGGAGAACAACGCGGTGACGGTGGAGTGCCGGCGCATGGGCGGCGGCTTCGGCGGCAAGGAAACCCAGGCCGGCCACATGGCGGTGTGGGCGGCGCTGGCGGCGCGCAAGTTCGGCCGCCCGGTCAAGCTGCGGCTGGACCGCGACGACGACTTCCTGGTCACCGGCAAGCGCCACCCGTTCGCCTACGACTGGGACGCCGGCTTCGACGACGACGGCCGCCTGACCGGCCTGAAGATCACCATGCTGGCCAACTGCGGCTTCTCGGCCGACCTGTCCGGGCCGGTGGCCGACCGCGCGGTGTTCCACACCGACAACGCCTACTACCTGGGCGACGTCGAGATCGCCTCGTACCGCTGCAAGACCAACACCCAGAGCCACACCGCCTTCCGCGGCTTCGGCGGGCCGCAGGGCGTGATCCTGATCGAGGCGATCCTGGGCGAGATCGCGCGCCACCTGGGCATCGACGCACTCGACGTGCGCAAGGCCAACCTCTACGGCGTCGAGGAGCGCAACGTCACCCACTACCAGATGAAGGTGGAGGACAACATCCTGCATCCGCTCATCGACCGCCTCGAACACACCTCGCACTACCGCGAGCGGCGCGCCGAGATCGCGGCCTGGAACGCGACCAGCCCGGTGATCCAGCGCGGGCTGGCGATCACGCCGGTCAAGTTCGGCATCAGCTTCACCGCCACCTTCTTCAACCAGGCCGGCGCGCTGGTGCACGTGTTCACCGACGGCAGCATCCAGGTCAACCACGGCGGCACCGAGATGGGCCAGGGCCTGCACACCAAGGTGATGCAGGTGGTGGCCGACGAACTGGGGGTGCCGTTCGAGCGGGTGCGCTGTACCGCCACCGAGACCGGCAAGGTGCCCAATGCCTCGGCCACCGCCGCCTCCAGCGGCACCGACCTGAATGGCCGCGCGGCCCAGTTCGCCGCCCGCAACGTGCGCGACAACCTGGCGGCCTTCGTCGCCGGGCTGGACGGCTGCGGCGCCGGCGCGGTGAGCTTCCGCGCCGGCCAGGTGCTCTCGCCCAAGGCCACCCGCAGCTTCGACGAGGTGGTCAAGGCCGCCTATGCCAACCGCATCCAGCTGTGGAGCGACGGCTTCTACCGCACGCCCAAGATCCACTACGACAAGGCCACCCTGACCGGCCGGCCGTTCTTCTACTTCGCCTACGGCGCCGCCTGCACCGAGGTGGCGATCGACACGCTGACCGGCGAGAGCCGGGTGCTGGCGGTGGACATCCTGCACGACGTCGGCACCTCGCTGAACCCGGCCATCGACATCGGCCAGATCGAGGGCGGCTTCATCCAGGGCGTGGGGTGGCTGACGACCGAGGAGCTGGTCTGGAACGGCCGGGGCGCACTGGCCACCCACGCCCCCAGCACCTACAAGATCCCGGCCACCGGCGACGTGCCCGAGCACTTCCGCATCGAGTTCTGGCCCGAACCGAACCGAGAGGACAACGTCGGCGGCAGCAAGGCCGTGGGCGAGCCGCCCTTCATGCTGGCCGTCAGTGCCTGGGAGGCGCTGCGCGACGCCGTGGCGCAGGCGCGCGGCGACCGCCGGGCCCCGCTGGTGGCGCCGGCCACCGCGGAGAACGTGCTCAAGGCCCTGCGGCGGGGCAGGTCGGCCGGAGCGGTCGCCCCCTGAAACGGCGGCGCATCGGCAGAATGGCCGCATGCGCATCCTCACCACGCCCCTGCTGTTCTGGGCCGACGGCATGACCCTCGCGCCCGGGCTGGTGCTGCTGCACCCGCGGGTGCGGCACGACGCCGGGTTGCTGGCGCACGAGGCGGTGCATTGCCGGCAGATGCGCGAAGTCGGGCTGCTGCGGTTCTGGTGGCTGTATTTCAGCTGCCGGGCGTTCCGGCTGTGGGCCGAGGTGGAGGCCTACCGGGTGTCGCTGCGGCACCAGCCGGGCGGCATCCGGCATTTCGCCCGCGTGCTGTCGCGCGGCTACCTGCTCGGCATCACGCCGGCGCAGGCCGAGAGCCTGCTGCGCGGCTGAATCGCGCCCGTCTTCACAGCGCCCAGGCCGCCAGCAGGCAGGCGCAGCCCCACATCAGCAAGGTCAGCGAGCCACCGAGCCAGAACAGGGGCTCGGGCGGCAACTCGGGTTCGGGGCCAGCCGGCGCATCGGCGACCTCAGGCGCCCAAGACACCCAGCCGCTGGCGGGCAGCGACACGGGCAAGGCGGTGTTCGCGAAAAGCAGCTCGGGCGGCAGGACGGGCAACATGCCGGCCATGCTCGCGGCGACGCCGGGCCGTCACTGTAGGAATCGGGCGTAGTCGGCGGAGGGATTCCGCCCAAAGCCGCCGCCGATGGCGCCGGACCCGGGTTTTTCCGGGTTTCCCGGCCGGTCAGTCGATGCGGCTGCGAGCCTGGCGCAGGCCCGCGCCCATGGCCCAGACGCCCCAACACACCAGCGTGGCGGACAGGGTGAAGCCGAGCGCCGTCTCGGGCACGAACCAGGTGGGCAGCGCGGGGAAGCGCGCGGCCAGGTCCTGCCCGGCGGACACCGGGGCCGCCAGCTGCCCCAGCGCCGCGCACAGCAGCGCCGCGGTACCGGCCAGGAACATCCACAGGCCCGTCCGGACCAGCCGGGCGGGCGAGCGGGCGAAGGAGCGGGTCAGCATCTCGCGCATCGGCTCATCTTGCCGCACGGATGGGCGCCATCGCTGGGCCAGCCGCCTGACGCGGCGGCGAAACCCGCGCTGCGTGCCCGGCTGCACGGTGGCGATGCTCGCTGTCCACACGGAATCACCGGTCGGGCCCGGCCCGAACGGGCCAGTGGTGTCGGCGAATTCAAACCTGGGCTTTGCCGCCCGCTCCTACGGCACGGCCGTGCCGCTCGCCGCACCATTGGCGCCATTCCATGGGAGGAAAACCCATGGGCCGAAACCTGGAGGTGAAGACGGACTGGGAATCGCACGAGCGCTCCGTCGGCCCCGAGAGGGGCTAATACCTCGCGCTCTGCCCGCTACCGGGCCACGTGCTTGCGTGGCCCGCCGGCTTGTCACGGGATCGGGGCGGTGCCGGGAACCGCCGCGAGCGCGCCCGGGCCTTCAGAGCGCCCGCATCCAGTCGGCCATCTCGTCGGCCACCTGCTCGACCAGCGCCGGCTGCCCGGCCAGGTAGTGGTTGCCGCCCTTCACGTCGATGTTCCGGATGCGCCCGGGCGCCGCGGCCAGCCAGGCGTCACGCGTGCTGGGGAAGGTCGACTGATCTGCGGTGTAGGTGTGCAGCAGCACCGGCACGCTGGTGCGCGCCAGGTTGGCCGGCCCGTCGGCGCGGCTGAGCGACGACCACTGCGACAGGAAGCCCGTGAGCGAGGTGATGCGGCCCATCTGGCTGGCCGCGAAGTTCACCGCGCGGGCGCCGGCCGCCCCGCTGCCCCACACGCTGCCGACCTCGCGGTCGTTGGGATCGAGCGAGAGGTCCAGGCAACGCGGATCGGCGTGGGTGCGGTGGATGACGAACACCTGGTCGCGCGGGCTGCCCGGCGCGTCGAGTCGGCGCAGGACGGCCAGGCGCTCCTGCACCCAGCGCTCGATGCGCGCCAGCCGGGCCTGCTGGGCGGCCTTGAAGCGCGCCAGGAACTCCGGCGCATACGGCGGGCCGTTGGCCGGGTCGTACATGTCGAGGTCGGGGTTGGCCGACAGCGGATCGGCCTCGTCGAATACGGACGGGTCGATCCAGTTGCGCATCAGCGTCGAGCGGCCCTCGTGCGCGGCGCACAGGGCGATGCCCTGCACCGGCGGCAGGTCCGCCGGCGACAGGCCGGCCGGGTCGCCGTCGAGCATGCGGTCGATGGTCAGGTTCTCCGCCTGCGCCTGGTAGGACGCCGCCAGCGCGGCGCCGCCCGAGTTGCCCACCAGCACCACCTTGTCGTAGCCCTGCGCCCGCAGCCACTGCACGCCGGCGCCCAAGTCCTGGATCACGCGCTCCATCAGCAGCAGCGTGTCGTTGCCGGCATAGCGCGAGTTCAACCCCAGGCAGGCGACGCCGCGCTGCGCCAGCGGCGCCAGCAGGTAGTGGCCCATGAAGTTGCTGGCCGGGTGCATCACGATCGCCGCCACCCGCTTCGGGCCGGGCGGCTGCGCGAAGGCGCCGTAGATGCGCGGGCGCAGCAGTTGCAGTCCCGATTGGCTCTCCAGCGCGGCGCCGGGCTTGACGTCGATGGTGGCGAGTTGCGGCTGAAAGTCGCTCATGAAGGTCAGTTTGCCACCGTCGTCCCAACCAAATAGAGCTGATCTGCACATTCAGGGACCGCGGCGGCTTGCGCACGGATCGTCGGAGCCCCAGTACCAGCGACACATAGACTGAGTGGCCTACTCAAAGCAGTTAAGTGCAGTAGCACTTAGAGGCAAGCGAAGTGATCCACTGCCTTGCACATGTCGTAGATGGTGAGCAGGGCGAGGCTAAGTCGTTGATTTATATGGCGCGAGGCGATTTCTCCGATGCCGTCTTGCCCATTTGGGTTGGACAAATTTTGGACAGTGTCATCTGCCCGGGCGCATCCTAGCCGACCGCCTCCGCAGCACGAAAAACGAAACGCAGCTGCAGGCCAGGGGTTGTAAACGAAACTTTACGGCCATAGAATCCGGTCGCACGAAACTCTAAGGGCCGCCGTGGCTAAACCTACCGAAACCGTTCCTTCTCTGCTTTCGCGGCATATTCCGCGCCCACTCGTCTTGGCCGTGGAGGAGGCGCTCACTGCCGGTGCAGCCCGAGCCTATGCGGCGGCCGAGGGCATGCAAGACGGCCATCTTCCCCATGTGGTCGGACAGCTCCGGCATTTCCACATGAATGAGGCATTCCATCAAGCGCTGGCACTCGCTGAGGCCCAGCCCACTGCTCTGCGTGGGAACACGGTGGTGACCGGGCGGACTGGTGTCGTGACCTTGGCTCGTTTCAACATCCCCGAGGGCTTCTGGGTGAACGGCAGGCGGAGCAAGACGCGGCGTCAGATGGCGCTTGCCAACAGTTCCATCGAGCCGCTCGTGCAGCACGGCCTCTTCACTAACTACGCCCCGCCTGCAGATGCCGTGGCATTTTTCGTCGCGTGCTTCAGCGGTTCGATCCGTGTGCAACCTGAGGGTCCGGTCTCGATCCAGATCGCTGTGCCGAATCCGCAGATGACTGGCTGGCTGTATCGCGCTCCGCTTGCCGCATTCATTGAACAATACGAGGATCAAGCTCCTGCCGCTGCCGTGAACGACCGCGCTGTGCCGCGCCTCAAGAGCGCCATCGTCAAGAAGGACGAACAGGACGGGACCGGGCGTGGCTAGGAACGGAATCCAAGGTTTTGAGCGGGCGCGTCTTAGCCAAGCTCTTGCTGCTCGGCGACTGACGCAAGTGCAGCTTGCCTCTTTGGTGGGCGTTTCGCCTGCAACCATCAGCAAGTGGAGGTCGGGGCAACAGGACCCCGAAGCGGAGGCGCTTGAGAGGCTTGCGACCGTTGTCAATGTGACACCGGAATGGTTCACCAGAAAGATTTCACCTCCGCTCTCGACGCCCCTGTTTCGGAGCAATGCGTCGGCTCATGTGGCCGCTCGTGCCATGCTGGGCCAACGGCTGGAGTGGGGCCAGGAACTCGCTGCCATCTTGGAGGAGTACGTTGATTACCCAGACGTCTTGTTGCCGCACCGCGAGTTCAAAAACCCGGAGGAGATAACTTCGGAGGAGATCGAACGTGCGGCCTGCGAGTGCAGAGACTTGTGGGGACTTGGACGAGCGGCGATTCCTGATCTAGCTCTTGCAGTGGAAGGTGCAGGAGTAATTCTTCTCCGGGAAGAAACCGGCATTGCCCAGATTGAAGGGCTGTCCGCTTGGAGTGCCGTCTTGAACCGACCCTTCATCTTGCTCTCCGCTGACAAGGACAACGGTTTTCGAAGCAGGTTCGATCTGGCCCATGAGCTAGGCCATTTGATCCTGCACAAACACATCACCGACCCTACGGACAGCGACCGTCACAAGCTCTTGGAACGGCAGGCGCATCAATTCGCGGGGGCGTTTCTTCTCCCCGCGGAAACGTTCGCATCTGATGTGCGCACGCCGGTGACGTTGGATGACCTGCTGCTCTTGAAGCGGCGGTGGGGTGTGTCGGTGGCGGCAATGATGATGAGGCTTCGTGCCCTCTCGATCTTGTCGGATGAAGCTGCCCAAGTGCTGTTCAAGCGCCGTTCTGCGAGATGGGGAGCTAAGTCAGAGCCTTTCGATGGTGACCGACGGCCAGAACAGCCCCGACTGCTACGGCGCACTCTCGACCTACTGATTGAGTCTGGCGTGCTTACGCTTGAATCGATTCCGCGTCAGATTGGAATCTCGGCACGAGATGTGCAGATGCTGGCTGGCTTGCCTGACGGATACCTCGAGGGCAAAGACAACGTGGTGCAGTTAGCCAGTCTGCGTCAGCGTTCGGAGGCACCAACTGGGGTCAGCGGCGCCCAACGCCAAGGAACTGTTGTCCCGTTCCGTCCGAAGCAATCCTAAGTTGTGGACACGTTTGAATTGGTCCGCCGCTACAAGGCGTCGGTGCTTGCAATTTCGGCGGACCTAAGACGACTCGAGGAAGACTTAGAGAACCTCGACCTTCTCCGATCTCTTCAGGGGGCAATCACTCGGCGCATCAAGCTCGCGGAACGTCGGGCAAAGGCGGCTAAAGAACAGACCCGCCGCCTGAAGTCCAAGCTCAGAGGCGAGCGTCCTCCCAAAAAGATTGCGAGTGCTCTCAGGCGCCAAATCGCAGCTTCGGAAGAGTCGCTGAATGCGTATCGCTACCTCACGTTCATCTGGCGATGTTTCGGTGATGGCATCGCCTTTATGTACTTGGATAAGTACGCGCTGAAGCATGTCTATTTCGACACCGTCGACTACGTGGTCAAGCAGGAACCCGGAAGTCTTTCCGGTAAGGCGGGCTTGGCTGTGGAATGGTCATTTGTCAAGTACGTTCTTACACATGGTGTCCCCGCGCTGCTGTGTGATCTGACCAACACGCTTCGGCACGGGGACGTCTGCATTCTCGTCGGTCCAGACCCGCTCTTGGTGGAGGTGAAGTCAAGCACGAACACTAACGAGAGGATCGCGCGACAGCTAGAGAGCATAGGGAAGCTTGCGGGCTTCTTCCGAGATGACGAGGCCAGGAATTTCAGGGGCACGCCGCATGTAGTTCGCACTGCGCTGAGTTCTACCGAGCGGAACTACTTCGCTGAAATCGGCCAGTGCATTAAAGACTCAGAAGTTGCAGGAGCGGCTACCTGCGAGCCGGAGCCGGGCGTCCGCTATGCGTGCATTCGCGATCCCGATGTCGGAACTTCTCTTCTCAGTTCAGTGCTGAGCGGATCGAAGATCGTCGCCACGTTGTTGAATGACGCGAAGGCTGACAGGGTTTGGATGCCGAATTACCCCTTCACCCTCTCAATTCGAGAACCCACCTCACTCTTTGAGTTCATCCGGGGACAAGTCTCGGTGCTGGTGACTATCGACTTGGAGATAGTCAAGGAGAAGTTCACGGAGTTGGGCTTCCGCGTCGCTTTTCTCCCGGAAGGTCCGTGGGCGTTTTGGATTCGAAGTGATGACGGAGAGTTCACTGCGGCCATCTCGCGACCTCTCTTCAATCGTGTGTTCTTCGAGTTTCAGTCACTCGACTGGTTCGTTCGGGAGCAGGGCGCCCGGTCAAACGGTGTCCGGTCGGACTTGGATGCTCAACCAACCCCCAACTCTATTGACGAGCCGGTCAAGTTGGGCTGGCTCGGACCGCACCCAGATGTCGAAGCGGTCTTCAGAGACTTCGCCCTATAGAGGGTGCTTCCGACTATTTGATTCCGAGGCTAACCTTCAGGGCAGCATCAAGTCGAGGCAGAACCTTGGCAGCGACTTTGCCTAGATGTTTCAGGGTTCGCTCGTCTCGGTCGATCGAGCGAAGGTGCCCGCACTCAATGACCGCGCCCTTCTCGGGCTCCAGCACCTAGTTCCTCTGCCGTCACGGGAACCTGAATCGGGGTACTTCTTGTACTGTGCTTGATCCGTGAGGGGAGCCACCACGATGGTGAGCGGCGAGACCTTATTACCGAAGTCGTTCTGGACAACGACACACGGTCTAAGCGCCAGAGTCCTTGTCATTCATCTTCTCGCCACCCGTGGCGCCGCTCAGGTCGACAAGGACGATATCGCCCCGGGTTACCGCAATCTTTGCCATGTCTCCTCCTCAGGTCTGTTGGAGACGAATATAGAACTGAAGACGGCTTGGGATGCAGCGGCGCGTCCGAACCGACCGGTTGTCTCCACTTTCACCTAGCAGCCTGTAAAAAAGCCACCGCCTCGAATCTCCAAGGCAGCCCTAAAAAACTGTTATGCGTCGAGAAAAAGTTGCTTGACTAGTACTCGAAACCACCCATTCCCCGCATCCCCCTCGAACCTCCGGCTCCAGTACAGCGAGACCGCGAACTCTCGCCCGGCCACCGGCGGCTCGACGATCGCGAAGCCGCCGGCCTCCGCGAAGCCCCGCGCGATGTTCAGCGGCATCACCACCGCCAGGTCCGTGGCGAGCACGATCGACGGCAGCGCCATGAAGTGCTCGGCCGTCAGCCGCAGCCGGTCTTCCACCCGCAGCCGCTGCAGGATGCGCAGCGTGTCGGCGTGGGTGCGCACGTTGACGAACTCCAGCTCGCGCAGCGCCTGCAGCAGCGCGGCGCCGCTGCGGCGCTTGCGGGTGAAGGGGTGGCCCGCGCGCAGCAGCACGACATAGCGGTCGCGCAGCAGCTCCAGCCGCTGGGTGTCGCGCACCATGGGCAGGAAGCCGATGGCGAAGTCGATGCGGCCGCTGTCCAGCGCGTCGGCGATCTCGTCGCGCGGCAGCGGCTGGCTGGTCAGCCGCACGCCCGGCGCGCGCTCGCGCAGCGCCACCATCAGCTCGGGCAGGAAGCGACCCTCGCCGATGTCGCTCAGGTGCAGGCGGAAGGTGCGCTGCGACGAGGCCGGGTCGAACTCCACCGACTCGCCCAGGGCGCCTTCCAGCATGGCCAGCGCGCCGGCCACCGAAGGGGCCAGCCGGTCGGCCTTGGGCGTGGGCTTGACGCCGCCGGGCGCGCGCATGAACAGCGGGTCGCGCACCAGCGTGCGCAGGCGGGTCAGGCCCTGGCTGGCGGCCGGCTGGGTCAGGCCCAGCCGCTCGGCGGCGCGGCTCACGCTGCGCGCGCGGTAGACCGCGTCGAACAGCCGCAGCAGGTTCAGGTCGACGTCCTTGAGATGCATCCTGCTTATGTCGCTTAGTCGGTTCATTGTATTGATGGATGTCGCTCCAGCGCCGACACTCGCGCTTCACGCGGAGCCGCACCCATGGAAGTCTCGTTCAGCAAGGAAATCGAACAACTGCGCCTTTCGAAGGGCGAGGTGTTCCATGGCGAGGGCATCCTCGCCATCACCAAGGCGCTGCTGCAGTCCGGCGTGGCCTACGTCGGCGGCTACCAGGGCGCGCCGGTGTCGCACCTGCTCGACGTGATGGTGCAGGCCCGCCCCTACCTCGACGAGCTGGGCGTGCACGTGGAAGCCTGCTCCAACGAGGCCTCGGCCGCCGCCATGCTGGGCGCGTCCATCCACTACCCGCTGCGCGGCGCGGTGACCTGGAAGTCGATCGTCGGCACCAACGTCGCCTCCGACGCGCTGTCCAACCTGGCCTCGCCGGGCGTCAAGGGCGGCGCGCTGATCGTGGTGGGCGAGGACTACGGCGAGGGCGCCTCGGTGATCCAGGAGCGCACCCATGCCTACGCGCTCAAGTCCACCATGTGCCTGCTGGACCCGCGCCCGCACCTGCCGCAGATGGTGAAGATGGTCGAGCACGGCTTCCGGCTGTCGGAGGCCTCCAACATGCCGGCCATCCTGGAGCTGCGCATCCGCGCCTGCCACGTGCGCGGCAGCTTCGTCGCTGCCGACAACCAGGCGCCGCCGGTGTCCACGCGCCAGCTGATGGAGAACCCCGCCGCCTTCGACTACATGCGGCTGGCGCACCCGCCGGTGACCTTCCGCCACGAGAAGCTCAAGACCGAAGAGCGCATTCCGGCGGCGCGCCGCTACATCGTGGAGAACGGGCTGAACGAGCTGATGCCGGGCCGGCGCAGCGACGTCGGCATCATCGTGCAGGGCGGGCTGTACAACTCGCTGATCCGCTCGCTGCAGCAGCTGGGCCTGGCCGACGCCTTCGGCGAGAGCGAGATCCCGCTGCTGGTGCTCAACGTCACCTACCCGCTGGTGCCCGAGCAGGTCGCCGACTTCTGCGTCGGCAAGCAGGCCGTGCTGGTGGTGGAGGAAGGCCAGCCCGAGTACATCGAGCAGGAGATCGCCACCCACCTGCGCCGGCGCGACCTGCAGACCCGGCTGCATGGCAAGGACCTGCTGCCCATGGGCGGCGAGCTGGGAGTCGAGGTGCTGGTGCAGGGCCTGCTCGGGTTCCTGGGCGACAGCGGGCAGCCGGCCCGCAACTGGCTGGACGCCAACGCCAGGCGCCGGCAGGAAGCGGCCGCCCTGCTCGCCAAGCCGCTGCCGGCGCGCCCGCCGAGCTTCTGTGTCGGCTGCCCCGAGCGGCCGGTGTTCGCGGCGCTGAAACTCGCGCAGGAGAAGATGGGCCCCGTGCACGTGGCGGCCGACATCGGCTGCCACGCCTTCGCCACCTTCGAGCCCTTTTCCATGGGCCACTCGATCCTGGGTTACGGCATGAGCCTGGCCAGCCGCGCCGGCGTGTCGCCCATGATGCAGAAGCGCACGCTGGCCATCATGGGCGACGGCGGCTTCTGGCACAACGGCCTGCTCACCGGCGTGCAGAGCGCCCTGTTCAACGGCGACGACGCCGTGCTGCTGATCTTCAAGAACGGCTACACCTCGGCCACCGGCACCCAGGAGATCATCTCGACGCCGGAGGAAGACGCCAAGGCCGCCAGCGGCGACAAGGCCCAGAGCCTGGCCCACGTCAACCGCACCATCGAATCGACGCTGCAGGGGCTGGGCGTGAAGTGGATGCGCACCGTGCACACCTACCACGTCGAGGAAATGCGGCGCACGATCATCGAGGCGTTCACCAGCGACTTCGACGGCCTGAAGGTGATCATCGCCGAGGGCGAGTGCCAGCTCGAGCGGCAGCGCCGCATCAAGCCCTGGATCGCCGGCCTGCTGAAAAAGGGCAAGCGCGTGGTCCGCGTCAAGTACGGCGTCGACGAGGACGTGTGCAACGGCGACCACGCCTGCATCCGGCTGTCGGGCTGCCCGACGCTGACGCTCAAGGACAACCCCGATCCGCTCAAGGTGGACCCGGTCGCCACCGTGATCGACGGCTGCGTGGGCTGCGGCCTGTGCGGCGCCAACGCCCATGCGGCGACGTTGTGCCCGAGCTTCTACCGCGCCGAGGTGGTGCAGAACCCGAAGTGGCACGAGCGCCTGATCCACTCCCTGCGCGGCGCCGTCGTCCGCGCCCTCCAGCCCGCCTGAACATGAACGCATCCCCCATCACCCTGCTGGTCTGCGCCCTGGGCGGCGAAGGCGGCGGCGTGCTGACCGAATGGCTGGTCGACGCGGCGCGCCGCGCCGGCCACCCGGCCCAGGCCACCTCCATTCCCGGCGTCGCCCAGCGTACCGGCGCCACCACCTACTACATCGAGGTGCTGCCGGTGCCGCTGGCCCAGCTGGGCGGGCGCGAGCCGGTGTTCAGCCTCAGCCCGGTGCCGGGCGCGCTGGACGCGCTGGTGTCGTCCGAGCTGCTGGAGACCGCGCGCCAGATCGGCAACGGCATGGCCTCGCCCGATCGCACCCGCGTGCTCAGCTCCACCGCGCGCCTGCTGACCACGCAGGAGCGCATGCAGCTGGCCGACGGCCGGGTCGAGGCCACCGACCTGCTCAAGGTGGTGCAGGTTTTCAGCCGCGAGCACCAGGTGTTCGACATGAACGCGGTGGCCAAGGAATGCGGCACCGTGGTCAGCGCCGTGATGCTCGGTGCGATTGCCGGCAGCGGACTGTTTCCGTTCGAGCGGCGCTGCTACGAGCAGGCGATCTGCGGCGGCCGCGAGCCGCAGCAGGCCGGCGGCATGGCGCAGGCCAGCCTGCGCGGCTTCGCCCGCGCCTTCGACATCGTGGCGCAGCGCCGGGTGCAGGCCGACTTCGTCGCGCAGCTGATGGCGCCGGCGCAGGCCGCCGCCAAGGCCGCGGCCCCCGTCCGGCACGCCGAGGACTTCCCCCAGCCGGTGCAGGAAATGTTCGCCCTGGGCTACGCGCGCCTGCTCGACTACCAGGACCGCGCCTACGCCGATCTCTACACGCAGCGGCTGCGCCAGGTGCTGGCGGCCGAGCGCGAAGCCGATCCGGCCGGCGCCCACGGCTTCGCGATCACGCGCGAGATGGCGCGCTGGCTGGCCCTGTGGATGGCGTTCGACGACATCGTGCGGGTCGCGGCGCTGAAGGCCCGGGCCACCCGCGCCGACCGCGTGCGCGGTGAAGTCAAGGCGGCCGAGGGCGAGCTGCTCAAGGTCTATGACCACTTCAAGCCGGGCGTGCCCGAGTTCGCCGCCCTGCTGCCGATCGGGCCGGCGCAGCGGCTGCTCGCCTGGGACCGGCGCCGCATCGCCGCCGGGCGCGAGCCGTGGGCCATGCCGCTGAAGGTCGGCACCCACACCGTGTTCGGCATGCTGGCGCTGCGCACGCTGGCCAGCCTGAAGGGCCTGCGGGTGCGCGGCAGCCGCTTCGCCTTCGAGCAACGCATGATCGGCCAGTGGCTCGACGGCGTGCTGCAAGGCACGCGCCGCGACTGGCACCTGGGCCACGAGATCGCCCTGTGCGGCCGCCTGATCAAGGGCTACGGCGCCACCAACGAGCGCGGCAAGCACTCGCTGCTGCACGTGCTGGAGCACCTGGCCGCCGGGCCCGACGCGGCCGCCGCTGCCCGCGCCATCGCCGAGGCGCGCGCCGCCGCGCTGGCCGACGATGCCGGCACGGCGCTGGATGCCGCGCTGGTGCGGCATGGCGCGCCGCCGCGCGAGATCCAGCCGCAACCGATCCGATTCGTGCGCAAGCCCAAGGGCTCGCGCCTGCCTGCCTGACCCACAGAAGACCCCGGAGGACGACATGAAGAAACCCATCCCTTTCCTGCTGAACGCCGCGCCGCGGCGCGCCCTGCTGGCGCTCGGCCTCGCCGCCCTGCTCGGCACGCCGCTGGCCCACGCCCAGGCGTGGCCGGCCAAGCCGGTCAAGGTGGTGGTCAACTTCGCGCCCGGCGGCGCCGCCGACCAGATCGCCCGCGCCATCGGCCAGCCGCTGTCGGAAGCGCTGGGCCAGCCGGTGGTGATCGAGAACCGCGGCGGCGCCAACGGCAACATCGGCGGCGAGGCGGTGGCCAAGAGCGCACCGGACGGCTACACGCTGCTCATGAGCTCGGGCGGCATGGTGTCGGTCAACCCGCACCTGTACGCGAAGATGGCGTTCGATCCGGCCAAGGACCTGGTGCCGGTGGCCGCCGCCGCGCGGATCGCGGTGTACCTGATGGCCAAGCCCGCGCTGCCGGTGGCCAACGTGCAGGAGTTCGTGCAGTACATGAAGGCCAACCCGGGCAAGCTGTCGTTCGGCTCGCCGGGCACCGGCAGCTCGCCGCACCTGGCCGCCGAGATGATGAAGAGCCAGGCCGGCCTGTTCGCCGTGCACGTGCCCTACCGCGGCGCCGCGCCGGCGCTGCAGGACCTGCTGGCCGGCCAGCTCGATTTCTTCTTCGACCCCGGCATCGGCCTGCAGCACGCCAAGAGCGGTCGCCTGAAGCTGCTGGCGGTGGGCAGCCTGAAGCGCTCGCCGCTGTTCCCGGACGTGCCGACGCTGCACGAAGCCGGGCTGAAGAACTTCGATGCGGACACGGTGTTCGGCTTCTACGCGCCGGCCGGCACGCCGGCCGAGGTGATCGATCGTCTGAACCGCGAGATCAACAAGATCCTGCAGACCAAGGCGATGCAGGACCGGCTGGTGGCCATGGGCGGCGAGGCGCTGCCAGGCTCCGCGGCGCAGTTCGGCGCCCGCGCGCTGGACGACTCCAAGCGGTTCGGCGCCATCATCAAGGCGCGCGGCATCTCGGCCGATTGACAATCAGGGGATGACAAGAGAGATCGTCTTCACCCAGCGGGTCGAGTTCGGCGACTGCGACCCGGCCCGCATCGTCTGGTTTCCCAACTTCTTCCGCTGGCTCGATGCCGCTTCGCGGCACTTCTTCGTCTCCTGCGGCGTGCCGTCCTGGAGCGAGACCGAGCGGGACACCGGCCTGATCGGCACGCCGCTGGTGGACACGCATGCGCGCTTCATCAAGACCGCCACGTACGGCGACACGCTGCAGATCCGCACCCGTATCGCCGAGTGGCGCGGCAAGAGCTTCGTGATGGCCTACCGCGTGCTGCGCGGCGACGACCTGCTGATGGAGTGCGAGGAGGTGCGCATCTTCGCCGCTAGGCGCGAGGACGGCAGCATCTACGCGCTGCCGGTGCCGGCGGACATCCGGCGCCTGTGCGAATAGCCGTCTAGCGCAGGCGCCCGCGCAGCAGCCAGACCCGGCTGTGCGAGCCCTCGCGCAGGCTGCTGTTGACGATCGCCAGTTCCCCGCTGGCGTTGACCGCCAGCTTGGGGATCAGCAGCCCCTGCGAGCTGCCGTTGAAGCCGCCCTCCGGGTCGCGGCTGTGCGGCACCACGGCCATCGGCGCGAAGTGCTCGCCGCCGTCGGTCGACACGCCCAGGCCCAGCGCCCGCGGCCGCTGGCGCGGGTCCTCCTGCAGTTCGGCCAGCACATACACCGTGCCGCGGCCGTCGATGGCCAGCGACGGGTAGCCGGCGCTGGCATACGGCGGCGGCAGGCGGGCCGAGACGGTGCGCGCCGCTTCGAAATGCCGGCCGCCGTCGCGCGAGCGGGCGTGCAGGATGCGCTGGCGCTGCAGGGGCGCGCCCTCGCTCTCGCCCCAGGCGACGTGCAGCACGCCGTTCGCGTCCACGGCCAGCCGGGGCGCGTCGGAGTAGCCGGCGCTGCGTGCCACCCGCACCGGCTCGGCGAAACGCTCGCCATCGGCCGCGCGCGCCAGGTGGATGTCGGCGTCGGGGCGGTCGCCTTCGGTCCAGGCCAGCAACAGGGCGCCGTCGGACGCAATGGCGAGCGACGGCGCCCGAACCGGGGCTTGCCCGGCCCCGCCCGCGATGCGCCGCGGCGCGGCGAACGATCGGCCGCCATCGCGCGAGCGCGCCAGCCACAGGGTGCCTTCGTATTCGGTCCAGGCCGCGACGACCCGGCCGCCGGGCGCCGCCAGCAGGTCGTAGCTGCCGTTGTGCCAGATCTCCGGCGTGATGCGGCCCTTGCCGTCGCCACCCGGCGATGACGACAGGTTCAGCGGCGCGTCGAAACTGCGGCCCCCATCGCCCGAACGCGCCAGCATCATCTCGCCGCCGTGCGAGCCGCCGGAGAAGATGATCTCCTGCCACAGCAGGTACACCACCGCCGGGTCCTCGGGTGCCAGGGCAAGGCGCGGCAGCCAGGAAAAGGTATCGGGCTGGCGCGAGACCTCGACCGGCCCGGACGCAGCGCGCCCATCGGTGCCGTGGCGCTGCACCAGCACCGCCTTGCGCGCCTGGTCGACCCAGGCCACCACGGCGCTGCCGTCCGGCGCCAGCGCGACAGCCGGATCGTCCACGAAGTCGTAGCGCGAGTCGTTCTGCCGCCAGGCACCGCGCAGGCCCGGGCCGCGGGCCAGCTCCACCGGACCCTGCCACTGCAGCGCAGGTTCGCCCGCGGGCGCGCCGGCGCGCGCAGCAGCCAGGGCCGGGGCGGACAACAGCAGGAGCAGGGCTCGCCGGTGCATGGGCGCTTGGACGCGGGCCGTGCCCTGCGGTTCGCCCGGCCGTGGCGGGTCCGAGCGCTGTGTAACGCCCCGTACCAGCCCCTTGCAGCGCCCCCGTCCGCCGCCACCTGTGCGGCAATGCGCGCCGCGGCGCGCGCCAGACCCCTGCGGAGCGCCCATGTTCAAACGCCTGACCCTGCTGTGGACCCTCGTGCGCGGCGACGCGCGCCAGCTCTGGTTCGCGCTGCGGCACCCGGCCGCGCCGGGCTGGCTCAAGCTCGGCACGGCGCTGGTCGCGCTGTACCTGCTGTCGCCGATCGACCTGCTGCCCGACGCGATCCCGTTCGTCGGCGTGGTCGACGACCTGGTGCTGGTGCCGCTGGCGATCCGCTGGATGCTCAGCCGCCTGCCGCCGGAGCTGGCGCGCGCCAGCGCGCAGCGGCGCGCGCACTGAGGTCCCGGCGCGACGGCCGCGCGCCACGACCGGTGTCAGGAGCCGGCGGCCGGCAGCAGGAGCACCAGGAAGGCATCGGAGCTCATCGCCAGGATGGCTCCAGTGCGGGAGATGGCGAACGCCGTGAGCAGCTCCACGCCGGAGACGCGGGTGTTCAGGTCCACCATTCCCCGATCCGCGGTCCAGATGAAGGCATGGGTGCGATCCGTGCCGGCCAGCGCCGACCGCCCGACCACCTGGCCCGAGTCGTTGATGGCGGTGGCGATCGACGAAGGGCCGCCCAGCGTGCCGAGGTCCCGCATCGTGCCGCCGGACCAGAGGAAGGCATGCGGCCGCGGTTCGCTGCCCAAGGCGATGTCGGACTGTCCCACCACCTGCCCCGCGTTGTTGAGCGCCTCGGCGCTGGACTGCCGCCCGCCCAGCGTGCCCAGGTCGCGCAAGCCGCCCTGCTCGCTCCAGAGGAAGGCATGGTGGGTCAATCCTTCCTGCGAAGGATCGGGCGCGAACTCGGCCTGGCCGGCGACCTGCCCGTCGTCGTTCAGGTCCTTCGCGATCGCATTGGGTCCGCCGAAGGTGCCCAGGTCGCGCAGGCCGGCGGCCGCGCTCCAGAAGAAGGCGTGGGTGATCGGCTGCGGGCCGTCGGTGCGCATCGAGCCGGCCACCTGGGCGGCTTCGTTCAGCCGCAACGCCGAGGTCTGGGTGAAGGGCGCCGGCGGCTCGCCCAGCTCCATGCGGCCGGAGCCCTCGGTCCACAGGAAGGCGCGCTGGGGGCTGCTGGAGCCGATGCCGCCCACGGCAGACTGCGTGCCGGCGACCTGGCCGGCCTCGTTGATGGCCGCCCCCGCGGAAGACCCGCCTTCGGGCGCGCCCAGGTCCAGCGGCGGAATCGGGCCGCTGCCGGCGGCCGGGGTCCAGCGCGCGGCGTGCGTGCGGCCGTCGTCCATCTGGATGCCGCCGGCCACCTGCCCGGCCTCGTTCAGGGCGGTCGCGAACGACCACCGGAAAGGCGAGAAATCGAGCAACCGGGAGGTGTTGGTGTTGCCGTCGAAGAAGGTGGCGAAACGGCCGGCGTGCGAGGCCGTCACGGCCATCTGGCCGGCCGCGTTGACGCAGGTGTGGCAGCTGCCGTCGTCGTAGGGGGTCAGCTGGAAGACGCGGTACTGGGCAACGGCCACGTCGCCCCCGCCGCCCATGGCGCCGCCGTTGCCGGTCGTACCGCCGCCTGAAGCGGTGCCGCCCGTGCCGCCGCCTGCCGTGCCACCACCGGCGACGGCGTCACCACCGCCGGCGACCTCGCCGATGCCTGTGCCGCCATCGCCCCCGCCGCCGCAAGCCGCGAGGCCGGCCACCAGGATCACGCGCAGCAACCACGGTCGCCAGTTCCCGGCGACCAGGGGACGAGCGAAATGCGGCATGGCGCTCTCTCCTGAAGCGCCGCCACGGTAGGCCCTTGCCCAGGGCATGGCACATGCCGTTCTGTAAGCGGCGTTTCACTTGGACACTGAGCTGGGTACCAGCTCGGCCGTGCCTGTTCCCGCAGTCTCCGGCCGGCAGGCGGTCCTGGGATGCGTCCGTCAGAGCACCAGCAGCGCGCGGAAATCGTTGACGTTGGTGTGGGTCGGGCCGGTGACCAGCAGGTCGCCCACCGCGCCGAAGAAGCCGTAGGCGTCGTTGCGCTGCAGGTGGGCGTCGACCTTGAGGCCGGACGCCATCGCGCGCGCCAGCGTGTCGGGCGCGACGAAGGCGCCGGCGTTGTCTTCCATGCCGTCGATGCCGTCGGTGTCGGCCGCCAGCGCCCAGACGCCGGGTTCCGACTGCAGGGCCTGCGCCAGCCCCAGGCAGAACTCGCCGGCGCGGCCGCCGCGGCCCGGTGCCGCGCCGGCGGGCGGCTTGCGCACCGTGACGGTGGTCTCGCCGCCCGACAGGATCACGCACGGCCGGGCAAACGGCTGGCCGTGCCGCGCCACCGCGCGCGCCAGCGCCGCGTGCACCTTGCCGACCTCGCGCGACTCGCCCTCGATCTCGTCGCTGAGGATGTGGGCGGCCAGCCCGGCCGCGCGGGCCACCTCGGCCGCTGCCTGCAGCGACTGCTGCGGCGTGGCGATCAGGTGCACCTGCTGGCCGTCGAAGGCCGCATCGCCCGGCTTGGGCGTCTCCAGCGCGCCCTGCTCCAGCAGGCTCATGACCGCTCCGGGCACGTCGATGCCGTAACGCTGCAGGATGGCCACCGCGTCGGCGCAGGACGTCGCATCGGGCACCGTCGGGCCGCTGGCGATGATCGACGGGTCGTCGCCCGGCACGTCGCTGATGGTGAGCGTGACCACCCGCGCCGGCGCGCAGGCGGCGGCCAGGCGCCCGCCCTTGATGCGCGAGAGGTGCTTGCGCACGCAGTTCATCTCGGCGATGTTGGCGCCGCTGGCCAGCAGCTCGCGGTTGATGCGCTGCTTGTCCTGCAGCGACAGTTGTTCCGCCGGCAGCGTCAGCAGGGCCGAGCCGCCGCCCGAGATCAGGCACAGCACCAGGTCGTCGGGCGTGAGGCCGTGCGCCAGCGACAGGATGCGCTGCGCCGCGGCCAGCCCGGCCGCATCGGGCACCGGGTGCGCCGCCTCCACCACCTCGATGCGCCGGGGCAGCCCGGGCGGGCGCGGCGGCACGTGGCCGTAGCGGGTCACGACCAGGCCCGACAGCGGCGCCTCGGCCGGCCACAGCGCTTCCACCGCCTGGGCCATCGCCCCGCCGGCCTTGCCCGCGCCCAGCACCAGCGTGCGGCCCCTGGGCGGCGGCGGCAGGAAGGGCGCGGTGTTGTGCAGCGGCAGCGCGCGGTGCACGGCCGCGCGGAACAGGTGCTCGAGGAAGGCGCGCGGCTCGCGCCGCGGATCGGGAGGGAGGGCCGGGTGTTCCACAGCGGACGATTGTGCCGCCCGGCCAGGCCCGCTCACGCCCGCGTCACTCCACCCGGGCGCCCTGCTGGAACCAGCGGCCGAGCAGCGCGCGCTCGGCGTCGGTCATGCCGGTCGCGTTGTTCAGCGGCATCAGCTTGGCCTCCACCGCCTGCTGCTGGACGGCGGCGGCGTGCTGCCGCAGCGCCTCGGGCGAATCCAGCCGCACGCTCTTCATCTGCACCTGCTCGCCATGGCACAGGTAGCAGCGCTGCGCCAGCACGGGCTGGATCTGCGCGTAGCCGACCTTCTCCGGCAAGGCCGGCGCGGCCGCCGCGCTGCGGTCCGCGGCCGGCGCCATCCAGGCCGCGGTGGCGGCGATCAGGGCGACGCCCACCAGCGCATAGGGCAGCGGATGGCGGTTGCGCCCGAGCTTCCAGCCGTGGCGCAGCACGAAGAACTGGCGGATGGCGGCGCCGGCGGCCATCAGCAGCACCAGCACCAGCCAGTTGCGCGGGTGGTCCCACAGGAAGCTGTAGTGGTTGGACAGCATGGCCAGCAGCACCGGCAGCGTGAAGTAGGTGTTGTGCACGCTGCGCTGCTTGCCGCGGATGCCGTGGATCGGGTCCACCGGCTGGCCGGCGCGGATCGAGGCGACCATCTTGCGCTGGCCGGGGATGATCCAGAACAGCACGTTGGCGCTCATGGCGGTGGCGATCATGGCGCCCACCAGGAGGAAGGCGGCGCGCCCCGGGAACCAGTGGCAGGCCAGCCAGGACGCCAGCGCCACCAGCACCGCCACCGCCGCGCCGACGATGCGGTCGCCGTTCGGCCGGCTGCCGAACACGCGGCAGATGGCGTCGTAGGCCAGCCAGAACACCACCAGGAAGCCGATCGCCACCGCGCCGGCCAGCGACGGCGACCAGCTGCTGCGCGCCGGGTCGATCAGGTAGCTGCTGGCGTTCCACAGGTAGGACACCGCAAACAGCGCGAAGCCCGACAGCCAGGTGGTGTAGGCCTCCCAGTAGAACCAGTGCAGGTGGGCCGGCAACTGCGGCGGCGAGACCGCGAACTTCACCGGGTGGTAGAAGCCGCCGCCGTGCACCGCCCACATCTCGCCCGACACGCCCTGGCGCTTGAGGTCCTCGTCCTGCGGCGGCGTGAGGCTGGAGTCGAGGAACACGAAATAGAAGGAAGACCCGATCCAGGCGATGGCGGTGATGACGTGCAGCCAGCGCAGCAGCAGGTTGGACCAGTCGAGCAGGTAGCTTTCCATGGGGGTCGATGCGTTCAGGCGGGCGCGGACGCCGCTTGCAGGAGTTGGGCGACCGCCGCCACCGCGATCACCGCCGGCTGCTTGCCGGCGATGCCCGCGATGCCGATCGGGCAGTGCACAGCGGCCAGTTCGGCCGCGCCGAAGCCGCGGTGCTCCAGCCGGTGGCGGAAGGTCGCCCACTTGGTCTTGCTGCCGATCAGGCCGATGAAGGGCAGGTCGGCGCGTTCGCGGCGGCGCTGCAGGCAGGCCGCCAGGATGTCCAGGTCCTCGGCGTGGCTGAAGCTCATGATCAGCACCAGGCTGCCGGGGGTCAGCAGCGGCACCGCGCGCTGGACCGGGTCGGAGTGCTCGCACTGCACGTTGGCGGGCAGCTGCGCGGGGAACACGCCGTCGCGGCTGTCGATCCAGGTGAGCTGCAGCGGCAGGCCTTCGAACAGGCGTGCGATCGCGCTGCCGACGTGGCCGCCCCCGAACAGCGCCACCGGGGTGAGCGGACGCGCCAGCCGCCGCTGCAGGGCCGGCGCGTCGGACGCGGCGACAGCCTCGAAGTCGAGTTGCACCACGCCGCCGCAGCACTGGCCCAGGCTGGGGCCCAGCGCGTAGCGCTGCCGGTGCGGCGCCGCCGCACGGCCACGGAGGATCTCGCGCGCCAGCGCGATTGCATCGAATTCCAGCCGGCCGCCGCCGATGGTGCCGGCTTCGCCCTGCGGCAGCACCAGCATCCAGGCGCCCGGCTCGCGCGGGCCCGAGCCCTCGACCGATGCCACCGTGACCAGCACGGCGCGGCCCTGCGCGGCGAGTTCGGCAAAGGCGTCCATCACACCTGCGCCCCGCTTGTCTGTGTCGGTGGGCAACAGGCGAACACAGCGGTAAGAAACAACGTAAGGAATTTCACGCTGGCGGGCTGGCTCAGCAGCACGGATGATCGCGCCCGGCAGGCCCGGCCTGCCGAGCCCGAGGAGAGAAGATGAAGAAGTTGTCGTTGCGCGGTGCCGGCTGGCTGGTGGCCGGCGGCACCGCCGCCCTGCTCGCCGCCTGCACTTCCACGCCCCTGCCGCCGCCCGAGCCCGAGCCGCCGGTCGTGGTGATCCCGCCACCCGCCGAACCGCCGCCGGTGGTGGAGCCGGCCCCTAGAGCGGTTTCTTCCGCCAGCACGCCGCGCGCCTACCGGCGCGATGCCGCCGGCCACCTGTACACGCTGCACCGCGATCGCATCTACAAGGGCCGCATGCCGCCGCTGCTGTATGCCATCGGCGTGATCCAGGTCGAGGTGGACGGCAAGGGTGAGGTGCGCGACGTGAGCTGGATGCGCGCACCGCGCCACGCCCCCGAGGTGATCGCCGAGATCGAGCGCATGGTGCGCGCCGCCGCGCCCTACCCCGTGCCCGCCCGCATGGGCAAGGTGGTCTACACCGACACCTGGCTGTGGCACAAGAGCGGCCGCTTCCAGCTCGACACCCTGACCGAGGGACAGGACTGAGGCGACGGGGGACTTCATGACCCCCGGTACGTCGAATAGCTCCAGGGGCTGACCAGCAGCGGCACGTGATAGTGCTCGTTCGGCCGGGCGATGCCGAAATCGATGGCGACCTGGTCGAGGAAGGGCGGATCCGGCAGCGCGACACCGCGCGAGCGGAAGTAGCCGGCCACGTCGAACACCAGCCGGTAGGTGCCGGCCCGCAGGTCCTCGTTGCGGTACAGCGGCCCGTCGGGGTTGCGCCCGTCGGCATTCAGCGTGAAGCGGCGCACCAGCGCGGACTGGCCGGCCTGGGTGGTGAACAGCGCCACCGCCATGCCGCCGGCCGGCGTTCCATGCATCGTGTCCAGCACGTGGGTGCTCAGGCCCATGTTCAGCTCCTGATGGTCGAGCGAAGTGTATACACTTTCGTGGACACCACTATCATGCCGGCTGTGCAGACCTCGACGACCAGCCTCATCGCACGCGCGCTGACCCAGGCCATAGCCGGGCACCGGCTGCAGCCGGGCACCAAGCTGGCCGAGCAGAAGCTGGCCGACCACTTCGGGGTCTCGCGCACGCTGGTGCGGCAGGCGCTGCACCAGCTGGCCCAGCGCCGGCTGGTGCGGCTGGAGCCGGCGCGCGGCGCCTTCGTGGCGGCGCCCACGGTGGAGGAAGCGCGGCAGGTGTTCGCCGTGCGCCGCATGCTGGAGCTGGAGATGACCCGTGCCTTCGCGCGCCAGGCGACGCCGGCGCAGTTGCGCGCGCTGCGCGAGCACATCGCCCGCGAGAAGGCCGCGCTGGAGGGCGACGACACGGCCGCCGGCATCGGCCTGCTGGGCGAGTTCCACGTGCGCATCGCCGAGCTGATGGGCAACGAGGTGCTGGCGCAGCTGCTGCGCGACCTGATCTCGCGCAGCTCGCTGATCACCCTGATGTACCAGCGCGCCGGCGCCGCCCGCCACTCGCAGCAGGAACACGTGCAGATCGTGCGCGCGCTGGCGGCGCATGACGAAGCCCGGGCGGTGCTGCTGATGCAGCAGCACCTGGACAACGTCGAGGCCAGCCTGGCCTTCGACCGGCCGCTGCCCGGCCACGACATCGCGCAGGCGCTGGCCGCCGCCTGAGAAGCTGAGCACCCCGCAAGGACACCGACGTGAGCGACATCTACGACTGCACCGCCGCCTACCCGCGCGACCTGGCCGGCTACGGCCGCAACCCGCCGCACGCCCGGTGGCCGGGCCAGGCCCGCATCGCGGTGCAATTCGTCCTGAACTACGAGGAAGGCGGCGAGAACGCGGTGCTGCACGGCGACGCCGGCTCCGAGCAGTTCCTCTCCGAGATGTTCAACCCCGCCAGCTACCCGGCGCGGCACCTGAGCATGGAAGGCATCTACGAGTACGGCTCGCGCGCCGGCGTGTGGCGCATCCTGCGCGAGTTCGAACGGCGCGGCTTGCCGCTGACGGTGTTCGGCGTCGGGATGGCGCTGCACCGGCACCCGGAGGTGACGGCCGCCTTCGTCGAGCTGGGCCACGAGATCGCCAGCCACGGCTGGCGCTGGATCCACTACCAGGACGCCGACCCCGAATTCGAGCGCGAGCACATGCAGCTGGCGATCGGCGCCATCGAGCGGCTGACCGGCGTGCGCCACGGCAGCCCCGGCGCGATCCACGGCGCCGGCTGGTACACCGGCCGCGACAGCCCCAACACCCGCCGGCTGGTGGCCGACGACGGCGGCTTCGAGTACGACAGCGACTACTACGGCGACGACCTGCCGTTCTGGATGAAGGTCGGCCGCTCCGACGGCCGGGTGGTGCCGCACCTGGTGGTGCCCTACACGCTGGACACCAACGACATGCGCTTTTCGCTGCCGCAAGGCTTCGCCCAGGCCGAGGACTTCTTCACCTACCTGCGCGACAGCTTCGACGCGCTCTACGCCGAGGGCGACCCGAACGGACTGGACCGGCCCAAGATGATGAGCGTGGGCATGCACTGCCGCCTGCTCGGCCGGCCCGGCCGCATCGTCGCGCTGCAGAAATTCCTGGACCACATCGAGCGGCACCAGCACGTGTGGGTGTGCCGCCGCATCGACCTGGCCCGCCACTGGAAGCAGACCCACCCCTTCCCCGGTTGAACCCATGCCCCTGACCCTGGACACACTCAATGCCGCCGCCGCCGACGAGGCCGCACGCCTGCTGGACGGCGTCTACGAGCACTCGCCGTGGATCGCGCAGGCCGCCGTCGCGCAGCGGCCGTTCCGCTCGCTGGCCGGCCTCAAGCACGCGCTGGCGCAGGTCGTCCAGCACGCCGGCCCCGAGCGCCAGCTGGCGCTGCTGCGCGCCCACCCGGAGCTGGCCGGCAAGGCCATGGTGAGCAGGACGCTGACGGCCGAATCCACGAACGAGCAGGGCAGGGCCGGCCTGGCCGACTGCACGCCGCAGGAATTCGCGACGATCCAGCAGCTCAATGCCGACTACAACGCGAAATTCGACTTTCCCTTCATCCTGGCGGTGCGCGGGCCGCGCGGCACCGGGCTGACGCGCGCCGAGATCATCGCAACCTTCGAGCGCCGGCTGGGCAATCCGGTGGAAGTGGAACTCGCCGAAGGACTGCGCAACGTGCACCGCATCGCGGAGATCCGCCTGGACGACAAGTTCGATGCGACGCCGGTGCAGGGCGAGCAGGTGTGGGACCAGCTCGAGCGGCTGGCGCAGTTCAGCGATCCCGGCTTCAAGGAGCAGGGTCAGCTCACCGTGACCTACCTCACCGAGGCGCACCGCGCGGCGGCGGCAAGGATCGTGCAGGACATGCAGGAGGCCGGGTTCGACGAGGTGTCGGTCGATGCAGTGGGCAACGTGGTCGGCCTGTACCGGGCCGGCCAGGATGCCGGGGGCGAAGCCCGGCGGCTGCTGACCGGCTCGCACTACGACACCGTGCGCAACGGCGGCCGGTACGACGGCCGGCTGGGCATCTACGTGCCGATCGCCTGCGTGCGCGAACTCGCGCGCCGGCAGCGCCGGCTGCCCTTCGACGTCGAGGTGGTGGCCTTCGCCGAGGAGGAAGGCCAGCGCTACAAGGCCACCTTCCTGGGCTCCGGTGCGCTGATCGGCGCGTTCGACGCGGCCTGGCTGGACCAGCGCGATGCCGACGGCGTCGCCATGCGCGAGGCCATGCAGCGCGCCGGCCTGCCGGCCACGCTGGAATCGATCGCGGCGCTGCGGCGCGACCCGGCGCGCTACCTGGGCTTCGTCGAGGTGCACATCGAGCAGGGGCCGGTGCTGAACGAGCTGAACCTGCCGCTGGGCGTGGTCACCTCGATCAACGGCGGCGTGCGCTACCTGTGCGAAGTGACCGGCATGGCCAGCCACGCCGGCACCACGCCGATGGACCGGCGGCGCGATGCCGCGGTCGGCGTGGCCGAACTGGCGCTGTACGTCGAGCAGCGCGCGGCGCGCGACGGCGACTCGGTCGGCACCATCGGCATCCTCACCGTGCCGGGCGGCTCCACCAACGTGGTGCCCGGGCGCTGCCAGTTCACGCTCGACCTGCGCGCGCCCAACGATCCGCAGCGCGATGCCCTGGTGGCCGACGTGCTGGCGCAACTGCAGGCGATCTGCGAACGGCGCGGCCTGCACTTCACCTGCGAGCAGACCATGCGCGCCGCCGCCGCGCCGAGCCACCCGCAGTGGCAAGCCCGCTGGGAGCGCGCAGTCGACTCGCTGGGCCTTCCGCTGCACCGCATGCCCAGCGGCGCCGGCCACGATGCGATGAAGCTGCACGAGGTGATGCCGCAGGCCATGCTGTTCGTGCGCGGGCAGAACGCCGGCATCAGCCACAACCCGCTGGAGAGCACCACCGCCGCCGACATCGAGCTGGCGGTGCGCGCCCTGCACCACCTGCTCGACGGGCTCGCCCGCCCCGCCTGAATACGCCATGACGAACCACGACAAGCTCGACGCCTGGATCGACGCCCACTTCGACGAAGAAGTCCGATTCCTGCAGCAGCTGGTGCGCGTGCCCACCGACACGCCGCCCGGCAACAACGCGCCGCATGCCGAGCGCACGGCCGAGCTGCTGCAGGGCTTCGGCTTCGAGGCCGAGAAGCACCCGGTGCCGGCCGCCGAGGTGCAGGCCCGGGGGCTGCAGTCGATCACCAACCTGGTGGTGCGGCGCCGCTACGGCGAGGGCCGCACCATCGCGCTCAACGCCCATGGCGACGTGGTGCCGCCCGGCGACGGCTGGCAGCACGACCCGTATGGCGCGCAGATCGAGGACGGCTTCCTGTACGGCCGCGCGGCGGCGGTGAGCAAGAGCGACTTCGCCAGCTTCACGTTCGCGGTGCGAGCGCTGGAGTCGCTGCAGGCGCCGCTGGCCGGCAGCGTGGAGCTGCACTTCACCTACGACGAGGAGTTCGGCGGCGAGCTGGGGCCGGGCTGGCTGCTGCGGAACGGCATCACGCGCCCGGACCTGCTGGTCGCCGCCGGCTTCAGCTACGAGGTGGTGGTGGCGCACAACGGCTGCCTGCAGATGGAAGTGACGGTGCAGGGCGACATGAGCCACGCCGCCATCCCGGACAGCGGCACCGACGCGCTGCAGGGCGCGGTGCACATCCTGCAGGCGCTGTACCGGCTGAACGCGCAGTACCTGCAGGTCCGCTCCAACGTGCCCGGCATCAGCCACCCCTACCTGAACGTCGGCTGGATCGCCGGCGGCACCAACACCAACGTCGTGCCGGGCAAGGTCCAGTTCAAGCTCGACCGGCGGATGATCCCCGAGGAGGACCCGGCCGAGGTGGAGGCCGCGCTGCGCTCGACCATCGAGCAGGCCGCCCGCTCGTTCGATCCGCCGCGCGGCGGCAAGGGCATCCGGGTGGAGGTGCGGCGCCTGCTGCTGGCCCGGGCCATGGTGCCGCTGGCGGGCAACCGGCCGCTGGTGGAGGCGCTGCAGCGCAACGCCCAGGCGGTGTTCGGCGAAACGGTGCCCGCGGTGGGTACGCCGCTGTACACCGATGTGCGCCTGTACACCGAAGCCGGCATCCCCGGCGTGATCTACGGCGCCGGACCGCGCAGCGTGCGCGAGTCCAACGCCAAGCGGGCCGACGAGCGCCTGGCACTGGAGGACCTGCGCCGCGCCACCCAGGTCATCGCCCGCACGCTGCTGGACCTGCTTGCCAAATGACAAGACCGGGCTCGGCCCGGCCTTGTCCGACGGCGGCTGCGACGTGGCGCAGCGGCTGGCGTGCGCTCAGCGCACGCGGCCGCGGCGGAACAGGTTGACGATGGCCAGCAGGATGATGGCGCCGACCAGCGACACCAGGACCGAGCCGATGCTGATGCCCTCGTTGATGGTGCCCACACCCACCATCGGCGAGATGATCCAGCCGCCGAGGAAGGCGCCGATGATGCCGACGACCACGTTCAGCAGGATGCCCTGCTGCCCGTCGGTGCGCATGATCAAGCTGGCCAGCCAGCCCACGACACCACCCACGATCAACCAGATGAGAAAGCCCATGATGCACTCCTTTGATGCCGCGTACGGCTCTTGTTGATAGCGGCCGGACCCCTGGCCTCGACCCCCTGCCGCCCCTTTGTCGGCAGCCGGTGATCGCAATATGGTTGCGTACCCCTAGCGCAGGCGTAGTCGGGGGCACAGGCTGACCGTGCGCGGGGTTCGCGAGGAAACGTCAGACAACCCCTACCTCGGCCCGGGCCTGCGCCGCACCCGCGAGAGCCGGTATTTCCCCGGGGAGAAAGGCTGCGGGGCCAAGGCGACAATGCCGCGCGGCAGCACCACACCTGAGCCAGCAGCCGCCCGCATCCACCCAACCTTTCCAACAGCCATGACGACCCGAAGAATCCTCATCCAGACCCTGGCGACCCTCGCGGCGAGCGCCGCCTTCACCGGGGCTTCGGCGCAGTCGGGCACACCCGTCAAGTTCCTGCTCGATTGGCGCTTCGAGGGCCCGGCGGCGCTGTTCCTGCAGCCGCTGGCCAAGGGGTACTTCAAGCAGGCCGGCCTCGACGTGTCCATCGACGCCGGCACCGGCTCCGGCGCCGCCGTCCAGCGCATCGCCACCGGCACCTACGAGATGGGGTTCGCCGACCTGGCCGCCCTGATGGAGTTCCACGCCAACAACCCGGATGCGCCGAACAAGCCGGTGGCCGTGATGATGGTCTACAACAACACGCCGGCCGCCGTGCTCGCGCTGAAGAAGTCCGGCATCAAGTCGCCCGCCGACCTGACCGGGCGCAAGCTCGGCGCCCCGGTGTTCGACGCCGGCCGGCGCGGCTTTCCGATCTTCCAGAAGGCCAACAGCGTCGGCAACGTCAACTGGGTGTCGATGGACCCGCCGCTGCGCGAGACCATGCTGGCCCGCGGCGACGTGGACGCCATCACCGGCTTCGGCTTCACCTCGCTGCTCAACCTGGAGGCGCGCGGGGTCAAGATGCAGGACGTGGTGGTCATGCCCTACTCGCAGCACGGCGTGAAGCTGTACGGCAACGTGATCATCGCCTCGCCCAAGCTGGTGCGCGAGAACCCGGCGGCGGTCAAGGCCTTCCTGTCGGCCTTCGCGCGCGGCGCCAAGGAAGTGATGGCCAACCCCGACGCCTCGATCGAGCACGTCAAGCAGCGCGACGGCATCATCAACGTCGAGCTGGAAAAGCGCCGCCTGCGCATGGCCATCGACGCGGTGATCGCCAGCCCCGACGCGCGTGCCGACGGCTTCGGCCAAGTCAACCCGGGCCGACTGTCGCTGATGGCTTCGCAGGTCTCCGATGCCTTCGCCACCAAGACCCGCGTCAACGCCGACGCCGTCTGGAACGGCAGCCTGTTGCCGGCCAAGGCCGAGCTCGACGTGCTGCCGCCGGCCCGCAAGTGATGGCGGGCGAAGGCACCGCCTTCATCGAATTCCAGGACGTCTGGCTGGCCTACAACGACGAACTGCTCGCGGCCGGGCAGTTCGCGGTGGAGGCCATCGACCTGCAGGTGCAGCAGGGCGAGTTCATCGCCATCGTCGGGCCCTCGGGCTGCGGGAAATCGACCTTCATGAAGCTGGCCACCGGGCTGCGCATGCCCTCGCGCGGGCGCATCCGCATCGCCGGCGAGCCCGTCACCGGGCCGCTGAAGATCTCCGGCATGGCGTTCCAGGCGCCTTCGCTGCTGCCCTGGCGCACCACGGTCGACAACGTGCTGCTGCCGCTGGAGATCGTCGAGCCCTATCGCCGCCAGTTCAAGGCGCGCCGGGCCGAGTTCGAGCAGCGGGCCCGCGAGCTGCTGCGCAAGGTCGGCCTGGCCGGCTACGAGGACAAGTACCCCTGGCAGCTGTCGGGCGGCATGCAGCAGCGTGCCAGCATCTGCCGCGCGCTGATCCACGAACCCCAGATGCTGCTGCTGGACGAACCGTTCGGCGCCCTCGATGCCTTCACCCGCGAGGAGCTGTGGTGCATCCTGCGCGACCTGTGGACCGAGCAGCGCTTCAACGTGATCCTGGTCACCCATGACCTGCGCGAATCGGTGTTCCTGGCCGACACGGTCTACGTCATGAGCCGCAGCCCGGGCCGCTTCGTGGTGCGCCGCGAGATCGACCTGCCGCAGCCGCGCGAGCTGGAGCTCACCTACACCAAGCACTTCACCGACGTGGTGCACGAGCTGCGCGGGCACATCGGCGCGATCCGCCGCAGCTCCGGCGCGCCGCCCCAAACGCCAGTGAGCGTGGGGCCCCAAAGTCCCGGCGTGGAGGTGTCCCGATGACGACCGGCAAGACCTTCGAGCGCTGGGCGCCGGTGTTGCTGGGCACGCTGCTGGTGCTGCTCTGGCAGGCCGGCGTGGTCGCCTTCGACGTGCCGGAATTCATCTTCCCCAGCCCCTGGCAGATCGCCCAGCAGTTCACCGAATTCAAGGGGCCGCTGCTGGCGGCAGCCTGGGCCACCTTCTGGGTCACCATGGTCGGCTTCGCGCTGTCGATCGTGGCGGGGGTGCTGCTGGGCTTCCTGATCGGCTCGTCGCGGCTGGCCTACGCCGCCGTCTATCCGCTGATGGTCGGCTTCAACGCCATCCCCAAGGCGGCCGTGGTGCCGATCCTGGTCGTGTGGTTCGGCATCGGCATCGGGCCCGGCATCCTGACGGCCTTCCTGATCTCCTTCTTTCCCATCATGGTCAACATCGCCACCGGGCTGGCCACGCTGGAGCCGGAACTGGAGGACGTGCTGCGCGTGCTGGGCGCCCGGCGCTGGGACGTGCTGGTCAAGGTCGGGCTGCCGCGCGCCATGCCCTACTTCTACGGCTCGCTGAAGATCGCCATCACGCTGGCCTTCGTCGGCACGGTGCTGGCGGAGATGACCGCCGGCGACTCGGGCATCGGCAACCTGATCCAGAGCGCGGGCAGCCAGCAGCGCATGCCGCTGGCCTTCGCCGGGCTGGTGGCGATCAGCATCATGGCCATGGCCATGTACGAGCTGTTCAGCTGGATCGAGCGGCACACCACCGCCTGGGCGCACCGCGGTTCGCAGGGGCAGTAACCAGACCGGGGGGTGCAAGCACGGTCCTACGGGGAGAGCCGCCAGCGGCCGCCCCGGGCCGTTCGCCCGCTCCGGCATCCAGCGCCGGCAAGCCGGGCTAGATTGGCGGGATTCCAGTTCCGAAGGAGCCCGCCATGAAAGCCAAGCTGCGGCTGCGCTCGCGCCAGCCCCTGTTGTCGTTCGCCGCCTTCTCGCTGCTGGCACTGGGCGCCGCCACCGCCCAGGTGGCCGCCGCGGCCGATGCGGCCCCGCCCGCCGAATCCGCCGCCAGCTACCGCGCGCAAGTGCAGGACTGCAAGGCGGGGCGCACCCAGCAGGACCGCGCCACCTGCCTGCTGGAAGCGCGCAACGCGCATGCCGCCCAACAGCGCGGCGCCCTTTCCAACGGCGCCAGCCCGGCGCAGTACGAAGCCAACGCGATGGCCCGCTGCGAGGTGTTCAAGGATGCCGAAAGCAAGGCGGCCTGCGAGGCGCGCGTGATGGGCTATGGCAACGTGAGCGGCAGCGTGGCGGGCGGCGGCGTGCTGCGGGAAGTCGAGACCGTGGTCCTGCCGCCGGGCCAGGACTCGGTCACCATCGAACCCAAGACGTCGGACCCGGTGCTGCTGGTGCCGGTCCCGGCCACCCAGGTGAAGCCGGCACAGTAGTCCGGCGCCCGGGTGGGCTGCGCGTAACAGCGCGCAGCCGAGCCTGCGTCCTACACCGCGGGCTGCGCCTGCCGCTAGCCTTGTAGCGTTGTGCAGCGCCCGGCTGGACGGGGCGCGAAGACGAAGGGACGCAGCTCCATGGAAGACCCGAAAACGCCTGCCGCGCGGCAGCAGCCCGAGCCTGCCCGTGCCCGCCACGGCTACCGCAACGAAGTGAACTGGGAGGGCGGCTCCGGCCGCGGCGACATGCCCAGCGGCGACCCGTCACGGCTGAGCGGGCGCCAGCCCTACGGCAACCAGGGGCCGGTGGAGACACCCAGCAGCGGCACGGAATATGCCGGCGGCAACCGGCGCGAGCGATCCGGCCGCACCGCCGAGCAGTTCGATCAGATCAAGGGCACCCCGCCCTGACGACGGAAGCCGGTCGCCGCGTCAGAGCACGCCCAGCAGCATCAGGATGACGATGACGACGAGCGGTACGCCCAGCAGCCAAAGGATCACCGGCATTGGAATCTCCCGTGTTTCTGATGGCCAGAAGGTAACCGCCGCCACCGGCCGCCCCTGAGGGGCCGGGACCCCTCATGAGGTAGGTGCCGTGCCCGGCGCGCTGTCGTCGGATGGCGGACCGGCGTTCCGGTCGACCAGGCCGCGCGGTGCACCACCCGGTGGGGCGTTGCTCCTACACCGGTGCGCCCCGGCGCCCCGCATCATGCCCTGCAGCCTGCGCGGCCACCTGGATCTCGCATGGCACTGAATGCAGCAAAGGAGCTTCGCATGACCTCCCCTTCCATCCTCAGCCGGATGTCGCCCACCATCACCAACATGATCCGCATGGACCACGCCCATGTGGTCTCGGCCTTCCACCAGTACCAGATCGACACGCCGGCGCGCGTGAAGAAAGGCCTGGCCGACAACATCTGCCTGGCCCTGGAGGTGCATGCGCAGCTGGAGGAGGAGATCTTCTATCCGGCCATGCGCGAGGTGGAGCCGGGCGAGGCGATCGACAAGTCGCGCGCGGACCACGACGAGATGCGCAGCCTGATCGCGCGGCTGCGCGCGCTGCAGCCGCAGGACGCCGGTTTCGACCAGACCGTGTTCGACCTGATGCGCACCGTGCTGCACCACGTGGCCGAGGAGGAAACACAGCTCCTGCCGCAGGCCGAACGCCTGCTGTCCGGCCAGTTGTCCGAGATGGGGGCGCGCATGACCCGCCGGCGCCTGCAGCTGATCGGCCCGCGCAGCGGTGAACTGGCCGGCAGCATGGCGCGGTCGATGAGCAGCGGCACGCTGCTGGCGGCGGCCGGTGCACTGGCGGCGGCCGGCGGACTGCTCCTGGCGAGAAGGTCCGGGGAGGGATCGCGCGGGAACTGGACGCACACACCGCGCGCGGGGCACTGAGGGGCTGGACTGCCGTCTTGGCGGAAGCGGTGAGATTCGAACTCACGGACGCCTTGCGACGTCGCCGGTTTTCAAGACCGGTGCATTCAACCGCTCTGCCGCTTCCGGGGGAAGCCGCATTCTAGTGTTCGGCCGGCGTTCAGCCGGCCAGGAACAGGCCCTGCAGGTCGCTCAGGAAGTCGAAGCCGCGCTCGGTCGGACGCACCCAGCCGGCCTCCACCTCGAGCAGGCCCTTGGACTGGGCCTGCGCGAGTTGCGGCTCGATTGCCGACAGCGGCAGGCCGGTGCGCTCGAAGAAAGACTGCAGCGCGAAGCCGCGGCGCAGCCGCAGCGCATTGAGCATGAACTCGAAGGGCAGCTGGCGGCGCGGAACCTCTTCTTCCTGCGTGACGGCATTGCCGGCCAGTGCCTTTTCCATGTAAAGGCGAGGCTCGCGAAAGCGCACCTGCCGCACGACGCGGTGCGGAAAGCTCAGCTTGCCGTGGGCGCCGGCGCCCAGCCCGAGGTAGTCGCCGAACTGCCAGTAGTTCAGGTTGTGGCGGCAGGCGTGGTCCGGCTTGGCATAGGCCGAGACTTCGTAGCGCTCCAGGCCGGCGCCCGCGGTCATCTCGGTGATCCGGTCCAGCATGGCGTAGGCCAGGTCGTCCTCGGGCAGCGGCGGCGGATGCTTGGCGAAGAAGGTGTTGGGTTCGATCGTCAGGTGGTAGACCGACAGGTGCGGCGGCATCAGCGCCAGCGCCTGGGTGAGGTCCTGTTCCAGCATCGCCAGGTCCTGCCCTGGCAAGGCATACATCAGGTCCAGGTTGAAGGTCCCGAAGGCCAGCGCGGCTTCCTCGGCGGCGGCGATCGCCTGCGCCCGGTCGTGCACGCGGCCCAGCGCGCGCAGGTGCGGGTCGCTGAAGCTTTGCACGCCGATCGACAGGCGCGTGACGCCGGCGTCGCGGAAGGCACGGAAGCGGTCCTTCTCGAAGGTGCCGGGGTTGGCTTCCAGCGTGATCTCGCAGCCCGGCTCCAGCTTCAGCCGTGCGCGCAGCCCGGCGATGAGGCCTTCGATCGCCGCCGGCGAGAACAGGCTGGGCGTGCCGCCGCCGATGAACACGCTGTACACGGTGCGGCCCCACACCAGCGGCAGCGCCGCTTCCAGGTCGGCCATCAGGGCATCGATGTAGCGCTGCTCGGGCACGGCGCCGCCCTGCGCCTCGTGCGAATTGAAGTCGCAGTAGGGGCATTTGCGCAGGCACCAGGGCAGGTGCACGTACACCGACAGCGGCGGCAGCGCCGGCAGCTGCAGCAGGCCGGGGCGCAGGTAGTGCGAGGCGTCCACCGGCGTGTTCACAGCCAGCGCTCCCGCATCAGCTCGACCATCTGCCGCGCGGCCTGGCCGCGGTGGCTGTGGGCGTTCTTCACCTCGGGCGGCAACTGGGCGAAGGTCTTGCCGAAGGCGGGAATGAACATCACCGGGTCGAAGCCGAAGCCATTGCCGCCGGCCGGCTCGCGCGCGATCTGGCCGACGGCGCGGCCGACGGCGATCAGCGGCTCCGGGTCTTCCGGCGCGCGCACGGCCACCAGCGTGCTGACCAGGGCGGCACGGCGGTTGTCCACGCCGCGCATCTGCTCCAGCAGCGCGCGCACGTTGTGGTCGTCGCCCTTTTCGTAGCCGAACTGCGTCGCGTAATAGGCGGTGTCCACACCGGGCAGCCCGCCGAAGGCATCGACGCACAGCCCCGCGTCGTCGGCCAGTGCCGGCAGGCCGCTGTGGCGGGCGGCGTGGCGGGCCTTGGCCAGCGCGTTCTCGACGAAGGTGCGGAACGGCTCTTCCGCCTCCGGGATGCCCAGTTCGGCCTGGCGCACCAGCTGCACGCCCAGCGGCGCCAGCATGGCCTGCAGCTCCGCCAGCTTGCCGCGGTTGTTGGAGGCCAGCACGATGCGCGACACCATCAGGGCGGTCCCCGTCACGCCGGCAGCGGCGCTTCCAGCGCCTGCTGCTGCAGCCGCACCAGCTCGGCGATGCCCTTCTCGGCCAGGCGCAGCAGTTCGTCCATCTCGGCGCGGGTGAACGCCGCGCCTTCGGCCGTGCCCTGCACTTCCACGTAGTGGCCGGCGCCGGTCATCACCACGTTCATGTCGGTGTCGCAGGCCACGTCTTCGACGTATTCCAGGTCCAGCATCGGCACGCCCTGCACGATGCCGACCGACACGGCGGCGACCGGGCCGGTGATGGGCGAGGCGGCCAGCTTGCCTTGCCGCAGCAGCTGGCTCACCGCGTCGTGCGCGGCGACGAAGGCGCCGGTGATGGCCGCGGTGCGGGTGCCGCCATCGGCCTGCAGCACGTCGCAATCGAGCTGCAGGGTGCGCTCGCCCAGCGCCTGGAGGTCGAACACGGCGCGCAGCGAGCGCCCGATCAGGCGCTGGATCTCCTGGGTGCGGCCGCTTTGCTTGCCCTTGGCCGCTTCGCGGTCGCCGCGGGTGTGGGTGGCGCGCGGCAGCATGCCGTATTCGGCGGTGACCCAGCCCTCGCCGCTGCCGCGCTTGTGCGGCGGCACCTTCTCCTCGATTGAGGCCGTGCACAACACCTTGGTGAGGCCGAATTCGACCAGCACCGAGCCCTCGGCATGGATGGTGTAGCCGCGGCTGATGCGCACGGGGCGAAGCTGGTCGGCGGCGCGGCCGTTGGGGCGGGAAAGGATCATGGAGGGAAAGTGACGGAGGACGGATGACTTCGCTGCGCTTCGACCTGGCGGAAAGCGGCGCGGGCAACCTGTCATTTTCTCATTCGCCATCGGTGCCGCGCCGCGGCCGGGTCATTCGGCGCCGGCTGCGCGGCGCCGCGGCTCAACCCTTGCGCGCGGCGGAGCGGCGGATCGCCTCGTTGATCTCGGCGATGGAGCGCTCGATGGCGTCGTCGTCCAGGTCGTCGATCAGCGTGTCCATCACGCCGGCCTGGATGGTGGAGGCGAACACGCCGTCGGAGATGCTGTCGGTGGACACGCCATGGGTGGACTCGAACACGTCGGGCGTCTCCCACTCCAGCGCGATCACCGTGGTGTTGTCGCAGGTGGCTCCGCCATTGCGCAGCGCCAGTTCCACCAGCTCGGGGGCCGCCTCCGACACCGTCCGGGTGCTGAGCTGGCGCACGATGTCGGCGTCGGGCACCGAGCTCCACAGCCCGTCGGAGCACAGCAGGATCTTGTCGCCCTGCTGCAGCACCACCGGCCCGGTGACGTCGAACACCGGCTTGGTGGGCGAGCCCAGGCAGGTGAACAGGATGTTGCGGTTGACGCGCTCGAGCTTGATCACGCCGGAGCTGTGCTGCTCCATGTACGAGTGGTCGCGCGTGCGCGTGAGCAGCTCGCCTTCGCGCACCACGTACAGGCGCGAATCGCCGCAATGCACCCAGCTCGCCGAGGTGCCCTGCAGCAGCGCCGCCACCAGGGTGGTGCGCGGCGTGTCGAGCATGCCCTTCTCGCTGGCGTAGCGGATGATCTGGTGGTGGGCGGCCATCAGCGCGCCGGAGAGGAACTCCTCCGGGTCGCGCACGGTGGGCCGCGCTTCCTTCTGGTACAGCGCCGAGATGGTCTGCAGCGCCAGTTGCGCGGCCACCTCGCCCTCGGGGTGTCCGCCCATGCCGTCGGCCAGCACGAACAGGCCCGACCCGCGGGTGTAGCAGTAGCCCATGCGGTCCTCGTTCTTCTCGCGCCCGCCCTTGCGGCTGATCTGGAAGACGGAGAACTTCATGGCCTGGCCCGCGCGGAGGTCACTTCAGCCTGGCCGCGCCGGTGGCGCGGCGCAAGCCCTTCTTCGAGTCCGCCACCATGTTGTCGAACTGCAGGCGCACCTTCTCGCCCACCGTCAGCTTGGTGTAGCGCCGCTCGCCCTCGCGGCTCAGTTCCTTCTGCAGCGCGAACACCGACTGCGGGCGGGACAGCGGGTCGAGCGACATGCACCATTCCACCACCTCGATCAGGTTGTCGGAGTAGACGCCGCGCAGGCGCGACAAGGCCAGCGCCAGGCGGTCCTTCTCGAGCCGCTGCGGCGCGTCGTTGGGCGGGTAGCCCTGCATGCAGGCGTAGATGCAGGCGCCGATGGCGTAGATGTCGGTCCACGGGCCCATCGACGAATCGCGCCGGTACATCTCGGGCGCGGCGAAGCCGGGCGTGTACATCGGCCGGATGAAGTTGCCTTCCTTGGACAGCACCTCGCGGGCGGCGCCGAAGTCGATCATCACCGCCTTGTTGTCGTCGGTGATGAAGATGTTGGCCGGCTTGATGTCCAGGTGCAGCATCTTGTGCTGGTGCACGATGCGCAGGCCGCGCAGGATCTCGTCGAACAGCGAGCGGATGGTGGACTCGCGGAACACCTTCTGCTTCTTCAGCTCGCGCGCGGTGATGATGAAGTCCTGCAGGGTCGCGCCCTCCAGGTAGTTCATCACCATGTAGACGGTCTCGTTCTCGCGGAAGAAGTTCAGCACGCTGACCACCGAGGCGTGCGAGATCTGCGCCAGCGAGCGGCCTTCCTCGAAGAAGCTCTTGAGGCCCAGGCGGTACAGCGACAGCTTCTCGGGCTGCACCTGGGGCAGCAGCTCGCCCGGGGCGCGGGTGGCCAGCGAGGCCGGGAGGTATTCCTTGATGGCGACCTGCTGGCCCTCGCTGTCGACAGCGAGGTAGACGACGCCAAAGCCGCCGGCGGAGAGCTTGCGCACCACGCGATAGCCCCCGATGACCGTATCCGGCGGCAGGGGCGCCGGCTTGACCTTTGACATAATTTCCAGTCTAGGGCCGCCGGCGCGGCCCCGTTATCCTCGCTATCCCGCAACACCCCAGAGAGTCGATGCCAGTTTACAGCATGACCGGTTACGCAAGCGGGCAGCACAGCCTGGCCGCGGGCGCGACCGCCCCCGACGCCAAGGCGTCGGCACAAGGCCGCCTCGGGCTCGAGATCCGGTCGGTCAACAGCCGCTTCCTCGACCTGTCGCTGCGCCTGTCCGAAGACCTGCGCCAGCACGAACCGGCGTTGCGCGAGCTGCTGCAGGGCCGCCTCAAGCGCGGCAAGGTGGAGCTGCGCGCCGGCCTCGAATCGACCCAGGCCGATGCCGTGCGCGAGCCGACCGCCCGCCTGCTGCAGCGGCTGGCCGCGCTGCAGGACACGGTGCGCACCTGGCTGCCCGATGCGCGGGCGCTGAGCGTGGCCGACGTGCTGCGCCTGGGCGCCGGCGAGGACGCGCCGCACGCCGACCCCGGCCCGGCCCTGCAGGCGCTGGCGAAGCAGGCGCTCGACGACCTGCTGGCCGCACGGGAGCGCGAAGGCGCCCGCCTGGCCGCCATGCTCCTGGGCCACCTGGCGCAGCTGCGCGGGCTGGCCGAGCAGGCCCGCCCGCTGGTGCCGCAGCTGGTGGAGCAGCAGCGCGCCCGCTTCCTGGAACGCTGGAACGAGGCCATGGGCCTGGCCGAAGGCACGGCCTCGCCGGAAGCCGCCCAGGACCGCGCCCTGACGGAGGCGACCGCGTTCGCCATCCGCATCGACGTGGCCGAGGAACTCACCCGGCTGGCCGCCCACCTGGACGAGATCGAGCGCCTGGTCACCAAGGGCGGCGAGATCGGCAAGCGGCTGGATTTCCTGATCCAGGAGCTGCACCGGGAGGCCAATACGCTGGGCTCCAAGTCGGCCGCGCTGGAGCTGACGCGCATCTCGGTGGACATGAAGGTCCTGATCGAGCAGATGCGCGAGCAGGTGCAGAACATCGAGTGAAGCAGTAACCACCATGGACTACCCCGGCAACCTGTTCGTCGTCGCCGCCCCCAGCGGCGCCGGCAAGTCCAGCCTGGTCAAGGCCCTGCTGGAGCTCGATTCGCAGGTCCAGCCCTCGGTTTCGCACACCACGCGCGCGCCGCGCGGGCAGGAAAAGCACGGCCGCGAGTACTACTTCGTCTCCGAGCAGGAGTTCGACGCGATGGTGCTGGCCGGCACCTTCGTCGAGTGGGCGTTCGTCCACGGGCGCCGCTACGGCACCTCCAAGAAGGCGATCGAGGAGCGCATCGCCCTGGGCGCCGACGTGATCCTGGAGATCGACTTCCAGGGCGCCCTGCAGATCAAGCGCATCTTCGCCAACGCGGTGCTGGTGTTCGTGCTGCCCCCGAGCTGGGAGGAGCTGCGCTCGCGGCTGGAGCGGCGCGGCGAGGATTCGGCCGAGACCATCGAGCTGCGGCTGCGCAATGCGGCCGAGGAGATGGCCAAGGCCCCGGAATTCGACTTCGTTATAATCAATGAGCTTTTCGAACGAGCGCTGTTCGACCTCAAAGCCATCGTTCACGCCCAGCGGCTGAAGTATTCCGCCCAGCGCCGGGCCCGGGCCGAGACCTTCAAGGCCCTCAACATCCCCTGACACGCGAGAGACCATGGCCCGCATCACCGTCGAAGACTGTCTGGAAAAGATCCCCAACCGCTTCCAGCTCGTGCTGGCCGCCACCTACCGCGCCCGCATGCTGAGCCAGGGCCACGCGCCCAAGATCGAGAGCAAGAACAAGCCCGGCGTCACTGCCCTGCGCGAGATCGCCGACGGCAAGGTCGGCCTGGAGATGCTGAAGAAGGTGCCCGGCTAAGCGCAGCGTAGTCCGGGCATCCCCGCGCCGGCGGGGATTCCGCTGCACAAGCAGGGCCGTTTCGGTCCCTGCCTCACCAATAGGCACCGCCCCGGCGGTGCCTTTCTCATTTCCCTGCCGCAGCGAGCGCACGCTCACGCTACATTTGAGGCATGAGTGCCGTGCTCCCCTCCGCCGGCAAAGGCCAGCGCGCCGGGGCGGCGCTGCCCAGCCCCGCAGCCGCCAACGCAGCGGCCGCCAGTTTCGCGGCGCTGATGGCGCGGCTCGACTACCTCGAGCCCGCCGACGTCGAGCAGGTCCGCCAGGCCTATCGCTTCGCCGACGAAGCCCACCTGGGGCAGATCCGCGCCAGCGGCGAACCGTACATCACCCACCCGATCGCGGTGGCGGCCAAGTGCGCCGAGTGGAAGCTCGATGTCCAGGCGCTGATGGCGGCGCTGCTGCACGATTCGATCGAGGACTGCGGCGTCACCAAGCCCGAACTGGTGGAGCGCTTCGGCATGCCGGTCGCCGAGCTGGTGGACGGCCTGACCAAGCTCGACAAGCTGCAGTTCGACACCCGCGAGGAAAGCCAGGCCGAGTCCTTCCGCAAGATGCTGCTGGCCATGGCGCGCGACGTGCGCGTCATCCTGATCAAGCTGGCCGACCGCACCCACAACATGCGCACGCTGGAAGACGTGCCGCGCGAGAAGTGGGGCCGCATCTCGCGCGAGACGCTGGACATCTACGCGCCCATCGCCCACCGGCTGGGCCTGAACCTGACCTACCGCGAGCTGCAGGAGCTGGCCTTCCGCTACCTGATGCCGTGGCGCCATGGCGTGCTGGACAAGGCCGTGGCCAAGGCCCGCAGCCGGCGGCGCGACCTGATCCAGAAGGTGCAGCGCGAGGTCGAATCGGCGTTCGAGCAGGCCGGCATGCAGGTGCGCATCGCCGGGCGCGAGAAGACCATCTACTCGATCTACCGCAAGATGGACGAGAAGCACCTGTCGTTCGCGCAGGTGACCGACATCTACGGCTTCCGCGTCATCGTGCCCACGGTGACCGACTGCTACACGGCCCTGGGCATCCTGCACCAGATGTACAAGCCGGTGCCGGGCCGCTTCAAGGACCACATCGCCATCCCCAAGGTCAACGGCTACCAGTCGCTGCACACGACGCTGGTCGGTCCCTCGGGCGTGAACGTGGAGTTCCAGATGCGCACCGAGGGCATGCACGTGGTGGCCGAGTCGGGCGTGGCCGCCCACTGGCTGTACAAGGCCAGCCACCCGGACGGCGACGGCTCCGACCGGCTGGGCACCAAGTGGCTGCAGTCGCTGCTGGACATCCAGCACGAGACCCGCGATGCCGCCGAGTTCTGGGACCACGTCAAGATCGACCTGTTCCCCGATGCGGTCTATGTGTTCACGCCCAAGAGCCAGATCCTGGCCATGCCGCGCGGTGCCACGGTGGTCGACTTCGCCTACGCCATCCACAGCGACGTGGGCGACCACACGGTGGCCGCCAAGATCAACGGCCTGCAGGTGCCGCTGCGCACCGAGCTGAACAACGGCGACGTGGTGGAGGTGGTGACGGCGCCGTTCTCCACGCCCAACCCGGCCTGGCTGGGGTTCGTGCGCACCGGCCGTGCGCGCTCGAAGATCCGCCACCACCTGAAGTCGCTGGCCCAGGTCGAGTCGCAGGAGCTGGGCGAGAAGCTGCTCACCCAGGCGCTGCGCGCCGAGGGCATCGAACGCCTGCCGGCCGACGACGACGAGCACCGCCCGATCTGGGACAAGCTGCTGCGCTTCACCGGCAGCAAGAGCCGGGCCGAGCTGCTGACCGACCTGGGCCTGGGCAAGCGCATCGCCGGCATCGTGGCCAAGCGCCTGATGACGCTGATGGGCGAGCTGGGCCAGCGGCCCGACACGCTGCTGATCACGCGCGAGCGCTACACGGCGCACGAGAACGTCTCGCAGGGCAGCGTCGTGCTCGACGGCAGCGAGAACGCCTCGGTGCAGTTCGCCGCCTGCTGCCGACCGGTTCCGGGCGACGCCATCGTCGGCTACCTGGGCCGCGGCGAGGGGCTGGTGGTGCACCTGGAGGACTGCGCGGTGGCGCGCCGGCTGCAGCACAAGGACGCCGAGCGCTTCATCGGGGTCGACTGGTCCGACGAGCCGGTGCGGCCGTTCGAGACCGCGATCCTGGTCACCGTGGCCAACGGCAAGGGGGCCCTGGCGCGGGTGGCTTCCGCGCTGGCCAGCGTGGAAGCCGACATCACCCACGTGGACATGGACGACCAGCGCGACCAGGACGCCACCGACCTGCGGTTCCTGGTGGCGGTGCGCGACCGCGCGCACCTGGATGCGGTGATGCGCACGCTCAAGCGCACGCCCTCGGTGATGCGCGCGCAGCGCATGCGCGCCGGGCAGTCAGGCGCCTGACTGCGGCGCCGCGTAGCGCACCTCCAGCACCTCGATCTCCTGCGCGCCCGCCGGCGTCACCAGCCGGACCACGTCGCCTTCGTGCGCCTTGAGCAGCGCGCGGGCGATCGGCGAGATCCAGCTCACCTGCCCCTGGGCGCTGTCGGCCTCGTCGATGCCCAGGATGGTGACCGTGCGCTCGGCGCCGGACGGCTCGGCGTAGGTCACGGTGGCGCCGAAGAAGACCTGGGTGCCGCCGTGGTGCAGCGAGGGGTCGGTGACTTCGGCGATCTCCAGGCGCCGGGTGAGGAAGCGGATGCGGCGGTCGATCTCGCGCAGGCGCTTCTTGCCATACAGGTAGTCGCCGTTCTCGGAGCGGTCGCCGTTGCCGGCCGCCCAGTGCACGACCTCCACCACCTTGGGCCGCTCGTCGTCGATCAGCTGCAGCAGCTCCGCCCGCAGGCGCGCATAACCCTGCGGGGTGATGTAGTTGCGACCGCCCGGCGGCAACGGGGGCAGTGCTTCGTCGTCGTCGACGTCGGCGGCTTCGCTCTCGCGCGTGAACGCCTTGCTCATGCCGCGTAGGATAGCCCGCTCCTCGCGCGGCAAACGCAACGCAGGCTCTCTCCTACAGTCGCCACGGTCTTCTCCTGACGGGGGAAAACGGCCCCGCTGCCAACAATCGGTGCCGATGAATCAGGCAGCAACACCGATGCTGGCGCGCGCGGCGCGAAGGCTGGGCACATGAGCGTCGCCATCCACCCGCCCACCTCCGCGGCGGCGGCGCCGCAATCCGGCCGCCGCGTCCCGCGCACCGGCGCCGAGGCCGCGCGCTACGGCGTGCTGCGGCGGCTGGCGCCCGCGCTCAAGCACGACATGGTGGTCAACCTGCAGGCGGTGGCCATGATGGCCGAGGTCCTCAACGCCCGGCTCGACAAGGGCATGCCGGAGCCCGCCGAGCTCGAGCGCAGCGTGTCCAAGGTCAACCGGCTTGCGCGCGACGCCGTGATGACCTGCCTGAAGGTGGCCGCCTGGATCGCCCCCTCGGAGGACGAGAGCGTGCGCCTGCGCGACGGCGTGGACGAGTGCGTGGGGCTGCTGCGCAGCGGCTTCAACTTCCGCGGCTGCACCCTGGCCAACGAGGTGCCGGATACCGACTTCGAGGCCTCGCGCGTGGCCTTGCGCCACCTGGTTGCCGCTTCGCTGCTGACTCTGGCCGATGCGGCCGACGGTCCCGCCGCACTGTCGGTGTCGGCCGAGCTGTCACCCGGCTTTGCCGTGCTCACCGTCCGCTGCGCGCCGCGCTCCGACGACGGCGGCCTGATGCGGGACGCCATCGCTTCCGAGCCCAACTACCGGGCGCTGGAGTGGGCCGACGTGCAGGCGCTGGCGCTGGCCGAAGGCGTCGAGCTGTTCCGCACGCAGGACCAGATCGTCATGCGCGTGCCGCGCATGGTCGCCACCACGCCGCTGCAGATCGCGCCGCTCTGAGGCGCCTGGCGCCCGCCGCACCTCAGGCGGGCTCGGCTTCCGGCGTCGAGAGCCGGTCCATGAAGACTTCCAGCGCCTCGATCGGAAGCGGGCGCGAGTACAGGTAGCCCTGGTAGGACAGGCAGCCCTGCCGGGCCAGGAAGTCGCGCTGCTCCGGCGTCTCCACCCCTTCGGCGATCACGTCCAGGTCCAGGCTGTGGGCCAGCCCGATCACGGTGCGGGCGATGGCTGCGTCGTTGGCGTCGGTCAGGATGTCCTTGACGAACTCGCGGTCGATCTTGAGCTGGTCCAGCGGCAGCCGCTTGAGGTAGGAGAGCGACGAGTAGCCGATGCCGAAGTCGTCCAGCGACAGGGCCACGCCCATCTCCTTGAGGCTGCCCATCTTGGCGACGGTCACCTCGATGCCGTCGGCCAGCAGGCTTTCGGTCAGCTCCAGCTTGAGCTTGTGCGGCTGGATGCCCGACTGCCCGATGGCCTGCATCACCTCATCGACGAACTCGGGGTGGCGGAACTGCCGCACGCTGACGTTGACGGCGATGCTCAGGTGCGCGCGTCCGGGCCGCTGCTCCCACTGCGCGATCTGGGCGCAGGCCTGGTCCAGCACCCAGCGCCCGATCGGGATGATCAGCGAGGTCTCCTCCGCGGCGGAAATGAACTGCTCGGGCGGCACCACGCCGCGCAGCGGGTGGTGCCAGCGCAGCAGCGCCTCGACGCCGATCATGCGGCCCTCGACATCCACCTGCGGCTGGTACTCGATGTGGAACTGGTTCTCGCGCCAGGCCTGCCGCATGTCGGCCGCCAGTGCCGCGTTGGCGCTGACCACCGCCTGCATCTCGGGGTCGAAGAAGCACACCGCGTTGCGGCCCGAGCTCTTGGCCTGGTACATCGCCAGGTCGGCCTGCTTGAGCAGCTCGCTGACGGTGCGGTCGCTGCGGCTGAACAGGGTCACGCCGATGCTGCAGGTGCTGTGGTGCAGGTACCCGGGCAGCACGTAGGGTTCGCCCAGCGCGGCCAGGATCCGGTCGGCCACCGCGTGCGCGCCTGTGGCCGGGTCCATCGGCTTGTCGCCGCGGTTTTCCAGCAGGATCACGAACTCGTCGCCGCCCAGCCGCGCCACCGTGTCGCCCTTGGCCACGCAGGCGCGCAGGCGCTCGGCCACCAGCTGCAGCAGCAGGTCACCCTTCTGGTGGCCCAGCGTGTCGTTGAGGACCTTGAAGTTGTCGAGGTCGATGAACATCAGCGCGCCTTCGCGCGGCCGCGCCGGGTCGTTGAGCGCGGCATGGAGCCGGTCCATCAGCAGCTGCCGGTTGGGCAGCTTGGTCAGCGGGTCGTAGAAGGCCAGGTGCTGGATCTTCTCCTCGGCCAGCTTGCGCTCGGTGACGTCGCGGCCGACCGCCACCCAATGGGTGAGCTTGCGCTCCTTGTCCCACACCGGCGAGACGTCCAGGTCGACCCAGAACGGCTCGCCGTTCTTCTTGTAGTTCACCAGGTCCACCCGGGCCGGACGCCATTCCTCCATCGCGGCGCGGATGCGGTCCAGTGCCGGGCGCGGCGTGTTGGGCCCCTGCAGCAGCCGGGGCGAGCGGCCGATCACCTCCTCGCGCATGTAGCCGGTGCGCCGCTCGAAGGCGTCGTTGACGAACACGATGCGCGGGCCGGGTTCGCTGAAGGGTCCGGCCTCGGTGATGATGACGATGTCGTTCAGGCGCGCGATGCTGCCTTCCAGCAGGCGCAGTTGCTGCTGCGCCTTGCGGCGGCTGGTGACATCGCGCAGGTGCAGCGCCATGCCGTCGGCGAACGGGAAGCCGCGCACCTCGAACCACTGCGCCAGGCGCGCATCGAGCTCCTCGAATTCCAGCCTGACGCCGCGCGAGCAGGCGCTGCGGAACTGCTCTTCCAGGCGCAGGCGGACCGTCTTCTGGAACGAGTTCCAGAACCGGCGGCCGAGCAGCTGCGGGCTGGCCGCCCCCAGCAGGCGCTCGGCCTGCTCGTTGAGGTAGCTGTACTGCCCGTTGGCATCGACGGTGACGAAGGCATCGCCGCTGGCCAGCGCGGCGCCCATGCGCAGCAGCGTGCCCGGCCGCAGCCCGCGCGGGGCGATCTCCTGCACCGCGCCCTGCACCGCGACGATGCGGCCTTCGCCGTCGCGCAGGGCCTCGCCCAGCGAGCGCACCCAGGATCGGCGCCCGTCGGGCAGCGCGATCTGCGCTTCCTCGTCGAACGGCGTGCCCTCGGTCGAGCAGGCCTCGAGCAACGCCTCCATGCGCGGCTGGAAGCCCGCCGCGTAGTGGCGGCAGGCCTCCTGCGCCGGCGGCGCGTAGCCGGCCGGCTGGCCATGGATGGCGGCCAGCTGGTCCGACCAGTACAGCTCGCCGCCGTCCAGCCGCAGCCGCCACACGCCGATGCATGCGGCGCGCTCCAGCATGGGCACCACGCTGTCGTCCAGCGTCGGTTCGGTCAAGGGCATGGATCAGTGTCGCAACGGGAAACTGCAGGTGCTGCGGGCAAGGGCCATGTTAAGACGGCTGCGCGGGCCAATCCGGTAGGCTCAGTCCTACTGCCGACCACGCCCCGGACCCCTGCTGCCGCGGCTCAGGCGGGCAGCGCACGGTGGGCCAGCATGCCGACGATGTCGCCGGCCGGCACCGGCGGGCTGTACAGGTAGCCCTGGGCCTGGTCGCACTTGAGCGCCAGCAGCTCCCGGGCCTGGGCCTCGTTCTCCACCCCTTCGGCCACCACCCGCAGGCTGAGGTTGCGCGCCAGGCCGACGCAGGTGCCCACCAGCCCGCGGTAGGCCGCGTCGGTGGCGATCCGGGCGACGAAGGAGCGGTCGATCTTCACCTCGTCGACCGGCAGCGTCACGATGTAGGCCAGCGAGGAGTAGCCGGTGCCGAAGTCGTCGATCGCCACCGGCAGCCCCATCGCCCTCACCTGGCTGAGCACGGCCGTGGCCCGCTCCATGTTGCGGATCAGCACGCTCTCGGTCACCTCGATGCCCAGAGCCGCGGCCTGCCCGCCGACCCGCGCCAGCGCGGCTTGCAGGTCCCCGATGAACTCGCCGTCGCGCAACTGGGCCGCCGCGACGTTGATGGCGATGCGTGGGGCCGGCAAGCCGGCGTCGTGCCAGCGCTGCCAGTCGGCCGCCGCGCGCTGCAGGACGTGGCGGCCGACCTCGCGGATCAGACCCGTGGCCTCCAGCGCCGGCACGAATTCGGCCGGCGGCACCAGCCCACGCTGGGGGTGGATCCAGCGGATCAGCGCCTCCACGCCGACGATGCGTCCGCTCGCCACCTCGACCTTGGGCTGGTAGTAGTTGACGAACTCGTCCCGCGCCAGGGCAGCGCGAAGCTGCGGTTCCAGCCGGTAGTGGGTGCTGGCGGCGGTGTCGACGTGGCGGTCGAAGAAGGCCGCCGGCTCGTCGCGCTCGATCGCCAGCTGCAGGGCGTTGTCGGCCGCGTTGACGACCTCGTCCAGCGTGGCGCCGTCGCGCGGGTACGCCGCGAAGCCCAGGTGCAGCGGGCACACCAGGGTCAGCTCGTTGACCGTGTACGGCGCCTGCAGCTGGGCCGCGAGCCGGGGCGCCTGCAGGCTCGTGAAGGCGGCCGGCGCCATGTCGGGAAAGAACAGCAGGAACAGCCCACGCTTGATGCGCCCGACGAAAGCCCCTTCCTCGGCGAGGGCGCGCAACCGGGTCGCGGCCTGCTGCACCAGCGCATCCGCGACCCGGAAGCCGTGGGCGGTGCTGATCTGGCTGAGCGCCTTCAGCCGCACGAAGCAGACCACCCCCTCGCGCGGATGCGCCGATTCGAACTGCGACTCGAAGTGCAGCCAGTTGGGCAGGCCGGTCAGCCGGTCGGTCTGGGTGGCCCGCCGCAGCTGGCGGCGCAGGCCGAGCTGCGAGCACAGGGCGCGGCCCAGGCGCTCCAGCGCCTGCCGCTGCGACACCGTCAGGTGCCGGGCCACCTCGTCCATGACGCACAGGGTGCCGATCGCGCTGCCCTCGCGCGTGCGCAGCGGCACCCCGGCATAGAAGCGCACCGGCCGCGACGCCGGCCCGTGCAGGAAGGGATCGAACCACGAGGCCGCCGCCGCATCCGGCACCTCGAGCAGCGTGTCCTCGACCAGGATGGCGCGGGCGCAGAAGCCGGCCTCCCTCGGGGCATCCGCCACCGGGATGCCGACGCGGGCCCTGTACCACTGGCGCGTGGCATCGACGAACGTCAGCGCCGCCATCGGCGTGCCGCAGACGGCCGCGGCCAGCTGGACCAGGCTGTCGTACTCCTCGTCGGCCTCGGTGTCGAGGAGGGAAACGTCGCGCAACTCCGCCAGCCGCTGCGGCTCGTCGGCCGGCAGCAGCGTCGCCGCATGCAGCATGGCGAGTTGCCCGGGCGTGAGCGGCTGGCCTGCTGGCGGCCGGGCCGGCTGGAGCGCGCGCACCCGCCTCACGGCGGCTTCGGCGCGCGAGAGCAGCTCGATCACCGCCCGCCTCCAGGGCGGCCGCCACGCGCGCAGCGTGGCGCACGCGCCGCCCGGGCTCCAGCGGGCCTGCTGCACTTACACGGCGTAAGAAAAGTTTGCATCGGCAGCGCCACTGTAGAGAGCCGCTGCATGACGGCTGTGTCAGCCGGCTGGCGGTGATCGCGTAGGAGGCCGGCTACTCGACGGCAATACAGCCCTCTCCCATGCTGACCTCGACCTGCGCTGACGCGAGCCTGGGCATGGATGCCTCGTCAGGGCGTGATCGTGCGCACCCGGTGCTGGAAGAATTCGTTCACCAGCACCTGTCCGGTGCCATCGACGGCCACGCCATAGAGCGGATCCATCAGCGCGCTCGCGGCAGGGCCCCCGTCTCCCGGCATGCTGCTGCCGCCGCCGGCGACGGTGTAGATCTTGCCGTCCGTCATCGCCACCTTGTAGCGCGTCTGGGTACGCGCCGCGATCGCGCGGACGCGGCCGTTTTCCGTGCTGATCAGCAGGTTGCCGGCGGCATTGAATGCCAGGCCGGTGGGCCCGTCGATCGCAGCGGCGAGCGGCGGGCCGCCATCGCCGCTCGAGCCCCCAGCGCGGCCCCGGTGCCGGTCAGGGTGAAGATCAGGCCGGCCATCCGGTAGCTGAACGCGCCAGCCATCGTGCCGATGCCGTGCGCGGTCATGACGCTCACGTCCACCATGCCAGCACTGTGCGGCGGGGCGGTCAGGGTCAGCTGGGTGTCGCTGACCACCGTGATGCCGGTGGCGAGGCTGGTGCCCAAGCGCACCGCCGTCGCGCCGCTCAGGCCTGCGCCCGTGAGGGTGACGGTGTCACCGCCGCTGGTGGAGCCGATGCCCGGCGGGACCGCCGTAATGGTCGGCGCCGCGGGGGCCGGCGCAGGTGCGCCGGCGGGGCTGCGGGCGTCCCTCGTCGGCACGGTGTCGCTCCCGCCGCATCCGGCCATGGCCATTGCCAGGGACAGGCAGGCGGCAAGGGTCGAGAGGATGCGGCCAGCGTGCAGCCGGGAACGTCCGTGGGAGTCGGTCATGGGGCGGCCGGGCAAAAAGCCGCGAGTAGAACAAGGTCTTTCCGGGCCGCTGCGTGCAGGGAACGAGCTCTCGCAGTCAGCCGACCAGGGGCCTGCCGCCGGTCATTCGAGAGACTGCCGATCTCGCTTCAATCGGTCCTGCGGAATCGGTCATGTCATTCAGGGGCCCATTCCAGCCGGGACGTCCTCTGGCATTTGCCGTGGCAACTTCCCGGATCACGACAATGAGGCGCCGATCCACGAGATCCATGAGGCGCTGGAGAGGATCACGACGCCTGCCAACACGGTGGAACCGGAGCTTGCAGCTCCTGAAGGCCGGAGCGGCCGCTGGGCACGCCGGCAAGCTGATCCGCCGAGTCTCGACACAGCTGGGCGGGCGGTCGCCGGCAGGCCCCGCCCAATGAAAAGGGGTTACGCCCTTGTGAGACGTAACCCCTTAATTCGCTAACGAATTTGGCGCGGCTGGCAGGATTCGAACCCACGACCCCTTGGTTCGTAGCCAAGTACTCTATCCAACTGAGCTACAGCCGCGAAGCCAGCGAGTATAGCAGGAGCCGGCGCCGTGCCACCGGCTCCCTGGAACGGGCGGTCGCTCCAGCATCGGCCGCGTCCCGGCTATGGTTACCCCCTCCGTAGTGCGCGGGGATCGCAACGAAATCCTTTCTGTCTGTACCCCCCATGCGGGGAACGGCAACATCTCAGGGCGCAAGTCAATCACAAACCGCTAACGCCGCAGCTTCTCTCGGCTTGCACCAGGCGGCTTGCCGCCTCCATCGCGATGACCGTCACGCGCCGCAACGGTTGCCGACGGCAGGATGTCCCACCCCGATGCCTGGCCGCCGGCCTCAATGCATGACCAGCGCTCGTGACCTGTGCGACTGCCTGGCGGGTTTTGTGCAATCCGCCTCGGTCTTCGGATCCTCGATCAGGATCCAGGCGCCGCTCCAGGCCTGTCGGAAACGCTCGAGCGTCCAGACTTGAAGGCTGCCGCTGCCCTCCCGCCAGACCCGTACCCGCCCTTGGCCGGGCTCGACCAATGCCATTCGCAGATCCTTCATTTCTGCCAGGCTCGGCTGGTCGAGCGCAAGGAACTCTTTCATCGAGCCATGCCGCAGCACAGCTGGCAAGCCCAGGTACCGCAGAGCGCGCAGGCAGTTGCGTGCGTCACATGCGTTTCCAGCGAGCTCCCACCTGAACCAAGTCCCGCTTATTGCCAGCCCCTGCGAGGAAGCGTATCGGCTCAGCATCTCCAACGAGTCGCCCGAAGACCTCGACGTCACGGGCGGGGGCAGGTTACTTTTGGTGGCCATGGCAGCGATCTTCAGCAAGGGACGAGGTTTCGAAAATGTTCATGAGTGCAGGCTTGTGCGGCCGCTGCTGGAGGACCCGTCGAGCCCGGCCAGCTGGCCGTGGACTGCAGCGATCCGTTTGAAGCTCAGGCGGCCAGCGCTTGCGGTACGTGCACCGGTCGGCGGCCCGCCAGCGATCGCAGGGCGGGAACGTCGACGATCAGCGCGACGCTGCCATCGCCGAGGATGGTCGCGCCGGAGATGCCGGGGACCTTGCGGTAGTTGGTCTCCAGGTTCTTCACCACCACCTGGTGCTGTCCCACGAGGTGATCCACGATCAGCGCGAAGCGGGCGTCCGCGACCTCCACGATCATCACGATGCAGCGGGTGAGCTCCGGCTGGCTGCCGGGGACCTGGAAGACCTGGCGCAGCGCCACCAGCGGCAGGTACTCGCCGCGCACCTGCATCACGTGCTCGCCCTGGCGGATCACGTGGATGTGCTCGGGGTCGGGCTGCAGCGACTCGATCACGTAGCTCAGGGGCAGGATGTAGACCTCGTCGCCCACCTTGACCGACATGCCGTTGAGGATGGCCAGGGTCAGCGGCAGCACGATGCGCGTGGTCGTGCCGACGCCGCGCCTGGAGCTGACATGGACGTGACCGCCCATGTCCTCGATGTTGCGCCTGACCACGTCCATGCCCACGCCGCGGCCGGAAACGTCCGTGATCTGGTCCGCGGTCGAGAAACCAGGGGCGAAGATCAGTTGCCAGACCTCGTCGTCGCTCATCGCGTCGCTCACCGCCAGGCCCTGCTGCGCCGCCTTGGCGAGGATGCGCTCGCGGGACAGACCGCCACCGTCGTCACCGACCTCGATGACGATGTTGCCTCCCTGGTGCTGGGCGGCCAGGCGCAGCCGGCCGACCCGGTCCTTGCCGGCGGCCACGCGCTCCGCGGGCAACTCGATGCCGTGGTCCAGGCTGTTGCGGACCAGGTGCGTCAGCGGATCGACCACGCGCTCGATCAATCCCTTGTCGAGCTCGGTCTCCTTGCCGAACGTGACGAGTTCCACCTGCTTTCCCAGCTTCGCCGAGAGATCACGGATCAGGCGCGGGAAGCGGCTGAACACATAGTCCATCGGCATCATCCGCACCGACATCACCGATTCCTGCAGATCCCGCGCGTTGCGCTCGAGCTGGGCGATGCCGCTCAGGAGCCGGTCGTGCAGCACCGGATCGAGCAGGCTGGCCGTCTGCGTGAGCATGGATTGGGTGATCACCAGCTCGCCCACCTGGTTGATCAGCTGGTCGACCTTGTGCACGTCCACGCGCAGCGAACCCGATTCCTTCACGGGGGCCGGGGCCGGCGAGCTGGCCGCCGGCCCGACCGCGGCCACGGGCGCGGCCATGGGCCCGGCGGGCGGTGCGGGCGCGGGCGTCGGCGCGGGCTGCTCGCCCGCCACCTCGATCTGGTCGGCGTCGATCACGAAGCAGCACACCGCCACGATGTCCTCGGCACTGCAGCTGGTCTCCAGCGAGAAGGTCAGCCCGTCGTCGGTGCGCGTTTCGGCCACGATGGTGCCCAGGTTGGACATCTCCTCGCGCAACAGCTCGTCCTCGCCGGGTGCAAGCCGGGACAGGCGCACGCGCAAGCGGCCGCTCGGGCCCGGCTCGGCCGGCTCGACCGGCATCGACTGCGCCGGCGCGGCCGCGGGGGCACTGCCGCCCTGCGCCTCGAGCGCCAGGTCGCGCAAGGTGGCGCAGATGTGCGCCACCGCCTCGGCATCGGGTTCGGCGCCTTCGCGGTAGGCGCCGATCTGCTCCTTCAGGGCATCCTTTGTCTTCAGGAAGGTGTCGATCATGTCGGTTCGCAGGGTCAGTTGGCGCTGCCGCGCCCGGTCCAGGATGTTCTCCAGCAGGTGGGTGGTGTCCGTCAGCGCGGCGAAGCCGAAGGTCGCGGCGCCGCCCTTGATCGAATGGGCCGCGCGGAAGATCGCGTTGAGGTCCTCGCTCCCCGGCGCCGCCAGGTCCAGGTTCATCAGCAGCAGCTCCATCTCGGACAGGAGTTCGTCGGCTTCCTCGAAGAAGGCTTGATAGAAGGAGGTGACGTCCATGTTCGCTCGATGCCGGTACGCGTGGAAAGGGAGGGTTCGCCCGCGGGCTCAGATGCCGGCGAGCAGCTTGGCAGGCGGGGCGGGCTCGAGCGGAGGCAGAGCCCCCCGAGGCTCGGCGGCGGGCGCCCTGCGGGCCAGCCCGCCCTCGCCCAGCACCTCGCGCTCGATGCGCCGCTGCGCCTCCCGGTTGAGCACCACGATGCTGACGCGGCGGTTCATCGCGGCGGCTGGATTCGTCTTGTCCAGCGGCACGCTGGCGGCCAGTCCGGTGACCCGCAACACGCGGCCGTCGCGCAGGCCTCCGGTCACCAGTTCGCGGCGCGAGGCATTGGCGCGGTCGGCGGAGAGCTCCCAGTTGCCGTAGTTCCTGGCGCCGCCGGCATAGAGGGTTGCGTCGGTGTGGCCGGCCACGGTGATCTTGTTCGGCAGGCCGTCGATGACGGGCGCGATCTGCTGCAGGATCAGTTGCATGTGCGGCAGCACCCGGGCGCTGGAGAGCTCGAACATCGGCCGGTTGCGCGTGTCGACGATCTGGATGCGAAGGCCCTCGGGCGTGAGATCGATCAGCAGTTGCGGCCGCAGCTGCTGCAGCTCCGGGCTGTTGTCGATGACGCCCTCCAGCCGCTCCTTGAGGTCGGCCAGGCGCCGACCGTCGGCTTCGGCTTCGGCTTCGGCCTCGTGCCCCCGGCTCACCTCGCCCTCGACATGCTGGGGATTGCGGCCGCCACCCGGGATGACGGTGCTGCTGGCGCTGCTCCGGGGGCCGCCGTTGACGGCGGTCTTCAGCGGCATCCTGAAGTGTTCGGCGATGCCCTCGAGCTGCTCCTTGGGCGAGATCAGCAGGAGCCACATGACGAGGAAGAACGCCATCATGGCGGTCATGAAGTCGGCATACGCGATCTTCCAGGAGCCGCCGTGCGCGGCGGCGTGGCCGCTGGCGGGCCTGCGCCGGACGACGATGCGGTGGCCGTCTGGTTTCGTGCTCATCTGCGACCCCGGCTCAGCGCGCCTTCACCTCGCGCACGTGGGCGTCCAGCTCGCCGAAGGAAGGCCGCTCGGTGGAATAGAGCACCTTGCGGCCGAACTCCACCGCCAGCTGCGGCGCGTAGCCGTTGAGGCTGGCCAGCAGCGTGACCTTGATGGCCTCGTACATCTTGGCCGACTCGGCGAGCTTCTGCTCGATCAGGGACGACAGCGGAGTGATGAAGCCATACGCCAGCAGCACGCCGAGGAAGGTGCCGACCATCGCGTGCGCGATCATCTGGCCCATCACCGACGGCGGCTGGTCGGCCGAGGCGAGCGCGTTCACCACGCCCAGGACGGCGGCCACGATGCCCAGCGCCGGCAGCGCGTCGCCCACCCGGGCGAGCGCCTGGGCCGGCACCGAGGCTTCGTGCCGGTAGGTCTCGATCTCGTGATCCATCAGCGCCTCCACCTCGAAGGGGTTGGCATTGCCGCTGATGATCACGCGCAGGTAGTCGCACAGGAAATCGACCACGCCCGGCTCGTCCTGGATGCGCGGGTACTGCTGGAACAAAGCGCTGTTGGCCGGGTTCTCGATTTCGCTCTCCAGCGCCAGCATCCCGTCCTTGCGGCCCTTGGCCAGCAGCAGGAACAGCAGCGCGAGCAGGTCCATGTACAGGGCCTTGTTGTGGCGCGACGAGCGCAGCACCCGCAGCAGCTCCTTCACGGTGGCAAGGATCGTCTTGCGGTTGTTGCCGGCAAGGAATGCGCCGAAGGCGGCGCCGCCGATCATCAGCAGCTCCAGCGGCTGGTACAGGGCGCCGAAGTGACCGCCCATGAGCGCATATCCGCCGAAGACGGAACCCAGAACCACCACGTAGCCAATCAGTACAAGCAAGGTCGTTTCCTTTCGGACGCCGGGGCCGGACCCCGGCCCGATCCGCGCATCAGGCTGCAGGGCCCAACAGCGGGGTCTCCAGGGTCGTGGCGGCGATCGAGGTCGCCGCCACGGCCTTGCGCGTCTTGCCGGCGCGCGAAGGTGGCCGGCACAGGACACAGACGTAGCCGCGCCGGGGATCGTGCGCATGCGCGACGAACAGCCCGCGGCAGCTGCCGCAGGTGCTCAGCTGCAGCATGTCGCTGCGAAAGTAGCGCACCAGCAGCCAGGCGCGGGTGAAGTCCAGCACCTGCTCGCCGCCCTGCTGTTCGATCTGCTCCTGGTAGAGCCGGTAGCTCTTGATCAGCGCGTCGATGCTGCCGCAGCCGCCATGCGTCACCATGAAGCGGTAGATGTTGTAGAAGATCGACGAGTGGATGTTCGCCATCCAGGTCATGAACCAGTCGGTGGAAAACGGCAGTAACCCCTTGGGGGGCGACACGCCGCGAATCTCCTTGTAGAGGCGAATGAGCCTGTCGCGGCTCAGGCCGGTCTCGGCCTCCAGGAACTGCAGGCGCGCGCCCAGCTGGATCAGCTCGATGGCCAGCTGGATCTGGCGCGCTTCGGCGGCGACGCTCTTGGCGGCCACGGCAGTACCCGCAGCACAGGCGGCGGCGACGCGGGTCACAACGCGGCTTCCAACTGCTGGCTCGACAGGAGGATGGACGCGTGGGCCTGCTTCAGGGGCGACTCCTTCCTGTCCTCGGTCATCGCGCGCAGGCCGGCATCGTCCCCCACTCGAAAGCGGCACAGCAGGAAACTTGAACCGGCCAGCTTCACCACCTGCGCCAGCGACAGGCTGGCAACCAGGTCGACCATCTCGCCTCGCAGCCCCAGGCGGACCATGGCGGTGGCGCGATCCTCACGCGCCAGGCGCTGCGCGAGCAGGAGGTAGGCGAGGTTCACGTCGCGGATGTCGGTCGCGATATCCGCCTCCGCGGGCCGGGCCTGGTTGCCCGGGGTCGCCCCAGCGGTCATCCAACTCATGGGTACTGCTCCGTCATTTCTATACTTTGGACGGCGCCTAAACAAAGCAACCAATCCTGTCTTTTGGTAAGTTCCAGTAAGTATCTTTGCTAGAAGATTTCACGCGTAAGTAAGACCGGCGGGACCGCTAATCCAATCGCCTAAGGTATTTGGGGCTTTCCCACGGATGAGCTGGCCGAGGCTGCGGCGCAATCGGTCTCGTACAGCCAGACCAGCAGTTCGGCGACGGCAACGTAAAGGGCCGGCGGGATGTGGCGGTCGAGCTCGACGCCCATCAGCAGTTGCACCAGCTCCACCGAGCCATGCACATAGACACCGCTGTCACGGGCGCTCTGGACGATGGCTTCCGCGGTCGCCCCGTAACCCTTCGCCACCACCTTGGGCGCGCTGCCCTTGTCGGCGTAGGACAGCGCCACGGCCTGCGTCCGCGGCGTCACGGCGTGGCTCCGATGTCGCAGGCGAGCACGGTCGTGCCAGCCGCCTGCAGGCGCAGGAGCAGCCCGGCTCGGTGCTCCTGCAGGCAAGCGGAGGCCTCCTGCCGCGCCGCAAGGCCCAGCTGCAACCCACCCGCCTTGTCCAGCTCCAGGCGGGCCTCCACGGCGCCAAGCGCGGGCAGCACCAGCCGCACCCGGGTGCTCCATGCGCGGGACGCTTCGCCCGGCGGCCCGTCGTCCTGCCCGCGCTCGTCGCGGATGTCCCATTCCAGCGGCGCGCCCGGCCAGGCCTCGCCGCGCCAGCGGAAGATGCCCGACTCGATCAGCTCCAGTTGCTGGCGCACCAGGTCGACCGTTGCCGGATGCAGCACCGGCCCTGCCGCCGCCGGGTCGGCCGGCGCCAGCGCGGCCTGGGGTTCGAGCCGCAGCTGCGCCAGCGCGCGCGTGCCGCCTGCAACCTCCTGGAGGTGCGATTCGTAGAACAGGCCGCTCTCGCGCGCAGCGCTCTCCAGCGCCTGCGCCAGCACGGGGCCTGCCGGCGGCCCGGCGGCGAGCCACAGGGGTGCGACTGCGCGCACCGGCGGCACCGTGTCACTCCCGCTGCGATACAGCAGCGCGGCCAGCGCGCGCGCGGCCGCGCTCAGCGCCGGCGTCGGATCGGCTGGCGGCACGGCGGAGCGGCCCGGCCCCCCGGAGGCCGGGCCGGCGCTGCCGGACTGCGCCAGGCCGTCCATCGCGTGGCGCGAAGGCAGGCGCGGATCGAGGGACGCGGCATCGACCGCCCGGGCCGGCGGCGGCTCGCCAATGGCGGCCGCCCGGCGCTGCAGCAGCTCCGCCAGGTGCTGCGCCAGTCGCGCCTGCGCCACGGCCTCGTTGGGAGTCAGCACCGGGATCACGTCGCTTACAGGCCGTAGGAGCGCAGCAGTTGCTGGCGCTGCAGGCCCTGCACCGCGTCGCGCAGGTGCAGCAGCTGCGGCCCCACCTTGGCGCGCACCTCGTTCCGATCGCTGTGGATGCCGCGCAGCAGGCCGAGCTTTTCCTGCCGCTGCGCGGCGTCCAGCTGGGCGACCGGCTCGAGCTGCTGCAGCAGGCGCACCAGCGCGCTGCACTGCTCCTCCAGCGCAGGCAGCGAGCCCCACTCCTCGCGCCGCGCATGGCCGAGCATCTGGCGGGTGAGTTCGGCCAGCCGGCGGTAGCAGGACATCACTTCGCCCGTGCACGTGCCCGCCGGGTTCATGGCCGGCCCGCCGCGGTCGGGGCGATCGCGCGCCAGGCGGAAGCGATGTTCTCCAGCAGCCGCCCCGCCTCGTCGAGGAGCCCGGGGTCGTTGCGCAGGTTGGCGTACAGCAGCCGCTGGTTGATGTAGTCGTACAGGGCCGACAGGTCGGCCACCAGCGCCGCTCCGTCGGGCCCGGCCGCCTGCGGGTCCAGGCTGGCCTTGAGCCCGTTGTCGATGATGTTGATGGCCTTCGAGATGGACTTGCCCTTGGCGGCGGTCTCGCGCCGCGCCATCTGCAGGCGCGCCATCTGGATGGCGGCCGCGGCGCCGTCGAACAGCATGGCGATCAGCTGGTGGGGCGATGCGGCCATGGCGCCGCTTTCCGCGCCCACGCGGGCGTAGGCGCCGGCGCCGCCGGCAAAACCCTGGGAGGTGTACATGGTGTTCGTCCTGGCTCCTACTTCTTGCCGCTACCGCCCAGGTTCAGGTTGGCGAACTGCTGCGTGAGGTAGGCGCTGGTCGACGCCATGCGGCTCATCATCAGGTCGAGCTGGGTGAACTGGCCGCGGTAACGGGCCACGGTCGCGGCAACGCGCTCCTCGGCATCCACGATGCGCTCGTCCAGGCGCTTGAGCGAGGTCTTCACGCCGGCGGTGGCCACGTCCAGGGTGCCGTCGGTCTTGCTGAACCCCTCCACCAGATGGGCCAGCTGCTGGCCGTAGCCGCCGCCGGGGTTGCGGGTGGAGAACAGCTCGGCGACGCCCGCCAGGTTGGAGCCGAGCGCCTCGGTGAGCTTGGCCGAATCGATCTGCAGCGTGCCGTCCTTCTGGAAGGCGATCCCGATCCTCGACAGCGTCTGCAGGCTGCCGGCCTGGGGCGTGTTGAGCGCGCTGCGCAGGCTGGTCTGGATCAGCCGCAGCGTGCCGTCGCCCACCAGCGGCGCGGCACTGCGGGTTTCCGCGTTGTACGCCGTCAGCTGCCTGGCCGTCGCCTGCAGCCCGTTGTAGGCGTTGACGAATTCGGCGATGGCGCTGCCCACCGAGCCGGTGTCGCGCTGCAGGTTGACCTGGCTGGCGCCGGTCTTCAGCAGGTTGAGCGTCACGCCCTGGATCGCCTCGGCCACGGTGTTGCTCTGGCTGGTCACGGCGATGCCGTTGACGGTGAGCTTGGCGTCCTGGGCCGCCGCGGTCTGCCGCAGGTTCTGGATTCCCGCCGGATCGTGCGCCAGCAGGTCCTGCAAGGCGTCGTCGCCGCTCACGGAGATCCTGAGGCTCGCGTTCTCGCCGGTGCGGGTCGAGGTGAGCACCAGGCGGTGGGGCGAGGCGCTGCCGTCGTTGACGATGCTGGCGGTGATGCCCGCGTCGGCCTTGGCGTTGATGGCGTCTCGGATGCCCTCCAGCGTGGTGCCGGCGGCGATGGCGATGCTGACGGCTTCGCGCTCCGCGTCCTCGGCGAAGCCGGCGCCGGTGTACCGGCCCGAGGCGGCATCGAACGCGCCGCCGGCGATCGTGCCCCAGCTGATGCTGACCGTGCCGGCGCCGACCGCGGCGGTGGTCGAGGAGGGGCGGCCGCCGGACACCAGGGACTGCGCCTGCGCAAGCTGGCTGACGCTGGCGCTGTAGACGCCGGGGACGGCATGGGCCGAACCGGCGGCCGTGAGCACGTCCGCAGCGCTGGAGCCCGCCTTCACGCCCTCGAACAGCCTGGGATCGCTCAGCTTGGACGCGGCGGCCTGCAGCGTGCCCAGCGCACCCTGCAGGCGGCTGTAGGCGGTGAGCTTGGCCGTGTAGCTGATCTGCTGCCGCTGCAGGGCGACGACCGGCGCGCGCTCCGCGGCGGCCAGCTGCTCGAGCAGGCCATTGAGGTCGAGGTTGGCGCCGACGCCGAGGCTGGAGATGGAAGCCATGGAAAACGTCTCCTTCTGCGGCCGTTTCAGGCGGTGCGTTCCACGAGCAGGCCGCGCAGGCGGCCCATGACCGTGGCGACCCGGATGGCCTCCTCGGACGGCATCTGCCGGATCAGCTCGCCGGTCGCGGGATCGATCACCTTCACCACCATCTCGTTGAGCTCGCGGTCGAGCTCGAACTGCACGCTCACGCCGTCGATGCTCAGGCTGCCGCGCACCTCCTCGACCGCCAAGGCCGCCCGGCGGTCGCCGGCGTCGGCGTCGTTGGCCGCGCTGGCACGCACGCCGGGCTCGGGCCGGGCGGCGGGGGCGGCAGGCCGGTCGGCCGCGACGTCGCGATTCGCGGCCGCGGGCAGCACGGAAGTCGGAGGAAGGCTCATGGCAGGTGCTCTCACAGTCGCTATGCGCTCCCGCCTCGAAGCCGAAGCGGGAGGGCATAGCGCAGGCGGCGGGCGCCGCCTGCAAGCGGAGCGGCAAGGACCCGGGCGGGTCCTCGCCGGGCGCTGCTTAGCGCAGCAGGGACAGCACGCCCTGCGTGGTCTGGTTGGCCTGCGCCAGCACCGAGGTGCCGGCCTGCTGCAGGATGTTGGCGCGGGTCATGTTGGACACTTCCGTCGCGTAGTCCGCGTCCTCGATGCGCGAGCGCGAGGAGGACAGGTTGGTGACGGTGGTGCCCAGGTTGGAGATCACCGAGTCGAACCGGTTCTGCACCGCACCGAGGTCGCTGCGCAGGTTGTCCACGATCGACAGCGCCTTGTCCAGCACGTCGAGCGGGTTGGCCGTGGCGGCCGACAGGGTCTTCTCGTCGGTCGTGAACTTCTTGCTTTCGGTTTCCTGGTAGACCCGGGCGCCGAAGCCGTCGGTCACGTTGCCGTTGGTCTGCTCGAAGTAATCGGTGGTCGTCGAGTACTGCAGGTCGATCGTCAGCTCGCCGGCGTTGCCGGCGGAACCGTCGGCGCGGATGGTGTCGGCGCCGGCCTTGACGGTCGTCGCGCCGGCGGCGGTGCTCACCGTCACCGCGGTCGCCGCGCTCACGCCGGCCGTGTTCACGGCGACACTGAAGGTCAGGTCGTTGACCGCGTCGGCGGCTTCGGCGTTGAGCAGCTGCTGCGCGCTCATCTTGGCGCCGACGACGTCGATGCCGTTGGCCACCACGCCGCCGTTGCCGGTCAGGGTCGAGCCGTCGGCCAGCGTGATCTTCGCGCTGGCGATGGCGACGCCGATGTCGTCGGCCGGGCCGACGACCAGGTTGGTGAGGCCGTCGGCCGCCAGGATCGAGGTCGTGCCGGCATCGCTGTCCATCAGCGTGGTCAGGTTGGCGACGGTGGCCTTGGCGTAGGTGCTGTTGGCGCCCGAAGTGGTTTCGGTCAGGTTGCCCGAGCCGTCGATGAAGAGCGCCTTGCCGTCGGCGGTCGTGATGTCGCCGCTGTTGGCGATCAGCACGTCCATGGCGGTGCCGCCGATCTCGATCTTGGCGGCACGCGCGGCCTCCCCGGCGCCGGGCGTCAGGACGGCCGCCGCGCTGGCGGCGCTCACGTCGGCGACATCGTACGAGAAGTTGCCGCTGGCGGCGTCGTACACGTAGGCGTTGCCGGCAGCCGCCGCCCCGTAGGCGTTGTTCGTGCCGGCGAAGGTCGCGGTGTCGCCGTTCGCCATCTTGGACAGCACGCTGGCGGCGCTCGCCGCCACGTTGTCGGTGTCGACGGTCTTGGACCAGGTGTAGGAACCGTTGGCGTTGGCCGCACCGGCCTTGCTGAAGCCCGCCAGGAACAGGTCGTCGCCCTTGGCCGCCGCATTGTCCACGCTGCCCTGGCCGTCGACGTTGAATCCGCTCAGGCCCAGGCCCTCCAGGTCCATCCGCTTCAGGTCGATCTTGATGGTTTCACCGTCCTTGGCGCCCACCTGGATGCTCAGCGACTGGTTCGCGTTCAGCACCTTGGTGCCGTTGAAGTCGGTCTGCTCGGTGGTGCGCTTGATCTCGGCCATGCGCTGGTTGATTTCAGCCTGGATCGAGCTCTTGTCGGCGCCGGAGTTGGTGGCGTTGTTGGCCTGCACCGTCAGCTCGCGGATGCGCTGCAGGTTGGCGTTGATCTCGCTGAGCGCGCCTTCCGTGGTCTGCGCCATCGAAATGCCGTCGTTGGCGTTGCGCTGGGCCTGCTGCAGGCCGCGGATGTTGGCCGTGAAGCGGTTGGCGATGGCCTGGCCGGCGGCGTCGTCCTTGGCGCTGTTGATGCGCAGGCCGGACGACAGGCGCTGGATCGCCGTGTTCAGCGAGGCCTGGGACTTGTTCAGGTTGTTCTGCGTGAGCAGCGAAAGCGAGTTGGTGTTGATGACTGACGCCATGTTCGACTCCTGTGTGGCTAAGGGGACCGGCGGGTTCGCCGTAACGCTGGACCTGCCTGACCGGGTGTCATCAACAAGCCATCGCTCTCCTGGCTATCGGCCGCCCCCCGGCATTTTGAAGAGCAATGGCTTAGGGAAAGCGCCTAAGCCGGGATGTTCATGACTTCCTGGTAGGCCGCCACCAGGCGGTTGCGCACCTGCAGCGCCGTCTGGAAGCCGATGTTGGCCTTCTGCAGGTCGACCATCACGTCGTTCAGCGCGACGCCGGGCACGCCCAGCTCGAAGGCCCGCGCCTGTGCCTGGGCCTGCTGCTGCGCGCCACTGATTCGGTCCAGCGAGCGCGCCAGCTCCTGGGCGAAGCCGCCGCCGGGTGCGGGCGCGGCGGGCAGATCGCCGGCGGCGGCCGCGGACAGCGCGCGGATCTGCTGCAGCACGGATTCGATGGGAGAGATGGACATGCCGCTCCTCGATGGACAAGGCCGGCAAGGCTATCAGCGGGCCCGCCGCCCAGGCCCCGCGAAAAGACGGCAAAACGCGAGGCTGTTCGCGCGATAGGCCCTGCGGCCCCGAGCCGAAAATTCCGTCACGCCGCCTTCACGCCACGTCTTCCCGGCCGCGGCCCGCGGCCCCGCCATCCAACCGGAACCCCGTCGCATGTCCTTTGTGTTTGCCACGGCATCATGAACAACGCTGCCTTGGCCGAGGCGTCCGTGCCGTCCCCGCCGCCCAGCCTGCTTGCGCAGCTGCGCGCCAACCCGCGGCTGCCGCTGATGGTGGCCGCCGCGCTGGCCGTCGCCGCGCTGGCGGCGCTGTGGCTGTGGAGCCGCGCCCCCGACTTCCGGGTCCTGTACGGCAACGTGTCCGACCGCGACGGCGGCGCCATCATGACCGCGCTGCAGCAGATGAACGTGCCCTACCGCTTCGCCGAGGGCGGCACGGCGCTCATGGTGCCGGCCGGCAAGGTGGCCGAGGTGCGGCTGCGGCTGGCCTCGCAAGGCCTGCCCAAGGGCGGCGCGGTGGGCTTCGAGCTGATGGACAACCAGAAGTTCGGCACCAGCCAGTTCGCCGAGCAGATCAACTACCAGCGGGCGCTGGAAGGCGAGCTGGCCCGCTCCATCAACGCCATCTCGGCGGTCGAATCGGCGCGGGTGCACCTGGCGCTGCCCAAGCCGGCCCTGTTCGTGCGCGACCAGAAGAAGCCCAGCGCCTCCGTGGTGCTGACGCTGCACCGCGGGCGGGCGATCGACGACGCCCAGGTCAACGCCATCGTGCACCTGGTCTCCAGCAGCGTCGCGGAG